>JAQTHY010000001.1 GCA_029433345.1 Orbaceae bacterium ESL0727
AAACCCCGAAACAACCCGACAACCTGATTTTAGCGCCGCGCCTACAGCAACGATTCCGCTTACCGATGAAGAATTATTGCATTATGATCGGCAAATTACATTGCGTGGTTTTGATATCGACAAACAAGAACGGCTTAAAAACAGTTCTGCGTTGATTATCGGTTTAGGTGGACTTGGCTGTAGTGCTTCACTCTATTTAGCCTCGGCGGGCATCGGTAAATTAACCTTGGTTGATTTCGATACCGTATCGAAATCTAATCTAAATCGACAGATTTTGTATACGACGGCGTCGCTTAATCATTATAAAGTCGACGAAGCTAAACAGGCCTTAGCACGGATAAATCACACGTTACACATCAACACTCACCATCAACAACTTGACGATAATCGCTTATTTGCTTTGATTCAACAGCATGATGTGGTGCTTGACTGTACCGATAATCTGATGACGCGAGAACAGATTAACCGTGGCTGCTTTGCCAGCAAAACGCCATTAATTTCGGGCTCGGCGATTCGCATGGAAGGCTTATTATCGGTCTTCACTTATCAAGATAATGAACCGTGCTACCACTGTCTTAGCCAACTTTTTGGTCAAGATCAACTCTCGTGTGTCGAAGCCGGCGTCATGGCACCGTTAGTCGGAATGATCGGCTCAATGCAAGCCATCGAAGCAATCAAAGTTATCACCCATTATGGATCACCATTAAAACAGCGTTTATTAATGATTGATGCGATGAGCATGCAATTTAACGAGGTTAGCTTTACCCAGTTACCCCATTGTCCAATTTGCAGCGCGACCACTCAACATGCTACCCAATAACCGTCAATCGGAAGGTCGCATCGTTTTAGCGCCGATGGAAGGCGTGCTCGATTACCATGTCCGGCAGATTTTAACCGAAATCAATCTATTTGATTATTGTGTCACCGAATTTGTACGGGTTACCCATCATCTGCTCACAAATCGGACATTTTATCGACTTTGCCCTGAACTGTATCATCACGGCACCACTCTGACAGGCACCCCCGTGCGTGTGCAACTATTGGGGCAAGATCCGATCTTAATGGCAGAAAATGGGCAAAAAGCGATCGAATTGGGTTCATATGGTATTGATGTCAATTGTGGCTGCCCAGCAAAAACAGTGGTTGGCAGTCAAGGTGGCGCCTATTTACTCAACTCGCCCGAACTCATCTATCAAATCGTGACCAAGATGCGCCAAGCTATCCATCAGGCGACCCCGTTGTCAGTAAAAATTCGTTTAGGTTTTGATGATAAATCACGTTGTATGGAAATCGCACAGGCGGTTGAGCAAGGGGGCGCCAGTGAGATTGTCATTCATGGTCGAACCAAAGCGGACGGTTATCGCGCAGATAAAATCGATTGGCCAACTATCGGGCAACTAAAAGCCAGTCTGACTATTCCCGTGATTGCCAATGGTGAAATTTTTTCGCCACAAGACGCAAAAAATTGCCGTATGCAGAGCTGTACTCCTGATATTATGCTTGGTCGCGGCATATTAACCTTACCCAATCTTGCCAATATGATCCGATTCAATCAACCCGCCATGTCTTGGCAACAGGTGATACAGATATTACACCGTTATGCGATTACGCAAATAGATGAGGCAAAACCGTTCTATCATTCGGCACGTATTAAGCAGTGGTTGAGTTATCTCAAACAGCATTATCCACAAGCCAATGATCTATTACAGGGCATTCGAACGCTCAAAGAACAGCAAGCGATGATTGATCATTTAACGTGCGCATTAGATCAGCGTTAAAAATGTGAAAAATGGTCATCCGAAATGGCAACCGCATTGATAACGCCTCACCCTCGCCCACTTTTATCTCGTTTTTACCTGCAAAAATAAGGGGTATATCCTGCCGCGCGGTAAAAATAGCGACTCACGACAGCACGCACAATCAGCGCAGAGAGCGCTATCTGTAAGCCTTCGTTCAATACAATACTTAATAAGGTATACAGGGGTTCTAATAGCGCCATCACCAATAATAGCTGAATAACAAAAAAGAGCGCATTGAGCATAAAAATAAGCACATTGGCCATCACGGCACTTTTGATAATTCGATCTAATTGCAAGGTGACAAAAGGTTGGGTAAAACGTCTTTTCACCGCGACAATAATCACCACTACCCAACCAAGCATGAGATAAGGGAAAACCATCGTGCTATCATGCCACAACAGGGTCACACAATAATCATAACGCCAATAATCAAACAACAGACTGTAACAACTGGTGGCAATAAAAAAGAACCAGACTAAAAACAGTACACAATGAATCTTACCACTATTTAGATGTGTTAAAGGAAACCCTTGCTCACTTTTAGTAAACAGTTTGTTGGTCGTATTGATGAAAAAATAGGTTAATAGCCCACTTAGCAAATAAAATAACAGATTAGCTATCTCTATCGAAAACCAAACCGTACCACGCGTTGAACTATAATGGCCTAAAATATCGCTTTGCGTGAACACGATAAAGACAAATTTACTCACCACATAATGTAGACCTAATAAGAGAAAAATATTAATCAATAACAGACCACTATTTTTTTTGGTCACTTGCGCAATATGATTATTTTGTAAGGTAATGGCGGTAATCCCAAACAGCAATAAACATTCTGGGAGCAGATCATAAATTTGCTCATAAAAAAAGATCAGCAGATATCGCCATAAATTGGCATACGTTTCGGCAGCAACAACCATTTCAATGACGGTATCCAAAAGGCGTAGCACGCTATCACAACCAAAATAGAGCATCACAAAAATAAGCGGTAACTTAAAAAAAGACAATTGAGCCATCTGGCCACTAAGCATGATATTTCCCTTCCATGATACGGCGATACATTTTATCCCACTATTTTTATGAGTACTGTGTTTATCGGTACTGTTTTATAGTTAAGCAGATCATACAAATTCTCTGTTTAATCGATCCGTTTCACAAACTGTTTAATCTTAACGCCCATGGTAATCAGCGCCGCAAAATAGGCGACAATCCCCACTATAACTAGGAGGAGAAGGCGCATAACGCGCGACCACATACTGCCAGTTGACCAATCAGACAGCAGCTCGGCGCCAAACCATAATATCACCGCCATAATCACTACCGCGATAATCACCCGACTAAGAAACGCACGCCACCCCGCTTGTGGTTGATACAGCTGTTTTCTACGTAATTGCCAAAACAGCAAACCCGCATTAAAGCAAGCAGCCAGTCCAATTGAGAGTGACAACCCAGCATGTTTTAACGGACCAATAAAAGCCAGATTCATCAGCTGAGTTAAAATTAAGGTCATAATGGCAATTTTCACCGGTGTTTTGATATCTTGACGTGAATAAAAAGCCGGCGCTAAAACTTTAATTAAAATTAAACCAAGCAGACCAATAGAGTAAGCCACTAACGCACGTTGTGTCATTAACGTATCATTAGCCGTGAACTGCCCATATTCAAACAGCGTCGAAATAAGCGGTTTTGCAATCACACCTAACGCAACGGTACTAGGTAACGCCAAGATAAAACAGAGTCGCAGTCCCCAATCCAATAGTTCGCTATATTGTTGATGATTTTTATTGGCAAAACTTTTGGCTAACGATGGCAATAAAATAGTACCTAAAGCGACCCCTAATACACCGGCTGGGAACTCCATTAAGCGATCGGCATAATACATCCAAGATACTGAACCTGAAATAAGAAATGAGGCAAAAATAGTGTTAATGATCAGCGAAATTTGACCAACCGATACCCCTAAAATCGCCGGTAACATCTGTTTTAAGACGCGCCATACCCCACTATCTTTTAAGTTAAGCCGCGGTAAGACTAACATGCCGATCTTTTTAAGAGATGGCAGTTGATAAAGTAACTGTAACATTCCCCCCACTACCACAGATACAGCTAACGCAAGGACAGGGGGATGAAAGTACGGCGTCGCAAACAGAGTAAAACCAATCATACTCACATTAAGCAAGGTCGGCACAAAGGCGGGAACCGAAAAACGATTCCACGTATTTAGAATTGCGCCGGCTAGCGATGCCAGTGAAATCAGGAAAATATAGGGAAAGGTAATACGTAACAAATCAGTTGTCAGCGCGAATTTTTCGGACGATTCTTGCATAAATCCGGGTGCCGTAATCATAATCACGATCGGCGCAGCAATCACACCAATCAAGGTAACGATAGCCAACACCAACGTTAATAATCCCGATACATAGGCTACAAACGTACGTGTCGCTTCTTCCCCTTGCTGTGCTTTATATTCAGCTAAAATCGGCACAAACGCTTGCGAAAAAGCGCCTTCAGCAAAAATACGGCGTAATAAATTGGGTAATTTAAACGCGACAAAAAAAGCATCGGTCGCCATACCGGCGCCAAAAAAACGGGCAATAATCGCATCGCGGACAAAACCAAGTACGCGCGACACCATTGTCATAGAACTCACCGTGGCTAAAGATTTTAAAAGGTTCATACGGTTTGCATAGAGTGATAAATCGCTATAGTCTACAAACTATTCACCGAAATAACCATTATTTTTAGTGGTTTTTGTCTGATTATCGGTTACCTCAACGCATAACTTTTACCTGTACCATTACCTATTATTAACCGAATCCTGCCACTGAGTATCAATAAGATGCTGTGTGATAAATACTATTATTTTTATGATTACCACGATGTTTCAGCGCACTATTTCAGAACACTATTTCAGAACAATCTTTTAACGTAATGTTTTAAAGTTAAGTTTCAGAGTTACCCTACGTTTATGTATCATTTTCATAAAAAAATTTATAAAATATCCCTCATCCCAACATAGTTGTTTTGTTGTTTAATCATGATAAAGCTAAAATAGCTAACCATTTTAGTCGGTTATTTTATTGGAAGCGCTCTTTTTTTTAATAAAAAGATCTGCTATCTTTCTTGATCTATTGGTTGTTTTGATTACTATCACTGCCATGTCAGTTTGAATATTGTATTAGTCTGGATAAGCAAAATTCAAACCGACTAAATAGGCTATATTTACAGGTAGACAATCAAAAAATATGCAACCATAAATAGTCGCAGTACATAAAATAGGTATAATATTGCGATACACCATGATGTCAAAAATAAGATGTCGCAGATAAAATCAAATGGTTTGCAAATTTAATTTTATCGCCTAGTGTATTAACCTAAAATATAAGTATATAATTTCGCGCTAATGTTGCTTAGCCGCTTCTAAAATTGCAACTCAAAAATAAGTTTGTGGAATTTTGAATATATGAAAATACGTAATATTTTTACATTGGTTGTTGTATCGATGTTTATCATTAGCTGTGCTAAAAAACCCGTGCCAGTAGACGCGCCCGTCGAAGAGGTAAAAGTAGTCGAAGTTGATGATCTTACCCTATTAAAACAGCAAACTGAACTGAATAATCCGTTTGTTGTAGAAGCAAAAAATCAACTGTCCCGTTTTGTGGGAGATAAGAATTTTGATAACTATATTACTCAGCGCAATATTTTAAAATGCCACGGTAATACCAAACAATCCGAATGCGTATTGAATTTTTACTTGACTGAATATTATCGACTAAAAATGGATAGCCAAGCTAAAAAAACAGTCATCGAAGTGCAAGAAGCGCAAAAAGTATCCACTAAGCTTGATAACTCAGAAGAAAATACCCAACATTACTGTGAACTTTCCACAAACTTAGTCAATCTTCTTTACACCAAACCGACATCACAATCTGTCGCCTACTATCAACAGCAGCTTAAATTAGATAATAGTCAACTGGTATCATTAATCCAAGAGATCAAGAAAGATAGCTATTCTCACTTTCTCATCAGTGAAAACGCGACAGTTGCTGACGAAATGAAAACCGATTATTTAAACAAATGTTTGATCGAACCAAAAGCAAACATCATTAACTACACAACTATTTTTAGATAATGTCAATGCGAGTCAATCTATGTACAATTTATTACCATTCAATCGATTAAATAAAAAAACAAACAGTCGATTATCAAATTGCCAATTGGTCAGCCGCCAATTGCTTTGTTTGCTTTCTTTATCTTGTATCAGCTTTTCCTCATGGGCATTTTCATTTAATGATGTGGTGGGTAAAGCGGAAACATTATCTAAACAAGGTTATGTCAAACCAACCCGTAATATTCCAAATGAATTAGCTTCACTGCAATTTGCTGATTACCAGAAAATTCATTTTAATCATCAAAAAGCGTATTGGGGAGATCGAAAAAGTCTTTTTAAATTAGAATTTTATCATCAAGGCATGTATTTCGACTCACCGGTCAAAATTAATGAGATCGTGAATAATCAAGCCAATGAGATCAAGTACAATCCGGCTTATTTTGACTTAAGTGGTGCTAATTTAGATAAACTTGCCACCAATCAATTAGGTTTTGCCGGCTTTAAAGTCCATTACCCTATCAATTCGAAAAACAAAACCGATGACGAAATTTTTACCGCCCTTGGGGGAAGCTATTTCCGTGTTGTCGGTAAAGGGCAAATTTATGGCTTATCTGCCCGAGGATTAGCAATTGATACCGGTGAAATGTCAGGGGAAGAGTTCCCACGATTTAAAGAGTTCTGGATTGAACGTCCTGAACCAAATCAACGCCATTTAATCATCTATGCTTTACTTGATTCACCCAAAGTCGCTGGCGCATATAAATTTACGTTAGTACCTAGTGTTGATACAACTGTAACAGTGGAAGCAAAAGTATTTTTCCGTGAAGCAGTGAAAAAGCTAGGTGTGGCACCTTTAACAAGTATGTTCTTATTTGGCCCAAATCAACCGTCACCACTGCTCAACTATCGACCGGCTATTCATGATTCAAATGGTTTATCTATATTGGCAGGTAATGGTGAATGGATTTGGCGACCACTTAATAATCCAAAACGTCTTTCTTTCTCATCTTACACATTAGAGAATCCGAAAGGTTTTGGCTTAATTCAACGTGATAAAGGATTCAGTGACTACCTTGATCTTGATGATCATTATGAAAAACGCCCAAGCACATGGACCGAAATTCTAGGCAATTGGGATAAAGGTCGTGTTGAATTGGTGGAAATTCCAACAGCCGATGAAACCAATGATAATATCGTCACCTTCTGGGTACCAGAAAAACAGTATAAAGCTGGCGATCAATTAAGTGTAAAATATCGTCTACACTATACTCTGAATGAACAAGAACGTTATCCTGAAGGTATTGCTAAAGCAACCAGTACACGACTCTCTTTAGGCGATATTAAGCAAGCTAACTTGATTCGTAAACTTGATGGATCAAACGCTTACGTGATTGACTTTACCGGTGGTAATTTATCACCTAATGTGCCGATTAAAGTGATTTCCAGTATTAACAACGGTTCAATTGTCAGTACCGATACCCAATACAATACCGTGAATAAAGGATGGCGGGTTGTCATGCGCTTTAATGTTGAAGATAGTAAAAAAGCGACCGATATGCGTGTACAATTAGCATCTGAAAAGACAGGTGAAGTATTGACTGAAACTTGGAGTGGTCAATATCCAGGACAGTAAAATAGATATCGAATTAAATCGATATTAACGTGAGTATCAGCGTCATGACCCTGCACTCTCTCAATCCGATCCGCTGGCAACTGTCAGCGGAATAATTTTTTTAGAGTTACTTAATTAGTAGATACTTAGTCGATAATATGAAAAAAGATTACTTTACTCATTTACCTGCTGATGCGAAAAATCAGTATCAACAGCCAGACACCACATCAACTCAGCCAGGTTATTTAGCTTTTTTGAAATATCGATTAAGCCAAATTGGCCATATTGTCTCCTTTAATGATAAAAGACAACAACAACCTAGTTATCCCAAAGTTGATCGCGTTGCCGTCCAACCGCAAATTTGGAATCAACGTTATGTTGCTAAATCAAAATTAAAGTTTAGTCTGCTGGCACTGATTCGTCGCCTGACTATGGTTCTACTTATTGCGGTACAGACTTTTTTCGGTACTTCATATTTAGCCACACTATTACCTTACCAAAGTTGGCAACAGATCAACTTTACGGCAGCGTGGAATCTCAATCCAGAGTTAGCCATTATTAGTATTATTCCTTACATCATACAGGCAATTATCATTGCATTATTTGCAATTTTATTCTGTTGGATCTCGATCGGCTTTTGGACCAGCATTATGGGATTGATCTTAACGGTTATGGGCAAAGATCGTTACACCATTCCTATTCCACAAGATCCGGCCGCGCATATTGATGGGGCACACCGCACGGCTTTAGTGATGCCAATTTGTAATGAAGATGTCGCCCGTGTTTTTGCAGGCTTACGCGCCACTTACCAATCCTTGGTTGAGACCGGCCATGCCCAATGTTGTGATTTTTATATTTTAAGTGATACCAATGATCCCGACTTATATGTCAATGAACTCAAAGCGTGGGCCGATTTTAATGCCGAAAAAGAACACAATGGTTGTAATATCTTCTATCGTCACCGTAAGCGCCGTGTAAAACGAAAAAGTGGTAATATTGATGATTTTTGCCGACGTTGGGGTAATCAATATGAATATATGATGATTCTTGATGCCGACAGTATTATGACCGGTGACTGTATTTTAAAGATGATCGCTATGATGGAGATGACACCGACAGCCGGTATTTTACAATCACCGCCAAAATCAGTCCGCATGACCACACTTTATGGACGTATTCAGCAATTTGCGAATCAGATCTACAGTGATATCTTCTGTTCCGGTACCCATTTTTGGCAATTAGACGCTGCCCAATATTGGGGACATAATGCGATGATTCGCCTTAAACCGTTTATTGAACACTGCTTGCTATCGCCATTATATAAACGTAAAAATCCGATCCATATTCTTTCTCACGATTTAGTCGAAGCGACCTTAATGCGCCGTGCAGGTTATGGCGTTTGGATCGCTTATAATATGAACGGTAGTTATGAAGAACTACCCGGTAATATGATCGAAGATTTAAAACGTGATAACCGTTGGTGTATGGGGAATTTACTCAATCTACATCTTATTTTTAAAAGCGGCATTACCTTAACCCATAGAGTGATGTTTATTACCAGTGGTATGGCTTATATATCATCATTGTTATGGTTGATCTTCTTGATTTTCTCAACACTGTTACTGTTAGTGTTTAATGTATCTGAACCACAATATTTTTTACGGCCTAACCAGTTTTATCCTGTTTGGCCAAGGTGGAACGAACATCTGGCCATGCAGTTATTGTCAACCACATTAGTGCTGTTATTTGCGCCAAAAGTCTTTAGTTATGCTATTATCTTGGCCCGAACTGGTGCGAAAGATGTCGGTGGCGTGTTTAAGCTAACACTCTCCATCCTCATTGAGATGATTTGGTCAATGATCTTAGCCCCTATTCGCATGATATTTCACAGTAAATTTGTGATTAAAGTTTGGCTAGGCAGTAAAATTCAATGGAAATCACCTTCTCGAAGTGATGACGCACTCACTTGGGGGGAATCATTCTATTTTTGCTGGACATTATCATTACTCGGTATTTTGTGGCTAGTGGTGATTATTTGGATGAATCCACAATTTACCTATTGGTATATCGCAATCTTAGTGCCGTTAACTATTTCGCCTTTGGTTATCCGAGTATCAGGGCTAACCAGTTTAGGTATGGCGGCCAAGAAAAAAGGACTATTTTTAACACCTGAAGAGACTCATCCGGCTAAAGCCGTAGTGGCAACAGGCGAATATTTAACTCAAACCGAAGCTGCGATTGTCGAACATGGTTTTGTGATGGCATTAGTTGATCCTGTTTATAATGCATTAACCTGCGCGCTATCGACATCAAGGCATCAGATCAATGATATTAATCAACAAAAACGTTTATCATTGCTCGAACAATATAGCCATAGTGATTTACTTAAATTAAGTAAAGCACAACAACTTGCTATTCTTGAAGATCCGTTCATCTTATCAAGTTTGCATACCCACATTTGGCAACAACAGGAGCAATATGACAACCTGTTCTCACTTTGGGAACAGGAAACAAAAACAAAATAAAAATAAGAGATAAAAAATAGGTAAAAATATGACTTGGCAACCTTCAGCCCCTATTACTCATTTAATTAAACGTGCAAAAATTATTGCAAAAGTGCGACAGTTTTTTGCTGATCGCTGTATCGCAGAAGTAGAAACACCGATATTAAGTCAATATGCAGTCACTGATCTGCATTTAAGTTCGTTTCATACTCACTATTTCAAACCTGGTGAAGGCATCACCAGCAGTGATGCTGCATTAGGGAAAAAGATGTCATTAGTGACAAGCCCTGAATACCATATGAAAAGGCTACTTGCCGCCGGCAGTGGCCCTATCTATCAAATCAGTAAATGTTTCCGTAACCATGAAGAGATTAGCCATTATCATAATCCCGAATTCACGATGCTTGAATGGTATCGCATCCAATTTGACATGATCCAGATAATTAATGAAGTAGATGATTTTTTACAAGATATTTTAGATTGCGAACCAGCTGAACGCATTTCTTATCAAAATGCATTTATGCGTTACCTCAATATTGATCCGCTAAAAGCAAATCGTGATCAATTGATTAATGCCATTACAGCACTGAATATCGGTTTGGATACACATGAATTGGATGAGGATACTTTACTGCAATGTTTATTTACATTTGGTATCGAACCTCATATTGGTCAAGAAAAACCTATCGTGGTTTATAACTTCCCGGCTTCGCAAGCTGCATTAGCTGAAATTAGCACCGAAGATCACCGAGTGGCGCGTCGTTTTGAGTTTTATTATCGCGGAGTGGAATTAGCCAATGGCTTTAAAGAGCTAACCAATGCACAAGAACAGCGAAGCCGTTTCGAACATAATAACCAAGAACGTGCAGCAAAAGGATTAGACAAGCAAGCTATCGATGTCGAATTATTAGCGGCGATGGAAGCAGGTCTACCCGACTGTGCAGGTGTGGCGATTGGACTTGACCGCTTAATTATGCTCGCTTTGGGTGCCAAATCCCTTGCTGACGTTATCTCATTTACATTTGAAAGAGCATAATCGTTGTGATAACAGAAATGACATTGACCACCGGACTAACGATAGCCATAAGTTTATTGGCATTACTATTTTTAATCTTATGGATTAAAGCGCAACTCACACTCAATAATCAACATAAACTTTTTGCGTTAACACTCACTCAAACAGAAGAAAGTAATCAAACTTTATTGCAAGAACGCAATCTATTACACGATGAATTAGCTCAATATAAACAGCAATATATTGAGCAAAAAATCACAATCAGTGAACTGAAAACGCGCTTAGAAGAGACACTTTCTGCAACCGGTGAACGGCAGCGATTGCTAGAACAGAGTGAGCAACGACTGACGACCCAATTTGAGAATCTT
This sequence comes from Orbaceae bacterium ESL0727, assembly GCA_029433345.1. Classification (GTDB taxonomy): domain Bacteria; phylum Pseudomonadota; class Gammaproteobacteria; order Enterobacterales; family Orbaceae; genus Gilliamella. Next base: position 11,410 of record JAQTHY010000001.1, read on the forward strand.
GCCAATCGTATTTTCGAACATAGTGGTAAGCAGATCGAAGAACAGAATAAGCAGAGTTTGGACTATTTACTGTCGCCACTAAAAACACAGCTAGAAGGCTTCAAAAAGCAAGTACAAGATAGTTTTGGACAAGAGGCCAAAGAACGTCATACGTTAACCTATGAAATTCGTCATCTTCAACAGCTCAATGAACAGATGAGTAAAGAGGCGAATAATCTGACCAATGCATTAAAAGGCAATAATAAAACCCAAGGTAATTGGGGCGAATTTATTCTCAGCCAAATCCTGGAAAACTCAGGTTTGCGTAATGGTTATGAATATCAGACGCAAGTTAGCCTAATGAATGAAGAAAACCGACGGCTACAACCCGATGTTATTGTTCACTTACCGCAAGGTGGCGATGTTATCATTGATTCCAAAATGACCTTAGTTGCTTATGAACGCTATTTTAATAGCGATAATGACGAGACACGCGCCAAAGCGCTGTCCGAACATCTGGCTGCGGTACGAACACACCTAAAACAACTTAGCCAGAAGGATTACCATAAACTGCTCGGTATCCATTCGCTGGACTATATTTTAATGTTTATCCCGGTTGAGCCAGCGTTTCTAAGTGCAATAGAGCAAGATCCGACCTTAATTAACGACGCATTAAATAATAATATTATGTTAGTCAGCCCAACAACATTGCTAGTTGCCTTGCGGACTATCCATAATTTATGGCGCTTTGAATATCAAAATAAGAATGCGGAACGCATTGCCGACAAAGCCGGCAAACTTTACGATAAAATGCGACTTTTTATTGATGATATGGAAACCCTGGGCAATTGCCTAAACAAAGCACAGCAAACGTATCAAAACTCAATGTCTAAACTGTCTAAAGGCCGTGGTAATCTGATTGGACAAGTAGAACAATTTAGAGCACTCGGTGTTCCAGTTAAAAAACCGATCAACGAAGCGCTCTCTTTATCCGCCCAAGAAGAACTGGATCAGCAAGATGAATCCTAATCACATCATGCAATGAATTAGTTTTTACGGGTAAACCACATTGCCCGTAACACATTATCTTTCATCCAGAAATGATGAAATAGCGCTGCCGCAGAATGCAATACAATTAATCCAATAAAAATAAATGCCCCAATATTATGTATCATGCGCATATCAGCACGCATCTCAATTGGCAACGAAACACCGGGAATGGTAAACAGATCCAAAAAATTAATGCCTCGATTACTCATAAAATAACCGGATAACGGAATCACCAATAAACCAATATAGATAAAACCTTGCACCGATTTAGATAATGCTCTGAAAAGGCGCTGCGATACATCCAATACATCTGGCACGCCTTTGGTTTTAATCAAAATTAAACGCCATACCGTTAACAGTAAAATCAAAAAACCGATTGATTTATGCAACATTATCACTATACGTCGATCCGGCAAAATATCACGACATAACGCTAACGAAATAGCAATCACAATAAGCAATGCGGTAATCCAATGGATAATAACTTGCCACGTATTATAATGTGGAAAATGGAAGTCAGGACTGTTTTTCATAGTATCTCTATTTTACGATTTAGATTAAATTCAGCACACTAAAACATGGCTTTTACAAAACATAGTCCTTATAAAACCAGGCCTTTATAAAAATAGTTCGCGCGGAATAAATAATCTGACCAATGCTAGAAAAATCACATTCTATCACTTAAAATAGCCAATACTCTACTTATATTTATTTCATGGATTTTAAAATTTATGCCTATTTTTTATATCGTTATCGCAGTTATTGTTGTATTTTCCATCGTCACCGTATGCCAAGCCGTCATCATTGTTCCTCAAGGATATCAATATACCATTACCCGTTTTGGCAGATATATCCATACTGTTGAACCCGGGCTCAATATAATTGTGCCCTTTATGGATGGCGTGGGTCGCAAAATTAATATGATGGAACAAGTTCTTGATATTCCTTCTCAAGAAGTGATATCGAAAGATAACGCTAATGTACAAATTGATGCTGTCTGCTTTATTCAAGTGCAAGATGCAGCGCGTGCGGCTTACCAAGTTAATCAATTAGATCGCGCGGTCATTAATCTAATGATGACAAATATTCGTACCGTGCTCGGCAGTATGGAATTAGATGAGATGTTGTCACAACGTGATCATATCAATACTAAACTTTTAAGCATTGTCGACGAAGCGACAAGTCCTTGGGGTATTAAAATTACCCGTATTGAAATACGTGATGTCCGTCCACCAGCAGAATTAATTGCCGCCATGAATGCACAAATGAAAGCTGAGCGAAATAAACGTGCCGAAATTCTCGAAGCGGAAGGGATTCGACAAGCAGCCATTTTACGTTCTGAAGGTGAAAAGCAGTCTGAAATACTTAAAGCAGAAGGGGATAGACAAGCCGCGTTCTTACAAGCTGAAGCGCGTGAACGTGCGGCAGAAGCCGAAGCGAAAGCCACACAAATGGTGTCCGATGCAATTGCAGCTGGTAATATTAATGCAATTAATTACTTTATTGCACAAAAATATACTGATGCCCTAAAAGGAATCGGTTCTGCTAATAATAGCAAAGTGATTATGATGCCACTTGATGCCGCTAATTTAATGGGCAGTATTGGGGGAATTACTGAGCTTATCAAAAGCACTAAACAGTAATATAAAGCCATAACATTAATTATCCTATCAAACAAGAAAAGATAAGTGATCATCCCGATCGCTTTTCTTTTCTACCTTTCGTGGACCACAGTTGAAGAAATATAACGGATATATATATGAATGAATTTTTATCCACTATTTACCAATCACCTAATTGGTTTTTTATGACATTAGGCGGCATCTTACTTATTTGTGAACTCCTTAGTGCCTGTAGTGGTTACGCACTTTGGAGCGGTATTGCCGCGCTTGTGGTCGGCTTATTCGCCTGGGTCATTCCACTATCCTGGTCAACCTTATGGCTGCTCTTTGCCATTTTTACGCTCATTGCTGCTTACCTTTGGTGGATGTGGCTAAAAAAACATAATCAGAAACAACCGATTGCTGAACAACTTAATCAGCCACAAAAAGCCTTAATTGGCATAAAAACTGTTGTCGTTGAGCCAATTCAGCTCGGTTCGGGCAGAGTTAAAATTAACGATGGCACGTGGCCAGCAAAATGTCAGGAAGATTTGCCAAAAGGAACACCGGTGCAAATCGTCGCCGTAGAGGGCTTAGTGGTACAGGTTGTCAAAATCTAACCATGCTTATTGACTGGTAATTATTGGTTATGAATTCTTGGTTATGAATTCTTGGTTATAGATTATTGGTTATTAATTGTTGACCATGAATTATCAATTATAAATTGGATTGTTGACCATCAAACATTGGATGTTGATCATTAATTATTGGCTTGCCAGCTAAAGTTGCGATTCAATAGGTAATTTCGCAATAATCTTAATAGCAAGCCGTTGCCACCATTTGCTAGCGGGATCTTTAAACCATATTTTATATTGATCATGACTATCTATCCCACGCCAATAAAGCTTATTATTTTGCAAACCTAGCCGGTAACTAAAATCTGCACTACTGCGCAAAATAAACTCTTGTTGTAATGCATTCACCATCGCGACATCATCAAACAGTACCCCCATTTCGCAATTTAGATTGGCTGATCGCGGATCAAAATTAAATGAACCCACAAATCCCTTCTTATCGTCGACAAGAAAAGCTTTGGTATGCAAACTGGCGCCGCTAGAACCAATCAACTTTTTCCCCGTCTTGCCAAACGGTCTAAGTTCATAGAGTTTAATGCCCGCTTTCAATAACGGCACCCGGTAAGGTGCATAGCCACCATGCGCCATGAGGACATCATTGGTCACTAACGAATTGGTTAAAATCGCCATATCAACGCCAGCACGTCGCAATTGGGCAAATTGTGCAACACCACGTTTTCCGGGAACAAAATAGGGTGAAATAATACATAATATTTGCTGTGATTGACCTAAAATTGGCACTAATGTATTGAGTAACCATTCACTACTTTGTTGAGCAGCAGCTTTGCAAGGTGGATCGGAAATAATCTGTACATTATCGCTCCAATGCAAAGGCCAATGTGCTTCTTGATGATGATTGGATTGATGAATCTCTTCTTGATGACTATTCCGTTGATAACTGTTTTGTGGATGACTGTTTGGTGGATAATTGTCTGACTGATAGTTGCTTTGTCGTTGATTATGAAATAGCGCTTTTATAGTCGGAATTTCGGCTACTTTTTTCAGATAGGGAGAAGCCATTACACTAGCTTGTTGGGCATGAATTCGCTTTCTTAACTGATCTAATGCATCAGATTTCGCAAAAATTAATGCTTTGATCGGAATCACCACATCACTATTCCAAAAAGAATCAAAAATCGCTGTGGCATCTTGTACGGCACGGCCACCAATTAAGAGATCAATATCAAAAAAGTTACGATTTTCTGCCGCGCCAAAATACTCATTACCAATATTTCGTCCACCTGCAATAGTCATCCGCCCATCGACAATCCACAGTTTATTATGCATCCGTCGATTAACACTAAAAAAACGCAACAACATTTCGATACCGCGCATTAACGTATTATTACGAATACGGGTTGGATTAAACATGCGGATTTCAATATTAGGGTGCAGATTCATCACAGCCAATAGATGACTATTATGAATATTCATATCATCAAGCAATATACGCACACGTACACCGCGATCAGCCGCTTTTAATAACTCTAGCCCGAGCAGCCGCCCAGTTAAATCATCATGCCAGATATAATATTGCAGATCTAAACTGCGCCCCGCTTCTTGTGCACTCAGTGAGCGAATAGCAAACGCATCCAGATTACTCGGAATCAACATTAAGCAACTTTGGTTAGGGTGAGATAACACAATGTGATGCAAAATGCGATCTAATGAGGTTTGCTCAGGTGACAGAGGTAAAGCATAGCTTGATTCGCCTTTGGCGCGCTTAGCAAAGCGACCATAACTGTAGAGTGAAAGCAAAGACGCGAGAATAAAAATCGCAATAATAATTAAAAAAAGAATCATCACCCCACCCTGTATACTATTTTATTATCGCGGCTAATTGCGACTTAATTGTTTTAGCTCATCACCGTCGATAAAAAGGCTTGCAGATGAAATAAAATAGATAGCAAAAATTATACACAAACGTATAGTAATTCTGAAACATCCTCATCACGCGTTTGCTAAATCGACTACGGCTAAGTGTGATCCCAAATAGCAGAGTTCGAAACAGTGACGACTATCTATTATCTATACCTATATCTCTATTATCTATATATCACCTATCTATTTTAGTATGCCGCCGAGCACCGTCGACGGCAGTGTACCAAAACAAATGGGTGGACTACTCGCCCAATAAGGTAAATGTCTGCTTAGTTTGTGTGGTTGAATCAAAACCAACAAACAGATTAAAATCTCCCGGTTCGGCAACAAATTGCATCTTATCATTCCAGAATTTCAACATATCTGGTGTGATCACAAATTTTACTTGCCCTTTAGTATGGGGCTCAAGTGTCACCATTTCGAAACCGATCAACTGCTTAACGGGACGACTAACCGACGCAGTAATATCTTGCAGATAAAATTGCACAGCCTGACTACCTGCTCTATCACCACTATTTTCAACATTGGCAGTCACCACAATTTGCCCATCTGATGTGATCTTATTATCCGATAACGTAAAATCGACATTAAATGTGGTATAACTGAGCCCGAAACCAAATGGAAAGAGTGGTTCATTTGGACTATCAAAATAAGAAGTGGTGTATTTACCCATGTTTTCCTTGCCATACGGTCGACCGGTATTTAGGTGACTATAATAGACTGGAATTTGCCCGACACTGAGTGGAAAGGACATAGGTAATTTACCCGATGGATTATAATCGCCATAAAGAACATCCGCGATCGCATCGCCCCCTTCGGTACCTAAAAACCACGTTTCTAACATCGCATCGGCTTGTTTGTACTCTTCTGGTACCGTTAATGGACGACCATTCATTAATGCAATGACTAACGGTTTACCGGTTGCTTTTAATGCCGCCAACAACCGTTTTTGGCTAGCTTGTAAAGAGAGATCTGTACGACTAGAAGATTCATGCGCCATCCCTTCCGCTTCCCCGACAAACGCCACAACAACATCGGCATTTTTGGCCTTATCAACCGCTTCGGCAATAAGTGTATCGGCTGGGCGTTCATCAAATTTAGTGGTCATTTCATACAGATTTAAAAAACTAAATAAGGCTAAATCATCCGAAAAATTCGCGCCAAAGGCATAACTGATTAAATTAGGATTATGTGCCGCTTTTTGTATGCCTTGCAATGGCGTAATGGCTGAAGCTGAACGGCCGGCTCCTGACCAGCTACCTAATACATCGCGTTTTGAGTCAGCCAAAGGTCCAATGACTGCCACTTTTTGATCTTTCGATAATGGCAATAACGGCTGCTCAATACCGGATTGACTGTTGCGTATTTTCGCATTTTTTAACAGAACAATACTACGACGAGCGACATCACGTGCGTCATCACGGTGTAAGCGATCATCGCTAAACATACTCTCCACACCGAAATTAGGATCTAAATTACGATATGGATCGTTAAAAAGTCCCATCTCATATTTCAACGCTAACACATGTCTAACCGCATTATCAATTTCGGCAATGTTTAACACACCTTCATTAATTAATTGTGGAATAAATTGCAAAAAGTACTCATCATTCATACTCATATCTATACCAGCTTTTATCGAAGCTCGTACAGCATCTTTTGGATCTTTTGCGACACCATGATTAATCAACTCACGAATCGCCCCATGATCACTCACCACCACACCATCAAAATGCCATTGGTTACGCAATACATCGGTTAAGAGCCAATGGTTAGCGGTTGCCGGAATACCATTAATCGAAACCAGTGAAGCCATGACCACTTTACTACCGGCATCGATTGCCGCTTTATAAGGGACCAGATATTCTTGGAACATCTTACGTTCACTCATATCGGTACTGTTATACTCGCGCCCGCCTTCAACGGCACCATATTGGGCAAAATGCTTGACAGCCGTCACAAGCGAATGCTTATCTTTCAGCGACTGTTTTTGCATCTTTTCAACAAAAATACGTCCCGCTTCTGACGTAAGATAAGGATCCTCACCAAAGCCTTCCGAAACACGTCCCCATCTTGGATCACGCGTAATATCAACCATCGGTGCCCAGGTAATATTCAAGCCATCAGATGTCGCTTCATAAGCCGAAACCTCTGCCGCTTTACCAATAGCATTACGATCCCATGTAGCTGCCAGCCCTAAATTGATCGGGAATACGGTACGATGACCATGCACAATATCAAAACCAAACAGTAATGGAATCTTATTCGGTGTCTTCATCGCACGATCTTGCATATGTGTGAGATCCGGCTCGACCACTGTATTAAAAATCCCGCCGATTTCCCCTGCTTCAATCTGCTCTAACGCTTTCTCTAATGTTAAATCGCCACCCACGCTCAATAAACGTAGTTGACCAATTTTCTCTTTGAGGCTCATTTTAGCCAGAAGATTATCTACAAATACCGACTGCTCATTCTTAGCCGCTTGTTCAGCCGAAACATTCGCAGAGGAAGGGGTGGCTGAAGGTGTAGCAGTTGTCACAGCGGGTGTAGCCGCTGCAGGTGTGGTTGAAACTGCAGGTGTAGACGGTGAAGCAGGCGTTTCTGGCGAAGGCGCGGTTGCAGAAGAGATAGACTCTGGAACAGCTTCTACCTTGACGGGATCTACCGGTGCTAGCGCTGGTTGTGCGACAGGTGCCGGTGCGGGTGTTGCCTGTTCAGTTGGAATAGGTTGTGCCGTCGATGATGATTCAGATGTCGTAGAATCGGCAAGTGTCTGCCCTGAAACTAAGGCCGACAATAATAATATAACGATCTTTTTCATAATGATCTTATTCATAAGCATGCTCAATCCCGAAAGTTAGTAAACTGAAACGGTTGCCCTAATTCAGCGTTTTTCACCAATGCAATTGCGGTTTGCAAATCATCACGTGATTTACCTGTCACCCGCACCTGTTCACCCTGTACTTGAGTCTGTACTTTAAGTTTGTTATCTTTAATTAATTTAACAATCTTTTTAGCCAGTTCTTTATCAATACCTTGTTTAAGTTTGACTGTGATACTATAAAGCTTACCGCTATGTTCAATGTCTTCGGGAATCTCTAACGCCCCACCATCAATCCCCCGTTTTGCCAATTTTTCTCGCAACATATCTAATAACTGTTGGACTTGGAATTCAGATTGACTGGTGACTTTAATGGTTTCATTTTTTTCGTTTAATTCAAACGACGCTTCCACATTTTTAAAATCCCAACGGGTGGTTAATTCACGCGTTGCATTCTCAACGCCATTTTGCACTTCTGGCATTTGAATTTCGGATACAATATCAAAAGAAGGCATCTCTCTTTCCTGTATAATTATCTCCATTTACTACTGTAAATGGAGTGATGATTTTGAAGATAACGGTAAACGCTTTTTTATATCAAGCAGATTAAGGATTAATCACTAATCGATAGTACGAAGTAATTCATTAATTCCCACTTTACCGCGTGTTTTAGCATCAACTTTTTTCACAATAACAGCACAATAAAGGCTATATGAACCATCTTTAGACGGTAAATTACCGGATACCACAACAGAACCCGCAGGTACACGACCATAAAAAATTTCGCCGGTTGCACGATCATAAATTTTAGTACTTTGACCAATAAATACGCCCATCGAAATCACAGAACCTTCTTCAACCACAACGCCTTCAACGATTTCACTGCGCGCACCAATAAAACAGTTGTCTTCAATAATAGTTGGCCCAGCTTGTAATGGTTCTAATACGCCACCAATCCCTACGCCACCTGATAAGTGAACATTCTTACCAATTTGTGCACACGAACCAACTGTCACCCACGTATCAACCATAGTACCTTCATCGACATAAGCACCAATATTGACATAAGAAGGCATTAATACAGTATTACGTGCAATATACGCACCTTTACGCGCAATAGCTGATGGCACAACACGAAAACCTTCTTGTTTAAAACGAGACTCATCATAATCGGCAAATTTTAATGGCACTTTATCATAATAATTAGTTTCGCAACCATCAATAAGCTTATTTTCGTTAATGCGGAATGATAACAGTACCGCTTTTTTTAGCCATTGATGTGTCACCCAATTGCCATTAATTTTTTCAGCGACACGCATTTTACCGCTATCTAATAGATTAATAGATTGATTAATAGCATCACGCGTTACCGCATCGACAGAATTTGGTGTAATTTCAGTGCGATGTTCAAATGCGGTTTCAATAATAGTTTGTAACTGTTGCATGTCAGATTTCCTTTCGTTTAATACTTTAGTTGAATAACAATCGTTTAATCACAACTGTTCAATAACAACCGTCAATAACAGTTGGTTAATAACAGTTTGTTAATAACAAGCGTCGAATAATAGACGTTTAATAATCGAGAAAAGATATTGGCACAGTATAATATAATCCGCCCCACTTTTTAAGTGCTTTATCATTTTGCCATTCATGAAAAATCTTTTTACAAATAGCGAAGTTAAATTGCGATCACGCTTCCAAATTTAATCAAAATTTGCGGTGACGGTTTCTATTATCTGTAGAATTCTTGGTCAAGCATAAATGGTCATTATCGCATTAGGAAAGCATTATCATGCAAGCAGGATTTTCATTATTAGAGTTATTAATCGTCATCTGTATTACTGCAATGTTAGCGGCAATGGGGATTTCACAGTGGCGGGATAACAAATTACGTCATGAACTCACTTTCACTACCCAACAACTTGCCTATTTTTTAAACGAAGCCCAAGTTGACGCTTACATTAATAATCGCACCTATAATCTGTATCTGTTTACTTCACCTTGGTGCTTAATGATGAGCGAAGGCGATAGACCACCTTCCTGTAATGGGCCATTTCGTTTTACCAAACCCTACGATTCCGTCACCATTACAGGCTTAACCGAAAAAAAGACCATCTCTTTTTGGGGACGTCGTAATCTTGCTCAAACAGCTTCGTTACAATTAAAAAATACCCAAGGTCATAGCAAGGTGATCATCTCACGGCGCGGACGAATTCGTATTTGTAGCCAAAATAGCTACCTAACGGGGATGCCTGCATGTTAACTTCTGCAACCGCCGGTGGTTATTCACTTTTTGAGATGTTAATCAGCCTTGCGTTATCAAGTATCATTATGATCACAACCAGCTCATTTTACCCTCTATTGCAAACCGAAATCTTACACAATTACCAACAATTTCGCCTAGAACAAAGTGTACAACATGCTATGGTGGGTCTAATGAAAGATTTACGCAGAGCTGGCTTTATCGCGAATCATCCTGAAAAAATGACAGCCAAAGCGATAGTAATCAATCAGCAACAAGATTGTATTTTGATTCGATATGACAGTGAAATTCGGGGTGATTGGATTTATCAGCCAATAAATAGTCAAGATGCTGATCTTTTTGCTTATCGATATAACAAAAATAGTGTCGAATATAAAGTAGGTGCAGTGAACTGTTCAGGCAATAACTGGGAAAAATTACTCGATACCAACGAAATCCGTGTGACACATTTTAAGATCAAACAGCATCACAATACTTTTGTCATAGATTTGAATGCTGAACTTAAACATAAACCTCACATAAATTACCAATTTACTCGCATCATTAAATATGAAAATTTTTAACGTAATCGTGTCAAGTCGCTTAATTGCGACCAATCAACAAGTAGGCCTAAGCGCCATCGCTATGGTGATGATCCTAATGCTATTAGGGATTATTTTATTAACCGGATTTCATTCACTTATCACCTCGTGGCAAAAAAGTATTGTCTCTGAACTCCACTATTATGCGCGTTTTAATCAAGCTAGCTCTGCACTGCATTGGGGTAGCAGGCAAATTTGGGCAGAGCCGACCGCTAATTGGCAATGCCAAATTGAAACAAATAATCAGCTCCATGCCTGCATAAAATCGTCGTCTTTAACGACTGATCGTTATACTTTATTGCGCGGCGGATCCGCTGATTTCTACCTTTATCAGCTTACCCATTATGATAATGGCAAACTGAAGATTGAGCATGGACATTGGCTTGATTATTGCCCAGAAAAACGGAATATGGATTGTAACTAATATAACGATTGACAACAGAACATCACCTTTTGGGGAGTAATCAGAGATGGCAGATGACTTATCACAATATAGACAGCACAATCGGCTGGCTAACCATTTTGCAGGATTTAGTTTAATCGAAGTTTTAATCGCGATACTGCTGTTTGCCATCATTTTATTGGGATTTACCCGCTATCACCATGCACTGCTAGCACGACATCATCAATTTTATACACAGTTACGTGCTGAACGTATCGCATTCCAGCTCCTTGACAGTTACCCCAATATTGCAAGTCACATCGTTCCGACGCATTGGCAATACCAAATCAATAGCTATAGCTACAGTGCCCAATGCACTATGGTGAACGTCACTATTCATTTGCCCAATCAAAAAATCATCCGACAACATCGCCTCTTTTGTTAGTTTTTTTATCATTACAACCCAATGATATACAACAACAAATTAACAATAAACTGATTTAAATGTATAGTAGTTCTGAAACTTTTTAACAAAATGATAACTATTGTTTTATTGTATGGCTAATAGATAAAATGATTACAACCCAATGACATACAACAACAAACTAACAATAAACTGATTGAAATGGGTAGCAGTTCTGAAACTTTTTAACAAAATAATAGATATCGCTTGATTGTGTAGCTCACAGATAAAATGATTACAACCCAATGACATACAACAACAAACTAACAATAAACTGATTAAAATGGGTAGCAGTTCTGAAACTTTTTAACAAAATGATAGATTATCGCCTGATTGTGTAGCTCACAGATAAAATGGCGAGATGATTTTTCGCCGACGTGATTATCGGCGATGATCATATAAAGAAGAGATAGAATTAATCAGGCAATTTACCTTATTATTGACTGATGTTTGTCTGCCAGATTGACACCAATTAGCAACCTATTTTTGGGTTGCTGCTTTCATCATCTTGACAAAATCAGCCAACTCACTCAGCATTTTGGTTGGATTGGTCACATTTTTTTCAATAATTTTGACAGTTGCCGATCCCGCAATCGCACCCGCCGCACCAGATTGGATAGCTTCTTTGACTTGATTAGGATCTGAAATACCAAAGCCTTGAATAGCTGGTGGTGCACCAAACTCATGCAGTTTTTGCAATAAGTGGGTAAGCGGTTTATGGGCTCTTTTTTCTGTTCCTGTCACCCCAGCACGCGACACTAAATAAGTATAGGCCTTGCCATGCTGAGCAATACGTTTCATGACGTTATCATCGGCATTAGGTGGGCAAATGAAAATAGGTGCGATGCCATGCTTACTAGCTGCACCACTAAATTCTTCGCAATATTCAACCGGTAAATCTGCGATCAACACTGAATCCACCCCAGCGCTGGCGCATTTCGCATAAAAATGGTCAATCCCACCTTTAAAGACAAGGTTGGCATAAATTAAGAGTCCAATTGGAATATCAGTATGTTTAGCACGTATTTTGCCCAAAATATCAAAACAGTTAGCCACGGTAATTCCACCCTGAAAAGCCCGAATATTGGCATTTTGGATAGTCGGACCATCCGCCATAGGGTCAGAAAACGGAATGCCTAACTCGAGCGCATCCGCCCCTGCAGTCACTAAGGTGTCAATAATTTGTAAGGAGAGTTCAGGATTGGGATCGCCAACCGGCACAAAAGGAACAAATGCGCCTTCATTTTTTGCGTTTAATTGTGCAAATAATTTGTCATAACGATTCATTCTATTTCTCCTCTTGCTTTCAAAATATCATACACGGTAAAAATATCTTTATCGCCGCGGCCAGATAAATTGACAATCAACAACTGTTCTTTATTTGGATTTTCTTTGATCATTTTTAATGCATAAGCCAAAGCATGCGATGATTCAAGCGCCGGAATAATACCTTCATGGCGGGAGAGTTGCTGGAAAGCATCTAATGCTTCATCATCGGTAATCGATACATAATCGGCTCGACCAATGCTGTTCAAGTAAGCGTGTTGCGGCCCAACTGATGGGAAATCCAATCCAGCAGAAATAGAATAAGACTCTTCGATTTGCCCTTCATCTGTCTGCATCATTGGCGATTTCATACCAAAATAGATACCCAATTTACCATGTTTAAGCGATGCACCATGTTGGCCTGTTTCAATACCGTGGCCGCCCGGTTCAACGCCAATTAATCTTACCGATTTGTCTTCAATAAAATTAGCGAACATACCAATCGCATTCGAACCGCCGCCCACACAAGCAATTACGGCATCAGGTAAACGCCCTTCACGTTCTAAAATTTGCTGTTTAGCTTCACGACTAATCACTTGCTGGAATTCGCGAACAATGGTTGGGAATGGATGCGGGCCGGCCGCGGTACCTAGCATATAATGTGCGTTTTCATAACTGCCAGACCAATCACGCAAGGCTTCGTTACAGGCATCTTTTAATGTCGCTGAGCCAGTAGTGACCGGAATCACTGTCGCCCCCATCAAACGCATTCTAAAGACATTGGGTGCTTGACGTTTGACATCTTTCGCGCCCATATAAATGCGGCATTTGAGCCCTAATAGTGCACAAGCAAGTGCCGATGCAACACCGTGCTGACCTGCGCCCGTTTCGGCTATAATTTCGGTTTTGCCCATTCGCTTAGCCAGTAATGCTTGCCCAAGTACCTGATTTGTTTTATGTGCCCCACCGTGGACTAAATCTTCACGTTTCAAATATAATTTAGTCTTACTACCCGCGGTTAGATTTTTACAGAGCGTCAACGCAGTTGGGCGACCTGCATAATTCACCAACAGATCATTCAACTCTTTTTGGAATTCAGGATCATCTTTCGCGGCTAAAAAAGCATCTTCTAGCTGATCAAGCACTGGCATTAATATTTGGGGTACATATTGCCCACCAAATTCGCCAAAATAGGGATTTAATTTAGACATCATCATTACCTTTTTAATTGATTAATTTGTGCAAAAGCCATATCGATCTTATTTTGATCTTTTATTCCTGGCACAGTTTCCACACCTGAATTGAGATCTACACCGGCACAACCTGTTAAAATAGCCTTTTGTATATTTTGTGGATTAATTCCGCCAGCCAAAATCACGTTAGCCAACGAATGACCTTGTCTCTTTTGTTCTGTTAATAATGACCAATCAAATTGTTTACCTGTGCCACCGGCGCCATTATCAAAAATATACCGTGATACCAATGGATTATCATGTCGAGGAATCGTATCACTGATACTTAACGCTTGCCAAATTTGGCATTTTTCAGGCAAGAGATTGCGTAGATTTTGGATGTATTCATCATCTTCATGGCCATGTAGCTGCACAGCATATAATGATAATTGTGTGGCGATCTGACCCACTTCATCGCTATCGGCATCTTTAAATACTCCTACCCAATTAAGTGGCGCAGCGGCGATAACGTTACGTGCTTTAATTGGCTGAATATAGCGTGCCGAAGTGGGAACGAAAATAAGCCCACCATAGACCGCACCTGCGTGATAAGCAGTTATGGCATCTTGTGGTCGCGTTAATCCACACACTTTATTTTCACCAAATAGCACTTTACGGATGGCGAGTGGTAGATTTTCTTCCGACATCAGCGCGCTACCAATTAAAAAGCCATTGGCAAATTGACTCAACTCAGCGACTTGCGCGTGCGTATAGATTCCCGATTCACTAATAATCACACGATCTTTAGGAATCGTTACCGATAAGGTTTTGACGCGATTTAGATCAACAGTGAGATCACGTAAATTACGATTATTAATACCAATCACTTTGGCACCCAAATTGATTGCTCTTTTCACTTCACTTTCTGTGCTAGCTTCGGTCAAAACGCCCATACCCAGTTGATGTGCTAATTCACTAAAACGGCGATATTCTTCATCATTCACCACAGAAAGCATCAATAAAATCGCATCAGCTTGGTAATAACGTGCCAGATAAATCTGATATTCATCAATAATAAAATCTTTACAAAGAACAGGCTGCGTAACCTTACGGCGCACTATCGGTAAAAAATCAAAACTGCCTTGAAAATATTTGCTATCCGTGAGAACCGATATAGCCGATGCATAATCTTTATATATTATTGCAATTTTTTCGGGATCAAAATCATCACGAATCAATCCTTTTGACGGTGACGCTTTTTTACACTCTAAAATAAACACGGTGTGTGGCTGCGTTAATGCTGCATAAAAATCGCGATCACTGGCCACAATATCATTTTTAAATGTCGACAACGGTTGTTTGCTTTGTTGTTCTGTTAACCAGATCTGTTTATCTTCGATAATCTTTTTTAACACGGTTGCCATGGCGACATTTTCCGTCAGCGCGGTTATTGTCATGTTATTCTCCTTGCACTACCTTGCGGCCAGTTTTTGCAACAATGCATAAGCTTTACCACTGCGCATCATCTCAATGGCTTGTTTTGCATTGGCTTTGAGATCAGGCTGATCAAATAAACTCATTAACATCGCCACATTGGCAGCAATGGCAGCTTCATGTGCGGGGCGTCCATGACCTTGTAAAATCGCAATTAATAGATCGCGATTCTCTTCGGGTGTTCCCCCTTCGATATCTTTTAAGGTAAAAGTCGGTAAACCAAAGTCATCTGGCGTTAAATTAAAATAACGAATCTCGCCGTGTTGTACTTCGGCAACTTGTGTGATGCCATGAATAGCCACTTCATCCATGCCTGCACCATGTACCACATAAGCATGTGTATAATTCAACATTTTTAACGTTTCAGCAATCGGTTTTATTAATTTAGCATCATAAACACCAAGAAGAATACGTTTTGGCTTTGATGGATTAATCAATGGCCCTAATACATTAAAAATTGTTCGCGTTTTTAATTGTTGACGAATCGGTGCTGCATAACGAAAGCCGGTATGATATTGCTGAGCAAATAAAAAGCAGACACCTAAATCATCTAATGCTTTACGTGAAACATCGGCTGACATATTCAGTTTGACGCCCAGGGCAGATAACACATCCGACGATCCTGACTTACTCGATACACCACGATTACCATGTTTAGCCACTTTATAACCTAAGGCAGCTGCAACAAACGCACTGGCGGTGGAGATATTAATACTATTGGTGCCATCACCGCCGGTACCGACTATATCGGTATAATCATAATCTGGTGAATCAAAATGATCAGCATGTTCGAGCAAAGCAGAGGCTGCGCCGGCAATTTCTTCAGGGGTTTCCCCACGAACTTTCATGCTAATAATAGCGGAAGCTAACAATACCGGTTCTACCTTACCTTGGATAATCAATCCAAATAAGCGTTTACTTTCATCTTGGGTCAAGGCTTGCCCTTGGTATAATTTATTCAGTACCGGTTGGATATTATATTCTTGCTTATCAACAATCGCTTGTTTAGCCGGTTCAACCATTACCTTGCTGGTTTGCGTTGCATTTTCTGGTGTGGCAATTAATGGATTAGCGGCTCGATTCTGTGCCCATTCAATGGTTTGATTTAATAATTTTACCCCTTGAATAGTTAAAATAGATTCTGGGTGAAATTGGAATCCACATACACGATCATGCTCATTACGTACCGCCATCACAATGTCATTAAACATCGCATTAATCGTTAATGATTTCGGAATATTTTCCCCTTTTAAGGAGTGATAACGGGCGACAGGTAATGGATTCGGTAACCCTTTGAACATGGCCTGACCATCATGTTCAATTAATGATGCTTTACCATGCAAAATATCACCGGCAGAAACAATAGTCCCACCATAGGCTTCGACAATGGCTTGGTGACCAAGGCAGATACCAATAATGGGCAATTTACCTTTTAGTCGTTTTAACAATTCGAGCATCGAGCCAGCTTGGCTTGGTGTACCCGGTCCAGGCGATAAAAAGAGGATAGGATCTTGCATATGTGACAATTTTTCAATAATGACATCTGCAGGAATGGTATTACGATAGATGGTCACATGATGGCCACTATTACGAAGTTGATCAACTAAGTTATAAGTGAAAGAATCAACATTATCAATAAATAAAATATTAGCCATTAGAATACACCTTCTACATTATGTGCTGCCATGATAGCGCGAACCACTGCTCTGGCTTTATTTCGGGATTCATCGGATTCTGATTGCGGATTAGAGTCAAATACAACGCCGCCACCTGCTTGTACTGTGGCTATGCCATTTTCAACATAAGCGGAACGAATCACAATACAGGTATCGAGATCGCCATGTGAGGTAAAATAACCGATAGCACCACCATAACTTCCCCGTTTTTCTTTTTCTGCTTCACCAATGAGTTGCATAGCACGTATCTTTGGCGCACCGGTTAAGGTTCCCATATTCATGGTTGCTTGATAAGCATGCAGGGCATCAAGATCATCACGAAGTTTACCTACCACTCGTGAAACTAAATGCATAACGAAAGAGTAACGATCAACGTTTAATAGCGATTTGGTATAACGCGTTCCCGGTTTACAAATACGCGCTAAATCATTACGGGCTAAATCGACTAGCATTAAATGTTCGGCTAACTCTTTTTTATCGGTACGCATATCAAGTTCTAAGCGACTATCTAAATCATGATCTATCTGGCCATTTGGCATTAAGCCACGTGGACGTGTCCCTGCAATCGGGTAGATTTCCACTTGATTGGTCTGTTTATTATATTTAAGCGCACTTTCAGGTGATGCACCAAAAATCGTAAAATCATCATCTTGCATATAGAACATATAAGGACTTGGATTATTCGTTTTTAATACCTGATAAGCGGATAGCGGTTGCGGGCAAGGGAGCTGAAAACGTCTTGACGGTACGGCTTGAAAGATCTCACCTTGTGAAATGGCATCTTGCATCTTTTTAACCATCGTATTGAAATCCACATCACTCTTATTACAAGTTACGTTAATATTCGGTAATGATTGCTGTGGAATAGCTTTCATTGGCACACTTAATGTGGCTTGAAGTTCGGCTAAACGTTGTGTTAACCGTGTCACTTGTATTGGATCTGCCGTAAATGCAGTTGCTTTTAAGACAGCTGTTTTATCTTGATGATTAATTTCGAGTAATGTTTCTGCCAAATAAAAACAGTAATCTTGGCAACGTTGTGATGAAGGTAATTTTGGTAAATCTTCAAATTCAGCCACTAAATCATAGCCAAATAATCCCCCAACAAATAAAGCATCTTGCGAGCACACTTCGGGAACATTCACTAAATGCAATAAATTACGTAATGCATCGAAAATAGAGAGTGATTTCAGACGAGAATCTTCATCTTGTAAATGATCAGCCTTAGGAAAGCGTAATAATAATGTGTGATCATCGATACTTTTCTTCTCTACCTGTTCAGGAAAAGAGTGTGCGAGTAAGGGTAATAACGCTTTACCATTGTCGGTTAATGCTTTAACTGTCACATCACTGTTTAATGCCGTAATGCGTAATGCACTATCCACAATCATGACACTTTTTATGCCTTGTTTATCGTCAATTTCGGCAGATTCCAATAACAGTGTTGCGGGGCGATTATGGCATAACTGATTAAAAACCCTAGTTGGATCTTGATGATAACCAATCTGTTTGGTTATCTGTATTAAAGTCGGTTTATTCATATTTGACTCGCTATTTTTATACAATCATTTTTTATAAAGATTAAAAAACCCGCATTACGCGGGCTTTGTGAAAACAACAATAACAAAACATCACATCACCCGATGAGTAATGCGCCACCAACGAATAGCTAGTGTAACAGCAGATTGTGTAAAAGTGATGAATGTCTGTTTTGTTTTCATGATCGATACTCGTTAATAGAAGTAACAATTAATTTTGTACTATTAAACTAGTTCATTGGTGTTTTGTCAATAGTTGTCTATAAAAATAACCGTTACGAGATCACTCAATGATAATCATGCATAGAGTTGATGTCAGAACCTTTATAGTTTTCAATTAATTCTAAAATCTTATCCAAATATTTTTTATCTATCGGTCCTTTTGTCCCTTTTCTAAGATATTCGGGAATACGTTCGACAAACTCTCGACGCGATATCGGCTGATGTTCTATCAGTGCTTCAATCATCGCGGGTCTTAATAACCGATGTTCAGCTGATATATCAGGATATACCACATCTATCACTTCTTGCCCAAATTGCGTTAATTTATCTCGCAGTGAATCCGATGATTCGACAATTTTTTTAATCGTATTTTCATCTTGTTGAGCGATGTCTGATAGCGGCACTTTATTTTCAGATACAGCCGTTTTCAGTTTATTCAGTTCTCGAATAATTGGATTAATCGCACCTTCAGGATTACCAAACCAATCCGTCGACCAAATTCGCCTAATAGTCCAACCTAGATTTTCAAGGATTTCTTGTCTTAAGCGATCGCGATCTCGCGCTGATTTCGCTGAATGATAAGTTGCCCCATCACATTCAATCCCCATTAAATAACGCCCCGGATTACCCGGATCTCGCACCGCAATATCAATAAAGAAACCCGCGACACCCACTTGCGGTTCGCATTCAAATCCATATTTAGACAAGGTATTTATCACAGCCACTTCGAAATCACTATCAGGAGATTTACCTGTTGATATTGCCATACCTTTCATATTGCCTTTTTCGGCAAAATGTAAGAATCCTTTTAATGCTCTTACCCCTAGTTTAGTTGTCTCCGAAATAAGAATATCTTCAGATTTGAGAGAACTAAAAATGTGCATCCGTTTTTTAGATCGTGTAAATAACACATTCAAACGGCGCCAGCCCACATCAGAATTAATCGGACCAAATCGCTGGTACACTCTTGACTCTACTTCGCCAGGACCATAAGTAAAAGAAATAAAAATCACATCACGTTCATCACCTTGCACATTTTCCAGATTTTTAATAAACAGTGGTTCTGCAGAATCTTTGCGTCTTAGACGGTAAATGGCATTGCCTATGCTTGCATCATGTTTACAGCGATATTCAATTACGCTTTCAATCAGCTCACTCTGCTTATCATTCATTGCTACAATCCCGAGCGATTCGTCAGGATGATGAAGCGCATGTTCCACAACCGCATCGGCTATCACCATTGCTTCTCTTTTATTGATATTATTAATAAATCTACTATCCTCAATAAAAGTAAATTTAATACCAAATTGATCCGATTCGGCATTAGGTGATGGGAAGACGATCAAATCATTGTTGTAAAAATTTTTATTCGAATAAGCAATTAAGCTTTCATGCTGAGAACGATAATGCCAACGTAAACGTCGCATTTTAAACAGTGGTGAAACCGCATCTAATATACTATCTGTTTGTATTATTGCCGCCAAATCGTTATCTACATCATCAGAATCTGTACGATCAAAAAAACTTGTCGGTGGCAGCTGTTTAGGATCGCCGACGACCACAATTTGTTTTCCACGAGCAATAACACCTAATGCATCTTCCGGTTTTATTTGCGAAGCTTCATCCATAACAATCAGATCAAATTCAATCTCACCAGGAATTAAATAATTAGCCACCGACATAGGCCCCATCATGAAACACGGTTTTAGCTGTAACAAGGTTTGTCCAGCCCGATGAACTAATTGGCGTATAGGAATATGCCTACTCTTTTTGCCAATTTCATTTTGGATAAGTGCTATTCCTGTATATTCTGATTTTTTCCCACCTGATATACTAGCAGGCAAAGGATTGTTAGCGATAATCGCGGCGATTTTTTCTCTCTGCAATTGTTGTAACTTTTTATCATATTCTGTAAATGTTTTTTGCATGGCCATATGGCTCACGCCAGAAATACGCGTTAATTGTGGTTCTTCTTTGATAATCTCTCGAGCCAACTGATCATAAATGGCTGCTTTAAGTCCAATTTCCACTTTATCAATCGCTAATGTTCGATTAAACACAGCATGACTGATATTTTGTAAATTGTTATTTTCAAGTTCTTGGATAATGCGTGAAAAATTCAGCCAATCCATCAACCATTCCGGTTTGGATTGTGCGAGTTCATTGCGTTGGATAAGCAACGTTAGTTTATTATTTGCCTGTTTATACCACTGTTCACAATTCAGTTCTGTTTCTTGAATAAATGCTTCACGGCGCTCTTTTTGGTTAGAATCTTTATCTTTTATTATGGATAAATGATCCAAGAAATCAGTATAGGTCTCTCTACTCGTTAACCATGACACTGGCATTTGCATATGTAACTGCTTAAGAAGTGGAAATATCTGTTCAGAGAACAGGATTGTTTTCGAAATCGTAACCCAATTTAACAAATTATTATTTGGAAAATTGGCAAACTGGGCACAATCTAATCCTAAAATCGGATAAATAGTATCATTCCCTAAAATAGTTTGATTTTTTTCTCTAAATGCCTCGATTTTATGCGTCAGCGTTTCTATTGTGGCAAGATCGATACTTTCATTACAAAACCAATTTTGAGCAGATGATACGTGTTCTTTCAGATCGTTTTTAACCGTTGTTAAAATATTGCCTACATCAACAAGATTTTCATTATTATCATGACGAAAAATTTTTGGCATGAAAAAGCCATTACATTTGTTGAGTAGTTCAATCGCGTCATGAATTTGGATATCAATCTTTCTTGTATGTAATTGTTGAATACCCATGAAGATTTGATTTTCTGCCGAGAGCAATGTATTCCCAATAATAACATTGGCACCAAAACCAATTCCCCATGTTGTTCTCACTTTGGCATACCAATCACATAACTGTTTTAGTTTTTGCTCATCTGTGTTCAAGCCAATAAACAACTCACCCAATATATTGTGATAATTTTTAGCTTCTATGTTCTGCTTCTTATACAGGTACGCTTTTAACTTTGGTAAGTTATCATGGAGTTTTTTCCAATCTGCTTTTTTATTTTTAGACAAATTTTTCAACTGTTTTTGCGCACGGCGCCATTTACTTTGTACATGACATAACAAACCGCGTTTATGTAGACAGGCTTCTACCTCATCCAGATCAATATGATTCATCTCTTTATCTAATGCGAAATGAGAATCGAGATCTTGACTTAATCTATGTAACTCTTTTAATTCCTCACAAAGCTGATCGATTTGAATACGCATTGCATCATTATCGAATCTTTCATTTCTGGCATTGATTAAATCAGCAGGGAGTTCGGCTGCGATAGTAATAAATTGTGCTATATTTTGAAATCCTTGCACAGTCGCCGGAAAGCGCTCACTAATCGCGGTAGGTAAGCATTCAAGCAGGGGGACTAATTCATCATAAATAGTGCTAAATCGATTTTCTAAATCTTCTAAATCATAAATAAGATGTACCAGTTCAGTAATTGTCATCTTAGTACAAAAACCATATTTCTGTATGATTCGATTAAGATTAGGTAATGACTCATTGGAATTAATCAAAGATAACTTTTCGGGGACAATATGCTTGGCTATATTTGTGTAATCTAAATTCGCTATGTTTACCTCATCCAACCATGTTTTTACTATTTCAATATTGTTAAAATTCAGTTGTTTCAAAAGGGTAAAATCAATCTGTTCAGGCAGTGTTGGGTATTGAGTAATCGAAGTGATTAACTGTTTTTGTGCAGTCAGATCGTCGATATCGGTAGTATTTAACGCATATTTTTGGTAAAAAGTGGTCACTGTTTCCTTAAATAATAATAGCGATGCTGTCCATTCGGTTAATAATTTAACGACACTATCTACATCGAATGGTTGAATATCAATATTATTAACACCATACCACGGATGCTCCCACAATTCGGCTGTTTCACCAACTTTCTTACGAAAATCAATTACCACATTCTTAAATTCTTTTATCTGATCTTGTAATCTGAGTTGGGAAATACGATCTAAATTTTCGCCTGAAAGATTTTCTATATAAAGTGTCGAAAGTTCTGATGAAGAAAACGCAAGTTCTTGGTGATATCGCGTCGCACCCGTTAAGATTTGATGAATCGTAAGATCAGTCTTTTTCCATTTTTTATTGATCGCTTCGGCATATTCATTGAGTTTTCTTTTTTCTTCTTCATAACGTGTAATTTCTGCATCAATTTGCGTCCGTGATTTATTAACCATTTGGTTATGTAGCCGTTTTTGCAGATCATCAAGGACAGTCTTCATCTGAGACTTATCACTATGCAACTCTAAACAGAAATCACCGAGTCCCGCTTGATCTAATTTATTTTTTACAACTTTTAACGCGGCTAACTTTTCTGCGACAAAAAGTACCTTTTTACCATTTAGCATAGCTGCGGCAATAAGATTAGTAATTGTTTGTGATTTACCTGTCTCCGGCGCCCCTTGTATCACTAAATCATCGCCATTAATCGCATCAACTAATGCGCTATGTTGTGAACTATCGGCATCATAAATTAAAGGGTATTTAGCGTGCACATCCGGTATAGTATCTATTCCATACTCTTTGCTCATACCCATAACGATTGAAGCATCAGATTGTTGAGAAATAAAGAGCCGATTGATAATTTTGTGATTCAATATATTCATTTCGCCTTGCGGCCAACGTTTAGGATCTAAATCACGGTACATAAGAATTTTTCTAAAATTTAAAAGACTGACGACACCATAACGCTTTACTTGCCAACGCGGCTGATTTTTCTTAATGATATCTTGTACAGCAACAAAATAGTCTTCTGGGGAAGTGTTTTCATCTAAAACGGGTAACCCCATGCCAAAATCATGTTGTAGTTTTTCCTGCAAAGATAAATTAGGTAAAATATCTTCACCACTGTAGCGTAGATCATAGACATATTGATTAGTACGCGCATCAAGCTTACCTTTTTCTAACGTGACGGGAATAATAAATAAAAGCGCTAAGTAGCTTTCTTCAGAGACCTCACTGTCAAACCATTCTAAAAAACCCAGCGATAAATAGAGAATACCGGTTCCCTTTTCTTGGATGGCACTTTGTGCTGCACTATAAATACTCCCTAATACACTTTCTAACTTATCTGGATAGTACAATGTCTGAATTTCGGTATCATAAAAACACGTATATTCTTTCATCGCCTTTAACGGTTTTTTTGCTTGCGCTTCACGTTCAAATTCATCTAGATCGGTATATCCTAAATCGACTAGTAACGGTTCTAATTATTGCCTATCCACACCTGCGTCAATCTCTGCTTGTCTGATACCATCAAGCGATCCATTATTGCATTCTAAATAGTGATCAATAATTTTACGGGTTTGTTCTATCAATAAATAATTTTGTTTAGAAGTCTGGATATCCGCTGAATTTGGTAATTCATAACTGGTATTAATGCCTAACTTAGCCGCCCATGTTTTAGCATCTGGCATCATTTTGGGTGATATTGTTGTTTCATCATTATCCCAAAAATCTTCATCATCATGAGTTTTAGATTCGATTGGTGCCAATTGGCTTAATGTAGGTTTAGGAACTGCAGCAAATCGCATTACCTGAGTCGATTTTAAAATAGAAAATAGCTGATCAGGAAGTTCATTAACAATACGTAAGGATGAAGTAGATCTATCAATTGGGAAATTAATTAATTGATTCTTTTTAGTTAAATCGAGCAACTTACGCCGCATATTTCCTAAAGATTGAATAATTTAGTTTATATTAGTGGGGGTCATTGCAGGGGTTTGATCTACTGTATTTGTCGGCATAATTACATCCTTTAAGATCCATCGTTTATCGTTCTAATTTTACATACTATGATAAACGAAGTATCGAAATCAATAAAAAATTACGAATATCGTAGCTATCAAATTTTTGAAGCTACTAATATGAATATAACGACCAACAAATATCACAAAACTTTTTGTAAACGGCTAAAACAAGCGCGTTTGAATAAGAAATTGTCACAAAAACAGTTAGGTATTTTAGCGGGAATCGATGAATTTGTAGCCAGTGCCAGAATTAATCGATATGAAAAAGGTATCCACGAGGCAGATCTTGGAACGGCAGGTCGTTTAGCGGAAGTACTTGATGCCCCATTAGCCTATTTTTATGCCACTGAGGATGAGTTAGCATTATTAATCCAACAGTGGTATGAAAATAAAAAGATGGGAATAATTGATTTTGGCTTAATTAAAAAGCAGGATTAGAATAATTTCATTGCATTAAAATCGCGATGGTTGATGGAGAAACTAAAGGAATTGATGCATTTCATTGTGCCGACCTTAGGATAAAGTGACAGCATATTTGGCTACGTAACAGAATACGCGGTAACTATCGATAATGCGTGCGTATCTGTTATAAAAACTTAGTTATAAGAAGCTTAGTTATAAAAAACTGAGTTATAAAAAGCTTAGCGGTTGGCATTTTTCATAATACGTGCTTTATCCACTTGCCATTCACGGGCCTTAATATCGCTACGTTTATCAAACTCTTTTTTCCCTTTAGCAACACCAATTTTGACTTTTACCCATGCGTTCTTCCAATATAAGGAAAGTGCCACAACCGTATAGCCTTCGCGATTGATACGGCCAAATAGAGAGCTAAGTTCGCGCTGATTGAGTAAAAGTTTACGTGTCCGCATCGGTTCACAAACCACATGAGTAGAAGCAACATTCAGTGGCGTAATGGTGGCACCAAATAGCCACGCTTCGCCATCTTTAAGCAGAACATAACTATCGCTAATATTTGCCTTACCTGCACGTAATGATTTTACTTCCCAACCTTGCAGAGCAAGTCCTGCTTCGATCTCTTCTTCAATAAAGTAGTCGTGGCGCGCACGTTTATTAAGGGCAATCGTTGCCGAACCTGGTTTAGATGATTTTTTCTTGGTCATTTTTTGTCATTTTCTTTATGGTTTTCTATATAAGAACATGTGCCACAGACATGTTACGTGATACTATATACTCACTATTTTTTTATTTAATCATTTTACCTTTTAATCGAATACCATGGCACATATTTTTCACGAAACTACCGAACCCTATTCTATTCACCAAATGTTTGCTTTGGTAAATGATATTGATCGTTATCCCGAGTTTGTCCCTGATTGTATTGCAACCGGCATTTTGAGTAAACAAAATATTAGTCAACAAAATAGCACGATAAGAGCGTTTATTGAAGTTGAAAAGTTAGGTTTTAAAAAATCCTTTACTACGCTTAATCATATTCATGCCCCTAATTTAATTGATATGCAGTTGATTGAAGGGCCATTTAAACAGTTATCAGGGCAATGGCGCTTTAGTGAATTATCGGCAAAAAGTAGTAGAATCAGTTTTAGTCTTGATTTTGAATTTAAAAATAAATTATTAGATATCGCCTTTACGCCTATTTTTAAAGAAGTGATGAATAATATGGTGAATGCTTTTTCGCTCAGAGCACGACAACTATATTAATAGGATAAATGATTAATAGGATAAGTGCGAATAGAGTGACCATTAACATGATAAATGTGCAAATTGTTTACGCGCTACCACATGAGCAAACAGTCATAGCATGCCAAATTGATGAGCAAGCGACTGTTTTACAAGCTATCACGCAATCTCATATTTTAACCAAATGTCATATTAGTTTGGCAGATCATAGCGTCGGTATTTATGGTAGACTTTGCGAACTTACCGAGCCCCTTAAAGAGGGTGATCGAATTGAAATCTATCGGCCATTAATCAATGATCCAAAAGAGATAAGACGCAAAAAAGCCGCATTACGTCGCAATAGATAATCTAACAATATAGATAATTATCGCAATGGACATAAAATTTCATTATGAAGGGTAAGCAAGACAAAATAAACTCACACTGGAAACATTATGTGTAATCAATCGCTGGGAAAAATTATCACCCTATGTCAGAAACGGAATATCAAATTAACACCACAACGCAAGAAGGTGTTAGAGATTATGTTGTCCGCTGATAGAGCCATGAGTGCGTATGATCTTTTAGATCTCTTAAAAGTCAGTGAACCACAAGCTAAACCACCGACTATTTACCGTGCGCTAGAATTTTTATTAGAACAAGGTTTTATTCATAAGGTGGAATCTTCAAACAGCTATATTGTCTGTCCACATTTTCATGATCCTGATCATATATTTATTTTATTTATCTGTAATAAATGTAAACGAATTCTGGAAAAACATTCCTCTACCATTGAACATGATCTGAAACAGTTAGCACAGCAAAGCGAATTCCAGATACAGCATAGCGTGCACGAAATTCACGGGCTTTGTAAACAGTGTCAATCTTAATTATTACACTTTGGTTAATTAATATCGCTTGTGATACTGGCGGTCAAGTCGCATTTAAATATGCGGCTATTACGTCTCGCCACAAACAAGGTACACATTATTGGCGACAATTATTTGGCAACTATTGGTTATGGTGCGGTTTTGCTGCTTATTTTATCGGTTTTTTATTTTGGCTCGCTTTTTTAAGTCTAGTGCCATTATCGCAAGCCATTTTATTAGGATCATTTAATATTATTGCGGTCATGTTAGCAGGCCGAATTTTATTTAAAGAACATATTACGCCTTTCCGTTTAATCGGTATTTTATTTATCACCAGTGGTGTGATTTTAGTTGGTATGAGTGGATAAGCTGGATTGATAAACATGAAAAAATTTTACTTAATTGGATTTCTGCTACTTCTTTTTTTCGATACGTTTGGGCAGACAAGCTTCAAATTAACTGCGCTATCGGCCATGCCGTTAGAAGTTAATCTTGATTGGATTGGACGTATTTTTTGCCATTATTGGGCCTATTTTGTTATTTTAGGCTATACTGGCGCATTTATTACGTGGATGGTTTTACTAAAAAAAGCCCCTGTTGGCCCCGCTTTTGCTGCTTCACATCTGCAAGTTGTCACCGTTATGTTTGTTTCAATTGCCGTTTTTAATGAACATATCACTTGGGAACACCTATTAGGGGCACTGTTGATTATTTTAGGCATTATCTTTTTAGCACTGGCTGAACAGCAACTGCATAAATCATCTGAATCGTGATAATTTAGATCTCTTTATCTAAATTCTTTAGCATCTCAATAATTGAGCGATTGGCATCGGGGAATTCATCAGCATCAAGATCGGCTTGGTCAACCCAGCGACTTGGCTGTCCTTCTTTGCCAAAAGGAACACCATCCCACTCTTCGACCAAATAAGCATGGATAATAATATCGCGATCATCATAACTATGCTCAACGGTTTTCAGGAATTGGCACTGATGAATATGAATATCAACTTCTTCGGCAATTTCACGTTGTAGTGTTTGATAGGGTGTTTCGCCAACTTCGACTTTACCGCCAGGGAATTCCCAAAAACCAGCTAGGTGAGAATCTTCGCCCCGTTGAGTAATAAAAATTTGACAATCTTGTGAACGAATAATACCTACCGCTATTTCAGTATGTTTTTTCATAATCTTGTCCATCTGTTAGTGTCTAATGTCATTCCCCTTCAAGATGATGTGATGATATCTTGAACATCACTATTCTACCGATTTTTATCAATAAAATATAGACGAAAATAGGATTAGAGATCGTTGATCTATAATCCTATTTTATGATTTATGGCTATTTCATTGCACCATGGCAATATTTATATTTTTTACCCGATCCACACGGACAAGGATCATTACGGCCCACTTTTACCTCAGATCTTACCATCGGTTGAGCGGTTGCTGTTTGTGTACTCGCCTGTTGATCGTCAATCCCTGACATAGAATCATGGTTGATACGCTGTTTTTCAGCCAACTTCATCATTTCGGCTTGGCGTTGGCGTTCAGCTTCTTCTACTTCCGCTTGTGATCGGATCTGTACGCGACTTAATATGCCAATAACATCATATTTAAGTGCATCAAGCATACTGGCGAACATATTAAAAGATTCACGTTTGTACTCTTGTTTAGGATCTTTTTGGGCATAGCCACGTAGATGAATACCTTGGCGTAAGTAATCCATCGCAGCCAGATGATCTTTCCATAACGCATCTAAGGTTTGTAACATCACCGTTTTTTCAAAATTACGGAATGCAGCTGATCCTGCAGTATTTTCTTTTGCGCGGTAAGTATCTTCGGCAATTTGCAAAATACGATCGCGTAATGTTTCTTCATGCAGATCAGGCTCGTCATCTAACCATTTAGCGATTGGCAGATCTAAACCAAAATCGGTCTTCAAGGTTTTTTCTAATCCCGGTACATCCCACATCTCTTCGATCGATTGTGGTGGAATATATTGTGCAACCAGATCCGTAAAGACATCAATTCGGCAAGAATCGATAGTATCTTTGATATCAAAATTATCAAGTAGATCATTACGTTGACGATAGATAGCTCTACGTTGATCATTAGCAACATCATCAAATTCCAGTAATTGTTTACGAATATCAAAGTTACGACTTTCCACTTTCTTTTGTGCATTGGCAATCGCTTTAGTGACCCACGGATGTTCAATCGCTTCGCCTTCTTTCATGCCTAATTTACGCATCATATGACCAACACGATCAGAAGCAAAAATTCGCATTAAAGGATCTTCTAAAGATAAATAAAAGCGGGATTGGCCAGGATCACCTTGACGTCCTGCTCGACCGCGTAACTGGTTATCAATACGGCGTGATTCATGACGTTCCGTACCTAAAATATACAGTCCACCTAACGCCACAACTTCTTCATGTGTTTGCTGCCAATCTTGTTTGATTTTTTCGATCTCTTCCGGTGTTGGGTTCTCAAGTTTAGCAATCTTACTTTGCCAATTTCCGCCCAACATAATATCGGTACCACGTCCTGCCATATTCGTTGCAATAGTCACGGCACCTTTACAGCCGGCATCGGCAATAATTTCCGCTTCTTGGGCGTGGAATTTAGCATTAAGGACATTGTGTTTAATACCCACTTTATCAAAGGCACGTGACACTAATTCAGATTTTTCAATCGAAGCCGTCCCGACCAATACAGGCTGTCCCCGTTTAATGCACTCTTGCACATCGGCCACAATCGCGTTGATTTTTTCTTTTTCCGTCATATAAACCAGATCAGGTTTATCCTTACGAATCATTGGACGATTGGTCGGAATAACAATGGTATCAAGCTTATAGATTTGATTAAATTCGAACGCTTCGGTATCTGCAGTCCCAGTCATCCCCGCTAACTTTTCATACAAGCGGAAATAGTTTTGGAATGTGATTGAGGCGAGTGTTTGATTTTCGTTTTGAATAGTGACATGTTCTTTCGCTTCTACCGCTTGATGCAAACCATCAGACCAGCGACGTCCTTCCATTGTTCTCCCGGTATGTTCATCAACAATAATCACTTCGCCATCTTTAACAATATAATCAACATCGCGATGGAAAAGGTGATGAGCACGCAAAGCAGCATTGATGTGATGCATAAACACAATATTATTCGGTGCATAAAGTGAATCATCACTCTTCATGATTCCATTTTCAATTAACAGTTTTTCAACTTTTACCAAACCACGTTCGGTTAAATTGACTTGTCGTGTTTTTTCGTCAACCGAAAAATCACCTGTACCTTGGAAATGTTCTGAATCTTCTTTTTCTTGGCGTGTTAAAAAAGGAATGATTTTATCAATCTGGATATAACGATCTGAACTATCTTCAGCTGGACCGGAAATAATCAATGGTGTACGCGCTTCATCAATTAAAATCGAATCCACTTCATCGACTAATGCATAATATAAAGGACGTTGTACACGTGCTTCTTTATCAAACACCATGTTATCACGGAGGTAATCGAAACCATATTCATTGTTGGTGCCATATGTGATATCTGCATTATAGGCTTCGCGTTTCGCGACTGGATCCATATTAGGTAAATTAACACCTACCGTTAAACCTAAATATTCAAACAGTGGGCGGTTATTTTCAGCATCGCGTTGTGCCAAATAATCATTTACTGTCACAACATGGACACCACGTCCTGTTAAGCCGTTTAGATAAGCGGGTAACGTTGCAGTTAAGGTTTTACCTTCACCCGTTCGCATTTCGGCAATGCAGCGTTCGTTTAATACCATGCCACCTATCAGCTGCACATCAAAATGTCGCATGCCAAACACACGTTTACTGGCTTCACGTACGACCGCAAACGCTTCTTCTAAAATTTCATCTAAGGTTGCGCCATCGGCAATTCGCTGTCTAAATTCGCTCGTTTTGGCTTTTAACTGTTCATCCGTCAATGCTTCCATCGCGGGCTCAAGTGCGTTGATTTTTTCGACACGCTTACGCATATGTTTCAAGACACGTTCATTACGACTACCAAATACTTTTGTTAATAAATTTAATAACATACAATTATTTCTCTTATTTTTATTATGTGCACTGCCAGCCCTATTGGCTCGCCTTTTCCTAGACTAGATTAGACAAGACAACCGTCGTTAGCTAGCGTACAAATTAACTGGATAGATTGATTTTTAATTATTCCGCTAAACAGATAAAGAACGGCGGGCAGGCCCAGCACGAATGCCATTATTCGGTAATAAAGTGAGCTTACAATGAGGAGCAATATATTGATTGCATGGCGAGAGATCGGCTGACTTCACAATTAGCTGAGGATTGTCTGGCATTGTGATTATCGCCGACTGATCTTGTGCCAAAGCCGCAATTGTCATAATTTCAACTTGCTCAGCCAATGGGGCTTGCAATGTTTGTACCGACAATGCATTTTGTTCAGATAAGCTAAAGCCAGCCGCAATCACACCCAATAATAAGTGCGACAGTGCTGTTTTAATAATTAGCCGTTTGCTAAATTGCTGCCAATAGTGAACTACAGTCATCATGTTGCTATACTAGCATTTTTTATAAAAGTGAAAAAGAGAATATTCATTATTCATCAAGTGCGGCCTACTAAACTCAATTTTTGATTTGCCGTATTTAGCAATCTGTTTTACCTTCACGCGAGCATCTCACTCATTAGCCAACCTTCTTGTTGATGACTATAATCCTAACTCATCCCAGATTTCATCAATGTGAGCCACCACGGCAGGATCTTTTTTAATCACAGTTCCCCATTCGCGCGTCGTCTCACCAGGCCATTTGCTGGTTGCGTCAAAGCCCATCTTCGAGCCCAATCCAGCCACAGGCGAGGCAAAGTCGAGATAGTCAATCGGCGTGTTATCAATAAATGTCGTATCACGATGTGGATCCATACGCGTTGCAATCGCCCACATCACATCCTTCCAATCACGTGCATTAATATCATCATCACAGACAATCACAAATTTAGTATACATAAATTGCCGTAAATAAGACCAAACGCCCATCATCACGCGTTTTGCATGGCCCGCGTACTGTTTTTTTATCGTCACAATCGCGATCCGATAAGAACAGCCTTCTGGCGGTAAATAAAAATCAACAATCTCAGGAAATTGTTTTTGCAAAATCGGAATAAATACTTCGTTTAAGGCGAGCCCCATCACGGCCGGTTCATCGGGTGGTCGTCCTGTATAAGTCGAATGATAGATAGCATCACGCCGATGCGTTAAATGCGTTACGGTAAACACCGCAAACTGCTCAACTTCATTATAATATCCAGTATGATCGCCATAAGGGCCTTCGGCGGCAAGTTCGGTCGGATCGATATAACCTTCTAAAATGATCTCTGCTGAGGCAGGCAGATCCAGATCAGAAGATAACGCTTTCGTCACTTCGGTACGGCTTTGTCGTAATAACCCTGCAAACGCGTATTCAGATAAGGTATCAGGCACGGGTGTTACCGCGGCTAAAATCGTTGCAGGATCGGCGCCAATCGCGACTGCAATAGGGAATTTTTCCCCTGGATGCGCTTTTTGCCATTCCCAAAAATCTAATGCACCACCACGATGGGATAGCCAGCGCATAATCAATTTATTTTTCGCCAACAGTTGCAAACGGTAGATACCCAAATTTTGTCGATCTTTATAAGGCCCTTTGGTAATGGTGATCCCCCACGTCACGAGTGGCGCTACATCGTCCGGCCAGCAATGCATAATCGGTAGCGTTTGTAAGTCAACATCATCGTCTTTAAGAATGATTTCTTGGCAAGGTGCAGATGAGAGCCGTTTGACAGGCATATTCAAGACTTGTTTGTATTTCGATAAACTGCCAAAAAATTGTCGAATCCCTTTAGGGGGATCGGGTTCGCGCAAAAAGGCCAATAGTTGCCCCACTTCCCGCAGCGCAGAAATATCAGTTTGCCCCATACCCATCGCCACCCGTTTAGGTGTGCCAAATAAGTTGCAAAGTACCGGCATATTATAGCCAATTGGATTTTCGAATAATAACGCAGGTCCTTCTGCGCGTAACACTCGATCAGCAATTTCCGTCATTTCAAGGTAAGGACTAACAGGGTGAGTAATACGTTTCAATTCACCTTGTTGTTCAAGGTAAGCAAGGAAATCACGAAAATTGTCGACATTCATTTTGGACATACAGTTACCTTTTAAACAATTACCTTTTTAACAGCTATCTTTTAGAACTCAATGGCCTTTATCGCCTCACCATTATTGGGGGAAAGCGTCAATTGTGCTGCTTCATCAATCGACAGCCATTGGTAAGTAAGATGTTCAGTCAAATGCGGAATGATTTCGGTCGGCAGAGCAAGATAAAACCAATGTTCATGGTTTATCGTGACGTTAGGGGCATAACGATGGCGAAACTGTGGAAAAATTTCAAAATCTACACTATGTTTGGTATCGATTAATGAAAGATTATCATGGATAATATCAATTCCTGTCTCTTCGTTTACTTCACGAATCGCAGCGTCAACCGGTGATTCCCCTGCTTCTAAACTACCTGTCACTGATTGCCAAAACTTAGCATCATCTTGGCGCTGCAACATAAGACAACGACGAGTCACCAGACAATAGATAACCACCAAAACCGATTCGGGTTTTTTATATAAATAACTGTGCTGTTGTGAATCACTGTGCTTTTGTGAAGCATTCAGTTTTTGTGATTCACTGTGTCCATGTGAACTACGGTGTTCTTGTGAACGATCCTGATCTTGTGAACTATGGCACACATCTAGATCACAGCATTTATCTGAAT
Source organism: Orbaceae bacterium ESL0727 (assembly GCA_029433345.1). Taxonomy (GTDB): domain Bacteria; phylum Pseudomonadota; class Gammaproteobacteria; order Enterobacterales; family Orbaceae; genus Gilliamella. The sequence goes on from JAQTHY010000001.1 coordinate 45,545, forward strand.
TATCGTATTGCCCGGGAAAAGTCATCATCTTTATCTCTATCCGCTATGAGTTAATCGCGCTCATCACTGCTGTGCGGCTAAGCATCACTGACTTCGATACCCAATTCTTTCAATGCTGCTGGATTAGCAGGACTTGGTGCATCGGTTAATAAGCAGGTTGCTGCCGTCGTTTTAGGGAAGGCAATCACATCACGGATATTATCGGTATTAGTTAACAACATTGTCAGTCTATCCAATCCAAACGCCAATCCAGCATGCGGTGGTGTACCATATTTCAGGGCATCGAGTAAAAACCCAAATTTTTCACGCTGATCATGTTCATTAATATTTAAAATTGAAAATACAGCCTGCTGCATTTCACTGCGGTGAATACGCACTGAGCCGCCACCGACTTCGTAACCATTAATAACCATATCATACGCGTTAGCAATCGCTTCGGCTGGTTTGGCCATCAGTTCGGCTGGGGTAAAATCTTTAGGTGAAGTAAAGGGATGATGCATCGCACTCAGTCCATCTGCAGTTTCTTCAAACATCGGGAAGTCGATAACCCATAGTACTGCCCAGCGATTTTTATCGGTCAGATTAAGGTCTTGCCCCACCTTTAAGCGCAATGCACCAAGCGCATCACTCACGACTTTGTAACTTCCTGCACCAAACAATAAAATATCCCCATCTTTAGCATTAGCACGTGCCAGTAAGGCTTCCATTTGTGATGCAGTAAAAAATTTTGCGATTGGGCTTTGTACGCCTTCTAGGCCTTTAGCACGTTCATTGACTTTAATCCACGCTAATCCTTTAGCTCCATAGACAGAAATAAATTGTGTGTATTCATCAAGCTGTTTACGGCTTAATGTTGCGCCACCGGGGACACAAAGCAAGGCCACACGGCCTTTCGGATCATTTGCTGGTGTTGAAAAAACGTTAAAATCGACATCTTTCACTAAATCTGCCACATCGATAATTTCTAATGGATTTCGCAAATCAGGTTTATCACTACCAAAGCGGCGCATTGCTTCCGCATAAGTCATAACAGGGAATTTACCCAGATCCACCCCTTTGATATGTTGCCACAGTTCACGAATCATCTGTTCCATAATAGCGCGGACTTGATCGGCGGTCATAAACGATGTTTCAACATCGATTTGCGTAAATTCAGGTTGGCGATCAGCGCGAAGATCTTCATCCCGGAAACATTTTACAATCTGATAATAACGGTCAAAACCTGACATCATAAGCAGCTGCTTAAAGAGCTGTGGAGATTGCGGTAGCGCATAAAACTCACCTTTATGAATACGGCTTGGCACTAAATAGTCGCGCGCCCCTTCTGGCGTCGCTTTGGTTAGCATCGGTGTTTCGATATCTAAAAAACCGTGAGCATTCATAAATGAACGAACAAAGGCAGTGATTTTTGCGCGCGTTTTAAAGATCGCGGTCATTTTGGGTTGACGTAGATCGATATAACGATATTTCAAGCGCTGCTCTTCAGTATTATTCTGATTAAAATCTAATGGTGGGATCTCACTGCGATTAAAAATGGTTAATTCGGTTGCCAACACTTCGACTTCACCGGTTGCCATCTCTTTATTGGTTTGCCCTTCTGGACGGGCGCGAACTTTCCCCTTAATCTGGATGCAAAACTCATTACGTAAATCACCGGCTAGCTTAAAGGCATCTTGATAATCAGGATCGAAAAAGACTTGCACAATTCCTTCACGATCACGCATATCAATAAAGATCATTCCCCCTAAATCACGGCGTTTATTCACCCAACCACATAATGTCACCTCTTGGTTTACCATAGAGGCAGTTAACTGACCACAATAAATCGAACGCATAATGTATCCCGTTTGTTCATTTTTTATCCATTACCATTGAAAGTGGTTCATTAGCACCACTCGCCGCAGCCAATAAAATAGCGAACAGAGACGATTTTTATCAGGCTTGGCCTTAGGATCCATCATCTCTGTTATCCCTCTTTCGATGGAATGGATAGATAACTGATTAGCATTTAGAATGCGTTATTATAAAACAAATATTGTCCTTATAAAGGGCTTTATGATGATTTGCCTATTTTACCGGTTGCTAGATGTCTGATCTTATTACAAAGTTTCAGAACATATATACGTTTATGTCAAATTTAGCTAGTTAGATTCAAGTTCGAAAGGTAAATTTCTTTTTATAACAGCTTTATAATCGTTTTATGACAATTCTATAATAATCCTATAACAACGTGGCGTTAATCTGTTATGGTGCCGCATTATAAAAGAGATCAGTATCGGCATGACAGAGCTGATCTATCAATTGCGCAGACTGCTCATTATCACCTTGCGCTGTTTTATACGTTTCGGGAGTGATGCCCAGTTTTTTGAGGAGCTGTTTATCATTATCTTGATCCGCATTTTTGGTGGTAAGGAGTTTGCAGCCATAAAAAATAGAATTGGCGCCCGCCATAAAACAGAGCGCTTGGGTCTGTTCATTCATCTTACTGCGCCCAGCCGATAGGCGAATATATGATGTTGGCATCATGATACGGGCGACCGCAATAGTTTTAATAAAATCAAACGGATCGATATCTTGATTATTTTCTAAAGGTGTACCTAGCACTTTGACAAGCATATTGATAGGTACACTTTCAGGTGGTTTTGGTAAATTAGCCAGTTGTACCAGCAAACCGGCTCTATCTTGTTCTGATTCGCCTAAACCTAAAATGCCCCCTGAGCAGATTTTTATGCCAGCCTGTCGAACATATTCTAAGGTGTTTAAGCGATCTTGATAGGTTCGTGTAGTAATAATATGCGGGTAAAATTCGGGTGAAGTATCTAAATTGTGGTTATAGTAATCTAATCCCGCCTGAGCTAATTGGGTGGCTTGTTCTGCAGTTAACATACCGAGTGTCATACAGGTTTCTAACCCAAGTTTTTTAACTTCAGTCACAATATATTGCAAATAAGGCATATCGCGATTATTAGGATTACGCCATGCAGCCCCCATACAAAATCGGGTTGCGCCAGAGTGTTTGGCTTGTTTAGCGGCGGCGATAATCTGCTCAGCCGCCAACAATTTTTCGCTCTCTAAATGAGTCTGATAACGGGCACTTTGTGGGCAATATTGACAATCTTCAGGACACGCGCCCGTTTTAATCGACAACAACATACTAATCTGCATTTTGTTGGGATCGAAATGTTGGCGATGAATTTGTTGTGCTTGATAAAGTAAATCCATAAAAGGCAAATTAAAAAGAGCAACTGTTTGATGAATTGTCCACATTATGCTATCTCTATCGTTATTTTTTTACCTATTTTAGAATCATAATCATCATTGTCAACTTAATTTATAAATATAAGTTTACATAATGTTAATCAAGTGCAGTTCTTGTTATACTCACACTTTTCTAGAATGTTGAGTTGTTAAGCAAATATGAATGAACCGCAACAAAAATCGTTTTTTTATTTTCTCCGTGAATCATCCGCTTTTTTTCTCATTTGGCTCAGTTTGCTACTCATGTATAGCATCATTTGTGCTTATACCAACCAAGTTGGGCAAGATGAGTTTTATCGTGTGATCTTCTTTTTACAAAAACCTTGGGTTATCACGCTTAATGGTGTGGCATTATTGATGTTATTGCTCCATACCGCAATTTGGTTTACTCATCTGCATAGCAATTATGTTGCGTGGTCGAAAACCATTTTTATCTGTGGGACATGGGCCGCTATTTTTTCGCCAATCATGATGATAATTATCGGCTACTTCGTGCCTTTCGGTGATGTGACGACTCGTTCGCTATTGTTAAAAATGTTGGGGACAGAGAGTGGTAAAGTCGTTATTTTCTTAATGGTTATTTTGCCTATCTGGTATGCGTTACCGCGTATTTTACAAACTTTACATGATTTTAATATTCACCCAAAACGGGAAAAATTATTAGTGAATGGCTTAGCGTTGGCATGGAGTGCCCATACGATTTATATCTTATGTGTTCGCTAATCATAAAGCCGTTCCACCGATCGGCATCGGTGGAATAGCTACGCATCACTATCTTAATCAGCGGGCATTTTAGTATAAATTTAGTAATAACTGATGACACGCTTAGTCTCAGTCTGTCTTGTTTCATCCTTACTAAGACGCTGTTTTACGGCTGATAACCAATCATTTTTATCATTAAAGTTAATAAATTTAGTCAAATACGGCGTTGTGCCCGCTTTCGTTGTGTAAAGTGATTGGATCGAGACTAAATGATTATTTTTATCATATTGATAAACAAAAAGATTTTCAGCGTGGGTATTATTACTAAAATCATACAAAATTTTAGCTAATTGGCGTGCTTGCGCAACGTCATTACTTTTTTGATTACTATTCTTTTTATCTGTGCCTTGCGTTGGCGCAGTAGTAGCTACTGGATTATTCGCTTGCTCACTATATTGGAATGTATAGCGCGATGCACCATAATCATCGATACCGGTAAATTTACCCTTTTCATCTAACCCTTTCAGCTGCCATTCACCCTGTTTATTAATTAGGCAGTTATTGCTATCGTACAGATACGCATCCGTTTGGATAAAAATAAAGTCAGCAGCACTCTTTTCTTGTTGCGATTGCACAATTCGCCCTTGCTGATCAACCACAAATTTGATAATACTACTGCGTTTATCTTCGTAATCTTCAATAATATTCTTCCAACCTGAATTGGTTTTATTCAGACGTTCAGAGTAAAGCAGCACATTTTTATTGGAATAAAGATCATAATCGCTTTTTTGGATCAACCCATCACGATCGTAATTGATCGTTTGCTCTGCGACCGAACTGATTTCGTTTGCTTTTTCCTTACTCGACGTGGTGCGCACTTCCTTTTCGATGCCTTTAGTTGGTGTGTCAATATAATCAAGCAGTTGGAAAATATAATTATTGGCATCGACCCGATTTTTTTTCGCGTCAGAACTACAACTCAGTGCCATAACGTGAGTCGAGGTGGTAGCCATTAATAATGGTATAAGTACTGAAAATAGTGCGTTTTTCTTCATGATTATCCTATTAAAATCAATAAAAATGGTGCTTAGGTCGAGACTCTTTTGGGGCAAAAAATAAAATTAAGCAATAAATCCTAACATAAAGCGCTATAACCCCATCCTATTAGACGATCATGCGTCTGGTTATAGGATAAGCGCCATTTTTTATCTCTATATTTTTATCTATGATAGCTGCAATACTAACTATTTTACCTAAAAAATAACGTTAGCACATCGTGTGTTTAAAATAATTCTTTTATCTTGTCTTTCATCTCACCACGATAAGGCTAAATTTTTACTTATTAAAGGGTAACGTATAAGTCAAATCATCAAGATAAATCAATAAAAATCAATGTAGAGAGAAATTGATCGTTTCGCCATGAATTTAAGCTGAATTTAAATAAAAAATTTGCTAGAATGCGCGGATCAGTGAATTATCTAATCTGGAGAATTTTATGTCAGGTCATAGTAAGTGGGCGAATACAAAACATCGCAAAGCAGCACAAGATGCTAAACGCGGCAAAATTTTTACGAAAATTATTCGTGAGATAGTTACCGCAGCCAAGATTGGTGGAGGGGATGTTGCCTCTAACCCTCGTTTACGTGCAGCCGTAGATAAAGCCCTGTCAAATAATATGACACGTGATACTTTAACACGCGCAATTGCACGTGGTGTGGGCGGTGATGATGATAGCAATATGGAAACTATCATTTATGAAGGTTATGGTCCAGCAGGAACAGCCATTATGGTTGAATGCTTGAGTGATAACCGTAATCGTACCGTTTCGGAAGTACGTCATGCGTTTACCAAAACAGGCGGAAATTTAGGTACCGATGGCTCAGTATCGTATCTCTTTACCAAAAAAGGGGTGATCTCTTATCCAATCGGTTCAGATGAAGAAAAAGTGATGGAAGCGGCGCTAGAGGCCGGTGCAGATGATATCGTCACGTATGATGACGGTGCGATCGATGTATTTACGACACCTGAATCATTTGGTGAAGTAAAAGATGCGCTTGATGCCGCTGGATTAGTGGCTGAATCAGCCGAAGTCTCTATGGTTCCTGCAACAAAAATTGATTTGGATATCGAATCAGCACCAAAATTAATGCGTCTGATTGACTTGCTTGAAGATTGTGATGATGTGCAAGAAGTCTATCACAATGGTGATGTTTCAGACGAGGTGGCAGCAACACTTTAATGGCCATTATTCTTGGCATCGATCCTGGTTCTCGTTTGACGGGTTACGGTGTAATTCGTCAAATTGGGCGTCAATTGACTTATCTTGGCAGCGGTTGTATTCGTACTGCTGCCGATGATCTCCCAACTCGTTTGCAACGTGTGTACGCGGGTGTCAGCGAAATCATTTTACAATTCCATCCTGATATGTTTGCCATTGAGCAAGTGTTTATGGCACGTAATGCCGATTCGGCACTAAAATTAGGGCAAGCACGTGGTGCAGCAATTGTGGCGGCGGTGAATAATCATCTTCCCGTTTATGAATATGCGGCACGATTAGTCAAACAGAGTGTCGTGGGTACTGGCTCAGCAGATAAAAAACAGGTGCAACATATGGTAAAACTGTTATTAAAACTGCCCGCTAGTCCACAAGCTGACGCCGCTGATGCATTGGGTATTGCAATCACACATGCGCATATAAGTCACCAACTCCTCACCACCCGTAAATAATCGATGTGTCGCTACTCATTTCTAATTTATTGATTATAATTAATTGATTTATAATTAATTTATTTATCGTTTATTGTTTATAATTAGTTGTTTTGTAAATAATTTAGTTTTAATAAATTAATTCATCACTGTTTTATTTATCAATCGTCGATTCATTAATCTCATTATGAATAAATCATACAGAATAAAAAACCTCACCCAAAATTGGCGAGGTTTTTTTATGAAAATATCGATAGGATTTATCTTGAATAGATGAATGGTTAAAAACGCTCTTTTCACTATTCCGTCGATATTCACATCGGCGGAATAGTGACATCTCAAATAACATTACATTATTAACTAATGATCTATTCTTAACATCCTATTTCGATTCTTGTGGTGCGGTATAACTACTACCCGGTATAACTACAGCATTCTTATGTTTGGTAAACAGCTTAGTCACAAACACAAAGAATAGCGGCACATAGAATATCGCTAAGAATGTCGCGGTTAACATCCCACCAATTACCCCTGTCCCTACTGCATTTTGGCTGGCAGAACCTGCACCATGACTCATGGCTAACGGTGTCACCCCTAAAATAAAGGCAAAAGAGGTCATTAAAATAGGACGTAAACGTAATCGACAGGCTTCTAATGTCGCATCGATTAATGATTTACCTTCTTTTTCGAGTGCATCTTTAGCAAATTCAACAATCAAAATCGCATTTTTTGCCGCTAATCCCATGGTTGTCAAGAGCCCAACAATAAAGTAGATATCGTTATCTAATCCCCTAAACATAGTGGCATAGACAGTCCCGATAATACCAAGTGGGATAACGAATAAGATCGAAATTGGTACAGTCCAGCTTTCATATAATGCAGCCAATGCAAGGAAGACAACAATAATGGAGATAAAATAAAGTGTCGTTGTTTGAGAACCTGCTTGACGTTCTTGATACGAGATCCCTGTCCAGTCATAGGTAAAGCCTTTTGGTAATTTTTGGGAGATCTGTTCCATAACGCCCATAGCTTGACCTGAACTTTTCCCTGGCGCTGCTGAACCCGTGATAGCCATTGCTGCAACACCATCATAACGCACCAGTGATGGCGAGCCATAATTCTTCGACGTGGTTGCAAAAGCATCATAAGGCACCATTTCACCTTGCGTATTTTTCACATTCCAATAACTAAAGTCAGTTGGTAACATGCGGTAAGGTGCATCAGATTGTAAATACACTTTCTTCACGCGGTTATTATAGACAAAGTCATCAATATAAGCCGAACCCAGTGCAGATGATAATACTGAGTTAACCGAACTTACCGAAACGCCCAAAGCTTGCGCGGTTTCGAAGTCGACGTTAATTTTGTATTGTGGTACATCCAACATACTGTCTGGTCTTACTTGTACTAAGTTAGGATTATGCATTGCTGCACCAAGCACTTGATAAAAAGCTTGCATCAATGCTGCATGCCCTTGTCCACCACTATCTTTTAACATATAGGAGAACCCATTCGCCATCCCTAATGATGGGACAGCAGGTACATTGGTCGCAAAGATACGCGCTTCATTTAACGTTGGTAAAAATGCATTCACACGCTTAACGATCGCATCTACACGCTGTTGAGCATTGGGGCGTTGTTCCCAATCTTTTAATTTAACAAAGGCCATCCCCATATTTTGTCCACGACCAACGACACTAAAGCCGGATACCGCAAAGACAGCTGCAACCGAATCCTTTTCGTTCTCAAAATAATAGTCAGCCGCTTTTTTTAGCACATTTGAGGTTTGATCAAGAGTAGAACCCGGTGGCAATTCTGCCAACATAATGATAACACCTTGGTCTTCGTTTGGTAAAAATCCGGTTGGTAAGCGGCTAAAACCAAAGATAAGTGCAATAACAATCACTGCATAACTGGTAAAACTGATGAGTGGATAACGGATGACTTTCACCACACCTTTTTGATAAGCATGTAATCCTTTGTCATATAAGGAATTAAAATGTTTAAAAATAAAGGCCATGCACGCACTAATCCAACTAAACGGTGGAAGCTTGAACAGTTGTTCATACCATGCCGCTTTTTTATATTTAAATTTAGACGGTGCTTTTAGAATTTGTGCACACAGTGCTGGTGTTAACACAATCGCCATAATAACAGAGAGTGTCATTGACGTTACGATAGTAATGGAGAATTGTCGATAAATTCCCCCCGCTGCACCACCATAAAATGCCATTGGTACGAATACAGCGGATAACACAACGGCAATACCGATTAATGCTGATGTGATTTCTTCCATCGACTTAACGGTTGCGTGATAAGGTGACAAACCGTCATCATGCATGATACGTTCAACGTTTTCAATAACTACGATGGAGTCATCGACTAACAGCCCGATAGCCAATACCATCGCAAACATGGATAACGTATTAATGGTAAAGCCGCAAATATAAAGCACGGCAAATGTACCCATCAAAACAACAGGTACGGTGATGGTCGGAATTAAGGTTGATCGTAAGTTTTGTAAGAATAGATACATAACGATAACAACCAAAATGATCGCATCAACCAATGTTTCGATTACATTGTGAATGGATAATTTTACAAACGGTGTAGTATCATATGGGAAAACATATTGGATATCATCTGGGAAGATCTTAGCTAACTCTTCCATTTTTTTATCAACAGCATCAGACGTATCTAATTGATTCGCACCGGTTGCTAAATAAATAGCAAGCCCTGCAGATGTTTTACCATTGTATAATGAAACGAAATTATAATCCGCTGCACCAACTTCAACACGTGCCACATCTTTTAATAAAATATTCGAACCATCTGTGTTCACACGAACTAAAATATTTTGGAACTGTTCAGCAGTTTTTAAACGCGATTGTGCAGTAATTGTCGCATTAAGTTCTTGCCCTTTTGCTGTTGGACGTGAACCCAGCTGTCCGGCTGTCACCTGCGCATTTTGTGCTTGAATCGCCGCAATGATCTCTTCCATTGACAACTTAAAATAGGTCAATTTATTTGGTTCTAACCAAATACGCATGGCATATTCAGAACCAAATAATGTAGTATCACCCACACCTTGTACACGTCGAATTTGGTCTTGGACAGTAGAATAAACAAAGTCAGCGATATCTGCTTGGGTCTTTTGTGGATTAGTTGAATAAAAACCAATAACTTTCAAAATATTAGTATTATTCTTTGCCACTGCTACGCCGTTTTTCTGCACACTGTCAGGCAGACGTGACTTGATACTTTCAACTTTATTCAATACTTGTACTTGCGCAAAGTCAGGATCGGTACCCGGCGCAAAGGTTAAGGTGGTTTGTACCACGCCTTGCGAACTACTGGTTGATTTCATATAAATAAGATTATCAAGCCCAGTCAGATTCTGTTCCAATAACTGTGTAACGGTATTTTCAATAGTTTGCGCATCGGCACCTGGATAAGATGCTGTAATGGTAACAGCAGGTGGCGCAATATCAGGGTATTGTTCAACTGCTAGTAATTTGATGCAAAGTGCACCACCTAGCATCATCATAATAGCAATTACCCACGCGAAAACAGGGCGATCGATAAAAAACTTAGCCATAATTAAATCTACTCCTGCTTACTTAGCATTACTTTTAATCAGATTATCGAGTTTATCTTGAGTAAGTGTTGCTGGCTCTTCGATAGCTTTCCCTGTCATTTTGGCACCTGATTCAACCATAGTGAGGTTCAGTAGACCAGACACGATAACTTGTTCACCAACTTTAATGCCTTTCGTTACCACCCAATAACCCGGGATACCCGTATAAACTTGAATACCAGTTCGATATTCGATGCTATTGTCAGGATTTAAAATCTTAGCCGTATATTCACCTTTCACATCACTGGTGATGCCTTGTTGCGGAACCACAACAGCATTTTTAATATAACCCAGTGTCACTTCAGGTTTTAAGAACATGCCGGGTAGAATCTGCGCATTAGGATTTGGGAATACCGCACGTAACGTGACTGTACCGGTTGTCTCATTAACGGTCATATCTGAAAATTTAATGTGTCCAGGATATTGATATTGAGAACCATCATTAAAATAGATATTGACGTTATCACTTTTCACCGGTTCATAAATAACGTTTTGATCATGTAAATATTTATTATAGCGTGTTGCCGCCTCGGTCATATCCACATAGATAGGATCGAGTTTTTGCACTAACGCTAACGGTGTAGCTTGACCCGCCGAAACTAATGCCCCTTCAGTTACGTTTGATTTACCAATATAACCATCAATTGGTGAATACACTTTAGTATAGTCTACATTAACCTTCGCGGTATGAACGGCAGCTTGTGCAACTAATACGCCGGCATCGGCTTGTTGGGCATCAGCTGACGCTTTATCATAATCTTGTTGACTGATAGATTTGGTTTTTAATAATCCCGCATAACGTTTTAACGTTAATTGCGCGATATTCGCACTGGCTTTAGCACTGGCTAAATTAGCCACTGCACTATCATAATTTGCTTGATAGATAGCGGGATCGATTTGATAAAGTGATTGACCCGATTTCACATTCGAACTTTCGGCAAATTCACGTTTTAAAACAATTCCCCCAACTTGTGGTCTAATTTCAGCAATTTGCGAAGCCACAACACGGGCAGGTAAAGAAACTTGTAATGTGTAAGTGAGTGGTTCAACTTTAAAAACCTTAACATTTACTGTCGGTATTTGATTTCCACCTCCTTGCGATGGCTGGTTATCACAACCCGCTAATAGAAATAGGCTGCTGAAAGCCAATGTGAATATTAATGGTGAAAATAGTTTTTTAGATCTCATATAAAATGACCTCAGTAAATTTAATGCTGGTATTATTAATGCACTTCCTATATAACGTTTCACTACTTATAGTTCTGAATGATATGCGGGAAAAACAGTTAAATAGAAAGGATATCTCTATAAATCTTTATTTTTCCAATAATTCACACCGACGATCTACGGAATAAAAGTATCGGTTAGAATAGCCACATATCTATTCGGAATGCTTTGCATAAAGCGTTATTATATATAAAAACGTCTGATTTTACCTAAATCGGTTGTGGATTTTACAAAAAAAAGGGTACGATTGTAAGCGACTTTACGGTTCAATAGCACAGAGTTCTAAAAAATATACAATGGGAATTGTGATTATTTAAAGAAATAAAGTAATATATACGCATTGTTGCCTGAAGTCTGTGTTGTATGACCCGATAAATAAATTTGTGTGGTTGCGGCGCGATATTTAATTTAATTCTGAGATGGATGTTATGGATAATTTACGTATTGTTCTAATAGTAGTTGCTTCATTAGTTATTATTGCTTTATTAATTCATGGCTTTTGGATCAATAAGAAAGAACGATCTTCACTTTTTACAACAAATAAGAATGGCGATAAAAAGAAAAAAACGCCCCCTAGTATTGATATCTATGATAATGATAATAGTGATAGCGGCATCATTGGTGATGTCAGAATCATCTCACCAAAACAACAAACTGCCCAGCTAGACAAAGAAGAGCAGCCCCCCATCTCTTTTGTACATACACAAGCAGAGGAAGATGAGCCCGTTCAGCGTGATCTGTTTAACCATGCTAAAATAAAAGATGATGTGAGCGATACAAAACGTGATCAATATGATGATCTGTTTGCCATGGATGAGCCAGCAAATCAAGACACTATTTTGGCAACTACTTCTCGCAACAGCGCTACTCGCCATAACAGCACACGGCACAATGACACAAGACAAAGTAGCAGCCGTAACAGTGAGACTAACAATAGTCATACCAATACGCCTGTAAATGCTACCGAAAAGAGCAATAACGCCAACCGTACCAGTCAAGAAGTGCATAGCCAACGCACAACGACAGCAAAGCAGGATAGTAACAAAGAATGGGTTAGCGAACCTCAAGCAGATCTAAATGTTGCGGAATCCAAACCCAAAATCGCAGACACAGTACCTTCTGAGCCTAAACCGGCTACCACCGAGCAAACAACTGAAATGGATAATGTGGACGCGAAGATACCACAAGATGAGACGGATATCTTAATCTTATATGTCACCGGTATTAATGGCAAACAGATACAAGGTGATCTGTTACTAAATAGTATCGTCCAATGTGGTTTTCAGTTCGGCGAAATGAAAATATTCCATCGCCATGTTGATCCGGCGGGCAACGGTCCTATCCTCTTTAGTTTAGCCAATATGCTCAATCCAGGGTATCTTGATCCTGAAACGATGCATGAATTTACCACACAAGGTGTATCACTATTTATGGTGGTGCCATCTAAGGGAAATAATCAACAAAACTTTAAATTGATGTTACAAACCGCACAGCGAATTGCGGATGATGTTGATGGCGTTGTACTGGATGATTCGCAACATATGTTAACACCACAAAAAATAGACAATTATAAAAATCGCATCAAAAAAGTGTGTCACGAAATTTAAATGTATCAATCTTAGAAAGCGATATCGATTCTACCCACTATTATGGGTAGAATCTTTTTGTAAATGATTATGAAGTTTCAGAGTTACCCTACGTTTGTGTATAGTGAACGGTAACCCGTATTAACTGGTTATAGTTATTGGTTATAGTGATCGGTTACAATTACCAATCCTAATTATCAGTTATAATTACAGATATCTAATATGAGATCCAACATCGAGTAATAGCATCATGTCGCAAGAAATAAATATGCAAGATCCTCACCACAATCCAAATCATCACCAAAATATTGCCAATGAAATTAACAAATTACGGCAACAGATTCATCATCATGAATATTGCTACTATGTGCAAGATGCCCCTGAAATCCCCGATGCTGAATATGATCGATTAATCAAACAATTAAAACTGTTAGAAAGCCAACATCCTGATTTGATAACAGCCGATTCTCCAACCCAACGAGTTGGCGGCATGGCGCTAACACAATTTAAAAGCGTTAAGCATGAAATGCCGATGTTATCACTCGATAATGTCTTTGATGAGGCCAGCTTTCTCGCTTTTGATAAGCGGGTGAAAGAGCGCTTAGATTTAACCGAAAGTGATAACGTAGAATATTGTTGCGAACTTAAATTAGATGGACTTGCGGTCAGTTTACTTTATGAAAATGGCATATTTGTGCAAGCCGCAACACGTGGTGACGGCACAACAGGAGAAGATATTACCGCCAATATTCGTACCATTAAGGCTATTCCTTTAGTTCTGCAAGGCGAAAATCTGCCTAAAAGATTAGAAGTGCGCGGCGAAGTTTTTATGACACACAAAGGCTTTGAACAATTAAATGTTGATGCTGAAAAAAAACATGACAAAGTTTTTGCTAATCCACGTAATGCCGCAGCCGGTTCACTGCGCCAACTTGATCCTAAAATTACGGCTAAACGTCCCCTCACCTTTTTCTGCTATGGTGTCGGCATTGTCGAGGGCGCAGTTTTGCCTGATACCCATTATGATCGCCTCATGCAATTTAAAAAATGGGGGGTACCGGTCAGTAATAAAGTTAAGACATGTGTCGGCGCCCAGCAAGCGCTGAATTACTTTAATGGTATTAGTCAAGAACGCATGTCGCTTGATTTTGATATCGATGGTGTGGTGATAAAAGTCAATCGAATTGACCTGCAAGAAGCCTTAGGATTTGTTGCAAGGGCACCTCGCTGGGCAATCGCCTATAAATTCCCAGCCCAAGAAGAGATCACGCAATTAAAGAAAGTCGATTTCCAAGTAGGCAGAACCGGTGCCATTACCCCTGTTGCGAGGTTAGAACCCGTCTCTGTTGCGGGTGTGATTGTCAGCAATGCAACCTTACATAATAGTGATGAAATTGATCGATTAGGTATCCGTGAAGGGGATTTTGTGACGGTACGCCGTGCGGGTGACGTCATACCGAAAGTCGTTTCAGTATTACTGGATCGCAGACCTAAAGATACCCATGTTATTGTGTTTCCAACCCACTGCCCGATTTGCGGATCGTTAATTGTGAAAGATGAAGGGCAAGCAATATCGCGCTGTTCTGGCGGCTTAATTTGCCCGGCACAACGTAAAGAAGCACTCAAACATTTTGTTTCGCGCAAAGCGATGGACGTTGATGGTATGGGTGATCGTATTATTGAACAATTAGTCGATAAAGATTATGTTAAAACAGCGGCTGATCTGTATAGATTAACCATGCCAATACTTTGCTCACTCGATAAAATCGGCGAAAAGTCAGCAACCAATCTCTTAAATGCATTAGATAACTCAAAACATACCACTCTAAAACGCTTTATTTACGCGCTGGGTATTCCGAATGTGGGTGAAGTAACTGCCGAAAGTTTAACCAATGAATTGGGGAGTTTATCCGCCATCGAAAACGCCTCACTCGAACAGTTACAGGCGATTAATGATATTGGTTTAACGATTGCCGAAAGCATTGTCGATTTCTTTAAAGAACCGCATAATCAAAGCGTTATTGCCCAATTAATCAGTGATAATATTGGTATTCATTGGGATGATGTCATCATACCAACGTTATCATCAACATCACCATTTTTTGGTAAAACTGTTGTATTAACAGGATCATTATCGACATTAACGCGCGACGAAGCTAAAGAAAAACTGAAACAATTAGGGGCTAAAGTGACAGGTAGTGTCTCAAAAAATACTGACTTTGTCATTGCCGGGGACGCGGCAGGTTCGAAATTAGAAAAAGCAGCGCAATTAGGTGTGACCATTATTGATGAACAAGAAATGCAGCGACTATTTACCGAATAACACGCAAATAATTAGCCATTAAGGTGAAAAACAAGGAATCGATTTATGCCATTATTAGACAGTTTTAAAGTTGACCATACCAAAATGCAAGCCCCTTTTGTACGCATTGCCAAAACTATGCAGACACCCAAAGGTGATGCTATTACCGTATTTGATCTTCGCTTTACCACACCTAATCAAACCCAACTACCCGAAAAAGGTATTCATACACTCGAACACCTTTTCGCCGGCTTTATGCGTGATCATTTAAATAGTCAGAATGTGGAAATTATTGATATTTCCCCGATGGGATGCCGTACCGGATTTTATATGAGCTTAATTGGCCAACCTGATGAATCATTGGTTGCCGCTGCATGGTTTAGCGCGATGGAAGATATTTTGCAAGTGACATCACAAAAAGATATCCCTGAACTCAATAAGTATCAATGCGGTTCGTATAAAATGCATTCACTGGACGAAGCTAAAACGATTGCTCGTAATATTATACAATCCGGCATTGGTCTTTGTCATAATCAAGATATTATGTTAACCGAGGCACAGTTAGCTGCAATTAATCAAGATGAGAATGACTAATAGCGCAATTCACGCCATCACAAGACGATAATGCACCATAGTAATAGACTGTTTCAAAATGAGTATTAGTAAAACAAACTAAAAGGAGAAAAGCATGCCCAACGTTGTGATTGATTTTTTAGAAGGCCGCAGTTTAGAACAGAAAAGAGCGATGGCAAAACGTGTGACTGAAGCTTTAGTTGAAACATTAAATTGCAAAGCCGAAGCTGTACAAATTGTTATTCATGAAGTCGCCAAAGATCAAATCGCTAATGGCGGTGTTTTACGTTGTGATAAAGAATCATCCTAAATAAAAATCTATCTAGATAAATAATCTATTAGGCAAGCAATAAAGCGCAACATTATTTATCTAGATCATTCACCACTGAGGACTGTTATCGCTATTATTTGGTAGTAAACAGTTCGATAATAAGCTATTCGATAATAAGTTCATCCCCAAAAGGGATAAATTCACATAATCAATTCCCTGAATAATGGGCTTATGTTATAACTAACGTGTTATAACTAAATCGTTACAACTAAATCATTACAACTAAACTGCTACAACTCACACACTCAAACTCAACGCTACCGATCGCTATCATTAGGTGATAATGGGTGATGATGTAAATGCAACAAATGCCCCATTTTACTGGCTTTTGTTTCTAAATAGTGTTCATTATTGGGATTTTCACCGACTTCGAGGGGAACACGCTCGGTGATCTCAATGCCCGAATCTTCAAGCACGCGAATTTTTTCTGGATTATTGGTCAGTAAGCGTATCTGCTTCACACCCAATAATTCCAACATATCAGCACAAAGCGTAAAATCACGTTCATCGGCTGCAAAACCGAGTTGATGATTAGCTTCGACGGTATCCATCCCTTGATCTTGCAATGCATACGCACGAATTTTATTTAGCAAGCCAATATTCCGCCCTTCTTGCCGATGATAAAGTAAAATCCCGCGGCCCGCTTTGGCAATTTGTTTGAGTGCCGCTTCGAGCTGAAAGCCACAATCACAACGTAAACTAAACAGCGCATCACCGGTTAAGCATTCGGAATGAATACGCGTCAAAATCGGTCCGCTTGCCGCTGAACTCTCGCTTTTAGATGAGCCATTTTTTAGCGTATCATCTTTGTTATCAGGGATCTGCTGGATATCACCCATCACTAAAGCAACGTGATTTTTGCCGGTTGCGATTTCTTCAAATCCGACAATCGTAAATTCTCCCCATCGAGTAGGTAATTTTGCTTCGGCAACGCGTCTTAACTGCATGATTATCTCCGTTATTCGTCTTTGCTATCTTAGATTTAGCAGCTGTGAGTCATAGCGCACTCGCTGTGAAAAATCCTTCACACCGCTTTTCATCGGTGATAGTGAGTGACATAGAATTCGTTATCTTTTCGTTAATCTTCAATGGTAATGAGTATATAAGCTATTGTTACTATGTTAGAATAAACCTACAAACTCAACTGTACCAAGTAAATACCCATTGTTTTGCTAAGTGGCTACTTATTTCGCCGTCGATCATCGACGACGTTTAATAAAGAACAGGCTATTTTATAGAATATTGCTCGATGTTCTCGTTATTTTCGCCACCCGTAAACGGAATGAGTATAGACTCAATTATACTTAATAGGATTTTGTAGATGGGGTTAATTCTAAAAAAAACAATCGTTGCTTTCTCTCTTTTTCTCGTCATACCATTAGTGGTTATTGCAATGGATTGGCATTGGCAACCGGAATTTTTGACTACTATAGCACATTATTCATT
The DNA here is from genome assembly GCA_029433345.1 of Orbaceae bacterium ESL0727. GTDB lineage: Bacteria > Pseudomonadota > Gammaproteobacteria > Enterobacterales > Orbaceae > Gilliamella. The sequence continues at coordinate 63,313 of JAQTHY010000001.1, forward strand.
ATTGATAACAGAAAGTGCAGGGTCAACATGGGCGATTATCACCTCAGCATTCTTGTTTGTGCTTTTCTGTTTATTACTGCCTGTTAAACGACTTAGCCAAATTATCATTTTATGGATCATCTTATTTTTAGCGATCTTATCTGGGCAGATGATTAAAAGTGTAGTGAAAACTTGTACCAAAGAACCCCGTCCTTATGTGTTATGGATGGCACAAACCGCACAACTCGATCAGCATTATTTCTATTCTTTACCTAAAGCTGAAAAAAAAGCGTTAGTCTTCGAATATGCAAACCAATATCCGGTTATTCCTCATTGGCTAACCAAACATTGGGAGAGCGAAACAGACTATTCTTTACCTTCAGGGCATACCCTATTTGCCACAACTTGGGCATTTTTAGCTTTATTATTTTTAGGATTTAAGCGGCATTATATTGTTGTTTCGTTAATTATTGCTTGGGCCGTGGCCATCGAAGTAAGCCGATTAATGTTGGGGATGCATCACCCAATCGATCTTATTTTAGGCATATTATTGGCTTGGACAATCTCAGTTATTGGTTATTTTTGTGCTAAAAAATGGCATATACTCACTGACCGTCAAGATAAGCTAAAATATAATGTTCTCTCATAGAACAGAACCGGATACGTTATTATCTAGGGCACGATTTGATTGACTAAATCAATAAAATAACTCACCCGCTAACAGGGTAATGCGTGTATAGTAGAGTGGTAAAATAGTAGAATTGCCGAAAACGATAAAACTGTTAAAAAGGTCTTGATTATGAAATTTGTGATACTGTTTCTATTGATTATTGTTATTTTTGCCATATCTATCACAGTGGGCGCCAGTAATGATCAACTCGTAACATTTAACTATTTGATCGCGCAAACCGAAATCAGATTATCGACCTTATTGGCGGTTTTGTTTGGTTCTGGTTTCTTAGTCGGTTGGGTATTAACAGGAATCTTCTTTTTAAGAGTTGAATTACGTCTAACAGCAACAAAACGCAAGTTGGCTAAATTACAGAAAAAATATGACGATGAAATCGCCAATAAACAGAAAGATCAATTAACCACAACCAATTGATAACGATAACAACGCATGACGACTATCCATAAAATAGTCTGTCAATTAATTCACTGCTACTGATTAGATCAGAAAAGTAAAATAGGAAACTATGTTTGAACTGCTGTTTTTGCTATTACCTATTGCTGCCGCTTATGGCTGGTATATGGGGAGCCGAAATGCGAAACAAAAACATCTTGATGATTCAAACCGTTTGACACGTGAATATGTCGATGGTTTGAATTTTCTATTGTCTAATCAAAAAGATAAAGCTGTTGACCTTTTCCTCGATATGCTAAAAGAAGATGAAGGCACACTTGAAGCTCATCTAACTTTAGGCAATCTATTCCGTTCTCGTGGCGAAGTCGATCGTGCAATTCGTATCCACCAAGCATTGATGGAAAGCGCTTCACTCACCTTTGAACAACGACTATTGGCTATCCAACAACTGGGACGCGATTATATGGCCGCTGGTTTTTACGATCGCGCCGAAGAGATGTTTTTACAATTGATTGATGAAGATGAGTTTCAGCAATACGCATTACAACAATTAATTGTGATTTACCAATCAACCAGTGAATGGGTCAACGCCATCAATGTGGCAACCAAATTAGTCAAACTTGGCAACACCAAATACAATAAAGAGATTGCCCAATTTTATTGTGAATTAGCTTCGCTCGCCATCGCGGGTGACGATCTCGATAAGGCTATCGCACTGTTACAAAAATCAGCCGCCGCCGATGCGAATTGCGCACGCACATCTTTAATGTTAGGTCGAGTCTTGATGGCGCAAGGGCAAATTGAAAAAGCGATTATTCACTTTGAACAGATCCTACAGCAAGATAAATTATTTATCGGTGAAGCGTTACCTTTTCTAAAAGATTGTTACACACAGCTGCATCGTGAAGATGAACTTAACGCTTTTTTAAAGCGTTGTGTCGAAGAAGATACCGGCAGTGTGGCCGAATTAATGTTAGCCGATAGGATTGATGCCACCAATGGTCGCGATGCGGCGCAATATTATATTTATCGTGAGCTACTAAAACATCCCAACTTAAAAGGATTTTACCGTTTAATGGATTATCAATTGGCTGACGCAGAAGCCGGACGTGCTAAAGAAAGCTTACTATTATTGCGCAATATGGTGGGTGAACAGATCAAGGCAGTGCCAAATTATCGTTGCGAAAAATGTGGTTTTACCGTGAACTCCATTTATTGGTTATGCCCGGCATGCCGTTCTTGGTCAACCATCAAACCTATCCGCGATTTTGATCACCACGGATAGCCATGATGATCGCCCGCTATTTTTGCCCCTTTGTCAGAAAGAGGCGTTAACAGACAATAGCTTACTAGCAACAAACTACTATCCATAAATAATTATCAAAACAGTATAACTTATTATGCCAAACAATATGTCAGAAAATAGACTCTTTATAGTCGACTCTCACTGTCATTTAGACAGCTTAGATTATCAAACCAAATCGATCGCCGATGTCCTACAAACCGCCCAAGAGCGTGGTGTTAAGCACTGTTTGAGTGTGGCGACAACACTGTCCGGTTATCAAACTATGCGCCGTCAACTGCATGCTTATGAACAATATGATAATGAACAATGTGACGGTGAATCATCTCACCGTCATACGATTCCTTATCTGCGGCGACTCTCGTTTTCGTGTGGTGTCCACCCGCTTAATTTAGATGATGAACCTTTCGATCTGGCGTTATTTAGCCAATTAGCGCAAGAAGATCACGTTGTTGCGCTGGGTGAAACTGGCTTAGACTATTACTATCAGCAAGATAATTTAGCTCAACAGCAAAATGCATTCCGTGAGCATATCCGACTCGGTCGTCAACTAAATAAACCGGTTATTGTGCATACCCGTAATGCGCGAAAAGATACCCTCGACATCCTCAAAGAAGAACAGGTATTATCCGGTGTTTTACACTGTTTTACCGAAGATAAAGAGACAGCTAAACAGCTATTAGATTTAGGTTTTTATATCTCATTTTCGGGTATTTTGACGTTTAAAAATGCAGCGGATCTACGTGATGTTGCCCGTTATGTGCCACTTGATCGCTTGTTAGTCGAAACTGACTCTCCTTATTTAGCACCTGTGCCTTATCGCGGTAAAGAAAATCAGCCCGCCCATGTTCGCGAAGTGGCTGAATATCTTGCAGCCTTAAGAGACGTATCACTGCTCACGCTCGCCCAACAAACAACAGAGAATTTTTGTCAACTGTTTCAACTCAAAAAGGATTGTCTAGATGCAAAATAAATTACAGATCAATTGGGATGATTTTCTCACCCATTATTGGCAAAAAAAACCGGTCATTTTACGTAAAGCATTTCCTCATTTTGTCGATCCGATTACCCCCGATGAATTGGCAGGCTTAGCCATGGAAGAAGAGCTCGATAGTCGCATTGTTTCGAATAAAAATGGTGTATGGGACGCACAATTCGGCCCTTTTCGAGAATATGACCATTTAGGCGATACCAATTGGAGCCTACTTGTGCAAGCTGTTGATCATTGGCATGCGGGCGCTGCAACATTGATCGAACCGTTTCGCTGCTTACCCCAATGGCAATTTGAAGATCTGATGATCTCTTATGCAACAAAAGGGGCAGGCGTTGGGCCGCATATTGATAATTATGATGTTTTTATCATTCAAGGCATGGGAACACGGCGCTGGAAAGTGGGTGATCGTAATGAACATTATAAGCAATTCAATGCCCATAAAGCGCTATTACATGTTGAAGAGTATGACCCTATTATTGATGAAGAACTAACCGCGGGTGATATTCTCTATCTGCCAATCGGTTTTCCACATAATGGTGTGTCGCTCAATGAATCGCTTAGCTACTCTGTCGGCTTTAGAACGCAAACTTCGCAAGATTTATTAAGTCACTTCGCAGATTATGTGATTGATAATTTACCACGCGGTATCTTTTATCAAGATCCTGATCTCCATCTACCTAACGATCCTTATCAACTGCAAAATAATGAGCTGAGCAAATTACAAAATCAAATGATTGATTTAATCAAAACCCCAGCACTGTTTAATGATTGGTTTGGTCAATATATCACACAGCCGATGCACGAACTGAACATTGTGCCTGTCGATCCGCCATATCAACAAGACGAATTTAACGATAAGTTACAAGCCGGCGATTTATTGCATAAAGTACCCAGCATCCGGATTTTAAAAGTGGGGGATAAGGGTTATATCCATGGTGAAAAAATAGCATTACCATTACCGATTATTGATTTGCTATGTCGTCATGACACACTAAGTTATCAAGATTTAGCTGATAATGCGACGCTAAACGTGATGCGGGATCTTGTCAATAAAGGTTATTGGTACTTTGACGAAGATGAAAGTGAAGAAGAAGAATAAAACTATACTCTGACACAACGCTTAACAATACCGTAATGGATGTTTCAGAACTACCATACGTTTATGTCAAATATCAACTAATAAATGCGCAATAACATACATATTATTCGTTATTTTAACATTCAGATTAATCGCAATATTAGTCTGAATGTTAATCTAAAATGATTCGCCTCAATATTATTCTAAATATTCATTTAACTATTCACTTAGCTACTCAGTTAACTATTCATTATCACCTAACTATCAGTTCTCATTTAATTTGCCTTTTGCCATCGTTAACACCCGCTGGCTATAACGCGCAACATCATTATCATGGGTGACCATTAACAGTGCCGTCCCTTGCTGATGGATATCCATAAAAAGTTGCATAATATCTGCGGCAGTTTCTTCGTCTAAATCACTGGTTGGTTCATCAGCAATAATCAGTTTAGGTTGGCAAATTAATGCTCGTAATATCGCAACTCGGCGCATTTCCCCCCCCGACATATTGGCAGGGTAAGCATCTTGCAACGCGCTCATTTTAGCCTTTTCGAGCAAGGTTTGTGCATAAGCCAGGCTCTGTTTGCCGAGACGGGGCGTTAAATAAAAAGGTAAGCGGATGTTTTCTAATACTGTCAAATTGGGTAATAAACTGCTCCCTTGTGGCACATAACCTATATGTTGATTACGAAAGGCTGATACTGCGTTATCATCTAAATCAAACAAATTGGTATTATTCAGCGTAATCTTACCTTGTGTGGGAGTGAGTAGCCCCGCTATCATATTTAACAAAGTAGTTTTACCACTTCCTGATTTGCCCATAATGCAGACAAATTCATTATCCTGCAATGTGAAATTAACATTATCCACTGCCGCTACTGTTTGCTTACCGCGCGGGTACGCTTTGCGTAAATTTTTAATATCAAGCAACATATTATTCCCCTTCCCTCAAGGTACTGTAGGTATCAAATTTGGTTATCGATAAGGCAGAATAGATACTGGCTAATGGACCAATAATTAGGGTGAGAACAAAAACGACACTCGCATAATAGAAGGTATCAGCTAAGCCAATGTTGACACAAGGTAGACCAATCGATCGGCAGATCAAGATGCTAAAGGCATACAGCAGCACACCGGCAATCACAATACCGGCAATACCACCTAATGCGCTAATAATGAGTGATTCACGCAGTAACATATTGACCAACATTTTACGCGAAGCCCCCATAATCCGTAATAGACTGATTTCCCGCTTACGTTCATTAAGGGTCGCGGAAAAAATCACAAAGATCACAATCACTGCCAAGATCCAAAAAATAGCAGACAAACTATAAACAAGTGTTGAAAAACTGGTCAACCATTTCGCAATACTGGTCAACATCCCTTTTGTCATCACAAAATCGATATTATAGTCGACCGCATATCTAGGCATAATCTGATTAACAATATTTTTAGGCTCGTAATCAGAATCAACCTTAATAAAAATAGATGACGCATAATCAGCGAAATGATCAACATCACCCGCTACTAATCCTGCCTCTTGCATTAAATTATGTGCCGCTTGTAAGGTCATAAATACCGATGTATCAAATCCCATTCCCGTGCTATCCATTTTGGCTACAATTTTAAACGGATGATTAAAGAAGATAATTTCATCGCCCACCTGCGAGGTAATTTTCGAGCCGACAACCACTTCGTTATCGGTCAGTGGACGTGTCAGTTCTGTTTGTAGCCAAGGTTTAATCACAAAATCACTCTGTTGATCAAAACCGATTAACTGAACTTTTGACGAACAACAACTTGCGCCAAGAGAGGCAATAAATAACTGTGGCGAAACCGCACTGATACCTTTTATATCTTTCAATTTATCCACTAAGTCCGCTTTCAAATAAAAGCTACTCGGCTCACCACGCAACAACGCCACTTCTAGGTTCTTCTCATAACCATATGGCACAATCAAAATATCGGCGCCTAACCTATCTGCCATCCCTGATATGCCCAAACTCAAATTTTTCATCAAAACACTGCCGCCAAATAAGGTGGCGGAAAAGAGCATAATGACAATGATAAGACAGCAACTTCGGAAAGGTCTGCGTTCTATATTACGCCATGCCAAATTTGACATGGTAAGTGGTTTTTCTTGCATGGAGATATCTCATTTTTAATCAGACGCGTTATTAAGTCGAACGTTGATGTAAAAGTATGTGAATAAATAAAAAATTTTACATAAACGTATATATGTTCTGAAACATCCAGATAAAATTTCCCTTCAATTTCATCTAAATAGGCGAGAATCTATTATTCTCGGCCTTTTTTATGAAGATTTTCTAGTTAGCCTTTTTATTTAGGTAAAGCGTATTAAGGATAGCCACAATAAAAATGACCGCCGATAACAGCACTTCGCCCGGCAAAGTACCCGCATGACAATCCATCATTTCGCCAGGGCAGACACCAATTAATAAGGTTGGAATCGCAGCGACTAAAAGCGCAATACAGGCTAACGCCATGCTTAGTCCCATACGGATAAACAGTGTGCGTGAAAAAAGCATCAATAAACCTATCACCACAATAACACTACCAATACCGATTTCAGCCTGCCTAGTCCAGTGACATCGCATAATATTACCTACCGCATGTACTGAGTCGTGCATCGCGGTATCAGACGGTATACTCATAGGATTCGGTAATGGACAAACCGGTAAAATATAAAGGGGGATCGTAATCACTAACAGTCCAGCGATCATAAAAAATAGTGCTGAGATAATTCGGTTTTGCATACAACTGATATCCTTTAATATTGTAAATTTTATGACGATTATTCATTATGTTATGAACGCTTTATTTATTCACGACTGACGCAATTAGTCAATATGATTATTAACAACCCGTGCCACTTTGCCGTACTCTAATACCACTGTTGTTTGTGCATGTTGTGACACTTCGGGTGAGTGCGTCACAACAATAATCGTACTGCCCTCTTCATGGAGTTGATGCAGTAGCTTCATGATCATCTCTTCATTGGCTTCATCCAAATTCCCGGTAGGTTCATCGGCTAAAATCAATTTGGGGTAATTAATTAACGCTCTGGCAATACAGACACGCTGCTGTTCGCCGCCAGAAAGTTGTCTTGGTAAATGTTTAGCACGTGCCGCTAATCCGACACGATCTAGTGCTTGCAGTGCCTCTTTTTCGTCAACCATACTGTGATAATATTGTGCAACCATCACGTTCTCAAGGGCTGTTAAGTAAGGCACGAGATGGAATTGTTGGAAGATCAAACCAATTTTATCACGGCGGATCTTGGTCAATTCAGACAGAGAAAGCCGCGTAATATCTTGCCCATCTAAATGGACCGATCCACATGTGGGTGTATCCATACAGCCAATAATGTTCATCAATGTAGTTTTACCACTACCTGATGGCCCCATAATTGACAGCCATCGCCCCTCTTCTACGGTTAAATTGACATCAGATAGTGCATGTAATGACCCATAAATTTTAGAGACATCCTTGACCTCAAGAATATGCGTCTTATTCGTATTATTGTTATTGATATTGTGATGATTGGTATTGTTGTTATCTATATTCATAATAGCCATAGTCAAATCCTATTCTCCGCGTAAAACTAATGCGGGCTTCACTTCTACCGCACGTTTGACCGGAATTAAGCATGCGACAACCGTCACGACTGCCGAAATAACGATAGTGAGTGGAATTAAATAAAATTCAATCATAATTGATCGACCAAACACATTCGTACTAATTACTTGCGCAAAAATAATGCCACAAATGGCACCAATAATACCGCCAACAATACCCAAGATTAAACCTTCGGCTAAGAACTCTTTGGCGATACTTTTATTATCAGCACCAATTGCCTTCTTTAAACCAATCTCTTTACGTCTTTCCATCACAACGGTCATCATCGTCGTGGCTACGCAAATCATCGTTAAGACAAGTACCACTAAAGTAACCAAATAAAGTAGTGACGATAGCTTACCGAGCACAGAAGTTTCGGATTGTGTCACCCATTTAATGAGATGTGGATCGATCGTTGTTGAATTCGATTTAATCGTATCAATATACTGTTTTAATTCATTTTCTGAAGCGGTAATACTCAGTTCGACCACTTCAGCTTGCTCGTCTTCTTCCAGTAATTGTGATAAATCATGCAGATTGATAAAAATAAAACCATCTTCGCTGCGCCCTGTTTTGACAATGCCGGTAACCGTCATCTCTTCTTCAAAGCGAGAACCTTGTTTAGATTTCCCCGCGATCATCATTTTATCGCCAACTTTCAAGGCCGCCATATTGGCGACATCGACACCAATCATAATCTGCTGTGCTTGGGTAGGGAATTGACCGGTAATCTGCCAGTATGGGCTCGTTTTAGTCACTTGTGAAAAATCGGTCCCCACAATAGTATAAGGCTGCATATTACTGCGCACCGCATCGTAACGAAATGGCGTCACACCCAATACTTTTTCGGATGGCAATAAGTTTACCGCAGCTTGAATAGCTGGCATCGTCATCGTTGGCTGATTATTATTAGGAATAAACACCATATTGGCACCATAGGAACGGAACTCTTGCCCCATCTGCCGTGGAATGTCATAACAGAGCGTAACCATACCCAGTAGGACAGCCGCACCAATTGTAATACCCAGTAAAGCAACAGCGATACGAGATCGCCTGCGTATCAATGAACTAAAGATCGTTTTAGTAATAAAACGTCGATTTTTATTCATTACCATTTTTACCTTCTATTTTTGTCAATTATCGACCATGTAACACGGCTGTTGGCCTTAAGAACATCATCATGCGTAAAGCCGGCAAACTGCCTAACAGCGTAATTAGAAATACCATGATAATGACTAACGGAATAATAATCATTTTAGGTTCGACAAAAGATCCAAATACCGTATGGCCAATAATTTGCGCAAAACCTAGTCCTAGAAAATAACCCGCAATACCGCCAATAAACGCAACAATCAAAATTTCGGTTAACACTAACAAGGCAACCTCGCTATTGGTTGCCCCTAACGCTTTTAACAGACCAATTTCGGTACTCCGTTCAATCACATTGGCGGTGACTAAATTAGAGATCGCTAACGCTGCGCAAACAAGTGATAAAATAGTGAGCAGTAACATTAAAAGTTGCGTTTTTTGTAAAATAGAACCTTCTGATTCGGCAACTTGCATAATCGCTTTCACCCGCACATCGGGCATCACTTCTTCTAATTGATAAGCGATAGAACTAATATAGGCGGTACAGTACCATCTGTCCCATTCGGCGCGAGATAAACTGGTCGGATCTTGCGCTGCTTTACGCGCCAGTGCATTTTCAGGGGTGGTTAGCGCACTCACTTCGACACGTTCAACGAGTCCCGGTTTGTCAGCCAATTTTTGCGCAACAGGGAGCGAAACAAAGAGTTGTCCATCTTCACTCCCTCCACTATGAAAAATATTGTGCACGGTTAGCGTCATTTTTTCATGGGTTTGCGGTACCGCCACAACTAAAGAATCCCCTATTTTGAGATTCATCTGCTTAGCCAATGTTTCACCAACCATAGCGCCTTGTAGATTGTCATCCGTCATTTTTTCGCCATCAATAGTCCACCATGACTTCATGGCTAACATGCCGGTATCGACTTTATCGCCAGTTGGAATATTAAGATGTTTATTAAACCACGTTCCCATCATGGTAACCGGTTTATCATTAACCATCGTGTGAACCGTCAAATAAGGCGCAAAATCAACAATATTGTAGGCCCAGAAGATCATCTTAATTTTGACTAATTCATCTTCTGGGATGAATTGCATGGCCTGCTGTTTATCACCATTATCCAACTCATACATCTCATTCACAACGGCAGCGGCACGCGGTACGATATTCAAGTTGGCACCATACGCTTTTAATTCTTGGTTCACTTTGTCCCCCACATCAAACATCACGTTTAACATGGCCGTTGCCAGTGATACCCCTAAGGCAACGGTAAAGGCGATTAAAAATAGTTTTTTCTTTTGGCGAACTAATACGCTAAGTATCATTCTGCGAAACATGTTTTCTCCCTCATTTTGGAGATCATTAACAATCTAAAAGCATTACTTAAAGCGACTCTTTTCAGCTTCAAGGTGGGCAGGTTTAATTACCATGCTACCATCAATAATTTCAAATTTAAGTGGCACTGGGTTACAACCCCCCGGGAAGCCGATTGTGGCAATATTCATGACCACATCACACAAAATACAGACCACTTGATTACCACGCTGGTAATAACCGGTTGCCCCGCAAATATCACAGGCATCAAGCCCAACACCATAGGCATTTTCACTCTTTTTGATAATAATAAAGCGCACCTCGGTTCCATCTGCTGTTGTATAGCCATAACGGTGTAAATTCCCATCATCCACTTTTTCTAGCGGAATCACAATTAACCCATCGGCATTTTTGGTTACCGGTTCGGCTGGTGATAGCACCACTCCACGTTCTAGAATATAGCGTAAACGCGTTACGGTATAAGCGGTAATCGCAATACCCGCAAAAGTGAGCAATGATGAGCGTCTATCACGTCGTAATTGTGCCTTCATTTTACGAACTTGGGCAGGATTACTCCCCACAAGCGAGGTCGTTTTCGATTTCAGATACAAGACAATCGCCAAAAATAGACACATGGACATAAAAATAAATAGGAAAAAATTGACATGGCTGAGTACAAAAATAACAGCATCCATCATCCATTGCTGATAGCGAATAAAACGCCGCACAATCATAATCTGGATGATATTAATGCCATTTTGGAGAGTAAAAACAGTGACAGCTAATGTGGTAATAATCAGAACAAATTTATCAGATAATCGACCACAGATTCGGTAAATAAATAAGCTAATCAGCCCCGCCAACAACAAGGCAGACCAATAACCTACACATTTAAATAGATATTCATTATTAAATATCGATTCCATCCCCACATCGAACTCGAAAGGATAGAGCATAAGATTAGGTAGAAATAGCGCACTAATTAATCCAAAACTAATGATGGATAATAAGCTCAATAACCACTGCCAACCTAAATAGTGCGAAACGTGTCGCATCCACATGCTGAATAACAATGGAATCGCTAAAATAACCCATGGCACAATAATACCTAAATCATAAAATTCGCGTACTGCAAATCCGGTATTACGTTTCAAAATCGAATAGATAAGTGCGGCGATAAAACCGAGCACAAAACCACTGATAATAATTTTTTTACTGTGCTGAGGATTAAGTTTTACAACCATAGCGCTAAGTAACGCAAACATGATTGCCGGAATAAAAGTATTATCAGTGACATTGATCAAATACTGCAACATAAAGAGATTGCCCGTTATTTATTATTTTATTTTTATGAAAAGTAACAACTATACTACCCATTTACCGTTAGCGGATAGGGATAACACTCAATATCTCATCTCCGCCAACCGCTGTCAAAAACAGCTCAATTTACTTATAAAACATTTTGTTATAAAAATTCAGTTATAACCCGTAGTTATAAACCATAGTTATAAATCGTAGTTATAACATTTGGTGTTGTAAGCGATTTGCTTACCACGCGCGTGGTACAAAGTCGAAGTCCCAAGATACTTCGATTGGTTTTTGCCAGAATCGACCTGTAACACCGGTTTCTTTATCTACATGAAGTAAATAACCTTGTTTTTCTGGGTTTTCAATGGTGAAGGTGACTTTATATTTTCCGGCACCATCTAATTTGATGTTATTACCATAGTGAGGACCGTCAGATGCATTCATTGGCATAAAATTACCTTCGATCACTTTATTACTGCCATTTTTTTGGATTTTATATTTAATAGTTAGATAAGGGACGAAATCACCCACGCCATAACCTAAATTATTACCATCAACAGCCGAAATATCTGCTTCAATATGCATATCAGATTTAGAAGCCGGTAATCCACCTTGTCCAGCCGGTTCCATATCTACAGGTTGGAAGTAAACAGCCGAAATATGCAACGGTCCAACAGTGACTTCATCACCAATAGGGAATTCTTCAAAGCCCTTTTCTTCTCCTGGTGCTGGCGCTGGGGCAGCATAAGCAAATGATGATAATGCTAAGATTGATGATATTCCCGCTACTAATACTCGTTTTTTCATTGAAAAGCTCCTCGCTTTGTTAATTGATTAGTCTTCCGACCGCTGTACTTCGTTATATACCTATTATTTTTCACGATGGCCCTTTATTCTGTCGACTGTTTGATCAACTGTTTCGTAAACGGAATAAAGGACGTTATACCTTCCTAGTTTTATGCTTTATGTTTATTTTTGTAATATAAGATAGAGACAACCACCACTAACACCATAAAGGCTTGTGGTAATAAGGTTTCTACTGTTGGATAAATGCCTAAAATATCTACCGAATGCACAAAATTAACGGGCGTAACAGAGATAATATCCGCTTCTTGCAACTCTTTAACACCGCCACCCGCAAAAGCTATCGCCATGATATACATTAAAAAGCTGGTACCAATAAAAAATGGTCTGATAGGTAATCGCATGGTACCAAAACGGATCAACGCAAAAATAATAGCCAACGCTAGGCAACCAATACCTAATCCATACCAGATCATGGACATATGCTCTTTCGCTTCACCTAGCATCGCTTGATAAAATAGGATTGTTTCGGCACCTTCGCGGAAAACAGCTAAAAATGCAGCAAAGCCTAAGCCTAAAGCACTACCGGTAGCCACTGCAGTCTGCACTTTACCTTCGACATATTGCTTCCAAGCCTCAGCTTCTGCTTTCGAAAACATCCAATTACTGACAAAAAATAGCACAACTGTGGCCAGCAACATGGCGCCGCCTTCCATCATTTCCTGATTAGCGCCACTGATATCAACAACCGAATGTAAAGCTATCGCGGCTAATATACTGGCAAATACAGCCGCTAATGCACTCATGTATACCACACGCACCATCTGTAGATTACCTGAACGAACCAAGTAGGCAGAAATAGCGGCAATAACTAAAATAGCTTCTAATCCTTCACGGAAGATGATAATAAATGAGGCAAGCAATACACTCCAACCACTCTCTTTTTTACCATCTAACACATTGGCATCTTCATGCAACATTTTAATAATGGTGTCAATTTCAGCGCGCACCTGCTTATTGGGTGCGCCATCATTCATAAGACGTTTAATCTTAGCAAATTGATATTCGGTATCTGTACCCCGTTTACCCGAAATATAAGACATTACTGCACGTTCAACACCGTGCTTTTCATAAAAACCAAAATAAGCATCATTGACACGTTCTTTGGCTTTATCCACATCTTTCATAAAATAGATATCATAAGCATCGTTTAACACGGCATCCATTTCATTAATAATCGCATTCCAACTGTCATATTTTTTAGTTGCTGCATAAGATGACGGCATAAATACCCATAAACTGGTCACGATTAATAAGCTAATAGTAAGAAATCGTTTCACTGGTATACTCCTTTATTTGCCAAGCAAAATCATCCCGATTGCTTTGCTGTTTTCGGGTAACTTTAATTCGTCTGAGATAACGTCAGATTTGATTGAATGAATATAACGGGCACTTAACTTTAAAGCAGCTGCTGTAAGATAGATATTTTGGCTCATGGCGCCGACAGCAATGTTTGCAAAATTATTTGCTTTAGCTGCATCCATATCGCCAAATGCTTCACTGTCTGGGACAAAGATTAATGCATAGGCAGCGCGGCGAGTAAAACTTTGTTGCCCAATATCGGCACGAATATCTTTATTACTGATTTCGCGTAAATATTGCCCTTCCCATTCATAACGGAAAACCCCTTTTTGGCTAGCCACATAAATTCTTACATAAGGCGCTTTGCCTTTAACCATCGGGACTGTCCAACCGGATTTACCCCGATTTAGACCGCTTGCAGCCCATAATACAGTCGATAATTCATCATCAGATAATTGGCCAACTGGGAAATCACCAGCAGGTGTGGATGAACGTTTTTTTAACGCCTCGAATAGACTCATACCATCTTTCATTTGGGGAGCAGGTAGGGTAATATCGGCATAACATACAGAGATAGAAAACAGCGATGATAATAGAATGACAGCTAATTTCCGCATTAGAAACGGCATAGTGTACCTCTAAATTTTGATTCGAATTTTGCTATATATTATTGCGAATGGTGGTAATTATCAACAGTAAATAATAATAATTATCATTTAAGTAGTTACCTAAATAAAAACCACTTAATTCTGATTCCTCCATTAAAAATGGTTTTATCTTGTCATCATGAGATTATCAATTTACTTTTTTATAAGCAGAACGATTACGCATCACATTGTTGCGGATATAACTATATACCTGCACTAGCATAAAAATCAGTGCTTGCAAAATGACAATACAGGCACCGGTTGCGCCATCGATATAAAAACTAATCAAGGTTCCTGTCACAGTTGAAAAAACGGAAACAATAATGGCAATCACCAGCATCCATTCAAAACGTTTGCAAAGTAAAAATGCGGTGATACCGGGCGCAATTAACATGGCAACCACTAAAATCACCCCAACAGCTTGCAACGAAGCCACAATAGTTAACGCAAGCACACTCAGTAATCCATAATGTAATAACTTCACTGGTAAACCGACTATTTTTGCCTGCATCGTGTCAAAACAAAATAGCATTAAATCGCGCCATTTAAGCATAACCAATAATGAAACGATTAACGCAATAATCACAATTTGCTTTAGTTCATCATAGGTGGTACCCAGAACATTACCAAATAGAATATGATTGAGATGCTGTGATGTGTCCACTTTCGAAAACAGCACCAACCCAAAGGCAAACATACCCGAAAAAACGATGCCAAGGACTGTATCTTCTTTGACACGGCAATTTTCTTTGATATAGCCTGTTGCGACCGCACAGCATAACCCTGAGGCAAACGCGCCAATAATCAGGGGGATTCCGGCAAGATAAGCGACAACAATTCCCGGCAATACCGCATGCGAAATAGCATCGCCAATTAATGACCAACCTTTTAAAACTAAAAAGCATGAAAGTAATGCACAAACAAACCCAGTTGCCAATGCGGCTAATATGGCTCGTTGCATAAACGGGAACGAAAATGGAAACACAATAAAATCCCACAGCGCCATCATAAATACTCCATCATCATTATGATCATCATCCTATGATTACCGCTAAGATGAATGAATTTTATTTAATCGATTATGTTTAATCCGTAAACGGTTAGGAATCAAACCATGTTGTGGTGCAAACAAAAAAGCCATAATAAAAATGACCGTTTGCAAGGTGACAATCACACCTCCTGTCGCACCGTTTAAAAAGTAGCTAATCCACGCCCCGATCGCACTGGTCAAACCACCAATAATGACCGCAATAATCACTAAAGTTGAAAAACGATTGGTTAATAAATAGGCTGTTGCGCCCGGCGTTACCACCATCGCGATAACTAAAATTGCACCAACAGTTTGTAATGCCGCGACCGTACAGGCACTTAATATAGTAAAGAAAATGATTTTTAATCTTAACGGATGGAGACCAATTGATCGCGCATGAATTTCATCAAAAAAAGCGACGAGCAGATCTTTCCATAACAAGAAGAGCACAATAAATGAGACAAAAATGATGATCTGTACTTGCCACATATCTTCATCGGCGATGCCTAAAATATTACCGAAAATAATAGTTTGGACATCTACAGCGGTTGGATTCAGTGAGATAATTAGCAAGCCAAAAGCAAAAAATGTGGTAAAGATAAAACCGATAATCGCGTCTTCTTTTAAACGTGTCAGATAACGCACAATGGTTATTGATAACGCTGCCAGCAATCCGGTAAAAAAGGCTCCGATTGAGTAAGGTAAACCCAGTGCGTATGCCCCCGCCACACCGGGCACCACAGAATGCGAAAGCGCGTCGCCCATCAACGACCAGCCTTTCAACATTAAAAAAGCCGATAAAAACGCACAGGCCGCCCCCACGATACTACTTACCCAGATGGCTCTTAACATATACTCATACTGGAAAGGTTCGAGTAAGATCATCATCGTCTATTACTCTCCTTTTGGTTGCTGTTCTTCAACAATATGATCCGTACGCAAGAGGTTATCATGCGGTGAATCATTCTTGCCTTTACCATAAAATACCGCGGCTCGTTCATCATCGGTTAATACCGACACCATTCGAGGATCTTCATCTTCATGCAATTGACTGCCGGATAGACTTAAATAACGCAAAGCACCACCAAAAGTAATCATCAAATTCTGTGGTGTAAATGTCGTTTTAGTCGGTCCCGAAGCCAGCACAGTTTGATTAATTAACACGACCTGATCACAAAATTCCGGCACACTACCTAAATTATGGGTAGAAACCAAAATCAGATGTCCTTCTTGACGTAAGATTTTTAACAGATCGATAATGGCATTTTCGGTTTTAACATCAACGCCAGTAAAAGGTTCATCTAAAAGTAAAACTTTCCCTTGTTGTGCTAAGGCTCTCGCTAAAAAAACACGTTTTTTTTGGCCGCCTGATAACTCACCAATTTGCCGATTTTTCAGCTCGGTCATGCTCACCTTTTCTAACGCAAGATCAACTTGGCGTTTATCTTCTTTAGACGGAATCCGCAAAAAAGACATATGCCCATAACGACCCATCATCACCACATCAGAAACTAATACCGGGAAATCCCAATCCACCTCTTCTGTTTGTGGAACATAAGCAATTAAGTTCTCCTTTAACGCTTGTTTAACGGGTAAATCATTAAGGGTGACTTTGCCTTTCGTTGGGCGAACCATACCCATAATTGTTTTAAACAATGTCGACTTACCACTACCATTAATGCCAACTAAAGCACAAACTGTACCACCTTCTAATGCAAAACTGGCATCATGAATCGCTGTATAGCCATTATTGTAAGTAACGGTAATATCATCAACATTTAATTTAATCTGCGCCATTTCCCCGTCCTTTTATTCTTCGAATGCTTTAGCAATTGTGCCAACAGTTACGTTAAGAAGATCAATATAGGTCGGTACCGGACCATCTGCATTCGACAGTGAATCTACATATAATACGCCACCATATTTAATATCCGTTTCACGACTCACCTGAATAGCCGGTTTATTGGATACCGTACTTTCACTAAATATGACAGGAATTTTATTGGTATTCACTAAATCAATCACTTTTTTTACTTGTTGCGGTGTCCCTTGTCCCTCGGCATTAATTGGCCATAAATAAGCTTCTTTCATATGATAATCTTTCGCCAAATAACTAAATGCCCCTTCACTGGTCACTAACCAACGCTTTTCAGCGGGAATAGTGTCTAATCGTTGACGTAATTTGCTATCTAATGCCTTGATTTTTTCCGCATATAGCGCCGCATTTCGATTATAGATCTCACTATTTTTAGGATCATATTTTATTAACGCAGCACGAATATTATCGATATAGGTTAAGGCTAACGTTGGAGACATCCAAGCATGTGGATTAGGATTTCCTTTATAACTGCCTTCTTGGATCGGCATAGGTGTGATCCCTTCTGTCACCACAACCGCCGGCACATTTTTGATATCTTCAAAAAAACGGGTAAACCAGAGCTCCAGATTCAAGCCATTCCAAAGGACTAAATCAGCAGATTGCACTTTGACAATATCTTTAGGGGTAGGTTCGTATCCATGAATTTCAGCGCCCGCTTTAGTTATCGACTCAACTGTTGCAGCATCGCCCGCCACATTTTGCGCAATATCTTGGATAATAGTAAACGTAGTCACAACTTTAATTTTTTTATCGGCAGCTTGTGCAGGCGCAATAAGCCCCATTAACAGCAGCAATGATGTAAGGATAGCGGTGAGTAATTTTTTACGGTTTTTATAAAAGATAAACATCATGAGTCATCCTTAGATAGCGTCTCTTCTTTTAATGATAATGAGAATTATTATTATTCAAATCAGCCAAGTCAACTTTTTTCTCTCAAAATCGAACTTGTCCATTAACGTCAATATCATCATATGACTGCAATCATTAATTGATCGCTTTAGTATATTAGAATTAAATGAAGATAAATGCATCTATTAAAATAATCGTTATTACCCATATTTACAAGTTCCGTTATCTCTTATTCTCAGCTAGGCTACCAACCTAAAGTATCAAAAAGTAGAATTATCCCAAACCCACGCCTCCCTTCAACATCACACTACTTACTCCAATCATAATAAAAAACAGCATTTTTATTTCAAAGTTTCAGAACTATACTACGTTTATGTCAAATTTTTAGGGGTGGATTTATTTTTTCTCTCTAATCTTTCCTATGTTGTTTTCTCTTTTTGATTTTTTGCTTTCTGATTTCAATGCTGCTTATCCCTTTTCTGACCAATAAAAAAGCATATTTTACTTGAGTGGTTTTATCAATTTCTTGATTAAATGATGAAATTAGTCATTGATCTTATGGGTGAGACTATTTATTATTTTAAGCTTTTGCGCTAAACGTAAACGTTAATCATTTTTTTGGAAAGTAGTTTTGCGGTTAGCGAATAATAATAAACCAATAATAATTAGCGAGTTATTGTTCTTTGTAATTTGCTGCAAGAATGGAATGATAAGGAAGAAAATATGAATAAGCACTTTTATCGAGTGGTGTTTAATCGTACCCGGCGTATGTTGATGGTGGTGGCCGAGATTGCTAAGGCGCATAACGGTGAAAGTGCGGGTGAGGTAGCAGGTGCCGCTAATCTAGGCAATACAACTGCGCCAGCAATGGGGTCTCGGCTAACCGTGGCGCGATTATCGACGCTTACCTTTGCTACTTATTTAGCTTTAGGGTTGGTCGCCTTTTCGTCTTCTTTTATTTCGTCATCGGCTGTTGCCAGCACCATCAAAGCAGATACCAGTACCCCTAAAAATCAGCAGCCGATAATTATTCCGACCGCCAATGGCGCCACGCAAGTCAATATCAAAACACCCAATAAAAATGGCCTCTCCCATAATAAATACAGCCAATTTGATGTGTCAGATAAAGGGGTGATTCTGAATAATGCCACTAAGAACAGCAAAACGCAGCTGGCGGGTTATATTCAAGGTAATGAATTTTTAAAGCAAAGTGGCGGCGCTAAGATTATTTTAAATGAAGTCAATAGCCGAAATCCGTCACAACTCAATGGCTATATCGAAGTGGCTGGGCAAAAAGCGCAGGTGGTGATTGCCAATGCAGCCGGCATTACCTGTAATGGCTGCGGCTTTATTAATGCTGAGCGAAGCACCTTAACCACGGGGATTCCAGTGATTTTAGCTGGCCAGTTAGCCGGTTATCGCGTCGAACAAGGCACCATTACCGTGACCGGCAAAGGGCTGGATTCGAGTGGTCAGGATTATACTGATATCATTGCCAGGGCTGTGTCGATTAATTCCGCGGTTTGGGCCAATGATATTAGTGTGATTACCGGACAAAACGAGGTGAGTGCCGATACCCAGTCGGTCACCTCTATCGAAGAGGTCTTAGCAGCTAATGCGACTAACGCGTCCAATGTGACTAATAGCCCCAATACCAATAAAACAACTAATTCTAACCAATCTACTCATGCTAATCCATCAGCTAAACCGGAGGTGTCGATTGATGTGGCGGCATTAGGGGGCATGTATGCTGGTAAGATTCGGCTAATCGGGACCGAAAAAGGGGTTGGCGTGCGTAATGCCGGTGAGATTGGGACCAGTGCCGGTAATTTAACGCTGTCTGCCGACGGTAAAATCGGTAATCTGGGCGCCATGCAAGCGCAGCAAAATGTGGTGATAAAAAGCCAAACTGCAATTGACAATACCAAGTCCATTTATGGTCAGCAAAATGTTATTTTAGCCAGCCAAATGGCGATAGATAACCAAAGCAGTCTGGTGGCGGGTAAAGATATGGCGCTGACCGCACAAGCGGTGACCAGCGGTGCAGATAGCACCTTAGCCGCTGGGGTGGATAAGCAAGGTAAATTGACCAAACCAGGGAATCTCACCGTCAAAGCAGAGACGATAACCTTGGCGGGGAAGAACTTAACCACACAAGCGGTCACACTCAAAAGCCAAGGTAAAACCGATTTGCGCGGCAGCGTGACGCAAGCCGGCACTTTGACGGTCACCGGGCAAGATATTGATGCAGAGGGAGCCACCCTTCGCAGCGAAGGCGATACCACGCTGACCGCCGATAATCACCTTGATACCCAAAAGGTGACAGCCCAAACCGGCGGCGTCTTTACCGCTAATGCTAAAGCGATAACGAATCATGAGGCCGTTATCTCAAGTGGCAAGGCTATCAGCTTAACCGCGCAGTCCATTGACAGTCAGTCTGCTAAGCTAGTCTCACAGCACGCCATTCAGCTAACCGCAACCGACCGCATCAATACAAGTGATGCGCAGCTTAGTGCTCAGCAATCGATTACTTTACAAGCCAATGATATCGCCAATAACCGCGCCATTTTACGCAGTGGTGAAGGGATAACCCTTCGCGCCCAGCAGTTAGCTAATGCAGAGGCCAATTTGCAAGCAAAAGGCGATATGAGGTTACAAGGCGATAAACTGGATAATCAATCATCAACCCTAATCAGTGAAGGTCAACTGACTCTCAACACTAAGCAGCTACTAAATGGCCACGCATCACTGAGCGCTAAAGCTAATTTGCTTATCACGGCGCACGATTTATTGGATAATCGCAGTGCCAATCTGCTGAGTGAAAAAGCCATTACCCTTAGCAGTCACACCATCCAAAACGATAATGCGACCCTAAAAGCCAAAGGTGACATTAATGTAACGGCAACTGAGATGGTCAGCAATCATACCACCGTGATTGGTCAGCAAGCTGTTACCTTGGATGTGACTCAGCTTATGCATAACTATTCGGTGATTAATGCCCTGGGTGATATCACGCTGCGCGGAAAGAGGATTGATAATAATCAGAGTGAACTGAGTAGCACGGGTGCGATTTTAGTCAGTGCTGATACCTTTACAAACAGTAGCGCTAGCTTAAATGGCGGCGGTGATATTACCCTTACCGCGACCAAGTTGACGAATGATAACGCCACCTTGTCGGGCAATCAGAATCTTACCATTCATGCTACTCAGTTTAGCAATCAAACCGCTAAGCTGAGCTTTGTTGGTAATATTGATATTAAGGCAAGTGAGATAGATAATCAAAACGCCACGTGGCTTACGACTGGTTTTTTGACTGTTAAGAGTGACAAGCTCAATAACCAATATGCCGATTTGCAGTCAGTCAACGCCCTTACCCTTAACAGTCGTGAGCTTGATAATCAGTTTGCGCATCTATTTAGCGAGGCGGATTTATCACTGCACGGCGGTAACCTCAATAATGATAATTCATCGCTGACAGCTAACGGTGACATGACGATTGTAGGGGATACAGTCAGTGCTAATCAAGCCTCCCTATTTTCGGGTGATGATTATGTTATGCAAGCCAATGCATTGGCACTCAATGAAACCACTCTCCAAAGCCAAGGTAATCTTACTTTACATGCCGATACTCGGTTAGAAGCTAAACAAGCTACTTTGATTACGGATAAACAGCTGCAGTTAACAGCGCAAGATAGTGATTTAACGGGGAGTGCTTTAAGTGCTAAAGGTGACTTAACAGTTAACGCTAGCCGTAACCTGACTAACAATCAAGCTAATTGGGTCAGTGAAGGCAATATTGTGGTAAATGCGGCAAATTACCTCAATCAAAAGGCGCAGTTAGCTGCGCAAGGTAATTTAGTTATGACTGCGGATACGCTCAAAAATGATGAGAGCGAGCTTATCAGTTATGGCGATATTACCTTAATCACTGGCACGCTCTCTGAGCAATCTGCTTTTCTTAATGCATTAGGTAATATCACAATACATAGTGACGCAGAGCAAGATAACCGCCAAGCACAGATTATCAGTGGTAAGTCTATCGCCCTCACTGGCCAGCAAATCGATAACCGCAAGCTGGAGATGCAGGCGCAAGATAACCTGACTATCACATCCAGTGAGGATACGAATAATCGGCAAGCCATTATCATTGCCGGTAAAAATCTCTCGATAAGTGGACAAACCGTTAATAACGACTCTGCTAAAATTAAATCAGATAATGATTTTCGCATCACTAGCCAGACAACTAATAATCAGTATGCCCTTCTTTTATCCAGTGGTAAATTAAATGTTACCGCTACAAACCTTCTCGATAATCAGTATGCCGATATCCGAGCAAGTCGAGATATAGCGCTAAATGCCGGCGCATTAGACAATCAAGGCCACTATCAGCAAGGCACCTTACTTGGCCAACATAGTTTACTCGTGAGTGATAAAGCGATTACCCTTAATGCCGATAATCTGAATAATCAAGCAGGGCAACTGAGTGCCAAGGGTGATATTGCGATTAATGCCAAACAGTTTGATAACCAATTAGCGACTTTAGTTAGTAGTGGCACTATTAACGCTCACGCTGATGCCATCAATAATACTTCTGCTATTTATAAAGCGGATAAGGCTATCACCCTTACGGTCGCGGGTAACCTAAATAACCAAGCAGCCACCTTACTGGCGGGCAGTGAGCTTTCCTTAACCGCCACACAGATAAATAACACTTTGGCAGGCCTGCAAAGTACTGGCGATATGCAGATTAGGGCCAGCACGCTGTTAGATAATCAGCAAGCCAAACTTATTGCTGGGAATAACCTCACCTTACAGGCCGCAGAAATAAATAATACGCAAGCTACGATACAGGCACAAGGTAACACGTCATTGACTGCGCAAAATCTACATAACCAAAATGCTAACGTGACCAGTCAGCAAAATCTGACCATTGATGCCGTGCAGCAGTTAGATAATCAATCTGCTACGTTAGTGGCGGGCAGTAATCTTGCTGTAAATAGCGCCATTTTGAATAATCAAGACAGTAAATGGCAAGCTGGGAAAGTGCTCTCCGTTACCGCGGAGCAAATGGATAATCAATCCGCTTTACTGAAAAGTGGTAAAGCGACCCATTTAGCTATTACGCAGCACCTTAACAACAATCAAGCGACCTTAGTCAGTAACGGTGATATACAGATAAGTGCGGATACGACCAATAATACCCATGCGACTTTATCGGCGGATAAGGCAATCACGGCCACTATTAACGGACTGCTTGATAACAGCAATGCTCTTTGGCTCTCGGGCACTCATCTATCACTTACTGCGGGTGAAATCAACAACGAGCAGGTCGCCATGCAAGCAGGTGTCAGCATGACTATTGCTTCGGCAACACATCTTAATAACCATAAAGCGACTATCGTTGCCGGTTTAGGTGGCATGCAAATCAGTGCAAACACTTTAGATAACCACGAAGCAGAATTAAATAGTAAAGGTGATATGACTTTAACGGCGGGTGATACGCTTAATAACCAGCAAGCCAAACTGGTGAGTGAACAAAATCTGACCCTTCAGGCAACACAGCTGCATAATGAGCAGGCTGATTTACAAGCTAAAGGCAATTTACTCCTTGCAGCGACAAAACTTTATAATCAAAACGCCACGTTACTGAGTCTACAAAATATTATTCTGCAGGCTAAAAACAGTGGCGGTAATTCGGGTGCGTTGGGTACGCCTAATAGGGCAGGCAGCAATGATGCACATCTGGATAATAGCTTAGCCAATCTTACGGCGCAGGGCGATATTCTGCTCACCTCGGATAATACCCTGGATAACAGACAAGGCACACTGCAGGCTAATCACGCCATTACCCTTACGGCTACCGGTGAGCTAATTAACCAAAAAGCGAACCTAAAAACCCAAGGACAAATTAATGTACAAGCGGCTAACATCCAAAACCAAGCCAGTGAGCTGATTGGGGAAACTATCCAGCTAAAAACCGGCATCTTACATAATAACCAAGCCAAATTAACGGCAGGGAAACGAGAAGAGATTACAGCAACTGACTTGATTAATACCGATGCTACTTTACTGGCCAGTGATTTAGTGGTCAATGCCGGTCACTTAACTGGCGATGGCAAACTGCTGGCCGATAAATCCCTCACCGTCACCTTACAAAATGCCTTTACCAATTTGAGTGAGATGATAACCAATGGCACCTTGACCCTTAACAGCCAAAGTGTGGTGGAAAACCAAGGCAAAATGCTAGCCGGTGATACAGTTATTTTGAATGTCAACGCAGCAAACAGCGCCCCTACATCTGGTGTGCCTAGTACCTCATCGCCTGCGCCTTTACCCTCACCCGCGCTTATCACCAATAGCGAACACGGTGTTATCGAAGCCGATAATCTGCAGGTAAATGGCGATAATCTCACTAACTATGGTCTGATTAATGCCGGCGTTATAAATGTTAATCTCGCCGGTAGTCTAATGAACTTAGGCAAGGCACGGTTTTATGGTGATAGGGTCACGATTAGAGCGGGGACAGTCGCTAACCGTGGGGACAGTTTAGATGCCTCAGTCACCCCAACCTTAGCCGCGCGTGAAGCGATGGCAATAAGTGCCGATATCATTAATAACGACAATCACGCCTTAATGCTTAGTTTGGGGAATTTTAGCTTAAATGCGACCACGATTAATAATCACTCGGCAACCATTGAATCGCAAGGCAATATGCAAGTTAATGCGGACACAGTGAATAATGCCAATGATTTACTGGAAACCGAATTAGTTCAGATAGATAAATCCCATATGGTGGAATATTCACCATTTGGGTCAGCAAATCGTTATAAGACTGATGAGGTGAGTATTCAGAAAGGTAGAAGCAGTCATCATAAAGAATGGATATTAATAACCCCTGAGCGCTGTTACCAAAACTGCTATATATTCAAGCAATATGATTATGATATTCTCACCTATCAAACGCAAATTACCACCACTAACCCAGCGGATATTACAGCGGGGCAAAATCTTACTATCCACTCGAGCACAGTCAATAACGATAACAGTAAAATCTTAGCTGGCAATGATTTAGGCCTGTTTGTCACCAATCTTAATAACAACTCTGTCCAAGGAATTAATCGGGTCGAAGATAATGGTGACCTGATTGACCATTATCGTAAGAGTAAAAAGAAAAAATTTCATAGCAGAGTTTATCGTCACAGAACCTCGACCTCTGATTATCACAATATCGTCGATACGGCGCTTGACCTCGGTAATGCTAAGATAGAGGACCATACTGCAACCAGCACCAGTCAGCTGAATGACAAAGCCCGCGATACCGTCAGTGTCACAAACAGTGCACAAATCAGTACGGTTAATGCTGCGGTCAGCACGGATAAATCCCTAACGCCCGTGACGAGTACTAATATTAGCGTATCGGGTGTGACGCTCACGCCAGCCCAAACAACGGCAACTAACAGTGTAGCTATTGGCAGTATTACCAATAATAATCCAACGGTTATTGCGGCAACCAATAGTCAAACTAGCCAGGCGAGTGGGGTTGCGCTATCTAATGCGGCCAATCCAGCCAGCAGTATGCAGATTAACGAAGCGGCAATCAGTCAGCCGGGCATCACCATTAGTCTGGTCGAACCCAATACCGCGTTACCTACGAGCTCTATTTATACCGTAGGTAAGGAAGTGAATAAAAACTATGTAATTGAGACTGACCCGAAGTTTACCAATTATAAGAAGTGGCTCAGTTCGGACTATATGTTTAATCAATTGCGTCTTGACCCGAACAATATCCAAAAACGTCTTGGAGATGGCTATTATGAGCAGCAACTGATTAAGCAGCAAATCGTCACCTTAACCGGGCAACGCTACTTAGGTAATTACCAAAATGATATGGTGCAGTACCAAGCTTTGATGAATGCGGGTGTCACCTTTGCCAATAACTATAATCTAACCGTCGGGGTGGCCTTAACCGATAAACAGATGCAAGCGTTGACTTCCGACATCGTCTGGTTTGTCAGCAAAACAGTCACGATTAACGGCAAAGAAGAATCGGTGCTGGTGCCGCAAGTGTATGTGGTGAATCGTCCAAAGGTGACCGCTGAAGGGGCACTCTTAGCCGGTAACAACGTTCATATCCAAAGTGATGGCACAGTGAACTCCTCAGGGGCTATCTTAGGGAAAGACCAATTAGCCATACTCGCCAACAATGTGAATAATAACGGTGTGCTATCGAGCGACACGGTTAAAATCGTGGCGAAAGATAGTATCGTCAGTCAAGGCAGTATCCTGGGTAAACACGATGTTGACCTTGCTGCGCAAAACGATATTTTGCTTAACAGCGAAACTCGCACCACCGCCATTGATTATAATAAAAAGTCCTATGGCCAAAACCACAGCCTTAATGAGGTGATAAACAAAGTCTCACAAATCCAAGTGACCGAAGGTAATATTCAGTTAACCGCCGGCCATGATATCACGCTTAATGCCGCGCAAATTAGTAATCAAACTAATCCGAATAATCAAAGTAATCCAACTAACCTAAATAATAAAAAGGATAATAACAATAATAACGATAAAAAGGATAAAAATGATAATAACGCAGGCCAAACAACCCTAACTGCGGGGCATACTATCAACGTCAACAGCGTTGAAACCCGCAGTCGGCAAGAAATTCATACCAACAAAAACAACTACCGTAAAACCGATATCACCGAGCAAGTGGGCTCGACTATCCACACCACCGGTAATCTTGCCCTGCAAGCGGGGCAGGATATCAGTGTTAGTGCCAGTACAATTAGTAGTGATAAAAACCTCAGCGTTAATGCCGGTCATACTATCGACATTGGTGCGAATGAAGAGCAGCTGCACTTAGTTGACCACAGTAAAATGAAATCAAGCGGCTTTTTAAGCAGTGAAACTAAGATTAGCCATGTTGAGGTAGATAACAGCATGCAAAAAGGCAGTTCGCTTACCGGTGATACGGTCAATATCCACGCAGGCCAGGATATCAAGATTACCGGCAGTGATGTGACCTCCGACAATGCCCTAACTATCCAGGCAGGCAATAATATCACCATTGATACCGCCAAAGAGTCCTACGCCAAAAAAGAGCAGAACATCACCAAAAAATCAGGCGTGATGAGTAGTGGTGGTATTGGGGTGACGGTGGGGAAAAATTCCCTCAGTCAAACCCAACAGGGTAATGGCACTGACTATTTAGGGAGTACGATTGGCAGTACTGGCGACAGTGTTAAGTTGAATGCGGGTAAAAATGTGACGATTTCGGGCAGTGATATCACCGCCGTCAAAGATATCAATGTGACCGGGCAAGATGTTACCGTGACAGCTATCGAAAATAGTCATACCGATATTACTACGATTAAAAGTAAACAAAGTGGCCTGACGATATCATTAGGGGGCTCGGTTGGCACCATTGCCGATAATACGGTGCAAAGTGCTAAAGCCACGAAAGAGACCAAAGATGGCAAACTAAAAACGTTGCAAGAAATCAAAACCGGGCTAACAGCAGTACAAGGCTGGCAGGCTAATGAACTGGCGCAAGCGGAAAACCCAGAAGGTAATGCTAGTAATAATGGTACGATTGGGGTGAATGTCTCTTATGGCAACAGCTCCTCAACCTCAACCACAAAAACAGAGCAGCATACTGCGCAAGGAAGTGCGCTGACTGCCGGTGATAATATTGCGATTCATGCAACCGGTCAGCCGAATAATCATACTGCCCCAAATAGCCCTGATGCTACAGGTAATATCCTTATCCAAGGCAGTGGCCTAAATGCCCATAAAGATATTACGTTAGATGCCAAAAATGATGTCAATCTTGTTGCAGCGGATAATACCCAAACGGTAGAGGGTAAGAATAAAAGCGTGGGTAATAGTCTTGGTGCCAGTTTTATTTTAGGTCAAAATGGCATCAACACTACCCTCAATGCTAGCCAAAATAAAGGCAACGGTTTTGAGAAAGGTAATAGTCATTACTATACCGACAGTGAAATTAACGCGGGGAAGACTGTCACCGTCAATAGTGGTCATGATACCTCACTTACAGGTGCTCAAGTTACTGGAGATAAAGTTATTATCAATGCGGGTAATAATCTGACCTTAACAAGTCAGCAAACCCAAGATGATTATAAATCTAAACAACAAAATAGCAGTGTGGGTGTCAGTGGCGGATACAGTAATGGTGGCTATACCGCCTCGGCCAATGTCTCGGCCAGTCAAACTAAGATGGATAGCCACTATCAATCAGTGGATAAACAGACGGGGATTTATGCGGGCGATGGGGGATTTGATGTTACGACCCAACATCATACTCAGCTAAATGGTGCCGTCATAGCGTCAACGGCAACCGATACCAGTAAGAACAAAATCGATACCGGCACATTAGGCTTTAAGGATATTAAGAATGAAGCAGACTTTCATGTCTCACAGCAAAGTGCCGGCTTTAATACCGGTGGCAGTATTGGCGGGCAATTTGTCTCGAATGCCGCCAGCAGCTTAATTGAAAATGGTGCACATCAAGGTGAAGCTAAATCCACTACTCACACGGCAGTCGACAGTGGGCAAATCATCATCCGGGATAAGGATAAACAAACCCAAGATGTGAACACCTTAAGCCGTGATACCGAGAATGCCCATCAAAAACTAAAACAAATTTTTGATAAAGAGAAAGAACAAAACCGTCTTGACCAAAACAAACTGATTGGTGAACTGGGTCAGCAACTCACCGATATTGCAGTGACGCAAGCGAAAATCAATGCCACTAACGCAGTTAACAAGGCGCATCCTGAATTAACCGGCGAAGAACGCGAAAAAGCGATACAAGCGGAAATCAACAAATCAGGCTTTGGCATTGGTGGTGATAATAGGAGAATAATTGAATCGGCCACCGCCCTACTGCAAGGTCTGGCAATGGGAGATGTAAGCAAAGCTATTGCGAATGCCAGCGCACCATTTATTGCTAACTATATCGGTCATAATATTGACAGAAAAGAAGGCAAACTGGCGGCTCACGCCATTGCCAATGCGGCGCTTGCTTTAGCAAAAGGCGACAATGTCCTTGCTCAAAGTGTGGGTGCGGTTACCGCTGAAGCGACCGGCATGCTGGCCAGTTCCCTCTATAACAAAGACGTCTCTAAACTGAGCGAAGATGAAAAAGCCACCATCAGTGCCTATGCCACCTTAGCCGCAGGCATTGCAGGCAGCCTCACCGGCGGCAACACCCAAACTGCAGCAACAGCTGCACAGGCAGGGAAAACGACGGTTGAGAATAACTTCCTTAGCCAAAAAGACCAAAGTCGGTTAATGCAACTGCGTAAAAAACGTGATGAGAGTTTTTTAACTGAGTCTGAAAAGAAAGAGATGTTCTTGCTTGATGAGCTTGACCAAAAAGGTGACTATTTTGCTGGCAAATACTTCAAAGATAAAGACTCACTGACCGAGGCTGAAAAACAGACACTTACCGCAATTCTGACCCGTTATTACATCCAAGAAAAAGGGTTGCTTGGTGAAGAGGCGGCTAAACAAGCCGTTAATGATATTCTAACGGGTAATATTGGTTTCCACGCACAAAACTATGATTACCCTTATCTTGGCACCAAAGAGCAGCAAGATGAATATATCAAAAATCATTATGGTTCATGGTTTGGTGGACTGACAGGACAAGAACGTCCGCAGAATGAAAACGAACAATACTATAGCAAGGAACACGCGTGGAACGGCTATCAACAAGCAACGGAATGGGAACAACAAGTTGGCCGCCCTGTGATGAATGTCTTGCCGGGCGTACCAGGTCTAATATATAACGTAACTGATACCTTGCAAGGTAGTTATCATTTAGGTGAAGGTTTAGGTGAATTATTCCAACAAGGAGGATCGATTTCTAATGCAGCCATAAAAATCGTTGATGGTGTAATAACATTAGTACCCGCCGCAACATCCAGCCTTATTCCTAAAAATGGTTCTTCATCAATATTGAATGAGAGTATTACCGGTTCAGATTCGTTATTATTAGATAATTCGTCACATATTACATTACCTAGTGGCAATTCTCTTACTCATACACCAAACTTAAGTAGTTCTTGGGGATATAATCTTGATAAAAATACAGTTACTGTTTATCGAGTAGAAGGTGATGCGAATACAAGGATCCTTATAGATGGAAGTGGTAATGTAGCAATAACTGGTGACAAAATGCTATTTTTAAATTTTGGTGACCGATTTAGAGCACAAGAATTTTTATCTAAACGAATTATTCAAGGGATGGAAGGCGCTACTATAAAACAGTTTGAGGTCCCGCAATCTGTATTATCTGATTTGAGGAAGAATGCCGTCAAAGAAACAGATGTCAAAAAAAATCCTAGTAATCCAATAGTTGTAGATAAAAAAGCACAAGATCAATATGGAATTAGGTCTCATCAATTAAAAGATTTACAAAATCAAATTAAACAAGGGTCTGGAAAAAATGCGTATAAGTAATGAAACTTTATTAAAGATTTTATTGGAAAGAGATCGTTTTAATAGACCTCCAGATGAAAATGTTAGAGCTACAGGAATAGGTATAGCTAGATTTGTTGTTTCCTGTGAATCCAATGCAATAAACATATTGCATTTGGCAAAAAAAACATTGGAATTAGTTGCAAGTTATTCTGAAATTGATTGGCCTTCGCTTGAAAAATGGAAAAAAATTTTACCTGTTACATTTGTTGATAACTGCATTCCTGAACGTACAAAAGAAGAAATTGATGAAAAAATAGCTTATCGAAAATCATTACCTTGGGAAAAACAACTTAAATTATTGCAAGAAGATGAAAAATGGTCACTAGATGAATGGCTTTATTGGATGGAACCCCAAAATAGACAATGGTTTTGGTGGAAAGCCTACGAGTTTGACGATGAAATAAGAGATACTCATTTTTTGGTTGAGGTTACAGTATATAATGAACCATTTTTATGGGGATCATTAAAATGGCTATTTAAAGCTTGTGGTGCAATTGATGTTATTTCTACTGATGATCTTTAATTTATGTATTTATTATCCAGTTCTGTGATCTTTTTCGCAGAACTGAACTAACTATTTATCAACAACGTGATCTACTTCACAATCTCCACAACCAACTTCCTTTTTTAGTGGTAATGATAACAGGCTGACCTGTTGTAAATCCAAGTTCATTTAACCAATCTCCATTAATATGCAAGACGGAATGTTTGCTATAACTCTTTGTCATTAAGGTTTTTTATCTTGATTTGATTAAATATTTCCAATACATCCCTTTTAATAATATTTCAGAGTTTATATACGTTTATGTCAAATTTATGGCAACAGCTCCTCAACCTCAACCACGAAAACAGAGCAGCATACTGCGCAAGGCAGTGCGCTGACTGCGGGTGATAATATTGCGATTCATGCAACCGGTCAGCCGAATCACCATATTGACCCAAATAGTCCTGATGCTACAGGTAATATCCTTATCCAAGGCAGTGGTTTAAATGCCCATAAAGATATTACATTAGATGCCAAGCATGATGTCAGTCTTGTTGCAGCGGATAATACCCAAACGGTAGAGGGTAAGAATAAAAGCGTGGGTAATAGTCTTGGTGCCAGTTTTATTTTAGGTCAAAATGGCATCAACACTACCCTCAATGCCAGCCAAAATAAAGGCAACGGTTTTGAGAAAGGCAATAGTCATTACTATACCGACAGTGAAATTAACGCCGGGAAGAGTGTCACGGTCAATAGTGGCCATGATACCTCGCTCACCGGTGCCCAAGTTACGGGGGATAAAATCACGATTAATGCCGGTAATAATCTCACCTTAACGAGTCAGCAAACGGTTGATGATTATAAATCCAAACAACAAAACAGCAGTGTGGGTGTGAGTGGTGGATACAGTAATGGTGGCTATACCGCCTCGGCCAATGTTTCAGCCAGTCAAACTAAGATGGATAGCCACTATCAATCAGTGGATAAACAGACGGGGATTTACGCGGGCGATGGGGGATTTGATGTTATGATCTGCCCACATTTTAGTGGAGAGTTATTTTTAAATTATTAAATCACTTTTTCTTCAAATTGAACGGGGGATAAATAGTTTAAATAAGAGTGTTTTCTTACCCGGTTATAGTAAACCTCAATGTACCACAAGAGCATCGATTTTGCTTGTGCCATATTTTCTAGTTTGTATCGGTAAATCCATTCTGTTTTTAAAGTATGGAAAAAACTTTCAGCTACCGCATTATCCCAACAATTACCTTTGCGACTCATACTACACTTTAATCCATAAGCCGTTAATATAGCTTGATAATCCTCTGAACAATACTGACTACCGCGATCACTATGAACAATCACTTTACTCGGATACCCCCGATGACGCAAAGCCATGGTTAAGGCTTGGCAGACGAGTATGCTTTCCATATGCGTATCCATCGCCCAACCTATGATTTTACGAGAGTATAGGTCGAGTACAATAGCAAGATATAACCACTGCTCATTCACTTTAATATATGTTATATCACATACCCAAGCTTGATTCGGTTTATTCATTGAAAAATGCCTATCTAAAATATTTTTAGCGATCGGTTTATCGTGGTTACTGTCCGTTGTTTGCTTATACTTCTTGCGTTGTTTTGCCTTGAGATGAAGTTTATGCATTCGTCGACGCACTCGTTCACGTGATAAACAATAACCTTCCTCCAAAAGTTCGACATGTAAACGTCTATAACCATAAAGATGTCGATGCGCTTCAAAGAGTGTTTCAATTTTTTTGTCAAGCTGCTCATTAAACAGCGCTCGTTGAGAAGGCAATCGCTTTAAATAGGCATAGTAACCACTACTTGACACGTCAAATAGATGAAACAAACGATGCTTAGATACCGTGTTTTGCTTTTTGATAAACTCGTACCTTGCTATTTCAGGCTCGCAAAGTACTGAGCAGCCTTTTTTAGGATGTCGATCTCCTTTTTACGTAATTCAAGTTCTCTTTTCATCGCTTTATTTTGACGCTCAAGTTCTTGATAGTCTGGTTTTTTATTTGATTTTATCGCGTGGTGAGTGGGTTTATTCATCGTTTGGTACATCCAATTACAAAATGTTTTATAATTTATACCTAAATCACTGGCTGTTTGTCGATAACTTTGTTTGCTATTTAGTGCTAAATTGATAGCTTCTTGTTTAAATTGAGGATCGTATTTTTTACACATATGAGACTCCTTTTTTGTTGCTAAAAAGTCTCCACTAAACTAGGAGCAGATCAGGTTATGATGAAGTCGATAAATTGCAACAACAATTTAATGACTGCAATAAAAACCGAGAGTGTGAAAAGCAAGTCTATAACGAATATATTCAAAAAGAACAAGAGGCTGGTCAAAAACTAGTTGAAATGTATAAATCCGGTCAATTAACTAAAGAGGATTATGAGAAATTTGTCGGATTTTATACTGACGCTATGTTAGAAGGTACAAAACAAAATCAGATTAACAATAATAATCATGATGTTGGAGGATGGGATATTAATGATGCTTCGGCAATGTATTGGACTCAAGGTGGCATAGCAGGCAATCCTTATCTTGCTGAAATTAGAGCGAGAATTTTACTTGATGAATGGAAAGCACAAGGTCTATCAGAGCAACAAATTCAAGAAAAATTCTTGAAAGATAATGTGTTAGGTTCTTTAATTACCACTCCTGATGTTAACACTGTTGTTCAAAAAATCCGTAATGGCTTAAGTATTGATAATGCGTTAATATTAGCTTCGTCTATTGCCTATAATAAAGTCCTTGATTCGACAACAACTGGAAAAGTGAATGGGGGTTCTTCATCAGCGAAAGCTGAGGAGTCGTTAAGTAGTAATAAATTAGACAAAGACTATTTTGAAAGTCAATATGGCAAAGATAAAGTCGAGCAAGGATTTGGCAATAATAAAGAAACCAAAGATAAACTTTATGATGGACAATATACTAATCAACAAGCTAATCAATCTTCTAATTTTAGTGGGCATATTAAAAATGAGAAGGAGTTGGATGGTAAGTTAAATAGTAATAATGTAGCAACTAATGCTGCAACTTATCCAAAATTTAAAGATGACTTAATACAACAAAACTTGAATAATCTTGCTAAGCAAGATTCGAGATTAGCTGCAGTTGTAAAAGGCAATAATGGAAAACTCAATTACGGTGTAGGCACAGGTACAACAGAAGAAGCTAATAGATTAGGTATGCAATGGGTTGGAGGTGGAGCTAAGAAAACGTCTGATGGCGGATGGATAAGCGCGGA
This sequence comes from Orbaceae bacterium ESL0727, assembly GCA_029433345.1. Classification (GTDB taxonomy): domain Bacteria; phylum Pseudomonadota; class Gammaproteobacteria; order Enterobacterales; family Orbaceae; genus Gilliamella. The sequence goes on from JAQTHY010000001.1 coordinate 97,955, forward strand.
TGGTACTCGAGGATATAGACCTCCTTCCAATAAACCTAACAGCCATTATGCTGAGACGGGTATTCAAGCTAATTTTGAAACATATAAATTTGATGTCGATGGTAAAAGAACAAAAGTAGGTAATGGGCATTTAAATATTAAGGATTAAGAATGAAAATATCATTAAAATCAATTGGTTCTATAGATCATGATCCAACCATATATTTTCCTGAAGAAGAAAACCTTTTTGGAATAACACTAACTTTATCTATAGGTCCCGATAATGAAATTGGTAGTGAATATTTTGATTTATTCGTATGTACTCCAGAATGGTTATCGAAAAAAGTTTGGAAACCTGAGTTAATTCGTCATATGTTAATAGTTAGAAAATATGATCTTGATGAAATCAAAGATATAATAAATAAATGTATTGAAACGTGTACCTGTGATACATGGTCAGAAACTGCTCAAAAACTCTCAAGGTATTTTGCTTGGGAATATGAAGATTATCAACCATTAAATAATAGTTAATTTCAACCTGAAAATTAGGATTTTTATACCTACGATTTTTATTATTTCAGGATATATGATTCTAATAAATCTATAAAAGTTCTTATTTAAATTTAAATAGTAACAAGGCGAGAAGAAATCAAGGTGAATATAACCAAGGTATATATTTTATATATAAAGGAATAAATAATATGAAATATATATCTGTAACAATGAATATGAACGCAATGGATCACCTTAACTTTGATAATTGCATTGATGGAGATTTTATTGAATTAGAGCTTAATCAAGATAGCTATAATGATTTATTGAAAAGTAATGTTATTAAAAAACTAAACAGTAAACTCAGAATAAATATCGATGATTAAGTAGTCTTGGTGCCAGTTTTATTTTAGCTCAAAATGGTATCAACACCACCGTCAATGCCAGCCAAAATAAAGGTAAAGGTTTTGAGAAAGGCAATAGCCATTACTATACCGACAGTGAAATTAACGCGGGTAAGACTGTCACCGTCAATAGTGGTCATGATACCTCACTTACAGGTGCTCAAGTTACTGGAGATAAAGTTATTATCAATGCGGGTAATAATCTGACCTTAACAAGTCAGCAAACCCAAGATGATTATAAATCTAAACAACAAAACAGCAGTGTGGGTGTGAGTGGTGGATACAGTAATGGTGGCTATACCGCCTCGGCCAATGTTTCAGCCAGTCAAACTAAGATGGATAGCCACTATCAATCAGTAGATAAACAGACGGGGATTTACGCGGGCGATGGGGGATTTGATGTTACGACCCAACATCATACTCAGCTAAATGGCGCCGTCATAGCCTCAACGGCAGCCGATACCAGCAAGAACAAAATTGATACCGGCACCTTAGGCTTTAAGGATATTAAGAATGAAGCCGACTTTCATGTTTCACAGCAAAGTGCCGGCTTTAATACCGGTGGCAGTATTGGCGGGCAATTTGTCTCAAATGCCACCAGCAGCTTAATTGAAAATGGCGCACATCAAGATGAAGCTAAATCTACCACTCACGCAGCAGTCGACAGTGGACAAATCATCATCCGGGATAAGGATAATCAGAAACAAGATGTTCTGTCATCTCGGCATTTAATGCGGTTTCAATCACAAGTTTATTCATAAAACCTGTCAATTTGCCTAAATCTTCTTGTGTTTTGACACCCTTAGCCAGTTCGGCCGCCATTTCACGAAGTCTTTTTTCGTCCATTTGTATTTACCTATGTTTTTACTTAATAGTAATTTAAAGATAGGCAAATACACAAATTTATTTACAGGGTCCTGCGATCTGTGTAGCAGAACTAAATTGATTATCTTTTGATTATGCGAGCTAGTTTGCAACTTTCATAACTAATATAGGTGGTAAACCTGACAAAGGCATTACGGCTGCCGCCTCCATTGCGACCGGCATTGTCACCGCTAATATTGTTGGCGGCCTAGCGGGTGCCAGCGCGCCATATCTTGACTCTAGGGTTAGTCGTTATCTTTTTAACGCTAAAAATAACATCAAAATCACTTTAGTGTTGACGCTTGGGCTGTTAAACTACGCCTATTTTTTAGAAAATTTATTTTTTCATTTTTCGTTAGCGTTTTTTAACGAAAGTCATTTAACTATCAGATTTAATTATCGGATTTGAATATCAGGATTGATTATGCGAACCAGTAAATATCTTCTATCAACGCTTAAAGAGACTCCAGCAGATGCTGAAGTAATTAGCCATAAATTAATGCTCCGCGCAGGTATGATTCGAAAAGTAGCTTCAGGTTTATATACCTGGTTACCCACGGGGTATCGAGTATTAAAAAAAGTAGAAAATATTGTACGGGAAGAGATGAATCGGGCTGGGGCAATTGAGCTGTTAATGCCCGTTGTACAACCCGCTGATTTATGGCAAGAAAGTGGCCGCTGGGAAAAGTATGGCCCTGAGCTATTGCGCATAAAAGATCGTGGTGATCGCGATTTTGTGTTAGGACCAACGCATGAAGAGGTGATAACCGATCTCCTCCGTAATGAAGTGAGTTCGTATAAACAGCTTCCCCTTAATCTTTATCAAATCCAGACAAAATTCCGTGACGAAGTTCGCCCCCGTTTTGGTGTGATGCGTTCGCGCGAATTTATTATGAAAGATGGTTATTCTTTCCATACCACGCAAGCTTCTTTACAAGAAACCTATGATGCAATGTATCAAGCCTATAGTGCAATTTTCACCCGAATTGGCCTTGATTTCCGTGCGGTGCGTGCCGATACCGGTTCGATTGGTGGCAGCTCGTCACACGAGTTCCAAGTATTAGCGTCGAGCGGGGAAGATGATATTGTCTTTTCAACTGAATCGGATTACGCCGCTAATATCGAAATGGCGCAAGCTAAAGCACCTATCGCGCAGCGTGCTGCACCGAGTAAAACGATGGAATTGATCGATACACCAAATGCGAAAACCATTACTGAACTTGTCACGCAATTTAATCTGCCTGTCGAGAAAACAGTCAAAACGTTAATTGTTAAAGCCGATAAAAATAGCGGCCATCAATTGGTGGCATTGATTGTTCGTGGTGATCATACTTTAAATGAAGTCAAAGCAGAAAAGATCGATATCGTTGCATCACCACTAGAATTTGCCAGTGAAGAAGAGATCCGTGCCGCCATTGGTGCCGGACCAGGTTCACTTGGTCCAATTAACCTAAATCTGCCTTTGATTATTGATCGTGATGTAGCCGTTATGAGTGACTTTGGTGCCGGTGCAAATATTGATCATAAACATTATTTCCATATTAATTGGGAGCGTGATGTGGCGTTGCCTCGCGTCGCGGATATTCGTAATGTCGTCGAAGGTGATATAAGCCCAGATGGTAAAGGCACACTATTAATTAAACGTGGGATCGAAGTTGGCCATATCTTCCAACTTGGCACAAAATATTCCGAAGCTTTAAAAGCGACTGTACAAGGCGAAGATGGACAGAATCATGTCATGATGATGGGCTGTTACGGCATTGGTGTGACACGTGTGGTCGCAGCAGCAATTGAGCAGTGTCATGATGATCGTGGTATTATCTGGCCTGATGCGATAGCACCATTTAGCGTTGTGATCATTCCAATGAATATGTATAAATCAGCCGCTGTACAGGAAACGGCCGAAAAATTATATGCTGATCTACAAGCAGCCGGTATTGAAGTTTTATTTGATGATCGTAAAGAGCGCCCAGGTGTAATGTTTGCCGATGCCGAATTAATTGGTATTCCACATATGATTGTTATTGGTGAACGTAATTTGGCAAATGGTGAAGTCGAATATAAGCATCGCGCTGACGAAACTAAACAGATGATCAAATTGGATCAACTTATCGAGTTTATTAAAAACCGCAGTTAATCCGGTCGAATTAGGGGTATACTCATTCATTGGTCGATACGTAAACGATGCATAAAATAGAGGAATAAATCAAAATAGGTAGATCGCGATCAGGTAAAAATCCTATAAAAGATTTTTTTCTCTATTTGGCTAACAATAGTTTGCAAGACAAAACGACTATTTTGAAGATAACGAGTATAGCGTAGCGTTAATGATCGAAAAATTTTGGTGGGTTAACAAGATATGATAAAAAAATCAATTGCACGTATACTTTCTGCATCGATATTGACAACCTCACTATTTACGATATCAATAGGGGCGATGCCCGTTTTATGGCAAAACGCCGTTGCTGATAATATCAAACTGCCCGATATGGGCACAGCCGCCGCCTCAACATTAAGCATTGGTCAAGAGATGGAGATGGGCGATTATTATATGCGCATGTTACGTGATAGTGCGCCGATTATTAATGACCCCGTTCTTAATCAATATATTAATGATCTTGGTGAAAAATTGGTCTCCAAGGCAGATTCTGTACAAACGCCGTTTCATTTTTATATTATGCAAAGTGATGTACTAAATGCCTTTGCCTTTTTTGGCGGTAATGTGGTGGTACATTCGCGATTGATTTTAGATACTGATAATGAAAGCCAGCTGGCATCAGTGCTCTCACATGAAATTGGTCACGTCACGCAACGACATTTAGCAAGAGCGATGGAGAGCCAAAATCGTAGTAGCCCTTATGTTTGGGGAGCTGCATTAGGATCAATCTTATTGGCGTTGGCCAGTCCTAATGCCGGCATGGCCGCTATTACCAGTACCATAGCAGGTTCGGCACAAAATATGATCAGCTTTACGCAAAGTAATGAACAAGAAGCCGATCGCGTTGGCTTGAAAACATTAGTAAAATCAGGCTTTGATCCGAATGCATCATCAGAATTCTTGCAAAAATTGGCGGATCAAACGCGTTATATGAGTAAACCACCCGAAATTTTATTAACGCACCCCTTGCCCGATAGTCGTTTGAGTGATGTGCGTAATCTAAGTATGCAATATGGCAAAAAAAGTGTCGCACCGTCGCTTAACTATTATTTAGCCAAAGCACGACTCGCCATTTTGCTGAGTAGAAATAAAAATGTTTCTAAACTGTTGCTCGAAGATTATCAAAAGATCAATAATGAACAGAGCAAAATCGCGATTATCTACGGTAAAGCGCTTGATGAGCATTGCAATGACGATAATCAAAAGGCGAAACAGACATTACAACCACTGCTTGATCGTGATCCCAATAATGTTTGGTATATCGACTTAATGACTGATATTGATTTAGAACTTAATAATGTCAATGCGGCAATTACGCGATTAGAATCAGCCTTAAAGAAGAATCCAGATAGTTCAGCACTGCAACTTAATCTGGCTAATGCTTATGTTAAAAATAAAGATTATCAACAAGCCGTCACCTTATTACACCGTTATACCTATGCCCATAATGATGATATGAATGGTTGGGAGCTACTCACTACCGCTTATGGCGGATTGCGTTCGCGTGCACAAGAGATGACATCGCGCGCCGAGGTTATCGCTTTACAAGGGCAGTTCCAGCAAGCGATAGCGTTACTTAAAAATGCCCGGATTCAGACGCAAGGCAATCAGATGTTGCTATCACGTATTGATGCAAGGATTGTACAATTAGATCAGATGCAAAAACGGTATGCGGCTTATAGGCGGTAGATTTTGTTGATGATCATGTTCAGATGATAAGGAGCTAAAACAACAAAATGATGACCGGTACAATTATTAATAGTGCTGCAATAGTTATAGGTGGAATATTAGGCGCAGCCTTCGGAAAATATATTCCGGCACGCGTTCGCGAAGCATTACCCATGACATTTGGCTGTGTTTCACTAGGGATTGGTGTTGCATTAATCATAAAAGTTCATTCTATTCCTGCCGTTGTATTATCTTTATTACTTGGATCACTGTTGGGCGAACTTTTTCAAATTGAAAAAGGGATCGCAACGTTATCCTTAAAGCTACGTGCTTTTGTTGATAAGCCAAAACCTAACTCGACACTGATCTCCTCGAGAGAAGATTTTATCGAAAAATATGTGGCGTTAGTTGTCTTATTTTGTGCTAGTGGAATGGGCGTATTTGGGGCGTTAACAGAAGGCATATCTGGCGATTCATCATTATTAATTGCTAAAGCTTTTGTGGATCTTTTTACGGCATCTATTTTTGCCATTACATTAGGTTATTGTGTTGCCATGATAGCCGTACCGCAATTTGTGATTCAGGCCATCCTATTTTTAGTCGCAACGTTAATCGAGCCGTTGATTTCTGATACTATGTTTGCCGATTTTTCAGCATGCGGCGGTATGATTATGTTAGCCACTGGTTTTCGTATTTGCGGTATTAAGGCTTTTCCTGTTGCTAATATGTTATTGGGATTAGTGATTATTATGCCTGTTTCCGCTCTGTGGGGATAGATAATCAGGAAAGTACACATGTTGCTATATTCTTGGTGAGAATATAATTACTAATTTTGATTACCCTTGTTTTTATTTCACTGTTTTTATTTCAGTGTTGTTATTTTAGCATCGTAATCAGAATATTTTCATCACCCTGTTTTGATTGAAATGGGTAGCAGTTCTGAAAGTTATTAACAATTGTATAGTTGATTTCCATCATCCTAACTGATGCGTACTAATATTTTTATTTAAATTAATCATTAGATTACGGAGACAAACCCTATAAAACTCATTATCACTACATAGCCGCCGACGACAGTCGGCGGAAGAATACCGTTAAAAATTCCTTTTTTAAGCTTTTTAGGATTTAGCCATTAATCACTTAGATGATCGACTTGATTAAACGATTTAACGGTAAATTTGCCTGGATGTTGTTTATCAGATTGTTGATAATTGACCACACTCACACTGGTATTTAACATTCGTGGGAAATAGCTATTATCCCGATGTTTATGCCAATCACCGCCATTTAATACACAAAGCAATAAACGTAATACCGTACCGTGGGAAACCACTAAAATGTCGCCTTTATCATGCGGGGCATTTTGCACAATTGTATCAAGTGCACGTTGCATACGGACAAGTACAGTCGGATAATCTTCCCCATGATTCGATAACGCATTGAATTGTGCCGGATTTGTTAAAAAGTCAGCCATCGTTGGATCATCTTTTTTGATATCATCCACATAACGACCTTCCCATGTACCAAAATCCATTTCACACAAATCGGCCAGCTCAGCAGTAGGAATAGTGATATGATTTTGGGTTAGTTTATTTTCATCAATGATATAATTACGCGTTTCCCTGGCACGCTGCTGTGGGCTCGAATAGGCTTGGATAAAAGGGACATCTTGCAAATAACGTCCGGTAATCTTAGCCCCTAAAATACCTTCTTGGGTTAAAGGTGAATTTTGCGAGCCTTGCATTCTATTTGTAATATTCCACTCGGTTTGTCCATGTCTGATTAAATATAAATTAAGATCTTTCATTAGCGATTATTACCTTATTTTTAGCGTTAAGAATTTTTAGCATTAAGATGTTAACGATTGCTGTTGATTTCGGCGTAATTGCGTTAGACAAGCTTGTAATGTTTTATCCATCGGTGCTTGTAATTGCATCTCTTGTTCTGTTTTGGGATGAATAAATTTAACGGTAGCCGCATGTAAAAAAAGACGGTTTAGTTGCGTTTTTGCTAATAACGCGTCAAATTGCTTATCACCATAACGATCATCAAACGCAATAGGGTGATTCACATACTGACAATGTACACGAATTTGATGCGTGCGCCCAGTCACTGGGCTAGCTTTGATTAAGGTAGCAAAACCAAATCGTTGCTCGACTTTAAAATGTGTTTCTGATGGTTTACCGGCCTGATTGACCTTAACAATCCGTTCGCCGCTTGCTAACACATTTTTCAGCAAGGGTGCCTGTACCACTTTACATTCTGACGGAAAGTCACCTTTTACTAAAGCTAAATAGGATTTGTGCATCTGTTTTAACCGTAGCTGTTCATGCAAGGATCGTAACGCTGAACGCTTTTTAGCAATTAATAAGATTCCCGATGTTTCGCGATCGATACGGTGGACTAATTCTAAAAATTTAGCTTGTGGCCGTAATGCACGTAATCCTTCGATTACACCAAAACTCAGGCCACTCCCACCATGTACAGCAATTCCCGACGGTTTATTAATGGCTAAAATAACATCATCTTCATAAATAATGGCAGCTTCGAGCTGGGCAACTTGGTTTAGTTTAGGGGAAATATCTGGACCTGTTTTTTCAGCAACTCTAACCGGCGGAATCCGAATTTCATCGCCAACTTGCAGTTTATATTCCGGTTTGATGCGTTTTTTATTTACCCGCACCTCGCCTTTACGCAAAATACGGTAAATTAAGCTTTTAGGGACACCTTTTAAGTAGGTGATTAAGAAATTATCGATACGTTGCATACTGTTTTCATCTGAAATAGTGATAAATGAAACCTGAGATTTCGTGTCGATATTTGTGTTGTTTGGATTCATAACGTCCATAAGTGATGATTAATCTGCTGTTAAGAAATAAAATTCGTTTACATTATGCAAAAATAAATTACACTAAACCAATTTATCAAGCTACGCATGATGATATTACGGATTGCGATATTATGCTGTGATCGCAGTAACGCTGCTCGCATTAAATGTGATCGTATTCGCCATAATCTTATTCATTACCATCTTAATTAACGCACTGCTTAGGCGTTTGATTCGCTCACGTAAGTTTAGATCACACGAGTTATGATTCATAACTGTGATTATTAACGACAGTGAGCATTAACAAAAATTCGCTAAGCGTGCAGTTAGTAATAGTGATAGCGCTAAAATGTGGAAAGTGTGCTTTTTGCTAGTAACAAAATCATAAAAGATGGTGTAATTATAACGGAATATCGAGGAATAAAATAGTATGTTCTTATTACTTAGCCAATACTCAAGAAGTCGCACTGCATGGTTGCTACTTTTCCTTTCTGGCCTACTGTTTGAAATGATCGCGTTATATTTTCAACACAGCTTAGGCTTCGCACCTTGTACACTCTGTATTTATCAACGCTGCGCCATTTTTGGTATTATGATCGCCAGCCTTATCGCTTTATGTTCGCCACGAAATTTAGTATTTAGATTAATTGCGTTATTACTTTGGCTATATTGTGCATTTAGAGGCCTTAGTTTAGCTATCTTTAATGCGCACTTACAGTTCGAACCTAACCTCACCGACACCTGCTCGACCAATGTGGAATTTCCTTCCTGGCTATCTTTAGATCAATGGTTCCCAAGTATATTTAATGCGACGGGTATCTGTTCTGAAAGAGTGTGGTCATTTTTAACAATTGAAATGTCACAGTGGATGATTATTATTTTCGCCAGTTATTTTATTGTGGGTGTCGCGGTTTTGATTGCACAACTGATTGTGCCACGCAAAAATTCATTGTGGGCTAAATAACAAACCCATTTTTTACATCGCGCATTGTGGCTGTTTTTCTGAAAAAGAACGAGAATCAGATAGTTTTTTTTGTTAAAATACCGCATCATTTTAGGGCTATCTCCGATGACGGCTAATGACTAAGACTATGGTAATAACACTGTAGTTATAAATTATAGTTATAAAACTGTAGTCATAATACTGTCGTCATAAAATTGCAGCAAAACGTTATAGCAAGACGACTATCGCGATGCATAAAACGATCTGAATAGAACAATATAATCACACAACAACGAAACCATTACCGTGCTTTTAGAATATCATCCGCCAATTGATCCTTGGCTTACCATCTTATATCAAGATGATCACATTGTGGTTGTCAATAAACAGCCTGGCCTGCTTTCTGTTTCGGGTAATCAGCCACAATTTATAGACAGTATTATTTACCGGTTACAGCAAAAATACAGTTATGTCGAATCCGTGCATCGGTTAGATATGGCAACCAGTGGCATCATGGTGGCTGCTTTGTCTAAATTGGCTGATCGTGAAATTAAAAAACAATTTCGCGAACGTATCCCGAAAAAAGAGTATATCGCAGTGGTATGGGGCCATATAGAACAAGATACTGGCAGTGTCGATCTGCCGCTGATTTGTGATTGGCCTAATCGACCACGACAGATGGTTGATTTAGAAAAAGGCAAATCGGCGTTAACCTATTATCAAGTGTTGGCGCGTAATGCCGATAATACGACGCGAGTAAAATTGTTCCCTTTTACGGGGCGATCCCACCAGTTGCGTGTCCATATGCAAGCACTTGGTCACCCAATTTTAGGCGATAAGTTTTATGCCACACCCGAAGCGTTTGCGCGTTCTAACAGGCTGTTATTGCATGCAGAAAAACTTACGTTTAATCACCCGAAAACAGGGGAAAGCATGACATTCACCTGTGCAGCCGATTTTTAGCTATTTCAAGGAGTCTTTAGATATGACCAACCAATTTGAAAAAAACGTTTCTGTTGGAAAGATTGTTCTGGCAACCAATAATCAGGGGAAAGTACGTGAACTGCAAAACTTATTAGCGGATGCCGGTTTTAATATTGTGGCGCAAAGTGAATTTAATGTGCCAGACGCAGACGAAACGGGCTTGACCTTTGTAGAAAATGCTTTATTAAAAGCGCGTCATACGGCTAAATTGACCGGTTTGCCGTCCATTGCAGATGATTCAGGATTAGTTGTTGAAGCGTTAGCCGGTGCACCGGGAATTTATTCAGCACGTTATGCGGGTGAACATGGCGATGATAAACGGAATAATCAAAAATTATTGCAAGCACTCGCTGACGTACCTGATCATGCCCGTCAAGCTTATTTTTATTGTGCTTTAGTTTTTTTACGGCATGAAAATGATCCAACCCCGATTATCTGCCTTGGCAAATGGAATGGTGTGATTTTGCGTGCAGAGCAAGGTGTAGGCGGCTTTGGCTATGATCCACTATTTTATATTCCTGAATTAGGTTGTACAGCAGCCGAGCTGTCACGTGAAGCAAAAAGCCAGATTTCACATCGCGGGCAGGCACTCAAACAGTTAATGGCTCAGCTATAGTTGATGACACCATCACCCGTTGGGCTCGAAAGCACGTGTAAAAAAACGTGCTAAAACGGCACCCAAACTAGACCAAAACAACAGTAATATGATGGAAATACCTCTTAGTCTTTATATTCATATGCCTTGGTGTGTGCATAAATGCCCTTATTGTGATTTTAATTCGCATACCCTGAAACAAACGCCGGATTATGCCGCTTATATTAATCATCTGCTTGCTGATCTCAAACAAGATTTACCCCTATGTCAACAACGCGCATTGCAGACTATTTTTATTGGTGGTGGCACACCCAGCCTATTTTCAGCAGAATTAATTGATCGCTTACTCACCCAAATTCATCAATTAATACCGATTAATCAAAATGCCGAAATCACCATCGAAGCCAATCCTAACTCAGTGGATGTCGCACGATTTACCGGTTATCAGCAAGCAGGTATTAATCGTATCTCAATTGGTGTACAAAGCTTGCAGGCAGATAAATTACAGGCATTAGGGCGCGTTCATAATCCACTAGAGGCAATCAATGCAGCAAAATTGGCCCATTCACTGAATCTACACAGTTTTAATTTGGATCTGATGCATGGATTACCGAATCAATCGTTGGATGATGCGTTATTTGACCTGTCACAGGTGATCGATTTATCGCCGCCTCATCTTTCTTGGTATCAGTTGACGATTGAACCCAATACCCTCTTTGGCGCCAAACCACCCCGCTTACCTGATGACGATAATTTATGGGATATTTATCAGCAAGGTGATGCCCTACTTACCGCAAAGGGTTATCAGCAGTATGAGATTTCGGCTTATGCGAAACCGGGATTTAAGTGCCAACATAATCTCAATTACTGGCGTTTTGGCGATTATTTGGGAATTGGCTGTGGTGCACACGGTAAATTAACGCAAGCTGACGGGCAAATTAGGCGTACCGTTAAAACACGTCATCCAAAAGGTTATTTGCAAGGACGCTATTTGGCGCAATCTTATCTTGTGCCTAAACAGGAACTGCCGTTCGAATTTTTTATGAACCGTTTTCGCCTAATAGAACCGACCCCAAAACAGGAATTTATTGAACGAACGGCTTTACCATTACAGACTATCGATCAACCGATTGCACAGGCACTCGAACAAGGTTACCTGACTGAAACAGCTCACCATTGGCAAGTTACCGAACATGGCAAACTCTTTTTAAATTCATTGCTTGAGCTCTTTTTATAAGGCCATTTTTTATCTGTTTTCTTTTATGATATTTAATCATTATTTTGAAAGTTTCAGAACTAGTATACGTTTATGTCAAATTTACCTACTTATAGATGATGAAATTCATCCTGAAAAATAGTGTTATTTTTACCTTACTTTTGCCACAATTACAGGTCGCATAGTAAGATAAAGCGAGAGAATATCAGATTTTGCTTGCAGTCTTGATAATGAGCTTGATGATGAGTTTGGTAATAAATGGGTCATGAATTTGCTGATTAACTTGGCAACTATTGCTGTTATTAACGCGATAACACCATCCATCTTTTGTATTTTCAAGCATAATATGTATATAATAGCGGGTTTGTGGGTAGGCGAGCTAACCTGTTGGAGCGAATATTGTGGGATGCGTTAGGATGCAAGTCAGTGGTCACGTTCAAGGGGTGGGATTTCGTTATTTTGTCCATCAGCAAGCGACAAAATTGGGCTTGTCAGGTTATGTGAAAAATCAAATTAATGGTGATGTAGAGATTGTTGCTCAAGGTGATAGTGCACAAGTCACCACATTGATTAATTGGCTTGAAAATGGCGGTATTACATCGGCACGGATTTCAGCAATAGCGATCACGAAATTGCCACAGCAAGAAGAATTAGCGTCTTTTACTATTAGGTATTGATTCTATTATTGACTATATGAATAAAAAAAATTTAATTTCTGTTTTGCTTATTATTATTGCTCTCGTCGTGTATTACTATTATACAGAAAGCGATACGGCAACGGTGTCCGAAACCGTGAATTTATCTAATCAGCCGATTTATCAAAGTGATAGTATGACAACCGATATTTATGATTTATCTGGCGAGATTTTATATAAAATCACGTCAGCTAACGTGAAACATTTTGATAACTCCAATAATACTGAATTTGATTCGCCCACTTTTACCCTGTATGACAATCAACATTCAGCGACTTGGCATATTCAAGCAAAACAAGCAACGTTAACCAATGATAAACTACTCTACTTATATCAAAACGTGCAATTAGATAACTTAACACCGAATGCACAGTTGCAACAAGTGAAAACAGATAATGTGGTTGTCGATTTAGCCACGCAACTTGTGACATCAAAAGATCCTGTAACGATTAAGGGACTTGGCTTCTCCTCAACCGGTGTTGGATTACTTGGTGATCTACAAGCAAAAACAGCAAAAATACTAGAAAATGTCAAAACTTATTATAATACAGAGGCTAAATAAAATATGAGAGCACAAAAAACGATCACTGTTTCACTCTTTTTTTTGACGCTACTTTCGTTTGGGTGCTTAGCAACTGAACCGACTCCAACACTCATTTCGACATCGACTCCACAAGCTACTCAGACTTTGATTGATAATAAACCTATTACGATTGATGCTGATAATCAGCAAATTGATATTGAAAAAAATACCATTACATTTAGTGGTAATGTGGTGATTGTACAAGATGGATTGACAATCAAAGCGGATAAAGTGGTGATTACCGATATGCAAGATAACGCGAAACAAAAAATCACCGCGTATGGCAATCCCTTGAATTTCAATCAAGTGATGAAAGAAAAGCATAAAAACATTAGCGGCCGTTCGGATCAACTTGTCTATAATGTTAAGCAGAATTTGGTTATCTTAAGTGGTCACGCGGAAATTATTCAGCAAGATAATCATATTAGTAGCCAAACTATTACCTATAATGTTGATAAACAACAAATTTTAGCTGATCCAGGTAAAAGTGGTCGGGTAAAAACAACGATTGTCCCAAGCCAAGTTAAACGAGATAAATAATATGGCGATTTTAAAAGCAGTTAATTTAGCCAAAACATATAAAAAACATCGTGTTGTTGAAGATGTGAGCTTGGCAGTAAAATCAGGTGAAATTGTGGGATTATTAGGTCCCAATGGCGCCGGAAAGACGACAACGTTTTATATGGTGGTTGGCATTGTGACAGCTAATGCGGGCAAAATCTATCTGGATAATCAAGATTTGACCATTTTACCACTGCATGAACGGGCGCAAAAAGGGATTGGCTATTTACCACAAGAAGCTTCTATTTTCCGGAAGCTGTCGGTAATCGATAATATTATGGCTATTTTAGAAACGCGTCAGGATATTGATAAAGATAAAAAGATCATCCGTGCAGAAGAGCTCTTAGAAGAATTTCACATTACCCATATTCGCGATAATATTGGCCAATCCTTATCAGGTGGGGAACGTCGACGTGTGGAAATTGCAAGAGCATTGGCGGCTAATCCTAAATTTATTTTACTTGATGAACCGTTTGCGGGTGTGGATCCGATTTCGGTTATCGATATTAAACATATTATTAAACATTTACGTAATCGAGGACTGGGCGTTTTAATCACCGATCATAATGTTCGCGAAACACTGGATGTTTGTGAGCGCGCTTACATTGTTGACAAAGGACACTTGATTGCAGAAGGGACACCGAGTAGTATTCTCGAAAATGAACATGTAAAACGCGTTTATTTAGGGAATGAATTTCGATTATGATGAAGCCCAGTTTACAACTGAAGGTTTCCCAACAGTTAGCCATTACGCCCCAATTGCAATTGGCTATCCGTTTATTACAGTTGTCAACGTTAGAATTACGACAAGAGATCCAACAGGTTCTTGAAAATAATCCATTGCTTGAAATTGATGATCATTACGATGAAATTGATGTTCAGCAAGATGATCATGATGAAATTATTGATACTCGCCAACAAATGGATAATCGGGATATTTCTGATAATATTCCATTAGATGCCTCTTTAGATGATATCTATACCGCAGGCACACCTTCTGGTACCCGTTCCGATTATCAGCATAACGATGAGTTGCCAATTTACCAAGGCGAAACTGATCAAACATTGTATGATTACTTGAAATGGCAACTTGATCTGACCCCTTTTAGCGAAAATGATCGCGCAATTGCCATTTCTATTATCCGAGCAATTAATGATCGCGGTTATTTGACCGTTTCAACACAAGATATCCTGGAAGAACAGGGTAATGATGAGATTGAACTTGATGAAGTTGAGGCGGTGCTTAAGCGAATTTGGCATTTCGATCCAATTGGCGTTGGTGCACGTTCATTACAAGAATGTTTATTAATCCAAATCGGTTATTTGCAAGCCCCCTTAGCCGCCAAGAAGATTATTGAAGATCATTTAGATTTATTAGCGACACACGATTTTCGATCGCTAAAAAAAGTGTTAACCATCGATGATGATGAGTTAAAAACAGCAGTCGACTTTATTATTCAGCAGTTACAACCTTATCCCGGCGAATCGGTTAATACTACTCCACCGGATTATGTCATTCCCGATGTCTTTGTGAAGAAAATAGGAACCGCGTGGAATGTCTCTTTAAATAGTGAGATGGTACCTAACTTGAGTATTAATCAACACTATGCCTCCATGGAAAAGTCGGTGAATGAAAGTGACCGGCAATATATCCGGACCCGCCTACAAGAAGCCAATTGGTTTATTAAAAGTATTGAAAATCGTAATGAAACATTATTGAAAGTCAGCCAATTTATTGTGACTCATCAGCAAGCCTTCTTTGAGCATGGCGAAGCGTATATGAAGCCGATGATTTTATCTGATGTAGCTGTAGCGATTGATATGCATGAATCAACGATTTCTCGTGTGACGACACAAAAATATCTGCACTGTCCACGCGGATTATTCGAATTGAAATTCTTCTTCTCTAGTCACGTAAATACCGATTCTGGCGGTGAAGCATCATCTACGGCGATTCGTGCTTTGATCAAAAACTATATCGCTGAAGAAGATAGCCGAAAACCACTGAGTGACAGCAAAATTGCCGCTATGTTAGATAAGCAAGGTATTATAATTGCAAGGCGAACTGTCGCCAAATACCGCGAATCCCTCCAAATCCCACCCTCAAGCCAACGTAAAATGTTGTAGTTAGATTTATGTACATACAGAAACAGATAATATGGATTTGACTTATTTTATTGAACATCAGTGCAATATTGTAATTCGCGGTATACAAAAATTTAAAGAAACCTATGAAAAGGCTATTATAGATATTCAAAATTTTGACAAATGGATATGGGAGTCAGGTCTTTATAAAAAATTAAATGAAAAACAAAGAATCGTATTTAATATTGCTAAAAGCAAAATAACCACTCATTTTACAGCAACAAGCGTGGCGAATATGTTGGACTGTTCATACAATACTTCAGCAAAAATATTGCAAGGTTTAGTGACGCTTAATATCTTTACACAGAAAAAAAGTGGTAGGGAGACAATTTACTTAATACGAAGTAAGCGAGCTATTAAGGAAATGAGTCTATAAATTCCCTTTCTTAAAATTATTGGTTTGAAAAATATTTAATTCCCCAAAATATGCGCTATAGGGTCATCGGCCCTATAGCGGTAAGATTAAACAATTTTTGTGGCTTCAATGACCATCATATCTGTGGTAAACGATCCATCTTCTTGCAGTTCGAAATAAGTTTGCGTATCGTTAGCCGCAGTCACTTGATAAGTTTTGATTGCTTCAATTAAGACTTGTGGTGTGCGCATCCGTTTTACCCAAGAATCGAAAGGTAAAGTTAAACGGTGGCGCTGAACATGATCAATGGAAAACCCTGCTTCGGTTAGAAATGTTAACCACTCTCCCGGCGTATAATCACGGACATGCGAAGTATCACGTAATGCTTCAATAGTCTGTAACCAAATATCTAATACAGGGTGACCTGGGGCAACGACATCCATCATAATCAGTTTGCCGTGTGGCTTGATAATGCGGTGCATCTCACGTAAACTTTGCCCCACATCATGCCAATGATGGGCTGAATAGCGGCTTGCGACAATTTCAAAGCTATTATCACTAAACGGTTGATGTTCAGCCGAACCTTGGACGGTAGTCACGTTTTGATAATCGCGTTCTTTAGCGGTTTGTGTGACGACCGCTAGCATTTCATTGGATAGATCGTAAGCAATTACTTCTTTTACGGCTTGTGCAGCAACAAAGCTAACATGCCCTGCGCCACAGCCCATATCAAGTAATTTGGCATTTGGGTAGTTAGCCAGAAAGTGGGAGAGATAGACTAAATCAGGTCCCTGTGCGTGAACTTTACTGGTTAGATAGGCATTGGCTTGCTCACCAAATTGCTGTTTTACTTTATCGTGCTGTGTTGTCATAACCATAATATCTCTTTTTTATTGAGCGCTATTATTAATCGTTTTGCGCGCTCAGACTAAATAGTAAATTTAAAAATTCCATCTGTTTTATTTCGCTTGCATACATAACAATCCGTCTCCATAGGGCAAAGCCCCATGGATAGTTGTATTTTGTGTTTGTTTTTAAGTGTGATAACACTAAACACTTATTTGAATAATAATCACTTAAAAACAATTAGTTAAAAAACAAATTAACAACAAACTAAATTAAAAATGATGGGATCTTCTGTTCATAAGCGCTAATTGCTGCTTCATGTTGCAGTGTTAACCCAATATTATCTAAGCCATTTAGTAAACAATGGCGTTTGAATGGATCGATTTTAAATGAATAGGTTTTATCACTTGCGATGACCACTTCATTTTCGAGATCGACCGTAAATTGGATGCCTTCATTGTCCTCAATAATTTTAAACAGTTCATCAATCTCTTCTTCCGATAAATTGACTAATAACAACTGATTATTGAATGAGTTATTGTAAAAAATATCGGCAAAGCTAGAGCCAATAATAACTTTAAAACCGTAGTCGGCTAATGCCCAAGGCGCATGTTCACGTGATGATCCACACCCAAAATTTTCGCGGGTGACTAAAATACTTGCACCTTTATAACGCGGTTTATTTAATACAAAATCAGGATTAGGGATTTTGCCGGCATCATCCAAAAATCGCCACTCATGAAAAGCATGTTTACCAAACCCTGTACGGGTCACTTTTTGTAAAAATTGTTTTGGGATAATCGCATCCGTATCGACATTGGCGGCATCCAAAGGTACAACTAATCCTGTATGTTTTATAAATTTAGCCATAATAATTATTCTCCTAAAATGATGCCTTAAAAAGGTTGTCGAATATCAGTAAAATGTCCGGTGATCGCTGCAGCAGCAGCCATTGCAGGGCTGACTAAATGCGTTCTTGCGTCACGACCTTGACGACCTTCAAAGTTACGATTACTGGTTGAGGCACAACGATCATGCGGCGCTAATTTGTCATCATTCATCGCAAGGCACATAGAACAACCCGGTAAACGCCATTCGAAACCAGCATCAATAAAAATCTTATCCAAACCTTCAGCCTCGGCTTGTGCTTTCACTGGACCAGAACCGGGGACGACTAGGGCTTGTACACCATCCGCTACTTTACGTCCTTTAGCAATGGCCGCGGCAGCGCGAAGATCCTCAATACGTGAATTAGTACACGATCCGATAAATACTTTGTTGATCTTAATATCTGTCATCTTGGTGCCAGCTTTCAGTCCCATATAGGCCAGTGCTCTTTCTGCTGAATGTTTTTCGATTGGATCAGCAAAATCATTAGGATTTGGCACAGTTTTATTAATCGATGTCACTTGTCCAGGATTGGTTCCCCATGTGACTTGTGGCGCAATATCTTTGCCTTCTAAGGTCACAGTTTTGTCAAATACGGCATCATCATCACTTTTCAAGGTTTTCCAATATGCAACAGCTTTATCAAATTCAGCACCTTTAGGCGCATAGGTTCGGCCTTTTAGATAGGTAAAGGTGGTTTCATCTGGCGCGACAATACCGGCTTTAGCACCCAGTTCTATCGCCATATTACAAAGTGTCATACGGCCTTCCATCGATAAATTGCGGATCGCTTCACCACAAAATTCGATCACATAACCGGTGCCGCCTGCACTCGTGGTTTTACCAATAATGGCTAAGATAATATCTTTTGCTGTGATGCCGGGCGCTACCTGACCTTTTACTTCGATTTTCATGGTCTTAGCACGTGCTTGCTTTAAGGTTTGGGTAGCCAATACATGTTCGACCTCAGACGTACCGATACCAAATGCCAGTGCACCAAATGCGCCATGTGTCGCAGTATGTGAATCACCACAAACGATGGTTTGCCCAGGTAATGTCATACCTTGTTCAGGTCCAATGACATGTACGATGCCACGTAATGGGCTATGAATATCATACAGTTGGATACCAAATTCTTTGGCATTTTTTTGCAATTCAGTTAATTGGATACGCGCCATTTCGCTACATGCGCTAAGTTCATTACTTTTGGTCGAAGTATTGTGATCCATAGTAGCAAAGGTTTTATGGGGTTGACGCACTTTACGCCCCATAGTCCGTAAACCATCAAACGCTTGCGGTGATGTCACTTCATGCACTAAATGGCGATCAATATATAAAATAGGCGTTTCGTTCGGTGCTTCGTAAACAACGTGGGCATCGTATAACTTTTGGTATAAGGTTTTTGGAGATTGATCTGTTGACATTGCTGCGATCCTTTCTTTATTTGTTCATCATTCTTGCTGATTTATTTGATTGCACGATATGCATTTATCCAAAAATGAGGAAAAGAGGTGATCTGTCATAAGGCAAGCCCAATAAAAGCACCCTCTTTTGCATCCCATCAACGATAGTTAGCTAAATAAAATGATTACCGCACAAGGTAACCATATCGGCCATCATTAAATTAATTTGCAAATAATATCGCCCATTTCATCAGTAGAAACAGATTTACCTTTTTGAGCTAAATCAATGGTACGATATCCTTGTTCTAATGCACGATTTACCGCGGTTTCAATAGCTGTCGCAATATCATCACGTTTTAAGCTATAACGGAGTAATAGTGCTAAGGATAGAATTTGTGCCGCAGGATTCGCGATATTTTTGCCAGCAATATCCGGCGCACTGCCACCAGCAGGCTCATACAGTCCAAATCCTTCTTCGTTTAGACTGGCTGATGGTAACATTCCCATGGATCCGGTTATCATCGCGCATTCGTCAGATAAAATATCACCGAATAAATTTGAGCACAAAATAACATCGAACTGGGCAGGATCTTTGACAAGTTGCATGGTAGCATTATCAATATAGATATGTTCTAGTGTTACATCTGAATATGCTTTAGCGACGTCGTTAACAACTTCACGCCATAAAATCGACGTTTGCAGTACATTGGCTTTATCAACCGATGTGACTTTTTTATGACGTAAACGTGCTGCTTCGAATCCCATTTTGGCGATACGTTCAATTTCAAAGCGGTGATAAACTTCAGTATCAAATGCACGTTCTTGAGCACCCGAGCCTTCTCGCCCTTTCGGTAAACCGAAATAGATACCGCCAGTCAGTTCACGCATACATAAAATATCAAAGCCACGTGCAGCAATATCGGCACGTAGTGGGCAGAGATCTTCTAATCCTTTATATAGGCGTGCTGGGCGCATATTGGCGAACAATTTAAAATGTTTACGTAACGGTAATAGCGCACCACGTTCAGGTTGTTGATCAGGAGGTAAAGCAGTCCATTTTGGACCACCAACTGAACCAAATAAGATCGCATCAGCTTTTTCACAGCCGGCCAAGGTTTCTTTCGGTAGTGGGCAGCCATGAATATCAATAGCGGCACCGCCGACATCATATTCACTGGTGGTAAGAGTTAAAGCGTATTTTTCACGGATGACATTTAGTACTTTATAAGCCTGTTTCATCACTTCAGGCCCAATACCATCACCCGGAAGCACGGCAATATGATAACTCTGTTTATGCATATTTTGTTGAGAATCGTTGTATGACATAATCGTTCCTTACTGTTTGAGTGGATTGTTTTAGTGATAAACAATCACGTTATTCATTCCGCCGACTATTGTCGGCAAGATCAAGGGCATTTGATTGAGCTGCGACTCTATGTCCCACTTGGGGTCGATCTGGTTAGGATGACACCCGATCTGTGCTATTTATGACTATTTTTTCTGCTTATCGTTTACTTGATCCATTGGGATTTCATGATGTAATTTCTGTTTTTCGTGTGCGACTTGATCAGCACGATAAATATTATTGAGTACATTGATTAATGCCAGCGCTGATGCGTGAACAATATCGGTGGCAAGTCCTACACCATGTAATTTACGACCGTTGTGTTCGGCAACAATATCGACTTGACCTAATGCATTTTCGCCTTGGCCTTTTGCGGCTAATTGATATTTAACGATCGAAATAGGTTGTTTAGTGATACGGTTAATCGCTTGGTAAACCGCATCAACAGGACCATTACCTGTCGCTGCATCAGAAAACTTTTCATTCCCAATAATCAAACTGACCGATGCCGTTGAAACGACGGTAGAGCCAGACTGAATATTGAAGTAATCCAATACATAATGATCTTCATCATCTTTTAATTGATTGACAAATATTAATGCTTCTAAATCGTAATCAAATACCTGCCCTTTTTTATCAGCTAGCACTAAAAATGCGTCATAAACTTGATCCAAATTATAATCACTGTCTCTATAACCTAACTCTTCTAAACGGTGTTTGACAGCTGCACGGCCTGAGCGTGAGGTTAAGTTAAGTTGGATTGGATTTAAGCCAATCGATTCCGGTGTCATAATTTCGTATGTTGCTCGATTTTTCAAAACACCATCTTGGTGGATGCCAGATGAATGGGCAAACGCGTTACTGCCGATGATAGCTTTATTAGCAGGAACAGGTGTGTTAGTTATTTGGCTGACAATCTGACTGGTACGGTATATTTCTTGATGATTAATATTGGTGTAGACACCTAATAATGGCTGACGGACTTTAATCGCCATAATCACTTCTTCTAACGCGGTATTACCTGCCCGTTCACCTAAACCATTCATAGCGCCTTCCACTTGTCGTGCGCCTTGTTGTATGGCGCTAATCGAATTGGCGACTGACATACCCAAGTCATCATGACAATGGACGGAAATAATTGCTTTATCAATATTAGGCACGCGATCAAATAATGTTTTAATAATACCGCCAAATTCATAAGGCACCGTGTAGCCAACCGTATCGGGAATATTGATAGTCGTTGCACCAGCGCCAATCGCGGCTTCGACAATGCGGCATAAATTATCAATCGGGGTACGCCCTGCATCTTCACACGAAAATTCGACATCGTCGGTATAATTACGCGCACGTTTTACACTATGAATGGCATGTTCGACCACATCATCAAACGTCATGTGTAATTTGTCATGCACATGTAATGTTGAGGTGGCTAAAAATGTGTGAATTCGGAATTGATCAGCCACTTTTAACGCATTTGCTGCGGCATCGATATCTTTATCCAAACAACGGGCTAGCGCACAAACACGGCTATTTTTGATCGTTTTGGCAATAGTTTGTACGGATTCGAAATCGCCAGGAGACGAGATAGGAAAACCAACTTCCATAATATCGACATTCAGCCGTTCTAATGCTAACGCAATTTGTAGTTTTTCTTTTACGCTTAAACTGGCTTGAAGCGCCTGTTCACCATCACGTAACGTGGTGTCAAAAATAATCACTTGATTGCTCATGTATGTTTCCTTTCTTATCTATTTTGCGCCGCTGCGGATTTAAGTTTTGTCATAAAAAATGGCTAAAAACAAAAAACCCGCACATTAGCGCGGGTTTTTGTTAATTTGTTGAGTTGTTTAACTTGCTTACCTTTACTCCACAAACGAACCATCCGCGCTAGTTATAGCGAGGAGGAGGAGGAGGGAGAGAGTAGATAATTGATCAAACATTTTCATTTTTAATGATAAATCCTAATAGTAACACTTAATAATAATCGATTATCTAATAATAACGAAAAACACAATTGTTCATGACAAAACTCACCATGACAAAAACAATAACGAATCGTATAGATAACGTAAATAATTTGCCTGTACTTTTATCAAATACGGCTTATGATGTCAATGATTATTTTATCTTGATTCTAGCCTAATTCTAAAATAAGTTGCTATAACAGTTGGCGACAGTCTGCAAAATAGATGATATAGTCATATAGATAGCAGATTATTGCTATCTATATGTAATAAGGAGACGATTATGAATATGGTTGATATTTCAAGAAAACGCTACACCACAAAACATTATGACAAGAGTAAAAAGATTCCAGCTGATCAGATAGAAGCGCTATGTACAATTTTGCAAAATAGTCCATCATCGGTAAATACACAACCATGGCATTTTGTCATCGTTGGATCAGATGCCGGTCGTGATAAAATTTTGCCTGCCATTCCCGATTTTAATCACCCACGTGTACAAGATTCTTCGCATACAGTTGTAATGTGCGTACGTGATAATATCGATGAAGCGTATATGCAACATCTGGTTGACCAAGAAGATAAAGATGGTCGTTTCCAAACAGCTGAAGATAAACAACGACAAAGTGAAGCGCTTCATTTTTTTGTCAACGTTAAAAGCCCAACACCGAAAGATCAATATGAATGGATGTGTAAACAAGTTTATATCGCGTTAGGAAATCTTTTATTTGCTGCCGCAGGCATGGGAATTGATTCAACAGCAATTGAAGGATTTGATAGCGCTAAAATAGACGAAATATTAGGTTTGAAAGAAAAAGGACTAAAAAGTGTTGTGGTAGCAACATTAGGTTATCGCGCTGAAAACGATTCTAATGCCAAACGACCAAAATCACGTTTACCACAAGATGAAATTTTCACCTTTTTATAATTTATCATCTTGATTATCAATAATCTGCATAACTAGCCGAAATAACAGATAATGTTATTCGGCTTGATAATAAGCGCTCATTGAAAGATAAAGTAGAAGATACATAATTAGGGAAGATATAGATGATAAATCATAAACATGATCAATTGATTCTCTTCCTTTTATGCCATCACTCCCCGTCGCCTAACTGACTCTTTATACAATAAAATGTAGAGGCATACCGCCATCATTTTATACATAAACGTATGGTAGTTCTGAAACATCCAATAAAAGTTTTGTTTTTTGCTTCTATTTTTGTGATCGGTATGAGCAGTTTTGCAGTTTATTACAGATACAGCGGATTACATCCCATTTCAATCATAATTTTATTCAGTTGTAACATCGGTAAGCCAACTAGGGAATCAATATCATTGCCTTCTAATTTAGCAAATAACGTGATACCCAGCTCATCACATTTAAAACTGCCAGCACATTGCAATGGCTGTTCTTTCACAAGATAAGCATCAATTTCGCTAGCGGTAAGTTGGCGAAAAGTGACCTTGAACGGCTCACACAATGTTACAGATTGTGCTGTTTGCGTATTGATAACCGTTAAGCCGGTAAAAAACTGGAGCGTCTTTCCGCTACTTTGTTGTAACTGTTTGCGGGCATTATCCATGGTATGGGGTTTACCAATAATGTTGCCATCCAAGAGTCCTACTTGATCAGAACCGATAATTAGACTATTCGGATAACTCGCTACCAGCGATTGTGCTTTTATTTTGGAAAGACGCAAAACTAACTGCTCTGCTGTTTCGCCCATTAAAGGTGTTTCATCACAAATGGGCGGAACTGCGGTAAAAGGAATCCGCAATTTATTGAGCAATTTTTTACGCGACGGCGAAGTTGAGGCCAAAATAATTTGCATGTATCACTCGCAACTAATCTTCAGGATAACCATCTGGATTTTGTTGTTGCCAATGCCAACTATCGCGAGCCATGTCATCTAATGATTGTTTGGTTTGCCAACCAAGTTCGTTTTTGGCCTTGCTTGCATCTGCCCAAAAGGCGGCAATATCACCGGCTCGGCGAGGTACAATTTTATAGGGAATGGCGTGACCACACGCTTTAGCATACGCCGCGACAATCTCGAGCACACTATTACCGTGTCCTGAACCTAAATTATAGGTATGTACACCTGGTCGATTCACCGTTTTTAAGGCGGCAACATGACCTTCGGCTAAATCGTCGACATGAATATAATCACGCACGCCGGTCCCATCTTTGGTCGGATAATCATCGCCATAAATGGATAAAAATTCGCGTTTACCGATAGCAACCTGAGAAATATAAGGCATCAGATTATTTGGAATACCTTGTGGATCTTCCCCCATGAGTCCCGATGGATGAGCACCAACAGGATTGAAATAACGAAGTAACGTAATACTCCAATTTGACGGTGCAGATTTTTGCAAATCAATGTAGCACTGCTCTACCATAAATTTGCTCCAACCATAAGGATTAGTAATATTGCCTGTTGGATAAGTCTCAACATAAGGTGTTGGATTTTTTTCGCCATAAACAGTCGCTGATGAACTAAAAATCAGATTATAAACATGATACTTATTCATCACTTCGGCTAGGCAGATTGAACCATAAACATTAGCATCATAATAGGTAAGTGGTATCGTGACCGATTCACCCACCGCTTTTAAGCCAGCAAAATGGATGACCGCGGTGATACTATTTTCAGTAAAAATTGTGGCCAGTAATGTTTTATCCCGAACATCACCATAATAAAAAAGGGGAGTCACGCCTGTGATCTGTTGAATTCTCTTTAATACTGTTTTTTTACTATTATAAAGATTATCGAGAATAATGGGTGTATAACCTGCTTCGAGCAATTTAACACACGTGTGGCTACCAATATAACCCAACCCGCCTGTTACTAAAATATTCATAAAACCCTCGCAATATGATAACGATAACGTTTGTTATTATATAAATGTTGTGCTCAAAAATATAGCGTTCTTTTGTGGCTGACTAGGGTTAACGTATACCGATTCCCATGCAATACGTTAGTTTTATCTCGTCTAGGATTGGTTATCTATTCTTTTATTTTTATATTGAAAGGAATTATTTTCTTTTTACTTTGTTTTTTAATAATTTACTTTATTAACCCTTGGCTTTGCTTGTTTTTATCAATTTATTCTTATTTTAAAGTAAGAATCTAGTTATATTTTTAATAAAAATGTATTAATATAAGGCTTATTTTGTATTAGTGATTTTTTTTTATTTGGATAACTGGATATGGATTTTTTTAAAAATTATTTGATAGAACGTACTAATTTTTATGTAGAGGGTAGTGATAAAAAAGTACCTTTATTAAAGTGTTTAGGTATTGTTATTCGTCTGTGTATAATCCCTATGTTGTTATCATTTAGCTTGCCATTTTCTGCGCAAGCGCTATTAGCCATGACAACGGGAACCATTCAGGGTAGCGCACCTTATTTTACCTTTGACGGTGGCGTCACTAAAGTGACCAATGCAGATGGATTATTGTGGATTAAATTATCTAATGGCAAGCTTTATAATAAAGCAAATAACGTTTCGTCATCGAACAATCCTATTACTCTTCCTGTCGTCGGGCAATCGATGGCTGATGTGAAGATGTTGATTCCGACAACGACTGATAATCTTGATATAAATACTTTAGTAGGTACAGGTTATGATTATTGGCGAGATGATAATGGTGATGGTCAAGGAGCCGATGGTATAACTGCGACGGGAACATTAACCATAAGAATTTATAATGTGGATAATGTACTTGTTAATCGCAGTGATAAGTTAGAACCCTGCGGAGCGCCTTATCGTGTCGTATTAAGTAGCACATCGGGTTCATTAAAAACGCAATATGGTAATCCGAATGCGACCAATTTTTCTGCAGCAACAGTCACCTATTATATAAAACCGATAATAGAAAAACCGCAGGTTTGTTTTGCACAACCTAATTTAGAGTACACTAAATATAATGGAGTTAGTTTGAATGGTCCTGCTTCACAATGGAATGAGAAAAAAGGCTTCATTTTGCAAGATATTAATAATCCGTCCATCAATTTCCCAACAATGGGGGCAAAGAATTTTTATTTTAACTTAAGTTTAGCAGGTGTTTCGGCTAAAAATATAAGTTATGAATCTACACCAACCACATCAGGGTTAACACTTTCTATCACAGGTAGTGACAATGTGGCAAAAGTGCAGTTAAAAGGCCCCGGCGTCGCGGCTACTGTAGCTGAAGCTAGCACTGTAGTGCCGACTACTTTTACTTTATATGCGGATAAGAATAAACAGAATAAACTCTATAGTTTTACCTTAAAAAATTGGTTAATTGCTAATCCTAATGATGGGGGAGGATTTAAGGCAGATTATTGTAGTAAGTATGGCTCTAGTTATCGAATTCCTTCTATTAACGATTTGACTAATAGCCGTGATCGTCCAGGAAATGGCCGTTTACCAAGTTATGAAAGGCATATTGGCGGCGGATTTATTGCAGAATGGGGAAATATAGTCAGTAATTATTACCAAAATACTGATTTTACAAAAATTTTAGACAGCTCGGCTTTATGGACAAGCGAGATAGCAGACAATAATGAATATTATATTGTCACCCCTGACCTAGGTCGAGTTGCTTCAAATAATACAAATATGACTGGGTTTAAATATGCTTGTATTACCCCTTAAATTCTGTGGAATGCACCGCTATTTTTATGGTGATTACGTGCTATTGTTTGTTGATTACTTTCCCGATTTAATCCGTTTTTTGCAGATAAAAATCATTAGATAATCCAATAAAAAATGCGTATTATGAAGCTGAGCAAATGGTTAATTGCGTGTGAATTAACTCAAGATCTGAAGTGAATAAGGGGATAACGATGTATAAAAAAATTCTTGTGCCTGTTGATATTTTAGAAGCAGAACTGACTAAAAAAGTGATACCTGATTTGACCTATTTGGCTAAATTATCGAATGCAGATGTGATCTTTTTTCATGCATTACCTATTGCTTCAGCAATCGTTAATGCGTATTCATTTGGTTTTGAAGAATTCAAAGATAAAGCAACACTTCAAGCAGAAGAACAATTGCATACGTTGATGAATTCAATTGATTTACCGCGTGAAAAACTATCTTGCGCGATAGCATTTGGCAATCCACGTGATGAGATTTTAGCCTGTGCTGATGAAATTCATCCTGATTTGATCATTATAGGATCAAGACGCCCTAATATCACGACCCATGTATTAGGATCAAATGCCGCAGGTATTGTTCGTGGCGCAAAAACTTCGGTTCTTGTGGTTAGATAACAGTTAGATAGTGTCAAGGTAATAACGAGATAATTGTTCAATAATGATTCAGTCATGACGTGATCATTGTCTTACGTTGCTGCGAAAACTGTTTATGAACATTATTTATGAACATTACTATTATGCCGCTATTTTATTAGCGGCATTTATCATTACCCATTTTATCTGTTCATCTTTATGGACGTGCTGCAGTGCCATCCGGTAGACGAGCGTTTGTCCAGGAAGGTAAACCGCCTTCAACCGGGAATTGTTTAGCTTTTTCTTCGTCAATATCAATCCCTAATCCCGGTTTGTCATTAAGATAAGCATAACCTTGATCGATTTCAGGGCAGCCAAGGAATACTTCCCTTAATGCATCATTCATTGGTGTATATTCTTGAATACCCAAGTTAGAAATACTCAAATCGATA
The DNA here is from genome assembly GCA_029433345.1 of Orbaceae bacterium ESL0727. GTDB lineage: Bacteria > Pseudomonadota > Gammaproteobacteria > Enterobacterales > Orbaceae > Gilliamella. The sequence goes on from JAQTHY010000001.1 coordinate 126,548, forward strand.
TGCATATTCGCAGCAACACCAACCGGGGAAATATCCCCCGGACCATGCCATGCAGTACGCACACCATGTAATTCGCACAACGTAGCCAGTTTTTTGGCCGGTGTGATACCACCAATCATACTGATATGACAACGGATAAAATCAATAAGATGATGCGTAATTAACGATTTATATTCAGCAACATTCACAAATAATTCACCTATTGCAAGAGGTGTCGACGTCTGTTGACGCATAATAGTTAAGAAATCACTGTTTTCAGGCGCAACCGGATCTTCTAAATAAAATAGACGATAATCTTCTAAACTTTTTGCCATCTGTAAGGCAGCAATAGGCTGCACTCTTTCATGAACATCATGAATAAATTCAATATCAAAACCCAATTTATTCCGCAAATGTTCAAAAAATTTAGGAATACTACGCGCATAAGCATCAGGATCGAAATAGATACCCGGCGTTTTTTGTCGTGGCGAACGTTTAGGGTGAATATTTTTAGCTTTGTCATACTGTGTATTGATGAGTTTAAGATCTTCGGTACCGGCGCCACCATACATACCCATTTGGCAACGTACATATTGGTAACCTTCTGCTATCGCGGCACGAATGTTGTCTTCGGCAGCAATCGCATCACCACCATCACAGTGACGATATAAGGGGATACCATCACGGCATTTACCACCTAATAATTCATATACAGGCATATTGCCCATTTTCCCCTTAATATCCCAAAGTGCCATATCCATAGCCGAAATCGCATTATTCATGACCGGACCATTACGCCAATACCCGCTCACGACTGCTGATTGCCACAGATCCTCAATTCGACGAGGATCTTTACCGATCAAAAACGGTTTAATATAATCATTAACCGCGGCGGTTACGGCAAAAATTCGTTGCGTAAAGGTTGCACACCCTAGACCATATAGCCCATCTTGATTTGTTTCAACCTTAACCACGACAAGATCAATACCACCTGGCGCTGTTAGAATTGTTTTGACATTGGTTATTTTTATCATATTAGATTCTCCAAAAGAATAAATCCAACTCAAGTTGTATGACATCATATATCTTTTGGAATAAAAATAACACCAAATAGGGATAGTCTGCAATCAATTTATTTAAATTTAGAAAAAATCTCACCGAGTTAACAAGACTTTTCCTGAGTGGATATTGATTAGATTAAGCGTGGCAAATAGCAGAGAAAAGGCGTTACAACTGTTTTATTTGCTAACTTATACCTAAAAATAAAGTAAAGAAATGGAGATCTATTTTTGGAAGTTTTAGAGTTTATATACGTTTATGTCAAATTTTTTAGGATCTCTGTTATCTTTGATAGATGCAAATAGGATAACAATTTGCTTTTATAAAATTCTCTCATAAAATATTATCACAAAATGTGTTAATAAATTGTTCCAATGATGTTGCTGAAAAATAGACAAAAAGCAGGACGTTTAGCAAACTCCGCCCTACCGCTTATCTGTGATTTGCATGGCAAATAACTTGACGTTAGCTTTCAATAAATAATCACTAAGTCTTAAATATATATATCTATCATTTAGTTAGATGATTCTTGTTCCAGTTTTTTGATGGCAACAATATTGTTTTTCATTGCCCCATTTAGATATAATTTTGCCGCCTCGACATCATGTGATTTTATCGCCATAAAGACTTTAATATGCGCTTCGATACTTTCTAAGGTAATACCTAATACCCGATTTAATTCTTCAAGATAAAAATAATAAATATCCTTAATATTATGAATTATATTAATAAATATTTTATTATGTGACGCTTTAGCAATGGCAATATGAAAATCTAGATCCGCTTGAGAATATTTTTTATATTCATTCTTATTCACCAACATACGATTTAATGCATCCTCAATAATGGTGAGATCTTCATCAGTTGCTTTTTCTGCGGCCAATTCAATGCATTTAAATTCAACAGTTTGCCTAAAAATCATCATATCGTGAAACTCTTCTTGGCTAAGATGCATAATCGGTTTTTGTCGATTTACAATGTGATCCTTATCGAAATTGGCGGAAACAAACGAGCCTTTACCATGCTTTGTGGTAATGATACCTAAATCGCGCAATCGCTGCACCGCGCCACGAATACTGGTTCGACTCACGTTAAAAATATACGTCAACTCAAATTCAGAAGGCAGTTTAGCATTTTGTTTCCATGTGCCATCGAGTATCTTGTTTAACATCTGATCATATACCACATTAACAACATTATTCTTGGGGATAGATTGCATATCCATACCGGTTCTCCAATACTCATATTTTTGTTGGATTATTTTAGTTAAGTTAATTATAGCCTTGTTACCGCTAAAGATGAAAGCAAAGAATACCAATCTCAGTCTAACAAACATAAAGCTAACGCGTCGCTGCTAATAAAGATTTATTGCTTTAATGAATTTTATAACTTATTGAAAATACAATAAAAAATAATTCATTATAACTTATAAAGCTGAATAACGGATGAGATAAAAATCTGTGATCAAGTTAACGTTATCTAGAAATTAGGGTTGATCTCTAGGGTGGAAAAGCGCATTTTACTTCTAAATTGTATGTTGTATTACGTCTAAATGTATGACATCAACCATATATTGCAAAAATATGACTATGAATGGAGAAAACGTTAAATGAACAAATTATTTGATTTAACAGGTAAAACTGCATTGATTACAGGATCGTCTCGTGGACTTGGATTCTCTTATGCAGAAGGTCTTGCATCAGCAGGCGCAAATGTTGTTTTGAGCGCTGTTCATAAAAAAACATTAGATGCGGCAGTAACCAAATTAAAAAACCAAGGTTATCACGTGACCGGCTATGTGATGGATGTCTCTAAAGAAGAACAGATCATAGACACATTCAATCAACTCGATAAAGCCGGTATTCAAATTGACATTGTGATTAATAATGCCGGTATCCAGCATCGTCAACCTATGGTTGAGTTGGAATTAAAAGATTGGCAACGCGTGATGGATATTCATTTAACCGGTACCTTTTTGGTTTCTCGGGAAGCCGCAAAAAGAATGATTAAACGTCATTCGAGTGGAAAATTTATTAATATCTGTTCATTAACAAGTGAACAGGCGCGCCCAACGGTCGCACCTTATACCGCGGCCAAAGGGGGAATCAAAATGTTAACCCGCTCAATGGCAGCTGAATGGGGACAATACAATATCCAAGCCAATGCCATTGGCCCTGGTTATATTCTGACCGATATGAATGAAGCTTTAGTGAATGATAAAGCCTTTGATACTTGGGTGAAAAATAGTAATCCTGCCAAACGTTGGGGAAAACCTGAAGAGCTTATTGGTACGGCGATTTTCCTTTCATCTGCCGCATCTGACTATATTAATGGCCAAGTGATTTATGTGGATGGTGGTTGGTTAGCCGTTTTATAACTCAATACATGGTTATATGGATACAGAGTACATAGTTACATAGTAGAAAGTTATGTTGTGGTGAAGTTGATCTTAATTAAACGTCACTTTAAGTACATTAAAATGTTATTCCTATAGAGACAATATGATGAATACGAAAACACGATTAGCGATTCAACGCTGGTGGTACTTAATGCCAGTGATTTTTATTACATATAGTTTAGCTTATCTTGATCGCGCCAACTATGGTTTTGCAGCTGCGGCAGGAATAGAACACGATTTAGGTATCACCCAGAGTATGTCATCCTTAATTGGTGCCCTATTCTTTCTTGGTTATTTTTTCTTTCAAATTCCGGGAGCAATTTATGCCTCAAAACGCAGTGTCCGCAAATTAATCTTCTGGTGTTTAATTCTTTGGGGGATTTGCGCAGCCGCCACCGGTATGGTAAGTAATATTCCAACCTTGGTCGCACTGCGCTTCATTTTAGGTGTCGTTGAAGCCGCTGTTATGCCGGCCATGCTCATCTATATTAGTAATTGGTTTACCAAATCAGAACGTTCCAGAGCCAATACTTATCTTATTTTAGGCAATCCAGTTACTGTTCTTTGGATGTCAATTGCATCTGGTTATTTAATTGACGCTTATGGTTGGCGTAATATGTTTATTATTGAAGGTTTGCCAGCTATTTTATGGGCTATTTTCTGGGTTATTGTGGTAAGAGATAAACCTTCTGATGTGAATTGGCTAAGTCGACAAGAAAAAGCCGAATTACAAGCAGAAATGATGCGAGAACAAGATACTATCGAACCGATTAAAAACTATAGCGCGGTAGCACGTTCACCCATTGTCATAAAATTAAGTTTAATCCATGGATTATGGAATATCGGCGTTTATGGTTTGATGATGTGGATGCCATCTATTATCAAATCAGCATCGAACTTCGATTTAGTGTCTACAGGTTGGTTAACTGCGGTACCTTATTTAGCGGCAATTGTTTTAATGGTCGTGATGTCATGGTTATCTGATAAATTGCAAAATCGAAAACTCTTTGTTTGGCCATTGCATGCAATTGCAGCAGTTTCATTTATTACCTCTTATATATTAGGTGCGGATCATTTCTGGATGTCTTATCTATTATTGATTATTGCAGCGGCGTGTATGTATGCACCTTATGGTCCATTTTTTGCTTACGTGCCAGAACTCATTCCAAAGAATGTGTTAGGAATCTCTATTGGGATAATTAACTGTTCTGGTGCATTAGGCTCATTCTTAGGGGCATGGTTTGTTGGTTATCTCAATGGCTTAACCGGCACACCAAGCACATCTTATACCTTAATGGCGATCGCATTAATTGGTGCAGTATTATTAATGATTAGTGTTAAAGCAAAAAAGAGTACTAACAATTAATCGTTAGCCATCTATTATTTTACTCGGTTAAGGTACAGTCTTACAACAATAAACAACTATTCCATCGATTATCATCGGTGGAATAGCGAATAGAAATTAATAATGTAAAGCAGATATTAGCCCGCAGGCTAATATCAATGCAAGTTGGATTACTTAATTAATTGACTATCAATCCCTAAAATTTTGGCAATACCCTCACCATAATTCGCATGTACTTTATAGAACTGTTTTAGCTGTCTAATTTGTACATCGCGGGTAACTGTCTTCATGGATCCAGCGATATTATCAATCAGTAATTGCTGTTGTTCAGGACTCATCAATAAAAAGAGTGCACGCGGCTGTGAATAGTAATCATCATCTAATCGGTGATCATAACGATCGATTGGCCCTTCCGCAACAGTCAACGGTGGCTCTGCATATTGAGGTTGCTGTTTAGATGCCGAATCAACACTATTTGGGTCATAGTTAGGTACCGAATCGCTATAATGATAACGCATTGCACCATCACGTTGATAATTATGCACAGGACATTGCGGAGCATTGATCGGTAATTGTTGATAATTGGTACCAATACGATAACGTTGCGCATCTGCATAGGCAAAAACACGCCCTTGTAGCATGCGATCTGGGGATAAGTTAACGCCCGGGACAATATTACTTGGGGCAAATGCAGCTTGTTCGACTTCGGCGAAATAGTTTTCTGGATTACGATTAAGCTCCATTTCACCCACTTCGATCAATGGAAATTCTTTATGTGGCCACACTTTTGTCACATCAAACGGATTTTCATGATAATTCTTGGCCTGATCTTCGGTCATCACCTGCATATATAAGCGCCATTTAGGGAAATCACCACGTTCAATCGCTTTAAAAAGATCTTCTTGTGATGAATCAGGATTACTCCCATCTAACATAGCCGCATCTTTAGGCAGAATATTTTTTATCCCTTGTTCTGTCTTAAAATGCCATTTTACCCAAACCCGAACACCATCTTTATTAATTAGGCTGTAAGTATGGCTACCAAAACCATGCATATGACGGAAACCAGCAGGAATACCTCTATCTGAAAAGAGAATGGTCACTTGATGCAGTGATTCCGGTGATAACGACCAGAAATCCCACATCATTTGCGGATCTTTTAGATTAGTTTTTGGATCTCTTTTCTGGGTATGAATAAAATCAGGAAATTTTAACGGATCGCGGATAAAAAAGACCGGAGTATTATTACCGACAATATCCCAATTGCCTTGTTCTGTATAGAATTTAACCGCAAATCCACGTGGATCACGAGCGGTATCAGACGAACCACGTTCACCGCCAACTGTCGAAAAACGGACAAAAACGGGCGTTTTTTTGCCGACTTGGGAAAATACATTGGCGTAAGAATAAGGTGTCATATCTTTAGTGACAGTAAATGTGCCATGCGCGCCTGAACCTTTAGCATGCACACGACGTTCGGGTATATTTTCACGGTTAAAATGAGCCAGTTTTTCAACTAATTGATAATCATCAAGCAATACGGGGCCACGCGGTCCTGCTGTTCTTGAATTCTGGTCATCCGCGATGGGTGCGCCATTGGCGGTGGTAAGTGTTTTCTTTTCTGACATTGCCATACTCCTTTTTGTATTAGATTTTGGGAGAGCTTATCTAACGTCATACATAACGTTTAGATATTTCTACTCTAAGAGTATTATTATCATTTATCAAGTAATTACAGCAATAAGTTAATCTTTATGATAAATCTATCATGAGTACTTATCAGGCTTGGTTTTATTGGCATTTATTATCACAACTAGTATTTCAAGGGAATAGGCGTGGCCTAATATGAATTAGGCTAATTGTGGCTTGCAGTTGTTATCAACAGCTATTATCGTAGCTGTTTTATTATAGAAGCTGTTATAAAAGTTATTATCGAAAATGATTATAGAAGCAGCTAGCAAAACGTTATCATGTGACAACTAGGCGTAGATAATTTCGGGTAATTTGATATCCCAAGGTTGATTAGCCAGATGGGTTACTTTTTGACAAGCAAATGCAAGTCCAATAGGTAAAATGGCATGATTCTGATAATTGGCCAGCAATCTATCATAATAACCTCCCCCCATACCCAGCCGATAACCGCGTTCATCAAACGCAACTAATGGTGTAAAGATAATATCTAATTGTTGATAGGGAATCACATGATTGACATTTAAAGGCGGTTGTAAAATGCCCATACTATTTTTGGTTAGAAGCGTAGTTGACGTGTATTCTAAGAATAATAATGAATAAGGTACAAACGGGTGAATTACCGGCAAATAAACACGCTTATTTTGTTGCCAGAGATCATCAATAATCGGTTGCGTATTGAGTTCACCATCAATAGATAAAAAGATAGCAATATTTTTAGCGGCACGTACTGCAGAATGGTTTTTGATGGAATGGTAAATCGTTTGTTCCGCAAGCTGACGTTCAGCAATCGGTAAATTACGTCTTTTTTCGCGGATAAGCTTTCGCAGCGTGATAGCGGCATTCATTATGTTAATCACATAAAATAGAGCTCCAAGATGCCGTTTTAGGTTGTAACCCTTGAACCCAAGGTTCAAGGTGAACAGTGTATTTTAATTTTTAGGTTTCCTTATAAAATAAGGCATACACACCAATTAAAAATGCCATCGTTCTTTAAGTAAGAATATCGGCTCAGGGGACAAACCCTTTTTACGAACACCTCAGAGATAGTTATAATAATACAAAATTTAATAAATCATACAATACCGTTTTTATTAAATTTACAATTTAGATGACTAATTGCTGATATTTAAAGCAGAGTCCAGCAACTGTTGTAACGTTTTTAATCTATCACCGAATTCATCACGTTTTTCTTTTTCTTTGGTCAGTTCATATGAAATATTTAATGCGACCGTCATAATTAACTGATCGCTGTTAACTTGGGGTGATTTTTCACGCAAGTTACTAAGACGTTTATCCAAATCTTTAGCCGCAATGTTCAATGCTTCCACTTCAGAGGCAGGGCAACTAAATTTTAATGTTCGTCCAAAAATTTGCAAAGTGACAGCTTGTGTTTCCATTTTTAACCTATTGATTAATAAAACCATATAATTTATAAAGCTACTGATTTATGAAATGATTAATTTTTGCAATAATCTTCAAAGCAGTTAACCCAACATCATCACGAATTTCAGCTTGTGATCCTTGCGGAATAAATTTATCCGGTAGACCTATATTTAAAATATCACATTTGATTTTTTTCGATAGTAAAAATTCGTTTACTGCGCTGCCTGCTCCACCTTTTACGCTATTTTCTTCAATAGTCACAATTATATTATGATTTTGGCTAATTTGTAAAAGTGTGATTTCATCGAGTGGCTTGATAAAACGCATATCGATAACGGTTGCATCCAACTGTTCGGCAGCCTTCATCACTTCAGGCAAAAGAGCACCAAAATTGAGTAAGGCAATATGATGACCATAACGACGCGTTTTCGATTGCCCGATAGGAATCGTCTTTAATGGTGTTAAAGGGACACCAACACTACTACCGCGAGGATAACGAACCATGGACGGGCCATTATGCTGATAACCAGTATAGAGCATTTGTCGGCACTCATTTTCATCACTCGGCGCCATAATAACCAGATTAGGAATGCAGCGTAAAAAGCTTAAATCAAAAGCACCTTGATGTGTTTCGCCATCCGCGCCCACAATACCTGCTCTATCGATCGCAAATAAAACTGGTAGATTCTGAATGGCAATATCATGGATGACTTGATCATAAGCACGTTGTAAAAATGTCGAATAAATGGCCACAATGGGTTTGAATCCACTAATGGCAAAACCAGCCGCTAATGTAACCGCATGCTGTTCTGCAATAGCAACATCAAAAAATTGATCGGGAAATCGCATGGCAAATTGGCTCATCCCCGAACCTTCACCCATCGCCGGCGTAATAGCGATCAATCGCGGATCATGCTCTGCCATTTCGCATAACCAATTGCCAAAAATATGTGAATAGGTAGGAATGGTTTGCGTTGTCCGTGGCATTTCCCCTGCTTGCAGATTAAATTTAGGGACGCCGTGCCATAAAGTGGGATCCTTCTCGGCGGGTGCATACCCCTTCCCCTTTTTAGTAATCACGTGGAGCAGTTGTGGCCCTTTGAGTTGACGCACTTTTTGTAAGGTGGTCACCAATGTATCAATATTATGCCCATCAATCGGACCAATATAGTTAAAACCAAGCTCTTCAAATAAAATTGCCGGAGTAACCAATCCCTTAAGATGCTCTTCGGTTTTTTTGACAAAATCTTTAAGGGGAGGAATAGTCGACAATAGCAACTTTCCACTTTCCCTAAATGAGGCATAAGTACGACTAGATAATATATGAGCTAAATGTTGATTTAGTGCGCCAGTATTGGCTGAGATAGACATGTCATTATCATTAACAATAACTAGCATATCCGGTTTGGCATGGCCAGCATGATTCATCGCTTCAAAGGCCATACCAGCAGTTAATGCGCCATCGCCAATAACCGCGACAACTTTACGACCTGACTGCTTCTTCTGTTCAGCAATGGCAATGCCAAGTGCTGCACTAATCGAAGTAGAAGAATGACCCGTCGTTAATACATCATATTCGCTTTCATTGCGATGAGGAAAAGAATGCAGGCCGCCCCGTTGTCGAATAGTGAGCATTTGATTGCGTCGACCGGTTAAAATTTTATGAGGGTAAGCTTGGTGCCCGACATCCCAAATCACACGATCAAAGGGGGTATTATAGACATAATGAATTGCGGTTGTTAATTCAATCACACCTAGTCCCGATGCTAAATGACCACTCGATTGACTCACACAATATAGTAAAAATTGCCGTAATTCGTGACAAATGGCGGGGAGTTTGCTAGCAGGGTAACGGCGTAAATCTTCAGGCGAGTTGATCTGTTTTAATAGAGGATAATTATCTAGATTGATTATATTATTTAGCATAGTGTGCATTCTATTTTTATCGGTTAGCTCTCGCTACGCCCTGAAGTAGTTGAGTGATTAACGTAGCCAATAAGCTGTTTTGATTAATTTTTTCTGCTCACAACAAAACTAGCAACATCATGTAATAATTGACTATTATACGGTATTTGCGCAAGCGTATCGACTGCTTGTTGATAAAGTTGTTCAGTCATTTTTAATGCTTCATCCAAGCCTAAAAGAGCTGGATAAGTACTTTTTTCGTGGGCTTGATCCGAACCTTGAAGTTTCCCCATCATAGATTGTTCACCAATCACATCTAAGATATCATCTTGGATTTGAAAAGCAAGGCCGATTGCTTGTGCATACGTATCAAGTGCGTGATAGTAAGGCATCGCTATATCACCACTTGCGATCGCCCCTAAACGTACTGCTGCGCGAATTAACGCACCTGTTTTATGGCGATGAATTTTTTGCAAATGTGCTAGCGTTACCGTTTTGTGTTCGGCTTCAAGATCGAGTGATTGCCCTAAACACATACCATCAACACCACTGGCATTAGCAAGCTCAGCAATCATTTTAATTTTAGTTGTATCATCCAGTAATGCGGTTTCAGATAATAGTGAAAAAGCAAAAGTTTGTAATGCATCGCCAGCTAAAATAGCTTGCGCTTCATTAAATTGAATATGGCAAGTCGGTTTTCCACGACGTAGCTTATCATCATCCATCGCCGGTAGATCATCATGGATCAGTGAATAAGTATGGATAGATTCGATGGCAGCGGCTGGAATATCCAATTTAGTCAGATCACAACCAAACATTTGGCCCGTAATATAAACCAAAATCGGGCGGATACGTTTCCCACCCGCCAATAAGCTATAACGCATGGCCTGCTGTAAAGTAGAGGTCGGTATTTGGGTAATCGAATTGGTTAAAAAGTCCTCAACCCGTTTTTGTAACGGATTAAGTACGGATAAATTATAAGGATTCATTTTTATCAGCTACAAATTCTGTTAATTCAGCATCACTATTTTCCGACATTAAAATCTGGATACGCTGTTCTGCTTGTTGTAATTGTTGTTTACCTGTGCGCGCCAACTTGATGCCATTTTCAAACTCACTTAATGCTTCATCAAGTGGGAGATCCCCATTTTCAAGGTGAGTCACAACAGTTTCAAGCTGCTGTAGGATCTCTTCAAATGAAGGATCTTTAGTCGGTTTTTTGGCCATATTTTACTCCTTTTAGCATACTGAATCAGTATCAATGGCAAGTCATATTGATTATATCGCGAATTTGCCTATGCATTCCCCTAACAATGGACAAAACAGATTGATAATAGGGATAGATGACGTTATTTTTTCCGAATCAATAAAGCATCATCCCATTTTACTTTATCATTGGGTTTTGGATCTTTTTTTACCGTTTTAGGCCTCATGCGAGGTTTTTTTTCTAAAAAAGATAACAATGTTTTGGTGTAACTATTTTCGGGATGATTAAAGAGTTTATCACGCAATCCCTGTTCGACAATTTTACCGTCTTTCATCACCACAATTTTGTGGCATAAAGCATGAATTACCGACAAATCATGGCTAATAAATAAATAACTTAAATGGTATTTTTCTTGTAGCGATTTGAGCAATTGAATGATTTGTCGCTGCATAGTGCGATCAAGTGATGACGTTGGTTCATCCAAAATAAGGAGTTCCGGTTGTAATATCAATGCTCTTGCGATAGCAATACGTTGCCGTTGACCACCCGAAAATTCCATCGGATAACGGAAACGAGTGTCAGGATCAAGCCCCACTTCTTGCATAATTTTAATGACAGCGCGTTCACGTTCAATTTTGTTATATTTTTTATGCGTTATGATGCCTTCACTAATAATTTGCTCAACATTAAAACGAGGATTGAGTGATGAAAAAGGATCTTGAAAGACAATTTGCATACGACTACGAAACGGTAACAACTTTTTATTACTCAGATTCTGTAATGAATGGCTATCAAACGCAATATGGCCTTGTGATTTTATCAGCCTTAAAATTGCCAGTACAGTTGTACTTTTCCCTGATCCGGATTCACCGACCAGCCCTACCGTTTCGCCTTGATGTACTGTAAAACCAACGTTATCGACAATCCGTTTTTTTTGCGAACCAAAAAGATTGCGTTTGGTTATCACATCAACATCCAGTTGATTCACATTAAGTAAGATGCCCGGCGCATCAGGTAAAGGGACAGGATCGCCATCCGGTTCAGAATTTAACAACATTTTAGTATAGTCATGTTCGGGGCGTAAAAATATCCGGTGACGACTGTTTTGTTCAACGATTTGCCCTTGACGCATCACCGCAACTTTATCCGCCATCCGTTTGACGATTCCAAGATCATGTGAGATAAATAAAATACTCATATTTAGCTCATGTTTTAACTCTTTAAGAAGTTGAATGATTTGTGCCTGTACCGAAACATCTAATGCCGTTGTGGGTTCATCGGCAATAAGCAGTTGCGGATTAGTAAGTACGGCCATCGCTATCATGACACGTTGCCGTTCACCACCAGATAGTTGGTGAGGATAGGCAGATAATTTACGCTTGGCCTCTTTAATTCCTACCCGATCTAGATAGAGCAAAATCTCACCGCGCGCTACATGACGACGCATACCACGATGTAGCGATAGCACTTCGTAGAGCTGTTTTTCGACCGTATGTAATGGATTAAGCGACACCATTGGTTCTTGAAAGATCATACTAATCTGGTTACCACGGATTTGGCGTAATTGTTTATCAGATGCTTTTAATAGCGATTGATCAGCAAACAAAATATCTCCATTGGGGTAAACCACATGCTGTTTAGGCAGTAACCGCAAAATCGACAAAGCGGTGATACTTTTCCCTGAGCCTGATTCCCCAACTAACGCCAACGTTTCTTGTGGGTGGATGTCAAAACTAATGTGATTGACAACCTCTAATTGCGTTTGGTTGTTTTGTTTAAAGGCAATACTTAAATCTTGGACAGACAGTAAAGGGGAACTCATCGATAAGCTCCTTTATTCGGATCAAAAGCATCACGGACGGCTTCGCCGATAAAAATCAGTAATGAAAGTAGTGTAGCGATAATGACAAATGAACTGATACCTAGCCAAGGCGCTTGTAAATTATTTTTACCTTGCAGCAATAGGCGTCCAAGTGACGGTGAATCGAGTGGTAAACCAAAACCTAAAAAATCGAGTGAAGTTAACGTCGTGATTGCACCACATAAAATAAAAGGTAAAAATGTTAACGTGGCTACCATGGCGTTGGGAAGCATATGGCGAAACATGATCTTCATATTGCTAACACCCATTGCCTTTGCCGCACGAATATAATCGAAGTTACGCGTGCGTAAAAACTCGGCACGTACCACCGCGACTAGCGACATCCAACCAAATAGAACAGTAATAGCTAATAACCACCAAAAGTTAAGTGGCAAAATACTGGCAAGCAGAATAATCACAAACAGTTCTGGTAGACCACTCCAGATTTCGATAAATCGTTGCCCTAATAGATCCACTTTGCCGCCATAATAACCTTGGATTGCCCCTATCGTCACACCAATAATAGATGTCAATAATGTTAACAAAATGGCGAAAAACATTGAGATCCGAAAACCATATAAAATATTAGCCAATACATCAAATCCGGCATCTGTTGTGCCAAGCCAATGTGTGGCGGAAGGTGCAGTTGGGAACGTTTGATCAGTATTATAGATTAACATGTTATAGCTGTAGCGAAAAGGCGCCCACAAAATCCAGCCATTCGCCTCTATTTTTGCTTGTACAACTGGATCGAGGAAATTAGTTTGCGTCTCGAATTGGCCACCAAATTCTGTTTCGGGATAAAAATGGAAAATAGGTGAATAGTAATTATCCTGATATTTAATAAATATAGGTCTATCGTTGGCAATAAAATCGGCCGCCAAACTTAGCATAAAAAAGATCATAAATAGCCAGAGTGAAAAGTAACCACGGCGATTATTTTTAAAGCGTTGCCATCGTAATTGATTAATTGAACAATGGCTGTTGGTGAATTGGCCATCCGGTAATTCATCATCAATCGAATCTGTATTTACGGTACTATTATTTACGGTACTATGATTCAAGGTACTATAATTGATGGCACTATGATTAATAGTGTTGTGAGCAATGGCATTATCATTGGTGACGCAACCATCCGTTAACCGATTGTTCATTGAATCGTGGTTCATTGGATCGTGGGTCATTGACTTATTGTCTGGTGCATTATTGCCCATGGCTTGTTCTGTTGTCATCAGTTAGCGAGCCTCGAAATCGATACGTGGATCAATCAGCATATACATTAAATCCGATAAAATTTTAGTTATTAACCCAATCAGTGTGAAAATATAAAGAGAGCCAAAAATAACCGGGTAATCACGCTGAATAATAGCTTCATATCCTAATAAACCCAATCCATGCAATGAAAAAATAATTTCAATCAGCAGTGATCCCGTAAACAGGATGCCGACAAATGCAGTCGGGAAACCCGAAACAATCAATAACGTTGCGTTACGAAATACATGTTTATAAAGAATTTTCCGTTCACTTAATCCTTTTGCTCTTGCAGTAACCACATATTGTTTACGGATTTCGTCTAAGAATGAATTTTTGGTTAACATCGTCAATGACGCAAAACCGCCGATAACCATAGAGATAGTGGGTAAACAGATATGCCACGCGTAATCTTTTATTTTTCCCCAATTATCGAGTTGATCAAAATTGGCAGACACTAATCCCCGCAGCGGGAATAGATCCCAGTAACTCCCCCCTGCGAATAGCACAATTAACAGTACCGCGAGCAAAAAGGGCGGGATGGCATAGCCAATAATAATGATCGTACTCGACCAAAAGTCAAATTTAGAACCATCTTTAACCGCTTTACGGATACCAAGAGGAATCGAAATAAGATAGACCAATAATGTGCTCCATAACCCTAATGAAATGGATACAGGTAAACTATTAATAATCAATCCTAATACAGATTCACTCTTAAAAAAGCTATTACCGAAATCAAATAATAAGAAATTTTTTAGGGTAGATAAATAGCGTTCGAAAATAGGTTTATCAAAACCATATTGTTTTTCGATGAGACTGACGATTTGGGGATCAAGCCCTCGTGCCCCACGGTAAGTTGAGTCATGCTGATTGGTCAGCGGTTGGAGTGCGGGACTATCGCTGCTCGATAATGCGTTGGATGCCGCTTGCGGGCCGTTCTCAAGTAATGCAATTGCTTGATCAACCGGGCCACCTGGCGCAATTTGGACAATAAAAAAATTGATCGTTAAAATCACAAACAGTGTGGGGATGATCAGTAATAATCGACGCAGAAAGTAATTTAGCATATTAATATTCCTGATTCTTAGGCAAGGTTGCGGCTTTTTTTGCATCATACCACCAACTGGCTACCCCGATATTATAAATCGGCGAAATAGTCGGTTTGCCAAATTTATTCCAATAAGCGTAATACGTATAATGTGGGTACCACATAGGGATCATGGCATATTCGTTGGTTAAAACACGATCTAGGGCTCGCCCTAATGGAATCAACGACGATTGGTCGTTATTATGTTTAGCAATTTGTTCGATCAAGCTATCAATCGCCTCATTGTGCAAGCCTGATGCATTCCATGATGAATCTAAATATTGGCTCCCCCATAAAATCATCAAATCAGAGGTGGGATGATTGACCGCCATATAGACTCTCGGCATCATATCATAATCGCGTTCACGTAAACGCCGCGTAATTTGTGCATAATCGAATGCGCTAATTGTCATGTCGATTCCTAATCGAGCTAGATTTTGCTGATAAGGAATAGCATATTTTATATCAGCCCCCATGTAGGTAAGGAGCTCAAATTTAAAGGGTTCGCCCGTCACACTATTAATCAGCTTACCGTTTTTTACAATCCATCCTGATTCTTTTAAAAGTTGCGCGGCGATTAATAAATTGTGACGATTAAATCCACTTGCATCACTTGCGGGCAAATTGTACGCGTCGTCAAAAACAGTAGCAGGAATGATTTTTCTAAACGGTTCGAGTAACGCTATCTCTTGTTTACTTGGCTTACCGGTAGCCGCATAGAGGGTATTTTCAAAAAAACTGCGTGGTCTTTTATAACTGTTATAGTAAAAGGCGCGGTTTAGCCAATCAAAATCAAAAGCTAACGTTAATGCTTGGCGAACACGACTATCTTGGAAAATCGGTTTTTGTAGATTAATGGCTAACCATTGCGTCTGTGTAGCGATTTTGACTTCATCTTCTTGTTTTATAATATAACCATGATCGAAATAGTTACCTTGATATTGGGTATACCAATTTTTCGGTTGTGACTCAGCACGGAAATCATATTCGCCTGCCTTAAATGCTTCTAGGGCTACGCTGCTATCCATATAATAATCGATCCGTTTCTGATCAAAATTATATAATCCTTTATTGACCGGTAAATTCGCCCCCCAGTAATGAGGATCACGTTGATAAACAACGTACTGACCTAATTTGTAATCATTAATATAGTATGCAGCACTGCCTAATGGTGGTGTAGTCAGAGGTTCGGATAGATTATGATCTTGCCAAAAGTGTTTCGGCAAAACTGTCATATCGCCGACAAAAGCTAGCAATTTTTCACGATTACCTGTCGGTAGTTCGATACGGACTAAATAGGGCGCGATAGCTTTAACGGTAATTCCCGCATTATAGACGCGATATTGGGATACCCCTTCAGTCATAAATTTAGTAAAGCTAAACTCAACATCAGCCGCGGTAATCGGTACACCATCATGAAAATGTGCAGCAGGATTGAGTGTCACTTCTGCCCATTGATAACGATCGGAATAGGTAATTGATGTCGCAATTAATGGGTAATAGGTACTAATGTCATCAGCAGAGTTAGTAAACAGTGTTTCATAAATTGATGCAGAATTTATTTCTGGCGCACCACGACTTGCGTAACGGTTAAAATTATCAAAATTACCGACTTCAGCAAGTCGGATAGTGCCACCTTTAGGGGCGTTAGGATCAACATAAGCAAAATGTGCAAAGTTTTCGCTATATTTGGGATCGCCGAGCAGTGAAAAAATAGTTTGATGATAAATTTTTTCGCTAGGCATATTGACTAAATCAACTTGGCTGGCCAGTTGATGCGGCGCTGGTTCGACGTCTGTTTTTTCTATTGCGGATTCTTTTATTGCCGATTCTTCTATTGCAGTTTCGGCTTTCTCGGTCGGTTTATTAGAATGAACGGTTTCATTTGCGTATAAAGGGGCAACTAGAAGTGTCAATCCGCATGCAGAAAGCAGAAATAATGTTGCTATTTGTTTGATCCGCTCAATCATTCTCAGTCCAATTCCTGTTCTAATTTGTCTTACCCCTTGTGGGGTAAGACATGATAATGAGATACGCTAAATAAATCCGATTACGATGTTGGCTATATTACGTTGACTACACTTTGTTGACTATATCTTGTTGACTATACCTTGTTAACTATAGTTAGCTAACTATTTTGCCAAACTTCACACGAATGAGCAAAATTTAATTCACACCATTATTCATTGTTGATCATTAATTTGACGATGATAGTTTGCGTTTCGGTTTTGACTTCGTGAATCATCACCGAAACCTGATCCGCTAATTTATAGCAAATTTCATCATTAATTTTGATCACAGCTTCATCCAGGAACGAAGCAATCTCATTACGAACAGGGTGAATCATCGATAACGGCATAAAAGCAACAGCGCCAATGTCCAGTAATCGAACGCGCGCACCACCGCGATTAATATCAATAATTTCAGCTAAATAGGTTTGGCCAATTTTATCGGTGAGATATTGTGTATAAAGCGCATCAGCCATATCACGTTCCGCTAAACGCAACATTTTTCGCCTTTCGTTCATGGTCTTTAACTGTTCGAGCTCAGGTTTAGTGAACGTTTGTGAACGGATAAAAGCTTTGATTAAACGGTGATTGACCATATCACCATATTTACGAATGGGCGATGTCCATGTGGCATAAGCGGTAAATCCTAAACCAAAATGGGGTTGTGGTTCAATCGCAAAATCTGCAGGACTTTGAAACTTGCGTAATCGCGCCGCTAAAAAGTCATTATCATCAATCAAACGGCGTAATTGTATATAACTGGTTAATGAAGATAATGCTGTTTTATCAATATCCGTGAGTGCATTATCATGTAATACGTTGAGAATCTGTTCGGTATATTTGCTGTCAAATCCACTGTGGGTGTTAAAAATACCAAAACCAATTTTATCAGTAAATAACTGTGTCAAGGCCTGATTAGCTATTACCATCACCTCTTCTACCATACGGTTTGCAATACGGCGGCTCTCTTTAATAATATTTTTGACGCAATGATTTTCGTCAAAAACAAAACGATAATCGCCATTGTCCTTAAATGTTAACGCATTATTTTTGCGCCATGTCATCCGAAGTTGACATAAATCAGCCAATAACTTGAGTTGTTGGGATAGTACTTGACGATCAACTAATTGGTCATCCAATAATAATTGGTGCTGATTTTCTAAGAAATCGGAAACATTGCTATAAGAAAGCTTTGCTTTAGATTCGATCCACGCGGGCATAAAGGACATATCGTCAAGGATATTACCCAGATGATCAATATTCACTCGACAGATCATGACCGGCCGTTTTTGCCCAGCTTTAAGGGAACAGAGTTCGTTAGCTAACACTTTAGGTAACATTGGGATGGTAAAGTCAGGTAAATAGGTCGTGAAATTTCGCATTTTAGCGATGTTATCGAGCGCACTATTGGGCAAAACATAAGCTGTCGGATCGGCAATGGCGATCATTAATTGATAATTACCCTGCGCATCTTGCGCTAATGAAATAGCATCATCCATATCCTGTGTATTTTCACTATCAATGGTAAAGAAAGCGATATGGGTCAGATCTTCCCGGTTTTCCATTTCGTCCGGCGCGATAGTCAGTTCATGATAGTCTGGCGCGGCAGTTTCAAGGCCATAGCGAGCCAATGTTTTATACCATAATTGATAAGGCGAATTACCCGCGACGATAAATTGCGTAATTTCAGCAAAAAAACTATTTTTACCTGGTTGTAATGGATGCGAAATCAGCGTGGCCATCACCCAATCACCCTCTTTTAAATGCTCACTAACTTGTGCGTTCACTTTACAGCGAATCGCAAAAGGGCGATTTTCGGGGTAGATGACCATCGATTTATTTTGGAAGCCGACTTTAGCAATAAAGTTGTGCAATGTTGTTTCAATTAAGGTGTCGGGCTCAAATGACTCTTTACCATTGTTACTGATAATTGTGCCTGATACCTTATCGCCGTGATAAACGTTTTTCATGTTCGCCACTGAAATAAAATAACTGGTTTTATTATCAACATCTAAAAAACCAAAACCTTTTTCGTGAGCACGAACGATACCTTCAGCATGGGGAGTTTGCGCATGGAGTTGTTGCTTTAGTTGGGCAAGTAGTGGATTATCTTGTAACATAGTAAATAACATTATTGACTAAATTTGGCTTAGAATTCTACCATAACTTACTAGCCTAGAATATACCTGTTATGCGTGAAGACGAATGAAAAAAACGGTGGAATCAGAACTTAAATTTAAGACTTAACGGTGCATATTAGTGATCACAAACATAGACAATAGTTAGACAGGATTTATTACATGAAACTGAACTATAAACAACACGGTATCGGTAAACCTATATTATTCTTACATGGTGTTTTAGGTAATTTAGATAATTTAAGTCAACTGGCAAAAGGACTTGTGGATCATTACCAGATCATACAAGTTGATATGCGTAATCATGGTTTGTCACCTTGGTCAGACAGTATGGATTATGCGTTAATGGCAGAAGATATTGTTGAATTGTGTCATGATTTGCAACTTACCGAGATCATTGTAATTGGCCATTCGATGGGGGGCAAAGTTGCCATGAAATTAACCCAAGTGGCACCGAATTTAATTAAACAGTTAGTCATTTTGGATATTGCCCCTGTTGCTTATCACGATGATGCTGCTAGACGTGATCCGAATAAACAGGTGTTCGCCGCACTCAAACCAACTGTTCAGCTTACCGATAAAAAACAGATTATAACCCATTTGCATGAGGCAGGTTTAGATGATGCTACCAGCCATTTTTTACTGAAATCGTTTAAACATGACCATTGGTTACCTAATCTTGCCGTTATCATTCCTCAATATGAGCAGATTCGCGATTGGCAAACCATACCACCATGGTATGGGCCGGCACTATTTATCCGTGGCGGAAATTCACATTACATCAGTGATGATGACTATGCCGACATTGTTTCTCAATTCCCCTATGCACAAATCATCACCATTGACGGCGCTGGGCATAATGTACATGCCGAAAAAACCCAAGAAGTCTTAACCGTGATAACGGATTGGTTGGCGAGTTAGCGTATAACAATATTTAGCATATAACAATACTATAAAAAATTTGACATAAACGTAGTATAGTTCTGAAACATCCAAATAAGAATATGATTAAAATCACAGACAAAAATCAGATAGTAATAGATATCTTATCCTTATCTATTACTAAATCCATTATTACATCTATTCTGCAATCTATTATTAATAAGAAAAAGCGTAAATTTAACGACGCAGTTCTTATCTTCAAGTAAAATAACGCTATGCGATTTATAAAGAGACAATACCTAAAGAAGCAATAGATAAAGAAATATATGAGGATAGGATGGATAAAAATATAATCTCTATTAAACAGCTCACCACGCCCCTTGGATTAATGTATATGGGCGCCACTAAAGATGGGCTCTGTTTGCTAGACTTCTGTGATGGACCAAAGCTTGAAAATACATTTAAGCAGCTAATAAAATGTTATAATGCAACGCTAATTCATATAGATGAGAAGCGAAATAGTGATAATCCACCTATCCATAATCCGCATTTAACACAAACAGAACATGAGCTAAAAGATTATTTTACCGGTCAGCGGCAGCAATTTTCGGTCGCATTGGATATCAAAGGCACCGTGTTTCAACAAAAGGTGTGGCATGCATTGATGACAATTCCATATGGAGAGACCTGTTCTTATCAAGCACAAGCCAAACATATCGAACAGCCTAAAGCGGTAAGAGCCGTGGCGAATACCAATGGCATGAACCGTATTAGTATTATTATTCCTTGCCACCGTGTTATTGGTGCGAATGGAACATTGACTGGGTATACTGGCGGATTATGGCGAAAAGCATGGCTATTAGAACATGAAAAAAATCATACAACCGAGGAATGAATGAGTTCAGTATTTGATATATTTAAAATTGGTATTGGCCCATCGAGTTCACATACCGTCGGCCCTATGCGCGCCGCTAAACTATTTATTGATCAGTTGATCGAAAATCAGCAGATAAAAGAGGTGACCACAATTGTTGCCGATGTGTATGGTTCGCTCTCGTTAACCGGTAAAGGACATCATACGGATATCGCTATTATTATGGGGCTGGCGGGCGAAAAACCTGATACAGTTGATATTGACGCAATTGCAGATTTTATCGGAAATATACAAAAAACTGATCAATTATCGATTTATCAAGGTCGTTATACCATTCACTTTAATTTAAAGCAAAATTTACGGTTTCATCCACAATTTTTGCCGTTGCATGAAAATGGCATGCAACTTACTGCTTATCACAACGAACAATTACTCCTACAAAACCGATACTATTCGGTTGGTGGAGGTAAAATTGTGACCGAAGCGGAATTTAAGCAGCAGCCACAAAGTCGTGTGTCACTCCCCTATCCTTTTAGATCAGCAGAACAACTTTTGCATTATTGCAATGACAATGCACTTTCTATTTCTACCGTGATCTTGAAAAATGAGCTCCAGATGCATTCCTATGCTGAAATCGAAAGTTATTTTAGCCGTGTTGGCAATATCATGCTCGATTGCATAAAAAAAGGGATGTTGAATGAAGGATTATTACCGGGACCGCTCAAAGTACCTCGCCGTGCTTATCCGCTTTATCGACAACTGTCGACTCAAAAGGATAATAGTGATCCAATGATTATTCTGGATTGGGTTAATATGTTTGCGTTTGCCGTCAGTGAGGAAAATGCATCAGGTGGACGCGTGGTGACGGCGCCAACTAATGGGGCGTGCGGTATTATTCCCGCCGTGCTTGCCTATTATGATAAATTTATCAATCCGCTGACTCCCAACATCTGTCTACGCTTCTTTCTGACTTGTGGCGCCATTGGTCAACTTTATCAAATGAATGCGTCAATTTCAGGGGCTGAAGTTGGCTGCCAAGGTGAAGTTGGTGTGGCGTGTTCAATGGCAGCCGCTGGCTTAACCGAATTACTGGGCGGCAATGCCAATCAAGTTTGTATGGCGGCCGAAATTGCGATGGAACATAATTTAGGTCTCACCTGTGATCCTGTCGGTGGGCAAGTGCAAGTTCCCTGTATTGAGCGTAATGCGATTGCGGCGGTTAAAGCCATCAATGCTAGCCGTATGGCGATGCGCAGAACTAGCGGTGCGAAAGTTTCGTTAGATAAAGTCATCGAAACCATGTATGAAACCGGTAAAGACATGAATGCTAAATATCGTGAAACATCCCGTGGTGGATTAGCCATTAAAATAAGCTGCGAATAAAAATAGCGTGCATCTATATTGTTTATCTACATTATTCATCTACGCGTTATCCTGAAAATCACCCCCCTATTTTGCGGATTAGTTTTAGCAAAATAGGGCTAAAAGATAAGGAAAATAGCGGATTATAGGGTTAACAACACGTCACTGATACCATCAATAATATCATCAGCTATTACGCTATATGCTGTCCTTTTTTGCGCAGCGGCATCACCGGCTAGACCATGCAAATAAACCGCCGTAGTGACGGACGTTAATACAGGAAGATGTTGTGCAATGAGTCCGGCAATAATGCCCGTTAAGACGTCTCCTGCCCCACCTGTCGCCATACCATTATTACCAGATTGGTTGATATAGATCGCTTCTTCATCTGCTGCTGCCACAATCGTTCGGGTATCTTTCAGGACACAGATCACACGGTATTGTGACGCAAACTGTTTGGCACAACTGAGTAAATGGTCACTAATCTCAGCAATTGATCTGTGTGTCAAACGCGCCATTTCGCCTAAATGTGGCGTAACAATAATAGGCTGATGTTGTGAAGAGGCTTGCCTGGTTGCGTTAGATAACATCGACATATCTTCGGCTAAAACATTAAGTCCATCCGCATCAATAATGACCGGGACTAAGCGTTCTGTTAGTACTGCGGTTAAAATCTGTTTAGTGGTGGCTGATAACCCCATTCCTGGACCAATCACAATCACCGAGGCCCATTGAATCGTTTCTCTTAATTGCGCTTCATCCACCTGATTAGGATCATATGTGGTGAGTAAACCTTCGGGCAATTGACTCAATAAGAGTGTGCGATTACATTCAGGGGTGTAAATTCTGACTAATCCTGCTCCCGTCCGATACGCCGCTTTAGCTGAAAAATAAGCTGCACCACTCATGGTTTGCGAACCCGCAATCACCAGAACACGGCCAAAACTGCCTTTATTACTATAGTTAGCTCTCACCGGTAATAATCTTTTTAAGGCAGAAAAAGAATAGCTATAATGAATTGGCAATATATCTGCATAGATACCAATATCTGCAACAGTTATTTTACCAGTTAGGTCAGCACCCGGATAAAGTATTAGCCCCAATTTCGGATAAGCAAACGTCACTGTCTGCGTGGCTTTAATGGCAACGCCCCATTTTTTACCGGTATCGGCATCAATACCTGACGGAATATCAACAGCGAGGACAGCAACTTGGCTTTGATTGATTAAGTGAATCGCATCGGCAAATATCCCACTCACCATACGATTCAATCCGATACCGAAAATGGCATCTATTACTGTGGTGTAATGAGCAAAAGAATCAGGAAGCTGAGTATGGATGGAGAGATTATAGTAATCGGCAATTTTAAGTTGTTGCTTAGTTTCAGGCGAAAGATGCTCGCCATTACCGATCATATAGAGCGTCACAGCAATTTGCTGTAATTTTAATAAACGTGCAATTGCAACACCGTCACCGCCATTGTTACCATAACCACAAACAACAGCCACATTGTCTAGTTTGAATTTATTTAGTTTGAGCTGTTCCATTACTGATAAAGCTGCACGTTCCATTAATAGCAAGGCAGGTAAGCCAACTTGATGGATAGTCTGTGCGTCGTAACGTTGCATTTCAGCAACAGAAATTAAATATTCCCGCGTATTATTGACTGTTCGGTTAGCAATGCTGATGTCATCGATTTGGCGATAATCTGCCTTAATACTGCCAGTTTTTATCCTATTTATTCTGGTATCATTGGTTACCGGATCATCTTGCATTGCCGCCCCTTATTGCTACGTTTAAATGATGGTTTCTTGACGATTAAACTGTTTATTTAACGCAGTAAGAATCTTTTGATGAATACCACCAAAATTACCATTACTCATAATCAAAATGACATCGTTCGGTTTAGCTTCTTTAACAATCATTTCGACAAGGAGATCTAAATCTCCTGACCAGTGTGCAGGTTGGATACACACTTCGGCAACATCAGCAACCAGCCACGATAAATGTTCAGGTTGGAAAAGAAACACTTCATCAGCACGACCTAAAGCAGGTGCCAACTCATTTTTTAACACACCTAATTTCATGGTGTTAGAGCGTGGTTCTAAAACGGCTAAAATGCGTCGATTCGCACCAATTTTACTGCGTAACGCTTCTAAGGTTGCTAAAATAGCTGTCGGATGATGCGCAAAATCGTCATAAATCTCGATACTGGTTTCTTCATTTACGGTACTTTCGTTACCTTCTGTTTCACCATTTTTAATGACAACTTCACCATAAAGTTCTAAACGCCGTTTAGCATTAATAAACGAACCCAATGCCTGACAAGCATCGTGTGGTGCAATACCGACATTATAGGCTGCTGCAATCGCCATCAGGGCGTTATGCATATTGTGTTCCCCAACTAATCCATAGTTGACTTCACCCACTTCTTTCCCATGCAAATAGACGGTAAATTGGCTGGCATCACTCGCAATCCGTTTGGCTTGCCAACCTGTGCTAGAATCAATAAATGCTTGATCACTCCAACATCCTTTCGCCAAGACCTGTTTTAAATTAACATCTTCTTGTGAAGAGATAATCTGCCCTTTACTTGGCACTAGGCGGACTAAATAATGGAACTGTTTTTGGATGGCAGCGAGATCGGCAAAGATATCGGCATGATCAAACTCTAAATTATTTAACACTAGCGTTTTCGGGCAATAATGCATAAATTTAGATCGTTTATCAAAGAAAGCACAATCATATTCATCGGCTTCAATCACAAAAAATTGACCTTCGCCCAATCTGGCTGAGACATCGAAATTCCCCGGTACACCGCCAATAACAAAACCGTGTTGATAACCTTGTTGTTCTAAGATCCAATTGATCATACCTGCAGTGGTTGTTTTGCCGTGAGTGCCCGCTACGGCAATAACCCAACGGTGACATAACACATTGTCATGTAGCCATTGTGGTGCAGAGATATAAGGAATATTCTTATCAAGAATATACTCGACGCAAGGATTGCCGCGTGATAAGGCATTGCCAATAATCACCAAATCAGGTGCATGTTGTAATTGCACAGGATCATAACCTTCAATCAGATCAATATGCTCTTTTTGTAGCAATGTACTCATTGGAGGATAAACATTTTTATCCGATCCTGTCACTTTATGACCAAGTGAGCGTGCAATTAAGGCAATGCCTGCCATAAAAGTGCCACAAATACCAAGAATATGAATATGCATTTTTAATCCTTTTGAATAATCCCATTAACGCTAGCTTACCACACCACAACTTAGTGGATTGTGTAATTATAATCAATTTTCACCGCTTACGCGATAGGCCACAAATGCCTAATTAGCAATTGTACCGATTGGTTTCCTTGGAATTCATCAGTAGCTAAGTTATACACTAATTTCACTTTTTTTGCCGAATAATCAGGCCATATTCGTCGATTAATATTAAATGCTACGCCATTAACCAATGCGCCACCCGCTTGCGGTTCTAATACTAAACGTAGATGTTTATCACCAAATAAGCGTTGTTGATGAATAACAAATTCACCGTCGAAAAGTGGTTCGGGAAACCCTTCGCCCCATGGCCCTGATTCTTTTATTTGCTTAGCTGATTCATACGTGAAGTATTGCGGTTCGACTTCACCATCGGTTTCAATGATGGGATGCAATAATTCAGCCGTTAATTTTTGCTTTAATAATGCTTCAAAACAGGCGGAAAATAGCGGTAAATTGGCTTCACGAATAGTGAGTCCAACTGCCATTGCATGCCCGCCAAAGCTATTGATTAATCCTGGGTTTTCTTGATCGATGGCATCAAGCAGATCCCGTAAATGTACCCCGGGAATAGAGCGACCAGATCCTTTTAAAAATCCTTCTTCAGATGCCGCAAAAGAGATAACTGGACGGTGATACGTATCTTTTAAGCGTGATGATAAGATACCGATGATACCTTGATGCCATTCGGGATGATATACCACTAAACCACTTGGAATCTGTTGTTGTTCTTTTTCAATCTGCGCAACAAATGCCAAGGCCTCTTTCTGCATAGTTTGCTCAATCGCTTTACGATCACGATTTAATGTATCCAGATCTTCCGCTATAGCTCGTGCTGTTTTGCTATCATCACAAAGTAGTAATTCGACGCCCAGTGACATATTATCCATCCGCCCTGCCGCATTTAAGCGAGGTGCAACCGAAAAGGCCAGATCAATAGAGGATATAGTCTTGGGATTTTTTTTAGCAATCTCAAGTAATGTCCGAATCCCAATACAGCAAACTGACGAACGGATACGATTCACACCTTGTTGGACTAAAATACGGTTATTGTGATCCAGTCTGACCACATCAGCAACCGTTCCTAAGGCAACAAGATCGAGTAAATTTGCTAAGTTATATTCAGGAATATTGTGTTCCGTAAACCAATTTACTTGTCGTAATTTAGCGCGCAATGCCAACATGAAATAGAAAGTCACCCCCACACCGGCTAAATATTTGGATGGAAAATCACAATCACTTAAGTTTGGATTCACAATCGCATCGGCAAGAGGTAAGGTTTCGGGGGCCAAATGGTGATCTGTCACAATGACAGATAGACCATTTTGTTTCGCATAAGCGATAGCGTCATTTGCCGAAATACCATTATCGACAGTAATAATTATCTCAGCTTTAAGTGCTAACACCTTTTTGACTACTGCGACGCTTAATCCGTAGCCATCATTAAAACGATCGGGGATAATGTAATCGACTGTTTTTGCGCCCATGTTGCGTAATGCTCGGACAATCAGTGCCGTACTAGTCGCACCATCCGTATCAAAATCGCCTACAATCATAATAGATTGATTGTTTTTTATCGCTTGATACAATAATTCAACCGCATTATCCATGCCGTTTAATAGATTATAATTGCATAAATTCCGTGTTGCATAATCGAGTTCTTGTACCGAGGTAATACCGCGTAAAGCATATAATCGTTGTAATAAAGGTGGAATAGTGTTTGGGAACTCAACGGGGGTGTTGGGTAATTGTCGACGGTGTACTTTATTTTCATTCATATTTTATGGAGACTTCAGATCCTTCAAGTATATCATTCAAACTAGCTACATATTGTGAGGCAATTGCAGATCCGCAAAAATAAAAGGGCATCGGTAAAAATCTGATAAAATCCCTTTTCTTCTATTCCGCCAGTCTTGTAACTAGCGGAAAAAAATCACATTTTTCAATGCAATCGATTATTATTTATTATTTTTCGATAACATGTCGACTAATTTATCTGCAGGCACATAACCTGATACCAGTTGTCCATCAGGCAATACAATCGCAGGTGTTCCAGTAATGCCAAGTTTTTTACCTACATTAAACTGCTGCGCAACATAAGGAACCATGCTGTTGGCTGGGGTAATATTATTACCTTTATAGGCGTTTTCAAAAGCGGCTTTACGATCGGTTGCACTCCAAATGGATTGCATATTTTTACCTACATCGCTATCCACACCGGCACGAGGGAAGGCAAAATAATGCACTGAAATACCCACATCTAAATATTGTTGAATATTTTCGTGCAATAATTTGCAGTAATGACAAGTATAATCTGTGAAAACAGAAATCACATATTTTTCATTTTTGGCTTTATAGACGATCGCATCTTTATCAATGGATTTAACTAATTGTGCATTGTTGCCATTGGCAATATTCACCGGCTCTTTGCCTTCGAGATTATAAATTGGCCCTTGCGTTAAATATTTGCCATCATCAGTCACATAAAATACCCCATCCGGGGTAACCACACTTTTAATGCCTGTAATGGGTGTATCTGTAATTTTGATATCTTTCGCCGTATAACCGAGCTTACTGAGTGAAGTCGCAATATCAGCATTCCCCGCCATCGCACATGTCGAAAATAATGTTAACCCTATTAATAATTTTTTCATTTCATTTTCCTTATTGATTCCGGCATTATGCTCGCGGATGATATTTATCGTATAAATTTTTTAATCGTTCAGTTGCCACATGTGTATAAATTTGTGTGGTTGATAAACTACTATGGCCGAGCAACATCTGTACCACGCGTAAATCTGCCCCATGATTCAGCAGATGGGTAGCAAAAGCGTGGCGCAATACGTGTGGCGACAATGTGTCAACGTTAATGCCCGATAGTATCGCATAATATTTAATTCGATGCCAGAAAGTCTGACGAGTCATTTTTTTGCCTAATCGGCTGGGAAAGACAACATCAATCGGTCCTATTTTTAAGAGATCGTCTCGTCCATATTTAAAATAATTTTCTAACCAATAAACTGCTTCTTCACCCAGTGGCACTAACCGTTCTTTATTTCCTTTCCCTATGACACGTACCACACCTTGTCGCAAACTGATGTCATCCATTTCTAGACCGACTAATTCTGATACACGCAAGCCGGTTGCATATAAGACTTCTAACATTGCTTTATCACGCAATTCGAGCGGATCTTGGGTATTGGGTGAACTGAGCAGTGCATCCACTTGCGATTCACTCAAATCTTTGGGTAATTTTTGCGGTAATTTAGGTGAAGAAAGTACCGCGGAAGGATCATCATTACGATATTTTTCGCGGTATAGATATTGAAAAAATCGTTTTGTTGCACTGAGTAAGCGTGCAGAGCTGGTCGCCTTATAGCCAGCTTCGACTCGCTGCAATAAAAAATTTTGCAAATGTAGAGTTTGTGCGGTTAAGAAGGTAACATCCTGTTGCTGTAATGCACTACTTAAGGCATGTAGATCTAATCGATAGGAGATGATGGTATTTTCCGCTAAGTTACGCTCTAGCCAGAGCGCATCCAAAAACTGTTCGATTAACTTATTATTTTGTGGAGAGATCACGTCAGAAGACATAAACAGTAAATTCCTTTGTGCGAGCTTTAGTTACTTGCCAATCAATCCGTTATAGGTTTGGGTTGAGTGCGTAAAGCGTAATGCCAAATCACAATACCGATTATTGCAAGTAGCATCCCGAGCACGGTAATCGCGCACCAACCATAATGGCTAAAAAGATAGGTCGATGCTACCGAACCCAACATACCACCACTAAAATAGCTCACCATATAACCGGTATTCATACGGCTACGAGCATCAGGCCTAATTTTATAAATGGCATTCATATTAGAAACATGTGTGACTTGTACCGCAAAGTCTAAAAAAATCACGCCAAGAATAAGCGCAAAAAGTGAATATTGCGCAAAAGCAAGCGGTAACCAAGACAACAACAAGAGAATAAGGCCAATCGACGTGGCTAATGTCCCTTTGCCTTTATCGGATAAGCGCCCAACTATCACTGATCCCATGGCGCCTGCGGCACCCGCTAATCCAAAGAGTCCAATAATAAAATCAGAATAGTGGTACGGTGGATCGCTTAATAAAAAGGCGAGAGGCGTCCAAAGCAGTGAAAAAATAGCAAACGAAATAATCGCCAATAACGAACGAATCCTTAGCGTCCGTTCTTGATGATAAAGTGTCGCAATAGAAAGTATCAATGGCCAATAATGAATAGTGGTTTTGTTACGATAGGTTGGCAGAAAAATCACTAATAAGAGCGTCATGAACAACATGATAGTGGCCGCAATCCAATAAACGATATGCCAATCCATAATCGTCGAAATAAATCCGGCGAAAGCGCGACCGAGTAAAATGCCAAGTAACATACCACTCATTAACGTACCCACCACACGCCCGCGATATTCCGGGGTTGATAATGTCGCGGCAAAGGGAATTAAGACTTGTGCAACGGCAGAAAATAATCCTGTCATCGCGGTACCCAGTAATAACATCCATAAATTGGTCGATACTGCACTGATTACTAGACCTGCAGTGGTCAATATCATCAAGATAAGAATCAGTTTTTTGCGCTCGATTTTATCACCAAGAGGGGTAATAAATAGTAATCCGACAGCATAACTACATTGGGCTGTCATCATAATATAACCAGCATTTTCAACCACAATATGCAAATCAGCCGTTATCGAATGTAATAAAGGTTGCGCATAATAGTTGCTGGCGATCGTGACACCAATGGTTGCAGCAAGAAGAAAAACCAGCAATAACGATAAACCACGTGCTTTTTTACTGTGCATAATTTGATAATCAATACTAAGAATTAACGCCAAGAAAGGTGATTATTATATCCTTATTGTAATTTATTAGGCAAAATATTCCCTAGCGCGATCGACAATGAATATAAAATCAGAAAAAGTGAATAAATATTTATTTACACGGTTATTAATTGGCATAAAATAGTGTTATTCCCATTGAATATTAGGTGAAAAGAATAGTTGGGTCGTAGAGTCGAATCTAATACAATTCCTTCGCCTTTTCACTATGCTGTTGATGATAACTGTTGTTGATAGCTGTTATTCATAATAACTAATTAGCATAAAGCATCGTTGGAATAAAACAATAATATTAGAGGATAACTGGCACCGCTCCATTATCCCTTTACTTTTACTTAAGGATTGTTAAATGAAATTACCCATTACGCGAGAACTCTTTAATCAAATTATTTTACCTGTTTATGCACCTGCTCAATTTATTCCTGTAAAAGGTAAAGGGAGTCGGGTTTGGGATCAACAAGGTGAAGAGTATATTGATTTTGCCGGCGGTATTGCCGTTAATGCATTGGGACATTGCCATCCCAAATTGATTGCCGCCTTACATGAACAGAGTGAAAAGATTTGGCATGTTAGTAATGTGTTTACTAACGAACCCGCACTTATTTTGGCTCAGAAACTGATAGATAATACTTTTGCTGAACGCGTCTTTTTTGCAAATTCCGGTGCAGAAGCCAATGAAGCCGCATTTAAATTAGCCCGCCATTATGCTATTGAAAAATATAGTCCATATAAAACTAAAATTATCGCTTTTTACCAAGCTTTCCACGGCCGTACACTGTTCACAGTATCGGTGGGGGGGCAAGCAAAATACTCCGATGGTTTTGGGCCAAAGCCAGCCGATATTGTCCATGTGCCATTTAATGATCTTGATGCGGTAAAAGCGGTAATTGATGATCATACTTGTGCTGTGGTGTTAGAACCCGTACAAGGCGAAGGCGGATTGAGTTCAGCAACGCCTGAATTTTTGGCTGGTGTACGTCAGCTTTGTGATCAATTTAATGCCTTACTCGTATTTGATGAAGTGCAGTGTGGTATGGGACGTACAGGTTCACTGTTTACTTATCAACAATATGGGATCACACCAGATATTCTTACTTCAGCCAAAGCGCTGGGGGGCGGTTTCCCAATGAGTGCGATGTTAACCACCCATAATGTTGCCGCTGTTATGCATCCAGGCGTACACGGTACAACTTATGGAGGGAATCCATTAGCTTGTGCGGTCGGTAACGCCGCCTTTGATATTATCAATTCGCCTGAAGTATTAGAAGGGGTGAGTAAACGACGCGCAATTTTTATTGAAGAACTCGAAAAAATTAATGCTAAATTTAATGTGTTCCGTGAATATCGAGGTAAAGGTTTATTGTTAGGTGCTGAATTACAGTTACCTTACCACGGCAAAGCCAGAGATTTTTTAACGATGGCGGCTGAATGTAAAGTCATGATATTAAATGCAGGTCCTAATGTACTTCGTTTCACGCCATCACTTATCATCCCAGAAGAAGATATTAAAGAAGGCATGGCTCGCCTTGCTAAGGCGGTCGAAAAAGTTGTCAACAGCTAACTTTTTCTATACAGTAGCGACACATTTTATTGAAATATCTCTTCCACTTGAAGATGGGGAAAAGAGATAATGGGATATTGTGCGTAACCTTTTGCACAACCTTGTCTCTTCTCAACCCCAATGATAGTAGTCGAGAGAATTAAATCACCGCCTTAAATGGTAATGGCTATATGCCATTAATTAAGCGTGTTGTTATTGCATATTAAGGAATTCGATCATGACTGATATTCGTCCACTCAACTATACTAAAACGCATTTTATTACAAGTGCGCCCGATATATCACATCTACCAACAGATAGTGGTGTAGAAGTGGCTTTTGCAGGACGATCGAATGCCGGTAAATCAAGTGCATTAAATACGCTCACCAATCAAAAAAACTTAGCAAGAACCAGTAAAACACCTGGTCGAACACAATTAATTAATCTGTTTGAAGTTGAAGAAAATCGTCGCTTAGTTGATCTGCCAGGTTATGGTTATGCGCAAGTTCCTGAAGAGCTAAAACGCAAATGGCAGAAATCATTAGGCGAATATTTACAAAAACGGGAAAGCTTAAAAGGACTAATAGTATTAATGGATATTCGTCATCCATTGAAAGATTTAGATCAACAAATGATTAGCTGGGCAGTGTCAGTCAATATTCCCATCATGTTATTGTTGACTAAAACCGATAAGCTGGCGTCGAGCGCACAGAAAAAACAGCTTAATCTAGTCAAAGAAGCCATTTTACCTTTCCAAGGTGATATTACCGTTGCGCTTTTTTCATCACCTAAACGTATAGGGCTCGAACCACTGAAACAGAAATTAGACGAATGGTTCGCAAATCAATAACGTTTTTTATTTTATCTACTTTTAACGTTTTTGTGCACTAGATCAATATCCCTCTTTTTAAATTACTATACACTGGCTCTGTTTTTATCCCTGTTCGGCCTTAAAAGCTGAAACGATTCATTGACAGAGCGTTTAAAAATTAACTAACAATAGTTATCTAAAAGAGAGAAAAATAATATGAAGAAAATGCTTTTTGTTGGGTTGTTATTAACTGCAACATCATACCAATTATCAGCGCAAGGCGTTGATACACAAAGCTTAACTACGCAAAAAGGTCAAGCAAGTACGGTAGTTATGTCAAAACAAGCTAATCTTGATGTCACTAAAATTGCACAAATTATTAGGGATAAAGCAACTAAAAAAGCAGTACTTGATGTGAGCGCTGCCGAACCGTGGAAACTCTATATTGGTACATCGCCTGATAACATCGATTATACTAAACCGATTCTCGAAGGTAAGGGGAAAGGTCAATTTCCATTGAATATTAGTACTGAAGG
Source organism: Orbaceae bacterium ESL0727 (assembly GCA_029433345.1). Classification (GTDB taxonomy): domain Bacteria; phylum Pseudomonadota; class Gammaproteobacteria; order Enterobacterales; family Orbaceae; genus Gilliamella. Next base: position 160,010 of record JAQTHY010000001.1, read on the forward strand.
TCGATCTTATTTTGGCCTTGTAACACCAAATGGTCGTGGCATTATTGCTGATACTCATCTACCTATGGATGGTGGCTATAATTTCCGTGATTTAGGGGGAATACGTACAAAAGATGGGCATCATATAAAATGGGATAAATTTATCCGTTCTGATGAATTAGGTCATTTAACTAATAGTGATTTAACCTATTTATCTAGCTTACCGTTAGTAACAGTGGTCGATTTTAGAAGACCCGATGAAATTACTAAATTACCTGATCGTCTACCTCAATCCGTCAAAAACGATGTGCAATTAAATATTGTGTCAGCCAATCTAAAACCTGGTTCGACTTCGAAAGAAGATGTCCGCGATTGGATGATTTTTATCAATGAAGAGCTCGTTACCGACAAAACTATCCAAAATACCTATAAAGAATTTTTCAAATTAGTGCAAGATGAAAGCAAATTACCACTGCTATTTCATTGCTCAGCGGGTAAAGATAGAACCGGTATGGGGGCAGCATTAATTCTGTATGCATTAGGTGTCGATGAAGATACTATCTTTAAAGAACACATGCTATCCAATAAATACTTAAAAGAAAAATATGCGCCAATTATTGCAAAACAACCTGAATTGCAACCACAGTTTGAAGTTCAAGAAGCTTATTTTAGAAAAGCATTTGATCGTATTAAGCAAGATCATGGTAGTGTAGATAACTACTTAACCAATGTATTAGGTGTTGATATTCCAAAAATGAAAGCAATGTATCTGTACTAATTTAGTGTGCATTGATAAAAATAACATAACCACAACGAGCCACACTCGTTGTGGTTATTCATTTTGCGACTATTTTAGAGTCTGTTAATCAATCCACCTAACATATTAGCTGCTTTCTGTTTTGAGTTTGATTTACTCTCACTTTCACTCTTATCACCTTGTTTAAAGCGATCCCGTAATTTATCTAATCCTTGTTGCAACTTATCATTAAACAGATCTTTAAGCAGCTTATCGACCTCGACTTGATAATTTAACTTACTGAATTGACCATAAATACGTAAGGGAACAACAACTTTTTGTAATTTGGCGATAACATCACTTTTCCCATTCCAACCGCTTAACATCTGAATCTGTAAATCCACATCTAAATCTTGATTTACTATTCCAACACGTCCTGATCCATCAACATTTAAAGTTTCTGAACGTGCTTTGAGTGCTGTTAAATTCATATTACCGCGACTTATCGTTGCATGCGTTGAGAGTTCATGCAGCTCGGTATATTTCTGTTGATTTTCGGGTGTGGCGACATCTTTCGTGTATTGTGCAACAGCTGTTTGGATAATATTTGGAATATTAATATTATCCAATCGTGCTTTCGTTACCGAAACGGCTAATTGACCTTGTAGTGCCATTAATATGGCATCAGAATTAAGCGTATTTGTTGTAATATCACCATTAGCATTTAATGATCCTTTTAAATCATTCGGTATTTCTAATGCCATAAATAACGATCCTAAATCGACATCTTTAATTACCGTTGCCAATTTAACTTCGGTTACTTTTTGTTTGCCATTCGCAATACCATTCGCTTTAATATTCCCACCGCTTATATTAAAACTGATATTGTCAAACGTTGCTATACCATCTTGATTATTCGCATTGACATTAACATTATCCAACTCAATTTTATTGATAATAATTTGTTTGCTATTGAGTAATACCTTGCCATTAAAATTATTTAAAAAATTAAGTTCATTACTGGATACTTTCGCATTTGATGTAACAACAGGCGTCGTTTGCTGAATCGTAACACTTTCTGTTTGCCGTTTTTGATTATTAAGGAACGGTGTTACATCAACTTTATCTGAATTTAAGGTTAGATCAATCGACGGTTTTTGCTCTAGATCAGCTGTGACAGAACCCGAAAAATCAATACCATTAACCGAAAATTGGATATTCTTACTTTCAAGTAATAAAGGAGATTGTTGATAGTTAACTGTCGCACTCATACTACCTTGAAGTTCACCCGTTGGGACAGACACACCTTTATAATCATAAGTAACATTTTTTAAATCAATGACGGCCTTTTGTGGGAATTGATTTAAATTCACATCGGCATTTAAGCTATAAATCAGATCTTGTTGATCACGATTAACATTACCGCTTAATTCAACAGTGACATTTTGCTGATCTTTTTTCGCAATAGCGATCTCAATATTACGAAAATTAATAAAATCATTCTCTTTTTGCAACACCACGGTACTATTGGCGACAACTAATTTATCTAATGTAAATGACCAGTGGCTATTTTTATTTGCTGATGTAGCTGGAGTTTTCGGGGTAGCATCGTCTGTTTGAGCGGTGGTTGTTTGTGAGTTGTTTTGTTTAAAAACGTCACCTTTACTTTCGTCGGTAATGTTAATCACGGCTGATTTAACCAATACATTTTTGACCGCTAAATCTTTACTCAGCAGCGGGAGCAACTCAACATCTAACCGCATATTATCTGCTGTTAAAATCGGTTTTGCCGCGCCTACATCAGATAACGTTACAGAATCAGTTAAAATACTAATTTGTGGCCAAATATGCCAACGTAAATTACCGTCAATCGTCAGTTCGTAACCGGTTTTGTCCTTAACCGTGTCTGAAATAAATCCTTTAAAATTATTCGGATCGATCAGAACCACTAAAGCGATAATACCGATGACAATGACCATGATTAAAATAAACAGGGTAATAACTATTTTCTTGATCATTTCTGTTATCCTTTTGCTATCAATCTTTATCAATCCGACTAGCCACAACACCTTGTTGATCTTTATATTTGGCATTTTGACGGCGGTTATACGGTCTTGCTGCTGGGCCACTTAATGTTTCAAAACTTAGTGCACCGATTGTCATACCCGGTCGTAACGCCAACGGTATTTTACCCGAGTTAAAAAACTCTAATACGATTTGACCTTGCCAACCTGGATCAATACGGTGTGCCGTGACGTGAACCATCAAGCCCAGTCTGGCTAACGAAGATCGTCCATCTAGCCAGCCCACTAAATTATCGGGAATTGTGACCGATTCTAATGTTACAGCTAAGGCTAATTCACCCGGATGCAGGTAGAATGCTTCGCCTTCTGGCAGAATAATTTCTGGGCTCATCACCCGTTCTAGCGCAGCAGATACTTCTTCTTTCGGGCCACTTAAATCAATGTAGGGTGTGGTATGTTCGCGAAAAATACGGAACTCATTACCCAGTCTCACATCGACTGTTGCACCATTAATACAACTCACATCAGGCCTAGGTATTATTTTTAGTTTACCGGCATTTAAATAAGCTTCTATATCACAATCACATAATCTCATGGTCTTCCCCAAGATCTATTTCCTATTAGTTATTTTAACAGGTTACATAGATGACGTCGATTAGCAGATAAGAAACCAAATCAATTGGGTAAAACTGCATCTGATGAATTACGCAATTTTACCCATTTGCTAAACTATTCGTATAGTTACAAAAGGAATAAGAGATATCAATGGCGTTAAGGTTGGATGACCCATGCACGTCCATAATGTTTATAATATCCAGCTTGCTTACCTGCTTGATCGCCAATACCTAAATAGAGATCGAAATGTTGACCTTTGATTGCGCCACCCACATCTAAAGCAACCATTAAACGGATTTCACGTCTACCCCGATATTCCCCATCATTATCTAACAAAGGAACATCGACCAATACAACCGAACCAGTTGGAATGAGTGTTTTATCTGAGGCAACTGACGCATTGGCAATGAGTGGTACTCCTGCGGCACCTTTTACTTCAGCATTATATTGTTGCTTAAAAAAGACAAACGATCGATTTTTAATCAGCAAATCATGTACCCGTTTTTCACTCTGTCTATCGGCCCAATCACGAATACTTTGCATTGACATTTTTTCTTTCGGAATTTCGCCTTGTTCAACTAAAAGTCGGCCAATAGATGTATATCCCGATCCATTTTTACCCGCATAACAGAAGAAAACTAATGGCGTACCGTCTTCAAAATCAATATATGCGCTACCTTGTACTTCCATAATAAAATTGTCCATTAGCGAATCACTATAGGCAATTTCGAGACCTTTACCCGCTAAAGCACCATTATAAATCTGTTCACGTGTCGGTAGTTTCCCAACACCATTTGGCATTCGATAAATCGGATGTTTAAATTTGCCAGTCGGTTGGTGGCGGGCTTTGATTACGGGCGTATAATAACCCGTTAAAAATACATTGCCCATCTCATCTTGCCCTGCCATCTCATAACTCGACAAACCGACTTTATAAAGTTCATCAGTACCTAAAGATTGATTGATCCAGTTATCAATCGCACGGTAAATTTTTTCGTTTTGACGATAAAGTGCCGGAGAATTCGTTCTAATTTTGGCAACTTGGTTAATATAATCAGAAATGTTGACTGGAATATTGAGGTGAGGTTTATTGGCCGTAAAAGGTGCATTAAAGCGTCCTTCAATAAATTGACGACCTTGATTTGTTGAATTACTTTGGCAACCGGTTAACATAATCATTGCCGCGCACAGCATAATTAACCACGTTTTAAAACTGATGACAGTGTAATAATTTCGTTTCATCTTAATAAAATTCGTTTGTAAATTGTAAGTGTAAAATAAAAATAGGTGTTCTGCTATGCTACACAAATCTATTATAAGAAACTACCAATAATTATTCTGTCATTATAAAAAGTTTTCATAACAATATTACTTGCGATTTGAATCTATAGACTTTATAGTCCACGACTATCGAAAAAAATTAAGAAAATCATTTTATGAGCGTGACATCTTCAGACGAAAATAGATCAAAAAGCAATCTTTCAAACAATAATCTAAAACGAAATCTCTCTAATCGGCATATTCAATTAATTGCGATCAGTGGTGCGATTGGTACCGGATTATTTATGGGATCAGGGAAAACGATTAGTTTAGCTGGACCATCGATTGTTTTTGTTTATATGATTATCGGTTTCGTACTGTTTTTTGTCATGCGAGCAATGGGTGAGATTTTACTTTCTAATCTCAACTATAAATCCTTTAGTGATTTCGCCAATGATCTATTAGGACCTTGGGCAGGTTTTTTTACCGGCTGGACTTATTGGTTTTGTTGGGTTATTACAGGGATTGCTGACGTAATCGCCATAGCGGGCTATACCCAATATTGGTTCCCGAACCTTGATTCGTGGATCCCCATGTTATTAACTGTGCTGTTGCTATTAACGCTTAATCTATTAACCGTTAAAATGTTCGGCGAAACAGAATTTTGGTTTTCTATCATTAAGGTTGTCGCCATTTTAGCGCTAATTATCGTTGGTTTAGTGTTAATTTTAACCGCTTACCATTCTGAAGCAACGGGTGTCAATGCCAGTTTTACTAATTTATGGAATTATGGCGGATTCTTCCCTCATGGCGTAATCGGTTTTTTTGCTGGTTTCCAAATTGCTATTTTTGCTTTTGTCGGTATTGAGCTAGTCGGTACAACCGCAGCAGAAACCAAAGATCCAGAGAAGAATTTACCTCGTGCGATCAATTCAGTGCCGGTTCGAATTATCTTTTTTTATGTATTTGCGCTGATTATCATCATGAGCGTGACACCCTGGTCATCGATTCCATCGAATAAAAGTCCTTTTGTTGAGCTATTTTCACTGATTGGTTTACCTGCTGCAGCTAGTATCATTAATTTTGTGGTACTCACCTCTGCGGCATCGTCGGCCAATAGTGGCATTTACTCAACAAGTCGTATGTTATTTGGGCTTGCCAAAAAACATGATGCACCAGAGCGATTTGGTAAATTATCTCGTCGCGCTGTACCGGCTAATGGTTTGCTCTTTTCTTGTCTATGTTTACTCGGCGGCGTAGTATTAATTTATTTGGTTCCCAATGTGATGGAAGCATTCACTATCGTCACCACTATTTCGGCTATTTTATTTATGTTTATTTGGTCGATGATTTTAATTTCTTATATCGCATTTCGTAAAAAACGCGATCATCTTCATAAAAATTCAGTTTTTAAGATGCCTGGCGGCATCATTATGAGTGTGATTTGCCTACTCTTCTTCCTGTTTATGATTGGATTATTAACATTAGAAGCCGATACCCGTCATGCTTTAATTGCAACGCCTATTTGGTTTATTATTTTAGGGATTAGCTATTTTTGTCACTCTTTGCGCCGGGGCAAATAAAACTGGCCACAATCCCTATGGTTAATATGCCTAATACAATATAAAGACTCATAGTCGGGCTAATACTGATGCCGTGTCCCCAGAGGTGGTGGCTGGCATTTAGTGCTAATTTGAGCGCAATAAAAAACAGTAAACAGATAACAGCTTTACCAAGATGGACTAAGCTGTGTCGCAATGCTTCTAACACAAAATAGAGTGTTCTGAGCCCTAAAATCGCAAAAATCATCGCACTATAAACAATCAACGGTTCTTGGCTAACAGCAATAACGGCAGGTACTGAATCGAACGCAAACATCACATCGGAAAGCTCAATGACCATAATGCATAAAAAAAGCGGGGTCGCATATAATACACTTTTGGGTAATTTCCCTCTTAATGCGCAATTTTCTGGTTTGGCAAGTTCGTTATTTAACGTTTTTTGAGTCAATATAAAGCGATGCCCCACCATTTTCGGATAGACAGGTAAAAGCCGTTTCGCTATGCGATAAGCAAAATGGTGTGAATAATCTTTAATGGCTTCATCTTTACCTTGATGTTTCAACATCATCACACCAGTTAACGCGACAAGGATAGCAAAAAGTAATTCCATCCAAGGCCCTAATGCAAACAATCCCGTCCCAATCCAGACAAACACAGCACGAAACAAAATAGCACCAATAACGCCCCAATAGAGTAATCTATGTCGGAACTTTTCTGGTACAGCAAACCAGGAAAATATCGCCATCATCACAAATAAATTATCGACGGATAATGCCTTTTCGAGCACATAGCCGGTAATAAATAAACTGGCGACTTCGCGACCATGATGAACATAAAGATAACCTGCAAAACAGAGCGCAACCACTATCCAAAACAGTGACCACACTATCGCATTATTTAAGCTAATCACTTTATCTTGATGATGTGCATATAGATCAATCGCCATTGCCACTATCGCCAATACAACAAAAATAGCGACAGTTTCGATGGGGAAACCTAAATGATAACTTACTAACGTATTATCCATCAATCCAACACCTACCCTAATAATAAAAAAACGGTTCCCCCATAACAAATGGTAGAACAGCGCTAACATCTGAAAAGGTGACGAGTATATATTGATAGCAGAGGTAAAAAAAGCTATATTTATACCCCTTATTCGTTTCTTCCCTTTTATTATATTTCGAGCGCTCTTTCATGACAAAATTTTGGTTGTTGATTTTAGCTATTTTTTCTACGTCCCTTATTGCCCAACCGGTCGAACCTTATCTTACTCCTCTGCCTAAAGGAAGCGATATTTCTATCTTAGTGCAATCTGTGGGGAAAACACCCAAAACCCTTGCTCAATACAAAAGCGATCAATTTAAGCAGCCAGCGAGTACACAAAAAGTGATTACCGCCTTAGCTGCCGAATTGGAATTAGGCAGTAATTTTCGGTTTGTAACCCAAATAAAAACCAACGGCACGGTGGCAAATAAACAGCTAACGGGCGATCTGATTTTTCAACTAAGTGGCGATCCTACTTTTACACGTGATCAGTTGAAGAATCTCATTGCTGCTGTTCGTCAAAAAGGTATCGATAAAGTCGCTGGGAACATTATCCTAAATACATCGATCTTTACCAGCCATGATAAAGCATCTGGTTGGTCTTGGAATAACCTAACCGCTTGTTATAACGCGCCACCTTCTGCAGCTATTATTGATGGAAACTGTTTTGGTACCGTCATTACACCTGCCAATGTTGGGCAAAAAGCGACAGCGACGGTATCTTTGAATGCACCAATCGGCTTAACCAGTGATATCAGAACCATTAGTAATAATAGTAAAGATTTAAATGATAAGTATTGTGAATTGGATATGAGCTATTTGGTCGCAAATCAATATTATCTATCAGGGTGTATTCCAGCCAATAAAGATAAAACTTACCTAAAATTTGCGGTACTCGATGGTGTGAATTATTTTGCAGCCTTACTCCAAAATGAGTTACAACAACAAGGAATCACTTTCGCGGGTAAAATGGTCGAATCCAATCAAAGTTTGTCATCAACCTCCTTAACATTATTAGCCACTACACAATCGGCACCTTTATCTGAAATATTAACCGTGATGTTAAAAAAATCGAACAATTTATATGCTGATGCGGTGTTTAGAACAATTGGTGCACACTATTATAATATTTCAGGAACATGGCGTAATGCTAGCGATGCTGTCAAACAGATTTTACGACGAAAAGCGGGAATTGATCTTGAAAATGTTGTGATTGCTGACGGTTCTGGATTATCACGTCTAAACTTAATCAGTGCTGACAAAATGATGGAAATCTTGCAATATATCGCCGCAAATGATGCAACATTGAATATCATTGCTAAGTTACCGACATCAGGTGTTGACGGAACATTACAATACCGCCGTAGTTTTACGCAACCTCCATTTAAAGAAGCTGTACATGCCAAAACGGGACATATCCAAGGTAGTTATAATCTCGCTGGGTTTATTCAGACGCCAAATGGCCAATATATTGCGTTTGTACAGCTATTAACGGGTTATCAAGTTGAGAATGAAGGTGAATCGCCTAAAAGTGCTATTATGCGTTTCGAATCTGCATTTTATAAAAATTTTATGTAAGACGATTGCATTTTTATTTTAAAGTTTCAGAACCATACTACGTTTATGTATAATTTTTAAAGAAAATGATTTATCTTGATGAGAGCATAATTGAATAAATAACAATTGTGCTGTCACTATTCATGACTGACTCATCTTCATAACGCAATAATGCCACTAATCTAATCAGAGTGAACTAGAATAGAATAGAAATATTAATTATCTAAAAATTAATAGTTTTCAACTATTGCTAAATTTTCTATTTATCGCTTTTTTTCTTCCTTCCTTTATGCGACCCTAATACTCTTAAATTTATATATAATTATCATCATCTCAATTAAGTAAAAAGAGGCTTTCTATGACAAATATTGCGACACAAGCAAAAACAGTAACCAAACATTATGACTATATCGCTATTGGTGGCGGTAGTGGTGGAATTGCTTCTATTAATCGTGCTGCTTCGTATGGCCAAAAATGCGCGATTATTGAAGCAAAATTATTAGGCGGTACTTGTGTGAATGTTGGTTGTGTACCTAAAAAAGTCATGTGGTATGCCGCGCAGATCGCTGAAGCGATTCATCATTATGCACCCGATTATGGTTTTGATGTGAGCATTAAACATTTTGATTGGCAAACCTTAATTGCAAGTCGTAATTCTTATATTGATGATATACACCAATCTTATGATCGTGTTTTAGCAAAAAATAATGTCGATGTGATTCACGGATATGCTAAATTTGTTGATCGTCATACACTCGAGGTGAATGGACAATATTATACGGCTGATCATATTTTAATTGCCGTGGGGGGTAAACCGTCTATCCCGAATGTACCTGGCGCAGAATATGGTATTACTTCGGATGGCTTTTTTGCATTACCAGCATTACCTAAACGGGTTGCCGTCGTAGGAGCAGGTTACATTGCATGTGAAATCGCAGGCGTATTACATGCACTGGGTTCAGAAACGCATCAATTTGTACGTAAAGCAACACCACTTCGTAGTTTCGATCCCATGATTGTCAAAGCGTATATGGAAATTATTGCTAACGAAGGTCATCAATTACACACTTTTGCTATACCAAAATCGGTCACTAAAAATAGTGATGATTCACTGACATTACAATTAGAAAATGGTGAAAGTTATACAGTTGATTGCTTGATTTGGGCTATTGGTCGTGATCCTGCCACCACTGGCATGAATATTGAGGCAGCCGGTATTGCGGTGAATAGTCATGGCTTTGTCACTGTCGATAAATATCAAAATACGAATATCCCTGGTATTTATTCTGTTGGTGATGATACCGGTGCAGTTGCTCTAACTCCTGTTGCCGTTGCCGCAGGTCGCCGTTTATCAGAACGCTTATTTAATCATAAGCCTGAAGAACATTTGGATTACACCAATATCCCAACCGTAGTGTTCACTCACCCCGCAATTGGTACAGTTGGCTTAACTGAGCCAGAAGCGAGCAAGCAATTTGGTCAGGAAAATGTCAAAACCTATACCTCATCTTTTACAGGTATGTATAGTGCTGTGACAAAATATGAACAATCTTGTGATATGAAATTGGTTTGTGTCGGCAAAGAAGAAAAAATCGTTGGTATTCATGGTATCGGTTATGGTATGGATGAGATGTTACAGGGCTTTGCCGTTGCACTTAAAATGGGCGCCACTAAAAAAGATTTCGATAATACTGTTGCTATTCACCCAACCGCTGCAGAAGAATTTGTGACTATGCGTTAAGTAGTATTAATCGTTATCATCAAAAAAGGGTATCGGAGAACATCCCATACCCTTTATTTTTTACCTTCTATCAACAGTAGCCAACGAAATCAAAAAATATGGACACATTCATCACAGTATAATTATCAAAAATTATTTATAAGAATAACCATACTGATAATAACTACCTGATTTACGCACCATACCATTTAGAATAGCGCCTTTAACAACAATTCCATTTTGCTCAAAACGTTGTACACCAAGCTCAATTTCTTTCACTGTATTTTGTGCATAACGCACCACAATCATGACGGTACCTGCATATTTACCGGTAATACAAGCGTCGGTTACGGCAAGAACAGGTGGCGTATCGATTAAGATCATTTCATAACGGGAGCTTGCCCATTCAAGTAATTCAGGTAATCGCGGGTGCATTAATAATTCCGATGGATTTGGTGGGATCGCACCACGAGGAATAAAATGCAGATTTTCATTTAGTGGTGTAGCATGAATGATATCTTCAATTCCATCTTGGCCAGATAGATAATCCGATAAGCCATGTTTAGATTTTACTTTCAGTAAATCATGTAAATAACCTTTACGCATATCAGAATCAATCAGCAGCACTTTTTTACCTAAATCGGCGATAACAACAGCGAGATTGGTAGTAATAAATGTTTTACCAATTTCTGGACTACAACCTGAAATAGCTAAAATATTATTTTTCGATTCCATCATGGCAAAATGTAAACTCGTTCGCAAACTACGCAGTGCTTCAACCGATAGGTCACTCGGCGAACCGATTGCAACCAATTGATTGGATCGCATATTACTCTTTTTACCATTTAATAAACGTTTAAGTTTCTGATTCTGTTTGATCTGCCACTCAGATAGCGGAATACTCGCATAAACATTGACGCCCATATCTTCTAACTGTTCAACCGAATCAATAGTTCGCCTTAAAGCAACAATAATAACGATTACACCCGAAGAGAGAATCAACCCCAGCAAAAATGCGATCCCAATAACTAATGTTTGTTTTGGTTTTATCGGTTTTGGCTGAGTTAATGCATTATCAATAATACGGACATTACCGATGGTGCTAGCTTGTGAAATACTTAACTCTTGCTGTTTATTCAATAATTGCATATAAACTTCATTGTTCGCTTTCACATCGCGCGTTAATCGTAAAATTTCTTGTTGGGTTTGCGGTAAAAAGCTGATCTTTTCACCTAATTTTGCGCGTTCATTTAATAATGTCTGTCTTTTTTCTAATAATGCACGATAAGCAGGGTGTTCCTTAGTATATAATTTAGAAACTTCTGCCTCTTTGAAGGTTAATTCATTTAATTGTGCTTCTAATTGTACCGAACTATCTAATACGGATTTGGCTTCTAATGAGAGGTCGACTGAATCATTTTGTTGTCGATATTGATTCAGTTTATTTTCAGAATCATCAAGCTCAGCACGAATTCGCGGTAACTGTGCTTTCAAGAAATCTAAGCTTTTAGCTGCCTCGGCTGATTTCCGTTCCACATTTTGTGCAAGATAATTTTTGGCAATCTGATCTAAAATACGTTGTATTAAGACGGGATCTTCACCTTGTAGGCTCAATTCGAGTATTCCTGTATCTTTCCCTTTATCAGAAACGGATAGATCATCTAACAATGCATTGATCACTTTTAATTCAGATAATTTGGTTATTTTGAAAATCGTACCCGGTTCCGCTTGAATTTCACTGACTAATAGCGATACACCACCTTGCGAAATATATTCACCCACGGCACCAAGTAACAGATCTTCACCATCTTTTTTTAAAACATAATGGTTACTATCAACGACGCGTAAATATAAAGGTTCATCATACCAAAGCGTTGGTATCTCATAGCGAGATAAAGCAATTTCATTGTGATCATTACCGGTTAATCTTGCCCAGCCTTTACCAAAAATCGGGAAAAATTTTTGCTTTACATTAATGTTGAGTGATAGATCTTTAATGGTTTTACCTAAAATCATACGAGAGCGAATCAATTCGATTTCGGTTGTCGATGTCGGTTTTGTCCCAGTTAATACACTAGAAACGTCATTGAATAAAGAATTCCCCATTTTTTGCTCAATTTGGACTAACGCATCGGCTTTATAAATTGGCGTAGCAAAGAGTGCATATAAGATACCCACAATAGTAGTAAAGAGGGTAAAAGTAACAATGATTTTCCAATGATCACAAAGAGAATAAAAAAGACTGGCTAAATCAATTTCATCTTCATTTTTTTTACTTTTCTCTGACATAATAGCTTACAATGACCCTTTAATAATTTTAGGAGAATTTATTTATCCATAACTTAGTGGATTTATCTAGTAATAGATAAGTTTGCTCAAATACATTCATACTTTGACCGTAGGGATCGGCAATTTCAGTACCATTATTTAACCAGTGACCATAAAGCATCACCTTTCCCCTCACTTCAGGGGCAAAACGACATACCGCATCGATATGACTTGTTTCCATTACCAATATTAGGTCTTGTTCTTGACAGAGTGATTTTGTCAACTGTTTAGCAATATGGCCTTCTAATGATAAACCGTGTTCTTGCGCGACAAGGACTGATTTAGAATAAGCTGGCTGGCCCACTTCTGCTGCAATGCCAGCAGAAGTGATTTTTTTGGTTGGAAACGCTTTTTGTAACATGCGCTCACCAATAGGAGAACGACAAATATTACCTACACAAACTACACAAATGGAATCAAACATCTATTCTGGTTCCTACTTATTTTGGCCAATTACGAATCCAACGGACTGTTTCGGTCAAGCTATTAGCACTTTGAATAGTTGGGAATATTTCTGTAACAGTACGGTTCCAGCGTTCGATTGGTGCAACGGTAACATAAACAATGTCATAAGGTTCTAAATCAATATTTGTTGCAAGTGCCATCGCAGTCGCATCTTTCAAATTAAGCTGATAAACATTGGCAATTCGACCTTTTTTCGCTTCTGCCGTACCGGCTTTAGTCGCACGAATGACAAACACACCTGACGCATCGCTTGTTTTTTGATTCATACCTTCTGCTTTACCTAACGCTTCAGCTAAGGTCATGCCTGATTTATCCATAACAAGTGATGATTGCACACCTACTTCGCCCATCACGAATACTTTCAACGTATCATTGGTTGGAATATAGAGGATATCACCATCAGTCAATAATCTATTTTGTGTCAAATCCCCATATTGCATCAACGCTTCAAGTGAAATTGTCTCTTTACGCCCATTATGGGTTAAGACAGCGCTACGCCAATCCGCTTTATCGGTGAGACCACCTGCATTATTGATGGCATCTAAAATAGTCAAGGGGATATTTCTAATCGGTTGTTTACCCGATTTGACAACTTCACCTGTTATATAGGCTTTTTGAGAATTAAAGGCGGAAATACTAATATCGACTTGTGGGCTTTCAATATAGGTAGATAGTTTCGATGAAATATCATTACGTACTTCTTCTAATGTTTTCCCCGTTACTTTCATTTTACCAACATAGGGATAATAGATGGTACCATCGGCGTGAACCCAGTTACCTGCTTCGCTAGCACTACGGTACGAACCGGCAGGAATAGTTAATTCTGGGTGATCCCATACGGTAACGTTGATAATGTCACCAATACCGATTCTATATTGATAATTTTTAATTTTGTCATCTAATAATGTGTTATTTTTAGCAATAGCCGGTAGCTTATGTAAATTTTTAACTAGCCCTGGTGTAACAGGATAAATATCCACTAAACTGTTAATATCAACATTACTATCTGGTTGCTTAATAACATTTTTATTTCCTGTACTAATATGAGATCCTGTTAAAGTACAGCCGCTCATTAGTAAGCTTGTTATCACTAATAATGCAACATTACGCTTAATATTTTTCATCATTCTTATGCACCAAATTATAATAGATAAAATTCCCGTGTATAATAGCATTCAAAATAATATCGACAAATATAATTTTGATTTTTTTATTGATTCTTATCTGAATGCCAACCTGTTTTCGCTAGCGGATAGAAACCAACTGCTACCGCTAATAATGAAACTAACGCAATATAAATACCCGCGCCAAGATAACTATATGCGCCTAACAAATGATCAGGACTTAATAGATAAATCGTTAAAGTTGGGGTAATAGCACTGAACAAGGCATAGGCTAAATTATATGAAAACGATAATCCTGAATAACGAATTGCTGGAGGAAAGGCGCGAGTACCAATAATGGGAGTAATCGCAATCGCTCCTGTGAATAGACCAAACAGTGCCCAAACCAAATAGAGGTGAGTTAAACTCATATCAGCACTTAATGAGTTATAGAAATAGAGGCTCACAATGGCTAATCCACCCCATGCTATAATTACATTTTTTGTTGTCCCTAGTTTGTCTTCTAACCAACCAAATAATATACAGCCAAGCGTTAACGTTAAGGCACCAATACATCCGCCAATACGCCAATCTAAATTAGCAAAATGGTACATCCCCCCCACAATACGTCCCGGGGTAATTAAAATACCAACCATAATCGTGGTGGATAATGACCAAGTTAAAATAGCCACAATTACGCACGCGATTTTGTGTTTTTTGATAACAGTAACAACAGGGATACTTTTTTCTAATGCTTTACGTGCTGCTAAGGCTTTAAAAATCGGTGTTTCAGATAAGAATCGGCGTAAGTAAACCGAAATCACACCAAAAATACCGCCAATGATAAAGGGAATACGCCAAGCAAAATTAAGGATATCATCCATACTAAAACATAAATCGATGAAAATCGTCACTAAAAAGCCAAGTAAGATACCACCGGTAATACCCGAAGTTAACGCGCCGATACCAAAACCATAACGTTGTTGTGGCACATGTTCCGCAATAAATACCCACGCGCCTGGCATTTCACCACCAATAGCTGCGCCTTGTAACATGCGCATAACTAAGAGTAATAATGGTGCGAAAATCCCAATCGATTCATAAGTCGGTAGGACACCAATCAAGAAAGTCGGTAATGCCATCATCGCGACACTAAGTGTAAACATTCTTTTACGCCCTACTTTATCGCCAAAATGTGCCATGATAATACCGCCAATTGGACGGACCAAATAGCCTGCAGCAAAAATTCCCCACGCAAACAGATCCTTTGTGAGTGAATCTAAACTGTGTGGTAAAAACAGCGGCTTAACAATCGCATCAATATATAATGCATAAATAACAAAATCATAAAATTCTAATGTTCCACCTAAAGAAGAAAGCACTAATGTTTTAAAGTCTTTCATATTTAGAGGTCGTGCACTTGGTTGCCATCCGGCATTTATTTCAGTTTGGCTCATGAAAAAACCTTATTATAAAACTTGTTATATAAATAATGTATGATTTATCAATAGCTAACTTTCTATATCCATTCACTTAAAAATAATTTTTCTATTACGCGTGATCAAAACAAATACTCAAAATTTAAGTATCGATAAGCTAAATTGCCTATAAACAGTTTATTTTCTAACGTAATTTTTAAGATTAATGGCTATATAAAATAGCCCGTTATAAAAGCGAACAAGTATCTTGCCACAAAAATCGTTTTTTAGTAAAGAAAAAGAAACACGATTCTGGTTTTGATACTTTTTTTACGCTTATCACATCCTACAGAGATACAGGTAGGATGTGATAAAGTTTGATCGAAATACTTACTGCGTGTCGTCAATAGCAGCCAAAATAAACTTAATAGGCAATACCGACATATTGAAAACCGGCATCATCAATAGCTGCAATGGCGGCTTCTTGTGAAAGGGTACCATTTTCGATATTGACTTCGTGTTTAGCAAGATCGACAGTTACCTTGGCTTTAGGATCAACCTTATTAATCGCTTTAGTGATAGTTTTCACACAGTGTTCACAACTCATATTATCCACAATTAATTTCATTGCATTTCTCCTTTTTTTATAAAAAGTATACTACCGCTACCATCCAGAGATGGTTGTTTCCCCGCGACTATGGTCGACGGATAGAGAGATGAGACACAGTTTGATAAAATTCCAACTTATGTCTCTTTTATTCTTGTTATATCACCTTCAGTCGAATACACATCACTTACCAATACAGAAAGAACCGAATATACGGCCTAAAAGATCGTTCGACGTAAATTCACCGGTAATTTCACTCAATGCATCTTGGGCTAATCGCAACTCTTCTGCCAAAAGTTCACCAGCACAAAACTCCAATAGCTGCTGTTTGCCACTATACAAATGTAACGCAGCCTTTTCAAGCGCTTGTAAATGTCGGCGACGCGCTAAAAAACCCCCTTCAGTACCACTCATAAAGCCCATTGACTGTTTCAGATGATCTCTTAATAAATCAATGCCATCGCCGGTTTTTGCCGACAATTTAATTAATGCATAGTTATCTGTTTCAAGATAACCTAATCCTTCACCCGTTAAGTCAGCTTTATTACGGATCACCGTAATCGGCAGGTGCTTAGGTAATCTTTGCTTGAATTCGGGCCAGAGTTTTTCCGGATCACTGTCTGGCGTTGTAGTGCTGTCCACCATTAATAAGACACGATCAGCTTGCTCAATTTCTTGCCATGCTCGCTCAATACCTATCCGTTCGACTTCATCGGTTGCATCACGTAATCCGGCGGTATCAATAATATGTAGCGGCATGCCATCAATATGTATATGCTCATGTAACACATCACGCGTGGTTCCTGCAATATCTGTCACAATCGCGGCATCGCGCCCCGCTAAGGCATTAAGTAAACTGGATTTTCCCGCATTCGGTCGCCCAGCAATAACCACTTTCATTCCTTCGCGTAAAAGCGAGCCTTGTTTAGCTGTTTGCCTGACCGATTCCAAATTGGCAATGACATCGTTGAGTTGTTTTTCGATTTTACCATCTGATAAAAAATCAATCTCTTCCTCAGGGAAATCAATGGCTGCTTCGGTAAAAATACGTAATTGAATCAACGATTCGACGAGGGCGTGAATTTTTTGCGAAAAGGCGCCTTGCAATGACGAAATAGCAGATTTAGCAGCTTGTTCGGAACTCGCATCGATTAGATCAGCAATCGCTTCTGCCTGTGCTAAATCTAATTTATCATTCAAAAATGCACGTTCAGAGAACTCACCAGGACGAGCAATACGTAGATGAGGTAATGCTAGAATGCGTTTTAATAGAAGATCTAAAACTACCGGTCCACCATGACCTTGCAGTTCTAATACATCTTCGCCAGTAAACGAGTGTGGATTAGGGAAAAAGAGTGCAATTCCTTCATCTAACGTTGAGCCTTCAGTATCTAAAAATGGTAAATAGCTGGCATAACGTGGTTTAGGCACTTGCCCCAAAACAGCTTTAGCGACGGTCTGTACTTGTGGACCCGAAATACGCAAAATGCCAACGCCACCGCGTCCTGGTGGCGTTGCTTGTGCCACAATGGTATCTAAATTCATATTAGTCAATATCGTATTGTTAATCCTATGCTGATAATAGTTATTATGATATCACGACCACTAGACAAATTCAGCAATCGCTTTATGGATATGGATATGGATATGGATATGGGATTAGCATGCAACGATTCTGATCTGATTTATAAAGATGCGTGGAATAACAGATCACGATATCAATAATGTTCAAAACTTTCAGAACTGCTACCCATTTCAATCAGAATTAGCATAGCAAATTTAATCACTAACAGATTATAAACGGCATGTTGTCAACGTTAGCTTTATTATTTGTGCGTAATATTATTTGTGCATAATATTATTTGTGCACAATAGTATTTTTCCGGAAGCAGGTATCTAAATGGTCATCCACCAATCCCATAGATTGCATAAAGGCATAGCAGATGGTTGACCCCACAAACGTAAATCCGCGTTTTTTGAGTGCACGCGACATCTTATCGGAAATATCAGTGTGCGTTTTAGCGTCTTGTATACTATGGAGATGATTAATTAAGCTCTTCCCGTCTACAAACGACCAAATAAATTGTGCAAAATCTTCACCTTGTTTTTGCATATTTAAATACGCGTTTGCATTTTTGACGATACTATATAGTTTGAGGCGATTGCGAATCAGTCCTTTATTTTGCAATAATAAAGCGATATCGTCATCAGTCATTTGGTTAATTTTTGCGGGATCAAACATAAAAAAGCAGCGGCGATATTCTTCTCGTTTTTTAAGTACTGTGATCCACGATAATCCTGCTTGTTGCCCTTCTAGGCAAATTTTCTCAAATAATTTTAGGCTATCATGCTGTGGGACACCCCACTCATTATCATGATAGTCAATATAAAGCGGGTCATCGGATACCCAAGTACAACGATTTTTATTATCCATATGCCGTCTCTATTTCACAAGCGGGAATAAACAGTATAAAATACGAGACTATTTACCGTATTACGATTTCAATTACATCATAAAAGAAAACATCATGCAAAAGTTTAATGTCAAAACCTTTCAAGGGTTAATTCTTACCTTACAAGATTACTGGGCAAATCAAGGATGCACAATTATTCAGCCATTGGATATGGAAGTTGGCGCAGGCACATCGCATCCAATGACTTGTTTACGTGCGCTAGGCCCAGAACCTATCCATGCGGCTTATGTGCAACCATCACGTCGCCCAACCGATGGTCGTTATGGGGAAAATCCTAATCGTTTACAACATTATTATCAATTTCAAGTGATTTTAAAACCGTCGCCTGACAATATTCAAGAGCTCTATTTAGGTTCATTGAAGGAATTGGGACTTGATCCAACCGTAAACGATATTCGATTTGTTGAAGATAACTGGGAAAATCCAACACTCGGTGCTTGGGGGTTAGGTTGGGAAATTTGGCTAAACGGAATGGAAGTCACTCAATTTACCTATTTCCAGCAAGTAGGCGGACTTGAATGTAAACCTGTCACCGGTGAAATCACCTATGGTTTGGAACGTTTGGCCATGTATATCCAAGGTGTAGATAGTGTTTATGATTTAGTTTGGAGTGATGGTGTTTTTGGTAAAACGACTTATGGCGATGTATTTCATCAAAATGAAGTTGAGCAATCCACTTATAATTTTGAGTATGCCAATACTGATTTCTTATTTTATTGCTTTAATGAACACGAGAAAGAAGCACGATTTTTGTTAGAACTTGAGAAACCACTTCCGCTCCCTGCTTATGAACGCATTTTAAAAGCAGCGCACTGTTTTAATTTACTTGATGCTCGTAAAGCCATTTCGGTCACTGAACGACAACGTTATATTTTACGGATTCGCACGTTGACCAAGCTTGTTGCCGAAGCTTATTACGCGTCGCGCGAAGCATTAGGATTTCCAATGTGTCAAAATAAAAGTGCCAATACAGAGCGAGCTATTGCCACTGATCAAGCAAGTAAGTAAGGAATAACAATTATGCAAAATACATTTTTAGTTGAAATTGGTACTGAAGAGTTACCCCCTAAATCACTCCGAACACTTGCCGAAAGTTTTTCTGCTAATTTTATTGCGCAACTGGATAATGCTAATTTAGAGCATGGTGAAGTGCTATGGTATGCTTCTCCACGCCGCTTAGCATTAAAAGTACTAAATCTAAATGATAAACAACCTGATAGCGAAATCGTTAAACGTGGACCGGCAGTCAGTGCCGCATTCGACGCCGAGGGTAAGCCGACCAAAGCGGCTGAAGGCTGGGCTCGTGGTTGTGGGATTACGGTTGATCAGGCCGAACGCCTGAAAACAGATAAAGGTGAATGGTTGGCCTATACTCACAAACAAGCTGGTCAGAAAGTTGTCAATCTTTTGTGTGATATGGTAAAAGCGGCATTAAGTAAATTACCTATTCCGAAACCGATGCGCTGGGCAGCTAAGCAAGTAGAATTTATTCGTCCAAGCCATACCGTAACCATGCTTTATGGGAATGAACTTGTTCCGGGTACGATTTTAGATATTGATTCGGATCGCGTGATTCGCGGACATCGCTTTATGGGTGAGCAAGTATTAACTATTGATAATGCTGATCAATACCCTGCTATTTTAGAAGAACGCGGCAAAGTGATTGCCGATTATGAAAAACGTAAAGCCATCATCAAAACACAAGCAGAATTGGCTGCACAAAAACTAAATGGCAAAGCAGATCTCACTGAAAGTCTATTAGAAGAAGTTTGTTCACTGGTTGAGTGGCCTGTGGTATTAACAGCTAAATTTGAAGAAAAATTTTTGCAAGTCCCAGCCGAAGCGTTAGTCTATACCATGAAGGGCGATCAGAAATATTTTCCTGTTTATGATAAACAAGGCAAATTACTGCCTAATTTTATTTTTGTGGCCAATATTGAATCGAAAGATCCACACGTTGTGATTGCTGGTAATGAGAAAGTCGTACGTCCTCGCCTTGCAGATGCCGAATTCTTCTATAAAACTGATTTAAAACAACAATTACAAGATCGTTTACCACGTCTAGAAACAGTTTTATTTCAACAGCAACTTGGTACAGTAAAAGATAAAGCACTTCGTTTAGAGCAGTTATCAAGTTATATTGCCAGTAAAATAGGCGCAGATATGACACAAGCGGCCCGCGCTGGTAAATTGGCTAAATGTGATCTCGTGACCAATACCGTGTTTGAATTTCCTGAAACACAAGGCATTATGGGACGTTATTTAGCCTTAAAAGACGGGGAACCTATCGAAGTTGCAACGGCAATCGAAGAACAATACAAACCTCGTTTTGCCGGTGATGAACTACCCAGTATGCCAGTTGCCAGTGCGGTTGCGATCGCCGAAAAAATGGATACGCTAGTTGGTATTTTTGGTATTGGACAACAACCGAAAGCAGATAAAGATCCCTTTGCACTACGCCGTGCAGCAATCGGTATCTTGCGGATTTGTGTTGAACAGTCGCTGCCGATTGATTTAGTGGATTTAGCGACTTATGCCGCATCCTTATACGGTGATAAATTAACAAATCCTAATGTTATCGATGAAGTCGTCAATTTTATGCAAGGACGATTCCGTGCTTGGTATCAAGAACAAGGTTTTTCTGTCGATGTTATCCAAGCTGTACTGGCATTGAATCCTACTCAACCGGCAGATTTCGATGCGCGTATTAAAGCCGTCAGTTATTTTAGAAATTTACCTGAAGCAGCTTCATTAGCCGATGCCAATAAACGGGTATCCAATATTTTAACCAAAGCGGCTATGACTATTCCTGAAAAAGTGAACACGTCGTTACTGTCAGCGGGCGCGGAAGGTGAGTTAGCGAAACGAGTTGCTATTTTAGGTGATAAATTAGAGCCATACTTTGAGCAGGGCCATTATCAAGACGCATTAGTCGAATTATCAGCACTCAAAACGCCAATTGATGCTTTTTTTGATTCAGTTATGGTGATGTCCGACGATGAACAAATCAAACGGAATCGTTTGGCATTATTAAGTCAATTACAGAATCTATTTTTAAAAGTAGCGGATATTTCTTTGCTACAGTCGTAATTATTCCCGATCCCATCGATAGCCATCGATGGGATATGAATTATGTAAGGTGATCTTGTGTTAACATTCTCATCTCTTTTGAGTGATACTAAAAATTTTCTTCTTTACCATATCAAATCGATTCTAATGATATTAGTCGTCCTTGCGATTATTTCACAACTCATTAGCTTGTGCTTATATCCAAATAGCGATGTAATGTTACCATTACAACATTTACTCGAACAGTCTGCCGAAAACGGTGATTCATTACAGATTGTGATGCAAAAAATAAGTACCTTATCAGAGACTGAAAAAAGTGCTATCGTTAATGTTGTCATTCACTATCTGTTGCAACTTATTTGCGTCTATATTATTACCACTCTTATTACTATTAGTGTGTTATTAGCCACTATCTATAATTTAACCTATAAACAATTAACGTTGAGTACGCTACTACAAAACAGTTTACGGATTGTGCCAACGCTTTTCTTATTTATGTTGTTGTCTATTCCTTACTTCTTTTTATTATTTCTCTTGGCTATGATGATCCCTCCACTGGCTATTGTTTTATTGCTATTGGGTTCACTCTTATATATGGCGATTTATCTCCTGTATTTAGCATTAACCATCGAACCCGTAGAGAAATGGTCTATCTTCGCTAAGATCCGCACTAGCCTTATTTTATTGAAACGGCATATTCGGTTAATATTACCAATGCTCGGATTATGGCTTATTACCAGCATCTTATTAAATGCATTTGTGGAAACGTTATCCATTAATAATATAATAATTAATATTGTCGCAAATGCGATTAATCTATTGCTCAACTTTATTGTTATCTGTTATTTTTATCGATTATATATGCTGACTAATAAGGCCTAAATGATGACACCTGCAATTAATTTGATAAAAAAGTTAAAGATTAAATTTACTATTCATCAATATGAACATGATCCCCATGAAACGCATTTTGGACGCGAAGCCGTTGAGAAATTGGATCCTCATTTAGGTGTATTACCCGAACAAGTGTTTAAAACGTTAGTCATTTCACTTGACGGGAATGAAAAGAATCTGGCTGTCTGCGTCGTACCGGTTGATTTACAACTTGATCTTAAAAAAACAGCGAAAGCATTCAATCAGTTCACTTATAATGGAAAGGTCTTACATTGTAAGAAAGTTGAGTTAGTGGATCCCAATTTAGCCCAAAAAGTGACGGGTTACCTTGTTGGTGGAATTAGTCCATTAGGACAGAAAAAACTATTACCGACACTCATTGATATCAGTGCGGAAAAATTAACTTCAATGTTTGTTTCTGGTGGACGCAGGGGATTGGAAATCGAAATTGCACCGCAAGAGTTAGCTAAAATACTACAAGCACAAGTTATAGAAATAGCGACTGATAAATAGATAATCAAAACAGCTAGATAGTAAAAACAGCCTACTAATAACACAAAAAATTTTAGGGCATTCGCCCTATAAAATAATTTTCAGCTATTTTCCGCCGGCATCAGCCAGCGGAATAAAGAAGCAGTAACTTACTTAATGGCTTCTTTTAAACTTTTGCCTGAAACAAATGCTGGTACTTTACTTGCAGCAATTTTAATTTCAGCACCAGTTTTAGGATTACGTCCTGTACGCGCTTTACGAGCGTTGACTTTAAAAGTACCAAAGCCAACTAGTTGAACTGAATCACCAGATTTTAATGATTCAGTAATCGCTTCTAATGTTGCTTCAAGCGCAGTTTTAGCGGCCACTTTAGTAATATCAGCTTTACTAGCAATAGCATCGACAAGTTCTGTTTTATTCATAGATATATCCTTACATAATTGTATTTCTATTAACGTTAACACGATAGATAAGATTGGTGACTTAATTTTATCTAATCAGACGCGAGTTCTTCTTAACCGTAAATGTAATCTACATTTGCCCAATATTACAGTGAAATTTAATAAAAATAAAAGAAATCGTTACCTTAACAGTTTAATTGCCTAAAAAAACACCAATGTTACTGACTTTTGCATCCTTAATATCATCTCTTAACCCTTTTATAATATCCCGATTATATTCAGATTCATCGCGAATTGTTCTGAAAATCTCCCACTGTAAATCAAATTCTTCTATCACTTCAGCAAGTTGCATCTGCTCATCAATTGTCAGTAATTTGTTCTGTTGCGTCATTATCATTTCGGCAATTGTCATCGCTGAAATGCTACTAACTTGAGCGCTATGCTCATCTATATCATTACTTAAATAGGAATGCAAAACTTCGCCTAATGCTTCGCAAGCATCAATCGCGGGATAAATGAGATAAGGACTCTCCTCTGTTATAATTGGAATAATTGCTTCTAACTTTTCTAGTTGCAGATCAAAATTGATTTTCGCTTCTTTAACGAGTAGTGACTCCCAGACAAGATCTAGAATCTTTCGATATGCTTGCATATTATCAGAATTGACTTGCTGGCAATAAAAAGCAAAATTAGGGTACATGCGTTCACATAAACAAGCCATAAATAGGCGTTGTTGCCATTCGGCTAATTTAGCTACTCTTAATTGCACAGGATTTTTAATCATGATGGAACCTTTGGGATTGTTGATGGACGGATTCAATCAAGAATTGTACATGTTCAATAGGAATATCTTGATGAATACCATGCCCTAAATTAAAAATATGTCCATTATGGCAGCCGAATTCAGTCAATGTTTGTAAAACTTGCCAATCAATGGTCTGTTTGTCTGCATATAATACAGCGGGATCCAAATTGCCTTGTACGGCAATCTGTTTGCCTCTAGCCATAATATGGCTTAGATCAACTGTCCAATCGACACCAATCGCATCACAACCTGTCTGTATAATACTTTCTAACCATAATCCGCCCCCTTTGGTAAACAACGTAACGGGAATATAATCGGTCAAATTATGGCTATTTTTTTGTCCACGTTTCAATTCAGTTAAAATCTGCTGCATATAAGACAACGAAAATTCCTGATAACAGTGATGACTTAATATGCCACCCCAAGTATCAAAAATCATAATAGATTGGGCACCTGCTTCAATCTGTGCATTCAAATAGAGCGCCACAGCATGCGCTAATTTATTTAGTAAAAGATGAAGTGCTTTAGGATTGCAATACATCATTTTCTTAATTTTAGTAAAGGTTTTACTGCTCCCCCCTTCAATCATATATGTCGCTAATGTCCATGGGCTACCTGAAAAACCAATTAGCGGAACTTTTCCATCCAATTCTCGGCGCGTTAAGCGAATAGCTTCCAGCACATAATTTAATAATTCTGAAGGATCAGGAATAGGAAGCTTTTCGATATCAGCAATTGTATTAATTGTATGTTCGAATTTAGGCCCTTCCCCTGCTTCGAAATGCAAGCCTAACCCCATCGCATCAGGAATCGTTAAAATATCGGAAAAAATAATCGCTGCATCTAAATCAAATCGCCTCAACGGTTGTAATGTTGCTTCACACGCTAATTCAGGCGTGCGACATAATGTCATAAAATCGCCGGCTTTAGTTCGTAATTGCCGATATTCAGGTAAATAACGCCCAGCCTGACGCATCATCCAAATTGGTGTATAGTCAACAGGTAGACAACGTAGAGCACGAAGATAGCGATCATTTTTTAATATTGTCATGATAGGAACTCTTAAAAATTACAATGGAAAACGAATTTAATTTTTATCAGATCTTTCAGAAGAGTTATACGTTTATGTATAAAAATTGAAATATGATTCAATTAGTGATATCTCAATTTATTGATCACGATGATTCCATAGACGTATTATCTTCCAAGAGAGATTTTTTGCGTTATAACTTAACGCAAATAGTTATTCTCAATATGTGTCGTAATCATCATTATTAACTATTTTGTGGCTGTGATAACGTATTATGCGCATAATTTATTAAAGTTTCAGAGATCGTTTGCATGACGCTACTTTCTGGCGCAAAACGGTGCCAATAGAGCATTCGCCTTTGGTATAATCCTTCGGTTAAATTAATTAATTCACCATTTTTTAACTCTTTTTCCACTTGCAAAATAGGTAGCATGCAGCATGCCGAGCCTTGCTTAGCTAACTGTACGAATGCCTCGGATGAGCTCGTAATGTGACAAATGACACTCCCCGGTGTTAAATTGAAATTCTCTTGCAAAAAAGCTTGATGCATATCATCTAAATGATCAAAGGCTACCGCAGGCGCTTTTAAAAGTGCCGCACGCGTAACACCGTTAGGAAAATACTTTTTAGCAAAATCTGGCGATGCAACAAAGATATAATCCAATGCACCTAACGGATCAGATAAACAGTTAGGTAACGGCTCTGCTTGAATACTAATTGCACCGACGACTGTTCCTAAACGGAGCAGATCTAACGTTCGATCTTCGTCTTTAACTTGAATATCAAAACGCAATATATTTTTACTTAATACCGGTTTTAGCGCAGGTAATAACCACGTTGCTAAAGAATCTGCATTGATAGCAATAGACAAAGATAAGGGTGTGATGTTTTGATCATTATCACCTAGCCATTGCTGTTCCAACAATTCAACTTGATGCAATAAACCCAGCAAATGCTCACCTTGCTTAGTTGCTTTTGGCGGAATAGTTCTGACTAACAGTTGTTGCCCAAAGAAGCTTTCTAGCTGTTTAATACGTTGCGAAACAGCCGGCTGCGTAATACATAATTTATCCGCTGCGCGTTCAAATCCTCTCTCTTTTATCACTGCATCTAATGCTTGTAACGCTCTATAATCTGGACGTTTCATAATCTCTTTAATAAAAAAATCTTCTGTTATTTTTACAAAATCCTAATGATTTTTTCTGTTTAATTGGTTACTATGCCATATCTTCGACAAGATTGCTTTTAAAATTTTCTTTTTTGTCAAAATTATCCTTCAAATATGGTGATCTTATGGGACAAGACCAATTAAAAAAAGAGGTTGGCTGGTCAGCTTTGAAATATGTAAAACCCGGTTCATTAGTCGGTGTCGGTACAGGCTCAACAGCAGCACATTTTATCGATGCGCTCGCAACCATTAAACATCAAATTATTGGAACTGTTTCGAGTTCTGAGTCATCTACCAAAAAATTAAAAAGCTATGGTATTCCGGTATTAGATTGTAATAGTGTAGATAGCTTGGATATTTATGTTGACGGTGCAGATGAAATTAATCATCATCTTCAGATGATCAAAGGTGGCGGGGCCGCATTAACACGGGAAAAAGTTGTTTCTGCTTTGGCAAAACAGTTTATCTGTATTGTTGATGAATCAAAAGTAGTCGATATATTAGGTAAATTTCCACTCCCTATTGAGGTAATACCAATGGCACGATCTTATGTTGCTCGTGAACTGTTTAAATTAGGTGGTAAACCTATTTATCGACAAGGTGTTGTAACCGATAATGGTAATGTTATTCTCGATATACATGATTTAGTGATTAATGAACCCATGGCGCTCGAAAATCGAATTAATAGCATTCCAGGCGTAGTTACCGTAGGATTGTTTGCAAATCGCAGGGCAAATATCGCCTTGGTTGGCACCAGCACAGGTGTAAAAGAGATGAAATAAAATTCAAAATAAATAATAGCTGGTTGGTCAATCAGTTAATAGCATAAAAAAAGAGAGGAGCAAATGGTTGTTCAAGCTTTAACCAAAGATGAAAATAAGTTTTTATTACTGGAAGGTGTACACCCAAGTGCAATAGAAATATTGAAAGCAGCAGGCTATACCAATATTGAATATCATAAAAAAGCATTAGATCCTACAGAACTAAAAGAAGCGATCAAAGATGCCCGTTTTATTGGTATTCGTTCACGAACCCATCTCACTAAAGATATTATCGATTCGGCACCAAAATTAGCAGGAATTGGCTGTTTTTGTATTGGTACTAACCAAGTCGATCTCAATGCTGCCGAACTCAAAGGTATCCCTGTTTTTAATGCACCTTTTTCCAATACCCGTTCTGTTGCCGAATTAGTCTTAGCAGAAGCAATTTTACTATTACGACAAATCCCTGAAGCCAATGCGAAAGCACATCGAGGAACATGGAATAAAATTGCTATTGGATCGCATGAAGCGCGTGATAAAAGTTTAGGTATTATTGGTTATGGACATATCGGTAGTCAACTCAGTGTATTAGCTGAAGCGCTGGGGATGCATGTCTATTTTTATGATATAGAAACCAAATTACCACTCGGTAATGCAAAACAAGTTGCCAATATAAAAGAGTTATTGGAAATCAGTGATATTGTTAGTCTACACGTTCCTGAAAATCAAACGACGGTTAATATGATTGGCCATAAGGAACTTTCTATGATGAAAGAGGGGGCGATTTTAATTAATGCGTCTAGAGGAACCGTTATTGATCTAGAGGCACTCACTGCAGCATTACAAAATAAAAAACTTAGCGGCGCCGCAATTGATGTATTCCCAACCGAGCCAGCTAGTAATGCTGAGCCATTCCAGTCACCGTTATGCCAATTTGATAATGTGATTATTACGCCACATATAGGTGGTTCTACTACAGAAGCGCAAAAAAATATTGGTATTGAAGTGGCAAGTAAACTAGCTAAATATTCCGATACCGGCTCGACATTATCAGCAGTTAACTTTCCTGAAGCTTCATTACCTATGCCAGCTAAAGGATCAAGCCGTTTCTTAAATATTCACCGTAATCAACCTGGCGTTCTAAATGCTATTAATGCATTATTTGCTGAACAAAAATTGAATATTTCTGCACAATATTTACAGACTAATCCGAACATTGGTTATGTTGTAATTGATATTGATAGAGTAGAACATAGCACAGCAGAGACATTATTAGATAAGCTAAAAAATGTACATGGTACGATTAGAGCTAGATTACTTTTCTAGATTAGAAAGCAAGACATTAAAAAAGGGATAAATAATTACTTATTTATCCCTTTTTTATTTATTCATGATTATCGACAAAATCATCACTTACATCAATTTGCGGTTTCCCACCTGATAATGTGTGAAAACGTCGCGGTTTATTGATACGAGCAAGATATTTAATCCAGACTTTCTCACAATCTGTTACCGGTTCTTTTTTGCCTTTACATACAGCCACAAATGATTTTTCTTCTGTTGAAACAGGTTTTCTCGTTTCAGCATCAAGATCTCTAAAAGAACATCCGTACTTTTCTAAAAGTTGCGCTTCTTTAATGGTAAAATCACCATGTCTAGAAAATCCTCTTGGATAATTTTTATTATCAAAAAAACGCTGCTGACTTACAAAGCTGTCTGTCATTTTATATCCTCTAGTGATTGAGTTTATTTCGGCAGAAATTATAATTAAGCTAACTAATCTGTAAACATTTTTTTAATGTTTTTGTATCCAGTTGTAGTTATCCGCTTAAATTTAATACAATTAACTTTTATGATTGATACATTATGGCAGGGGCGGAGAGTCTCGAACTCCCAACACCCGGTTTTGGAGACCGGTGCTCTACCAATTGAACTACGCCCCTAAAAGAAAGGTGGCGGAACGGACGGGGCTCGAACCCGCGACCCCCTGCGTGACAGGCAGGTATTCTAACCAACTGAACTACCGCTCCACCGTTTTTGGTGACACTAACGTATTAGTGTATATATTTGTTAGTCTGGCGGCTCCCTACTCTCACATGGGTAATACCCACACTACCATCGGCACTACGGCGTTTCACTTCTGAGTTCGGCATGGGGTCAGGTGGGACCACCGCGCTACTACCGCCAGACATATTCTGTTTCTCTCTTTAACTTAGCTAGAACAAGCTTACTCCAATTCACGTCCAAAACAACTCTGAGTTGTAAGGTTAAGACTCTCGGTTCATTAGTTTCAGTTAGCTCAATACATTACTGTACTTACACACCTGACCTATCTACGTCTTCGTCTCAAACGGACCTTACTGAATCTCTTCAGGGAAAACTCATCTCGGGGCTAGTTTCGTGCTTAGATGCTTTCAGCACTTATCTATTCCGCACTTAGCTACCGGGCAATGCAATTGGCATCACAACCCGTACACCAGCGGTGCGTTCACTTCGGTCCTCTCGTACTAGAAGCAAACCCCCTCAATTTTCCTTCGCCCATGGCAGATAGGGACCGAACTGTCTCACGACGTTCTAAACCCAGCTCGCGTACCACTTTAAACGGCGAACAGCCGTACCCTTGGGACCTACTTCAGCCCCAGGATGTGATGAGCCGACATCGAGGTGCCAAACACCGCCGTCGATATGAACTCTTGGGCGGTATCAGCCTGTTATCCCCGGAGTACCTTTTATCCGTTGAGCGATGGCCCTTCCATTCAGAACCACCGGATCACTATGACCTACTTTCGTACCTGCTCGAGCCGTCACTCTCGCAGTCAAGCTAGCTTTTGCCATTGCACTAACCTCCTGATGTCCGACCAGGATTAGCTAACCTTCGTGCTCCTCCGTTACTCTTTGGGAGGAGACCGCCCCAGTCAAACTACCCACCAGACAGTGTCCCTACACTCGTTTCATAGTGCTAGGTTAGAACATCAAACCTTAAAGGGTGGTATTTCAAGGGCGACTCCATCAACACTGGCGTGCTAACTTCTTAGTCTCCCACCTATCCTACACATTAATATTCAATGTTCACTGTCAAGCTATAGTAAAGGTTCACGGGGTCTTTCCGTCTTGCCACGGGTACACCGCATCTTCACGGCAATTTCAATTTCACTGAGTCTCGGGTGGAGACAGCCTGGCCATCATTACGCCATTCGTGCAGGTCGGAACTTACCCGACAAGGAATTTCGCTACCTTAGGACCGTTATAGTTACGGCCGCCGTTTACTGGGGCTTCGATCCAATGCTTCTCTTGCGATGACATCTTCAATTAACCTTCCAGCACCGGGCAGGCGTCACACCCTATACGTCCACTTTCGTGTTTGCAGAGTGCTGTGTTTTTATTAAACAGTTGCAGCCAGCTGGTATCTTCGACCGATTTCACCTCCATCCGCACGGGACTTCAACTACCATCGGCGTGCCTTCTCCCGAAGTTACGGCACCATTTTGCCTAGTTCCTTCACCCGAGTTCTCTCAAGCGCTTTAGTATTCTCTACCTGACCACCTGTGTCGGTTTCGGGTACGATTCAATATGACCTGTCGCTTAGAGGCTTTTCCTGGAAGCTTGGCATCAGTTACTTCAGTACCTTAGTACCTCGTCATCACGTCTCAGAGTCTTAGTGACCGGATTTGCCTAGTCACCCCCCTACTCGCTTAACCCACCATCCAATAGGTGGTAAACCTAGCCTTCTCCGTCCCCCCTTCGCAGTCATACCAAGTACGGGAATATTAACCCGTCTCCCATCAACTACGCCTTTCGGCCTCGCCTTAGGGGTCGACTCACCCTGCCCCGATTAACGTTGGACAGGAACCCTTGGTCTTCCAGCGAGCGGGCTTTTCACCCGCTTTATCGTTACTTATGTCAGCATTCGCACTTCTGATACCTCCAGCATACCTCTCAATACACCTTCTACGGCTTACAGAACGCTCCCCTACCCAACAGCATTTTCATGCCACTGCCGCAGCTTCGGTGCATAGTTTAGCCCCGTTACATCTTCCGCGCAGGCCGACTCGACTAGTGAGCTATTACGCTTTCTTTAAATGATGGCTGCTTCTAAGCCAACATCCTAGCTGTCTATGCCTTCCCACTTCGTTTCCCACTTAACTATCACTTTGGGACCTTAGCTGGCGGTCTGGGTTGTTTCCCTCTTCACGACGAACGTTAGCACCCGCCGTGTGTCTCCCATAGTATACTTGTCAGTATTCGTAGTTTGCATCGGGTTGGTAAGCCAGGATGACCCCCTTGCCGAAACAGTGCTCTACCCCCAACAGTAATCCTATGAGGCGCTACCTAAATAGCTTTCGGGGAGAACCAGCTATCTCCCGGTTTGATTGGCCTTTCACCCCCAGCCACAGTTCATCCGCTAATTTTTCAACATTAGTCGGTTCGGCCCTCCAGTTAGTGTTAACCAACCTTCTTCCTGACCATGGCTAGATCACCGGGTTTCGGGTCTATACCCTGCAACTATTCGCCCAGTTAAGACTCGGTTTCCCTTCGGCTCCCCTATTCGGTTAACCTCGCTACAGAATATAAGTCGCTGACCCATTATACAAAAGGTACGCAGTCACACATACCTAACGGTACATGCTCCCACTGATTGTACGTACACGGTTTCAAGTTCTCTTTCACTCCCCTCCCGGGGTTCTTTTCGCCTTTCCCTCACGGTACTGGTTCACTATCGGTCACTCAGGAGTATTTAGCCTTGGAGGATGGTCCCCCCTTCTTCAAACAGGATTTCTCGTGTCCCGCCCTACTCTTCAAGCTTTCCGCTAACGCTACTTCGTGTACGGGACTTTCACCCTCTATCGTGCAACTTTCCAGATGCTTCCACTATAACCTTAGCTTTCCACTTTGGGCTCCTCCCCTTTCGCTCGCCGCTACTCGGGGAATCTCGGTTGATTTCTTTTCCTCGGGGTACTGAGATGTTTCAGTTCTCCCGGTTCGCCTCCTTAACCTATCTTTTTCAGTTAAGGATAATGCTTGCGCATTGGGTTTCCCCATTCGGACATCAACGGCTATAACGCCTTTTATCGGCTTACCGTCGCTTTTCGCAGATTAACACGTCCTTCTTCGCCTCTGAATGCCTAGGCATCCACCGTGTACGCTTACTTTCTTAACCTTACAACTCGCAGTTGTCTTGGTTTTACGCTTTCTTCTCTCTCAATGCTATTCCTGCCTAAACAATCTCTTGCCTATACCAGAACCTATCATCAAGCGAGAACTCGTTTCTTTTCAGCTTGTTCCTTTTTGTTAAAGAGCTTTATCTTACTCTTCACTTCCCCATCTAACTGCTTAGATGTAAAAATAAAGATTAAGATAATTTTTATAGAAGAAGATATCGATTAATGGTGGAGCTAAGCGGGATCGAACCGCTGGCCTCCTGCGTGCAAGGCAGGCGCTCTCCCAGCTGAGCTATAGCCCCATTTATTCACTTTGTCGCTACTCACCAACTCTTCCGATTTTGCCGAGTAACTCTGGCGCAAAATATCCTCTTTAAGTTGAATTGGTGGGTCTGAGTGGACTTGAACCACCGACCTCACCCTTATCAGGGGTGCGCTCTAACCACCTGAGCTACAGACCCATTAAAGTGATCTCTTCTCTTCCTTCTTCTATCAACCAACAAACAATCTGTGTGAACACTTACAAGCTCTCGTAAGGAGGTGATCCAACCGCAGGTTCCCCTACGGTTACCTTGTTACGACTTCACCCCAGTCATGACCCACAAAGTGGTAAGCGCTCCCCTCGCGGTTAAGCTACCTACTTCTTTTGCAAGCCACTCCCATGGTGTGACGGGCGGTGTGTACAAGGCCCGGGAACGTATTCACCGTAGCATTCTGATCTACGATTACTAGCGATTCCGACTTCATGGAGTCGAGTTCCAGACTCCAATCCGGACTTAGACGTACTTTATGAGGTCCGCTTGCTCTCGCGAGGTCGCCTCCCTTTGTATACGCCATTGTAGCACGTGTGTAGCCCTGGTCGTAAGGGCCATGATGACTTGACGTCGTCCCCA
This sequence comes from Orbaceae bacterium ESL0727, assembly GCA_029433345.1. Classification (GTDB taxonomy): domain Bacteria; phylum Pseudomonadota; class Gammaproteobacteria; order Enterobacterales; family Orbaceae; genus Gilliamella. Next base: position 193,577 of record JAQTHY010000001.1, read on the forward strand.
CCTTCCTCGCTTTATCAACGGCAGTCTCCTTTGAGTTCCCACCTTCACGTGCTGGCAACAAAGGATAAGGGTTGCGCTCGTTGCGGGACTTAACCCAACATTTCACAACACGAGCTGACGACAGCCATGCAGCACCTGTCTCATAGCTCCCGAAGGCACTCCCCTATCTCTAAGGGATTCTATGGATGTCAAGACCAGGTAAGGTTCTTCGCGTTGCATCGAATTAAACCACATGCTCCACCGCTTGTGCGGGCCCCCGTCAATTCATTTGAGTTTTAACCTTGCGGCCGTACTCCCCAGGCGGTCGATTTATCGCGTTTGCTTCGGAACCCAAGCCTCTAGGACTCAAACTCCAAATCGACATCGTTTACAGCGTGGACTACCAGGGTATCTAATCCTGTTTGCTCCCCACGCTTTCGCATCTCAGCGTCAGTATCTGTCCAGAAGGTCGCCTTCGCCACCGGTATTCCTCCACATCTCTACGCATTTCACCGCTACACGTGGAATTCTACCTCCCTCTACAGTACTCTAGTTAGATAGTTTTAAATGCAATTCCTAGGTTAAGCCCAGGCCTTTCACACCTAACTTATCTATCCGCCTACATGCCCTTTACGCCCAGTCATTCCGATTAACGCTTGCACCCCCCGTATTACCGCGGCTGCTGGCACGGAGTTAGCCGGTGCTTCTTCTGTAATTAACGTCAATTCACATGTCTATTAACCATGTGACCTTCCTCATCACCGAAAGTACTTTACAACCCGAAGGCCTTCTTCATACACGCGGCATGGCTGCATCAGGGTTCCCCCCATTGTGCAATATTCCCCACTGCTGCCTCCCGTAGGAGTCTGGTCCGTTTCTCAGTTCCAGTGTGGCTGGTCATTCTCTCAAACCAGCTAGAGATCGTCGCCTTGGTGAGCTCTTACCTCACCAACTAGCTAATCCCATATGGGCTCATCAAATGGTACGTGGCCTTGCGGTCCCACGCTTTGGTCTCTCGACTTTATGCGGTATTAGCCACCGTTTCCAGTGGTTGTCCCCCTCCATTCGGCAGATTCCCATACCTTACTCACCCGTCCGCCACTCGTCAGCAAGTGCAAGCACCCCTGTTACCGTCCGACTTGCATGTGTTAGGCCTGCCGCCAGCGTTCAATCTGAGCCATGATCAAACTCTTCAATTCAAAGTTTGATGCTCAATAACTGTCTTCTGACATTTATCCGAAATTTCTTTCAAATGAATCTTCAGTGTCACTTATTAAGACTTGATCTCTTTAAGTCCGTAGACTTTAATTCTTTCGTCTCGTAAGTGCCCACACAGATTGTCTGTTGCTTAATTTTTAAAGAGCTGACAGTTCCTAGTCTTCCAACCTCGCTAAGCTCATCACTTAACTTTACTGTCTCAAGGGCTGCGTATACTACACAAACCTTTCTTATTCGTCAAGATATTTTTTATCCTTTTGCGATAGTGATGTTTAATCACTCACTATCTTCTACAACCCACTGCTTCGTTACTTTGTCGCTGTGTCGTTGTCAGTGGGTGCGCATTATAGGCACTTCTCCGTTTTTCGCAAGTCTATTATTGCAATTTTCTTTTTGTTTGCTTTTTATTTAAACAGATGCTGTTTTTTCGAAATGGTACCACCTTACCAGAAAGATTAAATTATCATTTAAAAACAATTTATTATGAAAAACAAATAAACAATTACTTTTTTTAAGAATTAAGATCGTTGGGCTAACTTTGTTACCGCAAATGAACATATGGGAATAATCTCACGATTTTCTTGTTCTAATGTTTCGACAACTAAATCTAATAAATTATCAGCAATCCCCTGTTTACGATAAGAAGGATCGACAAAAGTGTGATCAATAGTTGCTTGATGCGCCCCTACACGCGTAAAAGTCATCTCTGCAATTTCTTGTCCATTATCCAATAGTAGATAAAATCGGTTGCTATCTTGTTTGTATTGCATATTAAGTATCCAATATAGAAAATGCGGGTACGCCCCGCATTTTATTTTTTCATTCAATTTATTGCATGAACGAGTTTTATCATCATTCTGATAAAAAATAATTTAAAATAATCGTTTTGCAATATTATATAACTCTATATCAAATGGACGCTTCATATTATTTAGTGCATCCATAATATCATGATGGACTAATTTACCATTTTGCACACCAATACTTCGACCGGCAAAACCTTGCATTAAAAGTTCAACGGCATAAGCGCCCATTCTTGATCCTAAAATACGATCATAAGGAACAGGCGATCCGCCGCGTTGTACATGCCCTAAAATTGTCGCTCTCGTTTCATGATGTACCGCTGCTTCGATATCGGCAGCTAGCTGATTCACATCACACATATGTTCGGTTACAGCAACAATGGCATGCCGTTTCCCTTTTGCAAAACCTTGCTTTATCTCTTCAATTAAATCATTTTGATTATAAGAAATTTCTGGGATGATCATAAATTCACAGCCACCTGCAATCGCGGCATTAAGCGTCAAATCACCACAACCACGTCCCATGATTTCGATTACCGAAATACGATGATGTGACGAACAGGTATCACGTAATCTATCAATCGCTTCTACCGCAGTACTTAACGCAGTAAAATACCCGATAGTATAATCAGTACCACGAATATCATTATCAATAGTACCCGGTAAACCAATACACGGGAATCCCCCTTCGGTCAATCGTAATGCGCCCATGTAAGAGCCATCACCACCTATCACAACAAGTGCATCAATGCCACGTTGTTTTAGATTTTCGATTGCCTTCGCACGTACCGCCTCATCACGAAATTCAGGAAAACGAGCCGAACCTAGAAAGGTACCGCCGCTGGTAATAATGTCTGATACACTATGGCGATAAAGTTGGGTAATGCGATTTTCATATAGACCAAGATAACCATCAGCAATACCAAAAACTTCTATCCCTTCGGTTAACGCAGCACGCGCTACACCACGAATAGCCGCATTCATACCGGGTGCGTCACCACCACTTGTCAAAACACCTATTTTTTTTATCATAAAAAATAACTCCAACTTGTTTAATTATTGGCTATTATAGAGCTACATAATGGGAGTCACAATAGATGATACGAGCTATTTTCGATGATTTTGACGAACAATGCCGATTTCTTGAGGAACTACAGAGACAGGATCTTGATGAATAATAACTTCTGCCGGTGCAAAATGACGCGAAATAAGTTGTTCAATCGCATCGGCAACAGCATGTGCTTTAATCAAAGGCGTATTATCATCCAACTCAACATGTAACTGAATAAACTTGACAGCTCCAGCTTGTCGAGTTTTTAGATCATGCACGCCCCTTACTTCAGGGAAATCCAACGCAATAGCAATAATTTGTTGATTATCTGCTTCGGGCAAAGCTTTATCGAGTAAATCCTGAATAGCATGAAAGCCAATTTTGCAAGCATTATACGCAATATAAAGTGCAATCAAAAACGCAAACAGTGCATCAGCAAACGTAATACCACACCAACTTAAAATAAACGCAATAATCACGACAATATTCATTAATAGATCCGATGAATAGTGCAACATATCCGCCTGAATTGCTTTACTTTGCGTTTTTTTTATCACTTGTTTTTGGTAAAAAACCAGCATACTCGTGATTAAAACAGAAAAGGTAGAAATCATTATCCCGATTAAAGGAAGCCGAACCTCATTGGGATAAAACATCATTTTCAGACTCGTCAATAATAAAATTGTTGAAGAACCGATAATAAATGCACTTTGTGCCAGTGCAGCTAATGATTCAGCCTTACCATGACCAAATGAATGATCTTCATCAGGTGGTTTTAACGCATAACGAACTAAAAAAAAGTTCAGACCTGATGCTAATAAATCCATGCCAGAATCCAACAGAGATGTTAATAAACTTATCGACCCCGTGAACCAAAATGTCACAAGCTTCATCATAATTAAACAAAATGCAATCAACACAGCACTTAATGTTGCTCTTTTGACTAATTTTGCATATGAATCAGGCATGATTTCCTTATAAAAATAGTTTGTATATTTATAGTTAGAAAGATTAATGATTAACAATACCTTCAGGTAAGATCAACTGTTCCGCAACTTTTTCTGCTACACAATCCCCCATCAAAACAGTGATAATTTTTAGTGCAAAATCGAGCGAAGTGGCAGGTCCTTGACTGGTCAAAATTTTATATTCTTGATCAAAATGGACACGTTCTGGACACCAATGTGTAAAAGCTTCTCGCGTAGACGGATAACCTGTCATATAGGCATTAGGGAATAAATTATGGTATTGCAATACCATGGCTGGTGTCGCACAAATCGCTGCGATGATATGACCTTTTTGATGTGTCTGCTTCAATTTTTCAATCAAGGCAGGAGAATCACGAAAATTCTCGGCACCTTTCACGCCACCTGGCAAAATCACCACATCGAAATCATTATCCTTAACTTGTGAAAAAGTTTTTTGCGCTAAAATTGTCACGCCTCGCGAACAGTGCACTTCACGATCTTCATTAATACTCGCAATAGTCACCATAATGCCAGCACGCGTTAATAAATCAATTGTTGTTACTGCTTCTGTTTCTTCACAACCTTCTGATAAAAAGACAACAGCTTGCTTAGTTATGATCTGCTTTGTCATAATGATTCCTCTTCGTAAAGTGATATGACTTAGACATTATTATTGACCAATATAACATCAATAAAGATAAATTTTATTATAATGTTTCAGAGTTACTATACGTTTGTGTATAAATATCTAAAGGTAGATGGGAATAAAAAAATTCATACTATATTTAGTGATAAAATATATTGGTTAATAAGCACCTTTACTTGCAAAAACCACAGAAATCGTTCTAAATAAAATCATAAAATCTTTCCATAAAGACCAACTAAGAATATAACGAATATCTAATCGAATACGTTCATTATAGGTTGTATCATTACGGCCACTGACTTGCCATAATCCAGTCATACCAGGCCTTACAGAAAGATAATATTTAGCATATTGACGATAACGCTCAAGTTCACTTTCTGTCACGGGACGTGGTCCCACCAAACTCATATCGCCTTTAAGCACATTCCATAATTGAGGTAATTCATCGATACTAGTACGGCGTAAAAACTGTCCTATTGGCGTAATACGAGGATCATTTTTAAGTTTAAAATCTTTATTCCATTCGGCCTTCGCTTCTGGATCTGTCGCTAATAGATGCTCTAATACCTCTTGAGAATTGATAATCATTGAACGAAATTTATGACATTGAAACTTCTTGCCATGCATACCAATACGTTCATGGCTATATACTGCACTACCGCCATCACGAGATATTTTATAAAAAAGATAAACAAACAACGGAGATAAAATGGCCAATAATACAACAGAGAAAAGAACATCCATTAATCGCTTTAAACAACGATTAAGCTTAACAATCAAGAATTTTTTTATTTCCATAATTTATAATGATTTTTTAAGGTAACCCGTCAATAGCCTTTCTTCTTAAGTTCTTCACTTAAGGTGAGTGTATAATTATATCGATTTAATATATTTATTCTATTAAATTATATAAAGAAATTGATTATTTTTAACGTTTTCTCAAAAAATAATAAATAGCTGGCATTAATCTTTGTGGTAATAATCGAGGAATAGCACGTACAATGAATAAACTATAAGAACCGAGCATCGATTGGATTTTTAGAGATGATTTCAATTTGGCTAATTGCCATTCACTTTTGATATAAATTAATCCTCTTCGTCTACCTAATGTATTTTCATCCATTCGAAATAAAACCAAGCTATCATCTAAATTGGCCACTTGATGTTTATTTGCTATTATTCTAAGAAATAAATTATAGTCTTCCATATATAAATGATGTTGATATCCTCCTATAGATTCAATAATATTTTTATTATAGATAATTGATTGATTATTGAATGGAGAACGATATTTTGAGAAAGTTAAAATACTTTCATAATCTAGTGGGACGTTTCTTTTACCTATAATGTTATTTGGTTCATTAATAAATTCATACATTTGTGAACCTAAGATAACAATATCTGGATGCTCTTCTAAATATGTAATTTGTTTCTCAAATCTTGTGGGTAAAGAAATATCGTCAGTATCCATAATTGCAACATAATTATTAGAACAATATTTTAATCCTTCTTGTTTAGCTCTGCCTGTACCAACATTCTCATTAAGTTTGATAACTTTTAAAATGTTAGACAGCTTTTTCTTCCAACGATCAATAACTAAATTAAGTCCAGCTGTTAATTGCCCATCTTCAACCAAAATTATTTCATTTGGTTTTAAAGTTTGATTATCCCAAATACTTAATAAAGCCATTTCAAAAAAATCAGGTTTTTCTTTGTGATAGATTGACATTAGTACTGAAAATTTCATATATTCCTTAAGATACAATTAATATTTAATCAATAATACATACATACCACAACTTCATTTTCTCAGTAACGTTAACAATATTTTTAATAAATAAAAGACAGGGAGGCCTAATAATTTTAATTTGAAACAAATAAATAAAATTTTATGATCCCAACTAGAATATGAACAAATTCCATCAATAAATTTAATCTTGTCATATTCTTGCCAAGATTTTTTTAAATTTCTAATAAAAACTTCTCTATTTTTTAACCTGGCTAAACTTACTCCAATTGATCTAGTCATATTAACATATGTAGTATTATAATATAATGCAGGTATATTCTGTTGTATACAACGATTCCTCAATACGTCTAACGAATCAAATAACTTAAATTGTTGTTCGGGGGAAGATGTTGTAATTGAACCTTGTCTTTTACGATAGAAATACAACATATTGTTAAGCATTACAATACGTTTAGCTTTATAAGCCAAAATAGTTGAAACAACAACATCTTCGTAAATATAACCTTTCGGGAAATTGTTATTATTATATAAATCTTTCTTGGTAATTCTTAACCAGGAAAAATATGGGTATTTAAGAAGTTTTTTATTACTAATCAGACATGTAGTTTTTTCGTTTTTTTTATTTTGAATTATTTTTTCTTTATCATCAAATTTTAAGTATCCTATATAAGTTATATCGGGTTCTTTATAGGTATCAATTGTGAGATCAATTTCGGAAAAAAAGTTTTCACTAACTATATCATCAGAATCTATGAATATTATGTATTTACCTGTTGCTAATTCTAGTCCATAATTTCTTGTATCTGAAAGACCTGAGTTTTTTTTTTGATAATATCTAAAACAGCCATTATCAAACGTTGAGATCGTCTTTTCTATAACTAATCCTGTATTATCAGTAGAACCATCATTAATAATAATACATTCATAAAATTTAATTAATCTACTTCCAATATTTTCTAAACTTTTTTCAATACTAACTAAGCATTCCTCAATATATTCTTCCACATTATATGCGGGAATGATTATAGAATATTTTTTAATATTAAATTTATTCATTATAAAATATTTCCTTTACAAATATATAACGTTCATATACTAACTTGGTTTATTTTGAATTTAGATTTTCTATAATATTCTGATGAGCATCTGCGTGGAAGATAATAAATAAGGCTACCGAATAAAATGGAACAGATAGATAAGTCTCACTTATTGTTTCTAGTACCATTATTAATAATGTATAACCCATTAATAATGAAAGTCTTGTTTTAAAAAGTTTTTTTATAGTAATAAAACAAAATATAAAGAATGGAAATATACCTAAAGAATAAATATTGGCAATAAAATAAAAATCCATAGGTAAATAATCAGTTATATTTATTCCTAAAAGGAGATGCGGTAAACCTTCCGCAACATACATAAGGTTAGCAAGCCAGACGCGACCTGACAATGATAAATTCAAAAATATTAAAATATCATTAGAATTAAATAAGATTGTTGAATAAATTTGAAAAATCATTATGGATATTGCAACTATAATTATACAAATTACTAATTTTTTCCTATATATTTGTTTAAAAGAGGAAAATAAACTAATAATAAATAAAATATAATAAAAAATACTTAATATTAATGCAGTCCGAGATAGTGTAAAAGAAATGATAGTAATAATTATAAAAAATAAAGTTGATGATAATATAAATAAACGAATCTTATTGTGTATCTGATTTTCGAAATATAATATTGAAATACTTAGTAAAGTCAGTAAATATTGAGCAAAACTATTTGGATTGTTAAAACCTGCAGTAAACCGCATACCAAAACGATCATCAAGTGTAGAATAATGGTTGCTAAATATTAGCATTAGAAAAATAAATATAAATGATAAATATGATGAAAAAAACAGATATTTTATTAAATCATTCCAATTAATACGTGATGATAGTATCAATAATGATATTGTTAATATATAACTCGAATATGCATTATTATCAAGAAAAAAAATAGCATAAAAACATAGAAATATAAATAAAATATATAAAATAATATATTTTTTTTCTTTAATATAAAAAATAGATAAAAAAGATATAATAGTAAGAATAATATTTAATAAATTTTTTAAAAAGATGATTTCTACATCGGTAATAGATAAAGAAATAATTCCTGTTTTTATTGAATATAGAGTGAAGAATACAATAAAAACTATTTTAATAAGGTTATATCTTGAATTTGTTTTTGAGGACATATATTACTCAGAGCCTATATTGAAATTATTAATTTTCTCTATTTTATTTATTTTTAAACAAATTCGGTATAACTTTATATTTTATATAGAAAAATGGAGCTAATAATATCCAATATTTTTTATTACAAAAAATGGATAAATAGAAATATTGCTTTTTTGTTCTAAAATGTTCTTTTAAAATTAAAAAATACTCATCTTCTAGAGAATTCACTAATTGTTGCTTATAAATAAAAGAACCATGCGTCATTGTTATAATGGATGCAAATGGCCTAGTTATCATATTACAATTTTTCATTAACAAAAACTGTTGTTGTTGTTGAGAAATATTATATCTCTCAAGTAATTTTTTATAGTTTAATTGAATATGATCGTATGAGTTATATTCAGATTTAAATTCATGAATACGATGTGATAATGAACCCGCACTAAAATAATACATGTAGTTAGTCTTATTTGATACAAATATTGTTTTACAATAGTAGATATATTTAAGTAAAAAAACTAGGTCTTCACAAAAAGTTAAATTTTCATTAAAACGAAGTTGATTAGTATCAATAATTTTATTTAAAAATAATTTAGAAAATGGATAACCATATTCTAATAATTTGAATGAATAAAAGAAGTCACTATTTTTTTCTAAAAAATAACAAACATTATTCCCTGGTTCTCTAATTCTATGCTTATTTTTTTTATGTTCTTCAATAAACCCTTGAATAATTAAATCAGGAGAATTATAAGATAAAAACTCATCGATTAATCCTTGCAAATAGTTATCTTGAATTACATCATCAGAATCAATAAATGTAATAAACTTACCTGTTGCATTTTCAATTCCTTTATTTCTAGCAGCACTTACGCCAGAATTTTTTTGATTATAAAGCTTAATTCTAACATCTTTAGCTATGAAAGATTCACATATCATTTGGCTATTATCTTTAGATCCATCGTTAATCAAAAGAAGTTCCCAATTTGAATAGCTTTGGGATAATATACAATCAAGTAATCTACCAATAGTTTTTTCTGCATTATAAATAGGAATAATTATCGAGATTTTCATATTATTTTAGTGATTCCTGTAAAAAATTAATTGATTGTATCTGTAGCTTTTCTTTTATCGAATTAATCTTATCCCAATCAAATCTATAAGATAAAATACTCTCGTTCAAATCATTTACATTAAAAATTAAACGATCTTCTAGCCCAAACATTTGTAATAAAGACGTAAATCGAGTTAATCCTCGTTCTTTATTGCCTATTGCAATAAAAGGTTTATTAAAAATAATGGCAAATACACAACCATGAAAGGAATCTGTTATCACAAATTTCGCATCTATAAATCCTCTTAACCATCTAGTTAATTTGGGATATTCATATTCAAAATGATTATTTTCATCATAATTATCATAATTATCATATATTGATTTTTTGGGCATTACAGTAAATGACGTGAACTGCATTTGATTTGTAATATGATATATAATGTTTTCTTTATCTGCAGTTTTATCTAAAACATAACACATAATATCACCGTTAATTGGAGGTTCATTATATGAATAAACCAAATTTATATAATGCTCCTTATCTAATAACAATGTAGGATCTAATGTTTGTACTGCACTAACATTCAAATAATCTTGACATAATTTAATTGCCGAATTTTCTCGAACAGAAATAGCATCAAATTTTTTTATAAGATTAGAACAAGTTGCAGTTTCTTTTGTGTCAAATTCCCAATTTGATACACCCAAAGAAGCCGAATATGCTATTTTTTTTAAACTATCAGTTTGGCAAAAATCTAAAAAATAATTTGTTATACATGGAGAATATTTAGGACGCCAAACTTGATCACTACCAACAATAATTGCCCAATATTTATTATGTGCAGTTTTATGAATATTTCGAGAATAATATGTTTTTTTTGTTGAAGGAATATTATCATAAACAAACTGTAAAGTATTAATAGAAATATCTTGAATTATTTTATTCCAAGATCTTTTATTTAAAATTAATTTTTTAATAAGACTCTTTATTTTAAAAAATCTTTTCTGATCAAATTCCCTATTAATAATTTCAGGAATATAATCTAATTTGTATAGAATTTGAGTTAAGGCATAAGCTTGTAAAATACCACCATAGTTATTTACTAATGGTTGGGTTAATATTCCCACTTTTTTCTTCATTGGCTTAATAGTTTCCTTTTGATTTTTCTAAATAAATGTTCTGATTTTGTCATTATTTTTAATAGTAAAATATATTTTTTCATTTTATGGTTAAACTTTACTATATTCCTTAGTTTATGCCATAAACTAAGGCTTTTCTTTCGTGTTATGCGACGACATATTTGTACTAACATTGCTGTTGGAGATATTAGTATCTTAAATCTTTTACGAAAATAAGGAATATTTTTTCTACTCATAAAAAATATACAACTTCTAAACTTAATTGCATCTTGTCTATGAAAAAAACTACTGCTTTGTGATTGAATTATTTTGTTTTTAGGTTTTGATACTACATTAAGTTGCTTATTGCTAATTCCATCCCTGATTAACTTATCAGCTAATTTGGAACGGGTAATTATTACAGATGTTCCTGCTCCATCATGTATATATTCATCTAACCATGCATCACCTAATGAAATATCAGCTAATTCAGTTGTTACATCCGTACAGAAATCACAAGCATTTGCTTTAAAATATCCTGTACCCCACATATCTCCTACTTTTCGCATTTTCATTTCATGATAGCGATTGTTAGATTTTTCATTGCAGCCAAAACTATAATCTAGAGCATTACTATTTAAATCTTTAATTCTAAATTTAGGAGTATCATATTCACCTTCAGCTCCAGAAGAAGCAGCAAGAAAGTCAGAAAAAAAAGAACTTTTCAATCCTCCACATATGATACCTACAAGAAATGGTATTTTTTCTCTATACTTGGGATAATATGCTTGCTTTAATCTGATAGCTTTAATAAAACATCCTACACCAGATATTGCAACCTTACCGTCTATTTTATCAATCTCAAGGAATAAATCTTCCATTGTGACTGGATAATATTTTGTTTCGGATATTTGAGTAATTTCATCTTTATTATTAAAAAATTGGTATTTATACTTTCCATTATATTCTTTGACGATATATAGTCTATCTACAATATTTTTTTCTAATAATTGTTGAAAAATATAAGTTGCAATTCCTCCAGAGGAAGATGTCTTTCTATATTTAGATGAATAACCAATATAAGTATTTTCAAAAGCACCAATGCGCACATCTTTTTGGCTTGCATCATTTAAGAATAACATGGAGAGAGCATCTTCATCTTTAACAAAATCATCAGGATGTGGATTAAAAGGACAAACTTTTAAACATGGTTTATTATCTATCTCTTCAATATTGATAGGAGTAAGAAAACCATATTTATTGGGGGACATTTTCATTTTTTTTGAAAATGATTCTGATATACAAACACCACATCCCGTACAATAGCCTTTTTCTATTAATTTTTTCATTTATTATTATGTCTTGTTAATTTATATCTTATATTATAGATTAAATATCTCTTCTCATTTTCTTCTAATCCTATAAAAAAACAAATAACTAGTGATAAAGAAAAAAAGAATAAAGTTTTCAAAAAATTATTAGCATCGCTTTCCATTGTCGTAAAATAATAATTAAATGAATATAATACAAAATGAAGTATAACGGACATAATTACTATTTTAGATAAAACTTCTTTTATAAAGAATGATATACAGAAACCAGTTTCAATTTTTAAAAAATAGAGCCTAAAAAATAATGCCACTATTGCTAATAATATTGCAATTATAAATACAGAATTTGCAGAATAATTTAAATATAAAAAAACATATGATACAGGTAAGTTAAGAAATAATAACGACCCCACAACAAGTTGATATGTTTTTATTTTTCCTGTCGCTTGAATACCAGTCATTAATGATCCAGATAAAGATTCAATCAATAAACAAATCAAACTTAAAATAACAAATATATTAGTATTAGTAGGAACAATTTTTAGCCAAAAATATAATACATAATCAATATTATAAATAATCGGTGTAATCAATATTGACATTATAATAAAAGAAAAACGAGAACCTTTATTTATTAATAAAAAAAAATGCTCTTTTTCTCCAATAGAATAATTTTTTATAATTTGTGGATTGATAGCAAGCAAAAAGTTATTCATAAAAAGACTTATGGCATTTTGTAATTGTGATGTTATACCATATGCTGCATTTATCAGAGCACCGAAAAAAATATTAAGTAAAACATTAATTCCTTGACCTTTAGCTACTGCTGCAATGTTACCAAAAAGACTCCATCCTGAATATGTTATTAATTCATTAATAAAGACTTTATTATATATTCTTTTAAAGTGACTTTCTTTAAATCTTACATAACAAAATGAAATATAAGAGATCGATATAAATAATGTAATTATTAAACTCAATATTGCATATAGTTTTAGTTTATCCATATTTACTATTAATAATATATAAACAATTAATAACTTAAGCATTACTTCGAGTAGCCCTATAAAAGCATAAATATGCATTTGTTCTCTTGCTATTATTAATGCATTAAATGGGATTTGTATTGTCTGAACTATTACAATACAAATAGATAAATGATAAACCCATATAGCACTTAAAAATCGATTTTCAGGAATCGATATTTTATTATACAAAAACCATAAACCAATTGTTTCACCGCATACGAAAATAATAATTGCAATACCCAAATAAATAATTAATGAACAATTAAATAATTGTTGCAATTTATTCAAATTTCTACGACCAATTTCAAATGAGAAAAAACGCTGAACAGCACTCGACATAGAATTATTTAAAAATGTAAATAATGAAATAAAACCAGCAACTACTGTATATATACCATAATCCTCTATTCCTAATGCTTTTAAGATAATACGGGAAGTATATAAAGTTATAGCCAATATAAGGAACATTCTTATATATAAAAATAAGGTATTTTTTATAATTCTTTTATTTGAAGAAATTGACATTCCCAATCATCCATTATTTCTACATTTTATATTATCTTTATTAATCAACCTTAAATGTGAAGTATCTACCCCACCCTCACAATCCTAGCACCCAACCCTCTGAGCTTTTCTTCAATTTTTTCATATCCTCTATCGATATGATAAATTCGATCGACAACTGTGGTGCCACCGGCGATACAACCAGCTATCACAAGACTTGCTGATGCGCGTAAGTCAGTAGCCATGACTTGGGCACCGCTCAGTTTTTCGACACCGTTAGTGATAAGCGTGTTACCTTCGATTTCAGCTCTTGCCCCCATACGAATCAATTCGGGTACATGCATAAAGCGATTTTCGAAGATGGTCTCAGTGATAATACCCGTTCCTTCGGCAACCATATTTAGAAGTGAAAATTGCGCTTGCATATCGGTTGGGAAACCTGGGTAAGGGGCCGTTCTCACATTTACTGCTTGAGCGCGCTTGCCTTGCATATCTAAACTGATCCAATCATCACCAACTTCTATCTGCGCACCAGCCTCTTTGAGTTTAGCCAGTACCGCATCTAGCAAACGTGGATGTGTTTTATGACAAACTATTTTGCCTCTTGCTACCGCTGCAGCGACTAAAAAGGTACCGGTTTCAATACGGTCAGGCAGGATTTCATGTACACCGCCACCTAATTTTTCCACACCTTCAATCATAATCTGATCAGTGCCAGCGCCACTAATTTTAGCGCCTAAAGTGTTTAAAAATTTAGCGGTATCAACAATTTCAGGTTCACAAGCGGCATTCTCAATAATGGTTTTTCCTTTAGCAAGCGTCGCAGCTGACATAATAGTTACCGTCGCGCCAACACTCACTTTTTCCATCACAATATGTGCACCTTGTAAGCGCCCATTAACGGTTGCTTTAACATAACCTTCATCAAGTGTAATCGTTGCACCAAGTTGTTCTAACCCTGTAATATGCAGATCAACCGGCCGTGCACCAATAGCACATCCCCCAGGTAAAGAGACTTGCCCATATCCAAAACGTGCAACTAAAGGGCCTAATGCCCAAATAGACGCTCTCATCGTTTTCACGAGTTCATAAGGCGCGCAATAGTTATTAATCTGGCTAGCGTCAAGATGCAAATTACCATTCCGTTGGAATTTAACACCTAATTGACTTAAAAGTTGCAAAGTTGTATCGATATCTTTTAACTTAGGAACATTGCGTATTTCGACGGGCTTTTCTGCCAAAATAGCAGCAAATAAAATAGGTAATGCCGCATTCTTGGCACCTGAAATAACCACTTCACCACTTAATGATGTTGGACCTGTAACTTGAAACTTTTCCATTACGCTCTCTTTACTATCATAAAATTTATCTATTATAAAGTTTATTTACAGCAAGATAAATCGATTTAATACAAACCTTTTTTGAAAAAATTTTTTCTGTTTAACCACGGAAATTTACGCAAAAAATTAAAAAATCATTTTTATACTATTACGTCATACAACTATTTTGACACAACGCAAAATAGTATAACTATATTCAATAAAAACCCAGCTAATTAGTCCCAAATTTAAGCGATAAAATAAAGAGTTGTATACTCTGTCACATTTTCACTATTTTCTGTCTTGTTATTTTTCATCTTTTATAATAAATATTAACATACTGAAACTATTTATTTTTCAGCATCAGTATAAAAACGAATCATGAAAAATAGGGAATTGATTGTATGTTAAAAAAGCTCATGTGGTTAATCCTGGCAATATTAGGAGCATTTGCACTCGGTTATATTGCTTTAAATCGTGGTGAAAAGATTAATGCATTATGGATAGTAGTAGCAACTGTCTGTATCTATCTGATCGCTTATCGTTATTACGCACTTTACATTGCTCGCAAAGTTCTTTCGGTCGATTCGACCCGAATGACACCTGCCATCAAACATAATGATGGTCTCGATTATGTCCCAACCAATAAATATATCTTATATGGCCACCACTTTGCTGCTATTGCCGGTGCCGGGCCGTTAGTCGGACCAATTCTTGCCGCACAAATGGGGTATCTCCCTGGCATGTTATGGCTACTGGCCGGTGTGGTTTTTGCCGGTGCTGTACAAGATTTTATGGTGTTATTTGTGTCAACGCGCCATGATGGACGCTCCATTGGTGAATTAATCAAAGATGAAATGGGTAATGTTCCTGGCATTATTGCGCTTTTTGCCTGTTTTATGATTATGGTAATCATTTTAGCCGTGCTCGCCATGATTGTAGTCAAAGCCTTAACCCATAGTCCATGGGGAACCTACACTGTCGCGTTTACCATTCCACTCGCTGTCTTTATGGGGATTTATCTGCGCTATATTCGACCCGGGCGAATTGGTGAAGTTTCTATTATCGGTTTAGTTTTTCTACTCTTTTCGATTATTTCGGGTGGTTGGATTGCCGAAAGTGAAACACTCTCTAAATTGTTTGATTTCACAGGTACCCAATTAACCTTTATTCTTATTGGATATGGATTTATTGCAGCAGTATTACCTGTTTGGTTGCTACTCGCACCGCGCGACTACCTCTCGACCTTTTTAAAAATAGGGACCATTTTGGGGCTGGCGATTGGTATTGTGATTGTCAGACCAATCTTACAGATGCCATCATTAACCAAATTTATTGATGGACACGGCCCAGTCTGGTCAGGCGACATGTTCCCTTTCCTCTTTATCACTATTGCCTGTGGCGCTGTTTCGGGTTTCCATGCATTAATTGCTTCGGGCACCACACCAAAAATGATTGTCAACGAAAACCAAGAAGCATTCATAGGTTATGGCGGTATGTTGATGGAATCATTTGTGGCGATCATGGCACTCGTTGCCGCTTGTGTTATCGATCCGGGTGTCTATTTTGCGATGAACAGTCCATTATCAATGCTCGCACCGGCCGGTACCACCGACGTGGTCGCGTCTGCTTCTCAAGTTGTCAGCAGTTGGGGATTTGAAGTCACACCAGATATCTTAAAACAGATTGCTCATGACGTTGGCGAAACCACCATTATTTCTCGTGCTGGTGGGGCACCAACATTAGCTGTCGGGATGGCACATATTTTACATAATGCGCTAGGCGGTTTAATGAACATGTCTTTCTGGTATCACTTCGCGATTTTGTTTGAAGCATTATTTATCCTCACCTCGGTCGATGCCGGAACACGCTCTGCTCGCTTTATGTTACAAGATTTATTAGGCATCTTTGCTCCACATCTAAAAAAGACCGATTCACTCCCGGCAAACTTACTGGCGACCGCACTGGTGGTAATGGCGTGGGGTTACTTCTTATATCAAGGTGTGGTCGATCCATTAGGTGGGATTAATACTTTATGGCCACTATTTGGTATTGCTAACCAAATGTTATCTGCCATGGCGCTCATGCTTTGTGCCGTTGTCTTATTCAAGATGAAACGCCAAAAATATGCTTGGGTAGCATTATTACCTACGGCTTGGTTATTAGTCTGTACCATGATCGCTGGTTGGCAAAAAGTATTCAACGAAGCACCGGTTGGCTTCCTTGCTATCGCCAATAAATTTGATGCCATGATCAGCTCAGGTAACTTAGGACCTTACAGCGCATCTCAATTATCACAATTAGCCTTTAATAACCGTTTAGACGGAGCCTTAACTGCACTATTTATGGTTGTTGTGGTATTAATTGCCTTGTACTCAATTAAAACGGCATTAAACGCATTAAAAGAAAGTAAACCAACAGTTAATGAAACACCGTATGAACCTATGCCAGCTAATATTGATAAAATTTTAGCTAACACAAAAATGCATTAACGGTTTACCGTTTCGCTGATTTTTGCCAGCGAAGCGGTGATAAAAAAGGAATAATTATGTTTGATACTCTTGCCAAAGCAGGCAAATATTTAGGTCAGGCTGCCAAATTAATGGTTGGGATTCCTGATTACGATAATTATGTTCAACATGTCAAATTGACGCATCCCGAACTGACGCCCATGACCTATGAAGAATTTTTTAAAGAACGCCAAGATGCACGTTATGGAGGCAAAGGTGGATTTAAATGCTGCTAAGCTGCCGGTCACACTGTTGACAGGTTTTTTAGGTTCAGGGAAAACAACACTACTCAACTACTTACTTGCCCATAATCAGCACGAAAAAATTCTGATTATCGAAAATGAATTTGGTTCGACTAATCTAGATAGTCGCCTACTGAATATCAGCACCGATATCAATATTATTGAAATGACTGGAGGGTGCATCTGTTGTAGCGTGCAAGGTGAATTAACCAATGCGCTACACAAATTACATGCAGAGCGTATGGCCGGTAAGCTACAGTTCGATCGGTTGATTATCGAAACTACCGGACTTGCGGATCCGGCACCGATTATCCAAACTTTTTTTATTGATGAATTGATCCGCGATACGATTACACTCGACGCCATTATCACCTTAGTTGATGCCGAACATATTTTGCCACATCTCGACGAATACCGTGTTGCATTCTCACAAATTGGTTTTGCTGACCGGATTATTTTAACGAAAACCGATCGTATTAATGAAGAGACAAAAAATAGTGTGCTGGCTAAAATCCATCAAATCAATAGCAAAGCAGCTATTTTTGTCGCGATTAATGGCCAAATTGCCAAATCACAATGGCTAGATATTCACGCGTTTGAATTAACTGATGATCTGACCTTAAGTAAAGGCTTTTTTGTGATCCATCCTGATCAGAAATTAGCACACAAATTACAGACCGATTTCAAGCCCTTTACATTACAAAAGCAGCCATTATCTTGGCAAAATAACCACGAGAATGATGCAATTCGCTCTTATCTTTTTACTGCAGGGGAACTGGATCTCCAAAAAATCGATCAGTTTATGGAACAGTTAATCGATCGCTATGGTAATGATATGCTGCGTTACAAAGGTGTGCTGGCGATAAAAGATAAGCAGGAACGTTTAATTATCCAAGGCGTACATAAAGTAGTCGGGTTTGATTACGGCTCCGCGTGGCAAAATACCGAAAATCGTATTTCGCAATTCGTCGTCATCAGTCGCACTTTACCTTTTGCAGAACTTAATCAAGCTTTTTTAGCCACGGTTGCTTAATCAGAGTCGCGACTTACTCTTGTGATGATTAATCATAATAATGACTAATCATATTCCTTGTTAATTATAGCGATTACTCAGATTATGATTAGTTTTTGCACAATAACTGATTGAAATGGGTAGCAGTTCTGAAACTTTTTAACAAACCGCTATCAGCAAAACTTAATCTAGCCAATAGCCTTTGTAGATTTAATTTGCTAACATAGCGAATATTATTGTGTAATAAATGAAAAAATAGAATGGATTACGATATTGCGATCATTGGGCTTGGACCCGCTGGCAGCACTTTAGCTCGCCTCCTTAACCCTTCTTTTAAAATCATTGCGTTAGATAAAAAACCAGTCGCCGGTAATGATGGTTTTCATAAACCTTGTGGCGGATTACTCGCAACCGATGCACAAAAAGCGTTTATTCGCCAAAAACTCAATATGCCAGTCGACATTCTCACCAATCCACAAATTTTTAATGTCAAAACTTATGATCTGCAAACAGGATTAATCCGCAATTATCAACGAACTTATGTTAATTTTGATCGGCATACATTTGATTTATGGCTTAAATCACTGATTCCGACCACAGTGACCGTGCAACATAATGCACTTTGCAAAGAAATTGGGCGAATCATCGATGGTTATCAGATTATCTATATTGATGAACATGGGATAGAACAAAAAGTGACCACTCGCTATGTGGTTGGCGCTGATGGCGCAAATTCATTAGTTAGACGTATGCGCTATCCTAATCATAAACATAAGTTGCGCCAATATATTGCTATCCAGCAATGGTTTCATGAACAGCATACGCTCCCTTTCTATTCCTGTATTTTTGATAACGAAGCAACCAATTGTTATGCGTGGAGTATCTCAAAAGATAACTATTTTATTTTTGGTGGGGCTTTTCCGAAAAAAGAGGCTCATCAGCGGTTTGAAACATTAAAAACAAAACTGGCTAAACAAGGTTTTATTTTTAGTCAGCCAGTAAAAACCGAAAAATGTACCGTGGTTTATCCTAATCGTTTACGTGATTTTTATACGGGTAATGCGGATGTCTTTTTAATTGGTGAAGCGGCAGGATTTATTAGTGCCAGTTCGTTAGAAGGGATCAGCTACGCACTGGATAGTGCTGAAATCTTGAGTAAAGTTCTAAATAGCCATCATCCTAAACCTAATAACTGCTATTATAAACGCACCTTTCCGTTACGTTTAAAACTATACAGTAAGATTCTTAAAGCAAAAATTTTAACTACACCTTTCTGGCGCAAATTAATTATGAAAAGCCGCATTAAGCATATTAAAACGAATTAAAATAAGGAGATAACATGTCAGCCGATATCCAAGATCTGATTCGTTTTAATCACGAATGGTCAGCCAAAATTGAGCAAGAAGACCCTGCATTCTTTAAACAACTCGCCACGGCACAACATCCTAAATTTTTATGGATCGGGTGTTCAGACAGCCGCGTACCCGCCGAAAAATTGACTAAACTCGAACCAGGGGAACTCTTTGTACACCGCAATGTGGCTAATTTAGTCATCCATACCGATCTAAACTGCCTATCGGTCGTGCAATATGCTATCGATGTGCTCCATGTCGAAGATATTATTGTCTGTGGCCATCTTGATTGTGGCGGCATTCGGGCTGCTATCGAAAACCCTGATTTAGGATTGATTAATAATTGGCTCTTGCATATTCGCGATTTATGGTTCCGCTATAGCTCATTGATAGGCGAATTTCCTGCTCATAAACGGATGGATATTTTATGTGAGATTAATGTCATTGAGCAGGTTTATAATCTTGGCCATTCGACCATCATTCAATCGGCATGGCAACGTGGACAAAAAATCAATCTACATGGTTGGGTGTATGGCATTGATAATGGCCGAATCTCTGATTTACAGATTAGTTCATCCAGTCGTGAAAGCCTTGAGATCCATTATCGAGAAGCGATCTCTTATCTCTTAAATCAACATGAACACTATAACCAAAATAGACAATCGTAGTTATGTAATCATAGTTATGTAATTGTCGTTATGTGATCATAGTTATTCAAACGTCGTTATGCAAACCGAATTAGGCTGGCTGAGACTGTTTTAGTTAGCCAAACTTAATTATGCAAACGAAAACGATGAATAATTTGATTGCTGCTACCTCGCCAAACTAACTTTGCGTCTGCCAGTTCTTGGATAAATTTACCGTCAATGAGTACATCAATATATGGTACAACAGCTTGCTGCTTTGCCGTAAGTTCATTTAATTTATATCCCGTCCATAACCAAATATCTTTATTATCGCATTCAGTTTTGACGCGTTTGACCAATTTGAGTATCGCTGGCACATTGTTGGGATGTAAAGGATCGCCGCCCGATAAGGAAAGTCCTTGGCGTTTTATTTCAGTATCTTGTAGATCCATAATAATGCGATCTTCAAGTTCTTGTGTAAAAGGAAAGCCAGAGTCAATTGGCCAGGTACTTTTGTTATAACAACCTCGACATTGGTGTACACAACCCGCCACAAACAGTGTGCAGCGTGTGCCTTCACCATTGACAACATCAACAGGATAATAACGATGATAATTCATAACTTTTCTCTAAATAACCTGTCTAATGGCAAGTTACCTTGTCTAAATCTGCTATCATTAAAATAGTTGTTTTATTCCGCCGACGACCATCGGCGAAATAAAGCGTGATATTATTATAAGACTGCACCCTATAATCCTTCAGCACGTAAACTTCTGTGCCTTGGTACACTTCCTCAAATAGAAAAAACAGATTAACCAATTTGACCATTATTGAGATGTTTCACACGACGTTTCACTTCTTCCTGTTTCCCTGCATTAAAGGGTCGCGCATCAGGGCTGCCCAGATAACCACAAACACGTCGCGTCACCGAAACTTTCGCTGAATCGTGATTACCGCAACTTGGGCAAACAAAACCTTTACTGGTACACGAAAACTCACCGGTATAACCGCATTCATAACATTCATCAATTGGCGTATTGGTTCCATAATAAGGAATCCGGGTATAGCTGTAATCCCACACATCTTCCAGCGCTTTAACGTTATGCACCATATTAGGATATTCGCCATAACAGATAAAACCACCATTAGCCAATTCCGGATACGGCTTTTCGAATTCTATTTTTTCATAAGGATTAACCTTTTTCTCTACATCCAAATGGAAGCTATTTGTATAATAACCTTTATCGGTTACTCCCGGAATGACACCAAATTCAGCTGTATCTAAGCGGCAAAAACGGTCACAAAGATTTTCGCTCGGGGTGCTATACAGACTAAAACCATAACCCGTTTCCTCTTTCCATTGATCCACCGCTTTACGCAAACGAGCAACAATCGCAACGCCTTTTTCGCGCAACGTTTCGCTATCAAACGGATGAATTTTATTGCCATACAGTGCATTCAATGTTTCATGAATACCGATATACCCTAATGAGATGGAAGCACGTCCATTACGGAAAATATCTAACACATTATCATCCGCTTTTAAACGCACACCACACGCACCTTCCATATATAAAATTGGCGCGACTCGCGCTTTCACACCATCTAAACGTGCAATTCGTGTCATCAATGCTTTTTTACACAACGCTAACCGCTGATCAAGAAGTGCCCAGAAACGGTTTTCATCGCCTTTTGCTTCAATACCAATACGAGGAAGATTTAAACTAATCACACCTAAATTATTACGGCCATCATGAATCTGTTTACCGTCTTCTTCATAAACACCTAAAAAGCTTCGACAGCCCATCGGCGTTTTAAATGATCCCGTCACTTTCACCACTTCATCATAATTTAAGATATCTGGGTACATACGCTTACTGGCACATTCTAACGCGAGTTGTTTAATATCATAATTGACGTCGCCTGGCTTATGATTAATGCCATCTTTAATGGCAAAAACCAATTTCGGGAATACCGCTGTTTTATGATTTTTCCCTAACCCTTGAATGCGAATTTTTAAAATAGACTCTTGGATTAAACGTGATTCCCAACTTGTTCCTAAACCAAAACCAAAGGTCACAAAAGGTGTTTGCCCATTAGCGGTATGCAGTGTATTCACTTCATATTCGAGTGACTGGAATGCATCATAACACTCTTTATGGGTACGACTTTCGGCATAGGCTTCAGGATTGGGAATTTGCCATTCTTCGGCAATTTTTTTATGTTTGTGATAACTAATTGTCACAAATTTTGCCAAAATTTCGTCGATACGATTAATTGTCGTACCACCATAAATATGACTGGCTACTTGGGCAATAATTTGCGCCGTCACCGCTGTCGCCGTTGCTATTGATTTAGGTGGTTCAATTTCAGCATTCCCCATTTTAAATCCGTTAGTTAGCATACCATCGAGATCAATCAGCATACAATTAAACATCGGGAAGAACGGTGCATAATCTAAATCATGATAGTGAATTTCGCCCCGATCATGTGCCGCTGCGATATCCTTTGGCAAAATATATTGTTTAGCATAATGGCGGGCAACAATACCGGCAAGTAAATCACGTTGAGTAGGAATGACTTTGCTATCTTTATTCGCATTTTCATTTAAAATTTCCACATTACTCTGCTCAATGAGCCCACGAATATCTTGATTTAAACGGCTGCGCTCTTCACGTGCGCGATCACGGTCATGACGATATTCAATATATTTCCTCGCCAATTTTTTATAAGGTCCAGACATGAGTTGGTTTTCAACCGCATGTTGAATCTCATTAATATCCACCTTATCACGTTCAATCATTTGATTGGTTACCATACGAGCAACAGCTAGGCAATAATCAGGATCATTCACATTAGCAGCAACAGCTGCTTTCATAATGGCATCTTTAATACGATCCTCATCAAATGCTGTTTGACAACCATCACGTTTAATTACTACTGGCATAATCTTTTCCTTACTATTTTGTGATACTTATCGTTAGCGATAAGTTAATATAATCACACGTTCCAACTAAAAATCATTCAACCTCTGTTGACTTATAATAATCATCCATTTCTTATTAAAAAATTTCCCATTTTTTGATCTAAATAAACTATTTTTATCACTAAAATACTATATATTGTGTTTTTTTATAAATTATACACCACATATTGTGTTTGACCAGATTATTTTGACTAAACAATTCTTAATAGCGGATAAAGTGCCGTCGACACTGAATATAAGCAGAAAAGAAATCGATCTCTGAAAAAAACCAATTGGTAAAATGGGAATAGTATCGTGATCGTGCACGCTAGCTATATTCGCTTAACGCCGAGCAGGCTATGAACGGCAACGAAAGGACAGTTTGGTATACTAATAATGTGTTGAAATGAATTAATGCCCAGAGGTCGCAAGATAACAGAATATTTTTTATCTTGTTAAGAAATAACAGCTTAAGAAGGAACATCGCCGACAACTGTCGGCGAAATAATGCTATCGTAAATAAATTGGCAAATAGTTATTTTTTCACACTCATCCAATCGGTATGGAAAATGCCTTCTTTGTCGATACGTTTATAAGTATGTGCACCAAAGTAATCACGTTGTGCCTGAATCAAATTAGCCGGTAAAACATCTGAACGATAACTATCATAATAGGCAATCGCAGCGGATAATGTTGGCACAGGAATACCGCATTGCACAGCCAGCGATACAACATCACGTAATGATTGCTGATAAGTTTCAACGGTTTTTCTAAAATATGGCGTTAACAGCAGATTCACAACATGATTATTATCCGCATAAGCATCCATAATTTTTTGTAAGAATTGTGCACGAATAATGCAACCTGCTCTAAAAATTTTCGCAATCTCACCATAATTCAGATGCCAATCATAACGATCCGATGCCGCTTTCAATTGTGCAAAGCCTTGTGCATAGGAAATAATCTTACCCATATAAAGCGCTTTACGTACTTTTTCAATTAACTCTTGTTTATTCACAGTAGGTGCTGTTTGCTTTGGACCTTGTAGAACTTTTGAGGCTGCAACACGCTGATCTTTTAAAGCTGAAATATAACGCGCAAAGACCGATTCAGTAATCAATGATAAAGGTTCGCCAAGATCCAGCGCACTTTGGCTAGTCCATTTACCTGTCCCTTTATTGCCTGCGGCATCGACAATCAGATCAACTAAATATTGACCAGATGAATCTTTATATTTGAAAATATCCGCCGTGATTTCGATCAAATAACTATCTAATTCACCTTTATTCCATTCAGTAAATACCTGCGCCAATTCATCATTCGATAAACCGCCCGCATGCTTCAATACGGAATAACTTTCCGCAATAAGTTGCATGTCACCATATTCAATACCGTTATGAACCATTTTGACATAATGACCGGCTCCATTTGGACCAATATACGTCACACAAGGTTCACCATCAGCTTTAGCGGCAATTTTTTCTAAAATAGGCGCAACAAGTTTATAAGCAGCTTCTTGTCCACCAGGCATAATTGATGGCCCTTTTAATGCCCCTTCTTCACCGCCTGATACACCCGTACCAATAAAATTAAAACCTTTATCTGACAATGCTTTATTACGACGAATAGTATCTTCAAAATAAGCATTACCACCATCAATAATAATATCGCCTTTATCTAATAAAGGACACAGCTCGTCTATCACCGCATCGGTGCCTTTACCAGCTTGCACCATAATTAAAATGCGTCGTGGTTTTTCCAATGAATTAACAAAATCAGTAATCGAAAAATAAGGAACCAATTTTTTATCACCATGTTCGGCAATCACTTCTTCTGTTTTTTCCTTAGAGCGATTATAGATAGAAACCGTAAAGCCCCGACTTTCAATATTAAGCGCTAAATTACGCCCCATAACAGCCATGCCGATGACACCAATTTGTTGTTTAGACATGATTAAGCTCCTTATTAATTTTTTGCGCTGCGTTTTATATAATAGTTAAATTCTATCGACTATTGTCGACAAAAGAAAAAGGAGAATACGCGAGGATTACCACCCCATGCATATCTATTTTTCGTTCACCTCTAAGGATAATGGGCATAACACTATGATCTGAAACTATGATCGTTTCATCATTTCAAAAAATTCTTCATTGGTTTTCGTCATCGCGAGTTTATCAATTAAAAATTCCATCGCATCGACTTCGCCCATTGGGTTAAGAATTTTACGTAAAATCCACATTTTCTGTAATTCATCAGGTGAAGTCATTAAATCTTCTTTACGTGTGCCTGAACGGTTGAAATCAATCGCTGGGAATACACGTCGTTCAGCAATTTTACGAGATAAATGGACTTCCATATTACCCGTACCTTTAAACTCTTCGTAAATCACTTCATCCATTTTAGAGCCGGTATCAATTAACGCTGTCGCAATAATCGTTAAGCTCCCCCCTTCTTCAACATTACGCGCAGCACCAAAAAAGCGTTTTGGACGATGAAGTGCATTCGCATCAACCCCACCGGTCAAGACTTTTCCAGATGAAGGAACAACCGTATTATAAGCGCGCGCCAAACGGGTAATCGAATCTAACAAAATGATCACATCTTTTTTATGCTCAACTAATCGTTTTGCACGTTCAATCACCATTTCAGCTACTTGCACATGTCGCGCCGCCGGTTCATCAAATGTAGAGGCGACAACTTCCCCTTTAACAAGGCGCTGCATTTCGGTCACTTCTTCTGGTCGTTCATCGATCATCAGAACCACTAATTCACACTCAGGATGATTGACCGCTAAACTTTGCGCAATATTTTGCAGTAACATCGTTTTCCCAGCTTTTGGTGGCGCAACAATCAAACCACGTTGACCTTTACCAATCGGTGAGGCTAAATCGAGTACGCGAGCGGTTAAATCTTCGGTCGAACCATTACCGCGTTCCATACGTAAACGAGAATTAGGATGTAGAGGAGTTAAATTTTCGAAAAGGATTTTATTGCGGGCGTCTTCTGGTTTATCGTGATTAACTTCATTCACTTTCAACAGGGCAAAATAACGTTCGCCTTCTTTAGGTGGCCGAATCTTACCTGCTATGGTATCTCCGGTACGCAAATTAAAACGCCTAATTTGGCTAGGAGAGACATAAATATCATCTGGTCCAGCTAAATAAGAACTATCTGCTGAGCGTAAAAATCCAAAGCCATCTTGTAAAATTTCAATGACACCATCACCAAAAATATCTTCACCACTTTTGGCATGTTGTTTCAAGATTGCGAAGATAATATCTTGTTTTCTAAGGCGGGCGAGATTTTCCAATCCCATTGTTTTTTCACCAAGCGTTACTAGCTCGGAGACAGATGTATTTTTGAGTTCAGTTAAATTCATAATGTTAAAAGATTCTTGGGGATAAATGGATATGTTTACAATTAATATATCAAATAATTAATGTATCTATAATTAGTGTGTCTATAATTTAGTATGCCTATAACTCGTAGATTAATCACGAGTAAGGCATAACTACAATATAAATTAGATTTCTCTCTACGCACCATTACTGCTTAATATATAACAACTATTAAACAACAATTGTTCAATAAAATAATTTATTTTATGAGAATAGATTTTTCAAAACTTTATTCAAAAAATAAGAGAGGAGTCCGAATAAGACGCAAATAATTTACACTAAAAAAAATATAATGTCTATACTTGTTATCCTGCAAGTCGGTTGTTGATGGTGAGCAAAAAAATAAACAGAACGTAAAACAGAGCTTCATTAATCATTTTGCTTGTTATGCCGCCGACAATCGTCAACGACATAACAGATCGCCATCAAAAATCACCGCACAATAATTATAACTGTGCATCAATAAATGATTTTAACTGAGCCTTAGATAGCGCACCGACTTGTGTTGCTACTACTTTACCCTGTTTGAAAATCAATAATGTTGGGATACCACGAATACCAAATCTTGGTGAAACGGATGGATTTTCTTCCACATTCAGTTTGGCGATAACAATTTTATCGCTATATTCTTGTGCGATTTCTTCCAAAATTGGCGCAACCATTTTACAAGGACCACACCATTCCGCCCAAAAATCGACTAAGACAGGTTTATCTGATTCTGTGGTGATTTTATCGAATGTTGCTTCAGAAAGTGCAATAATATTATGACTCATTTAATTATCTCCAATAATAATTTAAGTTCTGTTTTTAATACTAGGGTATTTTAAGCTGACTAACTAGTAATTAGTATAATAGGATATAATTATTATAGGGATCTAATTATTAGTGCTGCCATTGTCGTTAGTGTGTTACAATCTGCATATCTTAATAACTCTTTTTCACATTACTATTTTACACTGTATGATTCAATCTTATCTAACCCAAACTAAATTTAGTCAATTTCCACTCCATCCTCTCATCCTAAATGCTCTTGAAAAAAAAGGATTTATTTATTGCACACCGATTCAAGAAAAATCATTACCATTAACAATACAAGGAATCGATGTTGCGGGTCAAGGACAGACAGGTACCGGCAAGACCATGGCTTTTTTAGCCTCAACCTGTAATTATTTACTCACCCATGCACCATTACCTGACCATCAACTGAATCAACCGCGTGCCATCATCATTGCGCCAACCCGTGAACTGGTCGTGCAAATTTATCATGATGCACAAACGTTATCCGAAGCAACTGGGCTAAAATTAGGGCTTGCTTTTGGTGGAGATGGCTATGATAAACAATTAAAAACATTATCTACGGGTGTGGATATATTAATTGCGACGACGGGTCGACTTATCGATTACGCTAAACAAAATTATATTAATCTTGGCTCAATCCAAGTAGCAGTATTAGATGAAGCTGATCGGATGTTTGATCTTGGTTTTATCCGTGATGTGCGCTGGATCTTTAAACATATGACGCCACCCGATAAACGGTTAACCATGTTATTTTCGGCCACTTTGACCCTTAATGTCAGAGAGCTGGCCTTTGAACATATGAACAATCCGCACTATGTTGAAGTCGAACCTGAGCAAAAAATTGGCCATCGAATTAAAGAAGAGTTATTCTTCCCTTCTAACGAAGATAAACTACCGTTACTGCAAACCCTTATCGAAGAAGAGTGGCCAGATCGCTGTATTATTTTTGCCAATACCAAAATTACCTGCGAAAAAATTTGGCGCCATTTAGTTGCCGATGGTCACCGTGCAGGGTTACTCACCGGTGATATTGCTCAGAAAAAACGACTTTCTATTTTAGATCAATTCTCACACGGTGATCTCGATATCTTAGTTGCCACCGATGTCGCTGCACGCGGTTTACACATCCCTAATGTAACGCATGTTTTCAATTATGATCTCCCAGATGATTGCGATGATTATCGCCACCGAATTGGGAGAACAGGCCGTGCGGGTGCGGAAGGTTACTCAATATCTTTAGCGTGTGAAAAATATTCACAAAACTTACCTGCTATTGAAAAAGCTATCGACCACGTCATTCCAGTTAGCCAATATGATGCATCAGCACTTTTACGTGATTTACCTGCACCTAAAGCTTTTAAACGCTCCGCACGTAAAAGAAAAGTGCAAAGTTAATTCAACAATCGTTGATAAGATGATTTGATTTCTTGTTTGATTGCCGGGGAAAGTGCAGCCACATGATATTTATTTAAAGCACCATATAATACAAAAAGGAGATTTGTTGAAACATCCTTTTTGTATTGTTTCACCCGCACAAACGCTTCTAAATAACCTATTTCTCGTAATGTTGCGACATTGTTAATACCAACCTGTAATAACAATCTTTCTAATGAAAGCGTCATATTTGGTAATGTTTTAATCCTTAACTCTTTGCATTTAATTTTATGCTTTTTTTCTTGCCTAGCAGACTCAATGACCATCTTAACGATGGTATGCAATCTTTGACGATCATTTAACAGATCATCATTAACACGATAATAATCCAAGAGTTTCATTGTCACTCCCGCAGGCAGTCGTAATCGCTCCATTTTTTGCTCTATAAACAAATCTCTATATGAAGCGTGCCCACGCAAATAAAAACCTTTTGTCCCAATCCAACCAAAAATAGTATCTTGGCAATGGATACTAAAACCACTAAAAAATGCCTTAACTGAAACATCATCCAAGACAGTAGAGAATTCATTTAATAGTTGATTCGCTAATTTCGAACTCATAATTTTCCTTTATCTCCATCTTTATTATTTATGCAATTGAATAACATAAACGCGTTATTCGACGATAAATTAACGTAATTTTTTTAATTTTGGAATAATTTTTAGTAAAAAATTACTTATTATGCGATCTATCTTCCATAAATAATTAGCGATAAAATAAGTATTTATATAGAGCGATTTTTCACTATCTTGGTACTCCAACTCCCAACATTATTGGGGAAAATAGCACAATAGGACTAAATGCGTTTGCCACTTTACGCCTAAAAAAGAAAACTAGCTTTAAGATTGTTATTTTTTCGTAATAATTATACAATTCAGTTCAAATAACCTAATAAAATACCGCTAACATATTGAAATAAACATGCTTAGAAATGTAGTACTCTCAATTCTCCTATTTTGTTCATTCATCGCGTCTGCAGATGAGTTATCCTTATTAAAATCTTTTGCACAGTGCCAACCGGATTTTTTTGATACGTTGTATGAAAATAGAGCGCTTGTGGAAAAACATACTAATATTGCATTATTGAATACGCATCAAGCTTATATCTCTGTTGCTAATCGCGCTGATAGCAACAAAAACCATGTCTATTTTAAGACCCCCATGATCGCTAATGGCCTAAAGATTATCGGTTATTATGATAGTGCGATTGATCTCGAAAAAATGGGGAAATACTATTTCTGGGGATTTATTATCGATAATAACCTTGAGCAAATCCGCAAAAGTTTCGATTTTCTAAATTGGAAAGAGATGGAAAGTGATCTGCTGTACATTGCCAATCCAAAAATTCATTATATTAATGACAATATTAATGTGTGGAATGTCAATGACGACATGGCGGTCGGCGTCAAGACAATTCCTGCGCCAGGCACTACCGAAAAGTTATTACTGCTTGAGAAAGGTCCAACCATGACCATGTTAATTTGTTCAATTCAAGGCGTCGTTTTGCCGGAGATGCTCCGCCTTCAGCGCCCAGACATTCAATAACCTTAATGATTAATTACCTTATACCATCCGCGGATTATTGCAGCGGCAACAATCAGTATTAAGGGAAATGTTTAGCGAACAGCGCTTAATCAGGCTTGCGATTGCAGGCAGAAAATTCGGCGCTTTTAAGGTAATCGTACTTTAGATAGCCGATTCATCCATTTCACCCGTACGAATGCGAATAACCTGCTCAACATCATAGACAAAAATCTTACCATCACCGATTTTCCCTGTTTGTGCTGTTTTCATGATAGTATCAATGCACATTTCTAAAATATCATCGGCGACAATAATCTCTATTTTTACTTTGGGCAAAAAATCGACCATATATTCAGCACCACGATAAAGCTCAGTATGCCCTTTTTGGCGGCCAAAGCCTTTGACTTCCGTCACTGTCATCCCGGTAATACCTTGATCAGCAAGTGCTTCACGGATATCATCTAACTTAAAAGGTTTTATAATCGCTTCGATTTTCTTCATACTTATTCCTTCCTAAACTGTTTTTGTACAAAAAGCACTGTCGAATAGTTTACCAATTTTTAAATCCAAATGCTGAAGTGATCGGATAGCGTCGCCCTTTACCAAAATTTCGTGGTGTGATTTTGGGGCCGACTGCCGATTGACGACGTTTATATTCATTAATATCAACTAGCTTAATCACACGTCTTACCGTTGCTTCATCATAACCTTGTGCTACCAACTGTTCAACCGAAAAGTCCTTTTCAACATAATCATGCAATATACCATCTAAAATCGGATAAGGCGGTAAACTGTCTTCATCTTTTTGATCGGGTGCTAATTCGGCTGAAGGGGGGCGCGTAATGACGCGTTCAGGAATCACATACGCTAAATGATTACGATATTTGGCTAACGCAAAGACAAGCATTTTCGGTACATCTTTCAGGACGTCAAACCCGCCTGCCATATCGCCATACAGCGTCGCATACCCCACTGACATTTCGCTTTTATTACCTGTCGTCAAAACTAAACGCCGTTTTTTATTAGATAACGCCATCAAAATCACACCTCGACAACGGGCTTGCAAATTTTCTTCAGTGGTATCTTTTGTTGTGCCCACAAAAAGTGGTGATAGCGACGCCATAAATGCATCGAACATAGGTTCTATTGAGACAATCGAAAACTCTACTCCTAACATTTCTGCCTGTTCTTGAGCATCACTCACACTAATATCAGCAGTATACCGAAATGGCATCATCACCGCTTGGACTTTCTCTTGACCTAACGCATCAACTGCAATCGCCAATGTCAAAGCAGAATCAATCCCACCAGAAAGGCCCAATACGGCACCTTGGAAACCATTTTTCGTCACATAATCGCGCGTTGCCAACACTAATGCATCATATATAGCCGCTAATTGTGTGGTTGGCTTGAGTGTTGCTAACGCTTCTATTGATAGAGGAAGAGGCGGCACCACATTATCTACCTGCTCAGCGTGTGTAAAGAGTACCGCTTCATCTAATTGAAAACTAGTCACTTGATCAGCAAACAGGGGTAATTGGCAAATTGTTTCACCAAATTGATTACAGACAAACGATCCGCCATCAAAAACCAGCTCATCTTGGCCCCCCACTTGATTGAGATAAATAATCGGTAAATGGGTACGGTTGGCATGTTGTCGCACCAATGCTTGCCGATAATAAGGTTTACTATAATCATAAGGTGACGCATTAATGCTAATCACCCATTCAGCTTGCTGTGCTTTTAAGTTATCTAGCGGCGCATTATGCCAAAGATCCTCGCACACCAATAACCCTATTTTGTGATTTTTATAATCAACAACCACGCTTTGATCATCCACCGAAAAATAGCGATGTTCATCAAACACATCATAATTGGGAAGTTTTTGTTTATGGTAAAGTGCTAACGTTTGCCCTGCTGATAAAAAAGAGAGTGAATTATAAATCTGTCCATCTTGCCAGTGTGGATGTCCGACAATGATTGCACAATGTGGATAGCGCGCAGTCTGTTTTAAAATCAGCGCTAATGCGGTTTGACAACGTGCTTGGAAGTCCGTGCGTAACAGCAAATCTTCGGGCGGATAACCACAAATAGCTAATTCAGAAAAAATAATCAGATCATGCGATGAATAATTCTCTATCAGATCAATAATCTGCTGGGCATTATTCTCAATATCGCCGACTCGCCAATTTTTTTGTGCTAGAACAATTGATAATGACATCACAAAACTCATCACAACAAATTAAAAATAATTGCTCAGTTTAAATGATTCTAAGTTGCGCTGCTACTTTTTTATCGCTAACATTACATCCCAATATAGGTGTTAATTTATTGGGAAACTATCATGTCAACAATCATTTCAGAAGATATCGCTAATCCGCCAACAAACAGATTATTAAAAGTACTCGATGTCGCTTTGCCGGATCGCAACTACCCAATTACCATTGGCACCAATCTCTTATCACACCTTGAACATTTTAAGCTACACGCGGGCCAACGCGTATTAATTGCCACTAATACCACCATCGCACCACTCTATTTGCAAACACTCACTAACATGTTAGCGGCAAATGGCATTGAAGTAGATTCGGTCATTGTCCCTGATGGCGAACAGTACAAAACCATGGCAACGTGGAATACCATTTTGACGCAATTATTGGCGAATAATCATACTCGCCGCTCTATTTTAATTGCGCTTGGAGGTGGTGTGATTGGTGATGTAGCAGGATTTGCCGCCTCCGCTTATCAACGCGGCATCCCGTTTATCCAAGTTCCAACAACACTACTTGCGCAAGTGGACTCTTCTGTTGGCGGGAAAACCGCAATTAATCATCCACTCGGTAAAAATATGATCGGTGCATTTTATCAACCACAAGCCGTTGTGATCGATCTCAATTGTCTAAAAACCTTACCTCCACGTCAACTTTCCGCAGGTCTCGCAGAAGTGATCAAATATGGCATTATTCTAGATTCCACATTTTTTGATTGGTTAGAATCACATATCGACGATTTACTACACCTTGATCCCGCGGCCATGAGTTATTGTATTTATCACTGCTGTAAATTGAAAGCCGATGTCGTCATTGCGGATGAAACAGAACAAAATCTACGCGCCATTTTGAATTTAGGCCATACCTATGGGCATGCCATTGAAACTGAACTTGGTTATGGTAAATGGCTACATGGCGAAGCGGTCAGTGTGGGAATGTTAATGGCAGCATATGCGGCTAATCTATTAGACAAATTCTCATTAACCGATATTGATAGGATAAAAAATTTACTGTCCCGTGCAGGTCTACCTATCACACGTCCATCACAAATGCCTGCCGAAGCTTATCTGCCACATATGTTACGTGATAAAAAAGTCCTGTCGGGTCAACTTCGATTAGTCCTACCAACGCAAATTGGCAAAGTCGAAGTGATCGATGGCATCGATAAAAATATCGTTTTAGAATCAATTAAATCGGTTGAGATGAAATAAATAAATTTCAAGAACATAAAAATAATTTGTATATAAAGAGAGGGGTAGACGCTGCATTATAAAGCGCGTTAACCTCTTTTTCGATATTGCTAATAAACCATTCTTTATGGCTATGGCCATCATTAACGGTTGGTCGGGAAACAGTTGAAGCAGAAATAACACTATTTTCCTCACCACGCCAACCCATTTCCTCTAAAAACAACCAATAAAAATAGCAGAGACATTTATTGGATGTTTCAGAACTAGTATACGTTTATGTCTATTTTGTTTAGATAAAATTAAAAATACGCATACGCTTTGTTATGTATAATGATTTGTTAGCGATGATTAACAGTGTGTCGAAGATATTTTTGTCATTTATCGTACATAATCGTAAACTAATATTTACAAGCTAAAATTATTCATAACATATATTGAAAATACTATTTACTATGATGTAATTTTGTGTTTACATATTAACCGTTAATGTAATATATATTTTACATATGTAATCATTCTTTGTTGAATACAGATAGCTGAAATGCGCAACTAAAAATGAGCGGCTAGAATGTACAACTGAACTGTACAGATGAGATATCAAAATAAAGCGAGCTAAATCTGAATCTCATAAAAATTTTTCTTCTTTCTCATCAACGATTACCGATGAAATAGGCAGAGAAAAAACAGAACTCATCTTCAAAAAGAATGGATATAAAATAGTTAATTGAATTTTATTAGGAATACTGTTATGTTAAAAGATACGTTAAATAACGTTAGAATCAAAGATGAACAGATGTTAATTACGCCAGATGCGATCAAAGCACTTTACCCACTGAGTAATAAACTCGAAGCACAAATCGCGAAATCACGTCAAACTGTGGTTGATATTTTAGAACGTCGCGATC
Organism: Orbaceae bacterium ESL0727; assembly: GCA_029433345.1. Lineage (GTDB taxonomy): Bacteria > Pseudomonadota > Gammaproteobacteria > Enterobacterales > Orbaceae > Gilliamella. The sequence continues at coordinate 228,801 of JAQTHY010000001.1, forward strand.
ATCGATTACTTATCGTTTGCGGACCTTGCTCTATCCATGACCCTAAAGCCGCCATTGAATATGCACAAAAATTAAAAAAACTGTCTGACGAATTGCATGATCAACTTTTTATTATTATGCGTGTCTACTTTGAAAAACCGCGCACTACCGTCGGTTGGAAAGGGATGATTAATGATCCGCATATGGATAGTTCGTTTGATATTGAATATGGCCTAAAAGCCGCTCGAAAATTACTGCTTGATATTGCCGAGATCGGCTTACCTATTGCAACCGAAGCACTGGATCCCAATACACCGCAATATATTGGCGATCTGATTAGTTGGTCGGCCATAGGCGCAAGAACTACCGAATCACAAACCCACCGTGAAATGGCTTCAGGACTTTCTATGCCGGTTGGCTTTAAAAATGGTACCGATGGTAATTTAGATGTGGCCATTAATGCGATGAAATCATCGTCCATGGCACACCGTTTTGTTGGACTCAGCCAACACGGGCAAGTCGCGATTTTACAAACATTAGGTAATCCACATGGACATGTGATTTTACGTGGTGGTAAAGAACCTAATTTTGACGCAGACCATGTTGCTATCTGTGAAGCCCATATGCAAAAGGCAGGACTCACCGCAAATTTAATGATCGATTGTAGCCATGCAAACTCAAATAAAGATTATCGTAATCAACCTCTGGTTGCTGAATCAGTGATTGAACAGATCAAAAATGGCAATAAATCGATTATTGGCGTAATGATTGAAAGTAATTTATTGGAAGGTAAACAGTCCTCGGATCTCCCACTCGATAGCCTAAAATATGGCGTATCTGTGACCGATGCCTGCATTAGTTGGCCAACCACTGAACAGTTATTACGTAAAATAGCAACTCAATTAAATGATGCCTTAATTCAACGACAAAAATAGACAACATAACAACTTATAGGGCGAGATTCGCCCTATCTTACCTGATCATACAAATTCATTAACCTAACTGCTGACGTGCATTACGGAAAATACGCATCCATGGGCTATCTTCACCCCAATGTTCTGGATGCCATGAATTATTGACCGTTCTATGTACCCGTTCAGGATGGGGCATCATAATAGTGGCACGGCCATCAGTCGTGGTCACGGCTGTAATACCATTAGGTGAACCATTCGGATTAGCTGGATACTGTTCTGTCACTTGCGCAACATGATTAATATAACGCATCGCAACGGTACCCGATGTTTCAAGCTTGGCTAGTTGTGTTTCGTCACACACTTCGACGCGACCTTCCCCATGCGAAACCGCAATTGGCATATGCGATCCGATCATACCATCAAACAGTAAAGATGGACTTGCTTGAATCTGCACTAAACTAAAACGAGCCTCAAACCGCTCTGAAAGATTACGCACAAAACGAGGCCACAGTTGTGCATGTGGAATGAGATCTTTCAAGTTAGACATCATCTGACAACCATTACAAACACCTAATGATAATGTATCAGGACGGTGGAAAAATTGTGTAAATTCGTCCCTTACCCTTTCATTAAATAAAATTGATTTCGCCCAACCTTCACCGGCGCCCAAAACATCACCATACGAAAAACCACCACAGGCAACCAACATCGAAAATTGATCAAGTGTTACTCGATCGGCCAATAAATCGGTCATATGGAGATCAACAGGCGTCAACCCTGCACGTTCAAAGGCCGCCGCCATTTCGATATGTGAATTGACACCTTGCTCACGCAATATCGCTACTTTAGGCTTCACGCCTTTCGCAATATAAGGTGCAGCCACATCTTGGTGTGGATCAAACGTTAATAACACATTTAGGCCCGGATCGGCATCATTCTGTTTAGCAAGATGCTCTTCATCAGCACAAGTTGGATTATCACGTAAACGTTGCATCTGCCAGGTAGTTTCGGCCCACCACGTCCGTAGCGTCGAGCGCTGCTCGCTATAGACAATATGGGATTGATGAGAAAACGTAATCTGATTACCCGCTTTCGCACAGCCCAATTTATAAATCGCATCGTGTAAACCAAATTTCGTGAAACAGGCCATAACTTCATCTAAATGACAATTAGCTACCTGAATCACCGCACCTAATTCTTCGTTAAACAGCGCCGCAATCAGATCATCACCAAGCGATGTGATATCCATATCTAAACTGCAATGCCCTGCAAAGGCCATCTCGACTAAAGTGACAAAGAGTCCACCATCAGAACGGTCATGATAAGCCAATAACCGTTTTTGGCTGACTAATTCTTGTAATGCTTGATAAAATGCCGCTAATATTTGCGGATCACGAACATCCGCCGGTTTTTGCCCCAAATGACGATACACCTGCGCCAGTGCTGTCGCGCCTAACGCTTGTTGACCTTTTGCTAAATCAATAAAGAGTAGACTGTTTTCTTGATTTGTTCGTAATTCAGGGGTGACTGTTTTACGGACATCTTCGACGCGTGCAAATGCTGAAATAACTAACGATAAAGGTGATGTCATTACCTGGGTTTGTTCACCTTGCTGCCAGGTCGTTTTCATCGACATAGAATCTTTACCGACCGGAATTGTCAAGCCTAGCGCAGGGCATAGCTCTTCACCAATTGCCTTAACCGCTGCATATAACCCCGCATCTTCACCAGGATGGCCCGCTGCCGCCATCCAGTTAGCGGAAAGTTTGATACGGCGCATTTTACCTTCATCATCTGCACCGATCGCTGTCGCAGCAATATTGGTAATCGCTTCACCGACTGCCATTCTTGCTGATGCGGCAAAATCAAGTAAAGCGATCGGTGCGCGTTCCCCTATCGACATTGCTTCGCCATAATAACTCTCTAAACTGGCAGTAGTCACTGCACAGTCGGCAACTGGGATTTGCCATGGCCCCACCATCTGATCGCGTGCCACCATACCCGTGACGGTTCTATCACCGATAGTAATTAAAAATGTTTTTTCAGCTACTACAGGTAAATGTAAAACGCGTTTGACCGCCTCAGTTAACTGAATGGTTTGGCTCGAAAAGTGATCGCCCTGTGCCACTTGCGATGTCACATCGCGCACCATTTTTGGGGTTTTACCTAATAATAAATCAAGTGGTAAATTAATTGGATTATCATGAAAATAATCATCGTGTAACGTCAATGCTTGTTTAGCGGTTGCTTCACCAATGATGGCATACGGCGCACGTTCGCGTTTACAGAGCTTATCAAATAGCGCTTCGCTTTCTGGCGCGATAGCTAATACATACCGTTCTTGCGACTCATTACACCAGATTTCGAGTGGTGACATGCCAGGTTCGTCGGTCAATATTTTACGTAACTCAAATTGTCCACCACAACCACCATCACTCACCAGTTCTGGCATTGCATTTGACAGTCCACCGGCACCCACATCATGAATAAAGAGGATCGGATTATTTTCACCTAATTGCCAACAATGATCGATCACTTCTTGACAACGTCGTTCCATTTCTGGATTATCGCGCTGCACAGAAGCAAAATCTAATTCGGCATCTGACTGCCCTGAGCTCATCGACGATGCGGCACCCCCACCTAACCCGATATTCATTGCAGGTCCACCCAAAACAATCAGTTTAGAGCCTGCTGGGAACTCACCTTTGCGAATATGTTCACGACGAATATTACCGATTCCCCCCGCTAACATAATCGGTTTATGATAACCTCGCAGCTCTAGCCCGTTAAAACTGTTTACTTTCTCTTCATAGGTACGAAAATAACCCAGCAGTGCTGGGCGGCCAAATTCATTATTAAATGCAGCGCCGCCTAACGGCCCTTCTTGCATAATAGCAAACGCGGAAGCTATGCGATCAGGCTTACCAAAATCGTCTTCCCATGGTTGCACAAAATCAGGAATACGCAGATTCGAGACAGAAAAACCCACCAATCCGGCTTTCGGTTTTGCGCCCCGACCTGTCGCACCTTCATCACGAATTTCGCCACCACTTCCGGTTGCCGCACCCGGCCAAGGTGAAATCGCAGTAGGGTGATTGTGCGTTTCGACCTTCATTAAAATATCGGCAAATTCTGGATGATAACGGTAAATAAAGTGATCGCTATCAGCAAAAAATCGTCCAACTTGCGATCCTTCCATAACAGCAGCATTATCTTTATAAGCAGACAAGACATAGTCAGGTGTTTTTTCAAACGTATTTTTAATCATTTTGAAGAGCGATTTGGGTTGCTTTTTGCCATCAATAATCCAATCCGCGTTAAAAATTTTGTGACGGCAATGCTCTGAATTTGCTTGAGCAAACATGTATAACTCAATATCCGTTGGATTACGACCTAATTTTTGAAAATTAGCCATTAAATAATCGATCTCATCAGCGGCTAAAGCCAAACCGAGTCTCATATTAGCCTCGTCTAATGCCTGACGACCTTGCCCTAAAAGATCAACAAAAGTAACCGGAGTCGGTTTTTCTACTTTGAAAAGCTGTTCGGCATCTTCAATATGGTTATGGATGGTTTCCATCATACGATCATAAATCAGATCGCTAAATACTGTTTTCTGTGCACTGGTTAATACAGCACTATTTTCTGCGCTATTTTCTACCTTATCACTTTCATTACACGACACATAATAGGCAATCCCGCGTTCAATGCGGCGCACTTTGATTAATCCACAGTTATGTGCAATGTCGGTCGCCTTAGATGACCAAGGTGAAATCGTACCCGCTCTGGGTGTGACTAAAAAGAGCTGTTTATGCGCCTGCTCACTTTTGTTAGTGTTTGATGGCACTATTTTCGGGCCATATTGTAATAATTTTTCCAGTATTGATAGCTCGTTATCTGTCAACGGCTCAGCCAGATCAACAAAATGAATATAGTGTGTATCAATTGAATTAATGGGGAGATGATGTTCATGACAAAGAGAAAGCAGTTTACTAATACGAAAAGCGGATAAAGCAGCAGAACCAGCTAGAATTTTCATGGGAAATACTCTTTTTGAGTTCAAAATAGGCAAAACAGGGCAATATTATAAAAGAAAGTCGCCGAGGTTGCTATCTTAAAACTGGCACCCGCTAAAAAAAGCCAGCCGTTAAGATGTTCAGAAGTTTCAGAATCATACTACGTTTGTGTATAACGTATCGGGGTAGATTCTTAGGGAAGAGAATAGAATTAACTTTTTAATTCTTGTTTTTGCGCACGACCCAGTAACGCCATTGCGGCTTGTTTAGGATCTTTATGGCAATAAAGGACTTGATAAATTTGCTCAGTAATCGGCATATCAACATGGTATTTTTGGGCAAGTGCCCAGACTTCTTTCGTATTTCGGCACCCTTCGACAACTTGTGCGATAATCGCTTGTGCTTCTTCGATTGATTTATTTTGCCCAAGTAACATACCAAAACGGCGATTACGCGATTGGTTATCAGTACAGGTTAACACCAAATCACCTAATCCTGCCATGCCCATAAAGGTGATAGGATCAGCCCCTAATGCTGAACCTAAACGCATCATTTCGGCTAATCCGCGAGTAATCAGCGCCGTTCTGGCATTAGCGCCAAATCCGAGTCCATCAGATAAGCCGGCACCAATTGCGATCACATTTTTAATGGCGCCACCCAACTGCACACCAATAAAATCGTTACTGCTATAAACGCGAAAACTGCGACTACAATGAAACAGATTTTGTAATTCCTCTAAAAAGGCGTCATTGGTCGAGGCCACCGTCACCGCTGTAGGTAATCCTGACGCGACTTCTTTGGCAAAAGTTGGCCCGGAAATCACCGCTAACGGGATATGATCACCTAAAATCTCTTTAGCAACATCTTGCAACAAGCGCCCCGTATCGGCTTCTAATCCTTTGGTAGCCCACACAATTTTGCTATCAGGTCGTAAAAAGGGTCGGATTTGCGTCAATATTTCAGCAAATGCATGACTCGGGATAACGATCAGCAAAATCGATGAGGCAGATACCGCCGTTTTCAGATCGCTTTCAAGCTGTAACTTTTCGGGGAAAGGAATACCGGGTAAAAACTGCTTATTTTGACGATCATGCTGTAGTACCGCTATCTTTTCAGGATTATGCCCCCACAATAGTGTGTCATGGCCGTTGCGAGCAAGTAAGATCGCTAAAGACGTCCCATAAGATCCTGCACCAATAACTGTGACTACAGCCTGTTTTTTCATCATCTCAATCTATTGTAATTGTTCAGGGATACCTGATTCAGGTTTATCTTCTTGCTGCTGCTGTTGCTGCTGTTGTAGATAGTTCATAAACAAAGCATCAAAATTGACAGGTTCTAAATTAACGGGTTGGAATGTACCTTTAATCACTAAGCTAGATATCGCTTCGCGTGCATAAGGGAAAAGAATATTCGGACAATATGCACCAAGGCAATGTTGTAATTGATTGCCTGAAAAACCAATAATTGAAAAAATCCCTGCTTGTGTCACTTCACAAATATAGGCAACTTCATCATTGGATTTAGTTGTTAAGGTAATACGCAATGAAACTTCGTACACATTATCACTTAACATTTGTGATGAAGAATTCATCTCAATATTCACATCAGGTTTCCACTCTTTAGGGAAGATTTGTGGCACGTTAGGTGTTTCAAATGAGACATCTTTAATATAGATACGTTGAATCACAAAAGTTGTTTCGACGGGTTGTGTATTATTCTGCTCTGTCATAATAAGACCTTATTTTCAAATTGAGTCGTTAAATTGGGTGAAGTTAGAAATCATTTCCGTTTACGATTTCAGCTAAGCAAATTACTTTCTAACCAATGGTAGATTTTCACCATTCCAGCCGGCAAGGCCATCTTTCAAGGTAAAGACTTTCGTAAATCCTTGTTTATATAACATTTCGCCAATACTATTTGCAGATAGTCCATTATCATCGACTATAATCAGCGGGGTTTCTTTATACTTTTCGAGTGCTTTTATGCTTCCATTTTTAATATCAATAGGAAGAATATTCAATGATTCCGTAATATGACCATTTTTAAAATTATCCGCTGAACGCACATCCACCACGATACCATTTTCTTTATTGATCATTTGGATAAGTTGCGCATTGCTGATGATTTTTACTTTTGATAATTTACTTTTAATGGTCAACACAATAATCATCACAAGTAAAGCAACCCACCCAATTGATAATATCGGGTGATTTTTCATAAAGGGGAGAATTTCGTTAATCATAAAGTCCATATTTATACGGTTACCTTGTTTTGATATCGTTCGTTTGTCATATATCTAGTGTTAATATAGCGAGCACTGATATATTCAGTTTTTACACGCCTATGCATAAATTCCAAGAGGGTGCATATAAACAGCTTGCAAATTGAGATCAAGATTATAACGATATTAAGGCATGAAATACAGTCCCAATGATGAAAACTTACTAAGCAACTCTCACACTCGCCCAATAACCACTTATTAACACACGTTATTTTATGAATTAGTCTTGCTTTGCACAAATACAGTGCGAAAAAGTCTATTTATGGTGCATTTGCTGATTACGTGATATCATTTAGTCAATTATTGCGGTGATTCGAGCCATGCCTAACCGATTATTGTTCACCAATCAGCAACCAAACAGAGCATCATCACGTGACTAGTTACGCGCTATCTTGCCATCACGTCATGGATAACCGTTGATATAATCAACAATATGCAGCAATAACCGATCAGCTGTAAAAAATATGGCACCATTTTTGCATTAATGGTCACATTGAACGTTTTTATCTGAATTCAATTACGGAGAAATCGTTACATTACAAAGGTAATCATTTATTGCCATGTGAATAACGATCCCTCATACGTTTAATTTTTCGTCCTAAATGGAGAACAACTATGTCTACACAAGAAGTTTTAACCTTAATCAAAGAAAACGAAGTGAAATTTGTTGATTTACGTTTTACAGATACTAAAGGTAAAGAACAACATGTCACTATCCCCGTTAATCAAGTCGACGCCGACTTCTTTGAAGAAGGTAAAATGTTTGATGGATCATCCATTGCCGGATGGAAAGGCATTAACGAATCCGATATGGTATTAATGCCAGATATCGAAAGCGCCGTTATTGATCCTTTTTATGAAGATACGACCTTGAATATCCGCTGCGATATTTTAGAACCTGCTACATTGCAAGGGTATGATCGTGATCCACGTTCAATCGCTAAACGCGCTGAAGAATACCTCAAATCTTCAGGTATTGCTGATACCGTTATTTTTGGACCTGAACCTGAATTCTTTTTATTTGATGATGTCCGTTTTGGGACACCAATGTCTGGCAGTTTTGTCCATATCGATGATATTGAAGCAGCTTGGAACTCAGGCACAGAATACGAAGATGGCAATAAAGGTCATCGCCCAGGCGTGAAAGGCGGCTATTTCCCTGTACCACCGGTTGATTCATCACAAGATATTCGTTCCGAAATGTGCTTAATCATGGAACAATTAGGCTTAGTTGTCGAAGCCCATCATCACGAAGTCGCTACCGCAGGCCAAAACGAAATCGCTTGCCGTTTCAATACCTTAACTAAAAAAGCAGATGAAGTACAAATCTACAAATATGTTGTGCAAAATGTTGCAGATGCCTATGGCAAAACCGCTACTTTTATGCCAAAACCTATTTTTGGTGATAACGGTTCAGGCATGCATTGCCACCAATCATTAGCTAAAGATGGTGTGAACCTTTTTGCGGGTGATAAATATGCTGGGCTTTCTGAAATGGCACTCTTCTATATTGGTGGGATTATCAAACACGCGAAAGCCATTAATGCATTTGCCAACCCTGCGACCAACTCTTACAAACGTTTAGTTCCAGGTTATGAAGCACCAGTTATGCTGGCTTATTCAGCACGTAACCGCTCAGCCTCTATCCGTATTCCGGTGGTGACTAATCCTAAAGCTCGCCGTATCGAAGTCCGCTTCCCGGATCCAGCAGGTAACCCATATTTATCATTTGCGGCACAATTAATGGCAGGACTTGACGGTATTATTAATAAAATTCATCCTGGTGATGCAATGGATAAAAATTTATACGATCTTCCACCAGAAGAATCTAAATTAATACCACAAGTCGCGGGTTCACTTGAAGAAGCGATCCAAGCTCTAGATGCTGATCGTGAATTCTTGACACGGGGTAACGTCTTTACTAATGATACTATCGACGCCTATATCGACTTGAAAAAAGGTGAAATCGATCGCGTTCGTATGACGCCACACCCAGTTGAATTCGAACTTTACTATAGCTTATAAGAACTAAGTTTATAAGAACTACGTTTATAAAGACTAAACTTATAAAAACTAAGTTTATAAAAACTAAGCTTATAAAGTACATAGTTTCTAAAATCCTTTCCGTTAAAGCGATCAGGTATCAATGCCTGATCTTTAACGGAACATGAAAAGCGTGCGGGATCAGAGCGCAAAGCCTCTACTTCCCTCGCTTTTCAACACGCCGCAGTGTAGTTAGCGGAATAGACTCACGTTCATGTGAATGGAGATGTAATGATGACATTTGATAATCAATCCGATGCAAATCTTATCCTCAATTCCATGATCACAAATATTGTGCTACTCGATAGTCAATTAAATATTCTCTATGTCAATACGGCAACTAGCCAATTATTGGCGCAAAGCCCCAAAAAGCTTATTGGTTGTCACTTTCCTGATCTCCTGCACTACTTATCATTAGATATCAAATTAATGCAAAGTGCACTAACGCAAAATCAAGGATTTACCGATAACGAAGTCAATCTGGTCATCCATGATGAACTGCATGTATTATCGCTCACCGCGCAACCTTTAGAAGAAGGCAGAATCTTAATTGAGATGACACCGCTCAATAATCATAAAAAATTGAGTCAAGAACAGCTGCAACAAGCACAGCAGCATGCGGCGAGAGAATTAGTTCGTGGACTTGCCCACGAGATCAAAAATCCGTTAGGTGGATTACGTGGAGCAGCACAACTTTTAGCCAAAGAGCTGCCTAACAATGAATTGCAAGATTATACAAAAATTATTATTGAACAAGCAGATAGATTACGAAATCTTGTTGATAGGCTCCTTGGTCCACAACAAGTATTGCAACAAAAAATTCAAAACATTCATCAAGCGATTGAACGTATTTACGCTTTATTATGTTTAGAAAAACCACATAACATTAACATTATTCGCGACTATGATCCGAGCTTACCTGATTTTATCCATGATTCAGAACAGATAGAGCAAGTTATCCTAAATATTGCTCGCAATGCACTGCAAGCCATGGGGCAAAACTCAGGAACCTTAACCATTAGAACTCGCACCGCTTTCCAATTAACACTGCACGGCGCCCGCTATCGTTTATGCGCACGCATCGATATCGAAGATAACGGCCCAGGTATTCCGGTCAATCTACAAGATACGTTATTTTATCCTATGGTAAGCGGACATGAGGGCGGTACAGGCTTAGGGCTTTCTATCGCTAGAAATATTGTTGATCAACATAATGGTAAAATTGAATTTAACAGTTGGCCCGGACATACCGAATTTTCCGTCTATTTGCCGATACGCCAATGAGGTAACTAACAATGAATATTTGGATTGTAGATGATGATAGTTCGATCCGTTGGGTATTAGAAAAAGCACTCACACAAGCACATTTCAATTGCGTCAGCTTTGCAACAGGGCAAGATGTACTGGATGCATTAAAAACTGATCCGCAAAAACCGGCAGTATTAATTTCGGATATCAAAATGCCCGGTATTGACGGATTAACATTACTGCATGATATTAAAGAGCAGTTTCCTAATTTACCCATTATTATCATGACCGCACATTCCGATCTCGATGCTGCAGTCAATGCCTACCAAAAAGGGGCGTTTGACTATATTCCCAAACCCTTTGATGTTGACGATGTTGTACAACTTGTTGAACGCGCTATCTTACAAAATCAAGCACAGCAAGTTCAGAAACAACAGCAAGATCACCAAACCGTCACCCGTACCGGTATTATAGGCGAAGCACCTGCTATGCAGGAAGTCTTCCGGATTATTGGTCGCTTATCAAAATCATCGATTAATGTATTAATCAATGGTGAATCAGGCACAGGTAAAGAGTTGGTCGCGAAAGCGCTGCATACCCATAGCCCCCGTTCACAATTACCGTTTATTGCCCTAAATATGGCCGCTATTCCTAATGAGTTAATCGAATCAGAATTGTTTGGTCACGAAAAAGGTGCGTTCACTGGTGCCAATCAAGTTCGCCATGGGCGCTTTGAGCAAGCCAATGGGGGAACACTCTTTTTAGATGAAATTGGTGATATGCCACTCGACGTGCAAACTCGACTCCTCCGTGTGCTTTCTGATGGGCAATTTTACCGCATTGGCGGCTATTCGCCGGTAAAAGTCGATGTGCGAATTATTGCTGCAACCCATCAAGATTTACAAGTGCGCGTTAGAGAAGGTAAATTCCGCGAAGATCTTTTCCATCGTCTTAACGTGATCCGTATTTTATTACCACCGTTACGCGATCGTGCGCAAGATATCCCTAAACTGGTGGAACACTTTCTGCATGTCACCGCGAATGAGCTTGGTGTAGAAACAAAAGTATTAAGTAAAGACGCCATGAATGTACTTTGTTCATTCAATTGGCCCGGTAATGTCAGACAACTTGAAAACTGCTGCAGCTGGATGACGGTCATGTCGTCGAGTAAAGAGATTTTAGTCCAAGATCTACCCCCTGAACTATTACAGTTCCCGCAATTAGAACCACACAAAGGCAATGATAGCAACAACGATCGTGTACCGCTGACATCATTACCAACTATTTCAACGACACCCGATCAACCCTACCAAACTACCGATTCTGACATTCGTTGGCAACAGGTATTAGAAACCTGGGCTAAACAGGCATTGATGGCTGGCGAGACAGATATACTCACCCGTGCCGTGGTTGATGTTGAACGAACCTTATTAACTTGTGCGCTGCAATTCACTCGAGGACATAAACAAGAAGCAGCCCACTTATTAGGCTGGGGACGCAATACCTTAACGCGAAAACTGAAAGAGTTAAATATAAATTAATCATAACGTAAGCTAATCATATTTTTTTATTTAAGGGTGAATTTGACGTAAACGTATAGTAGTTCTGAAACATCCAATATTTTTTATTAGTCATGAGTTCTTGATGATTAGTTTTTGGTTGTTGATCTTTTCTCTTATGACCGTTATGAATGTTATAAAAGTCATAAAGGTTGTGAAAGCGTTAAATTTATTGAAAGAAATATCGGGATGAGTCGCAAAATGCAGAAATAGCAGCCATGCATTTATTTGTGTGGCATTGACTTGCGTGGTGTGTAATCTGTTCACAGATCAGTAAAAAGCATCAGATAGATGATTGCATTACCACGCTGCTCATTTTGGGCATGATAATGCAAGAAAAAGATCATCTTTATAAAAATGAGTCTCCTAGAGCGCTATATTTAATGCTTTATAAAAATAAGCATCGATTTTTAACATTATCTATTCGCAATCACGTTTTATATTCTCTTAGACTTATCCCATTTAAATGAATAAGAAAAAATAGAGCAAAATGATATTCACGAATAAAAGCAAAAGCGCAGTCGGAATTTGGACTTTTATCACTTGATAGCGATCAGGTAAATTCAATAATGCCGCCGGGACAAGATTGTAATTTGCGGCCATCGGCGTCATAAGTGTGCCGCAATAACCACTAAACATACCTATTGCTGCCATCACAGCAGGATCCCCACCCAGTTGATTGACAAGGATAGGAATCCCCACGCCTGCCGCCATAATTGGGAATGAAGCAAATGCATTACCAAGCACCATTGTTAATAACGCCATGCCTACTGCATAAACGGTCACCGCAATCAGGCGACTATCAATATTCAGATAGTCAGTCACCAGTTGAGTAATACTGCGTCCGACACCGGCATCATTAAACAACAGGCCGATTGTGGCGAGAATTTGTGGCAAAATAAATGCCCAACCAATAGAATCGAGTAATCTTCGTGATTCATGAAAGGGTTGTGATAATTTATCACCGGTCATTTTTAAGGCAATAATAAGCCCTAATATGCAACCCGCCGTCATCGAAAATAGTGTGATTAGTGTGGATACATGGACACCTTCACCAAAAAACCAGCGTGCTAATGCTGCATTATGGAAAATAAGTACACCCAACACCGTACCAATTGGAATCATCAATGCTGGCACAAAGAGTTTTATACCAAACTTTTTAGCATTTTCTTGGCGTTGTTGTTTGGAAAGTGTGGGATATTTGCCTAATTTAACGCCACCTAATCCGGCAATGAGCGCCATAATCACAACCAAGACACCAACGGTAAAGTTAATCATTGCTTTTGCCTGTGCCGCATCATCAATCACATAAGTTAAGAGTTGGTTACTCCACTCACCGACTAAAAAAATCAAGCCATAGAGAAACCAAAAAGCGCCAGTTGTGATGCGACGAGGGTTATGTTTATCTAACCATGAATAGCATGCCACAACTAATAGCGAGATACCGGCAAGGAAATAGAGATACTCTTGTTTAAAATACATTGCGTTATTCCCCCGCTTTTAATGATGAACGGTGCTGGGACAGCAATTGTTTATCCATATAGACAAGCCGTAAACTGTGGATAAGAAAAGCACATATTGCCGTTGGAATACCCCATAATGCGATATGCAATGGTGCGATATGAATACCAAAACCGCCTAAAAAACCTTGCATAAAAATAACCGCACCAAAGGCAACAAAAATATCTTCACCAAAAAACACACCAACATTATCGCAGGCAGCGGCCATCGCAAAAATGCGATCACGTACCTTTTCAGATAAAGAACCATAATGTTTGATTGCCGCACCTTCTGCCATAGGCGCAATCAGTGGCCTTACCATCTGAGCATGGCCGCCTAAACTGGTTAGGCCAATCGCCGCAGTCACTTCACGAATAAAAAGATAAGTAATCAATAAACGACTGACTGTTGCACTCTGTATTTTCATAATCCATTGTTGCGCAAATTCCCTTAATCCATGCCGCTCAAGCAGACCTATGACCGCCAAAGGAATTAATAAAATTAATGCTAAATTACGTGCATTAAGGAAACCACTGCCCAATTTTTGTAAGACTTCATAGAGGGGTAAATTTGCCAATAATCCTGCAATAATCCCTGCAATTGTGACCACCAATACAGGATTAAGGCGTATTAAAAAACCTAAAATAATGATCGCTATACCTACTAACGGCCAGTAATTAATCACTTGATCCATTACGTTTCTCTCTCTTATTCGCAACGTTATTTTGTAAAATTAACTAAGATTCTGACTAAGATTCTAAATAAGATTTTCTTGCTTGATACGCTTATGATGACTATCAAACGATCTCAGTTGGATATTTTCCTGTTGTAAAGCCTTTCTAAGTTGTTTAGCAAATTGCAAGGCATGTTCACTATCGCCATGCAGACAGACCGTATCAGCCATAACCTGTCGCCACTGACCCGAAAGAGTACGGACACGATGATTGATCACCATTTCTAATGTCTGCTCAATCGCTTCTTCACTAGTTTCAATCAGGGCTAAAGGATGTGATCGGGGCACTAACGTGCCATCATCTTGATAATGTCTATCGGCAAAAACCTCATGGGCGACAATGAGGCCATGATCTTCGCCGGCTTGAGTTAACGCACTGTTGGCTAATCCGACTAAGCATAATGTTGGATCAACATCCTTAATCGCTTGGGCAATAACAGTGGCTAATGCAGAATCCTTTGCTGCTTGATTATAAAGCATACCATGGGGCTTAACATGCACCATTTTTGCATGTTGACTTACGGCTATCGCATTGAGTGCGCCTAACTGATAGATTACCTGATTATATACCGTCGTCGCGGGTAAGTTCATCGCTGTACGTCCAAAATTTTCCCGATCAGGAAAGGCAGGATGCGCCCCAATCGCCACATTATTCTGTTTAGCCCACATAACCGATTGCCGCATTAAATCAGCATCGCCAGCATGAAAACCACACGCAATATTGGCAGAGGTGACTAACGTGAGTAATTCCTTGTCATATTTCCCCCCTTCGCCAAGATCGGCATTTAAATCAATCTGCATAGAGCCCCCATTCAATTTGATCGATAAAGCGTTGCTGTTTTTCCAAAGCTTCTGCCGCTTCAGCAAGCGTACATGGCCTAAAGCGGATGGATTCGCCCAATGGAATTTGCGCCAAACAGTAAAGATCAGCTGCAATAATCGTTCCAATTTTAGGGTAACCGCCCGTTGTTTGCGCATCCGATAAGAGAATAATAGGCTGCCCATTATGCGGGACTTGGATCACACCCGGTAATACACCATGTGACAACAGCTCGCTATCAGAGGTACGTCTTAATTGATCGCCATTAAGACGATACCCCATACGATTACTATTAGGCGATAGGTGCCAGTTAGTCCGCCAAAAATTCCGTTGTGACTGTTGACTAAATTGATCCATTTCAGGTCCGGATAAAACCCGAATACGATTATCAAACGTTAACTGTTGCACACCAATACTTTTTTTACGCTTTTGATCATCCAAAAAACGGACCGGCTGACCAATCGGTAATTCATCACCATTTTGCAAAATCCGCCCGTCTAAACCACCGAATTTCGCCACAAGATCAGTACTACGTGAACCTAAAATAACCGGAACATCAATGCCACCACTGATGGCTAAATAACTGCGCATACCACGGACTGGTTGTTGCAAAACAAGCTGTTGACCGGCACGTACAAAATATCGCCAACCGGTCCATAAAGGGCTGTCATCGAGTGTTGCATTACAATCCGCACCCGTTAGCGCAATCCAACTATCTTGATGGAATTGCACCGCAAATTGACCTAACGTGATCTCAATACCCGCATAATCACGCGGATTACCCACTAAAAGATTCGCAATATATAATGCCGGGAGATCTAACGCACCGCTTTGACTAATCCCTAACTGGCGATAGCCTGTGCGACCACTATCTTGTACGGTTGTTAATAATCCTGACTTAATAATCGTTAACATACGCCCTCCGGATTAGGAATAAAGCGGATAGTATCGCCAGGTTGTAATAGTGTCGGTGATGCAGCTGTAGGATCAAAAAGCGGTTGCTGCGTTTGCCCAATAAGTTGCCAGCCACCCGGTGTCACCAGTGGATAAATACCTGTTTGGCTACCGCCGATAGCAATGCTACCTTGTGGTACGGCTAATCGTGGTTCTGCCCGGCGTGGAGTATGTAACGCTGCCGGCATATCACCTAAATAAGCGAATCCCGGTTGGAAGCCGATAAAATAGACTGTATATGTCGAACTGGCATGGCACTCGACTACCTGTTTTTCGGTCATGCCGCAATGCTTGGCTACAAAAGGTAAATCAGGGCCAAGTTCTTTACCATACGTCACATAGATATCAATACAGCGGGTTGGCACCTCTATAGCATGACTACCTTCCCAGCGTTTTTTTAATTTATTAATAATCGGCGCAGCTTGACGTTGTGGATAGGTTAATAAAACAGTTAAATTATTCATACCCGGAACCACTTCAACCACTTCATCTAACCCACTCAATTGCTTAGCTAACGCCCAAATACGCCGCTGAATCTCTAAAGAAATAGGTGGAGAAAATGCAATGACGACAGCCTTTTCACCCAGTAAATAAAAATGGGGATCGGGTGAGACTATTTTTTTGTTATTCATCTGTTTCTACTATTTATTACTAGCTATTTTAGCAATGATGCAGATAGATATATCAAAAATTTAATATCTTTTACTCATCACTCAACTTAAGTTTCTATTTGTGATTAGTTTAAAATAATAACGATTTATTAGCGCTACCACAAGTCAGTAACACGCTTTTGTTGAGATTCTCTCTAAATCTTATTTAATCACAATCAGTTACCTGATGACGATTAGTTTATGCTTTGGGTCAGGTTGAGCCCAACTGACAAAGTCTCAGGGGTCTGTTATTGATCATTATAGGATGAATCTAGAAAAAGTGGCGATTTAGTATGGTGTTGTGAGCCATTTTTTAGATCATAACCACATGCGCCATGACAAAATTTGCGATACGCTTTTGTGTTAACGAATAGATCCGCTATTTTCGCACCATCGCAGCTTTATCGCACTGCTATCACAGCACCAGCAAGGCCATAGCATGATAACCGTGATAATGGCACAAAAATCATACCTGCAAAGCGAGATAAATGTAATCAAAACATACCGTACGTTGCCAAAATACCTGTTGCCGATTTACTGGTTTTTAATAATCATTGCCTAATGGTTTGGCTAACACTTCGCGATTACCATTATGACTTGGGGCACTAATAATACCTTCGACTTCCATCTGCTCGACAATCCGGGCCGCGCGATTATAGCCTATTCGGAATTTACGCTGCACACTTGAAATCGACGCACGGCGCGTATCGATAACAAAGTCAACCACTTGATCAAAGAGTGGATCGAGATCCTCATCAATACCATTTTCGCGACCATTATCGTTATCATCGGTACTGGCGGTGACATTATCAATATAGTTAGGTGTTCCGCGCGCTTTCCAATCTTGCACAACAGCATGCACTTCTTCGTCTCGCACAAACGCACCATGTACACGAATAGGGATCGAACTATTTGGTGCCAAATAGAGCATATCCCCCATACCCAGTAAGGATTCTGCGCCCATTTGATCTAAAATAGTCCGCGAATCAATTTTACTTGAAACAGTAAAGGCAATACGCGTCGGAATATTAGCTTTAATCAACCCGGTAATCACATCTACCGATGGTCTTTGTGTGGCTAAAACTAAGTGAATACCTGCCGCCCGCGCCTTTTGTGCTAATCGCGCAATCAATTCCTCGACTTTTTTGCCGACAGCCATAATCAGATCAGCAAACTCATCGACCATAACAACAATATACGGCAATTTCTCCAAGGTTGGGATATTCAGATCCATACTATCAGTCGGTTTCCAAAGTGGATCAGGAATCGGCCGTCCCATTTCTGCGGCTAATTTAATCTTTTCGTTATAACCAGCAATATTGCGCACACCTAGCATCGACATTAATCGGTAACGTCTTTCCATCTCATTAACACACCAGTTAAGTGCATTAGCGGCGTCTTTCATATCGGTGACCACTTGCGTTAACAGGTGCGGAATACCTTCATAAATTGATAGCTCCAACATTTTTGGATCGATCATAATAAAGCGCACATCTTCCGGCTTAGATTTGTATAAAATGCTTAAGATCATCGCATTCACACCTACCGATTTACCGGAACCGGTGGTACCAGCCACCAATAAATGCGGCATTTTAGCCAGATCGGCAACAACCGCTTGGCCAGCAATATCTTTACCCAAGACAACCGTTAATGGCGAACTGGCATCTCGGAATTGCGGACTATCCAACACTTCTCTTAAATAAACGGTTTGACGATGTTTATTTGGCAATTCAAGCCCCACATAAGGCTTACCTGGAATAACTTCCACCACACGCACCGAGGATATCGCAAGCGAGCGCGCCAAATCACGATCCAGTGTCGAAATCCGCGCCGCTTTTATGCCTGGCGCTAACTCAAGTTCAAAGCGAGTAATGACAGGCCCACGTAAATAATCAACCACTTTTGCTTTAATGCGATAGTCAGATAAACTTTTTTCAATCCGTTCGGACATGGCCGCTAACGCCGCATGATCAATCGCAATCTGCTGTGGTGGCGGAACCATTAATAGATCCAATGACGGCAATGGTGTGGTTGGTTTAGCCTGTGGTTTGTCATCTCGACGCAATAAAGGATGAATAAGACTCGTAGTATCATTCTCATCATCATCTTCGTCACTGGCTCGCATTGGTATGGTGTGATTTGGCAAGTTATCGGCGGTTACCGTATCATGACTATTGGCTTTATCCATAAACGCTGGAGTAATCTTATCGGTATCGTGAGCCACAACGCGTAGTGAAGGGGCAGATGAGTGCCATTCTGTAGATGCGAGGTTGGATTGTGCCGTTGCCTGTTCATCGTCAGAGAGAGAGCGTTCATAAGACGATTCTGTTTGATCTAATTGATCTGTTTTATCAGTCAGATTATCAAGTTTCACTTCAGGTTCAGGCTTTGCTGGCATAAGCGTAAATGGCACATCAGTAAACGACGGCTCGGCAAAGGCTGGATCGGTAAAAAGTGGCTTACTTGGTGAATCTGAAATAATAAAATCACGACTATTCGTGGTTAGAGTTGGCTCGCTAGCGGCAGAGATAACGGCATTAGCTGCTTTATCAGCTGGTAATGTCATAGCCGGTTCGCTATTATGTACCACGGTCGGTTCTTGCTTAAGGCCTATTTTGCGGTCATTCATCGCCTTAATCACTAATTCCATTCGTGACAAGATATCTTCGGCATCATTCCTTGGATTAATTTTCAGTGTCGATTGCGGTGAAGCAATAATGGTTTTATCTTCTTTTGCTCTAATGGTTTGCAATAATTCATCTGAACTTTTGATAGCCGGTGTTTCATCTAACAATTCGATCGTATTGCGCGTGGTTGTTGGCTCAGGACGCATTGCAGTCGCAGGTGGTGTCACTTCTTTACCATTATTTTCGGTATGCTGTAACACGCGATCCAAAATCGTTTCTGGCGATGATGTAGTCGATTGACGGCGATTGCTTGGCTCATCTCGCTGATCAAACTGCATCGTTAACTGATTATCGTCTTCTGAATTATTGTATCGATCATATTCATCATCACGCTGACGAACACGTTCACGATAGTTAGCTCTGACTTTAAATAACCAAATGAATGGCGATAATATTAACATCACTAACGCGCCCAGTTTTTCGAGCAAATAAAGCCACGAAACACCGGTTAATAATGTAAAACAGGCAAGGCAAACCACTAATAATAATATCGATAACGGCGCACCACTGATAATAGGTAAGATACTATCTGCTACAATATCCCCTAGATTCCCTCCCGCTTTATAAGGTTCGATATCTTGGATATTGAGCGAGAAAAATCCCGTCGCACTAAATACAAAAGCTAAAAAGCCAATAACCCGAAAAGATAAGCCAAAATAATTGATCGGTTTATCTTGTTGGAAGAAATAGGCCATTAATTGTAAACAGATAAACATGGCCAGCAGAGGAATAGTAAAGGCGATAAAACCTAAAAACTGTAGCAAGACATCTGATAAATAAGCACCAACATACCCCCCAAAATTACGGATAGGTTCATGCCAAGCTGTTTGCGACCAGCCAGGATCAGCCGGATCATAAGAAACAAGCGATAAAAATACACCAGCAAATAAGAGTAATAATAGACACAATAGAAACTCAATTCCAACTTGCTTTCTTGTGATTGTAGACTTTTTCAAATAAATACCTAATCGCCAATTGACGCTAATAATTGGGGCATTTTAGCATAAAATCCCCTTCATAAAAATGATTCAACTTCGTCCTGCGTGAGGGGTCGATACTCGCCTTCGGCTATATCCAACTGAATGTGACCAATCTGCTTGCGATGCAGCGCAACCACATGATTGCCGACTGCTGCAAACATACGTTTTACTTGATGATAACGCCCTTCACTGATCGTCAGTTCGGCATGATAATCATCAATAATAACTAATTTTGCCGGTTTAGTCGGTTCTTTATCGCCACGTAACTCAATGCCTTGATTAAACATTTCAATTAAATTTGTGGTGAGCGGTTGTGCCACGGCCACTAAATAGATTTTTTCACAATGATATTTAGGCGAGGTAATCCGGTGTGACCATGTGCCATCATCGGTTAATAAGACTAGCCCAGACGTATCTAAATCGAGTCTACCTGCCACATGCAATTTATCCGCCATAGGTTCATCGATAAAATAAAGCACTGTCGGATATTCGGGATCTTGGTTTGCACAAACATAACCTTGCGGTTTATTCAGCATAAAATAGCGATAACCAATGACTGGCTTAATTTCGTTATCTTCATATTTAACTATCTGATCAAGCGACAACTGATACGCCCCTGATTTGATAATTTCA
Source organism: Orbaceae bacterium ESL0727 (assembly GCA_029433345.1). GTDB lineage: Bacteria > Pseudomonadota > Gammaproteobacteria > Enterobacterales > Orbaceae > Gilliamella. Next base: position 249,801 of record JAQTHY010000001.1, read on the forward strand.
TCGTCCACCGTCACCTTGCCAGCTCGCAACTCTTTGCCAATAATCGTGCGGCTAACACCGAGATGATGAGCTAAAAATTTATCTAAACGGATTTTTTCTAATCGCATAATATTCTTTTCCTGTTTATATACCTATGATCCTTTCCAGCCGGTGATTATAGCTTAAATTCAAATATTTTCTTCTTGGTTATCAATAAGGATAGCAAGAAAATAGGTTCACAAATTTAAGGTAATATTTTTATTTTGATTGTAATCATGATATTAGCATAGTAAGAGTGACGGCTACCGTTCAAAATCATAACGGTGAATAAATATCAAACCGGTGATTTTTGGTTTTTATCTCAGCAGTGGGTTTTTGATTGGCCAAAAAAGGAGCATAATCTGGCCGTTTGACAACCACCCGCTTGGTTGCTAATTGCCTGGCGGGCGTTAATAATGTGTCAGCATCGAGATCGCTGCCCACTAAAGTTTGGAAAACGCGCATCTCTTTTTTCACTAATGCGCTTTTTTGACGATGAGGGAACATAGGATCGAGATAGATCACATCAGGTTTAGTTGCAAATACTGTTTGATATGCATCAGCCATGCCATGTGCCACATCAGTATGGTAAAACAGTTGTAAGCGTGCCGCTAACCAATCGCCTATCACAGGATCATGATAACCACGTAACAGCCCTTCAGCCAATAGTGCAGCAACGACAGGATGCCGCTCAAACATGGTTACCTGACAACCAATGGCAGCCAGCACAAAGGCATCACGCCCTAGCCCAGCCGTCGCATCAATCACCGTCGGCAGATAATCGCCTTTGACGCCTACCGCTTTCGCAATGGTTTCAGCGCGCCCCCCACCAAATTGGCGTCGATGGGCCATGGCTCCCGAGGCAAAATCAACAAAAATTGCCCCCAACTTAGGCTCATCCCTTTTTTGTAATTCGAGGTGTGTTGGCGTTTGCACCAACGCAAAAGGGGTCTCTTTTTGCGCCAACAACCACGCTTGCGCTAACTGTTTGAGTTCCAGTTGTTGTTGGCTAAGATTACAACGTATCATCGTCATCCGCAATCAGGCAATTTATTAATGAATGCCATAATGGTGCAATAACGCATCCAGTTGCGGTTCACGTCCACGGAAGTGCTTAAATAGCGTCATCGGATCTTCACTGCCACCTTGAGCTAAAATGGTATCTAAAAAAGCGTTCCCCGTTTGTGCATTAAAAATGCCCTCTTCTTCAAAGCGAGAAAAAGCATCGGCAGCTAACACTTCTGCCCATAAATAACTATAGTAACCTGCAGCGTAACCACCAGCAAAAATATGGGTAAAGGCATGCGGGAAGCGTCCCCAATCGACAGTTGGCACCACCGCCACTTGTTCCCTGACCCGTTGCAATGTTTCTAAAATGTGTGAATTAGCTTCGGTGTGGAGTTCAAAATCAAATAAACCAAACTCTAATTGTCGCAAAATAAATAGAGCTGCTTGGTAATTTTTGGCAGCTAACATTTTATCTAGCATCGCTTTAGGTAAAGGTTCACCCGTTTGATAATGACCTGAAATAAAGGCCAACGCTTCGGGTTGCCAACACCAATTTTCCAGGAATTGACTCGGTAACTCTACCGCATCCCAGGGGATACCGTTAATTCCCGCAACAGCTGACACATCGATCGCCGTTAACATATGCTGTAAACCATGCCCAAATTCATGGAATAAAGTCGTCACTTCGTCATGGGTAAACAGTGCCGGTTTATCGCCAACTGGACGATTAAAATTACAGGTCAGATACGCAACAGGTGTTTGTACATGACCATCCGCAAAACGCATGCGACCAATACAATCATCCATCCATGCACCACCACGCTTATGTTCTCGCGCATAAAGATCCAGATAAAAGCTGCCCACCAAGTCACCGGTGCGATTGTAAAGATCATAAAATTTTACTTCAGGATCCCATACATCAACACCTTCGCGCTCTTTCGCTGTAATACCAAATAAGCGTTGCACCACCTCAAATAGACCTTGGATAACACGATTTTGAGGGAAATAAGGACGAAGTTCTTCATCATTAATGGTGTAAAGATGCTGTTTCTGTTTTTCACTGTAGTAGGCTATGTCCCATGGTTTCAGATCACTGGCGCCAAAAAACTCATAAGCATAACGTTTTAATTGGGCTAACTCTTTTTCACCTTGCGGCTTGGCTTTTTGCGCTAAATCAATCAAAAAGTCAATAACTTGCTGTGGCGATTGCGCCATTTTCGTTGCCAATGATTTATCGGCATAAGTTTTAAAGCCAAGCAAATGTGCCAATTCATTACGCAATGTTAGTATCTGCTCAATCAATTTACTATTATCCCATTTGCCAGCATTAGGTCCTTGATCAGAGGCCCGGGTACTATAGGCTTGGTAAAGTTCGAAACGGAGTTGCCGATTATCACAATAGGTGACGACGGGTAAATAACTAGGGATATCTAACGTGAGCAACCACCCTTGCAATCCTTTCGTTGTTGCTTGCGCTTTGGCCGCCGCTAACGCGCTTTCTGGCATACCGGCTAATTCGGTTTCGTCAATAATTAATTTAGTCCAGCCCATTGTGGCATCTAAAACATTATTGCTGTATTTAGACGACAACTCCGATAATTTCGTCACGATTTCGCCATAACGTTTTTGCTTATCTTCGGCAAGCCCAATACCCGATAACTCAAAGTCACGCAATGCATTATCAATCACTTTTTTCTGCGGACGGCTAAGTTTTTGGTATTCATCACTCGCTTTCAGACTTTTATATGCAGCATACAACCCTTTATGTTGCCCTACCCATGTGCCATATTCCGACAATAGCGGCAAACAAGCTTCATAGGCATCACGCAATTCAGGGCTATTTTTGACGGCATTTAGATGACTCACGGGTGACCACGCACGACTAAACTTTTCATCCACTTCATCAATAGGTTGAATCAGATTATCCCAAGTGTAATGTTGATTTTGATTTACCACACGTTCAATAGTGGCGCGACAATTTTGCAATGTCTCTTTTATTGCAGGTAAAATATGTTCCGGTTTGATTTGTGAAAATAAGGGTAGCGGCGTAGACGCTAATAATGGATTTGTCATAAGTGCATTAGTCATAGATACAATACCTCTATTTTATGAATGGTATGCGCATAAATTGCGAGATTTAACATTATTTGATTGATATTGAGGCGGAATCAATCAATTCAAGTCGCTCAGAGATTAATGAGGATTGATTATAATCCCATGAATTTACGCTCTCGTTGCCATTCGGTCGGTGTATAGGTTTTGATAGAAAGCGCATGAATGCGGTTATCAGCAATATATTCAGCCAGCGGCGCATAAATAACTTGTTGCTTTTTAACGCGACTTAAGTCGGCAAACAGTTCACCAACGGCAATAACCTGAAAATGGCTACCGTCATCGCTCATCACATGCACTTCATCTAACTTAAGCACATCTTTTAATTTATCAATAATTTCTTGATTATCCATGAATTATTCTCGTTATTTATTGTTGATTATTATTTACTGTTGATTGATGATTGTTAATTAATAGTTGTTAATTAATGATTGTTTGATAATTCGTTTAGCTATTTTTCTATTACGATGTTTCAGAACTACCCTACGTTTATGTCAAATCTACCTAGCGTTTATGACGCAATTTATTGCCAAGAAAAGAGCGTGCTATCTTACATTCGCCTATCAGTAACTGTTGTCAATCAAAGTAAAAAATGGGTGATAGCGTAAACGCCCATCAATCCCATTTTTATTTCTGCTTTCTAATAAGAACAGATTTTAATAAACAGACTGTCTAATAAAAATAGCTTTTAATAAGAACAATCGCTAAATCGAAAAGCGATTTTTAGTCCTTCTCACCATTAACGATTATTTTATCCGTTATCCTTACTTGCCGATGATGCATCCATAATCACAGGTTCTAAATCATACAACTCAATCAGTTTTTGTAATTGTGGATTGATTCCTTGCAGTTTGACATTATAAGCATTACAAAAATAGACTAATAACGCCAAACCAGCAGAATCGACACGCACAAGCTTAGAAACATCGACAGACGTTACAGCGCTGAGCAAATCTGGTTGTTTTCGCCAAATAGTATTCAGTGAATTGGTATCTAATTCACCGATTAAATACAATGTATCTTGTTGCTTTTCCGTCTCAATTTGCGACATCACGCTTAACCTTATCTATTAATTTTTCTTGTTCGCATTAGGATCGACATTCAATTTAGCTTGTGTATTTAGCTCTTGTGTTAAAGCATCAATACCGCCTTGTCTTAGCAAGGTTGCCCATTCGTTTTGTTTAGTGGTGATCATACTCACTCCTTCAGCCACTAAATCATAGGCCTTCCATTCACCGGTAACGGTGTTTTTACGCCATAAAAAGTCAAGACGAATAGGTTGCTGATTAGCATCCGGTTGGATTAACAAAATACGGATAGATAATAAAGTTTTATCGCCAATATCTTTGGCTGTTTCAACCTGATATTGCTGACCATTATACATAGAAAGTGCTTGCGCGAATGTTTGGATTAAATAACCTTCAAAAGCGTTGAAATAGGTATTACGTTGTTCATTATTCGCATTTTTGTAGTAATTACCTAAAATCAAAGCGGCAGAATATTTCACTTGCACATAAGGTAATAAATCTTGCTTGACAATATCTTTGAGTAAATTAGGATTGTTTTTAATTGCCGTCGATTGTGCCTGTATAGTGCTAAATATTTTATCCGCTGCCGTTTGCATCTCTTGATAGGGATTATTGGCTGCCCAGAGAGAGTGACTAAAAAATAATGCTATCGCAAAAAAAATGACAGCATTAATCTTTGAAATCAGTTTTTGTCTACACATGTTTTTTACTCCTTATTTTGATTATTATTGTTATTTTCTTGTTGATTATCATCTGTGGATTTATTTTTATCTGATGAATGGTTAGAGCTGTATAAGAATTGACCGATTAAATCTTCAATCACCATTGCCGGTTTGGTATTATTCACCACAAACCCTTCTTTAAAGTAAGCCGGTGTAGCTGATTTGGTATTATTAGTCGCATTATCTGAGTCTAAAGCATCGATATCGGCGATCATATCTTGATCCATACCAAAATTAACATCGATGAATTGTTCACCTAATAGGCCAGACGTTTTGATAGATAAAGCGCTACTACTTGGAATTTTGTCATATTGAGAATCTAAACTCAGCGTAACATACGGTTTGTAAACATCATTATCAGATGATTTTAATGAAATATCTGCCACACGCCCAATCACAACACCACCGATTTTGATTGGGGAACGTACTTTTAGTCCGCCAATATTGTCAAATACCGCATAGACCCGATAAGAACTTTGGCTAGAAAACGAGGTAGGATCGGTCACGCGAAAACATAAAAAGAGCACTGAACAGATGACCAATACCATAAATAATCCAACTAAAATTTCAACTTTACGACTCATGTTTAATAACCTCAATGACTAAACATTAATGCGGTTAAAATAAAATCTAACCCCAAAATAACTAATGATGAATACACAACCGTACTCGTCGTGGCTTTACTAATTCCTTCTGATGTTGGTACGCAATCATAACCGTTAAACAGCGCAATCCAGCTAGTTGCTATCGCGAAGGCAAAACTTTTTACAAAACAGTTGCCCAGATCATGCCACCAATCAACATTACTTTGGATAGATGACCAGAAGAAGCCTGCATCGATCCCTTTCCAGTCGACCCCCACAAGAGCGCCGCCTAAAATCCCTACAGAAACAAAAATAGCAGTCAGAAATGGCATACAAAAGAAGCCAGCCCAAAAACGGGGCGCAATGATGCGTCTAAGCGGATCCACCGCCATCATTTCCATACTGGAAAGCTGTTCAGTGGCTTTCATTAAACCAATCTCAGCGGTTAATGCCGAACCTGCACGACCTGCAAATAATAAGCCGGTGACAACCGGTGCAAGTTCACGTAATAGAGCCAACGCGACCATCATGCCTAAACTTGCTTCTGCACTAAAGGTAGTTAAAATAAAATAGCCTTGTAATGCCAACACCATACCGATAAACAGCCCTGAAACAATAATAATCGTGAGTGACTGTACACCAACAAAATAGAACTGTTTAACCAATAATGGGAATTGCTTTTTAAATTGTGGACGACCCACGAGGGCGCTAAATAACATCACACCTGATCGCCCTAACATCGCTAACAAATTAATGCCCCATCGCCCCATTCTGGCCAATAAATTTAGCATATTGGTTTACCTCCATCCTGACATAAGTCCATTTTATAATCAATTGCGGGGTAATGGAAAGGCACTGGTCCATCGGCCAAGCCTTCTAAGAATTGTTTAACACGCGGATCTTGATTTTTCCGTAAATCATCTGATGTACCGCCAGCTATAATATGCTGCTCGGCCACAATATAGGCGTAATCAGCGATACTCATTACTTCCTTCACATCATGTGATACCACAATACAGGTTAACCCCAATGACTGATTGATTTCCGAGATTAATCGCACAATGACGCCCATCGAAATAGGATCTTGCCCAGCAAAAGGTTCGTCAAACATAATTAATTCAGGATCTAACGCAATCGCACGTGCCAAGGCAGCTCGCCGAGCCATTCCGCCTGATAGTTCCGATGGCATCATCTGTGCTGCGCCACGTAACCCCACCGATTGTAATTTCATGAGGACTAAATTATGCAAGATAGGTTCGGGTAAATTGAAGTGCTCACGCAACGGGAAGGCGACGTTATCATAGACGGAAAGATCAGTAAATAACGCACCAGATTGAAATAACATACTCATTCGTTTACGTGCTTCATAGAGTTTTGCACGTGATAGGCTAGGAATATTCTCGCCCGCAAAAAGAATCTGTCCACTTTGGGGTTTGAGTTGCCCACCAATAAGTCGCAACAAGGTCGTTTTACCAATACCTGATGGTCCCATGATGGCAGTAATTTTACCTTTAGCCACATTGAGGCTCATATTTTTATAAATGGGTCTTGTTCCCCGATAAAAAGCCATATCGTGGATTTCAACCAAATTATCTTGTAATGAATTAACCACTACGATTCCTTATATACTCGCTACTATTAGCCGTAAACGAAAATAATTTGAATTCAACACTGTATAATTTAAGCACTTTTATTTCAAAACATTTATTTGAGAATATTTAGTTGAAAACATTTTAAGAAACATAATTTAAGAAACGCAACTAACGAACATTCATTAAAAAATATTAAGTTAAATATTCTCGTATTTAATCACTCTTTGCTTTAATCAACCGTAACTTAATCAACTATCACTTAACAAACGTTGCTTCAATAAATAGACAAAGGGCCATAGAGTACAACCCTATAAACCCTTTTTGCTATTTTTCATCTTATTAGCGCCAATTGGCGAAATATCCGAATGCAAGGTAGAAACACGATTTATAAAGATGATTTGTATCAGCAATAATACGTAATGATTGTTTATCTCATCATTAGGTCTCTATATTACTTGATTATCCTACATAAATAAATCGTTAAAGACGCTAACCGTTTATTTTTATTACGCTCCAAAATCGAAAGTTGATATATTATAGTTATTCATGTCGCGCTTTACGCGCTAAATAGTTACCGACACTTTGTACAATTTGTACAGTAATGATCAAAATAATCACCGTCACCATGACCGCTGTAGTATCGAACCGTTGATAACCATAAGAGATCGCCAGATCACCAATACCACCAGCGCCGACAGCACCCGCCATCGCACTCGCACCAATCAGCCCTATTGTGGCGGTCGTTAACGTTAAAATTAGCGAACTAAACGCTTCCGGCAACATAAAATGCCAAATAATTTGCATCGGCGTAGCGCCCATCGACTGCGCCGCTTCAATAATCCCACTATCGACATCTAATAATGAATTTTCCACCAATCTGGCGATATAAGGGGCAATATAAATGGTTAAAGGCACGGTAGCGGCTGCGATACCAAAAGACGTGCCCACAATCAGTCGTGTAAATGGAATAATCGCGACTAATAAAATAATAAAAGGTAAAGAGCGGATGATATTGATTAGCGGATTGACAATTTGATAGATGTGGCGATTAGCTAATAAACCTGATGGTCGTGTTGTCACTAAGCAGATTCCAAGCGGAATGCCCAATAGCGATCCTAATAACAAGGCGACAAATACCATAATAAAGGTTTCATAAGATGCCTCAGCAAATTGCGCGATGGTTAATTTGGTATCAAAAAATGATCCTAATGTGTCAATGATAGTTTGTAATAGATCCATTTTACGCTATCTCCTGTTGATTAGCGGCTGTGACTTGCACACCATTGTCACGCAAATAGTTAACTGCATCAGCGATATCAGCCTCACTACCTTGCAACTGCACAAACATACTCCCTAATACTGTTTTTTGGATTTCGGACATCTGCGCAAACAAGATATTCACCACCACTTTTTGTTGTAAAATAAGCGCATTGACAACTGGCGTCGACGCCGAACGCCCTAAAAACTCCAATTTAAACAACTCGCTGTTAGATTCACAGCCGCCAGCAGCACATAAATTCTCAACCACAGCGGCTGGGATTTCGTCATTAATAACCGAGCTAACAAAATGTTGGGTCGTTTGCTGTTTCGGGTGACCAAATACCTCAAGCACACTCCCTTTTTCGATAATTCGGCCATTTTCCATCACCGCCACATTATTGCAGATCTCTTTAATGACTTGCATTTCATGGGTAATAAGTACAATTGTGATGCGATATTGCTGATTGATTTTTTTTAGCAGATCTAAAATGGCCTGCGTTGTTTGCGGATCAAGTGCAGAAGTCGCTTCGTCACACAATAAAATATCTGGATTATTGGCAAGTGCTCGGGCAATACCTATACGTTGTTTTTGCCCGCCCGACAACTCTTTAGGGTAGCTGTGTGCTTTATCTCGCAATCCGACAAAATCCAGTAGCTCATATACCCGATTCTCAATCTTTTTTTTAGATTCTCGGATTAAAATGAGCGGTATCGCAATATTTTCAAAGACGGTTTTCGATTCCAATAAATTAAAATGTTGGAATACCATACCAATTTTACGTCGCATTGCCCGTAGTTCAGCACTCGACAAATGGCCAATCGACTGATTTTGCACAATAACCTCGCCACGCGTTGGTGCTTCTAAAAAATTAATCAATCTAATTAATGTACTTTTACCCGCGCCACTGTAGCCGATGATGCCATAAATATCACCTTTATTAATGGTAAGATTAATATCTTGTAGAGCCTGTGTTGTCACACCATTACGCTGGTACTGTTTATCGACATGTTCCAATCTAATCATTCAGTTTCCCTTTGCTGTTTTTTTAATTTATTCCGCTAACGATAAGTCAGTTATACAGTTACGGAGTATTAAACAGAACAATTTTCCTATTATTTTCCCTATTATATTGCCCATTATATTGCGCAATCGCCTTTTCGCTTTTCATCTCTATGATAAGCAAAAGGTATATCAACTCTGATTATTTTTTAACACAGTAAGTACTTGCTGCGCCAATTCGTACCAATAATTCGCGGCAGGCATAATCATATCGCGATTGATTTGGAATTTTGGATGATGGAGTGCATACTCACTTTGCGAACCAATATTTAAAAATGCGCCCGGCACATGGTGCAGATAGTGGGCAAAATCTTCTCCACCCAACTGTGGTTCGATATCCACCACCTCATACCCCACTTGTTGCGCTACGGTTTTGGCTAAATCAACCCATTCAGGCACATTAATCACTGAAGGTGGACCATCAAACCATCTTAGTTCACCTTTGCCGCCCATCGCGCTGGCGATATTTTCGACAATGTTAGTTAACTGTGCCTTCACTTTTGCACGGACTTCGGGCGTTAAAGTGCGCACCGTGCCTTCCATTTCAACTGTTTCAGGAATGACATTCCACGTGTTACCGGATAAGAATTTAGTGATACTCACCACAGCAGGTTCTAATCCCGCCAGCGTTCGACTGACAATAGTTTGTATTGCCGTGACAATTTGTGCGCCAATCACGATCGGATCTACACCCGTTTCAGGCTTCGCGGCATGCGCGCCAACCCCTGTAATGGTAATTTCAATTCGATCAACATTAGCCGAAAAAGGTCCGGCGCATGAAGTCATCTGATTAACCGTTAAATTAGGATTATTGTGTAATCCCAGTACCACATCCACACCATCTAATGCACCGACCTCAATCAATTCCAATGCACCACTAAAATTTTCTTCAGCTGGCTGAAAAAGAAATCTGACCGTTCCAGGTAGATTTTGTTCTTGTTCTTGTGCTTTGAGCAGATAAGCCGCACCCATTAAAATCGATGTGTGCACATCGTGCCCACACGCATGCATTACTTGGCTATTTTGTGAACGATAGCTACATGCTGCTTGTTCCTCAATCGGTAAAGCATCGATATCGGCACGTAGCGCAACGACTGGCGATCCGCTACCCACTTCAGCAATCACACCGGTTTTAGCGCCTAACTCTAAAATACGAATACCCGCTTTTTGCAAATATTCGCGGATTCGTTTAGTGGTCTCAAACTCGTGGTTAGACAGTTCAGGGTGTTGGTGTAACTCTAAAAATAGTGTCTGAATCGTATCTGCAATCGTCATCGTTATTATTCCTTATCATAATTGCCACCTGAATAATCAGTGGCATAAAAAGGCTTATCAAAAAATAGATCGCCAATCAGCTATTAGATCATAGCTAATTGAGCCGATCATATGTATTGATAACCTGAACAACTAAATAAAAAATGTATCACAGATTAATTTATTGCGCTAATAATCGTTTTTTATAACTTATTCTTTTTCGTTATAAGATAGAAGTAGTTGGAATAACTAAACTTTTTTGTATATGATATACTATACCTAGCATTTTTATTCACACAATCAGGATAATGACTATGAAGATCACCTTTTCCCCAGCATGCAAACTGATCCCTTACTTAGCCATCACATTACTCGCCAGTTCAGCGCTAATGATAAGCGGTTGCGATAAATCGTCTCAAGTCAATAATCAAACTAAAAAATCCATTAGTGTTGGTGTTTCACCTGGTCCTTATAATGATCTCTTCAATGATGCTGTCAAACCCGAACTTGAGGCTGAAGGTTATAAAGTCAAATTAGTCAATTTTCCACATCTCCTTGAATCAGATATCGCGTTAAGTGATGGTAGTATCGATCTTACCGTTGCCCAACATACCGCCTATATGGACGTTTTTAATCAGCAACGTAAAGCCAATCTAAAGCCTGTCGTAAATGTTCCGTCTGTACCTGCGGCACTATTTTCCAATAAATATCACTCACTTGATCAAGTTTTTCCGGGAGCGAAAGTGGGGATTCCACAAGATGCATCGAATGCAGCGAGATCTTACAATTTATTAGAAAAAGCAGGTTGGATTAAATTGAAAAAAGGGAGTAATCCCATTACGGTCACGCAAAATGATATCGCAGACAATATTGCCGGTATTAAGATTATCGAGATGGATTCCGCGAATATTCCGCGTGTGCTAGATGATTTGGATTTTGCCATTATCCCTGGCAGTATTGTTTATTCGGCCAATATTAATGCCACTAAAGCACTCCTTTCCGAAACTATCATCCCTGATTTAGAAATTATGGTGGTGGTCAATGGTGGTAATGAGAACAGCCAATGGGCACAAGATATAAAACGAATTTATCAATCCGAAAAATTCAAAGAATATATGAAAACCCACAATCCAAACGGTTATTGGGTAATGCCAAAAGAGTAATTTGTGAGGAATTATTTTTATAGAAAATAGTATCTGAAAACACGGTATTTAAAAAACGGTATCTCATGAAAAACAGTATCGCATGTGAATACCCATGGCCATGGAAGGCAAATAAGCGGTATCAAGCAAGTCCGATGCTGCTATTTTTCGTCGATAACAATCAATAAAATAACGGCAAACTTAATGGGCACGTGCATTTCCCCCAAAAAATTCACCACATGATTAATAACGTAAATTAATAACGTAACATCGCCGGATCAACCTCTAACGCCCACGCATCAATCCCACCTGTCAAATTATAGAGATCATCTTGCTCAAAGCCATTGTCAACCAAATAATTTGCCACACTCAGACTGCGCATACCATGATGACAGTAAATCACAATATCAACATCATCGGGAATCTGATCTAAATAGAGCGGAATCAAATTCATGGGAATATGTACCGCCCCCGGTAATGTACAAATTGCCACTTCATTCGCTTCGCGGACATCTAATAAAAATAACTTATCTTGTTGCCGAATCCGTTCAGCCAGCATTTTAGGGGTAATCGCTTTTATCTCTGCCGTCATAAAATAGTCTTCACTAAAAATCATTCATTATCAGTAAAGAGATAATAAACGGTTAATAACAGAAAGCAAGCTCACAATTGTTTTGAATGTTTCAGAACTGCCATACGTTTATGTCAAATATTTATAGAATATAGCATTTTTTGCTAAATTTAATTGACTAATTTATAGCATTAACATTACTATATAACGCTTAAATTTTATATTTTAGGCGTAACCATATTGAAAATATTTTTATTATTTAATGTAAAATCATGCTTTATTGCTCTAATTTTGGTTACGTTTTCTATTGTAAATAGCTATGCGACTGTTAATCTTTCACCGGCTGATCAGGAGATGTTCCAACAGCAGCAAAAACAGTTGCTCGACGACGCCAAAGCACAACGTGAATCATTACAACATGCGTTAGAAATCAATATAGATCCCGAGGTTATGACGTCAACACCGTCGAATCTCTGTTTTACTATCCACTCGATTCATCTTAGAGGCGCGACGCAGTTAACACCACAAGAACAACAAAAACTCACTTCTCCTTACATCAACCAATGTCTATCACTTGAAAAAATCCAGTTATTGACCGCCGAAGTCACCAATTTTTATATTACGAAAGGTTTGGTCACTAGCCGTGCTTACCTAGAAAAACAAGATATCTCACAAGGTGATTTAGTCATATCGATTCTCGAAGGTAGAGTAGAAACGATCACATTAGCAGGCCAACAACCGCTGATTTTAAAAATGGCATTCCCCAATATCACCGGGAAGATATTAAATCTACGTGATATTGAGCAAGGGCTAGAACAACTGAATCGCTTAAATTCTCAACGTGCGATTATTAATATCGAACCTAGCCAGCAAGAAGGGTTTTCGATTATTGCACTGAAATATGTCGAAGATAAAAAAGCGTTTCCTTTCTCGGCAAGCATAAATACCGATAATAGCGGACAAAAATCAACTGGCGTTGGGCAAAGTTCAGTTAATTTCACTCTTGAAAATCCTTTGCAAATTGCTGATCTATGGCAATTTTCTGCCAGTCGTAATAATGATTTACGTCATAACCATCGTAGCGATAGCTTTTCGGGGATACTATCTATTCCTTACGGTTATTGGTCATTTAACTATTTATATACCCAAAGTCGTTTCTATTATGATCTACCACTTATGTTGGCAAAATGGCGTTATCACGGCAATAATCAATTACAACAACTCACCATCAACCGTCTACTCTTTCGTGATGGAAAAAGCAAAATAGCGTTTACCTCCAGTTTTTCACATAAGAATAATGAAAATAGTATTGCAGGTGAAAAATTAGCGGTGAGTAGCCCCAATCTCAATATTGTTTCTATAGGAATCAATACAAGTACAACATTGAATCACGCGTATTTAACATTCAATCCATCCTTCCATCAAGGTTTACATCTTTGGGATTCGACATCGGATCATGCCAACGCAGCAGGAACGCCCAAAAGTGAGTTTCGTAAATTCACGCTTAATAGTAGTTATTACAAACCCCTGACCCAATCACTTACCTACTTAACATCAGCCTATGGACAATGGTCAACAGATAACCTTTATGCCACTGAACGTATTTCAGTAGGAGGAGAATATTCAGTAAGAGGATTTAAAGAATATTCATTAAGTGGTAATACCGGTCTGTATTGGCGTAACGAGTTAACTTATGACCTGCCGCTTGCAAAGCGGATGGGTAATTTATCCTGGTTAGGTGCAGTTGATAGCGGTTGGATTCGTCGTAAATCCAAACAGATTGATGGCGGTAATATGACGGGCACTGCACTCGGGGTTTCACTACAAAATAATCACTACAACGCGTCATTTACACTTGGTAAACCAATTTCATACCCGAACAATCTTCATCCTGACAAATTAGTCACCTACTTTCAGATCACCCTATTTGGTTAATTATTTATAATAATATAATGAGTTATAAGGAAAAATAATGGATATTGAAAATAAAACAACAAAACTGATGGGCTATCTATTAGTCTCGTTGACCGTCATGCAACCGTTACAACCACTGATGGCGGCAGGCATTACCATAAAAGATAACAATATTAAAGTACAAAATAACGGTTCGGTACCGGTTATCAATATTGTGAAACCTAATCAATCAGGTGTATCACATAATCAATTTGTCGATTTTAATGTTACCGACAAAGGTGCTGTGCTAAATAACGCAACGTCGGCAGGGACATCGCAATTAGCGGGGCAGATTCAAGGTAATGCCAATTTACAAGGTAATAGTGCCAAATTGATTATCAATGAAGTGACAGGTGATGGTCGTTCTGAACTGAAAGGTAAGGTCGAAGTTTTTGGCAAACAAGCAGATGTGCTTATTGCTAACCCTAATGGTATTACCTGTGATGGTTGTGGCTTTATTAATACCAATCGAGCCACAATAACAACCGGTAAACCGACATTAGATAAAAATGGTGCCATACAAGCGCTCACAACCACGAAAGGTACAATCGTAATTGGCGAACAAGGAATGGATACATCTAATGTCCATTATACCGATATTATCAGTCGCGCAACCGAAATTAATGGGCAGATTAAGGCGCAAAATTTAAATGTAATCCAAGGTAGCAATAAAATGGATTATACGACGGGTAATGTGACACAAATTACCGGTGAAGGCACAAAACCAACCGTTTCGATTGATACCAAAGCATTAGGTGGCATGTATGCGGGTAAAATCCATTTGGTTTCGACCGAAAATGGTGTTGGTGTTAATCTCAATAATATTGTGAGTACCCAAAATAATATTGTGTTAGCAACAGATGGTAAATTGCAATTAGGTAATGTGCAATCTAAAACTGATCTGGATATCACAGCCAAAAATATCGAGATAGCGGTAAATAAAACGGTTAGCAGTGGTGGCACAGCGACACTTGCAGCGGATTTACTCGCCAATAATCAAGGTAAAATCACCACAGCAAAAGATTTACGTATTTACGCTAACGATGTCAAAAATGTGCGTGGTACGATCGAGGCAAATAACAATCTTTGGATTCAAAAAGATATCAAAGACACGCGTAGCCGTTCCGTTGAAAATATTTCCGGTACCATCAAAACTAACACGGGTAATCTTTTAATTCGT
The DNA here is from genome assembly GCA_029433345.1 of Orbaceae bacterium ESL0727. Lineage (GTDB taxonomy): Bacteria > Pseudomonadota > Gammaproteobacteria > Enterobacterales > Orbaceae > Gilliamella. The sequence continues at coordinate 265,285 of JAQTHY010000001.1, forward strand.
GCCGATAATATGGTGAATCGAACTTATCTCAATATGGCAATTGAAGCAATTAAAGCAAACAGTGCTACTTCTACGCCAATATCGCAATACACGCATAATAATGTAACATTTATAACTAACATCTCATTTCGGAATGAAATGGGAATTAATACATGGTTTGGTACGGCTACGCCTTCTTTAACAGATACAAATAAAAATCTACTGAATGCATATAGAAATCGATATATTTTTAATAAAGATATACAGGATGGAGTAATAACTTCAGGTAAAGATTTATACATTAATAGTGATAAATTAACTAATGAAAACGGTAAAATTAAAGCTAACGCGAATATATTTTTAACAGGAGGGAGTTTATTCCTAAAAAATTCTTTCGAAGGAATAGAAAATATTTGGTATCGATATGATATTTTAAAACCCGTTAATAATGAGAACAAATATAAATATTATTATCCAGAAGAACCAAGAACTATATATAACACGTGGCAAGCATCCAAACTTGATGAACAAAAAACACTCAATATATCCGCTGAAAAAGGCGCATCGATTACCGCAGGTGGTAATTTAATCGCCGACTTTAAAAACGACATTATTCTATCCAACACCAATAGCGATCAATACCAATTTATTACCAATATAGCTGATCGTTCTACCGCGATGTCAGCACAAAAAAATATCGCCTTAAGCGCAGCTAATATTGAGTTACAAAATAAGCTTAATGCACAAGGTGATATCTCGTTACTCGCCACCAACAATATAAAACTCGAAAATAATCAATTAAATGCCGGTAAAAATATCGATCTTGTTGCTACAAATGATATCAAGCTCAGTCAGAGCCAACTCGTTGCCAATAATATTTCGTTAATTAGCCGCACTGGCAATATTAATCTCATCACAGCAGACAAAATACATTACTTAGACCAATATGGTGATCAGATCTTTGGCAAATTAGACAGTAAAAATAAATTGGAATTAACCGCAGGAAAAAATATTGCCATTACTGATCAAGAGATAAGTGTTGGTAAAGATTTTTCTGTCATAACTGGCGGAACATTTACGTTAAAGAATAGTAATCAATTGCTCGAAAAAAATAACGATTTGACGCATGACACACCATCGCAAAAAGAAAAACAGAATTATTTTGATAAAATTTTTAATAAAACCAATATAATAAATGTCGGCGAAAATATTATACTCCAAGCAGGAAAAAGTATTGAGCTTGATGGCATGACCCTTTCTGCCGGTAAAGAGACAGATATTACTGCAGGCGAAGATGTGATCTTAGTTCCACGGATGTTAGAAAAAGAGCTACGCAAACAATACTTTCCTTCTCAAAATGAAGCAAAATTAAGTGATATTATCACTGCATGTGGAAATATTCTTATCAATGCAGGCCGCGATATTTACTCAAAAGCAGCGACGATTAGTAGTAGTCACGGTAATATTGATATTATTGCCGGACGCAACTTTTTATTACCGGCCGTTGCATATACCTTTTGGGAAGATATTATTGCAAAACGTAAATGGCGGAACGGAAAATTAAAAGTCACTATGTCTACCATTACTCACAATACCCACGTTGTGACACATGTCAATGCAGCCAACAAAATCAATGCGACTGTTGGTGGAGAGCTGATTGCCAATGGTGCTGAATTTACCGCAGGTAATGATCTTTTTATTACAAGCAAAGGGAAAATGGAGTTTAATGCTGTCGAAAATAGTGATGAAACACACTTAGGTCGCACAAGAAGTGGTAGCACGATGCAACAAAATGTGGTACTGGCGAGTGGCGGCAATCTTAATTTACTCACAGATAGCAGCATTTTATTCCAAGCCACTGATTTAGATGCAGAAAAATCCATTAAAGCTGCCGCTAAAGGTGGATTCTTATTTGCTGAAGCCATGCAAGAATCCAGTTATTATGAAAAAATCACTAAAAAACGTAATTGGTATGGAAAGAGCAAAAAAGTCAGAACATTTACAAGTTCTACTACCAATAAAGTGGTCGATTTTACCGCTAATGATAATGTCGAATTACTCAGCTCTGGCGATAGCACTTACCAAGCAAGCCAAATTCAAGCAGGACAAGATATCACGCTAAGTAGTACTAATGGTAAAGTAATTTTTGAAGGCGTCAATGACACTGCTTTTAAACAGAAAACAGTGATGTCAAAAGGCTTTTACGTTAAATATAGCGATAAAGGCTATGAACAAAATACATGGCGCCTACCAACTGTACAAGCCGGTGGCCAATTTACGGTGAATGCGGCACAAGGAATCAATGCTGACGTGATTACTAAAGGTAATCAATCACTGGATAATGCATTAACATTGCTTGGGAATACAGAAGGTACACAATGGCTTAAAGATCTTAATAAACAAGGTAATGTGGAATGGAGTAAAGTCCAAAATGCCTATAATAGTTGGCATCATGAAACCAAATCACTCAATCCTGTGGTCGCAGCGGTTATTGCTGTCGCGGTAGCCGTTGCCACATCAGGCAGTTCATTAGCTGCCGCTGCTGGTAACAGCATGGCCACCGGTACCGCTGCAGGAACAACCACAAATGCCATTATGTATGGGGTGGGCTCACAAGGTATGTCGGCATTGGTTTCTAAAGCAGCGGTCAGCTTAGTGGAAAATGGTGGTAATCTATCAAATACGCTAAAATCACTAGGCAGTAATGATTCCGTCAAATCTATTATTACGTCTATGGTTGTCGGCGGTGCAATGGGCGGGTTTGATAAATATCTGGGTGCCACATCAGAAGCGTTAAAAAATGGTGAAAAATTACTGCTGAGCTCAAATGCAAGTTGGAATCAGATTGCCCAATCGGTTGTTGGTCACTCAGTCATTGATGCAGGCGTTAATGCGGCGATTAACGGTGGGAGTTTTAAAGATCGCTTTGCAACCGCCCTTCTCTCCAATATTGGGAATCAAGTCAATGCCGAAAGTGCCCATTTAATTGGCCAAAATGGACAAGTCATCGGTTTACCGGGTAAATTCATCTCTCATGCAGCAACGTCGGCTATCGCTGCCGAAATTGGCGGAGGTAACGGTATAGGTGCGGCTGCTGGTGCGTTAGCCGCGGAACTTGCGGTTACCTCAATGGGTGACTATTTTATCAGCCGCAACTATTCTAATGAGCAGATCATCGGCGTCAGTAAAGTCGCCGGTGCCATTGCCGGCGCCATCGCCACCAACTCCCCACAAGGCGTCTACAGCGCAGCCAATGCCGCACATATTGTGGTGGAGAATAATTATTTGGGGAAGGCTGCAGTCAAGGCTGCTGAAGCGAAGTGCGATGGTAACCTAATTTGCCAGCAACAAGCTATCAACGATTTTGTTCAAGGATACAATGATAATATCCAGCAGGGAGCTATTATTCAAACTGGGATAATCGCAGGCACTCTTTCTATGTTTATATTACCGGAATCCACTATAACGGGAGGAGTTATTAATGGTAGTATAAATGCAGGAGTACAATACATAATGAATGATGACGGTAGTATTAACTGGACAAATGTAGGTATCTCGACCGGAGTAGGTGCTATAACTGGTGGCATAGGAACTGGTTTTTGGGGAACAGTAGGATGGAATGCAGCAGGAGGGGCAACTTCGAACTATTTAGAAGGTAAAGATCCATTAATGGGAGCAGCTATAAGTTCTATTAGTTCGGGTGTGGGATATATTGGTGGAAAATGGCTAGAAGGTTCATTGCAAAAAATATTTAATCCGATAGCAAAACAATATGAATGGGTGCCTGTGGGTATTTGGTCGATAACCAAACCAGCGAGTAATAGTTCAATTCCTTCTGTGACTGGGAATGCTTTTAATTCAGGATTAAGTGAAATTACCCAGGAAGGTATCAAGTATTATATAAAAGGGGAAAAAAATGAAAACAAATAGAAAGTATAGAGCTTTATTATTTTTAATCATAATGATGCCATTATTTTTCTTCCTTGGGGCTATTATAGTAAAATTGATAATTACGTGCATAATTTATGCTATATACAGAGATTTTATTTTTAGTGTAACTGATTTTTATATTGCCTTTAAATTTGCTCCATTCGGTTTTATTGCAGCATTTGGATTATGGTATATAGAATGTCGTCGTCTAGGAATTAAGATCTTGAGCAAATAATATGAAGAACCAAATTATCCAGGAGCAGAATATGCTCAATACAAGGCCGAGAATTATACACCTGAGGCTGTTCAATTATCCTCACAGCAGCAACTTCGTAGTTTACAAGGAACTTTGAATACTGCTACGAATAGCGGTATTGAATATAATAAACTAATTAAAGTTGGTGGATGGGAATTAAAAATAGCCCCTCCAAGAAATACAGAAGAACTTCCAGCAGTTATTCATGCTAGACCTATTGAATAGAGGTAAAATAATGAGTTTACAATTAGAAAAACCAATAAAAATTAGTTTTGAAGAAATTGAGATTGATGATCATATACCATCTATAAAGTTTTCTTTTATTACTGATGTTGAGCAATTTTCTAACTTTCTTCAATATAAAGGGGATCTATGGATAGATTGTTCCGTTTGGGATCAATTTGTAAATGATCTCATTACGCTAAAAGATATTGCTGTATTGAATGATATGGATGAAATGTTTTTTATAAAAATAGAAAAAACAAAAGGAATCATTGAATTTTGTTGGTCTGTAACTCGGCAAAGTATATCAAATGATATTATTCAATCAAGTTATAAAACAGTAATATCAGAAGATATTTTCAATCATATAAAAACGCAATTTGTTGATTATCCTAAATGGTGGTGATAATAGATAATAAAGGATCGTTTAGTCTATTGGTTTGCTTACTACTTATGGCCAATATTAAAAAATAAGAATACTTCTGAATAAATAAAACCTAGCCAATTAGGTGGCAATGAATTTTGTCACCTAATTTTGTATGAAAAATACATGCAACTGCGCGCCATGATGAATATCAATCATTTTATCCGTATAATTTCCAAACATAATCTACTTATATAAAAGATAACAAAGGGCAATGACTACTTTACAGATAAGTATTTAGATTAGTTATCTGGCAAATATAGTACAAATAAATAAATTTATACTTAGGGTTGATTAAAAATGGATAAACGCGAAATTTACTTAAGAATGATAACATCGGTATTACAATATATAAGATATATACAATCTTTAGATAAAAAAATCAAAGGTAAAGATATATCTTGTTATTATGAAGCAAATTTAGTGCATAATTTGTGTTATTCAGTTTTAAATCCAGATTTTGAAGCACATGATATTCATTTTTTAAATTATCAAGCTAGAAATTATATAGAAGACTGCAATGAAAATATTTCTTTAAATTACAATCAACATGTTAAATATATTAAAGAATTATTCAAATTAGTACCTTTGGAACTGAGAAGTCAATTACTTTGGTCTGGACCTGAGACATCATCTTGATCTTATCCAACCCTAAAATATGTTTATTTATTGCAGATAAGGGTATACCTAAATACTCATTTTATTGAACAAAATAGATGCGTTATTAAGGTGTATTGGCGTAAATTTATCACCCACGTTGCAACTATTTTCATGAGCTGAGCATCGGCGTCAGTAAAGTCGCCGGTGCCATTGCCAGCGCCATCGCCACCAACTCCCCACAAGGCGTCTACAGCGCAGCCAATGCCGCACATATTGTGGTGGAAAATAATTATTTGGGTATTGCATTAAATTCAGTCCAAAGAGCTGCAGATGATGGCTGATGGTGGATTTATTTTTCATGGTGCTAATCCATTAAATATTTTAAATCAATTGTCTTCCTCTACTAATAAAACAAATAACTCATCGAATGATAAAGATGCTATTAATCGTGATACAACATCAACTAAAGATGCGTCAGGATTACCACCTGATGATAGTAAAAATAAAAAAGATAAAAAAACATCATATAAATGTAGGTAGATATAGTCGCACCACAATTAAATTTTGGCGCGCATAATAAAGGAGGAGTTCAGTACCAATTATTAAATGATATACCTACTAAGAATTTTTATAACACAAGGTCTTTAAAATGATAAACTTTATCCATAGTGAGCGGATTTATAAAATGATTACCGTCAATGCTAATTCTCAATTAGTATTGATTGATGGATTTGATCCTATATTTGATGGAAAACCATCAGAGAAATCAAGAAATATCTTTTTGATTAACTCAAAACAGGAAGTTATATGGCGGATTTTTTCAAAAAATGACAACTTTGGTGATAGTTTTACTAATATTTACGAAGAAAATAGACAATTCAAAGCTTATAGATGGGATGGTGGGCAATATGATATTAATATTAAAACTGGAGAAGCTATTCCTGGAAAATTATTAAAATAATCAATACTAATTTTAAAAATATAAGATCTATATATGATGGAAAATAGAAATATTTCGAAAAAAGATATTCAGAAAGTTATTAAAATAAATCATGATAATTTTATTTTGTTATTAGATTATTTTTCCCCTTTTTTTGGGGGAAATAAAGAATTAGCATCCAATAATATTTTTTTGTTAGATAAACATCGTAATATTAAATAGATTGTTCATACAAAAATTCTAATTTCTGGGGGGTTTGTTGACATTTTTATTGAAAATAATGAATTAAAGGCAATAGGTTGGGATACGGGATTGTATAAAATAGATATGGAAACAGGATTGGCTACCCCTGAAAAATTATTAAAATAAATAATCTAATATCATTTCTATTCCTTTCATAAAAAATTAATGACACTGGTGCCTTTCGAATGACCAAATAAATTGACTTGGCCATTGTCTTAGTAAAGATTACCTTATGATAGGTAATCTGTCAGTTACACCCGTGCTGCGAGATAACTTTGGTAATCAGGAATGTCGATTTCAACACTATTTTTAAAAATAGGCGATTGAATTAAAGCATTTGCGGTAGCTTGATTGGTTGCAACGGGAATATTCCAGACTGTCGAAAGTCGGAGTAATGCTTTTACATCAGGATCGTGCGGTACGGCATTTAGCGGATCCCAAAAGAAGATTAGAATATCAATTTTACCTTCAGCAATAAGCGCACCAATTTGTTGATCACCGCCCATTGGACCACTGAGCATAGGTGTAATGGCAAGTCCTGTTTCCTTTTTGATTAACGTTCCTGTCGTCCCGGTACCACATAAGTTGTGATGAGATAACTCTTCACGATTCTTTTTACACCAATTTAATAGTGCTTCTTTTAAATGATCGTGTGCAACTAATGCGATATTTTTTCGAGCTGATAAAGTACGCGTGGTATATAACATAATCCGAGTCCTAATAATGTATTTTTTATTGGTTAACCATTTTTTACATCATTTCTATAAAATTATACACTGATTACCCATCTAAAAGCGTAATTTTATCTTAAACACCGCTATTTTACTGACTTTATTAATAGAATATAGAAAGATCCGACTAATTATGTGCGTAAATTCACGGATTGAGTGCTCACTTTTGATAAGATTGTACATAGAGTAGGCTAATCTATCTTGTAAAATAAAAAAGGCACCACAGTGCCTTGAATAAGAAAAGAAAAATCGATTAGAATTGATAAATCAAACCAATTGCAACAGTATCTTTTGTTGTACCACTAATTTGTGATCGATCAAAGCTGTCATCACCACTATATAATGCATGACGAGCACCGATATCATCTTTGTCTAACAAGTTAATCTTATAATCGATAATACCTTGTAGATTTTTATTAAAGTCATACGTTAAACCAACGTCGACATATTTAACTAGGTAACTACCTTTAGTCCCTTCTACATTAGCGTAGCTAGATGCATCTTTGGCTTTATGTTGGATATAAGCTAAAGATGGTGTTAAACGACCGATATCAAAGTCGAAACCATATTGGGCAACCAATTCAACACCGGCTGTTTTCAACGCACTGTCATCACCATAACTGCTTGATGTTTCAGTTGCAGTAGACCAACCATGTTTTTGTTTACCTTGAATATATAACGCTGCTAAATATAGATTATAATTATCATACTTAACACCTGCTGACCACGATCTTGCTTCACCATGGTTGCCTGTTTGCGCATAACCGGCACCAACAGTTAAGCCTGTGTCTAACACATCCCAGTCAACAACGGCACCTGCAGCTTGATTACTATTATGACCATCAGCACGATCACGGTCATTTTGTGTTGAGCTATTATCGCCATTATCAGCATACTGTACAGCGAAACGTAAGCCATCAACTAAACCGAACAAATCGCTGTTACGGTAAGTTGCTACAGCTTTAGTTCGGGCTGATAAAGCATAGAGATTATTATCAGAAGCATCACCACCAAATTCTGGTAATACGTCAGTATAAGACGTTAAAGTTTTTAGTACACCATCATTACGACCGTAATCAAGTGAACCGTATGAACCAAAATTTAATCCTGCAAAAGCATAACGGGTTTCATTGTCTGAATTTTTACCTGTTGCTGTTTCATATTCCCAACGACCATAACCAGACATAAAGTCAGTAACTTGCGTTTGACCAGTGAATCCAATACGTGCAGTAGTTTGATCGCCTTCACCAGTTTGATTGTCACGATCAGTAATATAGTTTAAGGCATAAACACGACCATTTAGATCCAGTTTATTCCCATCTTTATTCCATACTTCGATAGAAGCATTTGCACTGCCAGCAACTAACAGCGCTGGAATCACAATCGCTAAAAGATTACGTTTCATTTTTTACCCTCATCGGTATTTTTATACTAAGGCGACGGTTACTTCGTGCCACGGTTAATAAGTCACTGTATATTTCAACGGATTGGCCACCGTACCTTATTCAATAAGGGGAATACGAATAGTCATTCCAAAATAGACAATCACTTTATTAGGGTATTGACTCAATGCCTTCAATGAGCAATAGATATAAATTGATTACTTTCAATAGAATAACATTTAAATAGATTAGAATGTAGATTATTTAAGCTAATTTTTAAGCATAAAATGTGATCGAGATAGGAAACATGACTATATAACAAAAAAAGGCACCGAAGTGCCTTTTTTTAAGAGAAGTGATAATTAGAATTGATAAATTAAACCAATACCTAATACATCTTTAGTACCTGGTTTAGTAATCGCATCCCCGTCTGCATCAAATTTATTAACGCGAGCTAAGTTCTTATATGCACCGATATCATCTTTATCAAGTAAGTTGAATTTGTATTCAATAAGTGCACTAATGTTTTTATTAAATGCATAAGTAGCACCTAAAGAAACATATTTAGTTAAATAACTACTATCACCATCATTATCTTTCATCTTTTGTTGAATATAAGCTAAAGATGGAGTTAAACGACCTACTTCTAAATCAATACCGTATTGAGCAACAAGTTCAATACCTTTAATTTTTGCATCAAAAGGATCGGTAGTTTCAGAACTTACAGCACCTGTTAAAGGATCTTGTTCTAGATATGATTCTGTATGATTTTTCAATCTACTCTGGAAGTAGTTAGCTGCTAAATATAAGTTGTAATTATCATATTTAACACCAGAAGTCCATGTATTTGCTTTATCTTTATCACCTGTAGTTTGCGCATAACCGGCACCAGCAGTTAAACCAGTATCAAAGATTTTCCATTGAAGTAAAGCACCGTATGCTTCACGTGAATCAGCACGTTTACCATCTTCAGTTGATGAGTTATCACCATTGTCTGCATATTGTAATGCAAAGCTTACATCGTCAGTTAAACCGAAGAAGTTATTGTTACGGTATGTAGCAACGGCTTTAGTACGGTATGATAATACATTTAAATTATTATTTCCTGCATCACCCCCAAATTCTGGTAATACGTCGGTATAAGCTGAGATTGCTTTTAACACACCGTCGTTACGACCATAATCAAATGCACCAAAATCACCAAAATTTAAACCAGCAAAAGCATAACGAGTTTCATCCCATGAATCTTTACCAGTTTTAGTTTGGTATTCCCAACGACCATAACCTGTAAGACCGTCAGCAATTTGGGTGCTACCAGTCATACCTAAACGAGCTTCAGTTTTGTCACCTTCTTTAAGTTGATCACGATCGGTAACGCGGTTCATTGCTTTTACACGGCCATTAAAATCAACTTTATTACCGTCTTTATTCCATACTTCGATAGATGCATTAGCGCTAGCAGCAACTAAAAGTGCTGGAATCGCAATTGCTAATAATGTACGTTTCATTTCTTATCCCCTAAGGTATTGTAGTTAAAAGACACTGCTAATTTAATGTCTCTATTTTGTTAAACTATTATTTCAATCGAACTAATAGCCTTTTAAAGATTTACAAATTATGTCGATTTTTTTTACAAAAGCAAGTGAACTTTTTGTAAAATGGGGTGTCTAAGCAAGAAATCACTCTCATTTGGTTATAATTTAAGCGATTCGTGCCATTTTATTGACAACCCCCTCTTTCACTGCTTATCTCAATCAATCGCCATGATACCAATTTATTGAGATTGTTCGATAAAACTAAAAATTTGCATTACGAGGTGTGCGTGGGAACGGAATCACATCCCTCACATTTTGCACACCTGTGACATACACAATCAAACGTTCAAAACCGAGCCCAAATCCAGAATGCGGCACGGTACCATAACGGCGTAAATCACGATACCACCAATAATCTTCCTTTTTCATTCCCAGCTCGTCCATCCGTTTATCTAACATATCTAAACGTTCTTCACGCTGTGAACCACCAATAATTTCACCAATGCCCGGTGCTAAAACATCCATCGCGGCAACAGTTTTACCATCATCATTCATTCGCATATAAAAAGCTTTGATATCTTTAGGATAGTTTTTAACAACCACCGGCGCTTTAAAATGTTGTTCAGCCAAATAGCGTTCATGTTCAGAAGCTAAATCAATCCCCCAACTGACCGGATTTTCGAATTTCGCATCACAATTTTGCAAAATAGTAATGGCGTCGGTATAGTCAACTTGTACAAAATCTGTATTAATAAAGTTTTCAAGACGATTAATCGCTTCTTTATCAACATGCTGAACAAAAAACTGCATATCATCAGCCCGTTTTTCAAGTACCGCTTTAAACACATATTTCAGCATATCTTCGGCTAACTTAGCATCATCATCTAAATCAGCAAAGGCCACTTCGGGTTCCATCATCCAAAATTCCGCAAGATGCCGTGTAGTATTGGAATTTTCAGCGCGGAAAGTTGGACCAAACGTATACACTTTAGAAAGTGCGCAGGCATAGGTTTCGGCATTAAGCTGTCCAGACACGGTTAAAAAGGCCTCTTTACCAAAAAAATCTTGATCAAAATCGACTTTCCCATCCGCGGTTTTAGGTAGATTCAGCATATCTAGCGTTGACACGCGAAACATTTCGCCAGCGCCTTCGGTATCAGATGCAGTAATAATCGGTGTAGACAGCCAAAAAAAGCCACGTTCATCAAAAAATTGGTGAATCGCTTGCGCAAGCGTATGGCGAACACGCGTAATCGCCCCAACAATATTAGTTCTCGCACGCAAATGCGCAACTTCGCGCAGATATTCAATAGAATGACGCTTAGCGGCCATAGGGTACGTTTCAGGATCATCAACAAAGCCATAGACCTCAACTTCGGTTGCTTGTAGCTCAAATTGTTGCCCTTGTCCTGGCGACGCGACCACTTTACCTGTCACTTTGACTGAACAACCGGCAGTTAACCGTAACACATCTTGTTCATAGTTAGCGAGATGCTTATCAATCACCACTTGGATAGCGTCAAAACACGATCCATCATAAACCGCTAAAAAAGAGATTCCCGCTTTCGAATCTCGTCTTGTTCTCACCCAACCTTGTACAGCAATGGTGCTGCCAACGGCGATTTTACCTTGTAAGGCATCGACAATCGGTACGATTAAAGTCATTTTAATTTTCCATCTTTCTATGAGTTAATTTTCAATTCAATATTACACTGTTTCGCCCCTTATCATAGGTAATAAGGGAAAGGCCTAGTTTGAAAGATCATAACAGGCCCCATTTTCTTGTGCGTTTAACTATTTGGGATATGAAATGCTTGCTTCAATTGATTAATAAACGCACCATCTTCCGATATGGTTTTACCCGGACTATCAGACAATTTAGCAACCGCTTGACCATTACAAGCCACCAATTTTATCACGATATTCAATGGACTGCTGTTAAGTGTTAACGCCGGAATATCACACGCTAAATGCCCCCCAATGCCGAACGATAACTGACAACGGTGATGAAAATGCTGATAGATCTGGATCGCCTTTTCTAGCGTTAAACTGTCAGAAAAAACTAACACCTTGCTTTTAGGATCTATTCCCAGCTGCTGATAATGCGCAATGGCTTTTTCGCCCCAGATGATAGGATTCCCCGAATCATGACGTAAGCCTTTATAACATGTTGCAAAGTGGTAATCAAAATCGCGTAAAAATGCATCCATTGTAATACAATCAGTCAATGCAATCCCTAAATCATGAGGATATTCATCCAACCAAACTTGCAAGGCATTCTTTTGGCAATCAGCTAAATGCGTGCTTAAGCGTTGATGGGCTTGAAACCATTCATGTGCCTGTGTGCCAGCCGGATCCAAGCCAAGACGATAAGCCAATAAATAATTGCTCGTGCTATGGAAATTAAATCCTTGTTCACTGGCACTCTGATCTTGCAAATAACGCACAACGGCTTCTTGCACTGCAAACGAATATCGACGCCGTGTACCAAAATCCATTAAATTAAACAAAGACATATCTAATCGCGCACGCCGACTTTGTTGCTTAAAGTTCGCTAATTTATATTTAAGATGTGCAAGCGCTTCATTTACGCCTAAACGTGGCGATCGATCACGGTGCACAATTTCGCTAATCAACGCTAATAGTGGCACTTCCCATAAAATCACGTCTAACCATTTACCGGCAATCCGAATCACTAATTTACCTTCATCATTCGTAATCGTCAGTAATTCGTCATTGTAACGCCACTGTTTTAGCCAATCGAGATAATCTGATTTTAAAAAGGGGATACGTGATAAATACGCAAATTCATCATCAGTTAATGATAATTCAGTCATCAATTTGGTTTGTCGTTTTATTTCATTAACATATTGACCTAATCGATCATCATTACGGCAACGGAACTCAGCAACAACAGTTGTATCGGGATAGTGATGAAAGACAGCTTGCTGCATATGCAACTTATAAGCATCGGTATCTAAGAGAGATGTAATAATAGGCATGTCAATTTAGTATTGTTGTATTTATACGTCCAAAAGAAAATTCTTGCGATTATAGCAGATTAAAATTTAAGGAGTACATTAATTGCCTATTAATTTAATTTTTGCCGAAGATCGACTTTATTGCGATATACTATAGTCAATATCTTTTCACGGCAAAGCCATGGCAGCACTCATTGCCATCGGATAGTGAAAGCAAACGACTTGATAAGGAGCCGTCTTATGACCACAGCTATAAAAACAACAAAAACAGAACCTACCGCTAAATATCGCTTAGATTATACAGCGCCTGCTTTTATCATTACTGATCTGGATCTCGATTTTGAGTTAGATCCTGAATTAACAACTGTCACTGCACGTAGTCATGTACAACAAAATCCAACACAAAAAAACAGTGCCACACAAGATCTTATTTTAGATGGTGAAGATTTAAAATTAATCTCCCTCGCAATTGACGAACAACCTTGGCACGATTATCAATTAACCGATACAGGACTAATTATTCATAACGTGCCATCTGAATTTACGTTGACCATTGTGAATGAAATTCGACCAATTGATAATACTGCGCTCGAAGGATTATATGTATCCGGCGATGCGCTCTGTACGCAATGTGAAGCCGAAGGTTTTAGGCACATTACTTTTTATCTGGATCGCCCAGATGTCCTAGCACGTTTTTCAACACGCATTACCGCCAATAAAAAACGTTATCCTTATTTACTCTCAAATGGTAATCGCATTGCACAAGGCGAACTCGATGATGGCCGTCATTGGGTACAATGGCAAGATCCTTTTCCAAAACCGGCTTACTTATTTGCTCTTGTCGCTGGCGATTTCGATATTTTAAAAGATCAATTCATCACCCAATCTAATCGCAAAGTAGAACTCGAAATTTATGTTGATAAAGGCAATTTAGATAGATCACATTGGGCAATGACGAGCTTAAAACAGGCCATGAAATGGGATGAAACCCGCTTTGGGCTAGAATACGATCTTGATATTTTCATGATTGTCGCGGTTGACTTCTTCAATATGGGGGCCATGGAAAACAAAGGCCTAAATATCTTTAACTCTAAATATGTACTCGCCAAACCCGAAACCGCAACCGATAACGACTACTTAGGGATTGAAGGTGTTATTGGTCATGAATATTTCCACAACTGGACGGGCGATAGAGTGACCTGTCGTGATTGGTTCCAGCTGAGTCTAAAAGAAGGACTAACCGTTTTCCGCGATCAAGAATTCAGCTCTGATTTAGGATCACGCGCAGTTAAGCGAATCGATGATGTTAAAGTGATGCGCAGCATACAATTTGCTGAAGATGCGAGCCCAATGTCACACCCAATTCGTCCGGATAAAGTGATCGAAATGAATAACTTTTATACGGTTACCGTTTATGAAAAAGGGGCAGAAGTGATCCGTATGTTGCATACTTTATTAGGCGAAGAAAAATTCCAAGCCGGAATGAAGCTTTACATCAAGCGTCATGATGGGAGTGCAGCAACCTGTGATGATTTTGTACAAGCCATGCAAGATGCATCAAACATCGATCTTAGCCAATTTAAACGCTGGTACAGTCAATCAGGTACGCCCGAATTAACCGTTACTGACAGTTATGACGCCAAATCACAAACCTACACCTTAACCGTCACTCAACAAACACCGGCTACGTTTGATCAAACTGAAAAACAACCTCTGCATATTCCGCTAGCTATCGCCTTATACCAAAAAAATGGTGACGCCATTGCATTGCAATATCAAGGTAATCCTGTCTATCCAGTATTAGACGTCAAACAAGCCAGCCAACAATTTAAGTTCGATAATATCCGTTTAGATCACGGTGACAAACCTATTATCGCCTTATTGGGTGATTTTTCGGCGCCGGTTAAAGTGCATTATCACTATCAAGATGATGATCTCATCTTTTTAATACAACATGCCAAAAATACGTTTAACCGTTATGATGCCGCACAAATGTTATTAGCCAAATATGTTCGGCAGAATGTAGAAAATTGGCAAACGGGTAAAGCACTCCAGTTACCTGAATCGGTAATTGATGCCTTTAGATCAGTTTTATTAGACGATGATACTGATCCTGCTTTAATCGCCCAAATTCTAACATTACCATCCGAAAATGAACTTGCTAATCTTTTTACTGTTGTTGATCCACTCGCCATTCACCACGTGCGTGAATTTTTCTTAACAAAATTTGCCAATGCGCTCCATGATGAATTGACCTCCATCTATCATTGCAATAAAACTTATCACTACAAAATTGAGCATAAAGATATTGCAAAACGTGCCTTAAAAAATTGCTGTTTGATGCTACTTGCGTATGCTGATAACCAATCCGAAGCCAATCAATTAGTCACCAAACAGTATCAATCTGCTGACAATATGACAGATTGCCTGGCTGCCTTAACTGCTGCCGTCAACGCACAATTAGAGTGCAAAGACGCGTTATTGGCAGATTTTGATAACAAATGGCACCAAGATGGACTCGTCATGGATAAATGGTTTGCATTAAACGCAACAAGCCCTGCCCCTGATGCATTAACAACCGTCAAAAAACTATTAACACACCGTGCCTTTACACTCAGCAATCCAAATCGGATTCGTTCATTAATTGGTGCCTTTGTGAATAATAATCCGGTTGCCTTTCATGCCGAAGATGGTTCTGGTTATCAATTTTTAGTGGAAATTCTTGCCGAACTTAACCAAAAAAATCCACAAGTTGCAGCAAGACTCATTGATCCGCTCATTCGTCTAAAACGCTACGATCATAAACGTCAAATAACTATGCGCAAGGCATTAGAAAGCTTATTGAAGCTAGATAATCTATCGAAAGATCTGTATGAAAAGATCAGTAAAGCATTAGCTGCCTAAGGGATAGGCATCAACACATTACCCATAAAGGTGGTTGTTTTATTCCGCTGACTATTGTCGGCGGAATCATCAACAGATAAATTAAAAATAAATAAAAATCAGCAAAAATCAGTCAACAAAAATTTTAGAATTATTGGCAATGTACAACTAGGTAATGTACAACTACCTAACAACGCAATAATTATAGATTATCCTTAGCCATCTCTTTTTCAATCAAATAGATTAAGATATGGATAACTTTTATATGAATTTCCTGAACGCGATCGGCATAGCCAAAATGAGGAACACGAATATCAACATCGGCCAAGCCATTCATTTTGCCACCATCTTTACCGGTCAAGGTAATAACATGCATGCCTTTAGCTTTTGCTGCATGGATAGCTTTTAATACATTGGCAGAATTCCCTGATGTGGAAATCCCCACTAGCACATCACCTTTTTGCCCGACGCCTTCAATATAACGCGCAAAAATATCGTTAAAACCGTAATCATTACCAACACAAGAAATATGGCTCACATCCGAAATCGCAATGGCAGGATAAGCAGGTCGATTATCCCGATAACGCCCCGTTAACTCTTCGGCAAAATGCATCGCATCACAATGCGACCCACCATTACCACAAGAAAGCACCTTACCCCCCTGTTTAAACGAGTCAGCAATTAATCGCGCAGCTTTTTCAATTGTTTTTAAATTATTATCATCTCCGACAAATTTAACTAATAGATCAAGGGCTTGGTTTAACTCATGGCGAATATCATTTATATACATTCGTTCTTCCTCGTTATTAACATTATTCTAAATACAATCAATTTACAAACATTGTAATCACATCATAAGCAGTTGCAAGAAATAAAATCCGAAATCATAACGATCACCTGTAAATCATCTTCTCTATTTGGATGTTTCAGAATTACCCTACGTTTATGTCAAAAATAGTCATATTTATATGACGCGTTTATCGATGATCATAAGCAGTAATAAAATTACAAATAGTTTTTTATAACGTATTAGTTAGACAAATAATTAGTTTTCTATTTATTCTAAAAAAGAATAAAAAAATAACCTAAATTGTTTACCAGCTCACACTATTAAGGACAAAAAGGCTTTCCACCCTTTCTTTGTTTGACTATAATTAATTGGCAGTAAAAGTTTTTACTTTTTTAAATTTTTTTATGTTTTTTTTAACATTAACATTAACATTAATTGAGATAATAATATGAAAAAGAAATTACTTGCTTCGGTTGTATTTTTTTGTACTTCTATGGCATTAGCCGCTTGTGCGCATAAAACTGCACCTGTCGCTACCGCACCTATTGTGAAAGACGACACAGTGACCGTTTATGTTGCCCGTCATGGTAAAACATTAATGAATACCTATGATCGCGTACAAGGTGGAATCGATTCGCACCTAACAGCTGAAGGTCGTCAAACTGTTAAATATTTAGGTGAAGGCTTAAAAGATATTCATTTTGATGAATTCTATACCAGTGATCTTGGACGCCAACGCGAAACCATGCAAATCATCAAACAACAAATCGGCCAAGCTAATGCCCCTGTTGTTGAAGATACACGATTAGAAGAAGTCTTTTTAGGTAAATTTGAAGGTGGCTATGATCACGAAATGATGGCTGCTGGTGCAAAACAGTTAAAACTAAAAGGTGGTGCTGAACAGTTTAAGAGAATGCGTGGCGACGGATCAATGGATCTTAGCACTTATTTAGATACCTTAGCTGCAGCTGATCCATCAAAAACAGCTGAAAATTATGAACAACTTACTTCACGTGTACGTGCTGCATTAGATGACATCGTCAAACATGCACAAGCAAAAGGTGATAAGACTGTCTTAATTGTCACTTCAGGAACTGCATTACAAGCTATCATGTCAAAACTAACTGATGACCCACGACGTAACCAACCACCTGTTAATGCTGCAGTCAGTAAGATCGTTTATAAAGATGGTAAATATACCGTTGAAGAAGTGGCTACTGACAAATATATCAAGTTAGGCACATCTCGTTTAGGTGGTACTCAGCAATAAGTTCTCATAGTACTTATTAACATAGTTATTAAAACAGTTAATATTATAAATAATGACTGTTAAGATAATTACCATTGAAACAATTACCGTCGACATCAGTCGGCGGTACCCAATCACCCAAAACCTGTCATAAACCAACCAGACAAACAGTTTATTATTCACCGTCTACTCATCGTCGTCTTATTCATCATCATGATTGTATTTTAGATCCCCATATTGCGCTGTTTACTTACGTCAAACACTTGTTTTAAAAATTCGTTTTGAAAATTCATTTTGACAATTGGTTTTGACCATTTATCTTGAAAACGAGCTTTGAAATGATGAAATAGAAATAGATGGGATACCATTTTGCGTCATAGCTGCACTATGATTAGCCCGCTAACAGTTATTAGCGGAATAAGCTGATCGCGCAGAGGGTACGTAAAGTGAAATACTGCGCGATCTTAGCTTATCAAATCAGTTCTTAAATGAATGAATAGGGGCTGGAATATGACCACCACGCTGAATAAAATCAAACGAGCTAAATTTACTAACTGGCATAACAGGTGCATGGCCTAATAATCCACCAAATTCGATATTATCACCGACTGCCAGTCCAACTGCCGGAATAATCCGAACTGCCGTCGTTTTATGATTAATCATACCAATTGCCGCTTCGTCCGCAATAATAGCCGAAATTGTTTCAGCTGGTGTATCACCCGGAATCGCTATCATATCCAGTCCGACTGAACAAACACAGGTCATCGCTTCTAGCTTTTCCAAATTAAGTGCACCATGCTCCACAGCATTAATCATCCCTGCATCTTCCGAAACCGGAATAAAGGCACCGCTTAAGCCACCGACATGTTTACACGCCATCACACCCC
The DNA here is from genome assembly GCA_029433345.1 of Orbaceae bacterium ESL0727. GTDB lineage: Bacteria > Pseudomonadota > Gammaproteobacteria > Enterobacterales > Orbaceae > Gilliamella. The sequence goes on from JAQTHY010000001.1 coordinate 284,317, forward strand.
CTTTTTTGACTGCATCATTAAGCAAGGCTAATGCTGCCGTCGTACCATGAGTGCCGACCATTGCAAGTCCCATCTCTTCTAAAATATGGGCAACCGAATCACCAATCGCCGGTGTGGGCGCCAATGATAAATCAACAATACCAAACTCAATACCCAATCGTTCAGAGGCTTCTTTACCCACCAACTGCCCCATACGGGTGATTTTGAACGCGGTCTTTTTAATGGTCTCGGCAACTACATCGAAAGGTTGACCTTTTACTTTTTCTAATGCACGCTTGACCACCCCTGGACCGCTAACACCAACATTGATCACACAGTCAGCTTCACCTACACCATGGAATGCGCCTGCCATAAACGGATTATCTTCAACCGCATTCGCAAATACCACCAATTTTGCACAAGCCATACTGCTATTATCAGCGGTCAATTCGGCTGCTTGCTTAATAATCTGCCCCATCTGTTTTACCGCATCCATATTAATACCGGCTTGCGTCGACCCCACATTGACAGACGAACAGACTCGTTCAGTTTGTGCTAGCGCTTGCGGGATAGAGCGAATCAAAATCTCATCCCCTTTGTGATACCCTTTTTGGACTAATGCCGAAAATCCACCAATAAAATTCACGCCAACAGCTTTGGCTGCTGCATCTAATGTTTTAGCAAATTCGACATAATCTTTATCATCACTGGCTCCCGCAATCAGCGATATAGGTGTGACAGAAATGCGTTTATTGATAATAGGAATACCAAATTCAGCAGCAATTTCTTCGCCGACTTTGACTAAATTTTTCGCTAATCGGGTAATTTTAGCGTAGATCTTATCGCGCGCCTTCTGACCATTACTATCGATACAATCAAGTAACGAAATGCCCATCGTGATGGTACGAATATCAAGTTTTTCTTCCTCAATCATTTTGATGGTTTCGAGGATCTGTTTGGTTTCCATTAGGATTATCCTTAACTAAAACTAAGCTAACTATAAATTCAATATAAACTAAAAAACATTATAAACGGTGCATAGCGTCAAAAATCTCTTCGCGCTGTACATTTACCTTCACTTTTAACGATTCACCTAACGCCATTAAAGTATTTTTAGCTTCATCAAAAGGGACGGTAATTTTTGACAAATCTAGCAACATAATCATCGTAAAATAGTCATCCATGATGGTTTGAGAAACATCTAATATATTAATATTTAACGCATATAATTTTTGACTTACGCCGGCGATAATGCCCGGTTTATCTTTGCCTATTACAGTCAAAATAGTCTTCATAACGATCTCCGCATAAAATTAATCTGATTAACTTGCTAAGGTAATCCCCAAAATTATCAGGCTAATCATAATAACATCTTCAAAAATTATCGAAATAGATGGAATGATTTTTTAATTAATTATTTTTTAATGATCACCACTCTACTCATGCGCAATACCTTGGAGATTATTTGTCATCAATTCTATTCGTTTATATTAGCCATTTTTTTTTACACTAAGATGACTTATCTTAACAGGAGACGATTATGCGCAAACCGAAGAAATTACTTAACGATCCCAACGCTGTTCGGCAACAAGTCATGGAAGGATTACTTTACGCTTATAATGGATCTAACCAAACCAAACTCACTGCCATCCCTGATTTTTGTCCAGTTTATGGTAATCATATTGCAGACAAACAAGTCGTGATTGTATCCGGTAGTGGCAGCGGACACGAACCCACTTTTGCCGGTTTTATTGGGCAAGGTGGCATTGATGCTTGTGCACTCGGTGAAGTGTTTACCTCGCCGTCCCCCGATCAGATTATCGAAGTCACCAAAGCCAGTGAAAAAGGTCAAGGTGTACTTTTTTATATGGCAACTATTCGGGTGATGGCATGAACTTTGATATTGCTGCTGAAATATTCAGCGGAAGAAAATATCACAACAAAAACCGTCCGTGCCACCGACGATATTGCCTCGGCACCCTTAACTAAAATCGGCGATCGCCGCGGTGTCGCCGGTATTTTATTTTTATACAAAATTGCGGGTGCTGCCGCACAGTACGAAAAATATTCCCTTGATGAACTCTATCGTGTGACCCAAAAAGCCAATGCCCATGTCCGTACTATCGGTGTAGCACTCAATGGTTGCGCCTTACCACAATCAGACAAATTTAACTTTGAGCTAGCCGATGATGAAATCGAAATTGGCATCGGCATCCATGGTGAAGCAGGACTATGCCGACAAAAAATAAGCAGCAGCGATAAAACGGTTAACAACATGCTTGATCGCCTATGTGCTGATCTACCTTTTGCTAAAGGGGATAATGTTTGTGTGTTGATTAATAATTTAGGTGCATTGAGCAATACTGAACTGTTAATTGTCACCCGCCAAGTCGGGATAGCGCTGCATGCCCGCGGCATAAAGAGTTACGATGTCGTGGTTGGACATTTCTGTACTTCTCTCGAAATGTCAGGTTTTTCCATCAGCTTATTAGAATTAGATGATGAACTACAACGTTTATATGATTGGCCATGTCACACTTTTGGATGGAGAAAATAAGATGAATTTACCCACTTTACACAATATGATGCTATTTGTTGCCGAAAAAATGGTTGAAAGTGAACCGACACTCACGGCACTCGATCAAGTTATTGGCGATGGCGATCATGGTATTGGTATGAAACGTGGTTTTGCTGCTGTTATGGTACAAATTAATGATCCTAATTTTAATCCGAAAGATGTGGGGGATTTTTTTACCCAAATAGGCACCAAACTGATGACAAGCATGAGCGGTGCATCGGGCGCGATATTTGGGACTTTTTTCCGTGCAGGTGGCAAAAGTTTGTCGGGTGTGACCGATTTTACTACGCAGGCATTGGCTGATTTACTCAACCATGGCTGGCAGGCGGTCTATGCGCGCGGGAATGCCAAACCTGGTGATAAAACCATGGTTGATGCTTTAGCTGCTGCTGCCGAAAAAGCCGCAACATTAACCACATGTGATCTAAAAACAGCTTTACCTCAGATTGCCGATGCGGCCATGGCAGGTGCAGAAAAAACCAAACAGATGGTGGCGGTATTTGGGCGCGCTAAAAATTTAGGTGAACGGGCCGTTGGTCATGTCGATCCGGGGTCGATTTCGATGGCATATATCATTAAATATATGAATGAATTCATTCAAAAATAAATGTGAATGACCAATACGATATTCCCGTCAACACCAGTTGGCGGGAATATGTGTTAAGCGATAAACATCTCCATTGCGTTATTAACTTCTGCTAGCGGATGTTTTAAATTTGATTTGCGAAGGATATGCCCATTTTTGTAACTCTTCAGGCGGAAATCCCCCAGGATCTTTACCACCATTAATCAGTAATGCATTATAATAAACCTCGGCCATTTCTTCAATATAAGCCGCTTTGAGTACAGCTTCATACGGATCTTTATCTACCGCAATCGCACCATGTCTCTCCATTAAAATAGCATCGGCACGTTTTATTGGCTCAACTACACTTTGAGAAAGTTCTGGCGTACCCGGTCTTGCGTAAGGCGCAACTGGAATCACACCATCTTTGAGATTTAAAATCGTACATTCATACACAACAGCCGGAATGAGCCTCGCCAACACGGCAAACGACGTAGCAAAAATCGAATGTGTGTATGAAATAGCAAAAATATCCGGGCGTGCCTTATAAATTTCAAGATGCATAAGACATTCACTAGTGGGCCGTAATCCAGACTGTGCTTCAATGACTGTCGCATCTAAATCCATCACCACAATATCTTTTGTCGTCAGCAAATTTTTATCAATAGTTGTGGGGGTAACCAGTACATAACCGGTTGCTTTATCTCGGACACTCGAATTACCCGCTTTATGTTTACAAAGTCCCCATTCGGTTGCTTTTTTAGCCATATCAACTACATACTGTTTTTGAATTTCTAACATTGTTTTCACTCCTATTTAGACACTATATGGTAGGAAATCCCCACAAAAAAGGGGTACTCAGCAACATGCGATAAAAACGCGTTTACAGCTATTCCCCTCTCATAACAGCCAGCGGAACAGTAAAATTCAAACGATCATCACCATACGCGGTTATGAACATATCTCATTGATATTTAGCAAATAATTCTCTTATCTCATGACGGTTTTTCGCCACTCTTAACCGATTAGCGCCATGATGAAACTCTAAAAATTCATTTAATTAGGCGAGTGCTTTGAGATGTTTTTGAGGATTATTCGTTGCCAATATCACGATAAGATCTGCTTGCAAATAACCACAGATATCAATTTTTTCGGGCAGTTTCAGTAATGACATGCTAACTTGATTAACCCCATCTTCAATACCGGCATGGGCAATAATCAATCCTTCAACTAACATAATATAAGGCTGATCTAATTTGATTTTATTGATCATCCGTTCCACATAATAAGGTTCGATTGATTGATTTTCTAATAACGGCTTAGCCGCTAACGCAATCGCTTTTTCCCATGAGATATAAGCACTTTCAGCAATATTGATCTGTTTCTCTTGCATTAAATCGGCTAAAGATGGAATTTCTAACAGGGCAATACGTAACGGATTATCATGAGAGCCATCATGATAAAGGTAGTTCGTTAACATTTTTTGGAGTGATTTTTGATCATTAATATGACAATATCTTTTGATGATTGATATCAACTCTTCTATTTTGATAATACTCGGATCAACGCCTTGCAAAGCACCAATCACTTGACTGCGAAACGCATTTTTATGGAAATTATTCAAAGAGGGATTCACAATAAATAACATTTTATCGGTTGCGAGATAAAAGGTCGAAAAAACAATATCATAATAACAACTATATTTTTCAAATTCTCTTTTCGAAATCGCGGCTGAAAAATGTAATTCAGGCAATAAAACTTGCAAAGTAAGATAAAGATAGGTCGAGACAGTCGCACTATTTTCACAGACAACTATCGCCACTTTTTTAGTTTTAATTTGATTAATCATACCCTCTCTCGTCAACCAACCACCAAATAATACGGTAATAAACGAGACTTCTTCATCTGGCATTTTGCAATGTAAAATATGCTCAAACGCGATTATTGCTCTACGGACTATCTCATGTAAATGGCCAAACTCTTGTAAAACAATGTCATATACACTATTTATATTCGTAATATGGTAACGAATACGGTAATACGCCGGTTTCCAATGCTGATAAATCCGTTCAATCAGCTCATTTTTATCTTTAAATGTGACACAACTTATCTGCTCAAAATTGTTAACGACGGCAACCGTACTTTCTAAAAGCACGGCATCTAAATGAAAATATTTATCTGAAATCGTTTGGATATTAGAGCTTTGTACCAATACCGTTAAAAAGATCTGTTCATTACGATCATTAATGGCAAATTTTTCAATTAATTTCTTCATTAATTGAAACTCTCGACTATTGGCAGCTTCAGTGTAACTTTCTGGCAACTGCTGAATCATTTTGCCAATTTCAATTCGACGCAAAATAAAGCAGATAAAATAGATCAGTTCTTGTAATTGCTCATCTGTAAAAAGAATTTTTAATTTCTTCTCAACTTCGCTAAATACCTTGCCCACTTGTTCTAAACTGCCTTGGGTAATCAGTTGATTTTCAGTCAAGATTCTATTCGCAATGGGCAGACTAATAATGCGGCGAATTAACTTTAATAACAGATAACGTTTATCGATCTCATGTCCAAGAATATGATAGCCATTTTCACGGTCATAACTCATTTGCAAATGATATTGATTAATCATCATTTGTACTTTTTTCATATCATTAATAACGGTATTTTGGCTCACCGTTAAAGCAGAAGAGAGGTGAATTAAAGATAACTTCTCAACCCGCGTTAATAAAAAAAAGCTAATTAAATGAATTCTCTCGTCTTCAGAATAGATATAACGGCTACTGACAACAGGCTCTTGTGTCTCTCTAAATGTATCAATAACTAATTTTGGTACCCTAAATTTACCCGTTTTAAAACGTTTAATAGTTTCAAAATTAGCCGACTCAAGAAAATCATTAATTTTTTTAAATGTATAACTTAATTGTTTACGCGTAAGATCAAATTCTGTTTGCAGCTCTACGCCCGTAATACTCGGATTGTTCACGATTGCATTTAAAATTTTATGAATTCTTTTATCGACAACCATATAACTGTAAGCCTCTTTATTGTATTTTTATAACTTATTGATTTAGTTAAGCTATCTATTTAGCGAACTATGTAGCAAACTATTTAGCAAAACTGTCGAATTCGCAAAGGAGAGAATTTATCATGGCTTGTTAACGTTTAATGACTTTATTCACACTTAATTCTGATTCGATTCATCAGTGCTGGCTTGTGTCGCTTCTTTATTGAGCTCTCTCGCATAAAAGAAATACCCTACACACCAATACACAGCCAACGCCAAAGGTACAAAATAGCCGCGCAAACATTGCAAGAAAAAGGAAAAGGAGTAAGTAAAGACAGGTGCATCAATCGAACTATTTGAAATTAATTGGCCAGCTGGAATATCAATCGCTTTGGTTGCAAGACCTAAATCAGTAATAATTGGCGCAAATTCAGTACCGACAAATAAAAAGAATGGTATGCCAATAATGGCTAAAATGACCATTTTTAACGTATTACCTTTGGTTAAAATATAAGACGGCACCACTAGCGCAATATTAATAATTCCGGCAAAAGGTAAAATCTTGTTACCCGGTAAAACCACGGACCAAATTAACGTAATCGGAATAGCAGCAATAATTGTAAACCAAATTTCACTTGCCCCGCCCATAAATGGCCAATCTAAACCAACAAATAATTTACGCCCAGCAAAACGTTTGTTCATATAATCGCTAATCCGCATCGGATATTGGTGATAATGCCTGCATAAAAAGTTTAGAAATCATGGGGAATAACATCAACGCTGTGGCAGCTTGTACACCTAACAATAAAGTCTTTGCCACACTATAACCAGCGATAATGCCAAAAATGACACCTAATAAAAAACCAATCACATGATTTTCGGCAAAAATTCCGATTTTAGAACGTAATGCTGCCGCATCCATCGGTTTATTTAAAGCGGGAATTTTTCTTAATAACAGATCAAATGGATAATAAATAGCACTAAAAAATAGCATTCTATGTGTACATGTAACGCCCGGAATACCAGTTAATTGTTCAATGCGTCGTTGATTAATATCTCCGGAATTAAGCTCCATAATAATTTGGAAAGTCGCCACCAAAAAGGCGATAATTAATGCAATGACGGCACCAAAAATAGGGGTTGCCACCGCAACTACGATAAAAGCAGTAAAAATCTTGCCCCACACATTCCATAAATCGGCGTTAAATGTATTGGTCTTTTTTAAAACCAGCATCAAAATATTAACGCCAACTTGTAGCGGAAACATCAAAAAGGCATAGGGCCACGCCCAAGATACATTTGCCATGGTTGTCCAACCGCCATCGACAATACTCAGCTCAATGCCTGTTCGGGTCATCATGGTTTGCGCTGCGGCACCAATTGCTGTCACCATAAAACCAATCAACATACTCATACCCACAAATGCCACACCTAACGTGATAGCGGCCGATACGGCTTCTTTCAATTGCATTCGGACAATCAAACCAGCAATTAACATAATAAAAGGCACAAAAACTGGGGCACCTAAATTCAAAACATAATTTATAATTGAACTAAGAAAATCCATCATTGCACTCCTCGGTTGATAAACTTGTTATTGATAACAACTGTTTTGTCCCTATTTACAAGCATCAATGATTTTTTGTAATTCAGCATCCATGTTGATCCCCGTCAAAAAGGCAATACCATTAATCACAGGAATGGGGTATGTTTTTTCAATTTTAGTTATCGCTATATAGGCGGCACTACTTTTAATATGCGAATCGACTGATTTCAGGTCGATCACTTCGACTTTTATGTCATTAAGATTACGTTCTTTTAATAAACGAGTGGCCTTACTTGCAACGGTTTGTGAGGTGGCGACACCGCTGCCACACGCAACAATAACTTTTTTCATGATATTGCTCCTGTTAAACTTTTTTATGGTTACATTCTTTTTTGTTGTTACATTCTTCTTTATTAACTTCTTCTATTGTTAGACTTTTCTGTTATTAAACTTTTCTATTGTGAGATTTTTGGGTTGTTAAAATGTAATATTTGCTGTTAATAAAGCCATCACCGCTTGTTTGGTTTTGGCTTGCTGTAATGCGGCTAAAAATTGTGGATTACTAAAACTGGCGATCAATGTTTGTAATAACAAAATATGTCCATCTTTTCCAGTAAAACCCAATAAAAATATAAAATTAGCATCTAAAATAACATCGTTATTGGCCATTTCACACCAAGGCACACTGCCTTTTATCCGAGTGACAAGAATAAAGGGGCGAATGATATGTTCTATATCAGTATGCGGCATAGCAACCACATAAGGTGTAGTGGGTAAAGCCGTTGGAAAGGCAGCCTCACGCTTTTTAATCGCGGCTAAAAATGACTCTTTGACATAACCGCCTTGTTGCAAAATGGGAAAGACAAAATCAAAAAATTGGTCTGATTTTTGAAAAACCTTATCTAAAAAAATAAGATCGTCAAAAAATAGATGTTGATTGCACTCATTAACCATAACTATCCCCTATCGTGAGCTGCCTTGCTCAATATCTGGAAACGATCCTTGTGCCGGTTTATCACTCTATTTCGTTAGAACTTGGGCATAATTGTAGAGAAAAGAGACTGAATAAACGAACAGATTTGATACCAAATAATATCCGTTATATTGTCCATCAGATGGATTACCGTTTGAGTGATCAGCATGACTAAAAAAATGATAAAAAAAGCTATTAAGAAAACTACTAAAAAACTGTTAATAAATAAATAGATATCTAATCTTCGCCCATAGTGTATCGGTTTTTATTGACAATAAAGCGCCAAAACAGACGCACAGCTCTTGCGCTTTTTTATCGCCACATAAAAAATTTATCCATCTGATCATAATAACGTCTTCAAAAATTATAGAAATAGGAGTAAATTTGTGGTTTTATAAAAATTATAAAAACTCATATAACAAAGGGCGATAATATGATAAATTTTCAAAAATCCAATAAGTTAGAGCATGTTTGCTACGACATACGTGGTCCAATTCTTGATCATGCCAAACGATTAGAAGAAGAAGGACAAAAAATTCTTAAACTTAATATTGGAAATCCCGCGCATTTCGGTTTTACCGCCCCTGATGAATTACTTGTTGATGTCATTCGCAATTTACCGACCTCTGAAGGCTACAGCGATTCCAAAGGTCTCTATTCTGCTCGCAAAGCCATTATGCAACGTTACCAAGCGCGCGGCATTACCAGCCTTGGTGTTGAAGATATTTATATTGGTAACGGTGTATCTGAATTAATTGTGCAATGTATGCAAGCGCTATTAAATAGCGGTGATGAAATATTAGTGCCGATGCCAGATTACCCACTTTGGACTGCAGCTGTCAGCTTATCTGGTGGTAATGCAGTACATTACATCTGCGATGAAGAAGCGAATTGGTCACCTGATATTGACGATATTAAAAAGAAGATCACCCCCAAAACCAAAGGGATTGTCATTATTAACCCAAATAATCCAACAGGTGCCGTCTATAGCAAAGAAGTGTTGTTAGATATTGCTGAACTCGCTCGTCAAAATAACCTAATTATTTTTGCTGACGAAATCTATGATCAAATTCTTTATGATGATGCGGTGCACCACTCTATCGCCGCTTTAGCCCCTGACCTGTTTGTGATTACCATGTGTGGCCTTTCTAAAACTTACCGTGCAGCCGGATTTAGGCAAGGTTGGATGGCACTTTGTGGACCCAAACAGCATGTCAAAGGTTATATTGAAGGGCTAAATATGCTCGCATCAATGCGACTTTGCGCCAATGTTCCTTTTCAACATGCGATTCAAGCAGCATTAGGGGGATATCAAAGTATTAATGAACTCACCGTGCCCGGGGGGCGACTTTACGATCAATGTATGCTCGCGTGGCGTCTACTTAATGATATCCCGGGTGTTTCTTGCACAAAACCACAAGGTGCACTTTACTTATTCCCAAAATTTGATCAACAGAAATTCAATATCCATAATGACCAAAAATTGGTGTTAGATTTCTTATTACAAGAAAAAGTCCTCCTTGTGCAAGGATCTGGCTTTAATTGGCATAAACCTGATCACGTTCGGATTGTGGCACTCCCTCATATGAAAGAACTTGAAGCCGCTATCGGACGTCTGGCCAAGTTCCTCTCAACCTACAAACAGTAGTGTTATGTAGGGCTTAGCATAACGTTTGCGGAAATAACGATGCGCTTATCTCGGCAAACGACGTAGATTAGAGATAAGTAGATTAGAGATAAAGCCAATGACAAAAGATGTAGATTGCAGAATAATCGTTTTGCAATCTACACCGCATAACCGTTGCCAAAATCACAATAAAATTGCATTATTCACGTTAATCAGTATATACTCATCGCCTAGCAAAGAGGGTGATTTTATCTTCAACTCAACTATTCCATCCACAATCACCTATGGAATGCGTTTAAAAATTTATCGTTATGCAACTATCTGATTTTAATTTTACTTTACCTAATGAACTCATCGCGCGTTACCCAACCGAAAAACGCAGCGCCTGCCGTTTACTGTCACTCGATGGGAATAGTGGGCAGATCAAACATGAACAATTTACCGATATTCTCCATCACCTAAATCCGGGTGATCTACTGGTATTTAATAACACCCGCGTTATTCCCGCTCGCTTATATGGCAAAAAAGCGTCGGGCGGTAAGATAGAAATGTTAGTTGAGCGATTGCAAGATAATCACCGCGTGCTTGCCCATATTAAAGCGTCAAAAGCGCCGAAAGCAAACAGTGAACTGTTATTAGGTGAGGACGGATCGATTGCGGTTACTGTGCTAGGGCGACAAGGTGAACTCTTCGAACTCCAATTTCCTTCTGATGTGCTCACTATTTTAAATCAGATTGGGCATATTCCGCTGCCACCTTATATTGATAGACCTGATGAAGAGACAGACAAAGAACTCTATCAAACCGTCTATAGCAAAAGACCTGGTGCGGTGGCCGCGCCTACTGCCGGTTTGCATTTTGACGAAGCATTACTTGCGCAAATCAAAAATCAAGGTGTAGAAATGGCCTTCGTCACTTTACATGTCGGCGCCGGCACATTCCAACCGGTCAGAGTACAAAATATCGAATCGCATATTATGCATGCAGAATATGCCGAAGTGCCTGCTTCCGTGGTTGATGCCATTTTGGCATGTAAAGCACGTGGCAATAAAGTCGTTGCCGTTGGTACCACATCGGTCAGAGCCTTAGAAAGCGCCGCGCAAAAAACCGGTGTGATTGCACCATTTTTTGCAGATACCCGTATTTTTATCTATCCCGGCTACCATTTTAATGTCATTGATTCACTCATCACGAACTTTCATCTACCCGAATCAACATTAATCATGCTTGTTTCTGCTTTTGCGGGTTATGAACACACGATGCATGCCTATCAAGAAGCGGTTAAAGCGCGTTATCGCTTTTTTAGTTACGGCGATGCCATGTATATCACCAAAAAAGATCAATCAATAACGATATAGAAAACAATACCATAAAAAAACAAAGCTAGAGAAAAAACAATATAGAGACAAGGGTTATCGCGTTTCATCCTAACCCTCATTTATGTTGCTCATCCGCTATTGCGATGAGTAAAGAGACGTTCAATCAATAAGCGCCAAACTGTTTATTTGGTCGCAAGAGGTAAAACATCAACCATGAAATTCGAATTACAAAACAGCGACGGCCTTGCGCGCCGTGGTCGCATGACGTTTAATCGCCGAGGCACTAACTATACCGTTGAAACGCCTGCGTTTATGCCTGTCGGTACCTATGGTACGGTAAAAGGGATGACGCCCGAAGAAGTGAGTGCTACAGGTGCACAAATTCTGCTCGGCAATACTTTTCATTTATGGTTACGCCCGGGGCAAGAAATTATGCGCAAACATGGTGATCTGCACGATTTTATGCAGTGGCCTGGCCCAATTCTTACTGATTCAGGCGGATTTCAGGTATTTAGTTTAGGTGATATCCGTAAAATTAAAGAAGAAGGTGTCTATTTTAAAAATCCGATTAATGGTGACGCCATCTTTTTATCACCCGAAATTTCAATGGAAATCCAATATGATTTAGGTTCGGATATTGTCATGGTATTTGACGAATGTGCACCTTTCCCTGCTGAATGGGATTACATCAAAAAATCAATGGATATGTCATTACGTTGGGCTAAACGTAGCCGCAAACGGTTTGACGAATTGGGTAATCAAAATGCATTATTCGGCATCGTGCAAGGGGGAATTCATCAAGAATTACGGGATATCTCTATCAAAGGACTCACCGAAATCGGTTTTGATGGCTATGCAATCGGTGGACTCGCCGTAGGTGAACCGAAAGAAGATATGCACCGTATCTTAAAAGGCACCTGTCCGCAATTACCTGACGATAAACCGCGTTATTTAATGGGTGTGGGGAAACCAGAAGATCTTGTTGAAGGGGTTCGTCGTGGTATTGATATGTTTGACTGCGTCATGCCTACCCGTAACGCGCGTAATGGTCACCTATTTGTTACCGACGGCGTGATAAAAATCCGCAATGCTAAATATCGAGACGACACCACACCACTGGATCCGCATTGTGATTGCTATACGTGCAAACATTACACGAAATCTTATTTACACCACTTAGATAAATGTGGCGAAATTTTAGGGGCGCGCCTAAATACCATCCATAATTTACGTTATTATCAACGTTTAATGGCCGAAATCCGGCAAGCTGTTGCCGAAAATCGTTATAAAGATTTTGTCAAAACCTTCTATGCGCGCATCGGCAAAACCCCTGCCCCATTCTAATACCTTGCATACCGTCGACCCTTGTCGACGGTATTGCATTGCGTATCATTAGGCGAAAAAACAGGCATCTGCGCCAAAATCGCACCGCGAATGATAACCCTATCAACTTGCTGATCTTTTTGTCGCTATCATCGCGGCAACACGGCTATTTTTAGAGAAAATTACCGCTAGGGGCTTGACACTTCTCAGCTAGCGCAGTATTATGCGCATCCTAAACGGCGAGTAGCGCAGCTTGGTAGCGCAACTGGTTTGGGACCAGTGGGTCGGAGGTTCGAATCCTCTCTCGCCGACCAATCAATTTTATAAGAAAGCCGACTTAATTAGTCGGTTTTTTTATATCCGCAATAAAGTTAACCATAAGCGCTGTGTGCATTATCATATTGTTAAAACTATGCTGCATTAAAAACATGCTGCCTAATTCAGCTACACCAACGTAGCTCTACCCTAAATATGCATCAATAAGATTGCCCGCCATGACGTCTACGCGCTAAAAAAGATAGGAAAAGCAAGATAGAAGATAGACAAAAAATAGACTATTTTTTTGGATGTTTCAGAACTAGTATACGTTTATGTCAAATATTTTGGGTAGATGCCAATGCCATGACAGCCATAATCATGAAAAAAAAACCAGCTTAGCTAAGCTGGCAAATGAGTTCAATGCAATCTAACAATATAAAAGAGTCTACCTATGTTACGTTAATATTTCAGTAAACTAAAATGATTCTCTTTTGTATTTCCATCTTTATTGTCATATTTCTTTTTTTGATTCGCTATCTTGGCTGGTGTTCGTCCTAAGTGTTTCCACAAGCCACAAGTAAATAGTTCACCAGAGATTTTACACAATAATTCGACTGCTTATAAGTTTTTTTTAGAATCTTATTTAGAGCTATCTCACAATTTCAGAAAAGTTATTGCCCTTTTCCGAGATAATTATTTTTCAGCTCCTCAATAATCGTTACCGTTCAAGCTGATCGCTATTTTTTGTTCACTACCCACATTCGATAAATACAAAATAACATGGCCTAAGTCGCCGCTCATAGCACATATATATAACCAAAAGTAATATAAATATAAACAATCGGCATTTCTCATCCTGCCTTAATCTTCTTATAGTAAATCTAGTTTAGCGATACGTGTGATGCTTTCAAATCGATGTGATTAACTAAAAGATAAGGAATGTGTGATGGCAATATTAAAGATATATGCACGGTGGCAAGCTGCCATTGCGATTAGCTTAGCGGGATTATTAACCTTTAGTGCCTATGCGGATACCAAAACCGATCATCAAGCCGATCAAACGCCACAATATGGCGGAACATTAGTGGTTCACTACGCAGGCGAACAGCGTGTACTCAATCCTGCGCTTAGGGCTTCTACCGGTATTTACGAAGTTGCAGGGAAAATAGTTGAATCACTGGTCGATTTAGATGCTGACGGTAATATTGTCCCCGTCTTAGCCACCTCTTGGGTAGCTGAACCCGATGGTAAAACCATCACCTTCAAACTGCGCGAAGGGGTAAAATGGCATGATGGCCAACCGTTTACCGCATCCGACGTACAATATAGTGCGCTAGAATTTTGGAAAAAACGGCTTAATTTTTCGACCGCGCTGCAACTGAATTTAGACGCTGTCGACACACCAGATGATCATACCGCCGTCTTTCACTATTCACGCCCAATGCCATTAGATTTACTGTTACGTGCACTTGTCGATCTCGGTTATGTTGTGCCACGCCATCTTTATGAAGGTACCGATGTGCTAAACAATCCTTATAATTTAGCGCCTGTCGGAACCGGCCCTTTTAAATTTGTCGACTATAAACGTGGTCAATATATTATTGCTGAACGCAATCCTGATTATTGGCGCCAAGGTTACCCTTATTTAGATAAAATTGTCTGGCGAATTATTGACGATAAGTCATCTGCCTCGGCAGCGCTTGAAAGCGGACAGATCGATATGAGCCTTTATTCCAAACTCAGTCTCGCTGATATTGATCGCTTTAAACAAAATCCACGTTTCGAAGTGCGCAGTAAAGGTACCGAAGGGAATGTTTTTAACAATACTCTTGAATTTAATTTTCGTAATCCGATTATTGCCGATAAACGGGTGCGCCAAGCCATTGTTCAGTCATTAGATATCCCCTTTTTTATTGATAACTTTTTGTACGGTTTTGGCCAGCCGGCAACAGGATTGATTCCATCATCCTCAAAAGCATTTTACCCAAGCAATAGCCATATCGTTTACCCTTTTGATCGCAAAGCAGCCAATCAGTTATTAGATGAAGCTGGCTATCCGCGTAAAGCGGGCGGTAATCGCTTTGATCTCAAACTGGTCCATATGAATAATGGTGAAGATGTGCCACTTTTTTCCACTTTTATTCAACAATCCTTAGCCGAAATAGGCATTAACGTGACTATCGTCAATCTCGATACCGCTGGCGCCTTAAATGCCGTTTATAAGCAGCATGATTTTGATATCGCCACCGGTTGGCACCAATATCGCGGCGATCCGGCAGTATCAACAACCGTTTGGCTCCGTTCAGGCAGTCCAGATGGGGCGCCATGGACGAATCAATATGGCTGGCAATCCGATACCGTTGATACATTGATTGATAATGCCGCCACAGAAATCGATCCTGACAAACGTAAAGCGCTCTATGCTCAACTCGTCGATATCGTGAATGATCAATTACCACTCTATTTTGCGACTGAACGCGATTTTATTTCGGTCATTAACGCGAAAAAAGTCCATAATCACCACAATACGGCACGTTGGCCATCAAGTAGTTGGTTTGATGTTTGGGTTGAAAAATAATTCGCTTAATATTGGGATCGCAACACCATGATGCAGTTACTGTTTCTCGCTTTACGACGATTGCTCACCACCATACCGACACTATTCATTGTGTTGATTGGGCTATTTTTACTGTTACAACTGGCACCAGGCGATACCGTAGACGCCCTGCTTGCCCAAATTGGTGGTGCCGAAGGGAGCGTGATTGATGAGATGCGACGCCAATATGAACTTGACCAAAGCACCGCTACACGCCTTTTTAACTATTTATGGCGACTCATCCATTTTGATCTCGGGCAATCTGCGATTTACAGTAAACCGGTTGCGGCTGTTATTATGGAAAGGTTACCAGCAACTTTACTCCTTATGGTTAGCGCCCTATTGCTGGCTTTTTCACTCGGCACATTATTAGGGATTTTTGCTGCCCAAAAAGTGAATCGTTGGCAAGACTCACTCATCTCGATTTTGGGATTGATCTGCTATTCAGTGCCCTCTTTTTGGTTAGCCCTCATGGGGATTGTGCTCTTTTCTATCTATCTTAACTGGTTACCGGCGAGCGGTTTTGGATCGGTTGGAGAACACCTGACGGGCATAGCGGCCTGCTTAGATACCGCTTGGTATTTAATTTTACCTACTGTAACACTGGCCCTCGTCTATCTCGCCATTTTTTTACGGATGATGCGTGCTTCGCTGCTAGAAGTATCCAAACTGGATTTTGTCAAAACAGCTAAAGCAAAAGGCTTAACGGCACGTGCCATTTTAGTTCATCACATTTTACGGAATGCGATGTTACCGATGCTCACGTTGATTGGTTTACAGGTAGGCACATTACTGGGGGGATCAGTCGTTATCGAAACCATTTTTGCCATTCCCGGGCTTGGGCGATTAGCTTACGATTCGGTTGTGCAACGTGATCTCAACACACTGCTCGGCGTGGTCTTTATCTCGGCACTCTTAGTGATTGTGATCAATTTTATTGTGGATCTACTCTATGCCAAACTCGATCCCCGTATTGCCACATCCCAAACCACGAGGCGATCATAATGCAATTATTAAAAAACTATTTTCGCAGCCCTGCCGCCAGTTTAGGGTTAATTTTACTGCTGTTGATTATTATCGTTGCGCTGATTGCGGGCTGGATCTTTCCAACGAATCCCTTGAGTTTAGCCGGTCGTCCACTCCAATGGCCGTTTACGAATCCTAAATTTTGGTTGGGTACCGATCAAGTTGGACGCGATATTGCCGCACAACTATTTCATGGTGCGCGTATCTCACTGCTTATCGGTTTAGTGGCCACCTTGATTGCGATCTTTATCGGTATTGTTATTGGCGCCCTATCAGGTTTTTACGGCGGCGTGATTGATGATCTTTTAATGCGTATCACCGAATCTTTTCAGATCTTACCCAATTTTCTGCTGTTATTGGTCGCTGTCGCCATATTTGGTTCGACACTGCCTATTGTCGTCATCGCCATCGGTGCCGTTTCGTGGCCATCGGTTGCACGGTTAACGCGAGCAGAATTTTTATCATTACGCCAGCGTGAATTTGTGCAAGCCGGCCGAACGCTCGGGATGAGTAATACGCGATTGATGTTTAGAGAGATTCTCCCTAACGCTTTACCTCCAGTCATTATGTATGCCAGTGTGATTCTATCCACGGCAATCTTAATGGAAAGCGCACTCGCTTTTTTACATCTTTCTGACCCAAACGTGGCGTCATGGGGGAACTTAATTGGCGGTGGTCGTGCAGTACTTCGACAACAATGGTATGTGTCAGCACTCCCTGGTATTGCTATGTTATTGACTGTTTTAGCCATCTCGTTAGTAGGGCAAGGCCTGAATGATGCACTCAATCCGCGATTACAAAAACAGAATCCATCATGACATTATCCATGCCGATAACTGTACCTAAGGTGAGATAATTGGGCGCATTGATGGCAATAACAGACCAGTACCACCGTAAGTAAAAACAGTATTAGCTAAAAAATAACGCATAAAAAAATAGCCCATAAAATAGTGAGAAATAAGCGTTCGGTTAAATAACAATACTGTTACATAACAACGCTGTTAAATAAGAATGCTATTAAATAAGAATAAATAAGAAAATACTAACCAAGAACAGTGTAACACAGTAAAAACGTTAAAAATAAGGCTAAACCATGATGACATCGCCACTACTTTCTATTAAACAGCTCACCGTCGATCTGCCATGCGGTAGTGATAGGCCTTATGCTGTCAATAATGTCTCACTTGATCTTTATGCCAATGAAATCTTATGTATTGTCGGTGAAAGTGGTTCGGGGAAATCGATCCTTTCTAGCGCAATTATGGGATTATTACCTGACGGTGTTACCGTTTCACAAGGCGAAATTTTATTTTCCGACCATGCCCTTGCGCGGGAAAGCGATCGTAATGAGCATGACAAGGGTAACACCCATAATCATGTAGATAAGCCAATCTATCGCGATATCTTAACCTTTACTGATGCACAAATGCGCGCAATCCGTGGCGCACGAATTGGCATGGTATTCCAAGATCCGATGACGGCGCTAAATCCCCTCAAAACCATTGCGAATCAGATTGGGGAAATGTTCCGCATCCATACTAAGTTGCCTAAACGGGTTATTCATCAAAAAGTACTTTCGCTCCTAAACGATGTCAACATTCCTAATCCGGAACAGGCTGCGAATGCGTATCCCCATGAATTATCGGGTGGTCAACGGCAAAGAGCCATGATTGCGATGGCATTAGCACTGGAACCTGTTTTGCTGATTGCCGATGAACCGACGACCGCGCTTGATGTGACGACCCAATCACATATCTTAACGCTGATTCGCGAACTACAAATCCGTAAAGGAACCGCGGTACTTTTTATTACCCATGATTTTGGTGTAGTAGCAGATATCGCGACACGTGTTGCGGTGATGGAAAAGGGGAATCTTGTCGAACAAGGGAATGCCGATGATCTGCTTAATCATCCAACCCATCCTTATACACAATCATTAATTGCTGCGGTTCCACCTTTGACACCTAGCGATGTGCGAATCATCAGCAAAGAGATTATTTTAACAGTCAACTCAGTCAGTAAGACTTATCAAAATCATGCCTTGTTTAGCCGTCATCGCCGTGTCACCCATGCCGTCGATCAGGTCAGTTTTCAGGTACCGAAAGGCAGTACGCTCGGTATTGTCGGCGAAAGTGGATCAGGTAAGTCAACCTTAGCACGTTGTATTAGTAAACTGTTAACCATTGATAATGGCACTATTGAATTCAATCATACCGATATTGCCCATCTCAAAGGGAAAGCGCTAAAACAGTATCGACATGCCATTCAGATGGTGTTTCAAGACCCTTATGCCTCACTCAATCCACGTCGTAAAGTGGGCGATCAAGTGGCGATTGGACCGCGATTATATGGTGCATCTAAACAGCAGGCACGCGCAAAAGCGGAGCAGTTATTCACGCTAGTCGGGCTGGATCGCGAAGCACTCAACCGTTATCCACATGAATTTTCGGGAGGACAGCGACAACGCATTGGTTTAGCACGTGCGTTAGCTTTAGATCCGGCAATTTTAATTGCCGACGAGCCGGTATCGGCGTTAGATGTCTCTGTACAGACCCAAGTGATCACGTTATTAGATGAACTGCGCACAAAATTGGGACTGACCCTTTTATTTATCACCCACGATTTACGTGTTGCCGCCCAAATTTGCGATCAGATTATTGTGATGCACGCAGGCAAAATTGTCGAACAGGGCATTGCTTCGCAAGTTTTTCTCCATCCACAGCATGAATATACTCAACGTTTAATCGCTGCCGTACCTGGCCGCGGTTGGAATCCACCACGATTAATTGATATGTCACCCGCTATACACATTTAAGGAGCGTATAAAATGACTAGACTCATTAGCAAACAGATTCTCCCCCAAATCGATCATGTTGTTGTGACGGTCTCAGCGCAATTGGATAACGCCGACCTGCAATACCAAAAATTGGGGTTTACCACGACACCTCGGGGGCACCATTCTCTTGGGACAAGTAATCATCTTACTATTTTTGGCACAACCTATTTAGAGTTACTCGGCTATGAACCTCAAAATAGTGATAAAATCGATAGCCGTTGGCGTTTTGATAATGGCTTAACTGGCTTGGCGTTTAAGGCTAACCAAGCCGACGTGCTCTATGATGCGTTAATCAAACAAGACGCCCCTATCGAAGGTGATGGGCCAAGTGCCTTTTTTAGGCCGGTCGATCTGGGTAATGGCACCTTTCCAGAAGCACATTTCAAAATCATCCGTTTCGATCCCACTTATACCCCCAATGGTCAGATCTTTTTTTGCGATCAACTCACCCCAGAACTTGTTTGGCGCAAAGCATGGCAAAAACATGCTAATGGCGTGACCAATATTTACCGCATTATTACTGAAGCCCGCGATCCTGCGGCATCGATTGCTCCCCTCAAACGTACTTTCCCTACGGCACATATTACCACTATCGAAGGGGGATTACGGTTAGAAGCGGCTGATAAGCAGCTCGATTATATTACGCCAGAGGCAGCAGAAAAACTGTTTGGCGATGCGCTGGCTGATCGGCAAAACGAGCAAGATCGTAAGATAGCCCTGATTTTAAAAACACGATCACTCAATAAAGTAAAACATGTGCTGACTAAAAATGGAGTACCATTTATCGAACAAACAATTGACGATGATAAACAAAACGCAACTCCTAACACCGCTCAAGCAAAACAGATCGTGGTGCCCGCACAAGAAACCTTTGGTTTTGTGCTGATCTTTCAAGCTGAATAAGGGGCTATTATGCATAAAATTCTGTTTATTGGCGGCGGACAGATGTCCGAAGCCATTATTCGTGCTTTGATCAACCATAATGTCTACGCGCCAACCGATATAGGAGTGAATGATATCGCACCAGCGCGTATAGATTATCTACACAGCACTTATAACATTCAGGACACTTGCGACCTTAACGGTGTCGAGGCCGATCTCATTGTACTTGCAGTGCGCCCGCAAGATGCTTGGCACACGATTCTCACGCAGCTACAACCGCTTAATAGTCAGGCGGTTTTGATTTCGATTATTGCGGGCGTCACTATTGCGCAGCTAAAGCAGGCCTTAACAGTTAATCTGCCTGTTGTGCGTACTATCCCCAATACCTTGACCGATACCGGTTTTGGTTATTCCGGCGTCGCCACTGACGAGCAAGATAGCTATTGCGTGAAACAGCAAAATGTACTCACCTTTCTAACAGGATTTGGCAAAATCGAACCGATCGATGAATCTCTGCTGGATATTTTCACCGGGTACAGTGTTGCAGGTCCTAACTATATTTACTATTTTTATGAATCCTTGGTTGATGCAGGTGTGTTAGCCGGTTTGCCGCGCGACAAAGCAAAACGGCTGGCTATTGAGAATCTACACGGCGCAGCGAGCATGCTCACCATCAGCCAAAAACATCCGCGCGAACTGCTTGATATCAATAATTCGCCGGCGGGCGTGGGTATGCATGCGCTTTATGAACTCAATAACAGTGATTTTGCTGCGGGTTTACAGCGTAGTGTTCTTGCCGCAGTAAAAAGAACCGTGGCTTTGGGAATAAAGACACATTAACGTAATTTGGCTATCTTGTTAAGATCTTTCAGAACTACTACCCATTTCAATCAGTTGATGATCAATTTATCTAGATTAAATGCAAATAAGTCAATTCATGCAGATCGGGATAGTCGATATGAATAGCGGGAAAGTATATAGAAAGTGAAATATCTCTTCTGCCTAAAATTTTTTATTTAAAATAATGGCAGAAGAGATTCTATAACGTTATTGCGAAAATTTCTGATCTAACTCATTACTAAACCAACGTCCATTTAGCACATGTTTGAGCACGTCACTCTTATCCTCGGCAGATAAGCTATTATCGTCAGCAATAGCCGTCATCACATCATGATAAGTGTAATTTTTGCTGCTCATATAAATCAACGCTTTCGATTTATTGGCATCAATCGTTAAAAGTGATTGGCCACTTTGTGCGTTTGCTGGCGACCATGTTTTCCATGCAACTAAATCTTTACCATTTGGATTACCTTGATGAATAAAATTCGCTAAATAGGCATTGAATTGACTTTTTATATCAACAAACGGTTTTGTTTTGACGATATCCGCAGTGAAATCGCTATATTTTTGGCTATCTAAAAATGGCATAAAGATACCGTGGAAAGCACCAATTTGGGCTAAACGTTTGCCTGTTACGTAGCTATCCATCCCATATCTAAATTCGACGCCATAAATAGGCGCAGAGTAATGTGGATACATTTTTTCAGCCGATAATTCAACGTTAAACAGACTGTATAACTGGCCGCCATATTGATTACTGAAATTATATTTATTCAGTAAATTGGTGTCGGTAGTTAACTTATTATTGGCGATGGCAGAAGCAAAGAGCGGATCGGATCGCGCAAAGAACGAAAATTCACTTTGCCCAGTAACCATCATTACTGGAACGGCATTATATTTCTTTGTCTCAAAGCCATTCAGTGGTAAGACGCGACCGTCGCGATATAGATGAGGGAATTTTTCCATACGGATACCGGCATCACCAAATAGCATCGCTAAATCAGCCGCTGGCAATCCATATAAAAAGTCTCTGACCTCTTTTTTATCACTCAGCAACCAGGACTTGGCTTCATCTTTATCGGCTTTTATACCATTTTTAACCACTAAATTGGCGATTCTATCGGCAAAAATATTTTCGGCTTCTTTTCTATCCATGGTGGTCATCCCACCACTAAATATGATCGCCTTTTGAAATTTATCTTTGAAGAGTGGCGAAATCAACATCGCCATAGTGTCACGACCACCGGCCGAAAAACCTGATAGCGTAATATTTTGTGGATCACCACCAAAAGCAGCAATATTGTTATGTACCCAATCCAGTAACGCGCGCATATCTAAGAGCGAAAAATTACCAGAATCGACAACAGGATCCCCCGTATTAAGTGCTTTTAATGGATTAAAACCCAATGAACCCAGACGATAATTAAATGTAACAACAATCGCATCAATATCTTTGGTTAATGCGAGTGGGGAAAATTCGGTAGAACTACCTGTTTGGTTATTACCACCATGAATATAGATAAGGACAGGTAATTTTTTATTTTTACTGTGGGGTGCGTAAATATTTACATTCAGGCAATCTTCCACCCCTTTCGAACCGGTGGCGGTAGGTTGAATACATTCGGCGGCAGGTTGCGTAGCATCAAAGGTATTTTGCCATTTTGCTGCAGGTTCGGGGGCTCGCCAACGGAGTTGGCCAATCGGCGCGGCCGCATAAGGAATACCCGTCCAAGCCATAACACCCGAGATATTCTTCCCTTGGACAGTACCCGATTGCGTATGAACAAGCAGTTCATTGGCATGGGTATTATTTGCGGCATAAGAACGATTAGCTGCATAAGCATAATTCATATAAGCCTGACATGATAATAAAATCACTAAACTTGCAGCTATTTTTTTTAATCTCATAAGGTACCTCTAATTTATCTATTAATACATTCTTAACCAAGAAAAATTCACCAAGAAAACCTAAAATAAAAAAGTAATGACCTAAGCAGCAGTTTTTATCATAGGTTATACTGGTTTTAAAATCAAAAAGATTTTATATAAATAGAAAATCAGAAACTTACCGGTTTCGTACACGTTTATTCCATCGACTTGACTTTTATCACTTTAATCCCTTTTTTTGTTAATTCGTGATCATATTTACTATCAAGTCCATCATCGGTAATAATAATATCAACCGCACTAAGATCACAGACAACATTCGGGCTACGGCGACCAAATTTCGACGAATCCACTAATAAAATTAACTTAGCTGCCGCTTTACTCATCGCCACGCTACCATGGAAACTTTCATTAAATGTCGTGACACCACCGACTAAATCAACGCCATCGGCCCCCATAAAGAGTTTATCAAAGTTGTAAGATTCGAAAAAAGCGATCACCGAGGCATTATTACTATGGAAAGAAGCAGACTTTCGACGAAACGTGCCGCCGCTTAGAATAATAGTTTGATCATTATCGTTGGCCACTAATTCATTGACCATCTGTAAACTATTCGTCATGATGGTGAGATTGTTAAATTTGGCGAGCATCGGAATAACTTGGGCAACGGTACTGCCTGCATCGAAAATCAACGAATCCCCTTCATGTACAAGCTTGGCGGCTTCTTGCGCAATCGCTTTTTTCTTAGCCAGATTGATATAGGTTTTATGATCAATCGCTCTATCGCCAATTTCACGATTAAGTACCGCACCACCATAAGTCCGCAGGACTAAACCGCTTTCATAAAGTTGCGTCAGATCTTTACGAATCGTGGTACCTGTTGTTTGAAAATGTATCGCTAACGCATCGACACTCGCTTGTCCATAATTTTGCAGATATTCTAAAATAGCCGATTGGCGTTGCTTGCCTTTCTTGACTTTCATGGTAAGGTTCCGTTCTTTACTGACATACTATATAAATGACTTAGTACCATAGCTTATTTCACAATGAAAGTGAATAGTTTTTAAATAAACGCTTTATGCTTTATTTACGGGTGATATTTTGATGTTAATGCCGAAACGAGTGCACGTTGACAGGCAGGATTATCAGGAAAGATTTGGGCGGGAATAATATCGGATAGCGCTAAGCCATGTAATGCTGGAATGGGTTTGGGCAAGGCAAATACCGTTATCCCTTTCATTAATAGCGAATCAATCACAATTTTATCAGCATCGACCGACAACGCAATTAACACTCTAGGGGTAAAACGCTTGCCATGATTGCGGCCAATACCAATATAGTGCCCTTTTTTCATCGATAAAAATGCACGGTTAAAGCGCCGAATTTGCAGCCAGCTAAAGAGGATCTGTAATAGCCAAACGATTAAGGCAAGCGTGATAAAAGCGTTTATCATAGTGGTATTTTTCTACTTTGCTTATTTTATTCATAAAACAATTTATTGATCAAACAACTATTGATCAAACAAGGTGAGATAATCCCACCTTATAACCATCAATAGACTGACTCAAAACATCACTTGTCCACCCGTGATATTAATCGATTGCCCTGTGCAATACGAGGCTTTATCACTTGCATAAAATAGCAACACATTCAGTACATCTTGATATTCGCAACCCCGTTTTAGCGGCACTTTATCAATGTAAATTTGTTCTACTTCACTTTCGGCCACACCCAGTTTTTTGGCATATTGCGGCAATAATGATTGAAACATCGGCGATTTTAACAAATTCCCTAACATTAATGAGTTAACCGTAATACCGTTATCGGCCAAATCTAACGCTAATGATTGTGTTAATCCTACGCCACCAAATTTAGCCGCACTATAACCCGAATTATGTTTGCTCCCCACTTTACCTGATTTTGAATTAATCTGAATAATGCGCCCAGCAATTTTCTGTTTTACCATCAATTTGGCAAATTCTTTCGCACATAAAAAATAACCGGTTAAGTTCACATCGACAGAAAGCTTAAAATCACTTAATTTAAAATCGGTTATGGGGGCAGATCGTGCAATCCCTGCACTATATACAACTAAATCGACACGTTTCAAACTACGCTCAACGTCGTGTGCTAACTGCACAACACTCTTTTCATCGGTAGAATCAACGCCAAATCCATACGCGGTACCCATGCCATGTTTTTGATTAATTTCTGCCGCCACTTTATGCGCATTGTCGACATTCAAATCGGCAACGGCAACGTGATAACCCGCATCGACTATGCCTTGGCAAAGGAATTCGCCTAATGTTTGGCCGCCACCAATAACAACCGCTACATGTTTCATATTTTCCCCTTATTTATTCCTTAATAAATTTATTTATTCGTTAAAATCACAATCTCATCGTCTACCTTAAGCTGCGTTGGCATCAAATTATCTAAATGAACCGCACCCGGTAAATCAGCTTCAGTCTGACTATCAAACCGTAAGGTGATATGGCCCAGTTCGCGGAAATTCGCATTGGCAACGTCCCCCACTGCGGTAATGGTATAGGTGTGATTACCCAATTTGAACGTTTGACCTACGGCCAATTCTTGCTTGAGATCATCGTGACTATGAACAAAACAGTAATCCGCTAAATCTGCGGGTGCGCCCTCTTTGAATAAAATCAACATACCATCCGCTAACGCATCGAATGCAAATTCACCAATTTGTTTGATTTTTGCTTGATAAATAACGTTATTCACCCTATTTGACATATCGATCACCTTTATGGCTAGCAGCTATTGATAGATAAAAAATGACACTATCCAAGCGATAAGTACGGTTGGTGCTCCTGTCAAGAAACGACCGACCAACACCGATGGCACCCCGACGCGCACCGTATCTTGTTTCGCTTCGGCCAGCGATAAACCAACAGGGATAAAATCACAGGCAGCTTGTGAGTTAATCGCAAACAGAGCCGGTAGCGCTAATTGAGGGGGAATATTGCCTAAGCCAATTTGCACACCGACTAAGGTACCAATAACTTGTGCGATAACCGCGCCCGGACCTAAAAAAGGGGAAAGCAGTGGGAAGGAGCAGATCAAGGCCAAAATAACTAATCCAATTGGATTATCCGCTAAAGGCACTAAACCTTTGGCGATAAAATCACCCAGACCCGAAGCAATAATAATGCCGATTAAGGCCGAGACAAATGCCATAAACGGTAAAATTGTCTTCAATACAGTATCGATGGTATCGCGGCCGGATTGGAAAAATATCGCCACCCCCGATCCCATCCCAATGCCGATCTTGGCCAGCAAACCATCACTTTGTTCCGTAATTTTTTTATTGCTATCATAGGCCTTATATTTTTCATCAGCATTTTTAGCGGCGTCTTGTTGTGACGTACTGTTTTGCAACTGATCGTTTGGTGAGGAATCATTTTGGGCAGAATGATTGTGTGCAGCATAGTTTTGTGGCGACTTGTTTTGTAAAGAATTGTTTTGTGAACAATTGTTGTGTGAAGACGGGTTTTGCAACGCGTCATCTGTTGCCGGCGCGGCACCCATTTCATGATGGTGTTCATCACCAGCTGCATGCTCTGTCCCGTTCGCCCCAGCATTCACTGGGTTGACATCTTTCTCGATGATTGAAATATTATTTGGTTTGACACTAGAGACATAGATATCTTCGACAATATATTGTGCCATCGGCCCAGATTTACCGGTTGCATGAATATTAATCGTTGGAATGCGATTTTTTGGATAAAGACCACAACGCAACGTGCCGCCACAATCAATCACCATGACGCCAATCTCGTTACGGGGTGGTTCGCCTTCTTTAAAACCATCAATAGCTTGCCAACCGGTTAACTTAACTAAGGTATCCACAATCGCCGGACGTGTGCCGGCTGTAATATAAACAATTTTTTTACCTGCCACAATCGGGAGTTCTAATGGACCACCCCAACCGGCTTCACCACGTTCAATTCGCACAAATTTGGTCATTTTGTTTTCTTCCATATTTATGATTGTTATATTTTTAACTTATATTGTTTTAGTCTATATAGCTTTAGTCTATATAAATTTGGTGGATGGAGTATTAGTTTATGGCGTATTCACTGCTCGCGCTTTCCGCACATTTTGTAATCCACATGATGCAAAATAGTGCTTTATAGATGCACATTTTTATCTAATGTGATCCCCATTTTTCGTTCAAAAATTGTGGTACAAAAATCAGTGATCCATCCTCTAAAAAAGTTAGTCACTAAACCAACTAAGAAATAACTTACCGCTAATGGCCCTAACGATAGACCAAGCTGAGTAATCCCTGCAGCAATACCTAAATAGACAAAGAGTTCGCCAGGATTAATGTGGGGGAAGAGACCATTCATTGAATGGCAACTGTATGACGCAGCCGCATAATAACTTGGCTTATAAACTTCTGGCATAAACCGGCCAAGGCTTAATGTCATCGGATTACAAAAAACAAACGCGCCAATAACCGGTAATAAAAGGTAACGTGAAATCGGATTACCAGCACAGGCTTGCGCCAGACGTTCTATCCGTTCTTGACCAATAAATTTGATCACCGCATTCATGACCACCAATAATGAAATTAAAAGCGGCAAAATGCCGGTAACCATTCCCACAAATACTTTGCCGCCTTGTTGGAATAAACCGATAAACCATTCAGCACCAAACGAAATTGCATCAATCATAGTCATTTTCCTGTTAAATTGAGTTAAATGTGTAGTGATATTAGCAATGTTTACAACCAAAAACTTTTAACTAAATCACATTTACAAATAATATCTTTTATTTTGAAAGTTTTTATTTTCAAATAAACATAAATAAAAAATTAGATGAACAAAATATATTTCGAAATGGGCGTTATTTCATGTTTTAACGCAATTGTGATGAAATGATTTACGGATAACTATACTGTGATGTTTTTTTTGTATTTTTACCGTCGAGATAGACTCTCTTTAATAAAGATCAAAATCTTAACAATAATAGCAATAGTTAAAAAATGACTGAATTTATTGGACATTATCGCGAAGTAGATGTAATTTTATAGATGAGAAATGTGTGTCATTAATTTAACTAAGGAGAATTACCATGGCTAAGACTTCATCAACTGCAAAAGTAAGAAAATTACAAGAAGCTCCTATTCTTTTCCCAACTGATTTAGGTGAAAAAGCGTCTAAAGATATCAGTGCTGCAATGGATTCAATACTAGCAGACGTATTCGCCTTATATCTCAAAACCAAAAACTTCCATTGGCATGTGAGCGGTCCTCATTTCCGTGATTACCATTTAATGTTTGATGACCAAGGTGCAGAACTGTTTGCCATGACCGATCCTATCGCAGAACGCGTCCGTAAATTAGGGGGTACCACATTACGTTCAATCGGTAATATCGCAAGATTACAACGAATTAAAGATAATGATGCTGATTTTGTCGAACCTTCTGATATGTTAGCAGAACTTTGCCAAGATAATATCCATTTGACCGCTCGTATGCGTGAAGCCCATGAAATTTGCGATCAATACAACGATACCGCTACGGCAAGCTTGATTGAAGAATGGATTGATCAAACTGAAAAACGTGCTTGGTTCTTATTTGAAACAAGTCGTAAAATTGATTCAGCTGGACACTAATTCTCATTCTTTATCAGGTTATCTAATGAGATAACAGAATTACAGAAAGATTGTCGTGCTACAGCGCGGCAATCTTCTTCTACCCATTAACATCAATCACTGTTTAGTTTTATCGTTGTTGAGTTTGATCATTCGTTAATTTTATCTTTGATTAATTTGATCGTTGGTTAACTTGATCGTTAGTTAACTTCATCATTGATCACTTCATCATTGACAACTTAATTATCGATCACTGAACCATTGATAAATGGTGATTATCAGTCAGTTAACATCCTAAGTTGCCTTGTCAGCAGACGAATGGATACCACACAATAAGTAGAGGGTTAATATGAGTAAGACAATTGCTGTCCTTGTTGGGAGTTTACGTAAAGATTCTTATAATCTAAAAGTGGCGAAAATATTACAACAAATTGCCCCTTCATCACTGTCATTAAAAATTATCCAAATCGGCGATTTGCCTTTATATAATGAAGATATCGATACCGATACCCCACCGGCTTCCTATTCCCGTTTTAGAAAAGAAGTGGCTGCCTGTGATGGCGTTTTATTTATCACACCAGAATATAATCGATCCGTACCGGCTGTGATTAAAAACGCGATTGATGTTGGTTCTCGTCCATATGGACATAGCGTTTGGGCCAAAAAACCAACCGCAATTATGTCAGTTTCGCAAGGTGCGATTGGCGGATTTGGGGCAAATCACGCTTTACGTCAATCCTTAGTATTTCTTGACATGCCAACTATGCAACAGCCTGAAGCGTATATTGGTGGTATTGCAGCATCATTTGATGATAAAGGTAACTTAGCTGATAAAACTAAAGCATTTTTGCAAACATTTATTAATAGCTATGCGGATTGGGTGAATAAATTAGCCTAACCTGAATCATTATTGCTTAAGTTAATGTCACTATTGACCCGAACAGGGGATTTTTCCCCCTGTAATGAACAGGCACTGTTAGCACGTGCCAATTCAATGGCTGGTTATTCATTGGGCGAAATCGCCCAATTTTTGATGATGCCAATCCCGGCCAATCTGACTACCCAAAAAGGATGGGTAGGGAATTTAATCGAAACGTTCCTGGGTGCGTCTGCCGGTAATAAAGCTGAGCAAGATTTTGCCCGCTTAGGTATTGAACTTAAAACTATCCCGATAAATCACTTAGGTGAGCCGCTCGAAACCACTTTCGTCAGTGTGGCGCCTTTAATGGCCAATTATGGTATCACCTGGGAAACCAGCCACGTTAAATATAAACTCGCCAAAGTGCTTTGGGTACCTGTCGAAGGTGAACGATCTATCCCATTAGCCAAACGGAAAGTGGGGGCACCGATATTATGGACGCCAAGCGCAGAGCAAGAACAGCAATTAAAACAAGATTGGCATGAATTGATGGAGATGATTGCATTAGGGCAGGTCGAAAAAATTACCGCACGTTATGGCACCTATTTGCAAATTCGGCCCAAAGCCGCCAATGGGAAAGCGCTCACTGAAGCGATTGGGGAAAACGGACAACCGATTTTAACGCGTCCACGTGGTTTTTATCTAAAAAAAATATTCACAGCGCAAATTTTGCACGATTGGTATCAATCACTTAAACAATAATCCACCTGTAGACCTTATTATTTTGATTCAAAAGGGTAGCTATATTTTAGAGGGCAATAGGTGTATACTTCGTACTCTAAAAATAGATGAAACATCGTTCTTTAACATTATCAATTGGGAAAATAGATTATGCAACCGTTGCTAAATATCGCTATTCGTGCTGCTCGCAAGGCAGGTAATGTCGCCATTAAAGCTTATGAAAACCCCGTATCAATCGAAATCGACAGCAAAGGTGACAATAGTGTCGTGACCAATATTGATCGCGCTGCCGAAGCGTTAATCGTGGAAACGATCAAAAAAGCTTACCCTGATCACACCATTGTGGCTGAAGAAAGTGGAATCATAAAAGGTAAAGAAAGTGAAATACAATGGATAATCGATCCCATTGATGGTACGACCAATTTTATCAAAAATATTCCCCATTTTGCGGTTTCAATTGCAGTAAGAGTCAAAGGCAAGACCGAAGCTGCAGTTGTTTATAACCCAATCACCAATGAACTTTACACCGCATCACGCGGACACGGCGCTCAACTTAACGGTTACCGCTTACGGGTAAATAACAGTAAAGATCTCGCCAGCAGCATGCTTGCCACCATTTTTCCGGCGCATAACAAACAGTACAGTGATTGTTACTTCGCTGTTTTACAAAAACTATTTACCCAATGTAGTCACTTTAGATATACTGGTTCTGCAGCATTAGATCTCGCGTTCACCGCCGCAGGTCGTTTAGATGGACTCTTTGAGCTCGGCCTAAAACCGTGGGATATTGTTGCCGGAGAGCTTATTTTACGTGAAGCAGGTGGTGTGATTACCGATTTTGCGGGGAATAATAACTATATGACATCGGGTAATGTGATTGCTGGACATCCTAAAGTCGTCAAAGATCTACTTGTTATGACCCAAGATCTTTGGGATGAAAGACTTAAAGTCTAATCACCTGACAACATAAAGGCTTACCCACCGACCTTTACGGTGGGCACTTATGCGTAGTCATCTGATTAGTAGATATTGATTAATAGACATCTGAATCTAGGCTGAATGTAAGCCGAAACAACCACCATCTTGTATGGTAATGAGTGTCAACATGAAAACAAAACAGTATACGTTTGCCGTCGAAGAAATGAGCTGTGCCTCGTGTGTTGGGCGTGTTGAAAAAGCCTTAAGAAAGGTACCTGGCGTGCAAGATGTCAGTGTTAATCTTGCCACCGAAAAAGCAACTGTCGAGGCCAATGCCGATGTTGCTTTGCAAACGTTATTGCAGGCAGTCGATAACGCAGGTTATCGCGCCGTAGCCATCCCCGACGCAGAAAATGATCATCCCCGCCCCCATAAACAGCCGTCTATTTTACCTGTGGTTATTTCAGCGTTGCTGGCATTACCCTTGGTATTACCGATGTTACTTGCGCCATTTGGTATTATGTGGATGTTGCCGGGTTACGTACAACTGATTATCGCGTCGATTGTGCAATTTGGTTTAGGGGCAAAATTTTATCGCAGCGGTTTTAATGCCGCTAAAGCGTTATCAGGTAATATGGATCTGTTAGTGGCGATAGGAACAAGTGCAGCTTATGGATTATCGGTTTATCAACTGATTCGTGGTGATGATAGCCACCTCTATTTCGAATCTTCTGTTGTCATTATTACGCTTATTTTATTAGGTAAATGGTTAGAACAGCGCGCCAAACACCAAACAACACAGGCGATCGAAGCCTTATCCGCATTACGGCCAGAAACGGCACGTGTCAAACGTGATGATCACGAAGTGTCACTCCCTATTAATCAAGTCAAGCTAGGCGATATCGTCATCATCAAACCGGGGGAACGCATTCCGGTTGATGGAATCATTCTTGACGGGATCTCCAGTAGTGACGAATCGATGTTAACCGGTGAAAGTTTACCGGTAAATAAAACGGTCAATGATACCGTTACGGGCGGAGCAATTAATGGCGAAGGATTGCTGGTGGTCAAAACAACCGCTGTTGCAACCGGATCGACACTGGCTAAAATCATTCAGATGGTAGAATCAGCCCAAGCAAAAAAAGCACCGATTCAGCGCATTGTTGATCGTATTAGTGCGATTTTTGTGCCGGTCATTTTACTGCTGGCACTGATCACGTTACTCAGTTGGGGTATGATCACGTTTGATTGGCAACAAGCAGTATTGCACGCTGTTGCGGTACTTGTGATTGCTTGCCCTTGTGCACTGGGCTTAGCAACACCGACCGCTATTATGGTGGGAACCGGGGTAGCGGCTCGTCACGGTATCTTAATTAAAGATGCCCAAGCACTCGAAACGCTGCACAGTGTGAATATCGTTGCGTTTGACAAGACAGGTACGCTCACGATTGGTAAACCAGAATTAGTCGAACTGGACATTATCGGCAGTGAAACACCGGAACAGATTCTCACGATTGCCGCCAGTTTGCAAGCAGGTAGTGAGCATCCACTAGCTAAAGCGATCTTAGCGAAGGCACACGAAACCGTGAAAAGCACGGTGAAAACTGACTACGCCGAAAATATGACTGCCGTCGCCGGTTCGGGTATTCTTGCCACCCTTGACGGTTGTCAATACTATTTAGGCAGTACCCGTTGGATGCATTCCCTACAAGCTGATTTTATTAGTATGGATGATAAAGTCCGCGAACTGACACATAAAGGCTATACCATCTCATGGTTGGCCAAACAACAATTTACTGATCATCCTATCGTGCTGGCGTTATTTGGTTTTTCGGATGTGATCAAACCCGAAGCCAAACCAGCCATTGCTGAATTACATCATTTAAACGTCAATACCGTGATGTTAACTGGCGATAATCAAAACGCTGCTAATCAAGTTGGCGCAGAATTGCAGATTGATAATGTGATTGCCGAAGTCTTACCACAAGATAAAGCGCAAAAAATAGAACAACTACAAGCATCTGGTAAAATTGTCGCAATGGTTGGCGATGGCATTAACGATGCCCCCGCCCTTGCTGCAGCAAATATTGGTATTGCTATGGGTACCGGTACTGACGTTGCAATGCATACGGCAAGTATCACCTTAATGCGCGGTAATCCACTGTTAATTGCCGATGCGATCGATGTATCAAGGCGGACTTATAATAAGATTAGACAGAATCTCTTTTGGGCATTTATCTATAATCTGATTGGAATTCCATTAGCCGCCTTCGGCTTTTTAAATCCAATGCTTGCGGGTGCAGCCATGGCATTAAGTAGCGTGAGTGTGGTCACCAATGCGTTATTATTAAGACGCTGGAAAAGTAAATCGTAATATCATGTTACGGGTAAAAATTTGACATAAACGTCATATAGTTCTGAAACATCCGAATAAATAACTTATTGTTTTGAGGTAAAACTAACCTTTACCAAAAGGTGAAAAGTAACAGTAATGGCTAACATGCATAGCAAACAACAGTGGCTAACCTTTTAGTTAGCCACGAGTGTTAGCAGGACTATTTTGTACTGAAGAACTGTTTGCTGAACTATTGTTTACTGAGTAAGTGTTTGCCCAATAATTGTTTAGTAAATTGTGTAATACAATTAGTTGGTGATACACATATGTGCCGAGTAACCATTACTAGTATAATTATCCGACGTTGCCACAAGACCAATAATAGAACTAACTCCAGCTAGCCGACCTGTTACCAGACGGTTATCTACCCACATAAAAGTTGTCATTCTATTAATATCAGTATTGGGGTAATAATAATTACCAATAGTGTTATACACTGACATACTCCCCCACTCAGCAAACAAACCACCACCAATTTGCCTGGTGTAATATTTAGTTCCTTGACTCCCTAAACTACCTGTCCAACCAAGATCACTATTATTGGCGTTAGTCAATTCGCCAATATGTGGAAAGCGATAGCCTGTACCATAACGGTTACAATAATTTGCATTATAACCAGTGGGTATTACGCTAGTATTCTGCACTAGGTCAGGACTCGCGATAAACCATTTGTTTAGCTTAAAACTATAGAGTTTCGTTCTTTGACCATTGGTATTGGCATATAAGGTAAAGGTAGTTGGTACAGCAGTCGCCGCTTCAGCCGGTGTGGCTCCATGTCTCGGGCCGGTTAAGGTCACTTTTGCCACATTGCCACTTCCGGTAATGGTCAGATGCAGTCCCGAACTGGCCGGTTCTGCCTCGTAAGTGATATCGCTCACTGTCGCACCAGCTAAGATGAGATTAAAAAAGACGTTATTTACCCCCGTAGTTGGGAAGTTAGCGGCAGGATTATTAATATCTTGCACAATAAATCCTTTATCTTGACGCCATTGATTAACTAATCCAATCATATTAGCTCCCCCATAAGCTTGATACAATAAGTTAGGTTGCGCGTAACAGGCAGAGGGTGCGCCATAAGGTTTGATATAATAGGTAACATTCGATACGGTAAAATTGCTGGTACGCGGGTAACCATATCGGGTGGTCAATGCCCCAGCTGTACTACTTAATTCCACACGATAATAGGAGGAATCACACAGATTTAATGTCGCATTGCGACTCAGCAAGGTATTATTTGCATCATACAGCCGCACGCTGACCGTGCCGGTGGCAGTGATGCCATTGGTGCCTTGTCCATCACCATTATCATCACCCCAATAGTTATAAGGTGCAGCAATTAAACTGCTTAACGCGATGCTATTCACATTAGTCGGAACTATCATCTGTACATCGGCCAGCGTCTGCCCCGCCACCGGCAACATAATCGGATTGCTCGCCGACGATGAATTCGTCGATGGCGTGTAACGCCGGCCATCAGAAAGGGTAATCGCCAATAACTCATCAACATTGGTCACTTTGGTGACGCCACCATCAAAAGTAAGATACGGTGGCGTCCCTTGGATAGCATTCGCCGTGGTGGCCGACAGTGCATTGGCATTAAACGCCCCACCAATACCTAATAACGCGATAAGTATTGTCGCGATTGGTAAACATTGGCGATGTGAATGATATTGCCGATGAGGGTAATCTGGGTAATCTAAGCTATATCGGTGATATAAACCAGGTAGTTCATGTAGACTACGTCGATGATGTGAGTTAGATAAAATATGTAGATTATGTACACTGGTACGATAAAACCAACCGCATAACAGACGATATAATGTACAAAATATTAGTAAGAATAAAGCAGATAATGGTGAATAAAAGCGACGTGGTGTGACGAGAAATTGTGCAGCTAAACCATCAACTAACGGCTCTAACAGTTGTGTTTTTGTGTTTTTCTCATTCTAGCACTTTCCTTATTCTTTTTCATTTTTTTACGTCCCTACATAACAAAATTTTTGTTATTTGCTGTTATTTCTGATCACCCCAAAAGATAACCGCGGCAAAACTAAATAAAAATATCGATATAGGGCATATTTATAGGTATTTAGCCTGCTGAATGTTACGTGATAATATGATTTATGTCAAAATAACCCCGCGACATTTTTGTAAAGAAGTTTAAAGAATAGAATGAATTAATGGTTAACGTGATGGTTAGTCTAACCGTGATTGCGATTGGGCTAATATCACAAATCCAAGACAGGAATTGGGTTATTGGGTTATTGGGTTATTGGGTTATTTTCAAAATTTTGACATAAATATTTTGACGTAAACATAGTATAGTTCTGAAACATCCAAATAAATAACTTATTGTTTTGAGGTAAAACTAGCCTTTACCCAAAAAGTGAAAGGCAAAATAATGGCTAAATGAATAGCAAACAATGGTGGCCAACTTTTAGTTAGCTATCCATAGGCAAAAAGAGAGACGTAAAACATTTATAACACAGTACTTACTGCCCCTTATTTTTTGAGTTTTGATAGATAAAAGGTAGCATGAGTCTGCTCACCCACGTCTAAGATAAAAAAACAAAAAGGATAAGATTATGACTCTCTATGCCACACCCGTAAACGTTAAGGTGTCACACAAAGGTAATCTTTAGGAACAGCATTGCTAACAATGTTAAAAGATCCGTTGGATGAATGAATCATATATTTATTTCCAACAGTAAAATAGGCGCCAGAATTTGGGATACTACCGTTAGGACTATAATTATTCATATCTCCCCACTCACTAAATAATCCTCCACCAATACGGCGTTGATAATTATTGGGTTGTCCGGGCAATCCTCCTGTCCAATCCAATGCATTCGCATTCGTTAAGTCAACGACATTTGTTATTCGGTAACGACTACCCAGATCATTACTACATTGATCTTCTCTATACGGTATGCCTGAATAACCTCCATCATAAATAAACCATTTTCCTATCATAAAACTATAGAGCTTATGCTGCTTGGTTGTATCAGTGTAGAGTGTGAATGTCGTTGGAACAGCACTATTGTAATAGTTTATTTTGTCTGGATTATTATCTTGTTTTATTGGACCAGCTAAGGTTATTTTCACGCTATCATTGTTAAGGCCAACCCCAAGGTAAGATCGATCCCAGAATCACTTGGACTTTTATCATAACTGACATCTTGCCAATTAATCCTAGAGCCGATCATAAAAAGATGAAAGAAAAAACCATTTCCCCCGGTTGTCGGGAAGTTAGTCGCTGGAGAGTTGATATTCTGTGTTTTAAAACCATTTCTCGTAGACCATTGACTGGTTGGCCCATCTAAGTTCGTCATCCAATAACCACCATTTAAACTACTATGGGTCAGGTTAGGTCGTGCATAACAAACAATTGCTATATCGGGCATTTTAGGTTTGACATAGTAAATCGCACTAGCGATATTGAAATTAGTACTATTCGGATAGCCATATTGGGTAGTTAATCGCCCTCCACTGCTGCTTAATGTGATTTTGTAATACCTTTCGCAAGGCGTTAAGCTATCACTGCGACCAATAGTATTCCCGAACGAGTCTTGTACTTGCATGGTTAAGGTGCCGGTTGCCGTAATACCATTGGTGCCCTGCCCATCTTCATTATCATCTCGCCAATAACTATTAGGAGCACGAATTAACTCATCCAAAGTGACACTCACTTTTTGTTTAGGGATAAACATCTCGATATCATCGGCTGATTGCCCGGCAACCGGTAATTCAATTGGGTTATTGGTACTTGATGGATTATTACTTTGATTAAAATCTCGCCCATCCGATAGCTTGATGCCCAATAATGTCGCGGTGTCATACGCTTTGGTTACCCCACCATCAAAGGTGAGATAAGGCGGCGTCCCTTGGATGGCATTCGCGGTGGTGGCTGACAGTGCATTAGCATTAAACGCACAACTCATGTCTAATAACGCGATAAGTATTGTCGCGGCTGATAAACGTTGGCGATGTGGGTGATATTGGCGATGTAAGCTATGTAGGTGATCTGGGTAGCCTTAGCTATGCCGATAATGCAAGCTAGATAAAGTGTGTAAATTACGTCGGCGATAAACCCAACCAAATAACAGTCGATATAATGTACAAAATGGCAGTAAGAATGAATAGAATAATGGTGAATAAAGGCGATGTGGTGTGACGAGAAATTGTGCAGCTAAACCCTCAGTTAACGGCTCTAGCAGTTGTATTTTTGTATTTTTCTCATTCTAGCACTTTCTTTATTCTTTTTCAATTTTTTATGTCCATACATAACAAATTTTTTATTATTTACTGTTATTTCTGATCTATCCAAAAGATAACCGCGGTAAAACTGAATAAAAATATCAATATAGGTCGTATTTGTATGTAATTTAGACTGCTGAATGTTACGTGATAATATGATTTATGTCAAAATAATCCTACACCCTTTTTGTAAAGATGTGTAAAGCATACTAACGGTTAACCTTACTTTAATGACAGTGTATTGCCAAGACAATGGCTGTATCCCGCCCTACTAATCATACCAAAATGCGAATAAGTAAAATATTGCGATTACGTTGGAAAATACGTCTGCAAGATAGCACCGACAACTAAATATTGACCTTTTAATAAAAATAAAGATAATACTTAAAAATTTTTATAAAAATCATCTATAACTATAATCATGGAAAAAGGAAATATAATGTTAAAGAAATTACTCCCCTCACGCTTGGTGCTGCAATGCTAGCTGGTTGTGCCACTGAATCATCCAAAAGTATCGAAGTTACCCCTGTTCACACCTATGCGAACTATTCTGGCGCCGTTACCCCTGTTTCGATTGGTAAATTTGATAATTTATCAAACTTTCAACGTGGGATTTTTTCGGATGGTGTTGATCGCCTAGGTAATCAAGCCAAAACCATTTTGACTGCACACTTACAGCAAACCCATTATTTCAATGTGTTAGATAGAGTCAATCTACAAGAGATCAAACAAGAAACCACCTTTAAAGGTAAGGCGGCACCTAATATTAAAGGCGCAAACTACTTAGTCACCGGTGATATTACGGAGTTTGGTCGTAAAGATGAAGGCGATAAACAACTATTTGGTATTTTAGGCAAAGGCAAAAAGCAGATCGCTTATGCAAAAACCACGCTAAATATTGTGAATGCCGATACATCAGAAATCGTTTGTAGTGCACAAGGTGCTGGTGAATATCAACTAAGTAATCGTGAAATTATCGGTTTTGGCGGCACAGCAAGTTACGATTCTACCTTAAATGGCAAAGTCTTAGATCTGGCGATTAGTAATGCTGTTAATACGCTTGTTACCAGTATTCAACAAGGCAACTGTCACTTAGCACAATAAATCCATTGATGTGTATCGCGTTTGTCTATATGGGTTAGTTATAACTATAGTATTTATAAAATACAATAGATATAACGCATTGATTATAAATCATATTGTTTGCAAAAGCATTGTTTGTAAAAACATTTTTTATAAAAACCTTGTTTACAAACAATATGGCCTATCAACGTCATTTGTATACGCGATGTTGTTGATAAAAAATAGACACCAAACCGATAAGCCATAGGATTGTGCCCTAGACACATTTTTTTGCTCTATGCTGCCGATGTGAGTCGGAAGACTATTTACGTTCAAGATAAACTCATCATCTTGAAAAATAATCGATATCACTTTTTATCATAACTACATAAGGTCAATACATGAAATATTATTTGTCACTATTCATACTGCCTGCACTATTGCTGGTAGGCTATTCTTCTCATGATAAGTCTCTCTATTATTGGGGCGATTATCAAGATAATGTTTACAAAACACTTAAACAGACAAAGGCAAACCCAACTGAGCAAATTGCCGCTTTAGAAAAAATCATTACTGTCGCGGATTCCAAAAACAAGGCCGTTCCACCGGGTCTTTATGCCCATTTAGGCCTGCTTTATATTCAAGAAGGTCGCTATGCTGAAGCTAAAGCAAGTTTAGATAAAGAAAAATCGCTGTATCCAGAATCGACCAATTATATGACATTTTTAACCAATAATATGGAAGGGAAAAGGAACCAATAATGATTAAGATGATCAAAATAATCAGTATACTATCAATACTATTTATTATTTCCGCGTGTGGTAGCCAACAAGGTAATCAAGACTATACCGCATTTAAAAATAGTAAACCAAAATCAATTCTGATCTTACCACCTGTGAATAAAAGTGTGGATGTCAATGCGATTAACAGTATTTATGCACAAGTGACGATGCCGCTGGCTGAATCAGGCTACTATACGCTACCGGTCACGTTGGTTAATGAAACATTAAAACAAAATGGTATCACCACCAGTGAAGATGCGAAGGAGATTAGTCTAAGCAAATTAAATGATATCTTTAATGCCGATGCGATCCTTTATTTAACTATTGAAAAATACAGTACCGATTATATCGTGATATCTAGCGATACGACGGTCGATATATCCGGTGTATTAGTGGATGGCCATACTGGCAAGGAACTTTGGAAAGGTTATGCTTCGGCCTCTTCTCGAGAAGATTCGAATAATAATGGTGGCGGCAGTTTGATTGGTATGTTGGTTGCAGCGGCCGCTCGCCAAGTGGTAACCACAGCAACGGATGGTGAGTATGCTTATGCAGGCACAGCCAGTGTTCGGTTATTAAGTGCCGGTGGTAATAACGGTATTTTATACGGACCACGCTCACCGCGCTATGAGCCTTAATTGCATTTGTTCGCCAGTTTACCCTGGCGAAATTTCTTCACATCCTGCCATTTATTCATTTATTTATGTATTTATGTATTTATGTATTTATGTATTTATGTATTTATGTATTTATGTATTTATGTATTTATGTATTTATGTATTTAACACAATCTGTTGCAAAGTGCTTTTAATCGAAGCACCAAAATCAGTCTAATGAATGATCGTTTTTTATTTTGCTGATTCGTCGTGATAATCGATCTGCAGATAGCATTAATATGCAGCATGATCACTTTGCAGAAAATAGATTTCGTTTCCTTCACCTTCTGTCGTCACAAAACAATTCACTGCAGCAATTAACTGTTCATTATAAAAAATAAGTGGAATACGGCTTCGCATCCAAGGGGGAACGGCATGTTCTTGCCATAATTTTTTAATCGTTCGCGAACCGGATCGCCCCACAATATGAAATCGCCCCTGCGCATGAAAACGTACCGTGACCTGTTCATCTTTTTTAGGTCGACGACAACCGAGTGGCGATAAACAGTTTATCTGTTCGCCTTGTTGTTCCACCTTATCCGACACAGTGCTGATTAACAATCTGCCTAACTGATCCGGCAAAACCAAGGGCGAGAGTAAATCCCACGATAAAATAACCGGTTTGAGATCGTGAAAGTGAGGTAATAAATAGAGCTGATCTTGATAACGGCGAATCTGCTTATCTGCTAAGATGAACGCAGGATTCGCATCGTCTTGCGCAAGCGCAACCGTCTGCCATATCAATGCGAGTTGTTTTAGGCTCGGCATAGCCGTCTGATTTATCTTTAACCAGAGCCGTAATAAGGCATTACGTTTATAATCAGAGCACGCCCGCAATAGCGCAATCGGCAACTGTTTTGGGGTGGTGATGATTTGCTGCAGTTCTGGCCATAACAGTTCTTCAAGTAACTGTTCTTGTTGCCGACAAAGCTCAGAACTACGCGCCACCATTTGTGAAAAATGTGGCCAACGTGCGGTTAATTTAGGTATGACCGTTAATCGTAAAAAATTGCGATCATAATGGTCATCTTGATTACTTTCATCTTCAATCCACGTCAGATGATGACGCGTCGCATAGTCTTCAATCTGTTGTCTCGAAATGGTTAGGAGTGGGCGTAACAGTTCGTGCGGATGCGACGATGAGTGATCACTTATGCGTTCTTGTGCCATTGCAGCAAGCCCAGCGGGTCCACTCCCCCGTTTTAATGCCAGCAAAAAAGTTTCGCACTGATCATCTAAATGTTGCGCAGTACAAAGCGTTTCATCATCGTTTAAATGCCGAGCAATGGCGGCATAACGTGCATTACGCGCTTGTTCTTCGATATTACCGGTCGATTTATCTATCTGAACTTTTTCAATAATAAAAGGAATTTGCCAACGCTGGCATTGCGCTTGGCAATGTTTAGCCCATTCATCTGCATTTGGGCTTAATCCATGATGAATATAAATCGCACGCACGCGTAGATTAGCTATCATGCACTGTTGTTTGAGTTCAGTAAGGGTATGCAGCAACACTGTCGAATCGATGCCGCCACTATACGCCACTAAAAGTGCTGTTCTATTTTGGATAGCCGCGCTAACCGTCTGCCAAATCGGTTCTTGCCAATCCGATGATACCGTAATCATATTCCCTCAATATAAGTGGCTAACGCAATGATTGAATCGCGTTCACTCTATTTTTATGTAATTTGATACGATTCAGTCCGGCGGCGAGATCAGCGATAAGATCATCGGGATCTTCTAATCCAATATGCAGACGAATTAACGTTCCTGTAAAATCGACACCTGATACCGGCCTAATTTTCGCTAACTCTTCGGGTTGCGTGGCCAGAATTAACGATTCAAAACCACCCCATGAATAGGCCATCGAAAAGTGACGAAAATTATCAAGGAATTCAGCTAATCCCACATCATCTAAGTGATCTTTCAAAATAAATGAGAATAAGCCACTGGCGCCGGAAAAATCACGCTTAAAAAACTCATGACCTTTACAACTGGCTAACAGCGGATGATTCACCGTGGCAACTTTTGGGTGATTCGCTAGCCATTTGGCAACTTTCAGTCCACTTTCATGATGCTGTTTTAGGCGTACCGCGAGTGTACGTAGCCCACGCGATGCTAAATAAGCGGTATCGGCATCGCACATCTGCCCCATTAGGTAAGAACGTTCACGTAATTGATCCCAACAACGTTTGTTCGCCACTGCCGTGCCAAGCATGCCATCAGAATGACCAATTAGATATTTCGTGCCGGATTGAATCGAAATATCAATACCGTGTTCTAGCGCGTTAAAAAGCACTCCGACACCCCAAGTATTGTCAATCATAATCACAATGTCAGGGTTAACTTGGCGGATACTTTGCACGATAGCCGGAATATCGCTGACTTCCATCGTAATCGAGCTGGGGGATTCTAAAAAAACCACTTTGGTATTCGCTTTAATCGCTTTGGCAATATCACGACCAATTAATGGCGAAAAGTAGTCCGTTGTGATGCCAAAATCATGTAAAATATGGTTGCAAAACTCTTGTGTTGGTTCATAGGCCGCTTCAGAAACCAAAATATGATCGCCTGCTTTAACGAACGCTAAAATAGCATTCGAAATAGCGGCTGCGCCACACGGATAGAGGTAACAACCGGCGCCGCCTTCGATTTCTGTCAATGCATCTTGCAACGCGAAATGCGTTAATGTTCCACGACGCCCATAAAACAGTCCCCCTTTTGCCCGATTTGCCGTGGCCTCTTTTTTAGCTGCCACACTTTCAAAAACTAATGACGAAGCGCGCTGCACAACTGGGTTGACTGCACCTTGAGTATAACGTTTTTTGCGCCCAGCGCCGATTAAGATTGTAGGTAATGACATAATTACACCTTATTTTGGGGAACTGTTGTTAAAAAAACTTTGTTAAAAACTTTGTTAAAAAATGTTATTAAAAAAACATTGAAAAAAAACTTGTTAGGGAACAATTGTTAGACAAACTAAAATAATAAATTTTTAGTTAGCATAGCATGCTGTTAAACTAGGCAAAATAATTTTTATCGCTATTTATATCCAAGAATTATGTTAATTATACAACTTGCTGATCTTAACCGAGCAACGATTGATTTTTCGTTATTGCCCGATGCTGTCATAGATGAAGCAAATCAGCGCCAATCCTCACAACGGAAAAAACAGTTTCTTGTGTGCCGTTCAATACTAGCCAGTTTGTTAAAACAGTATTATCAATTGCCTATTTTACCATCAATTATATTAGGTGATAATAATCGCCCGCAGTTTGCCAATCCCGACTTGCCTGATTTTAATATTAGCCATAGCCAAAACTTTGTGGCAGTTGCTATCCGTCGTCATGGCCGTATCGGTTTAGATATTGAGTTGGCGCGCACACGCAACAATTATCTTGCTGTCGCAAATACGTTTTTTTCTAAAGAAGAAAATGCGTGGTTAGCACAACAGGTCGATCCACTGCATGCTTTTTGGCAATTATGGACACTTAAAGAGTCTGCGTTAAAATTGTATGCTAAGGGCGTTTGGCAGATGAAATCAGTGATAGTTAATCCTAAAACAGATATGATTTCCGCCCCCTTTGCTGACCATTTTTACTATCATTATCAGCAAGTGGGCGATATACATCTATCAGTCAGCAGTAATTGCCATATTGACGATTTACGCTTGCTAACCTGATCGTGTTAATAAGATGTTGTTAACAAGATCAGGTAAAAAAGATTTAGTGAGTGACTAATCTTCTGAGGTTAATAAACCTGATTCAGATAATGTTCGATTGAGATCTTTATCCATAAAGAAGAGATCACGTTTATTTTCACCTACTAATTCCAGCTTATCGACCAAGGTTTTAAACAATTTTTCTTCTTCATGCTGTTCAGAAACAAACCATTGTAAGAAGTTAAATGTCGCGTAATCTTTATGGGTTAGCGCATAATCGACCAGACCATTAATCTGTTTTGTGATCTCAATTTCATGCGCGTAAGCGGCTTTAAACAGCTCTAATAATGATTTAAATTGACTGGTTGGCGCACTAATTTGACCAATTAAGGCAAGTGAACCACAATCAAGCACATAGTCAAATAGACGTTCCATATGTTCACGCTCTTCACCTGCGTGATCACGCAAAAATTTCGCAAAAGATTGGAAATTTTGATCATCACACCAT
The DNA here is from genome assembly GCA_029433345.1 of Orbaceae bacterium ESL0727. Taxonomy (GTDB): domain Bacteria; phylum Pseudomonadota; class Gammaproteobacteria; order Enterobacterales; family Orbaceae; genus Gilliamella. Next base: position 329,023 of record JAQTHY010000001.1, read on the forward strand.
GCGCTCATCTGCATATATAAATTGGCTGAATAGTATTCTGCATTAATTTGATCATTCAGTTTTTTGACCATTTCTTTGGTTAACATGACATTGCTCCTTGTTAGATTAATCATTTGATTATTTATATTATTCTGTGTTGTTATCGTATTTTGCTCAATATACTGTCAGTTTCACTGCCGTGTACAATAGGTTAGCTATCGACAAAGATAATGGGGCTAAATTAAATATTTATCTTGGATAATTTTCCGATTTTTTGGCGTTAATTGGTACTCTTGCGCAAGCCAATTATCAATAGAGTGATAACGATCTTTTATGGCTTGAATGGCCGCCGATAAATACGCTTTTTTAGCGGCAAAGATCTGTTTATGATTTTCGAATTCTGCCGGCGTCAGTTTCGCTTTTATTTTGCTTAACAGCTTGTCGCGATAATCGGCTAAAATCGTTTCGGTCAAAAGGTAATCTTTCATCACGCTCTCTTCATCAACACCAAGCGCAAATAGTGTTAATGCAACGCCAATACCCGTTCTATCTTTACCCACCGCACAGTGTTGCACGAGGGGTTTGTTGTCTTCACGTAATAATAGCGTAACAAGTTGCTGATACGCGGCATTATTGAAAGGTAGCAACTGATATAATTTAATCATAAAATCATAAGGATAATATTTTTTTAGATGCTGATCATCACTTTCCAGTTCACTGGTTAAACTGGCGGTCACATCGTCGTTGAGCGGATTGGCCGGCGCATTAATATAAGTCACATTACGCCACAAATTGTCGGGGTGCTCACTAATTTCGGTTTTATCGCGATAATCAAGTACATAATGTAGTTGCAAGTGATCGGCTAAAAAATCAGCTTCGGCGGCGGTAATATGCGAAAAAGCGCCAGATCGATATAAAACACCCGGCCGAATAGTGCCACCATCGGTGGTTTTAATTCCGCCAAGATCGCGAAAATTAATTCCATTTTTTATCGGTACAATCGATGTCATTATCTCTCCTTTTCATTGCTATGCTCTTTTACCCCATCGGTTAGATACCTGTTGTCATTAAATGTTATCATTAAATGTCGTCATTTTATTCCGTTAACTACCGTCATCGCGCGTTAGAAGGAAGCAATGCTTATAATAAAAGTACGATAAAAATACGGCAAAAGCACGTCCAAATGACACAATAAGTACGCCAAAAGAATAAATATCTTACCATGATTTTACTGATAATTGGCTTATTCTTTTGATCTATATCCTTTCCTCGAATCGGCAAAAACATGCTCTGCTGACGGCCATTGATTATCTGTTCACACGCAAAAATCGACGATATGTTCGGATTCAGATAAAATCACCCTATTTGCGAATAACCGGTATATACTGATTATCATGTCACCATTTTCGACTGCCATATAGCACTATTCATATAGCACAATTAAGGAATAAATCATGTCCAAAAATACAGCCACAACACTTTCTATTTTACTTTCTGATAGCCCCGCGCCCACACAATGGGGGGAAGACGCTTTACTGAGTTTTACTCACGATGCGATTACTATTCATTACAAGCCAGAACATCGATTAGGTGCGATTCAACGCGCGGGCCGAAAAATCGATAATCAAAATATAAAGCATGTCACACTCGTGGGTGATAATTGGGATCTCGAAGCCTCGTGGCATTTTTGGTTAGGTTACCGTAACGCTAAAAAACAGAATAACATCACTTGGGCAACCTTAAGTTCGCAAGATAAAGATGAATTAGAACGCCGTCTTGCCATTATCGATTGGTGTCGCGATATCATTAACGAGCCGGCTGAAACACTTACGCCGTTTGAGCTCGCAACCCAAAGCGCTAATTTTATCAAACATTATTCGCCGGATATTACCTACAAAATTATTTCTGGTGAGGCGCTCAAAGAGCACGATTATATGGGTATGTATACGGTCGGTAAAGGTTCGGATAGACCTGCGGCTTTACTCGAACTGGATTACAATCCAACTAAAAATCCACACGCGCCTATTATGGCTTGTTTAGTGGGGAAAGGAATTACCTTTGATTCGGGTGGTTATAGCTTAAAACCGACGAACTTTATGGAATCCATGCGATCGGATATGGGCGGCGCAGCGACAGTATCTGCCGCATTGGCGCTGGCAATTGCAAGAGGCGTGCAACATCGCATAAAACTTTATTTATGTTGTGCGGATAATTTAGTGAGCGGGAATGCCTTTAAATTAGGCGATATTATTCACTATCGTAACGGCAAAACGGTTGAAATCGAAAATACCGATGCAGAAGGACGACTCGTGTTAGCAGATGGCTTGCTATGTGCAGATAACGATAATCCTCACTATATCATTGATTGTGCGACCTTAACCGGTGCAGCTAAAATTGCCGTGGGTAATGACTATCATTCTTTGTTAACATTTGATGATAAATTCGCGGCACAATTACTCTCTAGTAGCGAAGCTGAACATGAAGCGTTCTGGCGATTACCATTAGCCGAATTCCACCGTAGCCAATTCCCTTCCGCGTTTGCCGATATCGCCAATTCAGGATTACCGAATACTGCCGGTGCCAGCACCGCCGCTGCATTTTTATCCTATTTTATTGAAGATTATAAAAAAGGTTGGTTACATATTGACTGTTCAGCAACCTTCCGCAAAAGTGCAACCGCACTTTGGGCAACAGGTGCGACTGGCGCTGGCGTACGAACATTGGCTAATCTATTAATGAATTTACAATAAAAAATAGCGGCGTGTTCTTTTTAACGATCAGCCAAAAGTTGCCTGTAACGCGTGAAGTTATCATGCTGAGGGGATGTTAGCGAGGTGAGTGATCAAGTCGCCAGTTAGTTTAGATAGGTTGGTAGTTAGTTAGGTAATTAGATAGGTAGTTAGTTAGGCGAGAACCTAACTAACATCCCCCTAATTTTTCACTCATTGTGGTGAAAACTATGATCGTAAAAACTAGGATGGTAAAAACTCTGCTAGAAACCATACTAAAAATCATACTAAAAGAGAACAGACTTACTCTTTTTCGACAGTTGCTTTGATAATATAAACGGGTTCTACCGGCACATTCTGATGAGGTCCCATGCGTTTAGTGGGCACGTTGACGATTTTATCAACCACATCCATACCTTTAATCACTTTACCAAAAACAGCATAACCATAATTATCAGGTGAGCGATAATTTAAAAAATCATTATTAACGACATTAATAAAAAATTGGCTGGTTGCACTATCTGGTGCACTTGTTCTCGCCATCGCAATCGTACCCCGATCATTCTTCAAACCATTATTAGCTTCGTTTTTAATCGCCGCATTCGGTTCTTTAAATTTTAATTGATCATCGGCACCCCCACCTTGAATCATGAAATTCGGGATCACACGGTGAAAAACTAGCCCATCGTAATAACCGCTATTCACATAATCGGTGAAATTTTTTGCTGAAATCGGCGCGTTTTTACTGTCCAGTTCGATCTCGATATCGCCCATACTTGTTTGTAAGAGCACTTTCGTATCGGCTAGCGCCGCCATAGAAAACAGAGCCAAAAAAAGAGTGATGAAAAGTTGTTGTAGTCGTTTCACGTTATTATATCCTTTCTAAAAGTACTTTTTATAAAAATAGAGATGGTAAATGATTCGCGAAATTATACTCGATATAATGGCGATAATAAAAACATAAATTGTGTAAAATTGCGTTAAATTTTGCGAGGACGATCGCAACGCCAACAATCCTAAACGCTATTATCAGAAAAAAGAGTATAGGCTATTGTTAGTTATTTTTATGCGTATTTACTTTTTGCGTCTAATCAACTCGCCGTTCTCGAATAGAGGTTATCAGGGGAAATTAGACATAAACGTATACTACTTCTGAAATATTCATATAAAAACTCTAACTATCATAAACTATTCGGGACTATGTTATGCGCTGCTTTTTATGTCAATTACCTTTACAACTTGCTCATCATGGTATTTGTAGCCGTTGTGTTAATATATTACCTCGGCTCAATAAAGTTTGCCCACAGTGTAGTTTGCCGCATTCGTTACCGGCAAAAATCTGCTATCGCTGCCGAGCAACCAAACCTAATTGGGATAAATTGATTGCGGTATCCGATTATATTCAGCCACTCAAAAAAGTCATCCATCACCTAAAGTTCTATCAAAAAATAGAACTGACGTTGGCCTTAGCGCGCCTACTATTTTTAGCGTGGTATGATGATTATTTACAAGGAAAGCTCTGCAAACCGGATCTGGTAACCTGCGTGCCCTTACACCATAGCCGTTATTGGTCACGTGGTTTTAATCAATCACAGCTGCTGGCTAAGCCTGTTGCGCATTGGCTGAATCGCCCTTTTTTACCTTATTTATTGCAGCGTCAACAAAAACGATCCGATCAGAAAAAACTTTCACTAAAAGCGCGTAGCATCAATGTCAAAGCGCTATTTGCGTGCCAGACAGATTTAACCGGGAAGACCGTTTTAGTGATTGATGATATCGTGACCACGGGGAATACGATTAAGGCTATCAGTGAACAGCTAAAAAAACACGGGGCAGCGCATATACAGATCCTCTGTTTATGCCGGACATTGCTATAAATAGTAGGCTATGCTGCGATGAAAACAATCATAAAAGCAAGTTGTAAATCCCCCCTATAGCCCCTATAATAATTGATAAATTTAGTCAACTATTTATTATATCTATAACTTATTATACCTATAACAATACTTCACCAATTTTATGCGTGAAGAAGAGAGCGAATTTATGTCTATCATCACTATTTCAGAGCCAGCACAAGCACATTTCAAAAAATTATTAGCCAATCAAGCCGAAGGCACACAAATTCGGGTTTTTGTTATGAATCCCGGTACCATGAGTGCAGAGTGTGGCGTCTCTTATTGCCCTGCTGATACTGTGGAAGAAGGCGATATTGAAGAAAAGCAAAACGGTTTTTCTGTCTATATCGACGCAACCAGCGCGCCTTTTTTGGAAGAAGCCACCATCGATTATGTCACCGATGAATTAGGTTCTCAATTAACCTTAAAAGCCCCTAATTCTAAGATGAAAAAAGTGGCCGACGATGCGCCATTGATTGAGCGTGTTAATTATGCTATTGAGGCCAATATCAATCCACAATTGGCTGGGCATGGTGGTCATGTCAGTTTGGTTGAATTAACCGATGATAATTATGTGATTTTACAATTTGGTGGCGGTTGTAACGGTTGCTCTATGGTGGATTACACCTTAAAAGAAGGTATTGAAAAACAATTGCTCAGTGAGTTCCCAGAACTTGCCGGCGTTCGTGATATTACGGAACACCATGCAGGAACGCACTCTTATTATTAATAGTAGCGGCTAAAATATCAGCTAAGATACTGGCTTATGAAGATATTGACTTCATTCCCCAATGATGCGCGAAACATATAACGAGGCTATAGAGCAATCCCTATAAATCCGACAATACTTTCGCCATCTTGCTAGCGGCTAGTCAGCAGAATAAAGTCATAAGAACAAAATTATAAAAACAGAGCTACAAAAACAAAATTATAAAAAATACGCGTAACGAATATATACCATTCTTACCCTTAGATATTTTCAATTTTATCTTGCATATTATAGCGGTTACGGCATAATCCCTTAATATGTGGTCGTGTTAAGTGATAGTGGAGTTTTATGAATCAAGTTAGCATTATTTCAGATCTTATTCTATGGATTGAGAAGAATCTGGAGCAACCATTATCAATCGACCATGTAGCACATAAATCCGGCTATTCTAAATGGCATCTGCAACGTATGTTTAAAGAGGTGACCGGACAAGTTTTAGGCACTTATATTCGGCAACGTCGCCTAACTTATGCGGCACTCTCATTACGGATGACCAGCAAGCCTATTTTAGATATTGCTATGCAGTATCGGTTCGATTCGCAACAAACATTTACGCGATCATTCAAAAAACAGTTCAATGCCACCCCTGCTAGCTATCGTCGTGACGAATATTGGGATCCGACTGGATTAATGCCGCCGATTACCCTCAATAAAGCGCAGCTACTGCTACCTGAACCTGTTTTTGTCGAAATGCCTGCCCAAATATTTTGGGGAATTACGTATAAAAATAATTGTAGTCTTAGCCAATTATTGGACGAAAAAAATAAGTTTAGGCAGCAATTTTTTCAAAATTATTTATCGCGTTACCCGCAAAAAAGTGAACGTTTGCCAGATAGAATTTATGCCTTTAGCCAAATTCAGAAAAGCCGCGACAATGCTGAAGAACAAGAGGTGTTTTACACTATTGCGCTCGAAAACAATAATCATCTTGAACATATTGAACAGTTTTCGCATGCGGGCGGCCTTTATCTCTGCTTCAAATATATTGGGCACCCAGAAAATTTCCGCGAATTTATTTCGCAAGTGCATTTAGCCGCTATGCTGGCTTTAAAAGTCAAGTTACGTTCGGGCTGTTCGATTGAAATCTACCACAATCTTGATAACTTAACTGCCGAAACAGCAGAAAATATTCAGCAAGTGGAATGTGATTATTGTGTTCCGGTTATCACCGAAAACGAAGTCGCTTTGTTAAAGGAATAGCCGCAAAGAGGATAGAGGGTGTTTATTTATCCAATATCGCCTTTTCTAACCATTGCCGAAATTCGGCAGACACTTCTTTTAAGCTATTGGAGCCACGGGTAACTGTCGCAATGCCTGTGCCAAGCTGCTCTTTCAACTGGCGTTGATTAATTGACTTATCTAATAAAGCTTGTACGATTTTTACGCGCGTGATTAATGCATCGCGCTCGTCATTCGTCATAAGCAGCTTTAAAATATCATGCGCATAGCCATCATTGAAGGCATCACATAAAAGATCAACCGTTTTTTGCCATTCGTGTTTGTTCATTTTATTCCTAAACTCTTACTCTTTTGTCCATGGAAAATCGGCAAGCTTATCGGGCTGCTTACCGATAACTCACTATTTTACCTTAATGCTTAATATTAGCGGTTTTGATTCTTACTCAACGTTGTATCTAATAAGATTGAATAAATTCGTTTTGCGTCAAGATTCCTGCGGCGATTTTATCGTCAGATTGATTTAGCAACAGTTGATAAATATAGTCATATACCAGCACATTTTTAACATAATTTCGGGTTTCAGTAAAAGGGATGCTTTCAATAAACGCCACCGCATCTAATTTCCCACCACTACTGTTTAACCATCGCTTAACGCGATTAGGGCCAGCATTGTAAGCCGCTGAAGCTAAAATGCGATTATTGCCATTTTGTTGGTACACAGAATTTAGATAATAGGTTCCTAACTGAATATTCATTTTAGGATCGAAGAGCTGTACGCTGGCATAATAACTGGTTAGACCTAGTTTTTTGGCAATATCTTTAGCCGTCGCGGGCATCAACTGCATTAAGCCACTCGCCCCAGCTGGCGATTTCGCGGTCGTATCTAAAGCACTCTCTTGACGGGTAATCGCTAAGGCATAGGTCAGATCAATCGCTTTGTCTTTCAATGTTTCTTGATAAAGATCACGATACATTACAGGTAATCGTTCAGTCCAATTATCCCATAATTTACCGGTAATGGTTGCTTGGACACTCAGATCCCCCCAACCTTGCAGATAAGCATAACGCGCAAGATCTAAATAGTTAGGCGCGCCACTCTCTACGCCATCGCCTAACTGATTATTTTCTAGCTGATTGTTCGTACTGCTATTAAGATTATTTAGGTAATAGCGCCATTCACGATTTGATTCAGACAATAATCCTAAATAACGCAGCTCAACAATTCGTTCAATCACAGGTAAGTTGGCATAACGATTTTGTAACTTTACTTGGTTTGACGATGATAAAGGTTGTGATTTATTATCTAATTTATACAGTTGATGGCGTTTTTGTGCGCTAATCATACCGTAAAAACCGCGATGTTTAGCCAGCTCATCAAGTATCGCATTGGCTTCATCTGTTTGATTCGCCTGTAACAAAAGTTGCGCCTGTTGGAATTGCCATTCATCTTTATGTTGATCTTTAGACGGTAATTGCGCCAACCAATCAGCAATATCATCACGATTATTATCATTAATCGCTTGGCGGATTCTTCGTTCAATCAATACTGTCATATCACCATTTCGGTTAGCACTATTTTCACGAATAAAGGCATCGCGCCACACTTTTTGTTGATCCGTCGTTGAATCACCAAAATAATTACTGGCAATGTTTTTTTCTAAGGCTATTTTTTCGTTTACGGTAAGATTTTGTTGGGTCACCAATGTTGGCAATAATTTATCGGCTGCCGTCGGGTCAAGTCTCGCTAAACGGGGAAAAACCGCTAGCACAATCGTTTTAGTCAATTCACTGGCGGTGATATTTTTCGAAAAATCACCTAATGTGCGTGGATTATCAAACAGTGCCAATAAATTCACTTTGATGGTTTTATAATCGGCAGATAATTGCCCCGCTAAATAGTTAGCTAAACTAAAATTATTCTGTTCTACCGCTAAACCAATGCGCAATAAAACCAAATCACTGTTTTTTTGTCCACTTTTATCCCATGCATCAAGTAATGGATCACACACTGACGGCAATTCTTTCCCCGTCAACCACCACGTTTTTACCGTGTCCCAAATTGGCGCCACAGCTTGATTCTGTGGTGAATTTTGCTGGTTATTTTGTTGCAACGTTGGTTGATCTACCTGTTGTGCTTGTATCTGTTGATAACGGGCGTATTGATAACGGCATTTTGCCGCCATACTATTACCGGCAAAATCGGCAGGGAATGCGATAATGGACGCCCAATCTTGTCGTCGCGTTAATTCATCCAAAAAAGATTGCACAAACGTCCCAATGAGCGGGAAGTCGCGATTATTTTGTACAAAATCAGTCACCGTACTGACCGAAATCGTCTGGATATTATTTTGCAAAAATTGCATTTTCGCGTAAGGATACAGTGGATAATCTTTTAACGATTCGACTAACCGTTGCTGCTCATCGATATTTAACGATGAATTCGAACTTAACCATTGCTGATATAACGGGCGCAATTGATTTATCTTCGTCGAGGTTGTTGCCAAAACAGTGTTGCTACCTGCAGTTAAGCTATTTTGTGATAGATTCTCATTCGGTAGATTGTTATTGAGTAGATTGTTATTGAGTAAATTACTATTGCGTGGGCTATTATTAAGTACACTGTTGTTAAGTGAATTGTTGTTAAATGAGCTGTTATTAGGCAAATTGCTATTGGATAAACTATCTGTTGACGCGGGAGCCGCCAATATAACGCTTGAAATCAGTAAACTGATTAGAAACACGATAGGTAATACTACTTTCACTCATCTACTCCTTATGCCAACCAGTGGCGATAGGTTACCATAAATAGCAGATTATTAATAGATTACCCTATCAAGAGATGATAGCGACAAGGTCTATTTTGTCACTCTATAATCTGGATGTTTCAGAACAACTATACGTTTATGTATTATTTTGTTGCCAATATTGCTTTTTTGAGAGCCGTTTTCCCAATGACGCAACCGTTTTTAGTCAACTGCTTTGCATCAACATAGGAATAAATTTAATGATCTTCCTTAGCATGATTTAAGCTATAACGTGGTATTTCGACTTCGAGATCGTCATAAGTAACACGCGCTTGGCAGCTCAATCGGCTATGCGGTTCGACTCCCCACGCTTTATCAAGCATATCATCTTCTTGTTCATCACTAGGAACTAATGAGTCGAACCCTTTACGGACAATACAGTGGCATGTTGAGCAGGCACAAGACATTTCGCACGCATGCTCGATTTCGATATCATTGCGTAATGCAACATCTAAAATAGTTTCACCTTCATTGGCCTCAACAGTTTTCCCTGCGGGGCAAAGATCGGCATTTGGTAAGAAAGTAATTTTTGGCATGATAATCTCATTTATGTTGTCAATTTGATTTTATCAACGACAATGCGTTAACGACAATCCTTTCACTCTGATCCATTCAGTTTTATCCCAATTCGTCCACTATCACCATGATCATTCAACCTGTTTGGGAACCATTATCATGGTGCTGATAAGTCATTATAATTCATCGATCTTATGACCGGCAAGTGCATGACGAATTGAGCGATCCATTCGCTGGGCAGCAAAATTTTGTGTGATTTTGTCTAAATATTTTATCTGCGCTTCTATCGCGTAACGATCATCTGATTTTGCTAGCTCGGCTAACTGCGCTTTTGCGGTTAAAATCATCGTTAATTGTTGTTCATCTAATAAATCTGCATCTTTATCCAGTGCAGTTTGTAAAACTTCTAGCACTCTTGCCGCTTCTACTTTCTGTTCAGAAAGCATTCTGGCCTGTTTATCCTGATCAGCATGCTCAATCGAATCTTGCAACATATCGGCAATTTCATGATCGGTTAAACCATATGACGGTTTGACCTGAATGGCAGCTTCAATACCTGTCGATTTTTCCATCGCCGTGACACTGAGTAATCCATCAGCATCAACTTGGAAGGTCACCCGGATATGCGCACCGCCTGCCGGCATAGGGGGAATACCACGCAAGGTAAATCGTGCAAGTGATCGACAATCTTTGACGGATTCACGTTCACCTTGTAAAACATGAATCATCATCGCTGTTTGACCATCTTTAAAGGTGGTAAATTCCTGTGCCCGCGCACAAGGAATAGTACTATTCCGTGGAATGATTTTTTCAACTAATTCGCCCATTGTTTCAATCCCCAATGAGAGCGGAATCACGTCGAGGAGTAGCATATCAGAGTCAGGTTTGTTACCCACCAAGATATCAGCTTGGATTGCCGCACCAATTGCCACGACGCGATCTGGATCAATCGAGGTCAGCGGCTCTTTTTTAAAGTAATCACCCACTAACTGCCTAACTAAAGGGACTCGCGTCGAGCCGCCTACCATGACGACATCAACAACTTCAGCGACTGAAATATCTGCATCTTTTAGAGCGCGGCGACAAACTTGCAATGTGCGTTTTACCCATGGCGTAATTAACTGATCAAATTCTGCTCGGGTAATCGTGAGTGACTGCTTACTTGAAATAGGTGGCTCATTTAATGTAATGGTAATTGCTTCTTGTTGACTTAAAGCAATTTTAACCGCTACCGCTTTATCCATAATCTGCTGATTAATAAACGGGTCTTTAGTCTCTAACAGGCCTAATTTGGCTTTTATTGTTTCCGCTAATAGTCGATCAAAGTCATCACCGCCGAGTGCAGAATCGCCGCCAGTAGACAACACTTCAAAGACACCGCGTTGCAATCGCAAAATTGAAATATCAAAAGTACCGCCGCCAAGATCATAAACGGCAATCACTCCTTCTTTACCGGAATCAAGCCCATATGCGATAGCCGCCGCAGTCGGTTCATTTAATAATCGCAAGACATGTAATCCCGCTAATTTAGCCGCATCTTTGGTGGCTTGTCTTTGTGCATCATCAAAATAGGCTGGAACGGTAACGACGACGCCATCCAGTTCGCCCCCTAAGGTTGCTTTAGCGCGATCGGCTAACGTTTTTAAAATTTCGGCAGAAACCTGTACAGGATTAACTGAAGCATTAGGGAGATTAAGTTGTGGGACACCGTTTTCTGTCGCATCGAGCGAATAAGGAAAGTGTGTGGTATCAATATCGCTCAAACTGCGGCCCATTAATCGTTTGATCGAACTGATTGTATTATAAGGATCTTGCGCGGCCTGTTTTTTAGCCACTTCACCCACGCTAATGATAGGTGAATTATCGTTACTTCGACCATAATGCACCACTGAAGGTAACAGATGATTTCCCTGCAAATCAGGTAGAGTTTCAGCTTGGCCACTTCTTACTGTTGCCACCAAAGAGTTGGTTGTACCAAGATCGATGCCTATCGCAAAACGGCGTTGATGTGGTTCGGGTGTTTGTCCAGGTTCACTGATTTGTAATAATACCATTGATTATCTCTAAACTTTATTATCTTTATTGTTATCTTGAAACTTAATTATCCGCGGCTTCTTGTATCATTTCGATCTGTTCAATTAAACGATCCAGATAACGGATTTTATATAGCTGCTGCTGCGCCGCTGACCACATTTTTTGTTGAAGATCGTGTAATAATTGTTGATAAACGCACTGCTTACGCTGTTTGACATCCAAGTAGAAATCATCAACTTGCGCGGCATCTTGTGCTATTTCATCTAACTGCTCACGTAAAGTAAACTGTTCCATTAAAAAATCAGTATCATGAATAATATCTTGTTCCGCATTTAATTCGATACCTTGTAATAACAACCAATGTTCAGCCGCCTTGACGGGATCTTTTAAAATTCGATAACCATCATTAATCAGTGCTGATTTTTGCATAACAGCCGCTTTATCACTTTCAGTTGCAACATGATTATCGGTCGTCGCAAAATTATCGGGATGATATTGCCGTTGTAACTGTTGATAATGCATTGTTAACTGCGCTAAATCAACCGGTAGTTGGCTCGGTAATTGAAATAACTCAAAATAATTAGTCATAACCACATTACCTATAAATAAAATTGTTTATAAATAACATTCTCTATAAATAAAACTGCCTATACATAAAACCGTCTATACATAGAAATATGAGATAAATAGTTTAGATGATAAATCAATATGATCACTAAAATGATCACTTAATGTGGAAATACCAATAAAAATAGCGGGAGTCTAAACATTAAAACTTTCACCACAACCACATTCATTATGTGAGTTAGGATTTTTAAATTTGAAGCCTTCGTTTAGTCCTTCTTTGACAAAATCAAGCTCAGTGCCATCAAGATAAACTAAGCTTTTTTTGTCGACGATAATTTTGACATTTTGATCTTCAAATACATTATCATCATCATTAATACTATCCGCAAATTCGAGTACATATGCCATTCCAGAGCAACCCGATGTTTTAACACCCAGTCGTAAGCCGACCCCTTTGCCACGTTTAGTCAGAAATGTTTGTATACGACTGGCGGCACTGTCTGTTAATGTAATTGCCATCATCTACTCCATTGATGTTTTTCGTCAAATTCTTGTTGTCAAAAAATAGTTCATTGCTTGTACAAATTGATTACACAATACGATTGATTACATTGTACATAGTTGTACATAAGAGAGTACCTTGAAAAGACGATACTCTCTACGCGTTGATTATTTCTGCTCTTTTTTGCTTTTGTAATCTTTAATCGCTGCTTTAATCGCATCTTCCGCTAAAATAGAACAGTGGATTTTCACGGGTGGTAAAGCAAGCTCTTCGGCAATATCCGTATTTTTAATGGCGCCAGCTTCGTCAAGTGATTTACCTTTTATCCATTCAGTGACCAGCGAACTTGACGCAATCGCACTACCGCATCCATAAGTTTTAAATTTAGCATCTTCAATAATACCATTATCATTCACTTTGATCTGTAGACGCATGACATCACCACAAGCAGGAGCCCCGACCATACCGCTGCCCACATTAGGATCATTTTTGTCAAAAGATCCTACATTACGAGGATGTTCATAATGATCCACTACTTTTTCGCTATACGCCATAATTGTATCCTTAATTCTTGCGAATTTTTATTGAGTCCCGCCGATAATTATAGGCGACACTAAGAAATAGAGAAGATTTTTTAGGGGAATCTATGTGGCTATACGTTATCGTTTGTTTAACGCATTCGATTTCGTTTAAAACAATTTAGCCACAATGGATATAATGCCCCTTACTGCACCTTACACAAAGCCTTGCAATCAAGACAGCTTAGTGCGCTGACCATTCGATTTGGGTAAGATCGACCCCTTCTTTAAACATTTCCCACAGCGGTGAAAGTTCTCTTAATTTATCAATCGATCCTCTGACCATATTTATCACATAATCGATCTCTTCTTCAGTGGTAAAACGACCAATCGAAAAACGAATTGAACTATGTGCCAGCTCATCATTCAAGCCTAATGCTCTTAATACATATGAAGGCTCCAAACTGGCTGATGTACATGCTGAACCGGATGAAACAGCCAGATCTTTTAATGCCATCATTAAAGATTCACCTTCAATATAAGCAAAGCTCACATTTAAAATGTTCGGTGCGCTGTGTTCTAATGAACCATTAAGATAAACTTCTTCAATATCTTTTAGGCCATTCCATAAACGGTTTTTTAAGTTACGTAGATGAGGCACTTCGGTCGGCATAAGCTCTTTCGCTAATTTATAAGCTTCGCCCATTCCCACAATTTGGTGTACCGGTAACGTACCTGAACGCATGCCCCGTTCATGGCCACCGCCATGCATTTGTGCTTCAATACGGACTCGCGGTTTACGTCGAACATAGAGTCCACCAATCCCTTTAGGTCCATACAATTTATGGCTCGAAAAGGACATTAAGTCGATTTTGAGTTTAGTTAAGTCAATCGGTACTTTACCCACAGCTTGGGTGGCATCAACATGAAATACAATACCGCGACTACGGCACATTTCGCCAATTTTTTCGATATCTTGAATCACACCGGTTTCATTATTAACAAACATAATGGATACAAGTGTAGTATCAGGGCGCATAGCTGCTTCAAGTTTATTGAGATCTAAAATACCATCTGATTCAGGTGCGAGATAGGTCACTTCGAAACCTTCGCGTTCCAATTGACGGCAAGTATCAAGCACGGCTTTATGTTCAGTTTTGCAGGTAATAATATGTTTGCCGCGTGCTTTATTAAAATGTGCAGCACCTTTGATTGCTAAATTATCGGCTTCGGTAGCACCCGAGGTAAACACAATTTCACGTGAGTCGGCACCAATTAGATCGGCTATCTGATTACGTGCGATATCAACCGCTTCTTCAGCTTGCCAACCAAAACGGTGTGATCGTGAAGCAGGATTGCCGAAAATACCATCCATTGTTAAATAATGCATCATCTTTTCAGCAACACGAGGATCCACAGGCGTGGTCGCTGCGTAATCCATATAAATCGGTAATTTCATCTGCTACTCCCAATTAGTATTTTTAGTTATTCTGTTATGGCGACGAACTGTATCTAGAAAAACAGAATCTAGCAAGATATCTGTCAATTTAGAGGATTATCGCCTAATAATCCCTTCTTGCCATCCACTTAATTAATGTTAACATGCGGGATGGCATGTTGACGTTCAGAGATGGCTTTTACATCTTTATTTTTAACCAATTCACTTAAGGTAATGCTGGTTAAAAAATCATCTATGCGTTCACTCAGATCGTTCCATAATGTGTGTGTTAAACATTTCACACCACCTTGGCAATCTTCTTCGCCATGGCATTTTGTGGCGCGAACACTTTCATCAACGGCTTTAACAATCGCACTAATTGCAATTTTATCCATCTCTTTGCTTAATACATAACCACCGCCAGGGCCCCTTACGCTTGCGACCAATCCACTTTTGCGTAACCGTGCAAACAGTTGTTCTAAATAGGATAATGAGATCGCCTGACGATCTGAAATATCTGCCAGTGAAACTGGGCCATCGGCTGAATTCAACGCTACATCAAGCATGGCTGTTACTGCATATCGCCCTTTTGATGTCAATTTCATGCACAATTCCCCCTGATTTATACGTATCCCCTTATCGGGAATTTGCGATGAGCCACGCCCTATCGAATTCTTTCACTACGCTAGCAATATTCGGCAAACAGTCATCAACCAAACAGCCTGGCTATATTAGCATTAACGCGTAATGGGTAGATGGTTTCCATTGTATATATCCTTTAATTTTAATCAAGTATTTAGTTGACTATTTTAGTAGGAATTAGAAATAGACGAAACCTATCATAAAAACAAAATTGATTATTTTTGATTATGACTGTTTTTTGGCTAACAATGTTGCAAATCGTAATTTAATGCGATTACCATTAATATCGGTTTTATGCAGTTCCCCAACATCTTCGTTATATTCTAAAATCTGCCAATCATGATAATAATCACGCAATTCGTTCTCCTTAAATGTAAAAGGAAAACCAACTGGGCACGGATAATCAGCAGTTGACATCGCGCTGACAATCAAATTATAACCATTTACCTTGGTATTCGCTTGCATATTATGGATCACATCGGCAATGCGTTCTGGCTGTAAGAACATCATCACCACAGTGGAAATAATGAGATCATAATCACCTTGCCAATTAGCTTGGTTGATGTCATACACGGTTGCCTTGATATGCGCAAGGCGATCTTGCGCAATGATTTGCGATAGATTATCAATGCTCATTGGTGATTTATCAACGGCATCGACATCAAAGCCTAATAATTGTAGATACAGTGAATTGCGACCGCCACCACAACCGAGATCGAGCGCTTTACCGACCGGGACAATTTGACACGCAGCAACCACATCTGAGTGGGTTTCTGTCATCGCATATTTTTTATGTGTGAAATCTTCAGGCAAGCAATAAAACGATAATTGACATTCAAGATCATCAGAAGTACTGACAATACGATGCCACTGTTGGGGCTCAATAAACGGCGGTTGATGATCAACATCATACTGTGCCATTTTGACGACTTCACCTTGCTCAGTTAATAAAGCCAACTGCAATGATCCCTGCATAATATGCAATTTTGCCCATGTCCCTACTACAGTGTTATGTTTTTCGCGAAAGGCTTCAGGTAGCGTTTTTGCGTTCCAGCGTGGTAATATTTTATAGCAAACTCGATTCTTCATCATAATTCCGTGGTTATCTGTTTTTATCTTTATAGTTGACTATTATAGTCAAGTATTGCGGTGATGAGCAAGCGTTAATCGCAAAAGTAAACTTTCGATGAAATAAATTTACATCGCTATAGTTGACTTTATTGACCTATACCCGTTACCATTCAGCCACAATTGTGTAAAAACAAAAGAGGAACAATTTATGGGCTTTTTAGCAGGTAAACGATTATTAATTACAGGCGTCGCAAGTAACCGTTCTATCGCTTATGGTATTGCCAAAGCGATGCATCGTGAAGGCGCAGAACTCGCTTTTACTTATCAAACCGAAAAATTAAAAGGGCGTGTTGAAGAATTTGCCGCAGAGTTTGGCTCTAAAATCGTGCTACCTTGCGATGTGGCGCACGATGAAAGTATTACTGATCTATTTAGCGAATTAGGTAAAAGTTGGCAAAAATTTGATGGTTTTGTGCATGCGATTGGTTTTGCACCAAGTGATCAATTAGATGGTGACTACGTCAATGCCGTTACCCGTGAAGGTTTTGCTATCGCACATGATATTAGTGCCTATAGCTTTGTTGGTATGGCTAAAGCATGCCGTTCAATGTTAACCGATGATTCGGCTTTATTAACATTGAGTTATTTAGGTGCAGAACGTGCTATTCCTAACTATAACGTTATGGGACTCGCTAAAGCATCGTTAGAAGCAAATGTCCGTTATATGGCTAATGCAATGGGGCCTGAAGGTGTTCGCGTCAATGCGATTTCAGCAGGACCAATTCGTACACTTGCCGCTTCCGGTATTAAAGATTTTAGAAAGATGCTAGCTCACTGCGAAGCTGTTACACCAATTCGCCGCACCGTCACCATTGATGATGTAGGTAACTCAGCTGCCTTTTTATGTTCTAATTTAGCATCAGGCATTACGGGTGAAATCGTGCATGTCGATGGTGGCTTTAGTATTGCAGCAATGAATGAACTTGAATTGAAATAATTGATTTATTCGGATTAGACATTTATTTTAATTAGAAGATAAAAATGGGATGCAGGGTGATGACCCTAAATCCCATTTTTTATGGCATTTTTTTATGGCATTAACGCTATAATCCTAAAGCCATACCCATGTCTGCCTTATGGCAACTGGTATAGCGCTATCGCCACATCTGAGGCAACTAGTTTTTTGCTTCACTCCAGCTATCTCTCAAGCCAACCGTACGGTTAAAGATAAGATGATCGTCCGTCGCATATTTGCTATCTAGGCAAAAATAGCCTTCACGTTCAAATTGATATGCTTGGCCAATTTGCGCGGTTGTCAAATTGGGTTCGACAAATCCTTTTTTGATCACTAATGAATCGGGATTGATGGTCGACAAAAACTCATCAGCGGCACCTGGATTAGCCGTGTTAAATAAGCGATCATAAAGACGAATCTCAGCCGGTTTAGCAAATTTTGCCGACACCCAATGAATCACACCTTTAACTTTACGTCCATCAGCAGGATTTTTATTTAATGTTGTAGGATCATAAGTACAATAAATGGTCTGAATATTGCCTTGATCATCTTTTTCGACACGATCAGCGCGAATCACATAAGCATTTCGGAGTCTAACTTCCTTGCCTAATACCAGCCGTTTGTAATTTTTATTCGCTTCTTCACGGAAATCAGCACGATCAATATACAGTTCTTGCGTAAAGGTCACTTCGCGCTCACCCAATTCAGGGCGATTAGGGTGATTTGGCATACTCAGTACTTCATCAAGTGTATTAGAAAAGTTCTCAATCACCACTTTGACAGGATCAAGAACGGCCATCGCACGCAGCGCATTTTGATTAAGATCTTCACGAATACAGAATTCGAGAGTGCTCATTTCGACAGTATTTTCTTGCTTGGTGACCCCAATACGGTGGCAAAAATCACGAATCGATTCGGGTGTATAGCCTCGACGGCGCAGGCCTGCAATGGTAGGCATACGCGGATCATCCCAACCATCGACAATCTTTTCAGTTACCAATAAATTAAGTTTTCGCTTTGATGTAATGGTATATTCCAGATTTAACCGTGAAAATTCATATTGGTGAGGGTGCGCTGCAATAGTGATATTATCGAGTACCCAATCATATAAGCGACGGTTATCTTGGAACTCAAGCGTACACAATGAATGGGTAATATTTTCGATCGCATCTGAAATACAATGCGTAAAATCATACATTGGATAGATACACCATGTATCACCAGTTTGATGATGTTCAGCAAATTTAATTCGATATAACACCGGATCCCGCATCACAATAAATGGCGATGCCATATCGATTTTAGCACGCAAACACGCCTTACCTTCGGCAATTTCACCGGCTTTCATTTTGGCAAATAACATTAAATTGTCATCGACAGTGCGATCACGATATGGGCTATTTTTACCCGGCTTAGTCAATGTACCCCGGTATTCGCGGATCTCGTCTGCTGACAATTCATCGACATAAGCTAATCCTTTTTTGATCAGCTCAATGGCATAATCATAAAGTTGATCAAAATAGTCAGAAGAATAATGAATTTCGCCATCCCACTCAAAACCTAACCAACGTACATCTTTTTTGATTGACTCCACATATTCCATATCTTCTTTTGCTGGATTTGTATCGTCAAACCGCAAATTACATTTAGCTTGATAACCTTCACTTTGATAATACTTGGCAATACCAAAATTCAGACAGATAGATTTGGCATGACCTATATGTAAATAACCATTAGGTTCTGGTGGAAAACGGGTATGTGGCGCCTTGCACGTCCCAGCGGCAATATCCGCATCAATAATTTGATAAATAAAGTTAGTTGGGCGAACTTCGCTCTCGTTCGGTAATGAACCGCTCATAGAAAACCTCGGGCTATTAAAAATTAATGCATGAATTAGAATATAATGTGAGAATATAACAAATTTTTAATCATTCTAAAATGATTTACCCACGTGTCTATGATTTTTTATTTGGATTTTCTATCGCGGGCTTTACACACAAAAATTGTTAAATTATGCCATATCTCTACTACTAGTCAGCAAAAGGAAGGTATTAGGTTTATCAGTTTGAGACACTCACACGTTTTTTCCATTTGTTTAGGCAAGGTGAGTTTATTCCAGAAGTACGAATTGGGATACCCACTTCGTACTTGAATCTACTAAATATTTTTGACATAAACGTATAGTAGTTCTGAAACATTCATTACTGGTAATCGCAAATTTTGACTGTTGTTAAGTTTATTCTCCATCTAAACTCAGTGTTACAACAAAACGTGCGCCGCCCATCGGGCTGGTTACGGCAAAGGCTTTACCGCCATGAAATTCAGCGATTAATTTGACATAAGCTAGCCCAAGTCCATAGCCGCCTGTTGTCCGTGTACGACTGGTGTCCAGTCGCGAAAATGGCATAAAAATCGTTTCACGCGAATCTAATGGAATCCCCGGACCATCATCATCAACTTCAATCACAACGGTATGCCCTTTTTTAGACACCGTTAAAATTGCTCGATGCACGGCATATTTAAACGCATTAAGCAGTAAATTTTTAATAATCGTTTCGGCAAGACCAATATCAATCAAGACGCGGGTATCTTCAATATGACAGATTAGCTCAAAGTCCTTTGGTTTAAACAGTTCGACCGATTGACACACTTTGTCGATCCAGCCAGTGAGAGAAACACGTGTTAAATTGAGTTCGATACGGCTTTGTTGCATTTTGAAATAACTCAAACTGGCATTAATCAATGTTTCTAGTTCATCTACATCATCATTCATCCCTTTTTGTAACGATAACCGTTCTTGATCGTTATTGACTTCGTCAAGCATGCTTAATTCAAAGCGCATCCGTGCAAGTGGTGTACGTAATTCATGCGCCATCGCATGGGAGATAGTTTGATTAGTGCTGACTAAATGTTCAATATGACTGCCCATGTTATTGAGCACATTGGCTAACGGCTTAAACACCCAGCTTTTTACATTTTCAGCACGCGCTTTTAGGTTGCCTTGCCCGATTTGTTCTGTGGTTTGGCGAATTTTAAAGAGATCCGTCCAAACCGTAATAAATGCCAAATAGATCAAAATAAAAAAGACAATCGCACTAAATAGTGCCCAAATAACTAGAAAAACACCCAATGACATGGTATTCGATTCGAGGATATGGCGAACAACGATGGGCCCAAGCTGTAATAGACGGCCTTCATGCAGATCAACGACGATAACTTCTTTATCTTCGTCATACGCAAAGCCATATTTGCCCAGTTCAGTGAGGACATCCTTTGGCAAAACTGTATCACTCGGTAACAGTCTAAGTGGATAACTGAAATAAGGTTGTAACTTTTTTACCGCTTGCTTAATGGGGAGATCTTTATATTCATCCAGTTGTAAACGCAGTAAATTGACAGTTCCGCGCTGTGATTCATGGAAGATGACATGATCATCAGGAATGCCGGTCACCGATGCCGGTAAAGCATCAAATACCAATAATGCACCATAGGCGATAATGCATTGCAGAGATAATAAAATCACCAAATAGGTGATAATACGGGTATTAAACAGTAAGGGTTTGGTAAATAAACGGTTCAATCACGCTCTTCCTCATGTTTTTCATCATCGCGAGCGACCTCTTCACGTAAGAAGAGATACCCTTTACCGCGTACGGTTTTGATACGAAGTGGGTTATCAGGATCATCAAGTAGTTTACGGCGTAATCTTGAAATACGCGCATCAATCGAACGATCGCTGCCATCAAAATCAATACCACGCACTTGCGCAAAAATATCATCACGCGATAAAATTTTGCCGGCATTGCTCGCCAATAGCCACAAGAGATCAAATTCAGCCGTGGTGAGATCAATATCTTGTTGCCCCAAGGTGACAGTCCGGTTTTCGGCGTTGATAACAAGATCATCAAAACAGCGTATCATCGCATTTGAATCCGCCGCCATATCACTCTCTTGTTCGATATGTTTACGTCTTAATAAGGCGCGAATTCTTGCCAGTAATAAACGGGGCTCAATCGGTTTGGCTAAATAATCATCTGCACCAAGTTCTAAACCAACAATTTCGTCAATATCATCACTACTAGCAGTCATGATCAAAATAAAATGATTAAACCAGCCGCGAATATCACGGCAGATATCAAACCCTGATTTACCGGGTAACATCACATCTAAAATCACCAAGTCAGGATTGAGTTCTCTGATCTTTTCTTCTGCCGTATCACCCCGTTCATGCCAATCAACGATATAGCCATGTCTAACCAGATAAACCTGTATCAAGTTAGCCAACTTATGATCATCTTCGATAATTAATATACGTTTATTCATGCTAATTTTCTTAATCTCATAATCTGATAATGACTTCACTTCGTGACGATAACTCGTCAATTATACAGGCAAAATAGCCTCGTTACAAAACATACACAAAGCCGCCACACAGTTCTATCTTTCAATACTATAAAATGCCCCCATTAAAAGTATTATTCACTTTTTCCATAAAAAATGAAATATTATTAACTAGTTATATTATGACAACGATAAACGAAATAAATACCAGTTTACCCATCAAAAATGCGTTTTTCCATACACACGCCTTTCATCAGAACAATCCTATTGTATTATGCGATTTTGATGGCACCATTAGCGAAAAAGATGTCACAGATACATTATTAAGCCATTTTGGTCAGGCGGGTTGTGATGAGCTTGAAGAGCAATGGTTAGCCGGTGAAATTGGTTCACAAGAGTGTATGAGCAAACAAATTGCGCTGTTAGATGCCAATTTGGATGAAGTGAATCAAGTGCTTGCTGAGCTAAAAATCGACCCGGCATTTAAAACATTTGTCAAAATAGCGCAAAAACAGAATATTCCCGTGCATATTGTCAGTGATGGCTTAGATTATGCTATCCGTTTTATCCTAAATCGTCACGGGCTGGGTGATCTACCCATTTTTGCTAACCATCTATTATATGATAATGATCGCCGCTGGCGATTAGAATTTCCTTATGCCAATAAAGGGTGTATCAAGGGGAGTGGCAATTGCAAATGTCGTCATGTTTCCCAACAAAAAGCAGACCATTTTAATCAAATCCTTTATGTCGGCGACGGTACATCTGATTATTGCGTTTCGCATAAAGTGGATTTAGTGTTTGCCAAAGATAAACTGATCCATTATTGCCAAGAAAATCAGATCAATTATTGTGCTATTGAAGGTTTTGCCGATGTAGCTGCAGCCTTAAAGTCAGCCCAATATTCATCTTTAATTCCAATGATGGTCATTAACTAACTGACACCAATATTGAGAAGTAACATTTAACGCGCACATCTGTATCGCACGCGTCTTATAAAAAAGCAGTTGAAGGCGGCGGGTTATAACGCCCCTTTCAATCATCAACGAAAAAAGAGTTTATATATCGTTATGGATACCATTGCAGATTTATCTTATTTTTTACCCGGAAATCGTAACGGCGTATTGTTAATTCATGGATTAACAGGCACGCCCAATGAGATGCGTATACTGGCGAAAGGATTAAATCGGGTTGGTTTTTCAGTCTATGCCGTGCAACTTGCTGGGCATTGTGGTAACGAAGCCGATCTTAATCGAACAACATGGCAAGATTGGTATAAAAGTGTCGAGGCGGGGGCAGATTATTTGGCTTCGCAAGTCGATAATCTTTTTGTGGCTGGATTATCCATGGGCTCATTATTAGCGCTCAAACTGGCTGCGGATAGACCGAAACAGGTAAAAGGTGTCGGCGTTTTTGGTGTCACTTTCCGTTATGATGGTTGGAGCATGCCTTTCTGGGCCAAAAAACTATTTTTTTTATTAGTCTGGTTGAAAAAATGGCATCTTTTCCAAAAAGTGTCATTTATTGAAAAACCCCCTTATGGACTCAAAGATGAACGCATTCGCGCAACTGTTTCTGAAAGTATGCTAAGTGGCGATAGTGCCGCGGCGGGTTTAGCGGGCAATCCATTTCCGGCTTTAGCCGAAATGCAGCTGCTGGCAAAAGTGGTCCGTAAGCAACTGCCTGATGTTGTTGCCCCTTGCCTGATTATGCATGCAAGGCACGATGATATCGCCGATATCAATACCAATGCGCGTCTGGTTGAAAAAAATGTTTCTGGACCGACGACATTGATCGCCTTAGAAAACAGTTATCATATGATTACGATTGATAGCGAACGACGCGAGGTGATCAAAGCCGCATCCGCCTTTTTTGAAAATATCGCCAATCAAAACGGCTCCCATACCACAACGTTATCTCATGATCAGAAAGAGGACACCTAGTTCCCTATGTCACCTTTAATTATCACTTTATGGATTAGTAATATTTTCTTTGATACGTTAGGGCAAATTGCCTTTAAGTATTCAGCTACAGCGCCGAATAATCGTGATGGCTGGTTTTATTGGCTCGATTTAGCAAAAAACCATTGGGTCTGGATCGGTATTGCGTCTTATGTTTTTGAGTTTCTACTATGGCTTGCTTTTTTAACTTTAGTACCATTATCACAAGGTGTATTACTTGCTTCACTCAATATTATTACGATTATGCTAGTTGGGCGGGTTCTGTTTAAAGAATCATTAACGCTATACCGTGTTATTGGCATTTTACTTATCACCGTTGGGGTGATTTTTGTTGGTATGGCAGTATAAGTAATAAAGGATAGATGATGGCTAGGTTTTATCTTATCGGTTTTGCAATCTTACTCTTTTTTGACACCATTGCACAGTGTAGCTTCAAATTGGCGGCAATGCATGCTATACCACTCGAAATGAGTATCGCGTGGTTGATTCGCGTTTTTACCAATCCGTGGATCTATGTCTCCATTGCGGGTTATATTTTGACTTTTTTTACTTGGATGTCCTTACTAAAAAAAGCGCCTGTTGGCCCGGCCTTTGCCGCTTCACATTTAGAAATTGTTACTGTAATGATCGCCTCCGTCTTTCTGTTTCACGAACCGATTACCGCTTATAAATTAACGGGTGCTATTTTGATTTTAGCCGGTATTGTCTTTTTAGCTATTGCCGAAAGTAAGATTAATCACCAACAAAACTCACACGGTAATTAGGCCGGTTTTACGTATTCCCGCGATGCAGTTATGCAGTTATGCTGTAACAGTATTTATTCCCCTGTCCAACCATTACCATTAGTTAACTCAGCTGCATGGGGGATTCGGTAACCACTCCCGTAGCGATCACTACAATGTTATAGTTATTTAGACGTTTTTTTTCAAAATTTTGACATAAACGTAGTGTAGTTCTGAAACATTCAAATAAATGATTTGCTGTTTGGGGTAAAAGTTAGTCTTTACCAAAAGTGAAAGGTAAAAATAGTGGCTAAAATACATCGCTAACAACAGTGACTAACTGTTTAGTTAGCCACTGTTGTTTATGAACGGTGATTGACTAAATACGCGTTTACCCAATAATCGTTCATTCAATCATGTAATGCAATTACGGGGTGATGCAGATATGTGACATGTATTCAGTATCATTATACACCGTCGTAATACTACCAGAGAAAGAAGTCACTTGAGTCGGATAACCCGCAAGCAGATATTCATCTGCCCATACAGCGACATAGAGCTGCGTTTTATTAAAATCAGTATTAGGGTAATAATCACTACTGTTTGTTGACATATTTCCCCACTCAGCAAACAAACCACCGCCAATTTGCCTGGTGTAATTGTAAGTTGCTTGACTCCCTAAGATACCTGTCCAAGACGTCGTGCCATAGGTCGAACCTTTGGCGTTAGTCAATTCACCAATATGGGGAAAGCGATAGCCCGTACCATAACGGTTACAATAATTTGCATTATAATCAGAGACAGTGCTACTAGTATTCCGCACTGCGTCAGGACTAACGATAAACCATTTAGTTAACTTAAAACTATAGAGTTTCGTTCTTTGTCCATTGGTATTGGCATATAAGGTAAAGGTGGTTGGCACAGCGGTTGCCGCTTCGGCCGGTGTGGCTCCATGTCTTGGGCCGGTTAAGGTCACTTTTGCCACATTGCCGTTCCCGGTAATATCCAGATGCAGCCCCGAACTGGCTGGTTCTGCCTCGTAAGTCACATTGCTCACGACTGCACCCGCTAAGGTGAGATTAAAAAAGACGTTATTTATCCCTGTAGTTGGGAAGTTAGCCGCAGGATCGTTAATATTCTGCACAATAAACCCTTTATCTTTACGCCATTGGTTAACTAAACCAATCACATTAGCACCAGCAAAAACTTTCAGATCTAAATTAGGTTGCGCATAACAGACATAGGGGCTATCAACATACGGTTTGATATAATAAGTGGCATTCGAGGCGGTAAAATTGCTAGCACGCGGGTAACCATACCGAGTGGTCAATGCTCCAGCTGTACTACTCAATTCCACACGATAATAAGCAGAATCACACAGATTTAATGCCGCGTTGCGATTCAGCAAGGTATTATTGGAATCATATACTCGCACGGTGACTGTGCCAGTAGCCGTAATACCGTTTGCTCCTTGCCCATCACCATTATCATCTCCCCAATAGTTATATGGCGCGCCGATTAAGTTATTTAGTGCAATGCTATCCACATTAGTCGGAACCATCATCTGAACATTAGCAAACGTCTGACCCGCCACCGGCAACATAATCGGATTGCTTGCTGACGATGGATTCGTGCTTGGTGTGTAACGCCGGCCATCAGAAAGCTTAATCGCCAATAACTCATCAACATTGGTCACTTTGGTGACGCCACCATCAAAAGTAAGATACGGTAGTGTGTCTTGAATGGCATTCGCCGTGGTGGCCGACAGTGCATTGGCATTAAATGCGCAGCTCATCGTTAATGACGTGATAACTATTGTTGCGGCTGACAAACGTCGGCGATGTGAGTGATGTAAACTAAGTAAAGTATGTAGAGCATATCGACGATAAAACCAACTGACTACAAGACGATAGCGTGTGCGAAATAAAAGTAAGAATGAATGAAATAATCGTGAATAAAAGCGACGTGGTGTGACGCGAGATTGTGTGGCTAAACCATCAGTTAACAGCTCTTGCAGTTCTGTTTGTGTTTTGTGTTTTGTGTTTTGTGTTTTACTCATTCTAACACTTCCCTTATTCTTTTTTAATTTTGCTATGTCTCACATAACAACATTTTTTGTTATTTACTATTATTTCTGATCTACTCATAAGATAACCGTGACAAAACCAAGTAAAAAGATCGGTATGTGTGTATTTATACGTGATCATAGAATTCATGTCAAAATAACCCTGCGCCTTTTTTGTAAAGAATTGTAAATAAGTGTGAAGCGGTGTAAAAAAATATAAGGAATACTAGCGGTTAACCTTGATTTGCTACTCAGTAGGTGAACTATTGGAAAGTTGATAGCTTGCCGCGTAAAGCCATTTTGATTATTCCATTAACTTGTAAGCCCATCTCATTGAGTTAGACCATAATAAGGGAAGTCATTATTGTGCGGCATACTCTTCGTGATAGCTACCGGCTAGCATCACCGGTGGTGAAGTATGGAAAATATCACTATGTTATAAGATGAGAACAATCTATCATCATGTTCAAAACATTCAGAACTGCTACCCATTTCAATCAGATTTAGCAGGCAGATTGACTCACAACATTGGCAAAATAGCATCTTGGTTATTCGTCAAACCCTGATTCATTTAACAATATAATGCCTCTAATAGCGTGAGATTAAGCTGCTGCTGTTCATGTTGCCACTGTTTGAGTATCGCGGGGGGAATATCAGGTTGTTTATCAAGCAAACTTAAGAAGCGCTTAAACCAATTGGTTGAACGCCAGATAGACAAATCGCCTGTGATATCGCTCCCAATAATACGCGGTTTCAGCGCTGTAATGGTATCGAGCAAGTGATAAAGTTGTAATTTCCCCTGGTCCCAATTAGTGTGAATCACATTTTCGCCCAGTACATCTTTATCAATCGAAAGATAGATAGGCTGCTGATTGTAGTATTGTTCAGCAAGGAAGCTGGTAATTAATTCATCGGGCGATGAAAAATGGCGAAAGGCGTTGCCCAAACCAAGTTTGTGAGCCAACGTGGTGCTTACATCCATACTCCAATACGTTAACTTATTTTTTAGCAGTGGTGACCAGCGATTTTCCCATAAGTGGTAAGGACCAATATCGGTCGAGGTGATACCCAGCACATGAACATGACTGACAAATGGTAGCCGCGCCACATAGCTGACCCACGAACCACAATGTATGCCAAAAAGATAACGCATATTGTCGGGATGATTATCAAAAATCACCACCTGAATCGGATTTTGTGCTGAATAATGGCGCGCTAACTGTTTAATGAGTAAGAGTGAAAGATGGTGATAATCGCCACTCCCCATAAGGACGGTGCCATATTCTGGCGGTAATTGCAATTGCAAATAGCGTTGAAACTCGGCAAACTGTTTTTTTGTGCAACCAAATCGGATTTTTTCTTGCCAATCAGTAAGATTTAAGGTGTTGGCCTGTTCGAGCGTACCCACACTTCGATCGAAATCGAGAATAAGGGGATGGTTCATGACGTCTTCTCCTTATCACTTTCAAAATAGTGGCTTAATCTGCCTAAAATTGCGCGTAATACAGGATTTCTGACATAGACAAGATGTTTGGTGAATGTAAATTTCGCCCCTAATGAAGCTTTGACTTCGGGATCTGTCCAACCCGCAATATAGTGTGTAAATCCTTGTTCTAGCGCATATTCGAGATTAAAAAACCAGCTAACATAATAGAGATTAAGCTCGCGAGCTTGTGGATAAACGAGTCCGATATATTTATCCACTAACATATTATTTACCACAAAGCAGATATTATAACCAATCAGTTGCCCTTGATAATGATAGGTAAAAATGCGGGCACCATTATTTTTATTTTGCAGCAATTCGACAAAAAAAGGTTTAGTGAGACGATCAAAATGGATTTCACTCTGTTGATAAACATTTTGGTAGAGTTGGTAATAATCATCAAGTACGTCATCATGATAAAAACAGTCATCACCACTTTGCAGAACATTGATGGTCAGCTGTTGGCGTGATTTTAATTTACGTCGAAAATTTTTACGACGGCTATACGAAAAATGAGCAAAAAAATCATCCAGTTTGGTAAAATCAATCGGCACCCATGCTAGGGCTTGGCCTTCAACTTCGATAAAACCGTGCGCTTTAAGCGCGGCTAAAAATTGTTGTGAATAGTGATTTGACGTCTCATTTTGTAATGGCGAGTCAATAGGGAGATCTTTGACAATTAATAACGGATAGTTGTTACCATAGTTTTGTTTGAGATGGCCGGCTAATGTATTAGCGTCAACGTTATCCGTTAATAAAACGTACTCTGATACCGTCGTCCCAATAAAACATGTTTTCGGTTGTAGCCATTTTTTCCATTTATGATAGAACGGAATTTTGCTGAGTTTTTGTTTAAAGTCACTTTGCGCTGTGGTGAGTAAATCAAATCTGGCCGCAAACGCAGGCACGCCTTCTTGGCTTAGCCACGCAGTAAAATGTTCGGGTGGATGTGCTAAAAAATCGTCAATTAACTGGTTTGGTTCTAGTTGATTCAGATATTTCATATTGTGGCTTTATGTTGATTTTGTCTGGTTTGATTTTTTTAATTTTACGTTTAACGCAGACGCAATTTACGTTGACGTTAATATCCATTACCCTGCAAGCGGGTGGTTTTGCTGACTTTCATCTAGCCACCAACAGTTACTGGTGGCATAGCAAAACGATCACGTGCAGTAATGGATAGATTACCCTATCGTCAGGCCGCGATAGGGTGTCAAAATTACTTAAGTTCTTTCTTTGCACGGGTGATCAATTGATCGAGAAGTTCGATACCTTGATCGATTTCTTGGCGAGAAATGTGCAAGGATGGCGCAAAGGTGATAACGTTTTTATAATATCCGCCGATGTCCAATACTAAGCCCATTTTAGTGCCTTTCCAGTCAAGATCGCCGGACATACCAATATCGACCATCTTGTCAACCAATGCTTTATTCGGGGTAAAGCCATCATCAGTACAGATTTCTGCACGTAATGCAAGACCAAGCCCATCGACTTCACCAATTTCTTTATGACGTTTTTCAAGTGTTTTTAATCCATCAAGGAAGTAAGCACCACTGTCCATCACCATCTTTTCATAATCGGTTTCAGATGTCATTTTTAATACTTCAAGGCCAACTGCGGTACCTAATGGATTAGAAGCAAATGTTGAATGTGTTGATCCTACTGGGAAGATTTTAGGATTAATCAGTTCTTCACGCGCCCATAATCCACCTAATGGATTTAGACCGTTAGTTAACGCTTTAGCAAACACGACAACGTCTGGTTTTACATCGAAATGTTCAATTGACCAGAGTTTACCTGTGCGGTAAAAGCCCATTTGGATTTCATCAACAACTAATAAAATGCCATATTGATCCAGGACTTTCTTTAATCCTTTGAAATAGTTACGTGGTGGAACAATATAACCACCGGTAGCTTGTAATGGTTCAGCATAGAATGCAGCATATTCTGCTTGGCCGACTTTCGGATCCCACACGCCGTGGTATTCGGTTTCGAATAATTTGGCAAATTCAGCCACTAAATGTTCGCCATATTCATCGGGTGTCATGCCTTTTGGACGACGGAATGGATAAGGGAAAGGAACAAACATAGCACGATCGCTAAAATGTCCATAACGACGACGATAACGGTAGCTTGACGTAATTGATGATGCACCTAAAGTACGTCCATGATAACCACCTTGGAAAGCAAACATCAGTGATTTACCATCAGATGCGTTACGAACAAGTTTTAATGAATCTTCAATACATTGTGATCCACCAACATTAAAATGCACGCGACCATCATAACCAAAACGTTGCTTCATCCCTTGCGCAATGACTTTCGCTAATTCGATTTTGGTTGGATGGAGATATTGGCTGGCGCATTGTGGTAAGGTATCAATTTGGTGTTTGAGTACATTATTTAAACGTTCATTGGCATAACCAAAGTTACATGCTGAATACCACATTTGCAAATCAAGGTAAGATTTACCTTCTTTGTCATACATATAGCTGCCTTCGCAACCGTCAAAAATTTTAGGTGGTTCGACATAATGGACAGTATCGCCATAAGAGCAGTATTTGGCTTCTTCTGCTAATAATGTTGCATCGTCTGGTCTGCTATTGATCGTTTCTAAACTCGGTTTACTCATAAAAACTACCTCATAATCTCTATTTTAAGAAATGATAAATTCAATTAATAATAAACAGTGGCGCCATTATTTATTATATTTTTGCAAAACGATGTACATTTACTGTATAGGTTGTGTGACAATCTAAAACAGGTGAGAAAGGGATTTGATAAAATGTGCCAATTGTACAAATTGTGCTGTTTTATTCAGATAATTTATACTACTCTATACGCCTTTGATGACTCTATATACATAAGAATTACGATATGAGAAAAGATCTTTGCACAAAAACAATTTTTTTAACCGCAATCGCGTCAATAATAACAGTTAGTGCTGCCAACTTTGCTTTTGCTAATCCAACATCAATCGGATTAGGTTTTGGTATGACTGATTCACCTTATAAAGGTTATAAATCAAACTATTACCCTACTCCACATATCGATTATGATGATAATACATTTTATATCGATGATTTGTCAGCTGGGATGTATGCCTATAATAGTGAATTGCAGAATGTTTCTATCGGTGTGCGCTATTTACCGATAGAATTCAAGCCACATGATTCAGACAATGATCATTTAAAACAATTAGGTCGCCGTCATTCGACTTTGTTAGCTGAAATCGGTTATGAATTAAATACGTCTGTCGGTAATTTTGTGAGCAAATTAAGTGCCGATATACTAAATAACAGTAACAGCGTGTTAGCGGATGTTGATTATAATATTCCAGTAAGAGAAGGGAATTTGACTATCATACCAAAAATTGGTATCAATTGGGCAAATAGCAATCATAATGATTATTATTATGGCGTTTCACATAAAGAATCAGCACGTTCTGGACTGCGTTATCACAATGCCAATGGTTCGTTTAATCCATACACTGAATTGGGATTACATTATCCATTAGGCTCTAATTTTAGTACTTATGGTGGTGTCCGTCTTGATAAATTAATGGGTGATGCTAAAGATAGCCCAATGGTTGAAGATAGTATTGTTACATCTGTCAATATCGGTGTTGCCTATACTTTCTAATTTTGCAGTCATTGATTTAGTAACACTTTTTATATAAAAATCTATACTAAAATTCATAGTAAATAGCCGACAGAATGTTAATCACATAGCCCCAAATACCATAAATGCTATGTGATTCTGTCGACTCCTTTCTTAGTTATAAAAAATAATCATCAAACAACTTCCTTTGTAAGATAACTTTTATAGGATACGAACAACATGCTTTGGTTTAAAAATGCCATCATTTATCAATTAAGCGATAACCATTCTTTGGATAAAGAAAGTATCGAAAATGCCGTTAAAGCAGCAACGTTTATCCCTTGTGGAAGTTTAGATAATAGCAAAATGGGGTGGGTATCACCTTATTCGAATAATGCACAACATCATAATCAAGAAGATAATCTAATCTTGGAAATGCAAGGGCAATTTTTATTGAAAATGAAGAAAGAGACAAAAATCCTTCCTTCATCGGTTCTAAAACAAGCGCTCTTGGATAAAATCGCTAAGCAGGAACAGGCGCTCAGCCGTCGTTTAACCAAAACTGAGAAAGCCTCACTCAAAGATGAAGTGATGGTCGATCTTATTCCCAGAGCATTTAGTAAATATACCTCTTATTGGTTGTGGTTAGATCCGCAAAATAAGCGCGTTATCATTGATTGTGGTAGCTTTAAACAAGCCGAAGATATTTTAGCGATTTTACGCAAACCGTTAGGAACCTTAGCACTTACGCCGCTATCTATTGATAAACCTCTTGAAAAGATTATGACAACATGGGTGAGCGAAAAACGCCATTTTCCACCACTGCAATTAGGTGATGAAGCTGAACTAAAAGATCCATTAGAAGGAAACGGTATCATCCGCTGTAAAAATCAAGATGTCACCAGTGATGAAATCGAAACCCACATTAATGCAGGCAAATGGGTAACTAAACTGAAAATCATTGATGACCGTGGCGTAAGCTTTATCGTTAATGCCGATCTTACGTTCAAACGCATTAAATTCGATGCTGTGATTTTAGATGAAAACGAAGATATTGGCACAGATGAATTAGATAAACGCTTAGAAGCGGATTTCTTAATTATGTCAACAACGTTAGCCAATACGATTAATACGTTTTCGACTCTTATTAGTAAAGAGTCATAATGATTTATAAAGAGTTATAGTCAACAACAGCTATCGTTAACAAGACGTGGTAATTTATCAAGCAAATCTATTCATGCAATAGTAACCATTTATGATAAATTATCGTGCTCACAAAAATAAAATAAATCAAACAAAATTCATCCTAGGTTAACGAACTCACTTAGTTGGCTAAAGCACAGTTTACTGGGTAATATAATGATATAACATAATTTTTTACTAAAAATGCTATTAATTATAGCTTTGGTATTTATCTATGGTATAATTAAATACACGTCAAGTGTAAGATGATTAATAAAAACAACTAATTGTTCTCTTAACGATTAAATTAGTTTGCTTTCCGACCAATTTAGCGTTAAAAGAATAGCAAGGTCTATAACAACACATAGTTGAGGCAACAAAATGAAAAAAACAACTCTAGCTTTAGCAATCGCAGTCGCTGGTTTAACAGTTTCTGCAGCAGCACAAGCAGCATATGAAGACAACACTTTTTACACAGGTGCAAAAATTGGTTGGTCTAAATTTGTTGACGTTAAGTCAGAAAAAGTAGACGAAACTTCAAGTGTAAGCCGTGATAACGTTGGTGGCGGTGCATTCCTTGGTTTCCAAGCTAATCAATACTTAGCTGCTGAACTCGGTTACGATTGGTTAGGCACTTTGAAATATAAAAGTCATGAAAACAGTGATAGCAAATTAACTGTTCAAGGCGTTTCATTTACAGGTAAAGCAAGTTACCCACTTTCATTCATCACTGATGATTTAGACGCTTACGCACGTGCTGGTGCATTTGTTCGTATCGCTAAATGGAAAGATGGTGTAGACGGTGGTAGTCACACAGATACTGGCGTTGCACCTGTTTACGCTTTAGGTCTTGATTACCGTTTAGATGAAGATTTTTCTACTCGTTTAGAATATCAATGGGTTAACAACATCGGTAGTGATGCACCAGCTCGTCCAGACAACGGCATGTTATCTTTAGGTATTACTTACCGTTTAGGTTCGCCTGCACAAGCACCTGCTCCAGCTCCAGCACCAGTTGAAGTTAAAACTCAAGAAAACCGTTATGTCTTAAATGAAGATGTTCTATTTGCTTATGCTAAAGCCGATCTAAAAGATGAAGGCCGCCAAGCATTAGACAATTTAGTGACAACTTTAGTTAAAATCAACCCAACTCAAAGTACAATTATCGTAGTTGGTCACACTGACCGTATCGGTTCAGATAGCTATAACCAAAAACTATCAGAACAACGTGCTAACTCTGTAATGAAATACTTAGTTTCTAAAGGTGTTCCTTCTGATCTAATCAGTGCACGTGGTATGGGTAAAGCACAACCAGTAACTGGTGACAAATGTAAAGCGCTTCGTGGTGCAGAACTTAAAGCATGTTTAGCCCCAGATCGTCGTGTTGAAATCGAAGTTAAAGCACGTAACGTTCAAGAAGTAAAAGTACAAGCTCCAGCTGCTAAGTAAGTTAATCTTATAAGTTGAAACTTCGTTACCTAAAAAACCCGGATAATTCCGGGTTTTTTTTATTAACAAATCAATTACCTATTAATAATAAATTATATATCTATTTAGCCTACAAAAATTTCATAAAAAAGATTATACTTACATCCAATTTATTAGCTATTGATCTGGAAAGGAGTTACTGTGTCCACAGCTATCTGGCAAAGGTGTCTTTCACAATTACAAGAAGAATTACCTTCGACTGAATTCAATTTGTGGATCCGTCCTTTACAAGCTGAAGTCATCGATAACCAACTCTATATTTATGCGCCTAATCGTTTTGTATTAGATTGGGTAAAAAATAAATATTTAAATAATATTTCTCAATTACTCAATACATTATTTAATAATAATGCACCTAAGTTGTATTTTGAAGTTGGATCTGTTATACCTAACAAAACCAAAACAGAACCCAAACCCAACCAATTACCAACGTGGAAAACAACCAAAGACAATAATAACAATAGCGGACATACTTATCACTCTGGTATTAATCAAAAACATACTTTTGAAAGTTTTGTTGAAGGTAAATCAAACCAACTTGCCGTAGCAGCAGCCAAACAAGTCGCCGAAAATCCGGGCAAAGCTTATAATCCTCTTTTTCTATATGGTTCGACAGGCTTAGGTAAAACCCATTTATTACATGCTGTTGGCAATAAAATAATGCAAATAAAACAAGATAATAAAGTTGTTTATATGCATTCTGAACGCTTTGTACAAGATATGGTGAAAGCGTTACAAAATAATGCTATTGAAGAATTTAAAAACTATTATCGATCTGTTGATGCATTACTCATTGATGATATCCAATTCTTTGCTAACAAAGAACGTTCACAAGAAGAATTCTTCCATACTTTTAATTCGCTATTAGAGGGTAATCAACAAATTATTTTAACTTCTGATCGCTACCCTAAAGAGATAAATGGTGTTGAGGATCGTCTAAAATCTCGTTTTGGTTGGGGATTAACCATTGCGATTGAGCCGCCCGAACTCGAAACACGTGTCGCGATTTTGATGAAAAAAGCTGATGAAAATAGCATTAAATTACCCGAAGAAGTCGCCTTTTTTATTGCTAAACGGTTGCGTTCTAATGTCCGTGAATTAGAAGGCGCCCTTAACCGTGTTATTGCGAATGCTAATTTCACAGGTAAGGCTATTACGATTGATTTTGTCAAAGATGCGCTAAAAGATCTGCTTGCGTTACAAGAAAAATTGGTTACTATTGAAAATATTCAAAAGACCGTTGCTGAATATTATAAAATTAAAGTTTCCGATCTCTTATCAAAACGACGTTCTCGATCCGTTGCGAGACCAAGGCAGGTAGCTATGGCATTAGCCAAAGAACTCACCAATAAAAGTTTGCCTGAAATTGGTGATGGTTTTGGTGGCAGGGATCATACAACAGTTCTACATGCTTGCCGAAAAATAGCAGAACTAAAAGAAGAAAGTAATGATATTAAAGAGGATTATTCCAATTTAATTCGGACATTATCCACTTAATAAAAACAACCTAATAAAAGAATGACTCTATGAAATTTATTATTGATCGCGAAAAACTCATCAAACCATTACAACTTGTTAGCGCGCCACTCAGTAGTCGTCCAACATTACCTATTTTAGGTAATTTACTCCTGCAAGTGGACAATAACACTTTGTCGATGACGGGTACGGATCTTGAAATTGAAATGATCGCACGTTTACCCTTAACAGATCTGAACGAACCTGGTGCGACAACCGTGCCAGCTAGAAAATTTCTCGATATTTGCCGTAGCCTACCCAATGATGCACAAATTGTCGTCACTGTTGATGAAAATCGTTTAATCATTCAATCAAGCCGTAGTAAATTTTCTTTGTCAACGCTCCCAGCCAGTGACTTCCCTAATTTAGAAAATTGGCAAAGTGATGTCGATTTTTCTGTTCCACAAAAAACTGTGAAACGACTTATCGATGCTGTACAATTTTCGATGGCCAATCAAGATGTCCGTTACTACCTTAACGGCATGCTATTTGAAATAGATAATGGATCATTAAAAACTGTTGCAACTGATGGCCATCGCTTAGCGGTATGTTCGCTACCTATTGGTCAAGATGTGCCTTCTTCTTGCTCGGTAATTATGCCAAGAAAAGGTGTACTCGAATTAGCCAAACTTATCAATGATAGTGATGATCTTATTAATATTCAAATCGGTAGTAATAATTTACGTGTTAATTTAGCCGATTTTACCTTTACATCAAAATTAATTGATGGACGTTTCCCAGATTATAAACGTGTTTTACCGCGTAATCCGGATAAACCACTGGAAGTGGCTTGCGAAGAACTCAAAAATGCACTTTCTCGAGTTGCTATTTTGTCCAATGAAAAATTCCGTGGTATTCGTTTATATGTAAATAATAATCAGATCAAGATCACTGCAAATAATCCAGAACAAGAAGAAGCGGAAGAAGTGGTTGATGTAAAATATAATTCAGCAGAACTTGAAATCGGCTTTAATGTGACTTATCTCCTGGATGTCTTGAATACATTAAAATGTGAAAGTGTCCAACTTTTACTCACTGATGCAACGTCGAGTGTACAAATTGAAGATATTAACGACGAATCTGCCACTTATGTTGTCATGCCAATGCGCTTATAGTCAGTTTCTAAGCGAAGCTAGCGATGGTTTTCATACCTAAGCTAGCTATTTGATATAATCTATATGACTATTTCACATATTAATATTCACCATTTCCGTAATATCGAACATGCCGAACTATCGTTATCCCCTTCTTTTAATTTTATTATTGGTGATAACGGAAGTGGCAAAACAAGTCTACTTGAGGCTATTTATATGATGGGTCACGGTAGAGCATTTCGGCATACTCAAGCGAATCGAATTATTCAGCACGATCAACCTGAATTGGTGTTATTTAGCAAATTACAATCTATTCACCAACAAACACATTCTATTGGGCTCGCTAAATCAAGGACAAATGATAGCAAGACAAAAGATAACCGCATCAAAATCGATGGTGACGAAGGTTTTCGGTTAATCGACCTCGCTAAACTGTTACCCATTCAGCTTATTACACCAGAAGGATTTGATCTCCTTATTGGTGGTCCTAAATACCGTCGTGCATTTATTGATTGGGGTTGTTTTCATCATTATCCTGAATTTATTGGACTTTGGAATAATGCCAGGCGCCTACTAAAACAACGTAATTCGCTGCTAAAACAGTCAACCAATTATCAGCAACTTCTTCCTTGGGATAAAGAATTAGCACCGATTGCGACTCAACTTAACGCTATTAGAGCCGATTATACGGCACACATCTTTCCCGATATCATAAAAACATGCCTTGATTTTTTACCTGAATATCAACTCAACTGCCAATATTATCAGGGTTGGGAAGAAGAGATCGATTATGGGGAATTGCTGAGCAAACAGTATCAACGTGATCAATTTATGAACTACACTTCACAAGGTCCTCATAAAGCGGATATTAGATTTCGTGTAGCAAATGTCCCTGTCGAAGATCTTCTCTCACGTGGGCAATTAAAATTGCTAATGTGTGCCCTTAGGCTTGCCCAAGGTGAATATTATGCCCAACAGATGAAGCAACCGTGTGTTTATCTATTAGATGACTTCGCTTCAGAATTGGATCATAACAAACGTGATCTTTTAGCTAAACGATTAAAACTGACTCATTCACAAGTATTTATTACGGCTGTCAACCAAGAGCAGATCAGTCATATGGTTGACGAAAATGATAAGATTTTTCACATCAAATCTGGTATAATTAATGAGATAAATAACAGATAGAAGCATTCAAATAAGTCGAGAAATTCATGTCTAATTCTTATGATTCATCAAGCATTAAAGTACTCAAAGGGCTTGATGCCGTTCGCAAACGTCCAGGTATGTATATTGGTGACACTGATGATGGCACAGGTCTTCACCATATGGTGTTTGAAGTGGTTGATAATGCCATCGATGAAGCGTTAGCTGGTTATTGTACCCACATTGAAGTCATTATTCATCCTGATAATTCTGTTTCTGTACGTGATGATGGCCGTGGTATTCCAACTGGTATCCATAAAGAAGAAGGAGTATCCGCTGCTGAAGTGATTATGACCGTGTTACATGCCGGTGGGAAATTTGATGATAATTCTTATAAAGTTTCTGGCGGTTTGCATGGCGTTGGAGTATCAGTAGTCAATGCCTTATCCGATAAATTAGAATTAGTGATTTATCGTGATGGGAAAATTCATCAGCAATTTTATCACCTTGGTATTCCACAAGCACCGTTGACTGTCATTGGTGAGACGACTGAATCAGGAACGTATGTCCGTTTTTGGCCAAGTGCACAAACCTTTACCAATATCGAATTTATTTATGAAATTTTAGCTAAACGACTCCGCGAACTCTCTTTTCTAAATTCGGGTGTGTCGATTAAATTGCAAGATGAACGAACAGGCAAAAGTGAACATTACCATTACAAAGGTGGTATTCAAGCTTTTGTTGAAAATCTTAATAAAAATAAAACCCCTATTCATCCGAAAATATTTTATTTTAGTAGTGAAAAAGATAATATTGGCGTCGAAGTCGCCTTACAATGGAATGATGGTTACCAAGAAAATATCTATTGTTTTACCAATAATATTCCTCAACGCGATGGTGGCACGCATTTAGCAGGCTTTCGTGGTGCAATGACGCGGACGCTGAATAACTATATGGAAAAAGAAGGATATAGTAAAAAAGCTAAAATCAGTGCAACCGGTGATGATGCAAGAGAAGGATTGATTGCCGTAGTCTCAGTCAAAGTGCATGATCCGAAATTTTCATCACAAACAAAAGATAAACTCGTCTCTTCAGAAGTAAAATCCGCTGTGGAATCTATCATGTCAGAGAAACTCTCTGAATATTTACTCGAAAATCCAACTGATGCTAAAATTATTGTCGGTAAAATTATTGATGCAGCTCGAGCACGTGAAGCGGCTCGAAAAGCGCGTGAAATGACTCGCCGAAAAGGCGCTTTAGATTTAGGTGGACTGCCAGGTAAATTAGCCGATTGTCAAGAGAGAGATCCCGCACTTTCCGAACTCTATTTAGTGGAAGGTGACTCAGCAGGCGGTTCAGCAAAACAGGGACGTAATCGTAAGAATCAAGCGATTTTACCCCTAAAAGGGAAGATTCTTAATGTTGAAAAAGCTCGCTTTGATAAGATGTTATCTTCTCAAGAAGTTGCTACATTAATTACTGCGTTAGGTTGTGGTATCGGACGTGATGAATATAATCCTGATAAAATGCGTTATCACAGCATTATCATTATGACCGATGCGGACGTTGATGGTTCGCATATTCGTACCTTATTACTCACTTTCTTTTATCGCCAAATGCCAGAAGTTATTGAACGTGGCTATATCTATATTGCTCAACCACCTTTGTATAAAGTCAAAAAAGGAAAACAGGAACAATATATCAAAGATGACGATGCAATGACGCAATTTCAAATTACATTAGCCTTAGAAGATGCTGCATTACACGTTAACGATCATGCGCCTGCACTAGCTGGCCCAGCTTTAGAAAAACTGATTGCTGAATACCAGAAAGTCGAAAAATTAATTCATAAAATGGAACGCCGTTATCCTAAAGCGTTATTGGATGAGTTAATTTATCAAGATCCGTTAACTGAAGATCTATTAAAAAATAAAGACGCAGTTGATGATTGGGCAAAGAAATTAGTCAATACATTAACCGCTAAAGAGCAACATGCCAGTGCATATCATTACACTATTCATTTTAATGACGCTAAACAGCTCTATATCCCTGTTATTAAAATCAGAACACACGGTGTAGATACCAATTATCCGTTGGATCAGGTGTTTATACATAGCAATGAATACCACAGCATTACGCATTTAGGATCACAATTGCGCGGTCTGCTTGAGGATGGCGCCTTTATACAACGTGGTGATCGTAAACAACCAATCAGTTCTTTTGAAGAAGCCGTAGATTGGTTGATTAAAGAATCTCGTCGCGGTTTAACTATTCAACGCTATAAAGGATTAGGTGAAATGAATCCTGAGCAGTTATGGGAAACCACTATGGATCCTAATAGCCGTCGTATGTTGCAAGTTTCGATTAAAGACGCTATGGAAGCCGATCAACTATTTACTACGTTAATGGGTGATGAAGTTGAGCCTCGCCGTCTCTTTATCGAAGAGAATGCACTTAAAGCAGCCAATTTAGATTTTTAAGGCAATAAAATTTATTTATAACAACAAACTGGGGGAAGACAGTTATGACTTTACAGACTGTCACCCATTGTTTTATCAATCCCCCCAGTTGGCATCACACAACCATTCCAAAGCAGTTTGATACAGGCTAAATGATAGATGTTATTAAGGCGTTGTGTGAAACTCACTTCGTTATTATCTGAGTAAACAAAGCAGTTGCTTACTTATCTGTATTTCGAAAAAACATATAAATCAAATTATTACATTGTAAAATCAAGAAAGGTAATGTCTTTCATTTATTCCATTTACTACTATATGTAACATACCATATATGAAAAACCCCCAATAATTGGTTATCCAACTATTGGGGGTCACGGCAAAATTGCGAGGGTTAATCTTATTTTAATTAAAATTTTTACATTTAATCCTAATTAAATACTAGTTTGTCTCGTTTTCATCTTTCTCGTGTGGAAAGATAACATTAAGTATAATCGCTGTTAGTCCACCTGCAGCAATACCTGATGAAAAAAGTGAATGCACCCAGTTAGGCATAAAATTAAATATTTCAGGTCGTTGTGAAACGCCTAGTCCAATTCCTAATGATAAGGCAATAATCATAATCGCACGGCGATTAAGCGCCACTTTAGAAACGATTCTGACGCCAGATGCAGCAATAGTACCAAACATAACTAGTGTCGCACCACCTAATACAGGTTCAGGAATATGCTGTACAAAACCACTCACTTGTGGAAATAAGCCTAATAAAACTAACATGCCAGAAATAAAATAACCAACATAACGACTAGCCACACCGGTCAATTGGATTACACCGTTATTTTGTCCAAAACAGGAGTTAGGAAACGTATTAAATACTGCCGAAATAAATGAGTTAAAACCATTCGCTAATACACCACCTTTCAAACGTTTAATATAAATTGGGCCTGCAACCGGTTGTTCTGATACATCTGATGTTGCCGTAATATCACCAATCGTTTCTAAGGACGTGATAAAAAAGACAAGCATAAATGGGAGCAATAAACCCCAATCAATATGCAATCCATAATAAAGCGGCATAGGTAACATAATTGAGTTACTCGTTGTGCCAGTAGTAGGTAGCAAATCTAACATCCAAGCAATAAAATAACCTACTGCCATAGCAATCACTAAAGATGACAATCGCAAATAAGGATTTTTAAAAATATTTAATAGAATAATAATCCCTAGCACAATACCTGCTAACATTAAATTGATTGGAGCACCAAATGTGCCAGCTTCCATCGCACCAAATCCACCGCCGACAGAAACCAAACCGACTTGGATTAATGATAAACCAATAATCATCACGACGATCCCTGAAACCAATGGCGTAATGATACGTTGTGCAAATTGTAAAATGCGAGATAGAATCATTTCCGTACAGGAAGCCAACATCAACGTACCAAATAGCGTTGCCATCATCACTTCGACACTGGTTCCCGCATTTTTTAATGCTAAACCACCCGCAATTACAGGTGCGACAAAGTTAAAGCTAGTGCCTTGGATGGAGAGCAGACCAGAACCAATCGGTCCCCAAGTCCTAATTTGAATCAATGATGCAATACCTGAAGCAAATAGTGACATGCTGATAATATGCTGAGTATCAGCAGCGGAGAGTTCTAAACTTTTACAAATAATCAAGGCAGGTGTTATAACGGCAACAAACATGGCTAAGAGATGTTGAGCGGCAGCAAAAAGTGTTTGTAATAATGGGGGTTTATCGTCTAATTTATAGATAAGTTCTGATTTGGTATGATTGAACATAACATTAACTTGCCAAATAAATAGTGGGGATTGAATTATAATGATTTGCAGCGGGAATTACTATATGCTGATGTTAATTTCATCTTAATAATATGTTTCCTGCTAACCCATGCCAGCAGGAAAACATCAATGAGGCGTCGCTAATTACTTTGTTATTCGTCGAGTAAGCTCAATAACCCTTACTTTGGCTAACGCTTTAGAAAGTTCAGCAGATGCTTGTGCATAACTGGTATCATTACTTGGATTGTTAATACGTTCTTGTGCTTGTCGTACTGATTCTTGTGCTTTCGCTTCATCTAAATCTTCACCACGAATCGCCGTATCAGCCAAAATAGTCACAAGTTTAGGTTGTACTTCTAAAATACCACCTGAAAGGTAGATAAATTCTTCCTTACCATCGGATTTGACAATCCCTACCATACCTGGCTTGATTGTAGTCAATAAAGGGGTATGACCAGGATAGATACCTAATTCGCCTTCACTACCAGTAACTCTGATTCGCTGAACATCACCTGAAAAAAGGTGAGATTCAGCACTAACGACTTCTAGTTGATAGGAAGTTAGTGCCATAAGATTGTCTCCATAATACCGCTTACAAATTATCGCTTATTTATAATGTTTTGGCTTTCTCAACTGCTTCGTCAATTGAACCAACCATATAAAATGCTTGTTCTGGTAAATGGTCATAGTCGCCTTTCATGATACCATTAAAGGCACTAATCGTATCTTTAAGAGAAACATATTTACCCGGTGAGCCTGTAAAGACTTCAGCAACGAAGAATGGTTGCGATAAGAAACGTTGAATTTTACGTGCTCTGGCAACAATCAATTTATCATCTTCTGATAACTCATCCATACCTAAAATTGCAATAATATCTTTTAATTCTTGGTAACGTTGCAAAATTGACTGCACACCGCGCGCGCAATCGTAATGTTCCTGGCCTACGACTAAAGGATCTAATTGACGACTAGTCGAATCAAGTGGATCTACTGCCGGATAAATACCGAGAGAAGCAATTTGACGACTTAATACGATAGTAGCATCCAAGTGAGCAAAAGTTGTTGCTGGAGATGGGTCAGTTAAGTCATCCGCAGGCACATAAACAGCTTGGATAGAAGTGATAGAACCTTTTTTGGTCGATGTAATACGTTCTTGGAGTTGTCCCATTTCTTCAGCCAATGTTGGTTGGTAACCTACGGCTGATGGCATACGTCCCAATAATGCAGATACCTCGGTACCGGCTAAGGTATAACGATAGATATTATCGATAAATAATAAGACATCTTTACCTTCATCACGGAACTTTTCGGCAACAGTTAAGCCGGTTAAAGCAACGCGTAGACGATTTCCTGGTGGCTCATTCATCTGACCATAGACTAGGGATACTTTGTCCAGTACGTTGGAATCTTTCATTTCATGGTAGAAGTCATTACCTTCACGGGTTCGTTCACCTACCCCTGTAAATACAGAATACCCTGAATGTTCGATCGCAATATTACGGATCAATTCCATCATATTAACGGTTTTACCTACACCTGCACCACCAAATAGACCGACTTTACCACCTTTCGCAAATGGGCAAATTAAGTCTATTACTTTAATACCGGTTTCTAATAATTCAGCTGAGCTTGCCAGATCTTCATAAGATGGTGCTGGACGGTGGATTGCCCAACGTTCATCCTCACCAATTGGACCCGCTTTATCGACTGGTTCACCAAGGACGTTCATAATACGGCCTAAAGTTTTAGTTCCAACAGGAACCTCAATACCATGTCCTGTATTAACTACATCAAGTCCTCGTCTTAATCCGTCAGAAGATCCCATTGCAATACAACAGACCACACCGCCGCCTAATTGTTGCTGAACTTCCAGAACCAATTTTTCAGTACCGGTTTCCACAATAAGAGCATCATACACTTTGGGTACTGCATCTTCTGGGAACTCAACATCTACCACGGCACCGATAATCTGGACAATCTTTCCAGTAGCCATTTTTAATCCTCTACGTTCTTTTAAACATAAGCGTTAAAACATAAGTTGTGAGACAGATGTTTTAAAATATAAGCTGTCAATATATCCCTTCGATTCAATAAAGTTGGTTTACACCAACCACTCACTACTCTGAGTGTAGAAAAGAAAGAAGGTTTTATAAGGTTTATAGCCTGTACTCCATTAGTTCTTTTCATTTATCTTTAATGAAAGGGATGTAATTCAAAACAAAAATGCCAATACTCTTCTCATTAATATAAATCTAATTAATGTTATGACATCCACACTAATTCGACACTGCTGCTGCACCGGATACAATATCGATTAACTCATTGGTAATCGCACTTTGACGTGCTTTGTTATACACAATTTGTAAATCTTTAATTAAATTTGCTCCGTTATCTGTCGCCGCTTTCATTGCGACCAT
This sequence comes from Orbaceae bacterium ESL0727, assembly GCA_029433345.1. Taxonomy (GTDB): domain Bacteria; phylum Pseudomonadota; class Gammaproteobacteria; order Enterobacterales; family Orbaceae; genus Gilliamella. Next base: position 373,957 of record JAQTHY010000001.1, read on the forward strand.
TCTTGCAGCCTGTTCACTCGCTAAATTTTCAACCACAGCTTGATAAACTTGTGATTCAATATAACGGCGTAACATTACATCTAATAATGAACTCGCATCAGGTTCATAAATATAATCCCATGACTTTTCTTTCAATTCATCATCTTCTGATGGCAATAATGGTAATAATTGTTGAATAGTCGGTTTTTGTGACATCGTATTGATAAATTTATTTGTGACAATATAAAGTCTATCAATTTTACCATTATCATACGCTTCTAGCATTGTCTTGACCGGCCCAATCAGATCAGATAAGGTGGGCTCATCGCCCATACCTGTCACTTGAGTGAGAATATTGGTTTTTATCGAAGAAAAGAAAGAGACTCCACGCGATCCAATGACTGCGACATCAGCGCCAATACCTTTCTCTTGCCAAGCAGTCATATCTGATAAGACTGTTTTAAAGAGATTAATATTCAAGCCACCACACAATCCGCGATCAGTTGAAATAATTAGGTAACCAACACGTTTAACATCCCGCATTTCAAGATAGGGGTGTTTTACGCTTGAGTGCGCTAACGCTAAATGCCCAATCACTTCACGAATCATCTCTGCATAAGGGCGACTTGCCGCCATTCTATCTTGCGTTTTACGCATTTTAGAATTAGCCACCATCTCCATTGCTTTAGTGATTTTCTGTGTGCTTTGGATACTGGAAATCTTCGTTCTTATCTCTTTTGCATTAGCCATTATTTACCTCTCGTCAGCAACGTTCTGCTTACCAAGTCTGAGTTGATTTAAAACTATCTAACATCTCTTTTAGCTTCGCTTCAATCTCATCATTGTAGTTACCTGTCGCATCCACTTGTTTCATGAAGTCGCCATATTGGCTATGTGCATACGCAAGTAGTGCTGCTTCAAAAGGCAATACTTTTACCAATTCAACGTCTTCTAAATATCCACGTTCTGCTGCATAAAGTACAATTGATTGTTCAGCAACAGTCATTGGTGAATATTGCTTCTGTTTTAATAATTCGGTAACTTTTTCACCATGGCTTAATTGGCTACGAGTCGCTTCATCCAAATCAGAAGCGAATTGAGAAAATGCAGCCAATTCACGATATTGTGCCAATGCGGTACGAATACCACCCGATAATTTTTTCATTATCTTAGTTTGCGCTGCACCACCAACACGTGATACAGAAATACCAGGGTTAACCGCCGGACGAATACCAGCATTAAATAAGCTAGTTTCAAGGAAAATCTGTCCATCAGTAATTGAAATTACATTGGTTGGAACAAATGCAGATACATCCCCTGCTTGTGTTTCAATAATTGGTAAAGCTGTTAATGATCCTGTTTTACCTTTTACTTCACCTTTAGTGAACTCTTCAACATAATCCTCGTTTACACGTGCAGCACGTTCTAATAAACGAGAGTGAAGATAGAACACATCGCCCGGATAAGCTTCACGTCCAGGTGGACGACGAAGTAGCAGGGAAATTTGACGATACGCAACAGCTTGTTTTGATAGATCATCATAAACAATTAACGCATCTTGACCACGATCACGGAAATATTCTCCCATTGCGCAACCAGCATAAGGTGCTAAATATTGCAGTGCTGCAGATTCTGATGCAGAAGCAACAACAACAATGGTATTTTTAAGCGCACCGTGTTCGGCTAATTTACGAACCACATTAGCAATAGTGGACTGTTTTTGACCGATGGCAACATAAATACATTTCACACCAGAATCACGTTGATTAATAATCGCATCAACGGCTAGTGCGGTTTTACCTGTTTGGCGGTCGCCAATGATTAATTCACGTTGTCCACGACCAATTGGAATCATAGAGTCAACGGCTTTATAACCTGTTTGCAAGGCTTGATCAACAGACTTACGATCAATAACGCCTGGCGCTACTACTTCAACGGGTGAAAATCCGTCATGTTGAACGGTACCTTTACCATCGATCGGTGCACCTAGTGTATTAATCACGCGCCCAAGTAAGCCATCACCAACTGGAACTTGTAAAATACGACCTGTACATTGAACTTTCATACCTTCAGAAAGATCTTCGTATGGCCCCATTACCACTGCACCAACAGAATCTCTTTCTAGATTCAATGCCATCGCATAACGATTTCCCGGTAATGCAATCATTTCACCTTGCATAACTTCGGTCAATCCATGGATACGAAGAATACCATCACTGACTGATATAATCGTTCCTTCATTATGAGCTTCGCTCACAATATTGAACTGAGCTATTCGCTCTTTAATTAGTTCACTTATTTCAGTTGAATTTAGATGCATTATCAGTCCCCTTAAGACTGTAGAACGTCATTTAAACGATTTAGACGCCCTCTGATACTACTATCAATAACCATATCACCCGTACGAATAATAAAACCAGAAATGAGCGATTCATCAATCTGACATTTTAGTTTTACTTTTCGCGATAAACGTTGCTCGACTGCTTCGGCTATTTTACTCAGTTGTGTTTTAGTCAATTCGCTGGCTGAAATTACATCAACATCAGCAACTTCTTCACGTTCTAAATAATATTGATTAAAAAGTGTTAATACTTCTGGTAACAAATATAATCGTTTATTTTCCGCCATGACCTTTATAAAGTTACAACCATAATCATCCAGTACATCTTTACAGATATCCGTCATTATTTTTGCAACTGATTCTGGCTTCATATCTGATGTCAAAATATTTTTTACTTGATCATTTTGACTCACTTCTGAAGCTAAACCCAGCATCGTTTGCCATGCTTGGATGCTATTATGTTCTATGGCAAAATCAAAAGCAGCTTTAGCATAAGGACGAGCAATTGTAATTAAATCAGTCATTGCTCAATTCTCCTTATAGTTCAGCAACAAGTTTATCAATGATGTCACTATTAGCAGCTTCATTGACTGAACGTTCGATAATTTTTTCTGCACCTGCAATCGCAAGCGTAGCAACTTTTTGTTTTAACTCTTCTTCTGCGCGTTTACGTTCTGCTTCTACTTCGGCATAACCTTGCGCTACAATTCGCTCTCTCTCACGAGTTGCTTCTTGTTTTGCTTCGTCCAAAATAGCAGACTTACGTTTATTCGCTTGCTCGATAATGGCGTTCGCCTCAACCTTAGCTTGTTGCATAATTTCAGATGTATTCGCTTTGGCTAATTCCAAATCTTTTTTGGCAGTTTCGGCTGAAGTTAATCCATCTGCTATCTCTTTTTGGCGTTTTTCAATTGCGCGAATAACAGGTGGCCAAATAAACTTCATACAAAACCAAACAAATAATACAAATGTGATTGCTTGGCCGAGGAGTGTTGCATTCATATTCATGAGACAATTCCTCTTTGATTTTCTATTTTATCAATCATTAATAAATATTGATACAAATCTAAGCTGCAACAGCAAAGATGACATATAATGCAATACCTACGCAAATCATTGGAATTGCATCAACTAATCCCATTACAATAAAGAATTGAGTACGTAACATTGGCATTAATTCAGGCTGGCGTGCAGATCCTTCAAGGAACTTACCCCCGAGTAAGCCGATACCAATTGCACCACCGATTGCAGACAGACCCATCATGATTGCTGCAGCCACATATAACATACTTACATTATCCATTATAAAACTCCCGATAAGTTAATAAAAATACTACTAATGATCTTCTGTTGCCGATGCCATGGATAAATAAACAACCGTCAACACCATAAAAATAAACGCTTGTAATGTAATGATTAAAATATGAAAAATCGCCCATGGTAACGATAATACCCATTGCGACCACCATGGAATCAATGCGGCAATTAGAATAAAGATCAATTCGCCTGCATACATATTACCAAATAGTCGTAAACCGAGTGATACAGGTTTAGCTAATAATCCAACCATTTCTAAAATAAAATTGATTGGCGCAAAAGCCCAATGATTAAAAGGATGTAAGGTATATTCTTTAATGAATCCGACTAATCCTTTATATTTAATTGAATAAATAATAATCAGCAAAAATACACCAAGAGACATTGACATCGTGATACTTACATCTGCAGATGGTACAACTCGCAGGTAAGGAATCCCCATATAACGTGCGGCATAAGGTAGGAAGTCAACCGGAATAAGATCCATTAGGTTCATCAAAAAAACCCACATAAATACGGTTAACGCTAATGGTGCAATCAGTTTATTTTGCCCACTAAACATATCTTTAACTGTGCTATCAATAAACTGGAACAGCATTTCAACTGCACATTGTAATTTACCTGGGACGCCACTCGTTGCTTTTTTAGCTACATGATGGAAGATCCATAAGAAAATCACACCTAATACAATCGAAAAAAATAACGAGTCAAGATTTAAAGACCAAAATCCCGAACCGACTTGAAGATTTTCAAGATGGTGCTTAATATAAGCTTGCGGTGATGCTGGTGAGGTGATTGACATATTATCCTCTTACCTTTTTAAAAACAAAAATATACTCATCCCTTATTAGACCTTCGAAGGCATAAGCAGCTTATTTAATACAGATAGATTAGTATTCTAAACCTATTTACCTATATCAAGTCAACTATTGATTCGTAAAATTTTAAATAAAAACACTTTTAGTCAATTTTTACATTCTATCAATTGTTGCAAAAACTTCGTTAACAGCGGCGGCAATTATATCATTATTAATGAGCGTATTAACAACACTTAACCGCATCAGCAATCTGTTCAGCAAATTTAGTGACTTCAGTTTTATCTTCACCTTCAACCATGACGCGAATTAAAGGTTCAGTCCCTGATTTGCGAATTAATACACGGCCTTTCCCCATTAATATTGATTCAACCTGCTTAATGACTTGATTAACTTTAGGGTTAGATAACGGATCGATTTGTTCTGTAACTTGGACATTAATCAATACCTGTGGCAATAATTTCATGCCACTACAGAGATCAGCTAACGACATATGATTACGTACCATAGCAATTAATACTTGTAAACCGGCTACAATACCATCACCTGTTGTTGTTTTATCAAGTAGCAACACATGCCCCGAATTTTCAGCTCCAAGACGCCATTTTTTTTCGATAAGTTTTTCAAGCACATAACGATCGCCAACTTTAGCTCGCAAAAAGGGAATGCCTAAGTTCTTTAATGCAATTTCGAGCCCCATATTACTCATCAACGTACCCACTACACCACCTTGTAGTTGACCTTGTCTAAGCATTTCACGCGCAATAATATAGATAATCAGATCGCCATCAATTACTTGACCATTATGATCGACTAAAATAACACGATCACCATCACCATCCAGCGCAAAACCTAAATCAGCCTTTTCAGTCTGTACACGATGAATCAGTTTTTTTACATTAGTAGCACCACAATTTTCATTAATATTTAGACCATCAGGATCACAACCAATTTTAATGACTTGCGCCCCTAATTCTCTTAACACATTTGGTGCAATATGATAAGTAGCACCATTAGCACAATCCACAACGATCTTTAGACCGGCTAGACTAAGATCATGCGCAAAAGTACTTTTACAAAATTCGATATAACGTCCGGCTGCATCCGGAATTCGGCTAGCCTTGCCTAATTGTTGTGAATCAACACAATCAATCGCTTTATCAAGCTCTGCTTCAATTTGTAGTTCGATAGCATCATCTAATTTTTTTCCTTCAGTGGAAAAAAACTTAATTCCATTATCATAAAAAGGATTATGTGAAGCAGAAATCACGACACCGGCATCAGCGCGAAATGTTCGCGTTAAATAAGCAATCGCTGGTGTGGGCATCGGTCCGGTAAATGCCGTTGCAACACCAGCTGAAGCAAACCCTGCTTCTAATGCAGATTCCAACATATAACCAGAGATTCGAGTATCTTTACCAATTAACACTTTTTTAACACCATCCTTAGCCAATACACGTCCAGCTGCCCAACCCAATTTCAGTACAAAATCAGGGGTAATGGGATAACTTCCCACACGTCCACGAATACCATCAGTACCAAAATATTTACGTTCGGACATTGCGTTCTCCTTTATATCAATTCGTAACTTATGAAAACAGATTAATTGGATGTTTCAGAACTACTATACGTTTATGTATATATTTATGACTCGTTAAGATAATCATTTTATCTCATATTTAATCATCTATTTGATTTTAAAAGATAATAAATATAAATGACTATTCCCGATTATCATTAGCCAATTTGAGTAACGTTTGGCTTTCGGTAATAAAACGTTGTGCATAATCGCCAAACCACTCTGTTACCTCATTAAAATTTTTGATAAATTGTGCTTTATCACGTTTTTCAATTAATTCAACTAATTGCCCAAATCGCGCATAATAACGTTTAATTAATTCAATATTATCATCCGAGGCCATAATAATATCAGCATATAACTGTGGATCTTGCGCAAATAATCTGCCGACCATCATTAATTCTAATCGATAAATAGGTGAAGATAGCGCAATTAATTGTTCTAAATCGGCATGTTCCCGTTGCAAATTAACACCATATGAAAACGAGGTGAAGTGGCGAAGGGCTTGAATAAAAGACATACATTGATCATGTTGCTTAGCTAAAATCGGATATAAATTAGCTCCCCAAATCTGCATCTGTTCAATCAGCCATTGATATTGTTCAGGATAACGCCCTTCACAATAGACAATAATTTGTTTGGCTAAATTAGGAACATCAGGACCAAACATTGGATGCAATCCAACCACTGGGCCCGAATGTTTTGCTAACATTGCTTGGAGTGGCTTAGCTTTAATAGAGGTAAAATCAGTTAAAATACATCCTGGCGGCAGGGGCGGTAATTGTGCAATCACATCAATTGTTTTATTAATGGGTACAGTGACAATCACAGCAGCCGCATCAGCTACAACTTTGTCAGCCTGAGACATCGTTTTAGAACCTAATGTTTTAACGTGATAGCCAGATAAAGTGAATAAGCGTGAAAATAACCGCCCCATCTGGCCATTACCACCAATAATAACAATTGAACCTTTTCCGGTATAGACTTTTTTAAAACCTTTATCATGTTCACTAAGATAAGATTCCCGCATTAGGCGTCGTAAAATATCTTCAATCAATAATGGTGAAATACCCGAAATTTCAGCTTCCTGCCGCCTTTTTTTGAGCATATCTGCTTCACGTTTGGGATCATAAATAGGAATGCCCTGTTTACTTTTAACTTCACCTACTTGAGCAACTAAGGCTAATCGCTTAGTTATCAAAGATAAAATAGTTTTATCAACTTCATCGATTTGTTCTCGTAATGCCAATAGCTCCGTAGACATATTCTTTGATTCCTGATAATGACGTCTCTTTACTTAATAACTTAACAGTATAACGTATTTTTGGTAGGATGAGACAGTCACTACAATTTATAAACATAAAATAATTATTATGAACTTTATCTCTTTTAATATTAATAGCCTTAGAGCACGCATTCATCAATTATCGGCAATTATCAATAAATATCAACCTGATATTATTGGTCTGCAAGAAACTAAAGTACATGATGACCAATTCCCTATCGCAGATTTAGCAGAATTTGGTTATTATTTAAACTATCATGGACAGAAAGGACATTATGGTGTTGCATTATTGACCAAATCGAAACCCATTTCTGTGCAATGTGGTTTTCCTGATGATACTGAAGACGCGCAGCGACGATTAATTATCGCCGAATTACCCACCAAACAAGGAAATCTAACCGTCATTAATGGTTATTTTCCACAAGGTGAATCGCTTCATCACGAAACAAAATACCCAGCCAAACGTAAATTTTATCAAGATCTCATCAATTATATCAATGACCGTAGGCTAAGTGGTCAAATGTCCTTGATTATGGGAGATATGAATATTTGTCCAACTGATTTAGATGTTGGCATAAATGCAGAGAGTCAAAAACGTTGGCTACGTACAGGCAAATGTTCATTTTTACCTGAAGAACGTGAATGGATGACACATTTGATGTCATTAGGTTTTATCGATACTTATCGACAAAGTCATCCAGACGAAAAAGAATATTCATGGTTTGACTATCGTTCATCTGGTTTTAGTTCTAATACTGGTTTGCGTATTGATCTTATTTTGGCTAGCCAGTCATTACAACGTTATTGTAAAAATACCGGTATTGATCACGAAATAAGAGCCATGGAAAAACCATCAGATCATGCCCCTATCTGGGCAGAGTTTGATTTATCAAAACAATAAAAGAGAATGCTATGCTAACCAATGACATATTTAACTCGGATGTGGTAGCCAATAAATCCGTTTTATCTGTAAAAGATCTAAACCAGATAGTGAAAGATCTCTTAACCGATGCCATTGGGCAAATTTGGTTGGTCGGTGAGATCTCCAACTTTTCTCGTCCGGCTTCGGGTCATTGGTATTTCACCCTAAAAGATGAAGTTGCTCAAGTTCGCTGTGCAATGTTTCGTAATAGTAATAGCCGTGTCGGCTTTATTCCACAAAATGGCCAACAAGTTTTGGTTAGCGCTACAGTAACACTCTATGAAGCACGTGGTGATTATCAGTTAGTACTCGATAAAATGCAGCCAGCTGGAGCGGGCCTATTACAGCAGCGATTTGAGCAATTAAAACAAAAATTAAATGCCGAGGGAATATTTGATGCAATTCATAAAAAACCCTTACCGCAATCTATTCGTACTGTTGGAATTATCACTTCGTCAACAGGTGCTGCTTTACACGATATTTGCCAAATATTAAAAAGGAGAGATCCCAGTTTACGTCTGATCATTTACCCAACACAAGTCCAGGGTAATGAGGCTGCGTCGCAAATTGCCCATATGATTCAAATTGCCAATTTACGGCAAGAATGTGATGTATTAATTGTTGGGCGTGGTGGTGGGTCGCTTGAAGATCTCTGGGCGTTTAATGAAGAGGTGGTGGCACGAGCAATCTTTGATAGCTCGCTACCAATTGTGAGTGCGGTTGGACATGAAGTTGATTTTACCATTGCTGACTTTGTAGCTGATGTAAGGGCGGCAACACCATCAGCAGCAGCCGAACTTGTTAGTCGGAATCAATCTGAGCAACTTAAGCGTATAGACGTGCAAGAACAACATCTCGCTATGGCGATGGATTATTATTTTGTCCGTTGCCAAAAGAAGTTAAATAGTTTAATTCAACAATTACAAGGACAACATCCACAAACTAAGTTGGCAAAACAACTCAATCTATTACTCAATTTTCGTCATACACTCTATGCAACTATTCAGCAATATTTTACTAAACAGACTAACCGTTATATTCTCTTAGATAAAAAATTATCCCAACAATCTCCTCAAAACAAGATTATTCGGTATCAACAACGAATCGAATCAGATCATCAACAAATCATCAATGCAATCCAGAAAAAGCTTACTGAAATAAACTATCGATTTGCTATCCAAGCAGCACAGCTCAATAGCGTTAGTCCACTGGCAACGTTAGAGCGTGGTTATTCGGTTACACTTAACCAACAACAGACGATCATTCGACAAACTGAACAAGTGAAAATTGGTGAAACCATTATTACGCGTTTAAAGGAAGGGACACTGTTCAGCCAAATTTCTAAAATCATACTCCCTCAAACAAAATGATATATGGATTAGCAATATAAGATAACCGAACGTGAACAACTACTATTGGTCATGAGTGATAGTGGATCTGTCATTAGAAATTGCATGTAAGCGGCTAAAAGATTCTAGAATAAAACTTTATAAAATCTTCATAAAACCGCTATATTGAATGATTATAAATATAATATATCGTTAAATCGCAACGGGTGCTTTAATAGCAGGATAAGGATCGTAACCGACAATTTCAAAATCTTCAAATTCATAATCAAAAATAGTCGGCGGTTTTCGCTTAATCACTAACTTCGGTAATGCCCTCGGTTCGCGGCTTAATTGCGTATGAGTCTGTTCCAGATGATTTAAGTAAAGATGCGTATCACCACCCGTCCAAACAAAGTCACCCACTTCTAAATCACACTGTTGAGCAATCATATGGACTAAGAGTGAATAACTCGCAATATTAAACGGTAAGCCTAAAAAAACATCACAAGAACGTTGGTAAAGCTGGCAAGAAAGTTTACCGTCAGCCACATAAAACTGGAAGAATGCATGGCATGGTGCCAATGCCATTTGATCCAACTCACCAACATTCCATGCTGATACAATCATTCGACGTGAATCGGGATCATTTTTAATCTGTTCTATGAGTTGAGAAATCTGATCAATTTTTCTGCCATCAGCCGCTCCCCAAGAGCGCCACTGCTTACCATAAATAGGGCCTAAATCACCATTTTCATCAGCCCATTCATCCCAAATAGTGACTTTATTATCATGCAGGTAACGAACGTTTGTATCACCTTTTAAAAACCAAAGTAGTTCATGAATAATAGAACGAAGATGACATTTCTTTGTGGTAACTAATGGGAATCCTTCTTGTAGATTAAATCGCATTTGATAACCAAATAGAGATAACGTTCCTGTTCCCGTACGATCAGATTTAGGCGTACCTTCATCTAAAATTTTTTGCATTAATGCTAAATATTGTTTCATAATTATCTCGCTATTGGTTTACATCTATAAGCATAAAAAAGAATTGCTGCACCACCTAAGATCATCGGTAAACATAAAATCTGTCCCATACTAAAGAAATGCAAAAACAGCCCTAACTGTTCGTCAGGTTGTCTAAAGAATTCGATCATAAAGCGGAATAAGCCATAACAAACTAAAAAGAGTCCTGATACAGCGCCTGTTGGTCTTTTTTTACAAACAAAAAGATTCAATATAATAAATAAAATTATTCCTTCAAATAACATTTCATATAATTGGGAAGGATGACGAGGTAATATGCCGTGCAACTCAGCATAGAGAGAGTACCATTCAGGATGCGCTTGTACAAACATGAAATCAGCATGGGTAGAGCTTGGAAATAGCATACCAATCGAAGAACGCGTGACACGTCCCCATAATTCACCATTAATAAAATTGCCAAATCGTCCAAACATCAAACCAATAGGAACCAAGGGAGCGACAAAATCAGAAACCTGTAAAAATGATTTTTTCGTTTTTTTAGCAAAAATAGCAATGGTAACTAAAGCACCAATTAATCCGCCATGAAAAGACATTCCCCCTTCCCATACTTTAAAGAGAATAACAGGATCGGCAATGAACATAGAAAAATTGTAAAATAAGATATAGCCGAGTCGTCCACCAATAAACAGCCCTAAAAATCCCCAAAAAAGTAAATTTTCAACTTGTTGTTTTGTCCAACCACTATGCGGTTTCTTTGCCCGCCGATTAGCAAGCCATAATGCGCCTAAGACACCAAATAGATACATTGCACCGTACCAATGGAGAGAAATAGGACCAATAGAAAAAGCAATAGGATCGAAATCAGGAAATTGTAGATAATGATTCATTTATTAATACGCTGCCTATTTTTTCGTTTATGTGCAAAGAAATTAAATCGCTTCTTCAAAGGTATTGGATTTTGAGTATTATCGATTTCTATTTGCATAGCAAATACTAATGAGGCAAATTCTTTCATTGCTTTTCGATAAACGTCTCGTTTAAATGCAATAACCTGACGAATTGGATACCAATAATTAACCCATTTCCAATCGTCGAATTCTGGAGTTGAAGAAACATTAAGATTAATAGCCGATACACTAGAAACAAGTTCTAACAAAAACCATTTCTGCTTTTGCCCAATACATACTGGTTGGTTTTCCCAACGAATCATTCGTTTAGGAAGTTTATAACGCAACCAGCCGTTGGTAACTGATAAAATTTTTACATGCTGGGGTAATAATCCGACTTCTTCATTTAACTCACGGAACATTGCTTGTTCTGGAGTTTCATTTATTTTTATTCCGCCCTGAGGAAATTGCCAAGAATGTTGCCCATAACGACGAGCCCAAAGCACTTGGCCATACCTATTACAAATAACAATTCCTACATTTGGACGGTAGCCATCACTATCAATCACTGACTACCTCAAAAATCAATTTTCTTTGATCTAAATTGTTACATACATCTTATTATAGGTAAACCATTCAAGAAAAATAATTTAATATAGACTAATTGGCATTCAAGTTGGTGATTCTGGCTTAACGTTAAATATACTGCCAATTCGCCTGAGTAGGAGAGAAAAAAGGATATTTAGTCTTGCGTTGTTTAGCTTAATTTAGCCTATCATCCCTTTCCGCTGAGCATAAAAAAACCCAGTACATATTCTGTACTGGGCTCCCTAGTTGTTAGTCTGGCGGCTCCCTACTCTCACATGGGTAATACCCACACTACCATCGGCACTACGGCGTTTCACTTCTGAGTTCGGCATGGGGTCAGGTGGGACCACCGCGCTACTACCGCCAGACATATTCTGTTTCTCTCTTTAACTTAGCTAGAACAAGCTTACTCCAATTCACGTCCAAAACAACTCTGAGTTGTAAGGTTAAGACTCTCGGTTCATTAGTTTCAGTTAGCTCAATACATTACTGTACTTACACACCTGACCTATCTACGTCTTCGTCTCAAACGGACCTTACTGAATCTCTTCAGGGAAAACTCATCTCGGGGCTAGTTTCGTGCTTAGATGCTTTCAGCACTTATCTATTCCGCACTTAGCTACCGGGCAATGCAATTGGCATCACAACCCGTACACCAGCGGTGCGTTCACTTCGGTCCTCTCGTACTAGAAGCAAACCCCCTCAATTTTCCTTCGCCCATGGCAGATAGGGACCGAACTGTCTCACGACGTTCTAAACCCAGCTCGCGTACCACTTTAAACGGCGAACAGCCGTACCCTTGGGACCTACTTCAGCCCCAGGATGTGATGAGCCGACATCGAGGTGCCAAACACCGCCGTCGATATGAACTCTTGGGCGGTATCAGCCTGTTATCCCCGGAGTACCTTTTATCCGTTGAGCGATGGCCCTTCCATTCAGAACCACCGGATCACTATGACCTACTTTCGTACCTGCTCGAGCCGTCACTCTCGCAGTCAAGCTAGCTTTTGCCATTGCACTAACCTCCTGATGTCCGACCAGGATTAGCTAACCTTCGTGCTCCTCCGTTACTCTTTGGGAGGAGACCGCCCCAGTCAAACTACCCACCAGACAGTGTCCCTACACTCGTTTCATAGTGCTAGGTTAGAACATCAAACCTTAAAGGGTGGTATTTCAAGGGCGACTCCATCAACACTGGCGTGCTAACTTCTTAGTCTCCCACCTATCCTACACATTAATATTCAATGTTCACTGTCAAGCTATAGTAAAGGTTCACGGGGTCTTTCCGTCTTGCCACGGGTACACCGCATCTTCACGGCAATTTCAATTTCACTGAGTCTCGGGTGGAGACAGCCTGGCCATCATTACGCCATTCGTGCAGGTCGGAACTTACCCGACAAGGAATTTCGCTACCTTAGGACCGTTATAGTTACGGCCGCCGTTTACTGGGGCTTCGATCCAATGCTTCTCTTGCGATGACATCTTCAATTAACCTTCCAGCACCGGGCAGGCGTCACACCCTATACGTCCACTTTCGTGTTTGCAGAGTGCTGTGTTTTTATTAAACAGTTGCAGCCAGCTGGTATCTTCGACCGATTTCACCTCCATCCGCACGGGACTTCAACTACCATCGGCGTGCCTTCTCCCGAAGTTACGGCACCATTTTGCCTAGTTCCTTCACCCGAGTTCTCTCAAGCGCTTTAGTATTCTCTACCTGACCACCTGTGTCGGTTTCGGGTACGATTCAATATGACCTGTCGCTTAGAGGCTTTTCCTGGAAGCTTGGCATCAGTTACTTCAGTACCTTAGTACCTCGTCATCACGTCTCAGAGTCTTAGTGACCGGATTTGCCTAGTCACCCCCCTACTCGCTTAACCCACCATCCAATAGGTGGTAAACCTAGCCTTCTCCGTCCCCCCTTCGCAGTCATACCAAGTACGGGAATATTAACCCGTCTCCCATCAACTACGCCTTTCGGCCTCGCCTTAGGGGTCGACTCACCCTGCCCCGATTAACGTTGGACAGGAACCCTTGGTCTTCCAGCGAGCGGGCTTTTCACCCGCTTTATCGTTACTTATGTCAGCATTCGCACTTCTGATACCTCCAGCATACCTCTCAATACACCTTCTACGGCTTACAGAACGCTCCCCTACCCAACAGCATTTTCATGCCACTGCCGCAGCTTCGGTGCATAGTTTAGCCCCGTTACATCTTCCGCGCAGGCCGACTCGACTAGTGAGCTATTACGCTTTCTTTAAATGATGGCTGCTTCTAAGCCAACATCCTAGCTGTCTATGCCTTCCCACTTCGTTTCCCACTTAACTATCACTTTGGGACCTTAGCTGGCGGTCTGGGTTGTTTCCCTCTTCACGACGAACGTTAGCACCCGCCGTGTGTCTCCCATAGTATACTTGTCAGTATTCGTAGTTTGCATCGGGTTGGTAAGCCAGGATGACCCCCTTGCCGAAACAGTGCTCTACCCCCAACAGTAATCCTATGAGGCGCTACCTAAATAGCTTTCGGGGAGAACCAGCTATCTCCCGGTTTGATTGGCCTTTCACCCCCAGCCACAGTTCATCCGCTAATTTTTCAACATTAGTCGGTTCGGCCCTCCAGTTAGTGTTAACCAACCTTCTTCCTGACCATGGCTAGATCACCGGGTTTCGGGTCTATACCCTGCAACTATTCGCCCAGTTAAGACTCGGTTTCCCTTCGGCTCCCCTATTCGGTTAACCTCGCTACAGAATATAAGTCGCTGACCCATTATACAAAAGGTACGCAGTCACACATACCTAACGGTACATGCTCCCACTGATTGTACGTACACGGTTTCAAGTTCTCTTTCACTCCCCTCCCGGGGTTCTTTTCGCCTTTCCCTCACGGTACTGGTTCACTATCGGTCACTCAGGAGTATTTAGCCTTGGAGGATGGTCCCCCCTTCTTCAAACAGGATTTCTCGTGTCCCGCCCTACTCTTCAAGCTTTCCGCTAACGCTACTTCGTGTACGGGACTTTCACCCTCTATCGTGCAACTTTCCAGATGCTTCCACTATAACCTTAGCTTTCCACTTTGGGCTCCTCCCCTTTCGCTCGCCGCTACTCGGGGAATCTCGGTTGATTTCTTTTCCTCGGGGTACTGAGATGTTTCAGTTCTCCCGGTTCGCCTCCTTAACCTATCTTTTTCAGTTAAGGATAATGCTTGCGCATTGGGTTTCCCCATTCGGACATCAACGGCTATAACGCCTTTTATCGGCTTACCGTCGCTTTTCGCAGATTAACACGTCCTTCTTCGCCTCTGAATGCCTAGGCATCCACCGTGTACGCTTACTTTCTTAACCTTACAACTCGCAGTTGTCTTGGTTTTACGCTTTCTTCTCTCTCAATGCTATTCCTGCCTAAACAATCTCTTGTCTATACCAGAATCTATCATCAAGCGAGAACTCGTTTCTTTTCAGCTTGTTCCTTTTTGTTAAAGAGCTTTATCTTACTCTTCACTTCCCCATCTAACTGCTTAGATGTAAAAATAAAGATTAAGATAATTTTTGTGAATATTAAGTCTAACAGATAAACCTTCTTCAGTCATCTAGGTTCCATAAGTGGCGTCCCCTAGGGGATTCGAACCCCTGTTACCGCCGTGAAAGGGCGATGTCCTAGGCCTCTAGACGAAGGGGACTTCCTATTTCTCTATCTATTACAACTTCTCTTCACTTTTTTATCAACCAACAAACAATCTGTGTGAACACTTACAAGCTCTCGTAAGGAGGTGATCCAACCGCAGGTTCCCCTACGGTTACCTTGTTACGACTTCACCCCAGTCATGACCCACAAAGTGGTAAGCGCTCCCCTCGCGGTTAAGCTACCTACTTCTTTTGCAAGCCACTCCCATGGTGTGACGGGCGGTGTGTACAAGGCCCGGGAACGTATTCACCGTAGCATTCTGATCTACGATTACTAGCGATTCCGACTTCATGGAGTCGAGTTCCAGACTCCAATCCGGACTTAGACGTACTTTATGAGGTCCGCTTGCTCTCGCGAGGTCGCCTCCCTTTGTATACGCCATTGTAGCACGTGTGTAGCCCTGGTCGTAAGGGCCATGATGACTTGACGTCGTCCCCACCTTCCTCCGCTTTATCAACGGCAGTCTCCTTTGAGTTCCCACCTTCACGTGCTGGCAACAAAGGATAAGGGTTGCGCTCGTTGCGGGACTTAACCCAACATTTCACAACACGAGCTGACGACAGCCATGCAGCACCTGTCTCATAGCTCCCGAAGGCACTCCCCTATCTCTAAGGGATTCTATGGATGTCAAGACCAGGTAAGGTTCTTCGCGTTGCATCGAATTAAACCACATGCTCCACCGCTTGTGCGGGCCCCCGTCAATTCATTTGAGTTTTAACCTTGCGGCCGTACTCCCCAGGCGGTCGATTTATCGCGTTTGCTTCGGAACCCAAGCCTCTAGGACTCAAACTCCAAATCGACATCGTTTACAGCGTGGACTACCAGGGTATCTAATCCTGTTTGCTCCCCACGCTTTCGCATCTCAGCGTCAGTATCTGTCCAGAAGGTCGCCTTCGCCACCGGTATTCCTCCACATCTCTACGCATTTCACCGCTACACGTGGAATTCTACCTCCCTCTACAGTACTCTAGTTAGATAGTTTTAAATGCAATTCCTAGGTTAAGCCCAGGCCTTTCACACCTAACTTATCTATCCGCCTACATGCCCTTTACGCCCAGTCATTCCGATTAACGCTTGCACCCCCCGTATTACCGCGGCTGCTGGCACGGAGTTAGCCGGTGCTTCTTCTGTAATTAACGTCAATTCACATGTCTATTAACCATGTGACCTTCCTCATCACCGAAAGTACTTTACAACCCGAAGGCCTTCTTCATACACGCGGCATGGCTGCATCAGGGTTCCCCCCATTGTGCAATATTCCCCACTGCTGCCTCCCGTAGGAGTCTGGTCCGTTTCTCAGTTCCAGTGTGGCTGGTCATTCTCTCAAACCAGCTAGAGATCGTCGCCTTGGTGAGCTCTTACCTCACCAACTAGCTAATCCCATATGGGCTCATCAAATGGTACGTGGCCTTGCGGTCCCACGCTTTGGTCTCTCGACTTTATGCGGTATTAGCCACCGTTTCCAGTGGTTGTCCCCCTCCATTCGGCAGATTCCCATACCTTACTCACCCGTCCGCCACTCGTCAGCAAGTGCAAGCACCCCTGTTACCGTCCGACTTGCATGTGTTAGGCCTGCCGCCAGCGTTCAATCTGAGCCATGATCAAACTCTTCAATTCAAAGTTTGATGCTCAATAACTGTCTTCTGACATTTATCCGAAATTTCTTTCAAATGAATCTTCAGTGTCACTTATTAAGACTTGATCTCTTTAAGTCCGTAGACTTTAATTCTTTCGTCTCGTAAGTGCCCACACAGATTGTCTGTTGCTTAATTTTTAAAGAGCTGACAGTTCCTAGTCTTCCAACCTCGCTAAGCTCATCACTTAACTTCACTGTCTCAAGGGTTGCGTATACTACACAAACCTTTCTTATTCGTCAAGATATTTTTTTATCTTTTTGCGATAGTGATGTTTAATCACTCACTATCGTCTACAACCCACTGCTTCGTTACTTTGTTGCTGTGTCGTTGTCAGTGGGTGCGCATTATAGGTACTTCTCCGTTTTTCGCAAGCAAAAAAATACAAATAATTAATCGGTCGCATAACCTTTAATCACCCAACAATTTAATTACTTGATATTTATTAAAATTATATTTTCCCAGCTTTTCCACAATTTTTGTCACGTGTTCGTTACAAAGCGTACTGGCTACGATATTAGATTCACATAATTGATCGATCTGATTCAGATTATACTGTTTGCTTAGCAAACTCCCTACTCTAGCCGCCACCGCATTACCTGAATCAATAAACATCGATTGTGGAAAAACGTGCTGCAACTCATCACGAATAAAAGGATAATGTGTACAACCCAATACAATCGTATCAGGAATGGTATCTAACGTTAACCAAGGTTGTAACAATCTTTCGAGTTCCTGCATATTAACCGGTATACCTTGCAACTTATTTTCTGCCATGAGTGCGAGCTCTGATAAACCCAATAATTTTACCTGACAGTTAGCCGCAAACTGGGCAATTAAGTTATTTGTGTAAGCTCTTTTTATTGTTGCTTTGGTTGCTAATAAACCAATACAACCATTTTTAGTCAGTTGACTTGCGGGTTTAATAGCGGGCACAACACCAACAATAGGGAAAGAAAAACGTGCGCGCAAACTGGGTAAACAGATAGTACTTGCCGTATTACACGCAATAACCGCTAAATTAATTGGATAAGATTGAATCACTGCATCAATAATACGATTTACTCTCTCAACCAGAAAATCATTACTTTTGTCACCATAAGGAAACATTGCATTATCAAATAAATAGATATAATGCAAAGCAGGATATTTTTTGCGGATTTCGTTATAAACAGACAAACCACCGATTCCAGAATCGAATATTAATATAGATGGTGTTTTTTGATCATTATGCATAACTTATTAATGTTACTTATCTAATATAGCGTTCATCTTGCTAAAGGATCCGCTTATCCTAAAGCGATTGCAAATTAATGCAAGTCATTTTGTACCGCCACAGAATCATCCGTAAATTCAATTCCTATCGTTTATCAAATAAGATCCTAATCTCAAATGGCCATAAATCGAGAACAGTAACAGATAGAAGTAATACTGGATTTTTTTGTTTTTAGTTATTAAAATAGCCGTCTAGATGGTAAAACTGCCAAATAAAATGAATTTTTGCAAAATCTTAAAATCGCACGGTTAGTGACCTAGCCGCAATGATTTATGCATAACAGAGAAGAAAGAAGGTATATCATGTCAGAATTTTTATTCACATCCGAATCAGTTTCAGAAGGTCATCCAGACAAAATTGCTGATCAAATTTCAGATGCGGTACTCGATGCGATTTTAAAGCAAGATCCGCAAGCGCATGTTGCTTGTGAAACTTATATCAAAACAGGCATGGCCTTAGTTGGCGGTGAAATCACCACATCAGCATGGGTAGATATTGAAGAGATCACTCGTAAAACGATTAGTGATATTGGTTATACCAGTTCAGACATGGGATTTGACGCGAATTCTTGCGCAGTCCTTAACGCCATAGGGAAACAGTCTCCCGATATTAATCAAGGCGTTAGCCGTAAAAATCCATTAGAACAAGGTGCAGGTGATCAAGGTATTATGTTTGGTTATGCGACTAACGAAATGCCTAATTATATGCCTGCGGCAATCAGCTATGCACATGATCTTATGCGTCGTCAGGCACATGTTCGAAAATCAGGGATTTTACCTTGGTTACGACCGGATGCAAAAAGCCAAGTGACACTTATTTACGAAAATGGCAAGATAAAAGGTGTAGATACTATTGTACTGTCAACGCAACATGCTGAAGATATCGAACAAAAAACCTTGCATGAAGCTGTATTAGAAGAGATCATCAAACCCATTATTCCAAGAGAATGGTTAACCGAACGTACTAAATATTTTATTAATCCAACTGGGCGATTTGTCATTGGTGGACCAATGGGGGATTGCGGCTTAACTGGACGTAAAATCATTGTGGATACATATGGTGGTGCAGCTCATCATGGTGGTGGTGCATTTTCAGGCAAAGACCCGTCAAAAGTTGACCGTTCAGCAGCCTATGCGGCACGTTATGTTGCCAAAAACATTGTTGCTGCGGGATTGGCTGATAAATGTGAACTACAACTTTCGTATGCAATTGGTGTCGCGGATCCGACTTCTATTTATCTCAATACTTTTGGTAGCGAAAAAATCGAGCATGATAAAATTGTCGCATTAGTGAAAGAATTTTTTGATTTAAGGCCTTATGGCTTAATCAAGATGCTCAATCTTATTCAGCCAATTTACCAAAAAACTGCCAGCTATGGTCATTTTGGCCGAGATATCTTTCCATGGGAACAGACCGATAAAGCAGAATTATTACGCAATGCCGCAGGTTTATAAACACATACCTATCAATTTACAAAACCATGTAATGGCTTGCCTAAGGAGACATTTAGCGCAAGCCAATGCGTTTTTTCATACCAACTATACTGAGCCAAATATCCTATACCGCCCCAAAGGAAGCATCGCCGGCAGTGCTTATTTGACACGTTGGGAGATCCAACTCAACCGCACGTTATTATGTGAGAACGGCATTCCTTTCATTGAGGAAGTGGTACCGCATGAACTTGCTCATCTACTGGTATATAAACAATTTGGCAAAGTAAAGCCACATGGCAAAGAGTGGCAATCTATCATGGCAACCGTATTGGGTAAAGAGCCTAAAACCACGCACAATTTTACCGTCTCTCGCCCTGATTATCTTTATGTTTGCCAATGTCAGACGCATCATTTATCCAAAATCAGACACAATAAAATTCAACAGCAGCATATCGATTATATCTGCAAAAAATGTGGTACGATCCTCAAACTACAATAATATTTCATAAGGTCAACATTTCATGCTAAGTTACCGTCATAGTTATCACGCAGGCAATCATGCCGATGTGCTAAAACATATTGTCCTTACACTCTGTATCGATGCATTAAAAGCGAAGGAAAAACCGTTCCTATATCTCGATACGCATGCTGGGGCTGGGCGTTATATTTTACAAGGTGAATATGCCGAAAAAACAGGTGAATATTTATCGGGTATTAATTTAGTATGGCAAAGACCGGATGTACCTGAGTTATTAACTGGCTACCTTTCTCTGTTAAAACGTTATAATCCACTAGAAACACTTAAATATTATCCAGGCTCACCTTTAATTGCTAAGCAACTACTCCGTGAGCAAGATAAATTACACCTGACTGAACTACATCCAACCGATTATCCATTGCTACGGCAAGAATTTAGCAAAGACAAACGTGCTACGGTATTGCGAGCCGATGGTTTTGCACAGTTAAAATCGAAATTACCACCCGCATCCCATCGTGGAATCATCTTGATTGATCCATCTTATGAGATGAAAGACGATTACCAAAAAATTCCACTGGCACTACACGAAGCCCATAAACGTTTTGCAACAGGAACATATCTAATTTGGTATCCGGTTGTATTGCGAAAGCAGACACAACGAATGATTGATGGCATTATTAAATTAGGGATAAGACGCATTTCGCAATTCGAATTGGCATTAAAACCCGATAATGAACAAAAAGGTATGACTGCATCAGGTATGATTGTTATCAATCCACCGTGGAAACTGCATACACAAATGCAAACTATTTTGCCGTGGCTAAAAAATGTTCTCGATTATGAACAGACTGGCCATATTCTCAATACAGAATTAGTGCCTGAATAAAAAGAGTATAGGGCTTAGCCCTATACCAGACAAATAATGGATAATAGATGATGGATGATTTATGTTAGCGGGAAAATAGTGATCGCATTAATGATGATCATTACGACATTAAAATCCCAAAGCCACTTTAATACCTAAAAGAATTAAAATGATCCCGAGTAATTTATCAATCACAAAATGCAGCTTAAAATAACGTCTTTGCACAATTTGTGATTGAAAAATCATCACCACAAATGGCCACCAAATCACCGCTTCTACCCAAATAATCAAGGCAACGACGAGCTTGGTAATAAAGGGTGAATCAGCCGTTAATAGTTGCGTAAAAATAGCTAAAAAAAAGAGCACTGCTTTCGGATTGAGTAAATTACATAAAAAACCTTGCATAAAGGCGGTTTTATAGGAAATAAGCTTTTTCGCATTACACTTATCGGCATCCGCCCCCACATAAACTGTTCCCCATGTCGGCGCCAACAACGCCTTGATACCTAACCAAATCAGATAGATAGCCCCTATATAGCGCAAAGCATTAAACAGCCAGGGTGTAGTTGCAATCAAAACCGCAATTCCAGCCACACAATAACTCATATGGATAAGAATCGCTAACAACAACCCAAAGCACGTCATAAAGCCCACTTTACGCGAATAACGTAAGCTATTTTTCAGCACCAAGAAAAAATCAGGGCCGGGAGAGATCATCCCCAAACCGCTAACGGTCACCACTAAGATAAAAGTCTCTAACGTCATCGCTAATCAGTAATCTATTTATTTATGACTATCGATAAAGCCGCTGAACGATTAATCGTTGCAATAGACTTTTTATGTTGTTGGACAAACAACTTTTTATCGCGCGTGTTAGATAAATAATCGGTCAAAAATTTAGCATTGGTCATGACTTGCGCACCATTTAGAATCAATCTTGGCAGATCAATTTGGTATATCGTCTGCTCAACTGATTTTTGTAAATCGTACTCAGTTGCGTTCGTCAAAAGATAAAGTAAACGTTCTTTTTGCGAAAGTCGTTCAATCGTTGGTGTTGCCGCCCCCATCATTAAATGATCCGGGAAAATATAAAACACGGTATTTTCTAACACTCCTTCATCTTTTAACTGACGAATAAATTGCCCCAAATTAAAATCAAGCGAAGCAGCAGCAAATGACATATCATCTGCTTGCGGTGCAATCAATTTCTGCATGCGATTATCACGAAAACCATTCGGCGCATGTGTTGACACAGTTGAGATAAATAATGCAAATGGTTTACCTGTTTGCTGCATCTCTGCCACCTGATTTTTAGCAATAGCAAAAATATCTTTATCGTACAAACCAAATGGCGCTTTCGGATAATTCGGCGGTAAATTTTCTTCCGAAATCACATCAATCCCAAGTAAATTAATCAGATGACCAATTCCGGCAAAACTTGGGCCGCCAATCACATAACGTGTTTGATAGCCTGCTGTTTGCAAAACATCACCTAGACTAACTAGCTGTGTTGCCTTGGCTTCAGCTAACGGTTTTGTTGTAAAACCGCCGACTAAAAAAGGCATTCCCGTCATATAAGTATACATCGAAGCGGCTGTCCATGAACTCCCAAGACTCATCGGCATATGAGGGAAAAAAGTATAATTTTGACTTAATTGATTAAGATTCGGTGTCAATTCCTTCTGATCCAAAAATCCTTGCTCGAACGATTCAAGCGAAATCACAACGATATTTTTACCCGCTTGACTCTGTAACTGATCCTTGCCACCACCATTCTTATAAATACCTTTTTTATAGACATTATTTTTATAAACATAATCCGTTATATTCAATAACTGTAACGACTGTTGAAAAGGAATGAACGGCGCGCTGGTGACTTTATATATTTCCTCTAACCGCCCTAAAAGACTATTTGGATACCCAGTAGGTGAATAGCCAAGTGACACAGTTGCCAATATAGCGAACATTATACGCCACAAAAAGAAACAGTGTGAACGCAATACTTTCGCCAATAGGTAAAGCACCAAAACCAGCACCAAAAAGACCGCCACAACAAATGCAGCTTGCCATTTAAAAATAAATAGCCCTTCGATAATATCATTGATATTTAAATTGATGAAAAACTGATAATCAATAAAACCACCACTAAAATAAATGGAGGTAAGTTCCATCACGATAAAAATCGTTAAGACAAAAATAATGGTCAATCGAGCTATTTTAGATTTAAACAACGACGCTAGCGAAATCGCAATAATAAGGAGTGGCAACACCACCAAACTAGATAAAGGCATAAGCATGTTCTTATTTGATTATTGTATTTAATATATTTGATTTAACATGTTTTATTTAAAGAATATACACAAACGTATAGTGATTCTGAAACATCTTTATAACCTATCCCAACAGTTATAATCATAATGAGATAGGCGTTTACTCATCTGATCAAACGGCACGCTTAGCATGCGCATTTAATCACAACCACAGTCTATAAAAAATTATGTTGTTTGAGAAAAAGGCGTTCCATTCCTTTGAGCACATTTTTAGAGATTTTATCCACCAATTTTTGGCGACGATGATATTTAACTGCCAAAATTTTATGTGTATCTAACCGGGCTAAAATAAAATCGTCACTGGTTCCAATATCATCAACTAGACCCTTTTCTTTTGCTTGGGTCGCAAACCAATGCTCACCGGTTGCCACTTTCTCAATATCAACATTTGGACGATACTCTTTAACAAAATCCTTAAACAATAGATGTGTTTGTTCGAGTTCTTGCTTAAACTTTTCTCGTCCTTCGCGTGTATTTTCCCCAAACATAGTCAAGGTACGTTTATACTCGCCCGCGGTTTGCAATTCAACATCAATATCATGTTTCTTTAATAAACGGTGAAAATTAGGGATTTGCGCAACAACACCAATCGATCCCACTATCGCAAACGGTGCCGCAACAATTTTACTTGCGGTACATGCCATCATATAACCACCACTTGCGGCTACTTTATCCACCAGTGCCGTAAAAGGAATATTACGCGTTCTAAAACGTAAGAGTTGCGAGGCGGCTAAACCATAACCATGCACTACGCCACCGGGGCTTTCAAGCTTGATGGCTACTTCATCTTCGGGCTTTATCACCGATAAAACAGCGGTAATCTCTTGCCGCAAATCTTCAACTTCATGCGCATCCATACTGCCATTAAATGACAATAGAAACAGTTTACCCTTCGTTTTAGTATTAGCTTGTTTATCATCAGCAGATTGACTGTCAGAAGCCAGATTATCACTGCTTTTCTTTGCTTTAAGCGCAGCTTTCTCTTTTTTCTTATCCTGCTTTTTCTGCTTCTTCAGATCTTTGTAATACTGTTTTACTTCAACATCATCCATACTCGATAGCTGCATTTCATCTTTAATCTGTGAATATTCTTCACTTAGATCCTTAATCGATAAATGGCCTACTGCACTGGTTGATTTTTTACGCTGACTCAAAATAAAAATCAATACAGCTAAAATGGCTACAACAATTGTCATGACCTCGGCAAAAAAAAGCAAATATTGGAAAAACCATTCCATTTATTCATCATCCTCTTGTTTAACGTTTCGCTTATCATAGCAAATTTTTATAGGGTAACGAAGTACGACATTAGGATTACTTGATTTACCGGCTAAATCTGGGTTTTGTCATCTATCTCGAAAAGAAGAACCGTATTGAAATGGGTAGCAGTTCTGAAAAAGATTTACATGCGCTATTTTATTCGCAGAATCTTAAATCTGAAATGACAAATAAGTTGCCAATAAAGCATATCGAAAAGGTAATATGTATAAAACTTCTTCGATATCTATTTATTTTTCATTCATCTTCAAGGCGAATAAGTATATACTAAATCTCCTTCCGGATTATGTTATAAGAGTCGATATGTCTTTGCTTCCAATTACTGATATTACTAAGCAGTGCCACATTCCAGATGAATTTGTGTTACCTTATGGTAAATATGTCGCCAAAATTGATCTGTCAATGATCAACCCGAATAAACCACAAGGCAAACTTATTTTAGTTACCGCCATAACACCAACGCCATTCGGCGAAGGGAAAACGGTCAATACAATTGGCTTGAGTGAAGGGCTTAACTATCTGGGTCGGCAAAAAGGTCAACATCATGGCAAAACGGCGATTGCTTGTATCCGTCAACCAAGTTTAGGCCCTGTTTTTGGTGTCAAAGGGGGCGCTGCCGGAGGCGGGCAAGCCGAAGTCTTACCCATGGAAACCTTAAATCTCCATTTAACGGGTGATATACATGCCATTACTGCTGCTCATGATTTAGCATCAGCCGCGTTAGATGCAAGACTTTTTCATGAGGATCGTCTAGGCAATGAATTTACCAAACAGACAGGATTGCCGCGTCTTAATATCGATCCGAATCATATTGTTTGGAAACGGGTCATTGATCATAATGATCGCGCCCTACGCCACGTCACTGTGGGCGTTGGTGGGGGTGTTAATGGCGTGACACGTCAAGACGGTTTCGAAATTACTGCCGCTTCAGAACTGATGGCTATTTTGGCATTAGCGTCGGATTTGCATGATATGCGTGCCCGAATTGGCCGCATTATTCTTGCTTACGATACCGCAGGCAAACCTATTACGACAGAACAGTTAGAAGTCGCTGGTGCCATGACGGTATTATTGAAAAATGCGATTAACCCCAATATTATGCAAACTGTTGAAAATACACCTGTCTTAATTCATGCCGGTCCTTTTGCCAATATTGCGCATGGCAATTCGTCAGTCATTGCTGATCGCATTGCACTCCAACTGAGTGATTACGTTGTGACCGAAGCCGGTTTTGGATCAGATATGGGCATGGAGAAGTTCTTTAATATCAAATATCGCCAATCAGGTATTCAACCATCATGTGTTGTCGTGGTTGCGACTGTGCGTAGTTTGAAATCAAACAGTGGTAAATATAAAATCAAACCCGGCCAACCGATCCCTAAAGAAGTATCAGAATCTAACGTTGCATTACTCGAAATTGGTGCGACCAATCTGGCTTGGCATATTCATAACGCGCAAAGTTATGGTCTGCCTGTTATTGTGGCGATTAATCGCTTTCCACATGATAGTGAAGAAGAACTCGCCTTTCTGCGTGAATATGCATTGAAACAGGGCGCTTTTGCTTGTGAAGTGAGTGATGTTTTTATGCACGGCGGTCAAGGTGCGGAAAAACTGGCTCGTCACGTTATTCAAGCCTGTGAAATGCCGAGTCACATTACCTTACCTTATGCCGATGATATGCCGTTATTCGACAAAATCCAAACGATGGTGAAAAAGTATGGCGCCAATAAAGCTAATTTATCACCACAAGCGCTAGAAAATATAAAAGAGATCGAAGCGTTAAAACTGGATCATCTACCACTTTGTATTGCTAAAACACCAATGTCGATCAGTGCCGATGCTAATTTGAAAAATGTGCCAACAAACTTCGATGTCGATATTAGCCATTTAGCAATATCTGCTGGCGCTGGATTTATTCGTGTTTATGCCGGTAATGTAATGACAATGCCAGGATTGGGAACAAATCCCGCTTATCGTCATATTGATATCGATAAAGATGGTCATACAGTTGGATTAAGTTAGCCTTAACAGATAACCGATTTCATAAAAAAGGTAGTCACAAAATATTATATATGCAACAAGAACAGCAAATGAAAGCCTTCATTGATGAAGAGAATTGCATCGGTTGCGGCAAATGTCGTCGCGTCTGCCCCACTGATGCAATAATAGGTAGCAAGCATCTTCTACACACTGTTTTACCACAGTTTTGTACCGCGTGTAGCCATTGCATTGATACTTGCCCAACAGATTGTATTACACTCAGTACCCCCGGTGACCTATTATCGCCGGCGTTAGAATTGCAATTAACTGAAAAAAAACAGTATCGGCTCAATCCTAATAGCCTTGTGCCACCGACAATTCTTTTCCCAACGCAGACACCACCGATATCTCAAGCAGCTAATACGATAACTGATCGCAAACAGTCAATCTTAGATGCGATTGCCAGAGTCAAAGCGAAAAAAAACCTCGCCAAATAGCGAGGTTTCTCAATTAGCTTCTTCCCTGCTGGTTACCAGCAGGAACAATTAGCATAACAAGCCACTATAGCACTTGATAATCAATTAATCTTTATTCGTATTTCGATAAGCACGTTTACGATCATTTTCAGTTAAATGACGTTTACGTAGACGAATTGATAGCGGTGTTACCTCGACTAATTCATCATCATCGATAAACTCTAAAGCTTGTTCGAGTGACATTTTGACCGGTGGTGATAATGTGGTCGCTTCATCAGTCCCTGAAGCACGCATATTCGTCAATTTCTTACCAGTTAAGCAGTTAACGGTTAAATCGTTAGAACGGCTATGAATACCAATAATTTGGCCTTCATACACTTCAGCACCATGACCAAGGAATAATTTACCACGATCTTGTAAGCTATAAAGTGCATAAGCAACCGCTTTACCTGTACCGTTTGAAATCATCACACCATTGTTACGTTGACCGATTTCGCCAGGACGAACATCATCATAATGGCTAAAGGTGGAATAAAGTAGACCTGTACCTGATGTCATGGTCATAAATTCAGTTCTAAAACCAATCAAACCACGACTAGGAATAGTGTAATCTAAACGTACACGCCCTTTACTGTCTGGCAACATATTGGTCAAATCACCTTTACGCAAACCTAAGGCTTCCATCACGGCACCTTGATGCTGCTCTTCGATATCGATAGTGACTTGCTCAAACGGTTCTTGTTTTTTACCGTCAATTTCTTTATAAATAACTTTTGGACGCGAAACGCCTAATTCATAACCTTCGCGGCGCATATTTTCGATTAAGACAGAAAGGTGCAACTCACCACGGCCAGATACTTTAAAAGCATCAGGATCCGGTGTTTCTTCAACGCGCAACGCTACATTATGGACCAACTCTTTCTTTAAACGGTCAAGAATTTGACGAGAAGTCACATATTTACCTTCTTTACCGGCAAATGGTGAATTATTGACATTAAAGAACATAGTTACTGTTGGTTCATCCACAGTTAATGCTGGTAACGCTTCAACCGCATTTGGATCGCACACAGTATCTGAAATATTTAATTCGCCTAAACCGGTGATAGCAATAATATCGCCCGCTTCAGCTACTTCAGATTCATAACGTTGTAATCCTAAATGGCTAAGTACCTGCCCTACTTTAGCATTACGTTTATTACCTTTACTATCAATAATAGTGACCTGTTGATTTGGTTTAACGCGGCCACGTTTGATTCGACCAATACCAATAACACCAACATAATTATTATAATCAAGCTGTGATATTTGCATTTGGAATGGGCCATCTAAATCCACTTTTGGTGGTTCCACATGTTTAACAATCGTTTCAAACAGTGGTGTCATATCCTCTGCCATGGCTTCATGGTCAAGGCCAGAAGTGCCCATTAAGGCAGATGCATAAACAATTGGGAAATCTAACTGTTCATCTGTCGCGCCCAGATTAACAAACAGATCAAACACCTGATCAACTACCCAATCAGGACGTGCCCCCGGACGATCAACTTTATTAATGACGACAATCGGTTTTAGACCATACGCAAACGCTTTTTGTGTCACAAACCGTGTTTGTGGCATCGGGCCATCCATCGCATCGACAAGTAGTAAAACAGAATCAACCATTGACATCACACGTTCCACTTCACCACCAAAATCGGCGTGTCCCGGGGTATCAACGATATTAATATGATAATCATGCCAGTTAATGGCGGTATTTTTAGCTAATATGGTAATCCCGCGTTCTTTTTCTAACGCATTAGAATCCATAATACGTTCATCGTCAGCACCACTACGCAAATTATCTAGTGTGCCAGATTGACGCAATAACTTATCGACCAAAGTCGTTTTACCATGGTCGACATGGGCAATAATGGCAATATTTCTTAAATTTTCAATCACAATGTTATTCCAGTAAAATGTTATTCCAATAAGGGACTACGATTTATTCAGGCGCGATATTGTACACCTTTTTTGGCGAAATGTTGATCTCTATCACAATAGTTTCTGATATTATCCGCAAAGAGCTATAAATAGATGCGTTTGCTGCGCTCAAAAATCCAGTTATCTAGGCTTTATTCGCGCTTTTCGGTAACGGTTTTATTTAGTTGACATCATTTCATCACTTTGTAATCCAAACCATTAGTCAAAATCGCTTCAGAATTATTAATGGGTACTAAATGAATAGATTCTTGATAAACTTGCATAATCTGTTGCACAGATTCAGCAAACGGGTATTCCCTATAATGCGGTAATGTATAAAAATTTGTCACGGCTAGACCAGCATAATCATCTAAATCTGGCGCAGCGCTAACATCATCCATCATTTTACTGTATTCAAGGCGAGGTGCTAAAATCATTGCGCCCGCCGATTCCCCGATATAAGGGGTCCCAGAATTAATCTTATCAACCAACAAAGAGACAAGCTTTTCCCGTTGTAATTCTTGTAATAAGTAAAAGGTATTGCCGCCGGCTATAAATAAAATTTGTGCATCGGCAATCTTACGGTAACTTTCTGCGGCACATGTCGTTGCAATATCTAATTCGTCCACTTTATAGCCTAAATCAATTAACGCTTGCCGTCCTTCATCAATATACCCAACATAATCTTCCACATTACCTGCCGTCGAAATAAACAGTACCTCGTTTGCGGTTATCATATTGTTTTTGATGAACGTCTTAAATTGATTCACTGTTCCAGCAAAATACGAAGTTAAAAAGATTTTTTGCATAATATTTCTCTTAATTAAAAAATTAATGCCGACATAAACAACGTTTAATATTAGGATGTAATATTAGAATGTTTCAGAACTACCTAACGTTTGTGTCAAAAATTGATGGGCAAATTGATCCACTTTTTGCCAATCCGTAAATTCAATCACCGGTTTAGTCACATCGGTATCACCTTTACCTAACCACATAATAAAACGGATCATATTACGATCAAACCAGTTATATTGTGGATAGTAGAGCGCGCCGGCAAACACCGCCGCAATTGTTGGTCGCCATGGAATGCTGGCTAAGAATTTTTTGGTATAAAGATTCGTTTCTGGTGTATTTTTATTTGCTTTACGCGCAACCACATTGACGCCAAAAAATCCTGACGGCACATTATTTAAGTATTGATAATGCTGCTGAATAAATTTCTTCATCACTTTGCTATAAAAACCGTAACGAATCGAACTACCTAATAATGCAGCTTGATAGTGATTAAGATCAATTTGTGCAGTCGGTAAGAGTTCAATCAAATCACAACTCAATTTTTTATCTAAATGTGATTTGATGCGCTGCATAATTTTTAAGGTCTGCTTTTCATGCGTCGTATACAGCAATAAAACCTTATCCCCTTCATTTAGAACAACTTTATTCATCATAACTTCCTTATAGCTAAGTAATACAATTTCTATTTATTGACTTTTTTATTCTAAAAATTAATCAACCAAGGATGATTTATCGCTAAACTTTTATTATAGTAAAGATTATTGTAAAAATGGTAGCATAAACTTATTTAGTCTTATCGGAACAGATTATGATCACCCCATCATCCAAATGTCACACAAAAAATACGTTAACTCATAGTGCAAAGAACAATAGCGACACATTGACACATCATGATAACAAAAATCACAAAATGAGCACCGTTATTTTAGCTGCCGGAAAAGGGACGCGAATGAATTCAACGCTGCCCAAAGTATTGCATAAAATTGGTGCCAAACCGATGTTACAACATGTCATTGATACCGTCCAACAACTGGATAACGATCATATCTATATTATTTATGGTCATGGCAAAACCGTATTAGAAGAAACGCTACAAAATCAGCCGATACAATTGATTTACCAAGCAGAACAACTGGGCACCGGCCATGCGGTCGCGCAAGCAATTCCTTATATCCAAGATGATGAAGATATTTTGATTCTATACGGTGATACGCCGCTAATCACGCAACAAACATTACAAAAATTAATGGCAAGTAAATCCGCGCCAGGTATCGCTTTATTAACCGTATTTTTAGATAATCCAACCGGTTATGGCCGAATCGAACGCAAAAATGGTCAAGTCACTGCGATTATCGAACAAAAAGATGCTACACCCGAGCAACAAAAAATAAACGAAATCAACACAGGTATTATGCTGGTTACTGGTAAACTATTGAAATCTTGGTTAACGCGCTTAGATAATCATAATGCACAGCATGAATTTTACTTAACTGACATTATCGCATTTGCTCATCAAGATGGTTATGAAATCTGCACAACTCACCCGACAGCTAAATACGAAGTTGAAGGCGTAAATAACCACTTACAACAGGCAAATTTAGAACGGGAATATCAGAAGATTCAAGCAGAAACGTTACTGCTTTCAGGCGTTACTTTACGTGATCCCACCCGTTTCGATTTACGCGGTTCGTTAACATGCGGAAGTGATGTGATTATCGATTGCAATGTGATTATCGAAGGCGACGTTAAATTAGGTAATAACGTCTATATTGGCGCAGGCACTATCCTAAAAAATTGTGTCATTGCGGATAATTGTGAAATTAGTCCTTATAGCATCATCGAAAATTCGTATTTAGCGAATAACTGTACCGTGGGGCCTTTTGCCCGCTTACGCCCAGGTTCTCAATTGGATGAAAAAGCGCATGTCGGTAATTTTGTCGAGCTGAAAAAGACTCATTTAGGGAAAGGCAGTAAAGCCGGGCATCTCACTTATTTAGGCGATAGTGAAATTGGCAGTAATGTCAATATTGGTGCCGGAACCATCACCTGTAACTATGACGGTGCCAATAAATTCAAAACCACTATCGGTGATGATGTTTTTGTCGGTTCAGATAGCCAATTTATTGCCCCTGTTACGGTCGGTAATGGTGCGACCATCGCCGCTGGCACGACGGTAACCGACGATATTAATGATGATCAATTAGTGATAAGCCGCGTCAGACAGAAACAAATTAGCGGTTGGAAACGACCAACGAAAAAATAGATAACGAGGAAATACCATATGTGTGGAATAGTAGGTGCTATCGCTAAACATGATGTCGCAGACATTTTATTAGAAGGTTTACAGCGTTTAGAATATCGTGGTTACGACTCGGCTGGACTGGCCATTATTTCGCCTACCGGGCAACTACAACGTGTACGCCGTGTAGGTAAAGTACAAGCATTACGTGATGCCGTCAATGAAAATCCAATTAAAGGCAGCACGGGGATCGCCCATACACGCTGGGCAACTCACGGTGAACCTGCAGAACGCAATGCCCACCCACATATTTCAGGTTCTATCGCCGTTGTCCATAATGGTATTATCGAAAACTATGAATCTCTGCGCGAAAAATTAATCGCTCGTGGCTATCAATTCACGTCAGAAACTGACACCGAAGTGATTGCTCACCTTATCCACTATATTATTGTCACTGATAACTGCGCTTTATTCGACGCCGTACAAAAGGCTATTCCGCAATTAAAAGGCGCATATGGCACAGTGATTATGGATGCGAACCATCCCGATGAGTTAGTCGCCGCACGTTCAGGGAGTCCTCTGGTAATTGGTTGCGGCGAAGGTGAAAACTTTATCGCATCCGATCAATTAGCTTTATTACCTGTAACGCGCCAATTCATCTTTTTAGAAGAGGGTGATATCGCTAAAATTACCCACGATACCATTACGATTTTAGATAGACACCTAAATCCTGTCAAAAGAGCACAAGTAAAATCTGACGCCACTTATGATGCTGGCACCAAAGCAGGTTACCGTCATTATATGCAAAAAGAGATCTACGAACAGCCAAATGCGATTAAAAACACACTGGCCGGTCGTTTACATTATGACAAAGTTGATCTCTCTGAATTAGGTGAGCAAGGCGAAACAATGTTAAAGCAAGTCGAACATATCCAAATTGTCGCTTGTGGTACGGCCTATAACGCTGGAATGGTTGCCCGTTATTGGTTCGAAGCATTAGCCGGTATTCCATGTGATGTGGAAATTGCGTCAGAATTCCGTTATCGAAAACCAGCGCGCCGCAAAAATAGTCTTTTTATTACCCTATCCCAATCAGGGGAAACCGCCGATACACTTGCCGCGCTACGTCTTGCCAAAGAAAATCAATATCTAAGCACATTAGCGATTTGTAACGTTGCGGCGTCAACCTTAGTGCGAGAAGCCGATCTCGTGCTTTTAACTAAAGCGGGTGTTGAAATTGGTGTCGCCTCAACCAAAGCCTTTACGACGCAATTAACCGCCATGCTGCTTCTTGTGGCTAAGCTAAGTCAATTACATGGCATGCCAAATAGCACTGAACAAGCAATTGTCCATGCTCTGCAAGCCTTGCCAAATCGTATTGAGCAAGTCCTTATGGCTGAACCTGTCATTGAAAAACTGGCTGAACAGTTTGCGAATAAACATCATGCACTATTTTTAGGTCGCGGTGACGAATACCCAATCGCGATGGAAGCAGCATTAAAGCTAAAAGAGATCTCTTACATTCATGCCGAAGCCTATGCAGCCGGTGAACTGAAGCATGGCCCACTGGCGCTAATTGATGCCGATATGCCAGTCATCGTAATGGCGCCTAATAATGAGATGTTAGAAAAATTAAAATCGAATATTGAAGAAGTGCGTGCCCGTGGTGGTCAACTGTATGTGTTTGCCGAAAAAGAAGCCGGTTTTGTGGGTGATGAAACTATGCACATTATCAATTTACCGCATGTTGAAGAGATCACCGCGCCAATCTACTACACGGTTCCAACACAATTATTAGCGTATCATGTGGCCTTAATCAAAGGTACGGATGTGGATCAACCCCGTAATTTAGCAAAATCAGTCACCGTCGAATAACTGTTCGCGATACACCTCTTTCCACCGATATTCATCGGTGGAAATTGTTATTCTCCACCCTTTTATGGCTATTTATAGCTATCACCAACAAACGTCGCACTTTCTTAATTATTATGATTACCCTCTTTTGATCAAAACTGATTGAAATGGGTAGTAGTTCTGAAAGTTATTAACATTGTGCATTCATCTATCTGTTCTCGATTTAGGCGTACTCTGTTTATGGATACTCTGTTTATATGTGCTCTGTTTATATGGGCAATATTTATGTAAAACATTGTCTAGAGCAGAGACAAAAACAACGCAAGGGAAACCTTTTCATAAAAAGCTTAGCCGATTTAGCCATGACTCAAGCCAAAGTGTGATGTAGATCACAATCCACTCTCCCTATTTACATGAATGAATGTGATACATATCACATTTATTAACTATTGTTAATGAATCTTAGCAAGACTTCCTTCTACAATGACAGTACTAAATAACAGCACACTAATGACATCAATCAACGAGGAATTATTTGTTATGTCAACATCAAATATAAAATTGAAAGTGCAAAATTTTGGACGCTTTCTAAGTAACATGGTGATGCCTAATATCGGTGCATTCATTGCGTGGGGCTTTATCACCGCGATCTTTTTGTATAATGCCAAAGATCCCAATGCGGGGGGCTGGTTCCCTAACGAAGCAATTGCAACGGCATTTATTGGGCCAATGATCTCTTATCTACTGCCACTTTTGATTGGTTATACTGGCGGTAAACTTGTTTATGGCGAACGCGGTGGCGTAGTCGGTGCCGTCACCACTATTGGTGTAATTGTCGGTTCGTCTATTCCAATGTTTTTAGGCGCGATGATAGCTGGTCCATTAGGCGGATATGTCATCAAGCAGTTTGATAGACTGGTGGATGGTAAAATTAAAAGTGGCTTTGAGATGTTAGTCAATAACTTCTCTGCGGGCATTATCGGCATGATTTTGGCGCTAATTTCTTATTTTGCGATTGGCCCATCTGTGGTTGTCGCATCAAATGCCTTAGCGCATGGTGTTGATTTTATGGTCGCACATAACTTGCTACCATTAACGTCTATCATTGTCGAACCGGCTAAAATTCTCTTCTTAAATAACGCCATTAATCATGGTGTCTTTACACCACTTGGTGTGACTGAATCAGTTGAGACCGGAAAATCCATCTTCTTCTTAATCGAAGCAAATCCTGGACCAGGCCTGGGTTTACTCTTGGCTTATATGTTCTTTGGTAAAGGTGACGCAAAAGGATCAGCCAGTGGCGCTGCCATTATTCACTTTTTTGGTGGTATCCATGAAATCTATTTCCCATATGTATTAATGAATCCGCGTCTTATTATTGCCGTTATTTTAGGTGGTATGACAGGCGTGTTTACATTGACCATTTTTCACGCCGGCTTAACCGCACCTGCTTCACCCGGTTCTATTTTTGCTGTTATGGGAATGGCAAAAGGTTCTTATTTAGGTGTCACCGTCGCCGTCATTGCCGCAACTATCGTATCATTTATCGCGTCTGCTATTTTATTGAAAACAACTAGAAATACAGCTAAAAGCTTGGATGAAGCTAAATCTGATATGTTAGCAATGAAGAAAGGTTCACCAGTCGGATTTGATCTGAAAAATGTGAAAAAGAT
The DNA here is from genome assembly GCA_029433345.1 of Orbaceae bacterium ESL0727. Taxonomy (GTDB): domain Bacteria; phylum Pseudomonadota; class Gammaproteobacteria; order Enterobacterales; family Orbaceae; genus Gilliamella. The sequence continues at coordinate 409,932 of JAQTHY010000001.1, forward strand.
TATTGTTGCTTGTGATGCAGGTATGGGATCAAGTGCAATGGGCGCGGGAATCTTACGCAAAAAAATACAAGATGCCAATTTAGATATTCTCGTCACTAACTTAGCGATTAATAATCTGCCAACCGATGCTGATATTGTGATTACCCATAAGGATTTGACTGAACGAGCAAAACAGTATGCACCAAATGCGCAACATATTTCGTTGACTAACTTTTTAGATAGCCAGCCTTATAGTCAATTAGTTACTGATCTTCTGGCTGCACAAAAACCAAATCCACATAAAACAACATCTGTCGCCAATACAGCAGCAAACACAGATACCGCGGCAACCAATGCACTGTTTAAGTTGTCAGCAAAAAACATCTTTTTAGGATTAACGGCAACCAATAAAGAAGAAGCCATCCGATTTGCAGGCCAAAAATTAGTCGAAAATGGTTATGTCAAACCTGCTTATATTGACGCGATGCTTGAACGTGAAAAATTGACATCTACCTATTTGGGTGAATCCATTGCGGTACCACATGGTACGATTAATGCTAAAGATAATGTTATAACTACCGGTATCGTTTTTTGCCAATATCCAGATGGTGTACAATTTGGTGATGATCCTAACGATAAAGCAAAAATCGTCATTGGTATCGCTGCACGTAACAATGAACATTTAGATGTTATTGCTAAGCTGACCAATGCATTAGATGATGTAGATATCATTGCGAAATTGACTACAACTAATGATATTAATGAAGTTTTAACAATATTGAGTTAATGAACGGCTTATAGGGCACATACCCTATGCAACCCTTCACTTCCCCCGCCGACACTCGTCGGCGGAACAGATTATGAGGTTATATATGAATGCATTACATTTTGGCGCGGGTAATATTGGCCGCGGATTTATCGGTAAACTTCTTTCAGATGCTGGCGTACATGTCACGTTTGCAGATGTCAATCAGCATGTTATTGATGCGATTACAGCACGTCATCAATATCCTGTGAATGTGGTTGGTGAACACTCTACCACTGAAATCGTTACCGATGTTGATGCGATAAATAGCACCTCAGATCAAGTTAAAGATTATATTGCTAAAGTGGATTTACTGACCACCGCTGTCGGACCACAGATCTTAGCCCGTATCGCGCCTGCGGTCGCTGCAGGTATTGTTGAACGACATAAACGTGCTAACAATCAACCTTTAAATATTATCGCATGTGAAAACATGGTTCGTGGTACCTCTCACTTTAAGCAAGAAATTCTTAAAGCATTGCCACACGATCTGTTACCGTGGGTAGAGGCGCATATCGGCTTTGTTGATTCCGCTGTTGACCGTATCGTACCACCGGCTACCTCGCAAAGTGGTGATATTTTAGAAGTGACAGTTGAAACCTTCTCGGAATGGATTGTCGATAAAACACAGTTTATTGGCACAGTACCACAGATTAAAGGTATGGAACCTGTCGATAATCTTATGGCTTTTGTTGAACGCAAACTCTTCACCTTAAATACTGGCCACGCCATCACGGCCTATCTTGGTTTTTATAAAGGAATTAATACCATTCGTGAAGCGATTTTAGATGATCGTATTCGTCATATTGTCCGTGGCGCAATGGAAGAAAGCGGCCGTGTGTTGATCAAACGTTACCAATTTGATGAAAAAAAACATATGGCTTATATCGATAAAATTCTTTCTCGTTTTGCTAATCCTCATTTACATGACGATACGGCGCGTGTTGGGCGTCAACCTATTCGTAAATTAGGTCCAAATGAACGTTTAATCAAACCATTGTTGGGTACATTTGAATATCAGACTCCCAATGATAATCTTTTAATTGGTATTGCCGCCGCGTTAAATTATCGCAATGATGAAGATGAACAAGCGCGAGAACTTGCGCAATTAATTGCGAATCAAGGCGCTAAATCCGTGTTGTGCCAAATTTCCAGTCTTGCAGAAGATAATCCAGTTGTCGCATCCATCAACGCGATTTATAATGCAATGCAAAATCAACAATTTATATAGGGAAACACTCTAAAACATTGTTTCCAAAAAATGATATCACCTGAAATTCTACAAGAAGACACGATTTTAGAAAAACTCAATCAGCAAACCGAAGTCCATGGTTTGCTGACCGTTGCAGTTGAGTTAATTCAGCATAGCGTGAACAATCTTATCCTAAAAGTTTTTCGTAAAGAACGCCACGCAATTAAGTTTGTTATTCCTTCATTGATTGGTAAAAATGGCCCACTCAACGATACCTCTGTCTGCCTAAAACTTTTATATGCATTAGGTATTATTAATCGTGAAGAATATGAAGATGTCGAATTATTAATGGCCATTTTAGACGAACTGGATAATGACGAAAAACAGTATACGTTTATCGATGATGAGGTTTTAGGTCCGATCAGTTTATTACATGATATGATTATGCCGCCTAGTCACTTGGTCTCACCTAATAATCAACAGCTGGGCATTGTCGATAGTTTGAAATCCTCAATGTGCCAATCCCGCTATCAACAAATGATTCGCTCATCACTGATTATTGCCATTACTGAACTAACAGTGCGCATTATCAATAAAGAAAAAATCAATTACTTTCCATAACATCTTGGTGTTTGCATTTGGTCCGCTGCAATGGTCTTGCCACTCTTGTTTTGGGGGGAAATTGGCAATATTATGCACAAATATAGACATAAACGTATAGTGATTCTGAAACATTAACTAAAAACTACACGTGTAACCAAAAGGTAACCGGGCCATCATTGAGTAAGGATACTTGCATATCCGCCGCAAATTGGCCTGTCTCAGTGGGGATCGATTTTTGGCATTGGGCAACAAAGAATTGATATAATCTATCGGCTTGTTCGGGCGAAGCGCCTTTAGTAAAACTAGGGCGCATACCTTTGTGGGTATCAGCGACTAAGGTAAATTGCGATACCACCAAGAGTTGACCACCGGCTTGCGCAACATTAAGATTCATCTTACCGTTATCATCATTAAAAATACGGTATCCAAGTATCCGTTCAGATAATCTTATCGCTTTTTGTTCAGTATCCTCTTTCTCTACCCCTAACAAGACTAATAGCCCACTATTTATTTGGCCAATGCGATTATTGTCGACCGTGACGGACGCATGTTTGACACGTTGTATTAAAGCGATCATTGTGAGTTCCTTACTATTAATACCGATTACCGCTATGATAAATTCTTCTGCTTTTGATAATCCGTCAAAGCAGCAGAAAATTCTGCACCAAATAATACAATACACCATGAGCAGTAAATCCACACTAACATAAGCGGAATAGAGGAGACGACACCATAGATTAATTGATACGTCGGGAACGAGGTCACATACAGCGCAAAAGCACGTTTACCCAGCTCAAATAATATGGCGGCAATAATCGCGCCAAGTAAGGATAACTTTAGTGACACCGGTTCGGTTGGTACAATACAGTAAAGTAACCAAAATCCAACCGTGGAAATCACAAACGGTAACATATCAAGAAACAGACTGCCTGTGGCCGCATTCGATAACCATTTTAGAGAAAAGATATAAGAACTGACCACGATGCTGGATCCAACTAAAATAGGCCCTAAGGTGAGTATCGTCCAATACATAGTCAGATTATAGATCAGCGAACGTTTACGTTTGGTTTGCCAAATCAAGTTGAGTGCATTATCAATGGAGCGGATGAGCAATAGTGATGTGACGACTAATCCCCCCACCCCAAATAATGTCATTTTGCGTGTATTGAGAATAAATTGTTCAAAATAGTGACGAATCGTATCACTGGCGGTCGGAATAAGATTAGTGTAGATGAGCTGTTTTAAGGCACGACTGGCTTCATTAAACATGGGGAAAGCCGATAAGAGCGAGAAGATAACCGTAATTAATGGCACGAGCGCCAAAATAGTGGTATAGGCTAAACCAGCTGCCGAGGTAGTTAAACGATCGCGATTGAGACGATTCCATAAAATAATAATAAATAGCTTGAGTTGCCTTTTTACCAGCAGATTTTTCGGGGTAATATTGTGAATAAGCTGCTTCATTAGACTTATCATACGCATATTATGGTTATCTATCCGTTGCGATACAGCTGGTTATACCATTACTTTTTAAGATATTGATCACTTTATCTGCATCATTCTTACTATTATAAGGGCCTGCAGTAACACGGTATAAGGCACCATTGGTAATACTACCGCTAATACCTGCCATGGCTAACTCTGCCCTAACCGCATCGGCGTTAGTTTTATCTTTAAATGCGCCACACTGGAGTAACCATTTAGTCGAGGCTGGCGGTGGTGTTTGGGGTGTCGTCGCTTGTGTCTGAGCGGTCGCTTCTTTCGTTGTTGGACGTGTCGTTGGTATAGTTGTAGGATTGGCGGTAATATTACCGGCAAAGCTATCTAAAATCTGCTGCCTTTCGGTTGCCACAGCATTAGCACTCACACCCGCTGAATTAGGCGTTTCTAACTCTTTCAAATAAGTCCATCGTTCTTGTGGCTGTTCAGGTAATGTGACTGCTGGGGGTGCGGTTTTTACTTTTGGTGTCGGGGCAGGTTTATTGGGATCTGTTTTGGCAAGAAAATAGAGCATCGTCGCAAATAAAATAACTAAAATAATAGCAAGCAGGATCAGCAAGTTAGGAATAATCCGTGAACGACTTTTTCGAGGATGACTCTTTCTTCTTACATAATCACGCGGTACCACAATATATTCTCTCTATATTTTATAAACTCTAGATTCTATACATAGACGCTATTTTCTATATGACGATAGATAACAGCGCATCAGTCAATATATGATAATAATTTTAGCGCATACAGATGGCTGCCAGAAATAGTTATTTCGTCGATTATCTCTATCAAGATAGAGACAAATCTTAGCAAAATTCACTCACAGTTTCTCTGTTTTTAGCAACTTTATGGATAATCAGTATACAAATAAAAAAAGTGGCTTTCACCACTTTTTCTTTGATACTTTTTATTTTTAAAGCAAGCGATAGCTCAATATATTGTATAATCGTATATGAAATAACTATGTTATAAAACGTTATAAAGCATATATTACTCTGCATACACGATAAAACATATATCACTACGCTATAAATCATTAATCTCTCTTATCAAATAAGATAAGATAAAAAATTAAGCTAATGCTCTAATTTTCTTAACTAAATTTGCTTTATGTCGTGCTGCTTTATTTTTATGGATTAAACCACGTGTTGCTTGACGATCAACAACTGTTTGCATTGCTTGAAATGCAGTTTCAGCTGCTTTTTTATCGCCAGTTGCGATAGCTGCATAAACTTTTTTGATATAGGTACGCATCATTGAACGGCGGCTTGCATTATGCTTACGGCGTTTTTCGGATTGCACCACGCGTTTCTTAGCTGATTTGATATTAGCCAAAGCCAACTCCCAAGTTTTAGATAAAAATTACATATTAATAAGGCGCCAAAATATGCCTGATTTTTACCACTTTGTCAATGATGTTTACATAAAATATTTTGTCATTTATTGGTGTGCGTCGTTAGTATAAATGGAGAGATAACCACTCAATTATCACGCTAGAATAACATTTAGAGACAGAGTAATCCTTTTAATGGGAAAGCTTATTCAGTCGATTATCAATGCTAATATAGCCGGTAATCCAATTAAATCGTCATAACGCTAGATATTAATAACCCTTTCCATACAGATTGGCAAAACAAATTAACTATTAGTAGTCGATAGTTAAGAAATTAACTGAAAAAAAATTTTTATGCTAGAATATGAGCAATTTATTCTATTTTTATTTTTATGAGGAAATCCCATGTCAATTATTAAAATGCAAGATCTTGATCTCAAAGGCAAACGTCTCTTTATTCGTTCAGATCTGAATGTACCGGTCAAAGACGGTAAAGTGACATCTGATGCACGTATTCGTGCTTCATTACCGACTATCGAATATGCAATTAAAAAAGGCGCCAAAGTCATGGTCACCTCGCATCTTGGTCGTCCAACTGAAGGTGAATATAATCCTGAATATTCTTTACAACCTGTCGTTGATTATTTAAAAGCACATGTCTCATTTCCTGTCCGTTTAGCAAAAGATTATTTAAACGGTGTTGACGTTAAAGAAGGCGAACTGGTTGTACTTGAAAACGTTCGTTTCAATGTTGGCGAAAAGAAAGACGATCCGACTTTATCAAAAAAATATGCCGCGCTATGTGATATTTATGTGATGGATGCTTTTGGTACAGCACACCGTGCTCAAGCATCAACACATGGTGTTGGACTCTATGCGCCGATTGCTTGTGCAGGCCCACTACTTTCTGCAGAACTCGATGCGCTAGGTAAAGCATTAGATAATCCTGCTCGTCCAATGGTGGCTATCGTTGCGGGTTCTAAAGTATCAACTAAATTGACTGTTCTTGATTCACTTTCTAAAATTGCAGATAAAATTATTGTTGGCGGTGGTATTGCCAATACGTTTATTGCAGCTGAAGGCTACAATGTAGGGAAATCTCTTTATGAAGCTGATTTGATCCCTGAAGCTAAAAAATTAATGGCAAATTGTGATATCCCTGTACCAACTGATGTGCGTGTCGCAACTGAATTTAGTGAAAACGCAACCGCAACTGAAAAATCAGTAGCTGATGTAAAAGATAACGAACAAATTCTTGATATTGGTGATAAATCTGCAGCCGTCTTAGCTGACATTATTAAAAACGCTAAAACTATTCTGTGGAATGGCCCAGTTGGTGTATTTGAGTTCCCGAATTTCCGTCGTGGTACTGAAATTGTTGCTAAGGCTATTGCTGACAGCGACGCTTTCTCAATCGCAGGTGGTGGTGATACATTAGCGGCAATTGATCTATTTGGTATTGAAAAGAAAATCTCCTATATTTCAACCGGTGGTGGTGCATTCCTTGAATTCGTGGAAGGGAAAAAACTGCCTGCAGTAGCAATGTTAGAAGAAAGAGCCAAAGCCTAAATTCACTACAATATCAACAAAGGATGAATATAAAATTCATCCTTTACTTTTTTATAAATAAATTTATACATAATTAACTATAGGTAAAAAAATGACTACTAAGATTTCTAATGTCGTTAACCCAGGTGTTCTTACTGGTGATGATGTTCAAAAAGTATTTCAAATCGCACGAGAAAATAATTTTGCACTACCCGCTGTAAACTGTGTCGATACCAATACAATCAATGCTGTTATTGAGACTGCGGCAAAAGTAGGGTCACCTGTTATTGTGCAATTTTCTAACGGTGGTGCACAATTTATCGCAGGTAAAGGCCTGAAATTAGAAGGACAAGGTAATGCAATTTTAGGCGCTGTTTCAGGTGCGAAACATGTCCATCTTGTGGCTGAAAAATATGGTGTTCCTGTTATTGTGCATACTGATCACTGTGCTAAAAAATTATTACCATGGATTGATGGCCTACTTGATGTTGGTGAAACACATTTTGCCAAAACAGGTAAACCTTTATTTTCTTCACATATGATTGATCTTTCAGAAGAAACATTGAAAGAAAATATCGATATTTGTTGCCAATATCTTGCCCGTATGAAAGCAATGGGTATGACACTTGAATTAGAATTAGGTTGTACCGGTGGTGAAGAAGACGGTGTTGATAATAGTCATATGGACAGTTCAGCGCTTTATACACAGCCTGAAGATGTGGCTTATGCTTACGAAAGATTAAGCGCTATTAGCCCACGATTTACGATTGCCGCTTCATTCGGTAATGTACACGGCGTGTATAAACCAGGTAATGTCAAATTAACGCCAAAAATTTTAGATAATTCACAAAAATATGTTTCTGAAAAATTCAATCTACCACCAAAATCATTGAATTTTGTCTTCCATGGTGGTTCAGGTTCAAGCGCAGCAGAAATTGCCGAAGCGGTAAGTTATGGTGTCGTTAAAATGAATATTGATACCGATACTCAATGGGCTAACTGGGATGGTATTTTAAATTACTATAAAGCAAACGAAGCTTATCTACAAAGCCAACTTGGCAACCCTACTGGCGTTGATGCCCCAAATAAAAAGTATTATGATCCTCGCGTATGGTTACGTAAAGGCCAAGAATCACTCATCGCACGTTTAGAACTTGCATTTAAAGAATTAAACGCAGTTGATGTTTTATAAAAATTTATAGGCAAGTCAGCACAATAAAATTGTCATATTATCTCACCGGCAGTAGTCGGCGAGATAAATAATTGTTGCAAAAAGATTCTATTTGTAGGATAATCTTGCCCTCGTTTAACTTAGGGGAGCTGTCTATTAATTAGCAGATGTATAAATAACTGATTAATTAATAGGGCGTTCGTACCCGAGAAAAGGAACCTAAAATGGCAAAGAAAGTACAAGCTTACATCAAGTTGCAAGTTGCAGCGGGTGCAGCAAATCCAAGTCCACCAGTTGGCCCTGCATTAGGTCAGCACGGTGTTAATATCATGGAATTCTGTAAAGCATTTAATGCGAAAACAGAAGGATTGGAAAAAGGTTTACCAACACCTGTTGTTATTACCGTTTATTCTGATCGTTCATTTACATTTATTACTAAAACTCCACCAGCAGCTATCTTACTTAAGAAAGCAGCAAAAATTAAATCTGGTTCAGGCGAACCAAATAAGAAAAAAGTGGGTAAAGTAACAAGTGCTCAAGTTCGTGAAATCGCTGAATTAAAAGCAGCTGATATGAATGGTGCAACTATTGAGACAATGATGCGTTCTATTGAAGGAACTGCTCGCTCAATGGGTCTGGAAGTGGAGGGTTAACCAATGGCTAAATTATCTAAAAGAGCTAAACTTATCCGCGAAAAAGTAGACACTAATAAACAGTACGAAATCAACGAAGCAATTACATTGCTAAAAGAATTAGCGACAGCTAAATTCGTAGAAAGCGTTGATGTTGCAGTCAATTTAGGTATTGATGCACGTAAATCTGATCAAAATGTCCGTGGTGCGCTTGTTCTACCAAATGGTACAGGTCGTAGCGTTCGCGTTGCTGTCTTTACTCAAGGTGCGAATGCTGAAGCGGCTAAAGAAGCCGGCGCAGAACTTGTAGGCATGGAAGATCTTGCTGATCAAATCAAAAAAGGTGAAATGAATTTTGACGTAGTCATCGCTTCACCAGATGCAATGCGCGTAGTTGGACAATTAGGTCAAATCTTAGGACCTCGTGGTCTAATGCCAAACCCTAAAGTAGGTACCGTAACACCAAATGTTGCCGAAGCAGTTAAAAATGCTAAAGCAGGTCAGGTTCGTTACCGTAACGATAAAAATGGTATTATTCATACTACTATCGGTAAAGCTAATTTCGATGCAGATAAAATTAAAGAAAATTTAGAAGCGCTATTAACTGCACTAAAACGTGCAAAACCAGCCTCTTCTAAAGGTGTATTTGTGAAGAAAGTTAGTTTATCTACTACTATGGGCGCTGGTGTTACCATTGATCAAGCAACACTAAGTGCAACTGCTTAATGGCTATTTGTTAAATCAAATAAGTCGTAACAAACGGTTGGTGTCTGGCCTTAACCAGACCCCGTCCAAGACCGTAGGTATAGTTAGTTATCAGTTTTATTCATAATTAATTATTTAATATCCTACGTAGACGGTGACAGAACCTGATAGACTTATCTATAGATATAATACAGGAATTCTGCTCATCGTGGTTGTGCTAACTACGCTTATCTTAGGTAGTTAGCAAAATAACGCTAGATTTAATCTAGCTTAATCCAGGAGCAATACCAATGGCACTAAATCTTCAAAATAAACAAGAAATTGTTGCTGAAGTTCATGAAATCGCCAAGGGTGCGCTATCTGCGGTTATTGCCAACTCTCGTGGTGTAACTGTAGACAAAATGACCGCTTTACGTAAATCTGCTCGCGAAGCTGGTGTTTATATTCGTGTTGTTCGCAATACATTATTACGCCGTGTCGTCGAAGGTACTCCTTATGAGTGCTTAAAAGATGAGTTTGTTGGTCCAACTCTAATTGCATTTTCTAATGAACACCCAGGTGCTGCAGCGCGTATTTTTAAAGCGTTCGCAAAAGAAAATGAAAAATTTGAGATCAAAGCCGCAGCCTTTGAAGGTGAATTGATTACTGCAGCGAATATCGATCGCTTAGCAACATTACCGACTTATGAAGAAGCATTAGCTCGCTTGATGTCGACCATGAAAGAAGCCGCAGCTGGCAAATTGGCTCGTACTCTTGCAGCAGTTCGTGATCAAAAACAAGCTGCTTAATAGTGGCATGATGGCGAATCTTTTTAATTAACAAATTGTAAATTTGGGAACTATATTATGTCTATCACTAAAGAACAAATTTTAGATGCAGTTGCAGAAATGTCTGTAATGGATGTTGTTGAACTTGTATCAATGATGGAAGAAAAATTTGGCGTTTCTGCAGCCGCAGCTGTTGCTGTAGCAGCAGCAGGTCCTGCTGAAGCAGCTGAAGAAAAAACTGACTTTGATGTTATCTTAAAAGAAGTTGGTGCAAACAAAGTTGCTGTTATTAAAGCCGTTCGTGGTGCAACAGGTTTAGGCTTGAAAGAAGCTAAAGATCTTGTTGAATCTGCACCTGCAACAGTTAAAGAAGCAGCACATAAAGCTGATGCTGAAGCATTCAAGAAAGCGCTTGAAGAAGCTGGTGCAGTTGTCGAACTTAAATAAGTTTATCGATAGATTGGCAAACGGCTGGGGGTTTTTTACCTCCAGCCTTTTTGCGCTGTAACATGTCAAAATAATTTTATTTAAATATGTACAACAGCAAGTAATAAAAACAGTATGGGTTTTAATTCTAATTAGTTAATATTTAAGCTATTTTTGATTAGGCATAAAGTGTTATTATACAATAACCATGTTAGATGGCTTATCGTTAATAACGACATAATCCATCAAAACACTCTAATAAATAGTTAATAATGCTAAATAACAAATAAACAAGTTGAGGAACTAATGGTTTACTCTTATACCGAGAAAAAACGAATTCGTAAGAATTTTGGTAAGCGTCCACAAGTCTTGGATATACCGTATCTTCTTTCTATTCAACTTGATTCGTTTCAGAAATTTATTGAACAAGATCCTGAAGGTCAATATGGTTTAGAAGCGGCTTTCCGTTCAATATTTCCGATCAAAAGTTATAGCGGTAATGCTGAATTACAATATGTTAGTTTTAAAATGGGCGAACCTGTTTTTGACGTTAAAGAATGCCAAATTAGAGGTATCACTTATTCAGCACCGCTCCGTGTAAAATTACGTTTAGTTATTTATGATAAAGATGCCGCAGAAGGTACAGTAAAAGATATTAAAGAACAAGACGTCTATATCGGCGAAATCTCTTTAATGACGGAAAATGGTACATTCGTGATAAACGGTACCGAGCGAGTAATTGTATCGCAATTACATCGTAGTCCTGGTGTGTTCTTTGACAGTGATAAAGGTAAAACGCACTCTTCTGGTAAGGTATTATATAATGCGAGAATCATTCCTTATCGTGGTTCTTGGCTTGATTTTGAATTCGACCCCAAAGACAATTTATTTGCACGTATTGACCGTCGTCGAAAATTACCTGCAACTATTATTTTACGTGCATTAGGTTATGAAACAGAAGAAATATTAGATATTTTCTTTGAAAAGACTTTTTTTGAAGTCGGCAAATCCAAATTAAAAATGGATCTGGTTCCTGAACGCCTACGTGGTGAGACTGCACTTTTTGACATTGAAGCTAAAGGCAAAATTTATGTTGAAAAAGGCCGCCGAATTACAGCTCGCCATATTCGTGAACTAGAAAAAGATAAAGTAACAAAGATTGATGTTCCAACCGAGTATATTGTTGGTAAGATTCTTGCTAGAAATTACATTAACGAAAATACTGGTGAAACTATTGCACTCGCTAATACCCCAATTTCATTAGAATTATTACTTGAATTAACTAATGCGGGACATAAACGAATTGAAACATTATTCACTAATGATCTTGATCATGGTCCATTTATTTCTGAAACATTAAATGTTGATTCAACTCATGATAGATTAGGTGCATTAGTTGAAATTTATCGCATGATGCGACCTGGTGAACCACCAACAAAAGAAGCAGCCGAAACGCTATTCGACAACCTTTTCTTCTCTGATGATAGATACGACTTATCTGCAGTTGGCCGTATGAAGTTCAATCGTTCTTTAGGCCGCGATAATATTGAAGGAAGCAGTGTTTTAACTAAAGAAGACATTGTCGATGTAATGAAAAAACTCATTGCGATCCGTAATGGACACGGTGATGTTGATGATATTGACCATTTAGGTAACCGTCGTATTCGTAGCGTTGGTGAAATGGCTGAAAACCAATTCCGTATTGGTTTAGTCCGTGTTGAACGTGCCGTAAAAGAACGTTTATCATTAGGCGATCTTGATTCATTAATGCCTCAAGATATGATCAATGCCAAACCAATATCAGCAGCAATTCGTGAGTTCTTTGGCTCAAGCCAATTATCACAATTTATGGATCAAAATAATCCATTGTCAGAAATTACACATAAACGTCGTATTTCTGCATTAGGTCCTGGTGGTTTAACGCGAGAAAGAGCGGGCTTTGAAGTACGTGACGTACATCCAACTCACTATGGTCGAGTTTGCCCAATCGAAACACCAGAAGGTCCAAACATTGGTTTGATTAACTCATTGGCGGTATATGCACGCACTAACGAATATGGGTTCCTAGAAACACCTTATCGTCGTGTCATTGACGGTGTCGTTACCGATGAAATTAATTATCTTTCTGCAATCGATGAAAGTGAATTTGTTATTGCGCAGGCTAACTCAGATTTAGATGAAAATAGCCGATTTAAAGAAGATTTAGTGACTTGTCGTTTAAATGGTGAATCTGGTCTATATAGTCCAGAGCAAGTTAACTATATGGACGTATCAACACAGCAGATTGTCTCTGTTGGTGCTTCATTAATTCCGTTCCTTGAACATGATGATGCTAACCGTGCATTGATGGGTGCTAACATGCAACGTCAAGCCGTACCTACATTAAAAGCAGAAAAACCTTTTGTTGGTACAGGTATGGAACGCGCTGTTGCTGTTGACTCAGGTGTGACCGCTGTTGCGCGTCGCGGTGGAACAGTACAATATGTTGATGCCTCACGTATCGTTGTTAATGTGAATTCGGATGAAATGCACGCTGACGAAGCTGGCATTGATATTTATAACCTAACTAAATATACCCGTTCTAACCAAAATACCTGTATCAACCAAATTCCATGTGTTGAGTTAGGTGAAAAAGTTGAACGTGGCGATGTATTAGCAGATGGTCCATCTACCGACTTAGGTGAATTGGCATTAGGTCAGAATATGCGTGTAGCCTTTATGCCATGGAATGGTTATAACTTCGAAGATTCTATCTTAGTATCAGAAAAAGTTGTGCAAGATGACCGCTTTACATCTATCCATATTCAGGAATTATCTTGTATTTCACGTGATACCAAATTAGGTGCGGAAGAGATCTCTTCAGATATTCCAAATGTTGGGGAAGCCGCTTTATCTAAATTAGATGAATCAGGTATCGTTTATATCGGAGCTGAAGTAAAAGGTGGCGACATCTTAGTTGGTAAAGTCACACCAAAAGGTGAAACTCAATTAACGCCAGAAGAAAAATTACTTCGCGCTATTTTTGGTGAAAAAGCATCTGATGTTAAAGACACATCACTCCGTGTACCAAATGGTGTTTCGGGTACCGTTATTGATGTCCAAGTCTTTACGCGTGATGGCGTGCAAAAAGATAAGCGAGCACTTGAAATTGAAGATATGCAGTTAAAACAAGCTAAAAAAGATTTAACTGAAGAATTGAAAATTTTAGAAGCTGCATTATATGCACGTATCCGTGAAGTTCTCATTTCAGGTGGAATAAAAGCCGATAAGCTCGACGCACTACCACGTGAAAAATGGTTAACTATTAGCCTTGCAAATGAAGACAAGCAAGCGCAATTAGAACAATTAGCCGGACAGCATGTCGAAATCAAAGCTGAATTCGATAAAAAACTAGAAGCAAAACGGATGAAAATCACCCAAGGTGATGATCTGCAACCTGGTGTACTAAAAATTGTCAAAGTGTATTTAGCTGTTAAACGCCAAATTCAACCAGGTGATAAAATGGCAGGTCGCCATGGTAACAAAGGGGTTATCTCTAAGATCAATCCAATTGAAGATATGCCATATGATGATCAAGGACGCCCAGTTGATATCGTATTAAATCCACTTGGTGTACCATCACGTATGAATATTGGTCAAGTTCTAGAAACCCATTTAGGTATGGCTGCTAAAGGTATTGGTATTAAAATTGATACCATGCTAAAAGAGCAACAAGAACTTGCCAAATTGCGTGAATTTATTCAAAAAGCATATGATCTTGGTTTAGGTGCTGCACAGAAAGTTAATGTTGCCGAATTTACTGATCAAGAAGTGATGACGCTAGCCCAAAATCTACGTAATGGTATGCCATTGGCAACCCCTGTATTTGATGGCGCAAAAGAGTCAGAAATTAAATCATTACTTGAATTAGGCGATTTACCAACCTCTGGTCAGATTACACTATATGATGGACGTACAGGTGAAAAATTTGAACGTCAAGTTACCGTCGGTTATATGTACATGTTGAAATTAAATCACTTAGTTGATGATAAGATGCATGCGCGTTCTACTGGCTCATATAGCTTAGTTACCCAACAACCATTAGGTGGTAAAGCACAATTTGGTGGTCAACGTTTCGGTGAAATGGAAGTATGGGCACTTGAAGCATACGGTGCTGCTTATACTCTACAAGAAATGCTCACAGTAAAATCCGATGATGTGAATGGCCGTACTAAGATGTATAAAAATATTGTTGATGGTGATCACCGTATGGAACCTGCGATTCCGGAATCCTTTAATGTATTATTAAAAGAAATTCGTTCGTTAGGTATCAATATTGAATTAGATGAAGAGTAGTTTTAATTAATTAAAGCCATTGTTACTCATCAAAAAATGATTTCTATCTATAAGGATAACTTATTAGCAATAATAAGTTATCTACTTGGTTTAACTCCATAGGAGTCAATTGTGAAAGACTTATTAAAGTTTCTAAAAGCACAAACAAAAACTGAAGATTTTGATGCGATCAAAATTGGACTCGCATCACCTGACATGATTCGTTCATGGTCTTTTGGTGAAGTGAAAAAACCTGAGACTATCAATTATCGAACATTTAAACCTGAACGTGATGGTCTATTTTGTGCACGTATTTTTGGCCCTGTTAAGGACTACGAATGTTTATGCGGAAAATATAAACGATTAAAACATCGTGGCGTCATTTGTGAAAAATGCGGTGTTGAAGTTACCCAAGCAAAAGTACGTCGTGAACGTATGGGTCATATTGAATTAGCCTCACCAACTGCACATATTTGGTTTTTAAAATCACTACCCTCTCGTATTGGTTTATTATTAGATATGCCACTACGTGATATTGAACGCGTGCTCTATTTTGAATCATTTATGGTTCTTGATGGTGGCATGACCAATCTTGAACGTGGGCAAATTTTAACTGAAGAACAATATTTAGACGCCCTAGAAGAGTTTGGTGATGAATTTGATGCGCGAATGGGTGCTGAAGCAATCCAAGAGTTATTGCGTAATATCGATGTACAAGCAGAATGCGAAACTTTACGTGATGAATTAGATACCACTAACTCTGAAACTAAACGTAAAAAATTAACTAAACGTATTAAGATTCTAGAAGCTTTCATTCAATCAGAAAATAAACCTGAATGGATGATCTTAAATGTACTACCCGTTTTACCACCGGATTTACGACCATTAGTCCCACTTGATGGTGGTCGATTTGCGACATCTGATTTAAATGATCTCTATCGTCGTGTAATCAACCGTAATAACCGTTTAAAACGTCTATTAGATTTAGCGGCACCGGATATTATTGTCCGCAATGAAAAACGTATGTTGCAAGAATCTGTCGATGCATTATTAGATAATGGTCGTCGTGGTCGAGCAATTACAGGATCAAACAAACGTCCATTAAAATCACTTGCTGACATGATCAAAGGTAAGCAAGGTCGTTTCCGTCAAAACTTATTAGGTAAACGTGTCGATTATTCTGGACGTTCAGTTATCACTGTAGGGCCATACTTGCATTTACATCAATGCGGTTTACCGAAAAAAATGGCGCTTGAACTATTCAAACCATTTATTTATGGCAAATTAGAACGTCGCGGTTATGCAACAACCATTAAAGCAGCCAAAAAAATGGTAGAACGTGAAGATGCGATTGTTTGGGATATCTTAGATGAAGTTATTCGCGAACATCCAGTATTACTTAACCGTGCACCGACATTACATAGATTAGGTATTCAAGCCTTTGAACCTATCTTAATTGAAGGTAAAGCTATTCAGCTTCACCCATTGGTTTGTGCTGCGTTTAACGCTGACTTCGATGGTGACCAAATGGCAGTACATGTGCCGTTAACACTAGAAGCGCAATTAGAAGCACGTTCATTAATGATGTCAACCAATAATATCCTTTCACCAGCGAGTGGTGAACCAATTATTGTGCCATCTCAAGACGTGGTACTTGGCCTTTATTATATGACACGTTCACGTATTAATGCCAAAGGTGAAGGCATGGTGTTGACAGGGCCAAAAGAGGCAGAAAAACTGTATCGTTTAGGCCTAGCTGAATTACATGCCCGTGTCAAAGTTAGATTGACAGAACATCACCGTAATAGTGCCGGTGATTGGGAAGCCACCACATCGATTGTTGATACAACTATTGGTCGTGCTATTTTATGGCTCATTATGCCAAAAGGTATGAATTTCGAAGTTGTGAATCAACCACTAGGTAAGAAGGCGATTTCTCGTATCTTAAATGTTTGTTATCGTCAATTAGGCATGAAAGAAACTGTTATTCTTGCCGACCAAATTATGTATACCGGATTTGCCTATGCGGCGCGCTCTGGGGTATCAGTTGGTATTGATGATATGGAAATCCCAGCTAAGAAAACCAAAATCATTAATGAGGCAGAAGCTGAAGTAGCTGAAATCCAAGAACAGTTCCAATCTGGTCTAGTTACTGCTGGTGAACGTTATAATAAAGTCATTGATATTTGGGCTGCAGCCAACGAACGTGTAGCTAAAGCCATGATGGATAATTTATCCACTGAAAAAGTGATCAATCACGAAGGAAAAGAAGAGACCCAAGCATCATTTAATAGTATTTACATGATGGCCGATTCTGGTGCTCGTGGTTCTCCAGCACAGATTCGTCAGCTTGCTGGGATGCGTGGTTTGATGGCTAAGCCTGATGGCTCAATCATCGAAACACCAATCACTGCAAACTTCCGTGAAGGATTAAACGTACTACAGTACTTTATTTCAACTCACGGGGCACGTAAAGGTTTAGCCGATACCGCCTTAAAAACAGCGAACTCTGGTTATTTAACACGTCGTTTAGTTGATGTTGCGCAAGATCTTGTTGTTATTGAAGACGATTGTGGTACCCACGAAGGGGTAATCATGACACCGGTTATTGAAGGTGGTGATGTTAAAGAACCTCTACGTGAACGTGTTTTAGGGCGTGTTACCGCTGAAGATGTCCTAAAACCAGGTACTGCCGATATTCTGATTCCGCGTAATACATTACTCGATGAAAATTACTGTGATCTATTAGAAGCTGAATCAGTAGATAGTGTTAAGGTACGCTCCGTCGTATCATGTGATACCGATTTTGGTGTATGTGCCAAATGTTATGGCCGTGATTTAGCACGTGGTCACCTAGTTAATAAAGGTGAAGCAATTGGTGTTATTGCTGCACAATCTATCGGTGAACCGGGTACTCAGTTAACCATGCGTACCTTCCACATTGGTGGGGCAGCATCACGAGCTGCAGCAGAAACAAGTGTACAGGTTAAAAACAAAGGTAGTATTAAACTAGCCAATGCGAAATTTGTTATGAATCCAGATAACAAATTAGTGATTACATCACGTAATGCGGAATTAATCATTCTTGATACATTAGGACGAATGAAAGAGACCTATAAAGTCCCTTATGGTTCTGTTTTAACTAAAGGAAATGGTGATACTGTTGATGCGGGTGAAACTATTGCCCATTGGGATCCGCATACTATGCCACTTATCTCTGAAGCAAAAGGTTTTGTCCGCTTTGTAGATATGATTGATGGTCAAACTATTACTCGTCAAACAGATGAATTAACCGGTTTATCATCCATCGCTGTACTTGATGTGGCAGAACGTACTGGTGTGGGCAAAGATTTACGTCCAGCTATCAAGATTGTTGACGCTAAAGGTAAAGATGTTTTTGTTCCTGGCTCTGAAATGCTAGCACAATACTTTTTACCAGGTAAAGCGTTAGTACAATTAGAAGATGGTGCCGAAGTCAATGTTGGTGATACGCTAGCACGTATTCCACAAGCATCAGTTGGAACAAAAGATATTACCGGTGGTTTACCACGCGTAGCGGATCTCTTTGAAGCGAGAAAACCAAAAGAACCGGCTATTCTTGCTGAAGTTGACGGTATCGTCTCATTTGGTAAAGAAACCAAAGGCAAACGTCGCCTGATTATTACACCAATTGATGGTAGTGAACCACATGAAGAGATGATTCCTAAATGGCGTCAACTTAACGTGTTTGAAGGTGAACAGGTTGGTCGTGGTGATGTTATCTCTGATGGACCTGAATCAGCACATGATATTTTACGTCTACGTGGTGTTAATGCAGTAACACGATATATCGTCAATGAAGTCCAAGAAGTTTATCGTCTACAAGGTGTAAAAATCAACGATAAGCATATTGAAGTCATCGTACGTCAAATGTTACGTAAGGCTACCGTTATTCATCCAGGTGATTCTCGTTTACTTGAAGGTGAACAACTGGAAGTTTCACGCCTTAAAATCATTAACCGTGAATTAGAAGCACAAGGCAAAGAACCTGTTACCTACTTACATGATCTGTTAGGTATCACTAAAGCTTCATTAACAACTGAATCATTTATCTCTGCGGCATCTTTCCAAGAGACAACACGAGTATTAACTGAAGCAGCAGTTGCAGGTAAAAATGATGAATTACGCGGACTGAAAGAAAATGTTATCGTTGGCCGTTTAATTCCGGCAGGAACCGGTTATGCATATCATAAAGAACGATTGCGTAAACGTGCTATGCCTGTAGTCGAAGAGGTTGTCACCGATGCACCAATTTCTGCTGAAGAAGCAACCGCAAATCTAGCCGAACTGCTTAATTCTGCTGATGAAAATGCATAACTTATCATCTTAAGTTATAACTAAAATAGCACGGTCACGTGCTATTTTTTTACACTTTACTATTTAATTTGGAAGTTTCAGAACATATATACGTTTATGTATAAAAATTAATATAATATCGAATATATTGTTCGATTATTATTTGATAATGTTATACTACCCCATTGACGAAATGACTATTTAAAGGTAATATGCGCGCCTTATGCAAAATAGATTACCGTTGACACTTGACCCAATTAAAACAGCACAAAGAAAGCTTGATTATGTTGGTTATTATCCAGCTCAAAGTGCTACGCGTGTTGAACGTTTAAAAAGTGATATTGAGTGTAGTTTGTCATTTTATTTTGATGAACAAAAGCTTTGCGTCATCAGTGTTGATGCCGAAGTAACATTAGAACAGATTTGTCAACGTTGTTTTAAACCTTTTATCACTCATATAAAGGTGAAGAATAAATTTAGTCCAGTTAAGAACGATGCGCAAGCAGAAGCGCTACCGGACTATTACGAACCTGTATTCATAAATGAATTAGGGGAAGTAGATATATTGGCATTAGTTGAAGATGAGATTATTCTCTCTTTACCTATTGCGCCAGTACATGATAGTAAACACTGCGAAGTGTCAGAGGCAGATCTGGTATTTGGTGAGATTCCAGTAGAGAATGAAAAACCAAATCCATTTGCAATTTTAGCTAGTTTAAAGAATAAGGAGTAAATTCCATGGCTGTTCAACAGAATCGTAAAACTCGTGCTAAACGTGGTATGCGTCGTTCACATGATGCATTAACTGCTGCTAATATTTCAGTTGATGAATCAGGGAAAACCCATTTACGTCACCACATAACTGAAGACGGTTATTACCGTGGTCGTAAAGTTATCACTAAATAATTAATATGTAATTGATTTACTATTACTATTTAATTTAGTTAGTGTTTAATTGTAAGTCTTAGGTGATATTTTGGATAATCTAACCATTGCGTTAGATGCTATGAGCGGGGATTATGGTCCTCGCATTATTATACCTGCAGCGCTTCAGGCATTAAATTGCCATCCTAATCTCTCTATTCTTTTGGTTGGCGATCCAGAAGAAATTACCCCTTTTTTGCCTAAATTTAATGAAAACGACAACACTAATCAAAGTGCATATGACCGATTAACTATCGTTAAATCAACTTCTGTCATTGCTAATGATATGAAACCTTCTCAAGCAATTCGGCATAGTCAAGGTTCCTCAATGAGTATCGCGCTTGAGTTAGTAAAAGAAAGAAGAGCCGATGCTTGTGTCAGTGCAGGAAACACCGGTGCATTAATGGGGTTGTCAAAATTATTACTTCACTCTCTTGATGGTATTGATCGCCCTGCTCTCGTCGCAATATTACCGGCCTTAAATCACCAAGGTACAGTGGTATTAGATCTCGGTGCAAATGCTGAATGTGATAGTAATATGTTAGTCCAATTTGCTACCATGGGATCGATTCTCGCTAATTCATTGCTGAATATTAAACGCCCGCGTGTAGCTTTACTCAATATTGGGCAGGAAGATATAAAAGGATTAGACCGAATTAGGGCAGCGGCCGCCATATTAAAATCCAATGCGCAAATTAATTTTATCGGCTATTTAGAAGGTAATGAGCTCTTAACCGGTAAAACAGATGTTTTAGTCTGTGATGGTTTTGTCGGCAATGTCACCTTAAAAACGGTAGAAGGTTTGCTTAATATTTTCATGTCATCATTACAACTTACCAATCATCGCCAATCGTTACTCGCAAAATTAATCAGTAAATGGTTACGAAAAAAAATATCAAAAAATTTTGGTTATTTAGATCCTGGACGATATAATGGGGCCTGCTTACTCGGCCTACAAAGTATTGTCATTAAAAGTCACGGTAGTGCTAACCAAAAACTATTTTTTGCAGCTATAGAACAAGCTATTTTAGCAATACAAAATAAAATACCTGAACGAATCGCAGCAAGCCTATCTTCGGTCTTGCCTAATAGCGAAAATCATAAGAACGAACGATAAGAGCGAATAAATTGATGTATACAAAGATATTAGGAACAGGAAGTTATCTTCCTAAGCAAGTAAGGACCAATGCTGATCTCGAAAAAATGGTGGATACCAGTGATGAATGGATCATCACCCGAACTGGCATTAAAGAACGTCGAATTGCATCACCAGAAGAAACAGTTACCAGCATGGCTTACGAAGCAGCATCCCGTGCTATTGAGATGGCTAATATTGATAAAGACAGTATTGATCTCATTATCGTTGCGACATCAACTTCAGAAAATGCCTTTCCAAGTTCTGCAACTGAATTACAGGCCAAATTAGAAATTGGCGATGTGATCGCTTTTGATATTGCAGCAGCCTGTTCTGGCTTTATTTATGCACTGGATATTGCTGATAAATATATCAAAAGTGGCATTATAAAACATGCACTTGTTGTGGGTGCAGATATGCTAACACGTGGGCTCGATCCTAATGATCGCGGCACATTAGTCATTTTCGGTGACGGTGCTGGTGCAGTTGTAGTAGGTGCATCAGAACAACCCGGTATTATTGCCTCGCATCTCCATGCTGATGGCCGCTATGGTGAATTACTCAAATACCCTTATGTTGATCGCCGTGACAAAAACAATCTTGATTATATGACTATGCAAGGCAATGATGTATTTAAAATTGCCGTAAGAGAATTAGCTGATTTGGTAGACGAAGTTCTTACCGAAAATAACATTGATAAATCGGAACTCGATTGGTTAGTCCCACATCAAGCAAATTTACGCATTATTTCAGCTACCGCTAAACGCCTTAATATGGATATGGATAAAGTGATTGTCACTTTAGACAAACAAGGCAACACTTCTGCGGCATCAGTTCCATGCGCACTTGACCTCGGTATCCGTGACGGACGCATTAAACGTGGACAACTGATTTTGTTAGAAGCGTTTGGGGGTGGATTCGTATGGGGTTCAGTCTTAGTTAGATTTTAATCTCTTATTAAATGATAATCACCAAATAGTAATTATTAAAAAAGAACAACCAAGATAATTAAATCAAGGATAAAATAATGACCAAATTTGCAATGGTATTCCCTGGACAAGGATCGCAATCTATCGGCATGCTAAATGATCTTGCCCAACATTATCCTATCGTTCAAGCTACCTTTGACGAAGCTTCATCGGTACTAGGTTATGATTTATGGGCACTTGTCCAAGCAGGACCGGCTGAAGAGTTAAATAAAACTTGGCATACTCAACCAGCTTTATTGGCAGCATCAGTCGCCATTTTTAGAATATGGCAAGAAGTTAACGGCCCACAACCTGCATTTATGGCTGGTCACAGTTTGGGTGAATATTCCGCCTTAGTCTGCGCAGGCGTAATTGATTTTAAAGATGCAAT
Source organism: Orbaceae bacterium ESL0727 (assembly GCA_029433345.1). Classification (GTDB taxonomy): domain Bacteria; phylum Pseudomonadota; class Gammaproteobacteria; order Enterobacterales; family Orbaceae; genus Gilliamella. Next base: position 432,654 of record JAQTHY010000001.1, read on the forward strand.
TAGCTTGGTTGCGGCGCGTGGCAAATTTATGCAAGAAGCCGTCCCAAGTGGTACAGGCGCAATGTATGCCATTATAGGATTAGATAATGACGCAATTACTAAAGCGTGTGCAGAAGCAGCACAAGGGCAAATTGTAGCGCCAGTCAATTTCAATTCACCGGGTCAAGTGGTCATTGCCGGTAATAAAGAAGCGGTAGAACGTGCTGGTGCCTTATGCAAAGCAGCCGGCGCCAAACGTGCATTACCTTTAGCAGTGAGTGTACCTTCACATTGCCAATTAATGAAACCGGCAGCAGATAAACTTGCTACCATGCTAGCCAATATACCTTTTAATGTGCCAAAATTCGCCGTCATTAACAATGTGAATGTCAACATTGAATCTTCAGCCGATAATATTAAAAATGCATTGATTGCCCAGTTATATAGCCCTGTCCGTTGGACCGAGATTGTCGAAGAGATGGCAAATCAAGGTGTAACGCTATTAGTTGAAATAGGACCTGGCAAAGTATTAACAGGATTAACAAAACGTATTGTAGATTCACTGTCAGGTTGCGCAGTCAATGACATGGCATCATTAGAAAATGCGTTACAACAGGCTAAATCTTAAATACAAAAATATCGAAATCGAATAAAACGAGGTAGTTATGGATCTTTCAGGTAAAATTGCTTTAGTAACAGGTGCAAGCCGCGGTATTGGTAAAGCAATTGCAGAAAAATTGGTCTCTTGTGGTGCAACCGTATTAGGTACCGCCACTACAGAAAAAGGCGCCGATGCTATTAGTCATTATTTAGGCTCTAACGGTAAAGGATTCATCTTGAATGTAACTGATGAAGACTCAATCGACTCTGTACTAAAAGAAATCCAAACAAAATTTGGCGATATCGATATATTAGTCAATAATGCAGGTATTACACGCGATAATCTACTAATGCGCATGAAAAATGATGAATGGCAAACTATTATTGATACTAACTTAACCTCGATATTCCGTTTATCAAAAGCACTTATGCGTCCAATGATGAAAAAACGTTATGGTCGCATTATCACCATTGGTTCCGTCGTTGGCACCATGGGTAACGCGGGTCAAGCTAATTACGCAGCCGCGAAAGCTGGCTTAATTGGTTTTAGTAAATCATTAGCACGCGAAGTAGGTTCACGTGGTATTACCGTCAATGTGGTTGCACCTGGTTTTATTGCAACTGATATGACCGATGCCTTAACTGAAGAACAAAAAGCATTGACGTTAGCACAAGTTCCTATGGGACGTTTAGGCTCACCGGCAGATATTGCAAATGCTGTTGCTTTTTTAGCCTCTGACGAAGCCGCTTATATTACTGGCGAAACTTTACATGTCAATGGCGGCATGTATATGGTTTAATTTGCTAGAATAGTGTAAAATAAAGCGATATTTTAGCTAGATCGAATAAAAATTGAACAATTGGGTTGAAAAATGATTTGCATCTTTTTCAACATTTTATAAACTTACATTCACCGCCACTTTTGGCGATTTTTATAGGAAAAAAAAAAGTATGAGCACTATTGAAGAGCGAGTTAAGAAAATTATTGTTGAGCAACTAGGTGTGAAAGAAGAAGAAGTTAAAAATGCCTCTTCTTTCGTTGAAGATCTTGGCGCTGACTCTCTTGATACAGTTGAATTAGTTATGGCTTTAGAAGAAGAATTCGATACCGAAATTCCTGATGAAGAAGCTGAAAAAATTACAACCGTACAATCAGCAATCGATTATATTACTGCAAATCAATAATATTGCCTGATTGTTCAAGATAGGCGGTCATATGATCGCCTAGTTTGTCTTTATGTCATGTTTACTTTATTCATATAAAAAATAAGCAACACTATCACGGTTGTTGGTTATCGATTTTTATAAGAATTATCCTATTTACCTATGAATTTGCTATGCTTACCTATACCTAGTTGGTCATAAAATAGCAAATTGGGTAAAAATTAGGTATAAAGCGAATCATTTTGTTAATTCAAATTTCATTTCAATCTTTTTCAGGAGGACAACGTGTCTAAACGTAGAGTTGTTATTACTGGAATGGGCATGATATCTCCTGTTGGTAATACAGTTGAATCCACTTGGCAAGCATTATTAGCAAGTCAAAGTGGCGTAGAACTCATAGAACACTTTGATACAGCCCCTTTCGCAACACGTTTTGCTGCTATGGTAAAAGATTTCAACGGCGAAGATTATAATATTTCCCGTAAAGATGCGCGTAAAATGGATTATTTTATCCAATACGGTATTGCTGCTGGTATACAAGCCATGCAAGACGCTGATTTCAAAATTACCGACGAAAATGCGACAAGAGTAGGATGTGCAATTGGATCAGGTATTGGTGGGCTTGGACTAATTGAAGAAAATCATAGTGCCTTAATTCATGGTGGACCACGTAAAATTAGTCCATTTTTTGTACCATCAACAATCGTCAATATGATTTCAGGTCATCTATCCATTATTTATGGATTGAAAGGTCCTAGTATCACCATTGCCACAGCTTGCTCTTCTGGTGTCCATAATATTGGTCATGCAGCACGTATTATTGCTTATGGTGATGCCGATGCCATGTTGGCCGGCGGTGGTGAAAAAGCGAGTACTCCCCTTGGTATTGGTGGTTTTGGTGCTGCACGTGCACTCTCTACACGCAATGATGATCCTAAAGCGGCAAGTCGCCCATGGGATAAAGATCGTGACGGTTTTGTATTGGGTGATGGCGCAGGCATCCTCTTTTTAGAAGAGTATGAACATGCTAAAAAACGTGGTGCCAAAATTTATGCAGAAATTGTTGGCTTTGGTATGAGTAGCGACGCTTACCATATGACTTCACCACCAGCTGATGGTAATGGTGCAGCACGTGCCATGGAATGTGCACTACGTGATGCAGGTGTAAACGCGGAAGAAGTTGGCTACATTAATGCGCACGGCACATCCACTCCAGCGGGTGATAAAGCAGAAACCGAAGCGGTAAAATCGATTTTTAAAGAAAATGCGCATAAAGTCATGGTAAGTTCGACAAAATCCATGATCGGACACCTCTTAGGTGCAGCCGGTGCAGTTGAATCCATTTTCTCGGTTTTAGCATTACGTGATCAAGCTGTACCTCCAACTATTAATTTAGATAATCCAGATGAAGGATGTGATTTAGATTACGTCCCGCATACTGCTCGCCAAGTGAAAAATCTAAACTACACGTTATGTAATTCATTTGGATTTGGCGGTACTAACGGTTCGATTTTATTCAAACGAGTATAATCTTCTTACCACTTCCTATAGGCTATTGCTGGGAAGTGGCAAGAAACCTCAATAGGGCTACCCTGCCCTATAATAATTTATTTACTTTTTAATACGTTATCTTGACCACTATTCTATTATATGGAATATCCATTATATTAAATGACAATCGTTTTATCTTGAATACATCTATTTCGCGCTGTGATCTATAAATAGATCTGTTACTCATAAATGCGACAGCTTATTTTGAATATAAAATGCCTATATTTTACCTAGTTGAATATCCTTGGTTAGCCTCTTAATATCTTTCTGCATATGTTATACTGACCTCCTATTTTTGAATTTTACTTATTATTTTTAAGAATTATGGCCGATCCTAAATTTATCCATCTGCATGTACACAGTGATTTCTCAATGATTGACGGTATAGCCAAAGTCAATACCTTAGTCAAAGCGATCGCGAGTCTGCAAATGCCTGCGTTTGCTATCACTGATTTTACCAACCTATGTGGTTTGGTGAAATTTTATGGATCCGCAATGGCAAATGGTATCAAACCGATTATTGGCGCCGATCTGATTATCAGAAATACAGAATCACCCAATGATTTTTATGAATTAACAGTGCTCGCTGCCAATAATGAAGGCTACCATAATTTAACACTTCTCATTTCAAAAGCTTATCAACGCGGTTATATTGGTGAGTTTCCGGTGGTTGATCTATCTTGGTTAATTGAATACCACACCGGATTAATTTTATTAGCTGGCAGGAAAAGCGATCTCGGTTTGGCCATTATCCGCGATAATCAGGCTATGTTAGAGAGTGCGCTTACGTTTTACCGTACCCATTTTTCTCACTCTTTTTATTTTGAATTAGTTCGCACTAACCGCATCAATGAAGATCAATTTATTCATGCCGCAGTCAAACTGGCCGAACAATATAATCTTCCTGTTGTCGCGAGCAATGATGTCCGTTTTTTACACGCCTCTGATTTCGAAGCACACGAAATCCGTGTAGCAATTCATGATGGTAATACATTAGATGATCCTAATCGCCCCAAAAACTATTCGCCAGAACAATATCTACGTAGCGAAGAAGAAATGTGCGACTTGTTTTCAGATATTCCCGAGGCCTTAGCCAATAGTGTTGAAATTGCTAAACGATGTAATGTCACTATACGGTTAGGCGAATATTTCTTACCTAAATTCCCAACCGGTGATATGTCCACCGAGGAATTTTTAATTTTTAAAGCCCATACAGGCCTAGAAGAAAGATTAGCCGTTCTTTTCCCTGATCCAGAAGTACGTAAACAAAAACGTCCCGAATATGATGAACGTTTAGAAAGAGAATTAACCGTCATTAACCAAATGGGCTTCCCGGGTTATTTTTTGATTGTGATGGAATTTATTCAATGGTCAAAAGATAATGATATTCCTGTCGGGCCTGGACGCGGTTCAGGTGCTGGCTCATTAGTTGCCTATTCATTAAAAATTACTGACTTAGATCCATTAGCCTTAGATCTCCTTTTTGAACGATTTTTAAATCCAGAACGTGTTTCCATGCCTGACTTTGATGTCGATTTCTGTATGGAAAAACGGGATTTAGTGATTGAGCACGTTGCCGAAATGTATGGCCGTGATGCGGTATCGCAAATTATCACCTTCGGTACGATGGCGGCTAAAGCGGTAATCCGAGATGTCGGCCGTGTACTGGGCCATCCTTATGGATTTGTCGATCGTATAGCTAAACTAATTCCGTTAGACTTAGGTATGACCTTAAGCAAAGCCTTCGAAGTCGAGCCACAATTACAGGAACTTTACGATCATAATGAAGAAGTGAAAGCCTTAATTGATATTGCTCGGCAACTCGAAGGTGTCACACGTAATGCAGGAAAACATGCGGGTGGTGTCGTCATTTCACCAACCAAAATTACGGATTTTTCGCCTATTTATTGTGATCCCGAAGGTAATCATCCCGTCACGCAATTTGATAAAAGTGATGTGGAATATGCAGGATTGGTCAAGTTTGACTTTTTAGGCCTGCGCACATTAACTATCATTGATTGGGCAATCAAGATGATTAATGCACGCCAACAACGAGAAGGTAAACCGAAAGTCGATATTAGCCGTATCCCGCTGGATGATGCAAAATCGTTCGAACTGCTGCTTAAAGCCGAAACCACCGCCGTGTTTCAATTAGAATCACGCGGAATGAAAGATCTTATCCGCCGTCTAAAACCAGACTGTTTTGAAGATATGATCGCGTTAGTTGCCCTCTTCCGACCGGGCCCACTCCAATCCGGCATGGTCGATAATTTTATTGACCGTAAACATGGCCGTGAAGAAGTCTCCTATCCCGATATTAATCATCAACATGAATCGTTAAAACCGATTTTAGAACCCACTTATGGGATTATTTTATATCAAGAACAGGTCATGCAAATTGCGCAAGCATTAGCCGGCTATTCATTAGGTGGGGCGGATCTATTACGCCGAGCCATGGGGAAAAAGAAACCCGAAGAGATGGCGAAACAGCGTTCTGTTTTCAAAGAAGGCGCCGAAAAACAAGGAGTAGATGGCGAATTATCCATGCATATTTTTGATCTGGTCGAAAAATTTGCAGGTTACGGATTCAACAAGTCTCACTCTGCCGCCTATGCTTTAGTTTCTTACCAAACTTTGTGGCTAAAAACGCATTTCCCAGCCGAATTTATGGCCGCCGTCATGACTGCGGATATGGATAACACAGATAAAATAGTTGGCTTGGTTGATGAATGTTTACGCATGGGTTTGAAAGTGAATCCACCCGACATTAATAGCGGTTTATACCATTTTCATGTGAATGATAAAGGTGAAATAGTGTATGGAATTGGTGCCATAAAAGGTGTCGGTGAAGGCCCTATTGAAGCGATCGTAGAAGCACGTAACAGTGGTGGTTTTTTCAAAAATATTTTCGAATTATGTGCACGTACCGATATGAAAAAAATTAATCGTCGCGTTCTTGAAAAACTGACTATGGCGGGCGCCTTTGATAAACTTGGGCCGCATCGCGCAGCGATTTTACATAGCATAAATGATGCTATGCAAGCCGCCGAACAACATGCTAAAGCCGAAATTATCGGTCAAGAAGATATGTTTGGGGTATTAGCGGAAGAACCTGAGCAGGTCGAAACCGCTTATGCGCAAGTTCCCGAGCTCCCTGAACAAGTCTTACTCGACGGCGAACGCGAAGCCCTAGGGCTTTACCTCACCGGTCACCCAGTTACCCAATATCTAAAAGAACTCAATCGTTATGCCGGTGGACTACGCATTAGCGAAGCCTCACCAACAGGTTGGGGTAAAGTGGCAACACTTGCCGGAATCATTACCGATGTTAGAATCAAGATGACGAAAAAAGGCAACAAAATTGGTATTTTTACGCTCGACGATCGTTCAGGGCGTATGGATGCGACACTGTTTGCTGAAGCACTTGATAAATTTGGTCATCTATTAGTAAAAGATAAAATTGTTATTATTACCGGTCAAATTAGCCATGACGATTTTAATGGTGGACTAAAAATGTCAGTCCGTGATGTAGTTGACTTAAGTGAAGCTCGTGCTAAATATGTCAAAGGGGTAGCGATATCATTAAAAGAGAATCAGGCCGATCGCAGCATGTTGCAACAACTACAGAACGCTTTAGAACCTTATCGACATGGTAGCATACCGATTCATCTCTACTACTATCGTGATGAATCGGTCGTCCGAATAAAATTTGGGACAACTTGGCGAATTATTCCTGATGATAAATTACTCATTGATTTAAAAACGTTACTCGGGAATGATCGCATTGAATTAGAATTTTAATTTCAACGTGAAGAATTATCCTTATCCTAGGGGAATTATTTTGGCTATGATTAGCCCAAATAGCATAAAAAAGCACCATTTATAATACTGTGCTGCTTTTCCTTTACTTGAATTATTGTATTAACTTTCAAAGGTAACAAATATCAATCAGAACGTTAAATTAACCTTAACAGACCAATAAAACAGCCATACATAAGCTAACTTTACCTGCGCTTTCAATAATTATTCCGTTTCCTTAAATAATTATTCCATAGTAGAATTAGCTTAATTTTATCTTAAGAAATAGTCAGTATACTGTTTATTATATTCTTGTTACCATTAAAGCTTTAAATAAAGAATAACATTATAAGAGGCATGCATAATCGCTATGAACAATTTTGTGGAATTTGAAAAGCCGATCGCGGAATTAGAAGCAAAAATCAATTCTTTAAAAAACATTGACTCTCAGCAAGTTAATTTAGATATCAATTTAGACAAAGAAATCAAACAACTCAATCAAAAAAGTCGTGAATTAACTAAAAAAATATTTGCTAATTTAACACCTTGGCAAGTTGCACAACTTGCTAGACACCCTAATCGTCCCCATACACTCGATTATATTAAAGCGATATTTACCGATTTTGATGAGTTAGCGGGCGATCGTGCTTTTGCTGATGATAAAGCCATTGTCGGCGGTATTGCACGCATTGATGAACGCCCTGTTGTCGTGATTGGTCACCAAAAAGGTCGTGAGACTAAACAAAAAATCTATCGAAATTTTGGTATGCCTGCACCTGAAGGGTATCGAAAGGCATTACGTTTAATGCAATTGGCTGAACGCTTCAAATTACCGGTTATTACCTTTATTGACACACCGGGTGCTTATCCAGGGATTGGCGCCGAAGAACGTGGACAATCAGAAGCCATTGCCCGCAATCTTCGTGAAATGTCACGTTTAAAAGTACCTACCATCTGTACTGTTATTGGTGAAGGTGGCTCAGGTGGTGCACTGGCCATTGGTGTTGCTGATAAAGTCAATATGTTGCAATACAGCACTTATTCAGTTATTTCACCAGAAGGGTGTGCGTCTATTTTATGGAAAAGTGCCGACAAAGCCCCCATCGCAGCCGAAGCGATGAATATGACTGCCGATAAATTACTCAAACTCAATCTCATTGATGCTATCGTACCTGAACCGTTAGGAAGTGCCCATCGTGATTATGCGGCGGTATCAGCCTCGCTCAAAAAACGACTTATAGAAGATCTCGATGAGCTTGAAGATATGGATCTTTCTGCATTATTAGAAAGACGTTTTCAACGGCTGATGAATTATGGTTATGCCAGATAAGGGAATCCGATGAAAAAGGCAACAGGATTTTATCGTATTATTAACGCCGCTAAATACTCCATGCTAGGTTTCAAATCAGCGATTAAACATGAAACAGCATTTAAGCAAGAGTTAATTGCACTGATTATTGCCTGTATTATTGTGATGGTCATTGATTTTTCAATTTATGAACGTATCTTATTAGTCGGATCCATTGGTGTTGTAATGATAGTAGAACTCATTAACAGCGCAATTGAATGTGTTGTTGACCGTATCGGTTTTGAGCGACATGAGTTATCTGGACGCGCGAAAGATTATGGTTCAGCAGCGGTATTTTTATCGTTAATATTAACCATTATCTTATGGATATACCTATTTGCATGCCATTTTTTCCCTTAATTTTACATATGTTTCAAGTTATTATACATAAACGTATAGTAACTCTGAAACATTGTTATAAATGAATCCAATAATTTTCTTTTTTGAATATTGATCTTTTAATTGTTAAACTGTTAAAGATATTGATGGTAAACCACAGACAGTATTAACAAATAGGTTCATTAAAATGGATAAATTATTACAATATGGTCGTGAGCTGATCGAATTAGAACTTTATGAAGCTAAAAAATTACCGGATCGATTAGGTGATGATTTTGTTAAAGCATGCCAATTAATTTTAACTGCGAAAGGAAAAGTTGTCGTATCGGGTATTGGTAAATCTGGCCATATTGGTAGAAAAATTGCGGCGTCACTAGCTAGCACCGGCAGCCCAGCATTTTTTATGCATCCTTCCGAGGCATTACATGGCGATTTAGGTATGGTTTCCGCCAACGACGTGGCAATCTTAATCTCCTATTCTGGGCGAGCCAAAGAATTTAGTTTTATTCTACCAACTTTAGCCGAAATGAACGTACCTGTTATCGCGATTACTGGTGGACTTGATTCACCACTTGCGCTAGCTGCACAAGCTGTGTTAGATATCTCAATTGAAAAAGAAGCTTGCCCAATTGGACTTGCGCCAACATCGAGCTCAACCAACACCTTATTAATGGGTGACGCTTTAGCCATTGCTGTCATGCGTGCGCGTGGATTCAAGGAAGAAGATTTTGCCCGCTCACACCCAGCAGGAAGTCTGGGCGCAAGGCTACTTAATCATGTTAGTGATGTCATGCGTCGTGGTGAGTTAATACCGAAGATATCCAAAAAAGCAACAGTATTAGATGCCATGTTAGAGCTTAGCCGTACAGGTTTAGGGCTGGTTGCGGTCTGTGACGAAAACGATATCGTGATCGGTGTATTTACTGATGGTGATTTACGCCGTTTATTATTAAAACAGGGTACCTTACAGGATATGATTGTTGATGTTATGACTGTACCAGGCTATAGGCTTCCTGAAAATTGGAAAGCAATAGAAGCATTAAAATCATTTAATGATCATAATATTACTGCAGCACCTGTAGTCGATTCTCAAGGTAAATTAGTAGGAGCATTGAATATTCACGATTTACATCAAGCTGGCATCAGCTAAAACTATTACGAAATAGCTATTGCCAAGAGTGGTTATCTATTGAGATAATTACCAACTTAAATTTTTGTCGTTAGACGGAGATCCCAAACTGTTATACAGTTATATACTGTATTATATATTTTAATGCAAAGCATTTTAACTAAATAAATAGATGATGAAATTACAATGGCAGAGAAGCGAAATATCTTTCTAATTGGCCCTATGGGGGCAGGTAAAAGTACGATAGGCCGACAAATTGCTCAGCAACTTGGTATGGAATTTTTTGATTCTGATCAAGAAATAGAAAAGCGTACCGGCGCAGACATCGCTTGGATTTTTGATTTAGAAGGGGAAGATGGATTCCGGGCCAGAGAAGAAAAAGTGATTAACGAATTAACCGAAAAACAAGGTGTCGTTTTAGCCACAGGTGGCGGTTCTGTGTTATCGAAAGAGACACGTAATCGATTATCTGCGCGCGGAATTGTCGTCTATCTCGAAACAACGATCGAAAAGCAGATGGCACGAACACAAAAAGATAAACGCCGTCCACTGCTACAAGGCGGTAATACACCACGCGAACTTTATGAAGAACTCGCCAATGAGCGTGTTCCACTTTACGAAGAAATTGCTGATATTACTATCAAAACTGATGAACAAAGTGCCAAAGGTGTAGCGAGTTATATTATTGAACAGATAGAACAGATCTAAGAACTCATTGAATAGATAACTAAATAAACAACAACGAAATAATCAAAACAGAGCAGTTGTCATTATAGTTACAAGGTAAAGGTACCCAAATGCGTGTAGATAAAGATGATCGTTATGTGTCAGAACCTCCTAAAAAAAGTCCTGAACCCTTATTAAAAATAGATATTCTTCATGGATTATCGAAATCAAAATTAATTATTGCAGCGTTAACTGTAGTTATTATTTTACTATTACTCAGTTTAGTTATATTTCGCACATCACGTAAAAATGAGATTACCCCATTAACACCACCAGCCGTCAGCGAAGCTCAAGCCGTAGATGAGCAAAATCAACCTGATAGCCTCGGCAATCTGGCCGAATCAGCCAGTGGTAATGCTAACAATAATACCGCACCAACATCAGATATGACGCCTAATAATGGAGCAGCTAATGGGACATCACAAAATGTCTCTTCGATGAGTAATGCACAATCATCTTCTCCTGCACCTATTTCTCGGGTACCATCAGAAACACCATATCAACGCTCACAAGTCCAAGAAAGACTTAACATCCCTGATGATAACGTGGAAGATATTAACAGTAATGTAAAACAACCAACCGTTACGCCCCCACCAACTAAATTGAAAAATAGTGTGACAACACTATCACCAACGGCGCCAAAAGCTGTGAGTACACCTACAACAGCACCTAAAACGACGCATAGTACCAATCCGACGGTAACTCATCACCAAAATAATGCCGCTACAGGGAAAATTGCCGATAGCCATTTTGCTATCCAATTAAGTGCCTCCTCTTCAGAAAAAAATTTAAAAGCATTTGCCATCCATAACCATATTCCTGATTACCAGATTTATGAAACTAAACGTGATAATAAACCTTGGTTTGTCTTAATACAGGGCAATTATGCTTCATCTCACGAAGCAAAAACAGCATTAAAATCGCTACCAAGCTCACTACAAACAAGTAGTCCATGGGTCAAATCTGGAGCGGCAATTAATAAAGAAAAAACAAAATAAAGGATATTCTGTCCTACTCATAAAAAATATCAAATAGGAGCAACGGTTGAGTAAGCAACGCGCTTTTTTAAAATGGGCAGGAGGAAAATATGAGCTTATCGAAAAAATCGAGCAATACTTACCAAAAGGCGAACAACTCATTGAGCCTTTTGTAGGGGCTGGTTCTGTTTTTCTAAATAGTCACTATCAAAGCTATATTTTAGCCGATATTAATCGAGACTTAATTGAATTATTTAATCGCTTAAAATCATCGCCCGATCCGTTTATTCGTGATCTTAAATTATTGTTTACACGCCAAAATAATCAGCCTGATGCTTTTTATCAACTACGCGATATATTCAATAACAGTACCGATCAATATCAACGATCACTACTTTTTGTCTACCTAAATAGGCATTGTTATAATGGATTATGTCGTTATAACAGTGGCGGCAGCTTTAATGTCCCGTTTGGACGTTATAAAACCATCTATTTCCCGGAAAAAGAGTTATATTATTTTGCTGAAAAAGCACAAACAGCAAAATTTATCTGTGCCTCATACGCAGAAGTGATGAAAAATGCTAAACAAGGTTCTGTTATTTACTGCGATCCACCTTATCTTTCATCAAATGAGACAACAGGATTTACCGCTTATTACTCGAATGTTTTTGGTGTTGAAGAACATAAAAATCTTTCAATCTTGGCGGAAAAAATGGCCTACAAAAAAAATATTCCTGTCCTGATCTCAAATCATGATACTGAACATACTCGAAGATTATACGAAAATGCATCTCATCTCTATCGTGCCGAAATGCGCCGTTCAATTAGTTGCGCAGGTGAAAGCCGCAAAAAAATAGATGAGATCCTTGCTTTATACCAAAAATCTTAGCTTCTCAATTAGGTTATTTATGAATACGCTATTTGCCAGTACGTCACGTGGTCTGGAAGAACTACTCAAAAAAGAACTGCAACAAATCGGTGCAGTAGAATGCCAAATTACGCAAGGTGGCGTCTATTTTCAGGCGGACGAAAAAACATTATATCAATCACTCTTATGGTCCCGATTAGCATCGCGTATTTTATTACCCCTTGCTGAATTCGATATTTATAGCGATTTAGATCTTTATTCCTGTGCAATCAATATTGCTTGGCCAGATATTTTTTCGGCTGATAGTACATTTGCGATTAACTTTGTTGGCATGAATGAATTTATCCGCAATAGCCAATATGGCGCACTCAAAATAAAAGATGCCATCGTTGATTGTTTCTTACGTAAAGTGAACACCCGCCCCAATGTAGCTAAACTCAATCCCGATATTCGCATCCATGCTCATTTGGATAAAAACCGTGTCACCTTGTCGCTGGATTTAAGTGGTAGCAGTTTACATCAACGTGGTTATCGGGAACAGACAGGCCCAGCGCCATTAAAAGAAAATCTCGCTGCCGCAGTGGTCATGCGATCAGGTTGGTCGCCGAATGAACCCTTGATCGATCCGATGTGTGGTTCAGGTACCTTACTGATTGAAGCCGCCATGATAGCTGCCCATATTCCACCTGGCATGCAACGTAAACAGTGGGGATTTTTGGCATGGAAAGGATTTAATCCAGCATTATGGAATGAACTGCTCTACACCGCTAAGCAAAATATTACCCATCCGCAAACCCAATTCATTGGCTACGACAATAACAGCCAAGTCCTTGAACGAGCCAAACAAAATGCACTGATTGCCGGTGTGGGGGAGTTTATCACGTTTGCTAAGCAAGATGTGACTCAGCTGACTAATCCATTACCGCCATCAACCTGCGGCGTGATTATTAGCAATCCGCCTTATGGAGAACGACTCGAAAGTGAGCCCGCACTTATCGCTTTATATACCGCATTAGGTCAACAAATCAAACAACATTTTGCCGGTTGGCGCCTATCACTCTTTAGCGGTGCACCACAACTTCTCAACTGTTTACAAATGCGCGCTGATCGACAGTTTAAAGCCAAAAATGGACCGCTTGATTGTGTACAAAAAAATTATTCAATTAAGCAACACTCGCTTACCGAATCCCAAACGTACGAAGAAAATAAATCATCTAACAATAAGATTTTTGATAATAATAGTGAACAAAATCATATCATAACCAAAATAGCTGCCCCTGATTTTGCCAATCGATTGCGTAAAAACAATCAGAAATTAACAAAATGGGCACAACAAGAAGGCATCGAGTGCTATCGCTTATACGATGCTGATCTGCCCGAATACAATGTGGCGATAGATCGTTATAAAGATAAGATTGTGGTACAGGAATATGCCGCCCCTAAAACTATCGATCCCCAAAAAGCACGCCAACGACTCTTTGATATTATTAATGCTACCCTTGCAGTATTAGCATTAACGGCAGATCAATTAATTTTAAAAACACGCGCCAAACAGAAAGGTAAACAGCAATATCAACCATTAGCCAAACAGCAAGACTATTTTTTAGTGCACGAATATGTCATCAAACAGCACCAAACGCAATTTTGGGTCAATTTGACTGATTATTTAGATACCGGACTCTTTTTAGATCATCGACTCGCACGTCAAATGATTGGTAATATGAGTGCCAATAAAGACTTCTTGAATTTATTTGCCTACACTGGGAGTGCCACTGTTTATGCAGGACTCGGCGGCGCAAAATCGACAGTCACGGTTGATATGTCGCGGACTTATTTAGAATGGACCGATCGCAATCTACGCCAAAATGGCCTCACCGGTAACCGACATCGCTTAATCCAAGCCGATTGCTTACTCTATCTCACGCAAACTCACGATCAATTTGATCTTATTTTTATTGATCCGCCTACTTTTTCAAACTCCAAACGCATGCAAAACACTTTCGATGTGCAGCGCGACCATTTGCAATTAATGGCTAACTTAAAGCGACTGTTACGCCCCAAAGGAACAATTATTTTTTCTAATAATCGTACGGGTTTTCAAATCGACGCTGAAGGCATGAATAAGTTGGGATTAACTTGCCAAAACATTACTGAAAAAACGATATCATTAGATTTTAAGCGGAATAAACAGATACATTGTTGTTTTATTATCCAACATAAATAATATTTATTTGACTGATTGATTACATATTCGTAATCTTTTTGTTGCTAAGCCTATAGACTTGTTACGTGATATCGGCTATCTTGCTCGATAGTAAAACGTTTATTTTTTTTAAATAATGAGTTAGCATTTATAGAATATAATTATTTGATTAAGATGAATTTTTATTTTATGGTCACAAAAGTTAATTGCTGTTTTAAATGTAGTAGAATTTAAGTTTTTACTAAGGAATTTTAAGATGTTCAAATTTACATCTCGCTTTTTAATAGCCTGCTCCATCTTATTATGTGCCATGATGGGTCATGCAGAAGTGCGTATTATTATTACTGATGGCATTAGTTCGGCAAAACCGATTGCTGTCGTCCCTTTTCAATGGACTGGATCAGGTGAACCACCACAAAATATAGAAGAAATTGTGGCATCCGATTTAAGAAATAGTGGTAAATTCAATCCGATTAATCCTAGCAGTATGCCGCAAAAACCAACCACCGCATCTGGCGTAACACCAAGTTTATGGAGTCCGCTTAATGTGTCTGCGGTTGTTGTCGGTACTATTCAACCCGATGCATCAGGTAAATATCTCATTACTTATCAACTCGTTGATACAACCACCCATCCTGGCGCAGTCTTAGCGCAAAATCAATTTGCTATTGAAAAACGTTGGGTACGTTATGCTGCGCATACCGCCAGTGACGAAATATTCGAAGCATTAACCGGTATCCGCGGTGCATTTAGAACACGAATCGCTTATGTTGTTAAATTGGCTAAAGGACCATTTAATCACGAACTTCGCGTATCAGATTATGATGGTTATGATCAATCGATCGTGCACCGTTCAAAAGAACCATTAATGTCACCAACTTGGTCACCTGATGGTAAAAAACTTGCTTATGTTACCTTTGAAGGTGGTCATTCAGCATTAGTGCTTAAAACCTTAGATAGTGGTGCGGTCGAAACGATTGCCTCTTTCCCACAACATAATGGTGCACCTGCGTTTTCACCAGATGGCAGTAAGTTAGCATTCGCTTTATCGAAAGATGGTAGCTTGAATCTCTATATGATGAATTTGAGTTCTAAAAAAATCACTCAAATTACTTCAGGCCGTAGTAATGATACTGAACCATCATGGATGCCAGATAATCAAACTATTGTCTATACATCAGACCAAGCAGGTCGACCACAACTTTATACAGTCAATGTTAGCAGCGGTGCTTCACAACGACTAACTTGGGATAATACTCAAAACCAAAATGCCCGAGTTGCACCAGATGGCAGTTTTATTGCGATGATTTCAACCAATAATGGTGAACAACATATCACACGATATGATGTCGCAACCAAAACTTACCAACGATTAACTGATACATTTTTAGACGAAACACCAAGCATTGCACCAAACGGTACAATGATAATTTATAGTTCTACTCAAGGGTTGGGAACAATTCTAAATCTTGTTTCAACGGATGGTAACTTTAAAGCTCGGTTACCTGGCACCGATGGGCAGGTAAAATTCCCTGCTTGGTCGCCCTATTTATAAGGATTGATTAGAAATTAATCAATATTATGAATAATAGAATTGTAGAAATAGTAGAGCCGTTATAATATATATACCCTAATCATTTTAGTCGTTAACAGGCACCACTTGAAGTCGATTAGATGTATACCATATGTTCGTATATAAAGTAATAGGCAATTTATTCAAACAAAAAGGAGTTACACAATGCAATTTTCTAAATATCTTAAAGTAGCAGCAATTGCTTTACCATTAATTGCTGTAACAGCATGTTCTTCAAAAAGCAACAACAATGCTGGCGGAAGTGTTAATGATGGTGATACTTTATCACAAGCAGAACGTGAAGCACTTCAAAAATTACAACAAAACAACATCGTATATTTCGGTTTCGATAAATACAACATCGGTTCAGAATATACTAAATTGTTAGATTCTCATGCTGATTTCTTACGTGCACATTCATCTTTCAAAGTAACTGTTGAAGGTCATGCCGATGAACGCGGTACACCAGAATACAACATCGCATTAGGTGAACGTCGTGCGTCTGCAGTTAAATCATACCTACAAGGTAATGGTGTTTCTGCTGGTCAAATGTCAATCGTATCATACGGTAAAGAAAAACCAGCAGTTTTAGGTCATGACGAAGCAGCTTATGCTAAAAACCGTCGTGCCGTTATTGTTTACTAATATCATCTCTCAAACGGCTGTTAATACAGCCGTTTATTTTTTCGTTCACACTTAAGTTTATTCCGAGTTTCATATGTATAAAAAAATACTATGTCTATGCGTGTTTTTTCTTTTCGCTGGCTATGGTTGCGCTGCAGGTAGCTCATCAGAATTGGAAAGAACGGTTCAAGCACAGGGCCAATTGCTAATTGAAAGCCAACAACGCATAAATGATTTACAATCTGAACTTGACGCTCTAAGAGGGCAATTAGAAGAAAACACGTATCAATTAAATCAAGTTATTGAACGTCAAAAAATGATATTTCAGCAACTTGCTAACGGTTCCGGTTTTTCATCTTCTTCTAATAACAATTCAGACAACCGTAATTTAAATAATAGTGCAAATAGTAGTGCTGATAGCAATGCCGCAAACAGTAATGCCAATGCAAGTAGCAATACTAATGCCAATAGTACTATTTCTGAACCTGCGGCTCAAACAGATACTGCAGTCACTACAGCATCACCAGCAACAAAAGATCTCATTGGCTGGACAACATCGGGTAACGATAAGAATGATTATAATTTTATCATGCAATTTGTTACCGATGGTAAACAAAACAACGAAGCCATTGTTGCCTTCCAGAAATTCTTAAAGGCTTATCCCAAATCCAGTTATCAAGCAAATGCCAATTATTGGTTAGGTCAATTGCTTTATAGACAAGGGAAAAAAGATGACGCCTCATTTTATTATGCCACTGTCGTAAAAAACTATGCTTCCTCACCTAAAGCTGCCGATAGCCTTTATAAAGTTGGTTTGATTTTACTCGAAAAAGGTGACAAAGCGAACGCCAAACTTGTATTCCAGCGTGTTATCAATCAATATCCAAAAGATAAGAATTCGGTTGATCAAGCGCATAAAAAGTTAGCTTCCCTATAGTCTATGTTGTCCATCTGCATAAATAACCATCTTTTAACACAAAAAACAGTAAAAAAAGTTGCGTAAACAGTAAATCACCATTATTATAGCAACCCGAAATTACTTGTAATCAGAAATATCCTCTACTCACAAAAGAGTAATTTTATCTCCAAATGGGTCGTTAGCTCAGCCGGTAGAGCAGCGGACTTTTAATCCGTTGGTCGAGCGTTCGAATCGCTCACGACCCACCAACTTCACCAATATTTATCATCTATCCTCATTTTATTGCCTTTATTTAATACAATTACGTCACGTGCACATTGAAGGAAGCGACTTTTTTCGTTACAATTTATTGCAAATGATAATTATTATATTTACCGTTTCATAAAATATCTTATCGCACCTTCACATGGCAAATGTTAAGATATTTATCGGCTTGCAATATTTATTGGCATTAACTAAAGGGAAACACCATGTATTCATCTGTTAAGACAAAATTGGTATTATGCATCACATTACTTCTTGTACTCGCTGGATGTGATAATAAAACCAGTAATCAGACAACAGTACCAACCGTCACTATTGAACATGAACAAGGAAAAAGTGTTGTTCCACTAAACCCACAAAACGTCGCAGTGTTTAATATTGCTACTTTAGATATCATGGATGCCCTACATATTCCAGTCAAAGCGGTACCGCAATCATCAGTCCACTTACCAACATTCTTAGCGCAATATGGCAGTAATGAATATACGAATGTTGGCACACTCTTCGAACCAAATTATGAAGTATTAAGTTCGATCAAACCTGACCTTATCTTAGCGGGTGGACGATCGCATGATGCTTATAAAAAATTAAATGAAATCGCGCCAACTATCTCATTAGAAGTTGACCACAATGACTTTCTCAATAGTCTAACTGAACGCGTTAATCAATTAGGGACTATTTTTAATAAGCAGGATGACGCCCAAAAATTAATCACTGAATTTAAGCAAAAAATAGAACAGACCCGCGCCAAAACAGCTAATGAAGGCACTGCTTTAGTCATTATGATCAATGGTGGCAAGATGTCCGCTTACGGACCAAAATCACGCTTCGGTTTTATCTTTGATCAACTTGGCTTCAAACCCGCTGCGGTATTTACAGAAGCAGGTCCACATGGCAACGCAGTAACCGCCGAATTTATTTTGAGTGTCAATCCTGATTGGTTATTTGTCTTAGATCGTGATACCGCTATCGGCAGAACAGAAGCCGAATCAGCACAACAAGTATTGAATAATACCTTAATCCAAAAAACCAATGCTTGGCAGCATAATCACATCGTCTATTTAGATTCAACATCCATGTATATTGCAGGTGGCATACAAACCTACAGCCAATTAATGGATCAAATTAATACGTTATTAGCACAACCAACACCTTAATTTATGAAATCATTCTATATTATTGCCGCCATTATCGTCGTGATGATTATGGCGTCAATAAGTTTATTTATCGGTGCGGGCAATGTTACCTTGTCTGATCTCTGGTTCGATGACAACATGAGAGACATTTTTTTCATTAGCCGAGTACCCAGAACATTAGCGCTACTGCTTGCCGGTAGCGCGATGAGTGTTGCTGGCTTAATCATGCAACTTCTCACCCAAAACCGCTTTGTCGAACCTACCTTAGTCGGCACCACACAATCGGCGAGTTTAGGACTTCTGGTCATGATGATCGTCGCACCTTCATCAACGGTCATGACTAAAATGGTCGTCGCCAGCTTGTTCGCGATGGTTGGCACACTACTCTTTATGCTAATCTCACGAAAAATAATCTTCAAATCCACATTGATGGTACCACTCATCGGCATCATGTTAGGCGCAGTGATTAGTGCTATCACCACCTTCTTAGCCATGTATTTTGATCTTCTGCAATCATTGGGCGGATGGGAATCTGGCGATTTTTCAGGTATTTTACGCGGTCGTTATGAACTATTATGGTTAGTCGGTGGATTAACATTGCTCGCCTGTTGGAGTGCGGATCAATTTACGGTCGCAGGATTAGGACGCGATTTTTCGATCAACGTCGGCCTTAATTACCGTCGCGTAATGTTAATCGGTCTTGTTGTTATCGCCCTCATTGGCGGCATTGTCGTAGCCGTTGTCGGTGTGTTACCTTTTTTAGGACTCATTGTCCCCAACATCGTCAGCTTATTATTTGGTGATAACGTTCGCAAAACTATTCCATGGATCTGCTTAACCGGTGGGGGGCTCGTGCTGCTATGTGATATTATCGGGCGCATAATTCGTTATCCGTTTGAAATTCCAGTCAGTGTCATCCTCGGCGTTATCGGTGCCATCGTGTTTCTTATCTTATTGAGTCGAAAACATTATGCAAGATAACTTATCACACATCCAACCATTACCTAACCCAACTTGTGGTAACAAACCCAAAGGCCTGCATTTCACCCATAAAAAACGCCTATTTTACTTAGCGGTTGTGGCATTACTTTGCATGCTACTGTTTATGACCATCAATCTAAAGGGTAATATCGAATATATTTTAATTCATCGTGGTTGGATGTTACTCACCATGATCTTAGTCGCTTTTTGCGCGGCCACCTCGACTTTACTCTTCCAAACAGTAAGCAATAATCGCATCTTAACACCTGCAATTATGGGAGTTGAAGCACTATTTATCCTGATTCAGACGCTTGTCATCTTTTTTATTCAAGCTCAAGGCATCTCGTTTCTTGGCGTTATGGGTAAATTTTTATGTGAATCGGCATTATTGATTCTTTTTTCGCTCTTTTTATATCGTGGATTATTTACCAAACTTAAGCAAAATCTCCATTTAGTCTTATTAATTGGGATTATTTTTGGCATTCTTTTCCGCAGCATCGCCAATTTATTACAACGTCTCATGACACCGAGCGACTTTGCCATTTTGCAAGGCCGAATTTTTGCCACGTTTACCCGCGCAGAACCTATCTTAATCGTGTTATCGCTTATCATTGCCTTGATCACCGGTATCGTGATATGGCAAATGCGTTTTCGCTTTGATGTGTTGGCATTAGGGCGCGATAATGCCATTAATTTGGGCATTAATTACCAGCAAAATGTGACGCTAATCCTGTTATTGGTCTCTGTCTTAGTCTCGATATCAACCGCTTTAGTTGGCCCATTTACCTTTTTAGGTTTATTGATAGCGAATTTAGCTTATAGTGTTAGCGGATCCAATCAACACCGCTTTTTATTGCCTGTAGCATGCCTACTCGGCATTATTTTCTTAGTGGGTGGACAACTTATTTTAGAACATCTGCTAAAAATGAGTGGTGCCTTATCGGTGGTAGTCGAATTTATTGGTGGTCTGCTGTTTATTTTCTTATTACTCAAAAGGTAGCAATGTGATTGAAATTGATAATATTAGCAAACAATACCAAACCACTTTTGTCTTAAAAGATATCAATGCCACCATTCCTAAAGGGGGTATCACGGCAATTATTGGGGCGAATGGCGCAGGGAAATCAACATTGCTATCCATTATTAGTCGATTATTACCCGCCAGCGCCGGCCAAGTCAGAGTGAATAATTTAGATGTCGCAAATACACCCACTGACGAACTGGCAACCTATCTATCGGTATTACGCCAAGAAAACCGCTTCACCAGCCGTTTAACCGTGGGTGAACTGGTCGGCTTTGGCCGCTATCCCTATACCAAAGGGCGCTTAAATCAAGATGATCATCGACGCATTAAGCAAGCATTAGCATTTTTGAATTTAACAGAATTTAAAGATCGCTTTTTAGACGAACTCTCAGGGGGACAGCGCCAACGCGCCTATGTGGCGATGATCCTTTGCCAAGACACCGACTATGTATTACTCGATGAACCGCTCAATAATTTAGACATGAAGCATTCGGTTATCATGATGAAACAGTTACGCAAAGCCGCCGATGAATTAGGTAAAACTATCGTATTAGTCATCCATGATATCAATTTCGCCTCGGTATATTCTGATTATATTTTAGCCATGAAAAAAGGTGAACTCATCTATCAAGGCACACCAGAACAGATTATGACCACACCGATTTTAGAAGCGATCTTCGATACCCCAATTACGATCGAACAAGTCCACGGCCAAAATATCGCGATTTACTATTAATCGGTGCGGTTATCAATATAGGCTGTTATGAATATGACGGTCATTAATAGACTATTATTAATAAGGCGATTATCAATATCACTAACATGCCTGCAGCGTAAAATAGTTGAATGTTTCAGAACTACCCTACGTTTATGTATAATTTAGCGGATGGATGAATGTTTACTGAGTAATTGTTTACTGATTAACTGTTTACTAAGTAAGTGCTCACCAAATCGTATCACGCAATTAAGGCGTGACACAGATATACGATACATATCCGCCTGGCAAATTAGCTGCCGTGGTAATCCATCCCGTCGACGTGTGGATTTCAGCCGGATGATCGATTTGTGTCGACGTATCCTTATAAAGACGCTCTTTCGCCCACACTAAACGACCGGCTGAAGGTAACGGCGTGTGAGGAAAATCAGTATTAGGGTAATAATCACGTGATTCTACTGACAGATTTCCCCACTCCGAAAATAGACCACCACCAATTTGCCGTGTCGCGAAGATAGTTCCTCGACTCCCTAAGCTACCAGCCCAAAACCAACCATAGTTCGTCCCATTGGCATTAGTCAGTTCAGCAATATGGGGAATACGATAACCCGTGCCGTAACGATTACAATAATTTTCATCGTAATTGCGATTAATATCGCTGCTCGAGATCGCTTTTTCGTCGGCGCTGGCAATAAACCATTGGTTCACCTTAAAACTATAAAGTTTCATTCTTCTGCCATTATCATTCGTGTATAAGGTAAAGGTAGTCGGCACAGCGGTCGCCGCTTCGGCAGGTGTTGCCCCCGATTTAGGGCCGGTTAAGATCACTTTCGCTACATTACCCGCTCGGCTAATGGAAAGATGTAGCCCCGAATTAGTGGGAACAGCTTCGTAAGTGATATCGCTCCCAGCCATATCGACTAAAATTAAATTAAAAAAGACGTTATTCACCCCCGTGGTCGGGAAGTTAACTGACGGATTGTCAATATCTTGTAGAATAAAACCTTTATCTTTACGCCATTGATTAACTAAATTAACCATACTTATTGAACTATAACTCTGAAAATCTAAATTAGGTTGAACGTAACAGGACTGGGGGCCATCGGTGTACGGTTTGATATAATAGGTGACACTCGACGCCGCAAAATTGCTGGTACGCGGATAGCCATATTGGGTTGATAATACCCCGGCAGGACTACTCAACACCATACGATAATAAGAGGCATCACACCGATTTAATGCAGTATTGCGACTCAGCAAAGCATTATTTGCGTTATACAACTGTACCGTGATAGTCCCAGTGGCGGTTATGCCATTCACTTCTTGCCCATCACCATTATCATCCCCCCAATAATTATGGGGTGCAGCAATGACATCTTGTAATGTGATGCCATCTTGATTAGACGGCACCACCATCTGTATATCAGCCAGCGTCTGCCCCGCTGCCGGCAACATAATCGGATTGCTTGCCGACGATGAGTTAGTCGATGGCGTGTAACGCCGTCCATCAGAAAGGGTAATCGACAATAACGCATCCATATTAGTGGCTTTGGTTTGACCACCATCAAAGGTAAGATAAGGCGGACTACCTTGCAGCGTATTGGCCGTGGTGGCCGAGAGCGCGTTGACATTAAACGAGCAGCTCATCGTTAAAGGCACGATAAGGATCGTCGCGATCGAGATAAATTGCCGATGTCGGTGATATAGGCTATCTTGCTGATAAAACCAATCGAATAATAGACGATATAGTGCGCGACATAGAGATAAGAATGAATAAGATAATGGTAAATAAAAGCGATGTCGTGTGACGAGAAATTGCGTGGCTAAATCATCAGTTAACAGTGCTAGCAGTTCTGTTTTTCTCATTCCCTCACTTCCCTTACTTTTTTAATTTTTTTATGTCTCTACACAAAAAAATTTTTACACGTTTTACTGCGATTGCTGATCAAATCCTAAAATAATCGCCATAAAATTAAATAAAAAACACGATTACCGAGTATACTTGCGCGTAATTCTTAGGAATAAATACTACGCCATAATATAATTTATGTCAAAATAATCTCGTGCTATTTTTAAAATAAATTTAAATAATACTGATGGTTAGCTAAGCCATTACCGCAATATAGATTATCTAATAATCCAATATAGAAAATAAAATGCACGCACTGAGGTAAAAAGAATACAAGTACTCACTTACGCGGTTAACCAAACTCGGGGAATTTATCGAGAGATATTACTGATAGCATGGATAAAAATACGAAGATCAATTAAAAGCTATTGTCATAGCTATTTTATTACTTTCAAAAATTTTACATAAACGTCGTATAGTTCTGAAACATTCAAATAAATGATTTGCTGTTTGGGGTAAAAGTTAGACTTTACCCAAAAGTGAAAGGCAAAAATAATGGCTAAAATACATCGCTAACAACAGTGGCCAACTGTTTAGTTAGCCACTGTTGTTTATTAATATTGAATAATTGTTTACTGGACTATTCTTTACTAAGTAACTGTTTACTCAATCGTGTATGCAATTACGGGGTGACGCAGATATTTCCTTGAAAATTGCTAATAGCCACATTCGATAGACCAACCTTACCGACCGAAATTCCAACATTAGTATAATACGGCGTAAAGCATAGACGATCATCTACCCATACGCCATAATTTAACAGTCGTACTTTGCTAAAATCAGTATTAGGGTAATAATCAGGACCCTCAACCTCTCTTATCATCATATTCCCCCATTCAGCAAACAGTCCCCCGCCAATTTGCCTTGTGTAATACCAAGTTCCATTACTTCCTAAACTGCCAGTCCACGTCCACTTACTACCACTACCCATAGTAGCACAATAACCATTACCATTAGTCAGGTCAGCAATATGGGGTAGACGATAGCCCGCGCAATAACGACTACAATAATTTGCATTATAACTAATTGCAGTCCCATACTCATTGGTTATGTCAGGACTGACGATAAACCATTTATTTAACTTAAAACTATAGATTTTAGTCCTTGTGCCATTAACAGTGGCATATAAGGTAAAGGTGGTTGGCACAGTGGTCGCCGCTTCAGCCGGTGTGGCTCCATTTCTCGGGCCAGTTAAGGTCACTTTGGCCACATTGCCGCTCCCGGTAATATCCAGATGCAGCCCTGAACTGGCCGGCTCTGCCTCGTAAGTCACATTGCTCACGACTGCACCCGCTAAGGTGAGATTAAAAAAGACGTTATTTATCCCTGTAGTTGGGAAGTTAGCCGCAGGATCGTTAATATTCTACACAATAAACCCTTTATCTTTACGCCATTGGTTAACTAAACCAATCACATTAGCACCAGCAAAAACTTTCAGATCTAAATTAGGTTGCGCATAACAGACATAGGGGCTATCAACATACGGTTTGATATAATAAGTGGCATTCGAGGCGGTAAAATTGCTAGCACGCGGGTAACCATACCGAGTGGTCAATGCTCCAGCTGTACTACTCAATTCCACACGATAATAAGCAGAATCACACAGATTTAATGCCGCGTTGCGATTCAGCAAGGTATTATTGGAATCATATACTCGCACGGTGACTGTGCCAGTAGCCGTAATACCGTTTGCTCCTTGCCCATCACCATTATCATCTCCCCAATAGTTATATGGCGCGCCGATTAAGTTATTTAGTGCAATGCTATCCACATTAGTCGGAACCATCATCTGAACATTAGCAAACGTCTGACCCGCCACCGGCAACATAATCGGATTGCTTGCTGACGATGGATTCGTGCTTGGTGTGTAACGCCGGCCATCAGAAAGCTTAATCGCCAATAACTCATCAACATTGGTCACTTTGGTAACTCCACCATCAAAGGTGAGATAAGGCGGCGTCCCTTGGATAGCATTCGCGGTGCTGGCCGACAATGCGCTAGCATTAAACGCGCAGCTCATCCCTAATGACGCGATAAGTATCATCACAATTGATAAACGTTGGCGATGTGGGTTATGGGGGTTATGTAGGTGATCTGAGTAGTCTAAGCTATATCGGTGATGTAAACCAGGTAGATCATGTAGACTACGTCGATAATGTAAGCTAGATAAAGTGTGTAGACTATATAGATGACCTAAGCTAGGTAGAGTATGTAAACTATGTAGACGACAAACCCAACCAAATAACAGACGATATAATGTACAAAATAGCAGCAAGAATGAATGGAATAATGGTGAATAAAAGCGACATGGTGTGACGAGAAATTGTGCTGCTAAACCATCAGGTAACGACTCTAACAGCTGTGTTTTTGTGTTTTTCTCATTCCAGCACTTTCCTTATTCTTTTTCAACTTTTTTGTGTCCCTACATAACAAAATTTTCATTATTTGCCGTTATTTCTGATCTGTCCAAAAGATAACCGCGGCAAAACTGAATAAAAATATCAGGATGGGGCGTATTTGTAGGTAATTTAGTCTGCTGAATGTTACGTGATAATATGATTTATGTCAAAATAACGCCGCCCCATTTTTGTAAAGAAGTGTAAAGAATAGAATGGATTAACGGTTAACACGACGGTTAACCTAACTGTGACTACGATTGAGTCAATATCGCGAGTCTAATATAGAAAACCTATATGCCGAACCCAATATAGAAAACCGATATGGCAAATAACCTGTGCGTGCTAACTCACAAGAATAGCCCCTTGCATGGTTAGCCAAACTGGCTAAATCCACCAAGAAATAATGACTGGTATCATGGATAACAATGTGAAGATAGATTGAGAGTTATTGTCATAGCGATTTGGTTATTTGTTATTTGTTATTTGTTATTTTCAATAATTTTGACATAAACATTTTGACATAAACGTATGTATAGTTCTGAAACTTTCTATGATAAATGGTGAGATTAGCATGTCGGGGAATTGCTATGTTTAGCACGACTTTTCGGTAACAGCATGTGTTTTTTATATCTTCTTCGCGACCCAGCCAATCTAATTACAACCCCCTATTTTTCTGCTAGAATACCATGTTATTATGACATTTATGTAAGAGAATAGTCAGATAATCAGCATGTTATCTGCATCTTGCTAATGCATGATGAATAGTTGATATAACAATTTCAATCAGTCGTGGAAAAGGTAAAGGCGATATGGCAAATACATTGCTTCGAAGTGGCGATATTAAGGATTTACAAATGTTAGGGCAAGATGGCAAAGCCGCTTTTCTTGTCGCCACACAAATTCGCGAAGCATTACGTGTCAAATTAGGGCGTCAATATGCAGACTATTTAGCGATTCCACAACGCAATGATCAAGGCAATATTGTCGACTGGTATATTCCTTTTGCCTCTGACGCTGCTGATGGCCAATATACTATTATCCCTTGGACTTCGGCCAGCGAAACCGAACGTGAATCCGCACGTAAATTACTCGATGACTTTGAGCAAAAAGTGATTACGTTAGGCAAACAATTGGCAAGCCAGACAAACTTAGCCGGCGACCAACTACTTTTTAGTCGTCTGCTTTATGATCCTAAACAGAGCCAAACTAATGAACAACAAAATTTAGTCGCCATTCGCTTTCCGAGTGCCGAATACGTCTATATTGTCAATGGCAAACCGGTGATCACCTTCTGGGGTTTTGTGCTACCGCAAACTAAGCAAACCGAATCACCATTTTATTGCCTCAACGCCATCCCTAAGGTGGTGAGTTTACTGCCCTCTCTACCCCAAGCAAAATCCGTCATCATCACTAAACCTTGGTGGAAAAAAGGGTGGTTATGGCTACTTGGTTTACTACTGCTACTATTACTGCTATTTTTATTACGTGGCTGTTTTAACCAAGCCGAGGTAGCGACACAACTCGACACGGGCCAAACCAATATCCCGTCGCAAGCAGAATCAGATAAAGCACAGGATATCATCAAACAGCCTGTCGTGACTGATCCTCATCCCATCAATCGTAATGGCGTTAATACAACCTATACCCATTCAGGTGTTGTGGATTCCAATACGCCGGTTGCTAGCAACGGCACGGTAAATGATGATCAAGCTATCGCGGTCGATGGCACACATACTGATAACACAGCTGACGGCACAGAGAACACTAATGCTAACGATAAAAACGACATCGATAATCAAAATGATGATGATAAAAACAAGTCCGATGCCCTAAATAGCAATAATGAGGCCGATAATAAAGATATCAATAATCTAGAGAATAAAAATAATCCGAATAAAAACCAAGACGATCAAAAAGGTAACGACACCCAGAATACCAACGCCGCAACCACTAAAGATAACAAATTAGCGCTGCCCCCAAATATCATGCAGCAAGGATCGACTAAATTCCTCGATGGATCATGGGCGGTGAGTGGCGGTATTCAAGACAAAGCAACCGGTAAACCACTGCGTCTACAATATGATTTTAATAAAGGTAATGGCGAAGTGACAATAACCCGTAGCGATGGCGTAAAATGTGTTGGTAACGTGGGGAGTCAGATTGCACAATCACATCTGAATATTACCAGTAATAATGAAGCAACATGTAGTGATAACAGTAAATACCAACTACCGAAGATCCAATGTGTTGCAAGCAAAAATAGTGAAGCTGATTGCCAAGGTGTTTATAATAATGGAACAACATTCCCTATCAGCATGAAGCAACAGAAATGAATAGTTCGAACAACAGTTATAAAGACAATCACCCTAAACAAATAGGTTTTCTTATGCTTCCAGAATTACGCAATTATGGTCAAGAAGTGACACTCATCATGAATAGTGGCATCCAATTTCTTGATTTTGCTCTCAAAATAGATTGGCAAGATAAACGTTGGCGCAGCAAGCAAAATGGTAGTTTTATCGATCCTACCGAAAGTGGTGCATTGGTTAAGCTGATCGAAGATACAGATAGCGGGCAATTCTTTATGCCCGATAATCACACCCAATCCGTCAAACCAACCCAAGAAATTAGCGTGGCACAATCATTAAAATTATATGATGGTATTTGGCTGCCGGTACCGGTATTGCGCTCAATGCCACCTGATCACTTTGATAAAGGGCCGCATAACTGGTGCCGTGTCCGTATTGTCGCTATCCCAGAAGGTGAAGATATCGAAGGCAATACGCACCGCATTACCTTTGCGTTTGATACTAAAATCTTTGCTAATCAGCAAGATGTCACCTATTTAGCACCAACAGAGAATGATATCAAAACAGGGGCAATCTTTAATTTAGCGCATCGATCTGATCATATATCGTGGTATTTAGAACTAAAATGGGTCACCAATTGGTTATTGGATCTCTTCCAAGAATTAGCACCACAGCCAGATCGCCTTAAGATGCATAAAGATGATGTCGCACAAGGTATCAAAAATAAGGCCTACTATGCTCACTACCTCAATATTGTCACGTTATTAGGTGAGTCATTGTCCTTACCGGCCATAAAAATGGTATCTAATAAAAGCAATGATATCGTTGAATCTATCCCTGTTGATATGGTCTTAGATGTCGGTAATTCCCGGACTTGCGGCATTTTGATTGAAGATCATAAACAAGACAAAGATAGCTTAAATCGCCGTTATGAATTAGAAATTCGTGATTTAACACAACCAGAACAGGTCTATAACGAGCCGTTTGAAAGCCGTGTCGAGTTTGCGCAATCCTTTTTTGGCAAAGAACATTTTTCTTTACAAAGTGGTCGCCGGGACGCCTTTCGCTGGCCAAGTATTGTCCGTGTTGGTGCTGAAGCAAGCCGCTTAGCAAGCCGCCGTGAAGGTAATGAAGGCGCAACCGGACTATCTAGTCCGAAACGGTATTTATGGGATCAAGCGAAATATGAACAAGGCTGGCGCTTTAATTCCCATTATGTCAAAAGTGATCATGAACCTTTTGCCACCGCAGAGCCTTTTTCGAGTTTGATTAATGAATACGGCGAAGCATTACATATTTTGCACAATGACAATACAGAAGAATTTGCACGTAAGATGCCCGTCTTCCATCCTAAATATTCGCGTAGTTCTCTCATGACGTTTACGCTATGCGAAGTTTTAATGCATGCCCTAATGCAGATGAATAGCGTCGCGCAACGTAATAAATTAGAACATGCCAAAACACCGCGTAATTTACGATCAATTATTCTCACGATTCCGCCGGCAATGCCAAAACCTGAACAGGCCATCTTTAAAAGTGCTGTTTACCAAGCGATCGGGCTGATTTGGAAAAGCCTTGGTTGGGATAATTCCGAAGATGATATCGATTTTGATCACCCCAATACCGCTGTTTGGCCACCCATTCCTGAAGTATATATTCAATGGGATGAAGCAACCTGTGGGCAAGTAGTTTACCTGTTTAATGAAACACAAAATAATTATAATGGTCGTCCCGAAGAATTTATCGCGGCGATGGTCAGACCCGATAAAATTGACAAACAGACGTTAACCATTGCCACTATTGATATCGGCGGTGGCACTACCGATTTAGTCATTAATGATTATCGGTTAGATTATGGCGTCAATGGCCAAACAAATGGCAGTAATGCATACATCGTCCCAACACAGCGATTCCGCGATGGCTTTAAAGTCGCTGGTGATGATATCTTACTTGATTTAATTCAAGACACCGTATTAAGTTCGCTCATCAAAGGACTAAAACAGGCAGGATTGTCGGAACCTAATCCTATTTTGTCACAAATTATTGGTTCACAACAATTATCGGTACAAGATGCCGTGTTGCGTCAGCAATTAACCTTGCAACTTTTTACGCCGTTAGGACTACAGGTTCTCAAAGAGTATGAACAATATGAGCCGTTAAAAACTGACCAACATGTCCGCTATGCAACATTTCGCGAATTACTGTCACCCCATAGCGTAACCGATAATGTGCTCAATTTTATCAATGAACCTATCCGGCGAGCACTGCATAATCCAGATTTCACTATTTTAGATTTAACGATTGAAATTAATCTTAAGTTAATTCATCACCTATTCATTCGTGGTGATTATTTTAATATTTGCAAAACCTTTGACGCGCTATCGGAAATCATTAGCTGTTATCAATGTGACGTTTTATTACTTACCGGTAGGCCATCACGACTCCCCGGCATTCAGAGCTATTTCTGTTCCCGGGCAACGATTCCAGCTGGCCGCATTTTACCGTTACACGGTTATTATACAGGGAGCTGGTATCCTTTCCATAAACAAGAACGCATTGATGATCCGAAAACCACGGCGGCTGTCGGCGCTATGTTATGCTTTTTAAGCAAAAACTTACGATTGGCTAATTTCTATTTTCGATCAACCAATATGGATCTCTACTCAACGGTAAAATATATTGGTCTTTTAGATAACCTAAATATGATCAAAAAAGAAAACGTCTATTATCATGATATCAATCTTGATAATCCTGATTATGACTTCCCTGAGCAGGCATTCGAAATTCGGGGCACCACGCGGTTGGGGTTTAGGCAATTAGAAACCGATCGCTGGCCAGCCTCACCAATTTACCTATTAACCATTGAAAATAGTGATATTGCCAAAAGATTAAGTGCCGAAGGGGTGGTGCTTAACGTGACGTTAGGTATTAAAAATAGTCAAAAACGCAGTGAAAATTTTTATATCAAAACGGTCACTGCGTCAGACGGACGCGCTTGTGATAAGTTTAACGATATAAAACTGAGTTTAAACACCATGATAAGTTCAGGACTCGTCAGTGCACAATATTGGCTTGATAGTGGAATTATAAAACGATGAACAATTTAAATCAGCAATTGGCAGAATCTTGGCAACAGGTCTATCAAGCATCGGCACAAGCTATCGATTGGGTCAATCATGTTCGCCATGACTCTAAACGGTTGGATAGCGAAGCCGATAATTTAATTTTAGATCTCAGGCGGTTACGTAACCGTGCACAGCGGTTAGGTGATGTGTCAACAAAATCCGTGGCGGTGGGCTTTTTCGGATTATCACAAGCAGGAAAATCCTATCTTATCTCTGCCTTAGCCGCAGGTGAAAATGGTAAATTAGAAACCAGAGTCGATGGCGAAGTATTGGACTTTATCGATCATGTTAACCCGGTCGGCAGTGGCAAAGAAGCGACAGGATTGGTGACACGCTTTAGCCGCATCGCCAAAGGTGGTATTGTGAATTATCCATTAGAATTAAAACTCTTCAAAGAAATTGAAATTGTTAAAATTCTAATTAACGCCTATTTTAAAGATTTTGATCAACAAAAAGTCGCCAACAAAATTGAATTTACTAAGCTTAATCAGTTAATTAAGCAGCTAGAAAGTCAAAAACGATCCGACAAAACAGTGGCAGTCAACGAAGATGATATTGTTGATCTGCATGATTATGTGACCGAAAATTTTGGCAATGCCTTGGAAGGCCTAAAGGGGGGATACTGGGAAAAAGCGATTAATTTACTCCCTTACCTGACTATTGCTGATCGCGGTGAACTTTTTGCCGTTTTATGGGGCGGATTACCCGAATTAACCGCCACGTATGTTCAGTTAGCGACAACATTATCCACACTGGATAACGTTGAAACTATTTATGCCCCACTTGATGTCATCATTAAACAAAATAATGGTGTGAAATCGCAAGCAGACAGCATCATGAATGTCGATATGGTTGGCCGATTAAACACAGCAAAAGATTCAATCGTCACCATTGTACCAAATACTGTAAGCAAGACGCCGGTATCGGTCTCGCTCGCCCAGCTCGCATTTTTAACGGCTGAATTAATTTTCCCATTAGTCAATAAAACCCGTGTTTCCACCTTCGAACATGTCGATCTATTAGATTTTCCTGGTTATCGCGGACGATTGAATTTAACCAGCCTAAACGATGTTAAAGATGGCAATCCAATAGCACAGCTCTTATTGCGTGGAAAAGTCGCTTACCTTTTTGAAAAATATACCGATAGCCAAGAAATGAATGTGCTGGTTGTCTGTACACCGTCAGAAAAACAGTCTGATGTCAATGATGTCGGTCCAGTACTCGAACGTTGGATTGATAAAACACAAGGTGAAACGCCCGCAAAACGTTCAACCAAAAAACCGGGATTATTATGGGCGATCACCATGTTTGATAAACGTATAATGGGGCTATTAAATCTATCCGATGATCAAATAAAAAATAATTGGGGTAAAGATGGCTTACTGCAACAAACCATTTTTGAACGCTTTGGTAATTATAATTGGTTAACCAATTGGTCTGATGGCCATCAATTTAATAATATCTATTTAGTCCGTAAACCTGGCTTGCCAGTCTCATTTTTACATGTCGATCCCGCTTCAAGTCAGGAACTTTCTTACAACGAAAGTTACCAAAGTAAATTACAACAACTTAAAAACACCTTTATTCAAGACGAAGATGTGCAATGCTACATTGCCGAACCCGAGCAAGCGTGGGATGCCATGTTAAAATTAAATGATGGTGGTATGAGTCGCATCAGCCATTATCTGGAACAAGTTGCCGTCACCGAAGTAAAACAGCAACGCATTATTGAACAGTTAAATGAAGAAATTGATTATATTACCCAAATGCGCTTTGGTTCATGGTATCAAGCGGAAGATGCCGAAGAGCTGATCAAAAAAAGACAGATTATTGTCGAGGTGATTAAAGATCTACAAAGCAAAGCATTACTGTTAGGGGAATTTCTCAAAACGCTTGAATTGCCCGATGAGATCATTCGAGCCCTGTATCATGCCGGGGATATGAATAATATCCACCTAGACGATAATAGTGGTAGTGTGACCGCTGACGCTTTTAATGATTTTGGCTTTGATACTGACTTTGAACTTTTTTCTGATACAAATTCCGATATCAATTCGCCTAAATCAGTCGAAGTTCTGAACGAATCCAAATTAGGGAAAACCGTTTTTTATGCGTGGATAGAACATTTACGGAGTATCGTATTAGATAAACATATTGCACAATATTTTGGCTTGAGTGCAAAACATATGTCATTTATCGTGGAAGAGTTAATTACTGCGGCCAATCGCCTAAATCTAGAAGAAAAACTCAATAAACAGATTATCAATAACGAAAATAGGGGCAGTAAACGGGACGATTTAGAATCGAGACAAATCAGTACTATCCATATCTTGTTTGCCGATTTTATCGCATGGTTAGGCTTTATTCGTGGGCAGACAGACGAAATACCGATGAGTCGCATCAATCCAAATCAACCGATCTTCTCACCTTTATTGCCTGATTTTCTGCAAGCGTCATCACATCAGTTACCTAAACTCGATGACAGAACGAAAAAATATACCCAAATGGCCGTTTTTGATTGGTTTGTTGGTTTTTCGACATTAGCACAAGAAAATGTTGGTCATAATGCAGGACGCGAAATCAGCCAAGAACAAAATAGTCAACTTGGTGCCATCTTAACACAATATAAACAGTCGTATATTGCACAATAGAGGATGTTATGGCGTTACGTATCGAATTAGAAGCAGATAAACCCGGCGTTGCCAAATTAGTGATCCAAAAGTGGTCCGGCAATGCTAACGTTGATATTCTTGTCCAACGAAATCAAGATGGTTACTACCTCGCGGATGGTAACCAATGGACAGCTGAAACACATTGGCATAATGTACCCAATCTATTGGTCGATAATGATAAATTAGAAGGCCCCGTCACCGAGTGGTTGGTGGATGCCTTGCTTTCCCAAGAAAATCGTGTCCGTTTTTTGATGACGGTACGCGAACATCAACATGTTGATCAACCCAATACTGAGCAAGCAAATAGCGATCAGCAAAATGATGATCAAAAAAGTCAGGCACCTTTAATGGATCGCGGTGTCATGAATATTTCCGAAAAAGTATTGGCTTCATCTGCATTAGATCCTTTTGCGACACCACGCGTTGATCAATCGATTAACCATCTCGACAGTGACAACGCTGTTACACAGCTGCCGGCCATAGAACCTGTCTTACCCCCTTTATCGCCAGAAGAATTACTCTCCGATCCCGCCCCGCTTACCGATGATATACCTATCGAACCGGTCAATGAACAATCCATAACTGATGCGATAGAAGACGAACCGGTTATCACGGTATCAGAAGACGATAAAGATATCTTACAACCGATAAAAACCAAAAAGCGCGTCGGACTGATCGCAATATTTGTCATTCTTTTACTGCTGATTTTAGCGGGACTGTCCTGGTATTTTCTTTGGCTGCTTAACCGCAATAGCACAACTGACTCACAATCCCCTTCACAATCGATAACCGGATGTGCGTTAAGTGATGCGGGTGATGATGATTTAGCTTTTATTCAAAAATGCTTACAAAATAAACCCGATACTGCAGCAATTTTATCGTTAATCAATGAAGCAAAAGCAGCCAATAAATGTAATATTGCACAGCGCCTTTATGCAAATCAAGCACAACAAAATGCGTCAATTGCGATGATTTATGCACAAGAATATGATGATAAGTTTTATCAACCGAATGATTGCTTCAAAACCGATAAAGATACGGCCGCTTATTGGTACGAAACCGCCTTAGCGCTGGATCCCAATAATGCCAATAGTGCGTTAGCGAAAGAACGCCTCGCAGAATTGAAAAATAGTCCTATGAATAAATAATCGTTATAAATAGTACTTGTAAATAGTCCTTATGAATAATAGTACTTATGAGTAAAGAGCACCTATGAATAACCTAGACGCCTGACTTGGCAAGGTGGGCAAAACAGATAGCGATGAGGCGGCTTTACATTATCATCGCATACCTTGCCCTCCACCGTCAGGCGCATCGGTATATCAACAAGAATAGCAGGAAAGGTTATGACACAATTATCCACATTTACCCTAAAATCTACGTTTATCGCCATATCAATTGTCTTGGGTGAGACATGCTTATCAAGCCATGCCTATGCCGATGAACCTTTGAAGCAAAAAGGTAAAACAACGTTATACCAACGTGTCCTAAGTACACCAACTTGTCAACTTAAGGCCAATATGACAGATCAGAAAGGCGCTTTGGTACCCGCCTTTTCGCGCTATTACGTCTATGAACGCAAAACAGATAATAACCAAGAATGGCTCAAAGTGGGCCCTGACTCCTATGGGAAAACCGTCGGTTGGCTAAATAGCAATTGCGCGGTTGAGTGGAATATGCAGATGACCTTAGTGTTTACCAATCCGGCTGATCGCGATCCATTACTCTTTTTCAAAGATAAAACCGCCCTTGATGCGCTTGTCGAATCCGCCGACCCTAATAAAAAAGTGACACTCATTCGCAATGCGTTAAACGCGAAAAAAACCGTACCCGAAATTGTTGCCGAAGAGCCCAATCAGTTTGTTGATTTTAAAACAAACTTTTACTTGCTGCCTATTTTACAAGGACAGGAGGTGATGAATGGACAAGGTTATTATGAACGTGTACTGGAAGTCGCATCGGTCAGTAAACAGCGTGTAAAAATAACCAATCAAACTAAAGGCAATACCACTCAACAAGTTGCCCCTTTTAAAGCCGCCATTGTTTTTGTGATTGATTCGACTATTTCAATGGATCCTTACATCGCTCGTACGAAAGAAGCTGTTGAGCGTGTCTATCAACAGATTGATAAAGACAAGTTGCAAGATCAGGTTAAATTTGGTTTAGTTTCTTTCCGTTCCAATTTAAAAGCGTCAAATAAGCTAGAATTTGTTAGCAAAATTTTTGCCGATCCAAACAAAATTAATGATGGTAATGATTTTAAACAACGTGTGGCAACATTAAAACAGGCACCTGTTTCGACAGCTTATTTTGCCGAGGACGCTTATGCCGGTGTAACACAGGCGCTGAATGATATTGATTGGAATAATTTTGGAGCACGTTATATTATCTTAATTACCGATGCGAGCTCAATTCCGGGCGATGATCCCTTATCAAGCACCGGTATGGATTCCACACAATTACGACTCGAGGCACAACATAAAGGTGTGGCAATTTATGCGTTACACCTAAAAACACCTGCTGGCATAAAAGATCATAAAATTGCCGCGACACAATATAGTGATTTAACCTACAACGATTTTATCCATAAATCACTCTATTACCCCGTCAACGCCGGTGATATAAAAGAGTTTGGTCAAAAAGTGGATACCTTGGCACAAGCGCTCTCTGCACAGGTAAAATTAGCCTATCAAGGTGAAGAATCTGTCGGCAATGCGTTAAATGCCGATGAGAATAATCAGATGATCAACGACACACAACTATTAGGTAAAGCGATGCAGCTTGCCTATTTGGGTAAAATGCAAGGAACAACCGCACCAACTGTCTTTAAAGCATGGATCGCTGATAAAGATTTTGCCAAACCAACCATTCCGACAGCTGAACCCCGAATATTATTAACTAAATCACAACTCAGTGACTTAAGTGATGTGGTCAGCAAGATTGCTAATGCAGCTAATGATGGTCTGATTTCATCTGATGATATGTTCTCACAATTACGATCTGTTGCGGCGGCTATGGGGCAAGATCCAAGCAAATTAAAATCAGATTCGGCAACTAAAATTGCTGATTTAGGATTATTGGGCGAATACCTCGATAATATTCCGTATAAAAGCGATGTCACCTCACTCGATGAAGCGACCTGGAAAAGCATGAGCGGACTGGAGCAAGAAAAATTTATCCGCAATTTACATAGTAAAATTCGTTACTATCAAAAATGCAATGCGGATGTGGATCGTTGGATCTCATTAACCGAAGGCAGTGACGCCAGGGAAAATGTCTATCCAATTCCATTAGAAATGTTACCGTAACGAACAGATCTATAAAAACAGTGTGAATACAATATGTTAACCATTAAGCAACTGGCACTATCTCGCGTAACTGGTGAATCGCATTTTCAGGTTTGCCTACCACAACTCACCTTACAAGCGGGTGATATTATCGTGCTTAAAGGGGAAAGTGGTTGCGGTAAAAGTACATTACTCGAAATGATTGGCTTAATCTTACAACCGGATCAGGTAGCGGAATATCAGTTGTCACTGGATGATTATTCGCCTGCCGATCTAACAGATTATACGGTTAATCATCGCAAAACAGAAAATCGACAGCTAAATCTTGCCGACTTAATTAAGCAACGTAAAACCAATCTACTCGCCACTATCCGCGCGCATTATTTTGGTTTTATGCTCCAAACAGGTGGATTATTGCCGTTTTTGACCATTAAAGAAAATCTGTTACTGCCGCTTAAGTTGCTACAAAAACCGATGGATAAACAGCGGCTCACAACCTTAATTAATCAGCTAAAGATTGCACATTTGCTACATAAATATCCCAAACAGCTCTCTATTGGTGAACGACAACGGGCATCGTTTATCCGTTCTATTATTCACAAGCCTGCACTGTTATTAGCCGATGAGCCCACCTCAGCTCTTGATCCGCATAATGCGAATTTACTCTTCGATTTGATTATTGAGCAAGCTAAACGCGATAATATTGCCGCCATTATTGTCACGCATGATGTTGGTCTGATTGAAAAAAAGAGACTTTTTACACTATCAGCGCAGCTAACCTCGCCCCAATCATCACGCTTTGTTCCGCAATCGGCGACAATTGACAAAGGGAGAAGAGACGATGACTAATCCCATTCGCGCGGGGTTATTGATTACGCGTTTATCATTAGCCGATTTGTGGTATGACAAAAAAGTGTCATTTTGTATTATTGCCTCGATTATTTCAGTTATTACCCCGTTATTGCTGCTATTTAGCTTAAAATATGGCGTGATTTCGCAATTGCGTTATCAGCTACTTCTTGATCCACAAAATTTAGAAGTGAAAACTGTCGGTAACTTACAATTTGATAGATCGATGTTTGACTGGCTAAAAGCGCAACCTGAAGTCGGTTTTGTGATTCCCTTAACGCGTTCACTCAATACGCAAGCCGATTTACTCAAAACAAGCAGCCTGTTTATCAATAATGTCGATATTTTACCGACGGCTGCAGGCGATCCGCTTACCCAAAATTTACCGCCTATTACCAATAAAAAGCAGATGTTATTAACCGCACCGGCTGCCGAAAAAATGGCGGTTACCGTGGGCGATACGATAAAAATGGTCATCACTCGCCAATTAGCACGCCAATTAGAAAAAGGGATAACCGAATTGCAGGTTGTCGGCATCATTCCAGAAAGTCGTTATAATCGCGCCGCCGCTTTTGTATCACTGCCATTACTGATTGATATGGAAGATTTTTACGATGGTTACCGTAGTGATGTTTTTATAACCGGTACCGGTTTAGCCAATCCGCCACTCCATACTTCGTTTGCACGGGCACGTTTATATGCTAAATCGCTTAACGATGTGGCGCCTCTCGCCTTGAAATTACGGCAAAAACAGATCGACACCCGCACACAAGCGAATGCGATCGAAAAAGTCCAAGCTATTGATAGAGTGCTCAATTTTATCTTTAGTGTCATTGCTATCACCGCCCTATTAGGCTGCGTTTTATCCTTAGTCGGTTCATTCTTGTCAAATATTGAACGAAAACGGCGTGATATCGCCTTTATGCGACTCATCGGATTTCAATCAACGGCGATTATGCTCTACTTAACATTACAATCGATGTTACTCAGCTGTGTAGCATTTATTATTTCATACCTGCTTTTTTTAATGGGTAGTCAAGCCGTGAATCTGGTTTTAGGGAAAAACTTACCCGCTCAGTCAGTCGTCACCCAACAGTCTGTTAATCAACAAGCTATTGGTGATCACGTTATTAGTCAATTACAGGGTGAGCACTTACTTATCGCCTTTTTACTCACCCTATTGATTGCCATTATTGTTGTTATATTAGGAGGAAGACGTGCAGTTAAAATCCAACCGGCAGAAAGTCTGCGCGAACTATAATCAAAATAATAACCAAAATGACCAATATCAGAATCATAAAAACAATAGATCAACATTATTAACTGTTTTGGTGATGTTTATGGCGAATAGTTTGATGAGTAGTTTGGTGAGTTTATGGCCATCGACAAGTTACGCAACGCCCTGGGAAAACCAA
The DNA here is from genome assembly GCA_029433345.1 of Orbaceae bacterium ESL0727. GTDB lineage: Bacteria > Pseudomonadota > Gammaproteobacteria > Enterobacterales > Orbaceae > Gilliamella. Next base: position 472,537 of record JAQTHY010000001.1, read on the forward strand.
TTTTATAACCCCAAACCAGCAGACGATGATCTTATTTTGCCGATGCCTTGTGAAGGCAGCATGGTATTTAAAAAAGTGTTTACCCCAACGAGTAAACCATTAGATGACGTAAAAATTATCTTAGGTAGCGATCAAAAAGAGTTTGGTTTTGCCGAATATGCGACCCCTAATTATATTTCAGGCAGCTTTACAGATACCGGTACCAGTAAAGAACGTTATTTTTTGATCGGTAAATACGAAATTACTCTATTACAGTATCAAGCCGTGATGAATGCCACCTGCCCGATCGCTAAATTACCGCTGTTATTTCCGGTTACTGAACTGAGCTGGTTTGACGCAGTCGCCTTTACCGATAAATATAATCAATGGCTACTAAAAAATCATATCTCCCAAAATAATATCGCTAAAAATAATCCCGCTTTACCACAAGGCTATATTCGCTTACCAACCAATACTGAATGGGAATATGCTGCACGTGGCGGTTCGAAGGTAACCGAATCGGAATTTCGTGAAGCTTATTTCCCGATATCAGGTAATCTCGAAAATTATGCTTGGTTTTCAGGTGCCAAATCGGCCAATGGGAAATTACAGTTAATCGGCCGTTTAGAAGCGAATCCTTTAGGCCTTTATGACATCTTAGGGAATGCGCATGAGATGATGTTTGATTCATTCCGCCTAAATAAACTCGATCGTTATCATGGGCAATCAGGCGCAATGACCGTACGGGGTGGCAGCTATTTAACACCAGAATCCTCAATCACAACTGCATTGCGCCTCGAAAAGCCCTATTATGATGGTCAAAGTGCCTATAAAAGTAAAGATGTCGGTTTTCGCGTTGTCTTTACCCGTGATGTCTTATATTCAAAAGAGGTAATTAACGAGTTAGATAAAGAATGGCGTGCCTTAGGCAGTGGACAAAATAGTGACGAAACAAATGGTAATGTCGTGAATACTCTTGAAAATATTACCAAACAAGTTGATAACGAAAAGACCAAAAAAGAGCTAATCGAACTCAATGCACAGCTACGAAGCGCCAACCAAGCCCGCGACGAGCAACGCAATCGATCTATTCAGTCAGCGCTACAACTCGGTGCTTTTTTATGTGCCAATGTCTCGGATCTGAATAGTAAATATGAATATAACAATAATCTTTATAACGTAATGACGACTGAAGTGTGTGATCTCAAAACAAATTCGACACTCAGTGATGACAATATCTGTTCACCTACCAAGTTAAATAATTTAAAAAAAACCTTGGATGAGTCTCTACAAGCTCGCGATTTTATTTTAAAATATTACGCTGATACTATCGTCAACACTTCATCAAATTACGCAAAAGAAGATATTAATGATCAAGCTAATACGACCAAATTTGTTTTAGAAAGTCGTGGTAAAGCGAATATGGAGGATTACCTTAAATTATATCTTACCCATATTGATCATTATTTATCTTCTGGAAAAATAGAACGTAATACTTGGTTACAAACATGTAATAGTCTAAAAGGAAATAATCAGTGAAAAAAATCATATCTGTATTAACAATCTGCCTATCGCTTGTTTTAGTTGGATGCCAATCAAATGGGAGTAGTCGCGGCAGCAGTAGCGATGTCGATCCAGCGTTAACTAAAGGGCAATCCGCACAATTCTTTAGCAAATCCGCGTGGCAATCTTGTGCAATTGGTGCCGGTGTCGGTGGCTTAGGTTGTATGCTGTTAGGGGGTAAAACAGGTACCTGTATTGCTTCAGCGGCGGTTGGATGTGGTATCGCCATGGGAACCAACTACTACCTTGATTCAAAACGTGCAGAATATGCCAATTCTGAACAAAGACTAAATGTTTACATTCGAGATATTCAGAAAAACTCACAAGAAGTCCAATCCGTCACTAGCGCATCAAAAGCGGTCTTAGATAAAAACTTAGCCACACTAAATACGCTAAATAAACAGATTAAAAACGCGACCGTTAACAAAAAACAAGCTAGCCAAGAGTTAAAACAGATCGACGCGAATATCGCTTATTTAAATGACAAAATTTCACGCATGAAGAGTGTTGAATCAGATTGGCGTTCACTATCGGCAAAAGAACGACAATCCGGTGTAGAAGTCACCAAACTCGATACACAGATCAACGATTTACACAAAAAAATTGCTGCTCTTGAATCACAAGTCAATCTCGTGGCTCAACAACGTTCTGCGGTAAAAGTGAGTTAATAAAGGAATAATAAATGATGATAAAGAAAAACTATCTACTGGCACTTTGCCCACTGTTTTTTTTGGTAGGCTGTTCGACTACACCTGAACAGTGTGATCCGTCAAATACCGATATCGGTATTATGGACAAAATAAGCTGTAATTATTCAGGCAATTACCAAAAACGTATTGATCAAAAGAAGCAGATTCTCCTTAACGAACAACGCGCTAATCAACAGTTTAAAGAGATTTATGCCACAATCGAAAAACAGAAAAATGACACAACACTCAGCATTCAACAAAAACAAGCTGAACAGCAAAAATTACAAGCATCACTTAATAGCTTAACCACAGAAATTAAAGCGAAGACCAAAAGTCGTGATGATTTACAACAACAGATGAATGATATTGATGCACAGTTGAAGAAAGTCAATAACGGTGGCGGCTCGATAGCGGAAAAACAGGTCGAGTTAGAAGAGCTAAATACAAAGCTTCAACAATTACAAAAAGCGTTGAATTTATAAACATCATTGACGCTAAATCAATTATTATAAATCAATGCCTGAAGTGTCAGTGATAAAATAGGTACAAGGATGCAACGAATAACGCGGATTACGATTGACAGCAATGATCAATATGGTGAAAAAATCGCATTATTAACTCAATATAATGCGCTATTATCTTTATTACAACCACGCCTAACCGCACGTACCTTTTCTATCTTAGCTAAACCAACATGGGTTGACGGTAATCACTTTATCGATTGGTATACCGATATTGAAGGACAACCCATATTGCTAAGTGAGATGGCTGATAGCACTCACAAACAGGCCATCGAACAGACATTACAAACCCGAATTAATGACATTGAAGAAGCCATCAAATTAATGTCATTCACACCTGAACAACATAACTTGATTGTTGAGTGGCTACCACGTATCAAAAGTTTAGGTAATCGCATTTATGCGATTAATGATGATCCTGTCATTGTGAATACGTTTGAGCCCCCCATTCTACCCGCGGTTAAACCTGCGCTAATACCACCAGCCAGCATACCACCTGTCGCAAGCCGCTCGTGGTGGCGTTGGTGGTATCTAGTGTTATTGGCATTGCTATTATTAGCATTACTTGGATTATTAGGCTACTTTTTCTGCCCATGGGAAAAAGCAAAACAACCTGAACATGAACATGAACCGGTGCCTGCACCACAACCCGCCGTTACGCAACCGGCCGCCGTAATTCCCCCTATCACACCACCAACGACACCACCTATTGATGAAAAAGAACCAGAACCCAGTGCTGATCCGCAATCTCAACCTGAAGTGGTGCCGAACGCAAAAACCGATCCGATACCAACGCCAGAACCCCCAAAAACAGCTCCCGTACCTGCACCTGCACCCAAAGCTAAAATAAAAACTGATCCTAACTGCATAACCCAAGAAGAGATCAAAAAAAATCCGAATGCATCAAAAATGGTGATGGTATTTGATAATTCCGCCTCGATGAAACTGACACTAATGGAATCCCAAGCCGAAATCCAAAAATTTTTAAGTTTAAGCAGGCCGGCAATTAATCGGATGGATCCGCGTGATGTACTCGCTTATACCAACAGAATGTTTCGCTTACCAAACCGATTATCATCCAGTAAAGAAGTGGCGTTAGCCAGTATTGATAAGATACAAAAAAATATCGATATTGGTCTAGTCACCCTATCACGTTGTCCATCGGCCGAGGTATCACCCTTTTATGGTGTTGCGCAAAGATCGAGCTTAAAAACAAAAATCAATAATCTCGAACCGCTAGAAAATGGTTATAGCGCCACACCACTTTACAGTGGCATTGAGCAAGCCAGTAAAATATTAGATGGTGTCACACGCGAGGATTATATTTTGGTGATTAGTGATGGCGAAGATAACTGTTCCCACAATAACATTTGTACTTTGGCCAATTACATTGCCATGCAAAAACCGCGTCTAAAAATCAATATTGTCGATATTGCGGGGCAGCATAAAATTGATTGTGTCGCGTCAATGACCGGGGGCAAAGTCTATATTGCACAAACCCCAAATGAAATGATTAATCAGATGAATAATGTGGTTGCCAATATGAAAATTAGTCGTCCTATCTGCAAGGAATAAACAATTCGCTATCATCACCACAAACAATTCAGCATCGGATTCATAAATAAGCCAATCAAAAGTGCAAAGTGTGGTAAGGTAGTCAATTAGCTACATTGAGATCTGTAAACCAATAAAGTGATAAAAAGAGGTGTTATGAGAATTATTTTTGCCGGCACGCCAGAATTTGCGGCACTCCATCTACAGGCGTTAATTGATTCTGAACATGACGTGATTGCTGTCTTTACCCAACCCGATCGCCCAGCTGGGCGCGGGAATAAATTGCAGGCCAGCCCAGTAAAAACATTAGCGCAGGCGCATAATATTGCTGTTTATCAACCTAACACGTTAAAAAAGAGTGAAAATCAGCAACAAATTGCTGATCTGCATGCCGATATTATGATAGTTGTCGCCTACGGACTCATTTTACCGCAAGCGGTCTTAGATATGCCTAAATTAGGTTGTCTAAATGTGCATGGCTCACTACTTCCACGCTGGCGTGGTGCCGCACCGATTCAACGTGCTTGTTGGACTGGTGATGAAAAAACCGGTATTACCATTATGCAAATGGATGCAGGGCTTGATACTGGGGATATGCTCTATAAACTAAGCTGTCCGATTGAAAACGATGATACCTGTGCATCACTTTATGATAAGTTGGCACAATTAGGCCCCAAAGGGCTATTAACCACCTTAACCTTGCTCAATGAAGGCAAACTAAAACCTGAAAAGCAGGATGAATCACTCGTCACTTATGCAGAAAAACTCTCAAAAGCGGAAGCTAAGCTGGATTGGCATCAGCCAGCTGTGCAGCTAGAACGATCGATCCGAGCCTTTAATCCTTGGCCAGTGAGTTATTTTGAGATCGATGGCGAACCAGTGAAAGTCTGGCAAGCCACCGTCATTCCTGATCATCATAATCAACCTGAAGGCACCATTTTACGCGCAGACAAACAAGGTATCGTAGTTGCCACGCGGGAAGGTGCACTCAACATCACGTCTCTACAACCGGCGGGTAAAAAACGAATGTCAGCCCAAGATCTTCTCAACTCACGCAAAGCATGGTTTACAGTAGGGACGATTCTCGCCTAATCTAGCAGTAGAAGAGATAAAGGAATACGTGAAGAGAGTTGATTAATTTGATATAAAAAACCCGACCAAAGTCGGGTTTTCTGTTTCTAGAGAAAGTTACTTAATTTTACCTTCTTTATAAACTACATGTTGACGAACAACGGGATCGTATTTTTTGATCTCCATTTTCTCAGGCATGGTTCTTTTATTCTTCGTTGTTGTATAAAAGTGACCAGTACCCGCAGAAGAGACTAATCTAATTTTTTCACGTGCACCTTTAGCCATGATATTTTCCTCTAATTGTTATTAGTACTTTTCACCACGAGCACGTAATTCAGCTAATACTGAATCAATACCCTTCTTATCGATTGTACGCATACCTCTAGCAGAGATACGCAATTTTACGAAACGTTTTTCACTCTCAACCCAAAAACGGTGTGTTTGTAGATTTGGTAGAAAACGACGTTTAGTCGCATTCAACGCATGAGAACGATTATTTCCTACTAAAGGACCTTTTCCTGTTACTTGGCATACTCGTGACATGTCAATAATTCTCCGAAATTTCTATGCTTAAGCCTTGGGCGCAATATGTTAATGGACTTAACCTCGTCAGGCTTTCAGTTTCTGCAGTTCTCGTTGAGAAGCCGCTTACCTCTCACACTGCACCCATGATAATGAGGTGGAAAAGTATACGCTGTTATAGGTGGATTCTCAAGTATTATCTTAACTTGCGTGCTGTTTATTTTGAATTTTGGATAAAGTTTATACGCATTACCCGAGCAAGAGCAGGATTTATTTCGCCAACACTTGCCGGCGAAATAAAAAGAAGAACATGACTAATCGAAAAGTCAGACTAGGTTTCACAATATACAAGGAAAGATTACAAATAGGCGACTTGCGTACCTTTTTTAGGTTGAAAGGTCGCTTTGCCAAACTCATCTAAAAGATAGGCAAGATGATCCGCTTTATCGCCCAAAAGTCGCCCTTTCACTTTATTCCAAGTCATCAATACAATCGTTGCATCGGGTTCACAACAAATTAACATCGGTTGTTCAAGTTCGCCGTTCCAATAAAATTGGCCACCGTAAAGTTTATGTGCTGTTAATAAAAGATAACAACCATATTCGCGTGCGATCATATCAAGTTGTTCTTCGGGAAGACTAAAATTTTTTTCCGACAATTCACTGATAATCATATCCACCACAGTAATGCTTTTTTCAGAATAATCCAGTTGATTGATACTCCATGTAGGACTATTTAGGACAGCATTTTGCGCCCAGGCGGCTATCTCTTGATAAAGCTCATTTTTAGGTTCTGATTCGGGTTTAGTTGCTGCGGTCGTATCGGTTTTGCTCTCTTTCAACATAAGGATCACCTACTTATTTGATGGATTGATTTATGACAATTCGCTCTGCTTTTCTAACTGTTTAACACTTTGCCATGCCTCTTCCATTTCGGCAAGTGTTGCTTGATTAAGCGGAATATTTTTTTCTTTCAATAACTGTTCCACGTGGCGAAAGCGGCGTTCAAATTTTTGATTGGCTTGCTGTAGACAAAGTTCAGACTCTATTTTTAGATGGCGCGCTAAATTCACCGTTGCAAAGAAGAGATCCCCAACTTCCTCAGCCATTTTTTGCTGATCTAACGACTGACGATTCAGTTCTTGCGTGACTTCGATCAGCTCCTCCTTCACTTTATCAAGGACAGGCGCGGTATTAGCCCAATCAAATCCGACCGACGCACAGCGCTTTTGAATTTTTTCTGCACGCATTAAAGCCGGCATAGCCGCAGGGATATCATCTAACACTGAATATTGCGCTTTTTGATCGCGCTCTTTTTGCTTCAATTGCTCCCAATTTGGTTTGGTTACGGTTTGTTCTTGTTCTGATGCTGATGCTGATGCTGATGCTTGTGCATTCTTAAAAATATGCGGATGGCGGGCAATTAATTTATCGGCAACCGCTCGACAGACATCATTAAAATTAAATGTCCCCGCTTCATTCGCCAGATCCGCGTAAAAAATAATATGGAAAAGCAGATCCCCGAGCTCTTTTTTTATCTCATCGCTATCTTGTTTATCAATCGCGTCTAACAGTTCGTAAGTTTCTTCTAACGTATAAGCTTTCAACGAGTTGCATGTTTGCACACGATCCCACTCACACCCTGTTATTGGGTGACGCAATTGCTGCGTGATCGATAATAACCGCTGTAATTCGTTTAGATGACTGTTTGTCGTATTCGGTGAAGCAGTATTCAGTAAAGAATGATTCAAGATAGTCGATTCCCTTAAATAGACATTAGATGAGCTAATTAAGCTCAGTATATACTTATTATCCTGACAAAGGGTAGCATTATTCCACAAGTTAGCTTGACGAAACAGGCCGTAAGCAAGCCGTTTTTAAGGCCGCTCTTGAGGCTGTTTTTAAGGCATAAAAAAACCTGCTTGAAGCAGGTTTTAGAATTTGGCTCCTCCAACAGGACTTGAACCTGTGACATACGGATTAACAGTCCGCCGTTCTACCGACTGAACTATGGAGGAATATTTAACGGTAAAAATATTAACGGGCTACGACGATGATGTCAATGTTTAAATAACGCAGTATGGTTAACTGCTCACCTTATAAGCAACTAAGAGACATGGTGACCTTAGCTAGAATAGTCAGAAAATTATTATCGCCTATGTTAGAATCACACTTTTAATCTTAATAGTAGACTAAATGGTAAATATAATGAAAAAGAATATTTGTGTTTTTTGTGGCGCCAGCGAAGGCAACAATCCCGCTTACGCTGAGCAAGCAAAATTATTAGGGCATACTCTAGCTAAACAGAATCGCCGTTTAGTCTATGGTGGCGGCAATAAAGGGCTGATGGGTGTACTGGCCAATGCCGTATTAGAACTGGGTGGTGAAGTGATTGGCATTATTCCAGAACGATTAGTTAAGGCCGAAACCGCACATCACGGAATTACCCGCCTAGAAATTGTAAAAGATATGCACGAACGCAAAGCAAAAATGGCAACGCTTGCTGATGGTTTTATTTCGATGCCTGGTGGCACGGGCACCTTAGAAGAACTATTCGAAGTATGGACAGGTGCACAAATTGGTTATCATGAAAAGCCGGTTGCGCTGCTAAATAGTGCAGGATTTTGGGATCCATTACTCACTTTTTTATCACACTCAGTCAAAGAAGGCTTTATCCGCGACAGTTTTTACCATACGTTGATTGTGGAAGAGGAAGCGACGCAATTATTACAGATGATGGATACCTATATTCCCAAAGATTTACAACGCTGGATAAAAAAATAGATCAAGAGATAACTAGTTTTTGAAAAATAAATAACTGGGAGCACGGCATAAATCCTACACATCCCAGTTTTATATTGCTATTAAGACAAAATCACATATCTATTACGTAACGATTACGCTACCGCTTCAGCCGCGACATCTGATTTCTTGATGATGGCATATAAGACGCCTGCAACAATAGAACCAACGGCAATAGAAAGTAAGTATCCACCAACATGAGTGACGACACCTGGAATAGCAAGTGCGAATAATCCACCATGTGGCGTCATTAATTGCGAACCAAATGCCAATGCCATCCCACCGGCAACAGCACCGCCGATAATACAGCAAGGAAGGACACGTAATGGATCACGTGCAGCAAATGGAATCGCACCTTCTGATATAAAGCACAAACCTAAAACAAACGCGGCTTTACCACTTTCTTGTTCTGCTTTATCAAATTTTTTGCGAGCAATGAAAGTTGCAAGGCTCATCGCTAATGGTGGAACCATACCGCCAGCCATAACCGCCGCCATTGGCGCAAAGACTTGTGCAGAAATTAAGCTAGTACCAAATGCATAAGCGACTTTATTAATTGGGCCACCCATATCGGTACACATCATACCACCTAAAATAGCACCAAGAATAACCGCATTCGCTGTGCCCATAGTATTTAACCATGCAGTCATCGCATTCATTAACCACGCAATTGGGGTACCAACAATAAATTGCATGACTAGACCGGTAACCAATGTCGCAAAGAGCGGCACAATAAGAATCGGTTTTAATGCTTCCAAACTACGTGGTAACGGAACATATTTAGTAATCAGAAGCGCAAAATAACCCGCAAAGTAACCAATAACGATACCACCTAAGAACCCTGCACCAACAGATACGGCGAGTAAACCACCAACAAGCCCTGGTGCAAGCCCTGGTCTATCAGCAATAGAATACGCGATATAACCAGCAAGTAATGGCACCATTAAGGAGAACGCCAGTCCACCAATTTGTGCTAAATGCGGTTCACCCACTAGTTTCTGTACACCATCAATAGTTTCAAAGCCACCGCAAGCAAATGCCAACGCGATGATAAGACCACCGGCTACCACCATTGGTAACATATAAGAAACACCGGTTAATAGATGTTGATAGGCGCTGGTTTTTTCTTTACTTGATGTTTTGGTTGTAGTCGTTGCAGTCGGTTGATAGACAGTTGCTTCTTGGAAAGCTTTATCTAATTCTTGGGCTGTCTTTTTCAATGCCAGTCCAGTTTTGGTTCGATATAATTTTTTCCCTGCAAATTTACTCAAATCCACATCGATATCACAAGCTGCAATAACCAAATCGGCTGCGGCAACTTCTTCTGGTGTTAATTCATTACCGACACCGACAGAACCGCGAGTTTCAACTTTACACAACCAGCCACGTTTTTTCGCTTCATCTTCAATCGCTTCTGCGGCCATAAAAGTATGTGCCACACCTGTTGGACAGGCAGTCACCGCAACAATTCGTTTAACATTCGCGTCATGGCTATTGGCAGGTGTTGCAGTGGCAGCAGCTGCAGCGGCTTGAGTATAGATTTCAGCTTTACTTTCTGCTTGTGTTAAAGTCTGTTTTGGATTAGCAAAAAGATCATCTAAATTGGTTACTGTATACACTTTTTTACCGATAACAGATTTATCACTTAAAGTACCTGAACCAACGGCAACAACGATATCTGCCGCAGCAGCATTGTCGACTAAATTAATATTTAATTCTTTTGCTGCTAAAGCGAGTTCTGCTTTAGCTAAGCGCCCATTGACTGGGCCAGCATTGCTTCCCTCGATAATATATATATTCATGCTCGCTCCTATCTCGCAATTATCTCAATTTTACTTACCATATTGTCAATCGCTTGACGATTTGAAATCCCAACACCTGCTTGCTCTACTGATAATGCTGCAACACTTGAGGCAAAAACTAAACAATCTTTGATCGATTGTTTATTCAGTAAACCATACATTAATCCAGCCACCATGGAATCCCCAGCGCCAACCGTACTGACGACTTTACATTTTGGCGGTTTGGCAAGCCACGCTTCATTTTTAGTGACCCATAATGCACCTTTACTTCCCAATGAAACAACGACATTTTCAATACCTTCATTGACCAATTGGGTTGCGGCAGATTTGATATCATCTAGCGTTGGTAAAGCATGACCAATCCACATTTCCAGTTCTTTATCATTAGGCTTAATTAACCAAGGTTGTGCTTTTAGCCCAGCGACAAGAGCGTCGCGGCTACTATCAAAAATAACCCGTGGGCAGATCGCTTTAACTTGCTTAATCCATTGGGTTAGCTTTTCTAGCGAAATCCCGGCAGGTAAGCTACCACTAATAGCAACCATATCCATGCCCGGTAACCATTTTAGTGAATCAGTGACAAAATGTTGCCAATCTTCATCTGTCACAATGAAGCCTGAAAAATTAAGATCGGTCACTTCACTATTTTGCTCGGTTAATTTCACATTAATACGCGTACGTCCAGCCACTGTCTGGAATTTATCTGTGACATTCAGTGACGAAAATAGCGCATTAAAGCCATCGCGATTTTCGCTACCTAAAAAACCACCAACGGTTAATTTAATACCTAAATCGGCCAATACTTTGGCAACATTAATGCCTTTGCCGGCAGGTAATAAATCTGTGGTGTTGACTAAATTAACCTCGCCCAACGCGATTGCGGGGCAAAATCCTAATAGATCATAGGCTGGATTTAAGGTTATCGTTGCGACTTGATAACTCATTATGCATTACCCTCACCAAAACCATTCGCAATTTCTTTACCAATCGCATCTAATGCTTGTTCTGCATCATCACCTACTGCCGTAAATTGCAAACGGGTACCTTTTTTAGCTCCTAGCGCAACAAGTTTCATTAAGCTGGTCGCACTGACAGGATTCGCTTCACCATTTGCGCCAACACGATCTAAATTCACTACCGTAATTTTACTGTTAAATTCTTTTGCGAGTTTGACTAAGATTGATGATGGGCGCGTATGCAAGCCATTATCATTGACCACCGTAAATTCACGGGTAACCGTGTTCACTGCTGGCGCAGCGGTTTTGTCCTCTTTTTCTGCTGAAGATGTCGGCGTGACAGCAGCAGTTGGTGCTGACGTAAGCAAATTAATGAGCTGATCACCATCCGCGGTAACTAATTGATTTAGCTGCTGATTAAATGCCAAATCAGCAATACGTGTAACGACATCATCCACCGCATCATCAATAGCCGCAAGCGTAATTAATAACTTGACCGGTTTGTTATCGACCTGGATATCACTCACAGTACGGCAAATAGCAATCGCATTTTTCACGTTACCTGTTTGGCTATCGTTTAACCAAACACCTGATCCCAAATAGTTAGGTTGAGTATCTAACACTTTTTCAATAAACGCGGTGTTAACTGCACCTTGTTGCTTTAAACGCGACGCATTTAATGCTTGTAATGTGGCTAGATCATCGGCAGGAATATCTAATAAGAGTGATGAAGGAGTGATGGATAAAGCATCACTTTCGGTAGTTTCTTTACCGGTTAAGAGTGCCACTGCTTCATCAGCTGATGTGATATGTTTAATCTTCTCTTCCATACCGTCAGCAGAAAGCACATGGGTTAAGTGGCGAAGAAGTTCTAAATGTTCATCCGAGCTTGCGGCAATACCAATAGCGACATACGCTTTTTCGCCATCATCGCCCCAGACGACTCCATCAGGGAAACAGAATACTTGCACACCCGTTTTTTTCACTAAATGGCGAGTATTAGGTGTGCCATGTGGAATCGCAATCCCAATACCTAAATAAGTTGCGGCTTGCGATTCTCTTTCCAGCATGCCATCAACGTACCCGTTTTCGACAAAACCAGCACGTGTTAATGCGGCAGCAATCTTTTTAATTGCCTCAACTTTATTATCCGCGTGTTCATTTAAATGAATATCATCTTTAACTAAATGAAACATAAAATAAATACCTCTTGTTTGCATGGTATGGTGAGTATACCGACAACTTAGAAAATATACTACATCATATACATTGAATCGTTTCAGCAATAATGAATAGAAATCAATTAATGATCAAATAAATTTTTTCTATTAATGTTTATAGTGTGATCCATATCTAATTTTTCTATTCTGTCATCACTCAAATCGCGCAATTATAGTGAATGAATGTTGACCATTTGGCTGACTGTAAAACGGTTAATGGGCATTATGATCGCGACTTAGACTACCTCGATAAATTAATCGCCGCGGAATCGAGGTTGTGCCGGGTTCATAGTGATTTTCGTGTAAACTATTTAGCAAAAGTGTCATGGTCATTTTGGCAATCGCTTCATGGTGCTGCGATAGCGCGATCACTTTGCACGGTAAGAAATCTAATAATTCATTATCACCAAAAGTGGCAATGGTTAAGTCATCGGGGAGATGTTCTTGCTTTCGTAAAAGCGCATCAATGGTGCCTTGTAGTAATGAAAATGATGTTGTAAATAAGCCGCTGGGGATGGGATTTGTTTCTAGCCACTGACTAAAAAGGGCACTGGCATCTTGTCGGCTATAATTAGTCGCATATAAAAAATCAACCTGTTGATGATTGGCTAACGCAATATCATTAAAGCCGGCTTCGCGAAGTTGGCTGACGGATAATTCAGGTGAAGCACCTATATAGACTATCGGGCCGTCGACAAATTGATTAAATACGCGCGCTAACATTCTCGCATCGTCCTTATCGGCACCGACAACATTGCGAAATTGGGCGGTGGGTAAAGTGCGATCTAACGCTAAAAGGGGAATTTCGTGATTATCCCACTTATCGTAATAAGCATAATCAGTTGCCGATACAAATGCGGATGAGATAATCAGGGCATCAACTCGCCGCTGTTTTAAATGCAAAATACACTCTTTTTCAATATCTGGATTATCTTCTGAACAAGATAAGAGCAGTTGGTAGCCCTCTTTTCTCACGAGTTGTTCTAAATAATTAGCAATTCGTGTATAGCTGATATTTTCAAGATCAGGAATGATTATCCCAATAGAGCGCGTCTTTCCAGCCCGCAAACCCGCGGCGACGGCATTAGGCTGGAAGTTATGTTTTTTAACTACCATCATCACTTTCTCAATGGTTTTATCACTTATCCGATATTTCTGTGCCTTCCCATTAATCACATAGCTGGCAGTTGTCTTTGATACACCTGCGAGATGGGCTATCTCTTCCAATTTCATAATTGATTCTCTATACAGTTTTAGTCTTTATTTAAACTTAAATGCTATAAATTGTAAATATAACCTTATCACAGGAATAAATGATATCTATTTTGTGCCCAGAATCATGGCAGGCACATTTTTTATTAAACGATTTTTTTAAAACTATTTTTTTAAAGAATAACTGATTGAAATGGGTAGTAGTTCTGAAAGTTATGAACATGATGTGATGTTTTCGTTTTAGCCACACTCTCAATGCCAAACTGGCATTTTGGATTGAAAAGCATAAGCTATTAGTGTGAAAAGCGGCATTCACGCCGCTTTGTTTTGATTAAACTATTTTTATTAAGCTATTTTTTTTAAAGAATAACTGATTGAAATGGGTAGCAGTTCTGAAAGTTATAAACATGATGTGATATTTTTGTTTTAACGACATTCTCAATGCCAAACTGGTGTTTTGGATTGAAAAGCATACGCCATTAGTGTGAAAAGCGACATCCACGCCGCTTTTCATCTTGCCTGCTATTAAGCAAAGGCATCATCATCTAATACGCGTAATGGCTGCATATCACTTTCGCCTTTGATAACCAATGATTTATCTGAACGTAAGCAGGTACCGCCATAATGACCACCTACGGTAAAGGTACAGATCTGCACATAACGATCAGCAACTTTAGGTAAACAGCAGAGCTCTTGATAGATGTTTTCTTGGCCGGCAAAACGACCGTTGGTTTTATCTAACTCTTGCTGCTGATGACCAATTAACTGCACATTATAACCACAGCGTCCCGCAATAGGTTTGACGGCATAGCCTTTTTTGATCAAATCATCATTTAATTCAAATGAGGCTTCTAATAAGTAACGGTGATTAGGGAACAGTGACCATAACACAGGTAAAATGGCCTTATTACTTGGAATAGCTGTCCACAATGGCTCAAAGACGGACACTTCTGGGCGCAACAAGACGTCCATTAAGCGCACCTGTTCATCTGGGTGCCCTGTGCGAATAGGCACGCCCGCGATCTGTGCTTCGCTCTCGTCGCGTAGCTGTTCGAGTACCGTTTCCCAGGCCCAGGTCTTCCAGACACAATTGACGATTCGCCCTTCATCATCAATCAACTGCCCTTGTTTGTCCCATTTTAATCGTTCTAAACCGTGTAAGATTTTGCTCTGGAATCCGGCCTTTGAAAGTGCTCTTTGCATAAATTGTGCATGATAATCTTCTTCTGTATCATGATCTTGCATAATGTGTACAAACGGTTTAGCTTCAGTATGTTTCCAGCAGTTAGCCAGTGAATCGAGCAAGCCATCCCCCGGATCCGCACCTTCAGTTAATCCTGCCTGTGCCGCCCATTTACCCAGAATCAAGCCGGTTTCAGTATGGCATGACGCTGAATCAGCATTATATTCATATACTTTCAAACCGCGTTCACTCATACAAAAATCTAATCGCCCCGTGACCATTTGATAACGCCGTTGTTGCCATGAAAGCCGTAAGCGTGGCCATAAAATGTCGGGTATATTAAAGTAACGGAGTAAATTGTCATCTTTAAGGACTTTATCCGTTGCATGTAAATACATAAGATGCAGCTCATTGGTCGCCCGAATCAGTTCTTGCCGCGCGCTTTCCGAAATAGTGAAATAGCGATACGGATCATCATGATTGACATTGTGGCCATTATCGATCACATAAGCGTGCTCAAGAGGATCTTTTTCATTCAGCCAATCATGATCAAACTGCCCGTGACGTGCAACGGTATCACTATGAATGGCCAGATACTTTGGTGGCGTCAGGGGTTGCGGTAAACTATATGTCGTATCATCGGTTTGGATCATCCACCCTAAAATGGTGGTGCCATCAAACGTATCTTTGAGTTGATACCCTTCGTCAGTGACGATCATCGGCAGCTCACGTGTCCACTGCTGCCCTGCTGGCAGGCGAATATCACTCACATTTTGTTCAGCAATGCGAATTTTATCAGACAATACTTCGGTAATAATCGCAACATGGCCTGTACGTTTAAAAATGCCCCCTTCCCCCCAAATTAATAGGGCACCGGCTATTGGCGCTTTTTTACTGCCATTTGCAAACGCCTGTAGCGGCAGGATTTTTTCAGTCACAACTTCTCGCAAAAAACGCAATGAGAAGATTTCATACGCCATCCCTACGTCGGTAAAAACTACGCCGTAATTTAGGTACAAAAACCGCCGCGCAAATTCTACACATTGCCATTTATAGCCCATATATTCACGACCAAGGTAGCTGCGATAAGAAGAATCATCCGGATAATCCTTTGGATCAACCGTTGCATAATTAGAGGAATAGATAGCAACCCCACTAGGTGCATGGCCGAGTAACGCACCAAAAGGTTGATTGTGATTGCTAACCGCGATATTCATGGTAGTAGAATGAGAAGTTGCAGACATGACGTATATAACCTTGTGTTATTGTAGTATTGTGTTTTTATCGATAAATCGTCATCTATTATGATAACGTTTTATGATAAAGAGTATTGATCATCAACGCTGTTAATTATCATAACCGTTACTTATAGCTGTAAATTATGACTGTTAATTATAGCTATTAACGATAACTGTTGATCATAACAACAGCTGACTATAAGAACGGTCCATTATAGAAACTATTTCCGATAAAGGCCACCGTTATAAGCATTCTCACAATACATTCTTATAATAAAAACGGCATGGCGCGGAATAGCACATAATCGTGACGTACTTAATGATGGTGATCGGTAAAATAGCTTTTCGGCAAATGGCGATAAAGCAATACCGCATCAACGGTGAATAATGTGATAGCAACTAAAACCGCAAAATAGCGTGTTGTTCAGTCAGCAATTGGGTTGCCGTTGCTTGATTGATAATCTTAATGGGAATAGTGATTGCAGTCACAGGGATATGATAATGATCTAAGGATGCTTGGTCGACATAGACCTTGTCAATATCATAAAGCGCCAATAATTTTAAGGTAGCAATATAATCACGCAGCAAAATTTTTTCGGGTTGTTGGTTAGGCAATAGATGAAATACTCCTTCACCTTCAAAAAACAGGGACATCTGGTTAATATCAGACAGTGCTAACGCGATATCTAAGGCTTCGCGACCTTTAGCATCACCATGTGGTAGGTGACTTATCACCACAGCAATTTTTTTCATTATTGTCTGCTCTCATCATAAAACTGTTTTATGGTTAGCTAAAAATAATCTCACTCAACAACAATCTCGATCAAAATACGCTAACTAAACTGTAAATTAACCATTAAAACTGGATAACACGATCAGAAACCGCAATAGATTCACTCAATTCACCCAATCCAGTTAAGGTAAATTGCTCAGCACAGTTTTGCGCTGTCACGCCACGTCGTTGCGCGGCGGCAATGCAGATAGCCAGTTGCAATTGATGATCTTGTGCCAACTTTTGCCACGCGTCGACAAGATCAAACTCATCATTAGCCGGATCGGTATAACCGTTACCGTTATAAACACCATCGCCATAAAAAAATACCGTTCGGAGAGTATGGGGAGAATCGGTCAGTAAAGCGTGCGCAAATTGATAAGCAAGATATGCCGCTTGTGTTCCATAAGCAGGACCAGTAACAATCAGCGTATAGGTTAAGGATGTAGTCATGGATATAGTGATGATCTTAGTAGCGTGACAATATGGATAAGATTAACAATGATGATAGATAGCCATTACCGTTTAACATAGTGAGCTGACCTTAACAGCAACACTTCCGCCGACACTTGCCAGCGGAATAACGGGGAAAAAGCATAAAGCGATCTACGATCGATTACTTTTCCGTGCACCATATGGATACATGATGGATAATGGCTCTCTACCATAACAAATGAATGATTAATGAATAACATCTCTAAAATAGATGACGTAAAATTCATGATTAAACACTCACTTGTTAATTCAGTTTATTAACTGAGCTTGTTAACCTAGTTGGTTAATTTGGCTTTCGGTTTTTGTTGATCTTGATTTTGATCATCAATACCTAATAATTCAACTTCAAAGACTAATGTTGAATCTGGACCAATTGCTGCATTTTGGCCTTGACCCGGCATACTTTGTGAGCCATACGCTAAATCTGGTGGTAAAACTAATTTAATTTTGCCGCCAACACCAATTAACTGAATTCCTTCTGTCCAACCTTTAATCACACCATTAAGTGGAAATGTTGCAGTTTCGCCACGGTCATAAGAGCTGTCAAATTTACGGCCATCAGTTAATGTACCTGTGTAATGAACAATTACAGTATCATCAGCAGTTGGGTGACGCCCTGAACCTTCTTGAACAATTTTATATAACAGTCCAGAATCCGTCTTTTTAACGCCATCTTGTTTGGCAAAATCAGCACGGAATTTATCACCTGCTTCGGTATTTTCTTTACTTTCTTTTTCAATTCGGGCTTTTGTTTCAGCTTGTAGACGTTGACCAAATCCATCTAAAATAGTTTTGACTTCTTCTTCAGTCTGTTGAGAAGCGCCACGATAAGTTTCTGCAAAACCACTAATAACATAGTCAGCATCAGTCTTGATTTGATTTTGATCTAAATTCCCTTTCATATAGCTCGCAAAAGATGACCCCAATGCATAGGCTTCTTTTTGGGCATCGGTGGTAATTTTTGCTTTATCCGCATTGGCGTCAGTTGATTTCTTTTCGTTACAACCAACTAAAGCTAATACAATGGCACTACTTACTAATGTCATTTTAATCAATGATTTCATACTACTCTCCAAGTTGAAAAATCTTACCTAATGAAATTAACCGGCTTATTATATACTAGTCATTTTTTAAAATACAGGGAATAGATAAGCGCACGATCATGGCAATTAAGGTGTCACACAGATATGTGAATTGTAATTGGTAGAAGTGTTATTCGCACTAGAGATATAACCATTAAAAGTAGAAATTTGCGCAACGTAATTATTACTTATTCGGTTATTGGTCCATAAGTGAATTCAAAAACGGAGTGCGACTAATTAAATAGTTATCTGGTTATGAATAAAACTTAACCTTAATCCCCAAAGCGGGATAAACAAAAATAATAACTAAAAATAATAGGTAAAAGAGTAGCTAACTATTAGCCACTCCTTTAATTAAAAAGTTAGATAAAATTAAATAATTGCATTAACAAAATTATCGTTAAGTCCATTAATCGTTAAAAATTAATCCATAACTATATGGCTTTTTTATCAAAATAGACCTTAAATATCTTGAGACTCTATAATGATTAATAATGTTTCACGCAGGCAAAGTAATTAGCACTACTGTACCCCCAGGTGCCATCAAGGCCAGGGTAAAAAAAGTTACCATTATTAGGATCAACATGGGCATGTACTCCAGATTTTTCTTCGCTAACCCATATATAAGCTGCCGAAATAGAATTAAAACCCGTATTGGGGTAATAATCATAATTGTATGCCGCCATACTTCCCCATTCTGCAAATAGCCCCTTACCAATTTGCCTTGTATACTTTGTCCAGCTATTGAAACCCACTTTTTCTAGATTACTAAGTTCTAGAGCATATGGAAGATCATAACCCGTTCCATAACGACGCGAACAAGAAAATGAGTAAAAATTTCTACGATCGTATCTTTGAGTAGAGTCAGCAATAAACCATTTGCTATGCCATGAGTCGATTTATTATAGAATTTGGTGACAGAATTAACGGTCACCTTTAATTGGTAAATACACAAAATTTAGGATAGGGTCAATAATTAATCAATAGACTTATTGAAATCAAAAATATAAACAACTCATCTAAACCTATTTTAATTGAATCAAGATCTAAATTAAAAGAAAAATAGCATGAAACGTGTTGTTATTATTTTATCTTTATTAACTATGTCAACGATCATTGAAAATTGATCCACTTTTTAATGATCGTTGACAGTGTCAGTCTGGTTACCCACAGCTATAATTAGAAAAACGAAAAGGATAAGATTATGACTTTCTATACCACTCACGTCAGGGTTAAGGTGTCACACAGAGGTAAGCACTAGGGGTAACACCGTTAAAAAAGCCGTCACTTGAACTAATCGCGTATTTATTTCCAAGAGTGAAGTAACCAGATGAAATTACGATACTCGCCCCTTGAATCCAATAGTCATACATATTTCCCCACTCACTAAATAATCCACCACCAATACGGCGTTGATAATTATTGGGTTGTCCAGGCAAGCCCCCTGTCCAACCACGACCATTTGCATTCGTTACGTCAATGGGACTTATTATTCGGTAACGGCTACTCAAGTTATTGCTACATTGATTTTCTCTATACGGTATGTCTGAGTAACCACCCTCATAAAGAAACCATTTTCCTATTGTAAAACTATAGAGCTTTTTTTGTTTGGTTGCATCGGTGTAAAGTGTGAAGGTAGTTGGAACAGCACTATTGTAATAATTTATGTTGTTTGAGCTATTATTTTGTTTTACTGGGCCAGTTAAGGTTATTTTTACCTGATTATTGCCCTTGCCATCACCAATGGCGAGACTAATACCGGAATCGCTTGGGCTTTTATCATAGCGAATATTTTGCCAATTAATCTTAGGACCAGTCATTAAAAGGTAAAAGAATAAACCACTTCCCCCTGTTGTCGGGAAGTTAGCCAATGGGGAGTGGATATTTTGTGGCTTAAAGCCATATACCGGATCCCATTGACTGGCTGGCCCATCTATTTTATCATGCCAAAAATCTTTATTAACACTACTATAGCGCATATTTGGTTGCGCATAACAGACAGTTGTTGTATCCGGCATTTTGGATTTGACATAGTAAGTTGTACTTACCGCATTAAAATTAGTACTATTCGGATAGCCATATTGGGTAGTTAATCGCCCTCCACTGCTGCTTAATGTGATTTTGTAATACTTTTCGCAAGGCGTTAAGCTATCACTTCGCGCAACGGTATTACCGGACGAATCTTGTATTTGCGCAGTTAAGGTGCCAGTTGCCGTGATGCCATTGGTGCCCTGCCCATCTTCATTATCATCTCGCCAATAACTATTGGGGGCACGAATTAACTCATCCAAAGTGACACTCACTTTTTGTTTAGGAATAAACATCTCGATATCATCGACTGATTGCCCGGCAACCGGTAATTCAATTGGGTTATTGATACTTGATGGATTATTACTTTGATTAAAATCTCGCCCATCCGATAGCTTGATGCCCAATAATGTCGCGGTGTCATACGCCTTAGTAACTCCACCATCAAAAGTGAGATACGGGGGCGTCCCTTGGATGGCATTCGCGGTGCTGGCCGATAGCGCATTGACATTAAACGCGCAACTCATTGTTAATGATGTGATAAGTATTGTCGCGGCTGATAAACGTTGGCGATGTGGATGAGATTGGCGATGTAAGCTATATAGAGCATATAGTAGACTAGGTCGACGATAAAATAAACAGCATAACAGGCGATATAATGTACAAAATAGCAGTAAGAATGAAGCAGATAATGGTGAATAAAAGCGACGTAGTGTGACGAGAAATTGTGCAGCTAAACCATCAATTAACGGCTCTAGCAGTTGTGTTTTTGTGTTTTTGTGTTTTTGTGTTTTTGTGTTTTTGTGTTTTTGTGTTTTTGTGTTTTTGTGTTTTTGTGTTTTTCTAGCACTTTCCTTATTCTTTTTCAACTTTTTTATGTCCCTACACAAAAAAATTTTACGCATTTTACGGCGATTTCTGATCAAACCCCAAGATAATCGTGGTAAAACTGCGTAAAAATAGTGTTATAGAGTATGTGTATAGTTAATTTAGCGCGCTGATGTTACGTCATAATATGATTTATGTCAAAATAACCCCACGCCATTTTTGTAAAGAAATGTAAGGAATAGAATGGATTAATGGTTAGTCTACCATTATCGCGATTAGGCCAATATCACAAATCCAAGATAAATAATCTGATATAGTGAATCCAAGATAAGAAAACTATATGGCGAATCTAATATAGAAAACTGATATGACGAACAAAGTGCGCGCACTGACTCACCAAAGATACCCCTTGCCGGGTTAGCCAAACTCGGTAAATCCACCAAAAGATGATTATCGATATTATGGATAGTAATGTGCAGATCAATTAACCGTTATTGTCATAGTTATTTGGTTATTTGGTTATTTGGTTATTTGGTTATTTGGTTATTTGGTTATTTGGTTATTTGGTTATTTGGTTATTTGGTTATTTTCAAGATGTTGACATAAATATTTTGACATAAACGTAGTATAGTTCTGAAACATCCAAATAGATAATTTGCCGTTTTTGGGGAAAGTTAGTCTTTATTAAAAAGTGAAAGGCAAAAATAATGGCTAAAATACATCGCTAACAATAGTGGCCAACTTTTAGTTAACCACTGTTGTTTATTGAATGCTTATTTACTGTGTAAATGTTTACTAATTAAGTGTTTACTCAATAATTGTTCATTCAATCGTGTAATACAATTAAGGTGTCACACAGATATGTGATAAATATAAGTTAGTAGTAACTTGTGCAGTACTAATAAAACCTGTGCCATTAGAAATTTGTACAACATAATTATTAGCTATACGTTCACTTGCCCATACCCCCACACTTATACTTCCATGATTAAAATCAGTATTGGGGTAATAGTCAGCCTTAATTATCGTTCCCATATCACCCCACTCCGAAAAGAGACCACCACCAATTTGCCGGGTATATAAACTCGCCCCTTGACGCCCTAAACTGCCTGTCCAAGACCAACCTGATTGTTTACTATTGGCATTATATTGAAAAAATAAATTTATCTATTTTTTATAAATCAGTATTTATGTCTTTTATGTTTTTTGTGCTAATCATCCGAAATCACTATCAATTCCCCTGCGGTTGTTATGATGAAAAGATCACAACAAATCTAAAACAGCGTGTGCGATGGTGAATAGTTGCAACTAAATCGCAGGCAAAATTATTACTTAAAAAACAAGTTGATTACCGGGTAAACATGACCCCGCCAACAATTTTATCAACAGTGCTGATAACAAATCACCTTGAGTGAAGATGGTATACTCAGTTATAATAGTTGGCATTTATGATAATTAATTAATGTAGAAGGACAGCGATTTTGACTACAGAACTTAACTCTCTGAATATTGAAGAGATCATCCGCTTACTACCTCATCGATTCCCATTCTTGATGGTTGATCGTGTCGTTTGTTACGAAAAAGGCAAAACCTTAAAAGCTATTAAGAATGTCAGTTTTAATGAACCTTTTTTCCAAGGGCACTTCCCTAATAAACCCATTTTCCCGGGTGTCTTAATTTTAGAAGCGATGGCGCAAGCAACCGGTATTTTGGCGTTTAAAAGCATTGATGAATTAACCCCTGGCCAGTTGTACTATTTTGCTTCTATCGATAAAGCCCGTTTTAAACGCCCTGTCGTACCTGGTGATCAATTAGTCTTAGATGTCGAATATATTAAAGAACGTCGCGGAATCGCATTATTCCACGGTGTGGCAAGTGTCGATGGTAAGTTAGTTTGTGAAGCCGAAATGATGTGCGCACGCAAATAGTTACCTAACGATCAGCACTATTGATATCACACCCTATGCTATAGCGTGTAAACAAGAATGACAGAATTAAGGAAAACGTATGGCTGTTGAGATACATCCAAGTTCAGTGATCGAAAAAGGGGCTATTATTGGTGATAATGTCAAAATTGGCCCTTTTTGTTATATTGGCGAACATGTTGAAATTGGTGAAGGTACCTTTTTAAAATCGCATGTTGTGATCAACGGGCACACTAAAATTGGTAAAGATAATCAGATTTACCAATTTGCTTCTATCGGTGAAGTGAATCAAGACCTTAAATACCGTGGCGAACCAACGCGTACCGAAATTGGTGATCGCAATATGATTCGTGAAAGCGTGACTATCCATCGTGGTACGATGCAAGGTAGCGAAGTGACCAAAATTGGCAACGATAATTTATTCATGATTAATGCCCATATTGCGCATGATTGCCAAATTCATGATCGTTGTATTTTAGCCAATAACGCAACCTTAGGTGGCCATGTCCAATTAGGCGATTATGTGATTATTGGCGGTATGACCGCTGTACATCAGTTCTGTATATTGGGTTCACATGTTATGGTTGGTGGCTGTTCTGGCGTTGCGCAAGATGTTCCGCCTTACGTGATTGCTCAAGGTAATCACGCTACACCACATGGTGTGAATTATGAAGGGCTTAAACGCCGGGGCTTTAGCAAAGAGGCACTACAAGCGATTCGCCATAGTTATAAGCTATTATATCGTGATGGATTAACCTTAGAAGAAGCGAAAACAGCTATTGCAGAACTGGCTAAAGAACATCCTGAAGTTGGATTGTTTAGCGATTTTTTTGCCCTGTCAACACGTGGTATCATTCGTTAACCAACAGGCCTTACAAATCAGGTTTATAAATCAAAGATTACAAATAATATATCACAAAAATGACAACCCGCCGTCCTCTAACTATCGCCTTAGTCGCTGGAGAAACCTCTGGCGACATTCTGGGATCAGGATTGATTACCGCCTTAAGGCAGCTATTTGAGAATAGTGACAGCTTAAAAGCAGAATATTCGTCCATCCATTTTGTTGGTATTGGCGGCCCTCATATGCAAGCTGTTGGTTGCCAAATATGGTATCCAATGGATGAACTTTCCGTCATGGGTATCGTCGAGGTGCTCGGTAAACTACGTCGTATTCTTGCCATTCGACGCGCTATCACTAAACGACTTTTGGCGATCAAACCGAATATTTTTATCGGCATTGATGCGCCAGATTTTAATCTTTCATTAGAAGGAAAGTTAAAAAAACAGGGTATCAAAACGATTCACTATGTCAGTCCGTCCGTGTGGGCATGGAAACAGAAGCGCGTTTTTAAAATTAAGCGCAATACTGATCTCATATTAGCTTTTTTGCCGTTTGAGAAGGCCTTTTATGATAGATTTAATGTCCCTTGTCGCTTTATTGGCCATAAAATGGCAGATGATATCCCGTTAAATCCCGATAAAATCGCAACGCGGCAAAAACTGGCTATTCCTTTAGATTGTCACTGCTTGGCACTTTTGCCTGGGAGTCGTCATGCCGAAGTTACCTTACTGTCTGAGCCTTTTTTACAAGCGGCAAAATTACTCAAAGCACGCGATCCCGATTTACATATTGTCGTTCCCTTATCGAGTCGTCAACGGCGAAAGGAATTCGAACAGATCAAAGCACACGTTGCGCCAGATTTAGATATCCAACTGCTCTATGGCCATGCGCGCGAAGCGATGATCGCCAGCGATGCCGCCATTTTGGCTTCGGGTACGGTCGCATTAGAATGTATGCTTGCCAAATGTCCAATGGTAGTCGGCTATAAAATGAAAGCATTCACTTTTTGGTTAGCGAAAAAACTGATTAAAACCCCTTATGTTTCACTGCCCAATATTTTAGCCGGACACGAAATCGTACCCGAATTGTTGCAACACGATTGCACGCCCGAAAACATTGTCAAGCACGTTACACCTTTACTGGAAGGCGATAATCACGCATTAAAAGAAACGTTTTTATCATTACATGAACAAATTCGTCGTCAAGCAGATAAACAAGCTGCACAAGCCGTAATCGACGTAATCGAAAATCAGCATTTATCGCCGAAAAAATCAGATAATTAATTACAATTAAGCAGGAAATTCATCAAAAATGGCTAATTCCATGGTGTCGTCTATCACGTTTACTTACCCTAATGCGACATTAATCGCCGGGGTAGATGAAGTTGGTCGTGGCCCTTTGTGTGGGGATGTGATGACTGCCGCGGTTATTTTAGATCCGCATAGGCCAATTGCCGGGCTGGCCGATTCTAAAAAATTAAGTGAAAAAAAGCGGGAACAGCTATTTAGTGAGATCCAAGAAAAAGCGTTAGCTTGGTCAATCGCACGAAGTACCGTGGCCGAAATTGATCAACTCAATATTTTACATGCAACGTTACTTGCCATGCAGCGTGCAGTCGCCGGATTGGCTATCCAACCGAATTGGATATTAGTGGATGGCAATTGTTGTCCCGATTTTGGTATTCATGCCCAAGCGGTTGTGAAAGGGGATAGTTTAGTTGCCGAGATCAGTGCTGCGTCAATTTTGGCCAAAGTGGCGCGTGATCGCGAAATGGTTGAGCTCGATAAACAGTATCCTGAATATGGGTTGGCTCAACATAAAGGTTACCCAACTAAAGCGCATTTAGCCGCACTGAATCAGTACGGCGTTAATCATTTATATCGTAAAAGTTTTGCACCGGTAAAAAAACTATTTGCGATCGGTCGAATTGCGGTTAGTAAAAATAGCCGATGATTTGGTTTTGTGCATCACCTTACTTGCGCGTGCAAATCGCCATGTTTTAACGATTCCCAATAAACAAATTTGATGCATACGATATAGCAATCGGTGTCCTAATAGCGCTAAACGTCCTTTAATACCGATTTGATAATTACCACTGATAGTCATCACACCTTGCGCGGTATCATGCAATGAAATAATCGTACCACGATCATGGTATTTAAATGATTTAAGCGGTTTCTTTTTCAGTAATCTATCAATATTATCCGCACAGGTTTGTGCCATATGGTGTGCCGCTTGTGCAGTCGGTGGCGCTGGTCGCCCATTATCTTGCATAGCATAAGTACAATCACCAATCGCAAAAATAGAATCATCCCGCGTTGTTTGTAATGTTGGCTTAACCACTAATTGATTAGAACGGCTTGATTCAAGTCCACCGATATTTTTCAAGAAGTCAGGCGCTTTAATGCCCGCAGTCCAGATCATCATATCCGCTTTAATGATATCGCCATCTTTGGTGTAAAAACCATCACTTTCCGCTTTGGTAATCATTGTGTTGGTTAATATGCGAATACCCCGTTTTTGTAAAGTTTCGCTAACACCTTTTGCGGTTGATTCAGGTAATGACGGTAAAATACGATCAGTTGCTTCAATCACGGTGATGGCTAATAAATCAGAGCACATTTTATTACGGCCACATACGCCAAATGTTTCGACCATAGAAGGTAATTCAGAAGCGAGTTCAACACCGGTTGCGCCGCCACCAACAATCGCGATATGGATCTTATCTTCTTCGGGTGTGGTATCGATAATAGAACAGAAACTGCTAAATTTTGCAATCAACGTTTCTCGTAACTTTATAGCCGAGTTCTGATCATCTAAATAGATACAATGTTCTTTGACACCTGGCGTACCAAAATCATTGGCCACACTACCGATTGCAATAACCAAAATATCATAATCGACAATGATATCTTGACCATTCATATCAGTGATAAACAGATGTTTATCGTCGCGATTAATATTGAGCAAACTGCCTTGTTTGAATAAAAAATGGTGTTGTTGCCCTTGTGCTGCGTAGTAGATATTATCTACTTGCTCATCCAGTACGCCCGTTGCAAGTTCATGTAACAAAGGTTTCCAGAGATGATAGCTATTTTGATCGATGAGGGTTATTTCGGCTTGGTTACTTTTCCCTAATGTATCTCCTAATCGAGTCACAAGTTCTAAACCACCGGCTCCGCCTCCAATAACAATTATTTTTTCCATTTTATATGCCTTTTGAGTTAACTGCGAATATCATACTAAATCAGTAGGACTTTATCTATTTTTTTTGATTATTGGGCAGCTAAATACCAATAAAACAGATTCCAGATTAATAGGTAAAGCATTTTCCGTATAACGACTACACAAGAAGTTACGTATATTAGCCGCGCTTGGCAAAATGTAGTATTCTTGTCATTAACCCTTATCTAACCGTCATACTATCTAATATATTTTTTATGAATAAAAAAATTTTTATCATCATTTCATTAATGATCATTTTAATCGCAATAACGATTCTAATTCGTGCCCATAATAGCCACTTAATTCTGCAAGGAGAAGTTGATGCACCGAATGTCAGTGTTGCGTCTAAAGCTAAGGGGCGAGTACAAAATATTTATGTTAACCGTGGCGATGATGTGACACAAAATACGTTGCTCATTACTTTAGATAGTCCAGAATTACTTGCACAAGTCAAAGCGGCAAAAGCGGCTAGAGATCAAGCTAATGCACAAGTTGAACTTTCACAAAATGGCACCCGCGAAGAGAGCATTCGCTATTATGAAGCTTTACTCAAACAAGCTCAAGTGACTTATGATAATGCCTCAAAAGAGTATGAGCGCAATCATGCCATTTCATCGAAAGGTTACGTGTCACAATCTATTTTAGACGATGCGCTACGCACACGCGACGCAACGTTCCAACAAGTCCAATCAGCACAAGCTAACTTGGATCAAGCCAAACATGGCGATCGTATTGAACAACGGCAAATTTATAATGCGCAATTACAGCAAGCCGAAGAACAGCTAAAACAACTCGAAATCCAATATGATGATTTAGAAGTCAAGGCGCCCGTTGAAGGGGAAATAGGTTCTATTCCTGCCGAAGTAGGTGAACTGTTTAATGCGGGTAGTCCATTATTAACTATTATTCGTCTATCCCAAGCTTATTTTGTGTTTAATATCCGTGAAGATATCATGGCCCATATCCATAAAGGTGACCACGTTATGATTACGGTGCCTGCACTTGGTAATCAAAAAGTGATGGCCGAAATTCGTTATATTGCCCCTATGGGTGATTATGCGACTAAACGTGCAACTCGCGCAACAGGTGATTTTGATCTCAAAACCTTTGAAATTCGGTTATATCCTATCGATCCCGTTGAAGGGTTAAGAGTAGGCATGAGTGCATTATGGCAATTAGAAAATTAATCTTTTATCGAAAGTTAATCTCTAAGCAAAGCGCAGTAGATTTTATGCACGCTTTCCACCGATCCTTTGATAACGAAATAGTTGGGATCTTTAAACATTTTACTGCGCATTGGTTAATGTGGATTTTGCCACTGGTTATTTTTGTGCTCATCAGTAGTATTTTCTATCGCGGGGTTCTTTTTGATCTCCCAGTTGGTTATATCGATCAAGATAACAGCGTCTTATCACGCGAAATCACCCGTAATTTAAATGCAGCTGCACATGCTAATTTAATCAATTATGATAATGAGCTTAGCCAAGCAGAACATGATTTAGAAAAATCGGCTATTTACGCTTTGCTTTATATTCCGCCAAACTTCGAAGCGGATGTTTTGTCTGGACGGCAACCGACCCCCATGCTCTATTATAATGCACTATATTATAGTGCAGGACTTTATTCGATTATGGATTATTCCGGATTAATTGCCACCTTGAATGAACAGTATCGGGTTACCTTAGCCAATAAAATTGGTCTTACCACGCCGCCATTGATTAAAATCAATTTTAATTATGATGGACTCTATAACAGCAGTGGTAACTCCATGTACTTTCAACAATTTTCGGCTGTTGTCCATTTATTACAGTTATTTGTGGTCAGTATGACGATTCACCTGTTGGGTAATTTACCTAAACATACCCGCTTAAGTTATCCATTTGTGCTGGGTAAACTCGCGCCTTACACCATTTGGTATACGACTTTGCTGATTTTTGAAATTGCGTTGTTGGTCTTTTTCTCTGATGCACGAGTATCAGGATCGCCGATTGCCATGCTAATTGTGGTCTTTTTTTATGTCATTGCGGCGCAAAGTCTCGGTATTTTATTGTTTAGTTTTACTCAAACAACCATTGATGCTTATATGTATATTGGTTTATTAGTCGGATTAGCGTTAACCTATTCAGGTATTATGGTTCCCGAACTGGCTATGCCATGGATTGCAAGATTAATCTCTTCGATAGAACCGTTAACTTATGCGCTAAATAAATTATTTGATCTCTTTTTACGCCATGCACCTTACCTATCCGTCCTAAAAACATGCGCTATTTTAATGATCTATCCGATTATTATTACCGTATTGGTAAGAAAACGGCTTGTAAGACGATTATATCGTAAAGAAACACTGACATAAGATGAAGTGAAAATGATAAAGTTATTTTGGACTGCATTTATACGGCTTTCACTGCGTTTACTTGGGCGACCTATGTGGCTATTGTTGCTTATTTCTGTTTCGCTGATGAGTTTGGTATACAGCAATGGCACAATTATCGATCTGCCTATTGCCGTGGTGGACATGGATCATACGACGTCGAGTCGTGATTTAATCCGTTCATTAGATACCAGTGCGAAAATCAAAGTGAAGTTATATGATAACTCATGGCAAGCCTATCAAGATATTAATGAACGTAAATTATTCGCCGTTATTATGATTCCGCGTAATTTTGAAAAACGGTTATTGAGTGGTGAAACTATCACGATTCCCGCTTATGGGGATGCATCAAGCCGTTTGGTCAATGGTTTGATTCAGCGCGATCTGCAAACTATTTATCAACAAATCCTGACCAATTTTAATACCAAAATCATGTTAAATAATGGCTTCTCCCCCCAACAAATTAGCATTATTTTATCGCCGATAAAAGGTCAAACCGAAGCGCTCTATAACGCGGGTGTGAGTTTTGCCGCTATCACGTTGCCAGGACTTTTAGTCATGCTGCTGCAACACTCATTTTTAATTGCATCAACACGCACTAACATTACATTAAATTCATTACCGCAAGGTAAACCACCTAAAATTATTTTTATTGGTAGCTTATGCGGTCTATTGCCTATCTGGTTATTCTTATCGCTGGTATTATTTGGTTTATGGCCGTGGATTTTAGGTTATCGGCAACTCGCCACCTTACCCGATATTTTAATGATGTCATTACCGCTGCTTTTAGGCACACTTGGCTTAAGTAAATTGTTGACTGAATGTTTGCGCCATATTGAGATGATCTACCTCACTCTCGCCTTCTTAACTACACCGGTTTTTTATCTATCCGGCACAATTTGGCCGTTAGATGCTATGCCGCTCTGGGTTCAGTTTGTGTCGAAATTATTACCGTCAACATGGGCAACTAATATGATCGCTGGCGTTAATCAGATGGGCGCCAATCTTTCCGATAATTGGGATAATATTTTCATGATATTATTGCTCGGCTTTATCTATGGTTCGCTCGGCATATTTATTGCTGCGCTGCGTGATGGACGGGTACGCCGTTATTTTAGACATCGCTTTAAACATCGATTACACTGATAATTATTCTTTTTTGCTTCTCGTCATGAGATTAACGGCTATCTTTACGTAAAAAAAGGTGAATATCCTTATAATTATTGTTATGATTAATGCCCGTTTGCACCTTGATTGGCAATAATTAATCATTAAAATTTTAATTACAATGAAATGTTATCCATTAATCATTAGTTTACGTTTAAAAACATTACCTTTAGCACTTTCTGCTATTTTAGTGGGGAATGCGCTGGCTTATTGGCAACATCAATTCCATATTGGTATATTGTTGCTCTCACTTACCACCGGTGCACTGTTGCAGATCTTATCGAATTTAGCCAATGATTACGGCGATGCGGTAAAAGGCACTGATCAAACCGCCCGTGTAGGCCCAGTTCGCGGTATTCAGTTAGGGCTAATTACCCTCAAGCAGCTTAAAACGTCGTTATGGGTAACGACTGGCTTATGTGTGATTTCTGGACTTGGTTTATTAGCGTTAGCTTGCCATAATCTCTATGAATTACTTGGTTTTTTATTACTTGGCTTATTTTCGATTATTGCGGCAATTACCTATACTGTCGGCAAAAAACCTTACGGTTATAATGGCTTAGGTGATATATCGGTTCTTATCTTTTTTGGATTAGTCAGTGTTATCGGCAGTTATTACCTGCAAACTTCACAGTTATCCCTCTTTTTAATTTACCCCGCTCTCGGTTGTGGTTTGCTATCTGTCGCGGTGCTAAATATTAATAATTTACGCGATATTGATAATGATCTTATCCACCATAAACGAACTTTAGTGGTGCTGATGGGTAAAAAAATGGGGCGCACTTATCATCTCTGTATCTTGTTACTTTCACTCGCATTGCTCAGCCACTTTTCTTACTACTATTTGCAAACAATATGGGGGTGGTTATTTCTTTTACTGCTTCCACTGTTTTATCAGCATGCCCGCGCCATATTCTGTAGTGTGACGGCAAAGGATGTTGCGCCACTATTTTTACAGATGGTCAAACTTGCTTTATTGACTAATTTACTTTATTGTTTGGGAATTGTGCTAAGCTAACTCTTGATATTAGCTAACGCAGGATCTTAGCTAACGCATAACGTTAAGCTAATTACGTTGAGTTCACTTATATTGATTGGAATTTTATCGCTTATTGATAATAATTAACGCTATACGGTAAGAACATAAACCAATACAATAGCGGATTATAAATTAAAAAATGCAGTGCAAGGAGTTTTAATGATGGAATTTGATACTTCGATTCTCTGTGACTATTACCCAGAAGATGTCAATGTAGTTGAGCCTCTATTTAGTAATTTTGGTGGTATATCTTCTTTCTCTGGGCAAGTCGTGACCGTAAAATGTTTTGAAGATAACGGCCTGCTTTACGAAGCGTTACAAGCTGATGGCACAGGCAAAGTCCTTGTCATTGACGGTGGGGGTTCGGTTCGCCGCGCACTTATCGATATAGAATTAATTGATATTGCCGTGCAAAATCATTGGGAAGGCATTGTGGTATATGGTGCTGTTCGTCAAGTCGATTTGCTGGCTGAAGCACAAATAGGTATTCAAGCACTGGCTGCCATTCCTGTTGGTGTGGATGATCAAGGTATGGGTGAAGTGGATATCCGTATCAATTTTGCGGGTGTGACTTTCTTTTCAGGCGATTTTATCTACGCTGATAATACCGGTATTATTCTCTCCGAAATTGCGCTCGACACCGAAGAAAAAGCATAAACAATTCCTAACTTAATTTACGGTATGCGGTTACGAATGTAGCCGCCAGTAACCGTCTTAATCAGCCCTTCTAATTCCAGATCTAATAACTTTATCGTGATATCAGGAATCGATAATTCGAGCTGTTCGGCAATTCTATCGACCGATATAGGTTGGTGATGAATTACCGCAAA
Organism: Orbaceae bacterium ESL0727; assembly: GCA_029433345.1. GTDB lineage: Bacteria > Pseudomonadota > Gammaproteobacteria > Enterobacterales > Orbaceae > Gilliamella. The sequence continues at coordinate 505,454 of JAQTHY010000001.1, forward strand.
AATTTCTGGATGCAAAATTGACTGAGACTGTTCAACGGGTATTGTCTGTTGCAAATTAGCATGTGATAGATAGCCAGAATAATGCTCTAAAATATCGGTCGGATGCGTCACTAAATAGGCACCTTGTTTAATTAACCAATGTGAACCACTACAGTTATCATTATTAATTTCCCCCGGCAGCGCAAATACATCACGATTCTGTTCAAGTGCATAACGTGCAGTAATCAGCGAACCACTTTGGGTAGATGCTTCTACCACAAATGTACCTAAACTTAGGCCACTAATAATTCGATTACGACGAGGAAAATATTCCGGACGAGCCAGCGTGGCCGGTAAAAATTCTGAAACAATCGCCCCACCCGCTGCTAAAATATCTTTTGCTAGATGCAAATTGGTACGTGGCGTAATATGACTACTCCCGCTACCCAAAACGGCAATCGTATTCCCTGCCACATCTAACGTACCGCGATGACAAATCGCATCAATACCCATGGCAAGCCCACTGGTGATTGTCATACCGTTGATTGCCAATTCACCGGCAAAATAACGTGCCCACTGTGCACCATACTCACTAAACTCACGGCTACCCACCATCGCAAGTTGAGGGGACAAAAGTAGCCGTTTATCGCCTTGGATAAACAGTAACGGTGGCGCGGCACTGATCTGCTTAAGCAACGGCGGATAATCCATATCGCAATACGCGATCATACTATTTCGCACATCTGCATCCAACCATGCAAGTGCTTGAGCGATATCATGCTCTGCAGCCTTAAAAAATAAGGCTTGCTGTACATCGGTTAATTGTAATTGTTTAAGCAGCCGTGCGGTATCAATATTAGCGGGTAGTCCATCACGAAAAAGCTGGCCTATTTTTTTAAAAAGGCGTAATTTTCCTTGCCCAGTCATTGAAATTCGCAATAAGAATTCATATTTAGTCAATATCATAGTTTACATCACAATTCGTCTTAGCGTTTTAACGTTATCCATCCGTTACCCTTTAAGAAATAGTCATGGTATATACTAATGATAGCTAAACACTCACTAACCAAGACTATTCAACGACATGATAAATGTTTACAATGCAGGCAAGAAAAATAAATCCACGTTTTGAGGAGCAGATCGAAAAATTTATGGCTATTTTACCGGTATTACGTTTCCCAGATGAGAGACTTCGCAAAATTGCAAAATCCGTCACAGAAATCACCCCAGAAACCCAAACCATTATTGATAACATGATAGAGACCATGTACGCCGAAAAAGGTATCGGCCTTGCGGCTACGCAAGTCGATATTCATCAACGTATTATTGTCATTGATGTGTCTGAAGATAAAAGCGAACTGTATGTCATCATTAATCCAGAAGTGATTTGTAAAAATGGCGAAACGGGTATTGAAGAAGGCTGTTTATCTATTCCAGATAGTCAGGGCTTTGTACCGCGTGCAGAAACGATTAAAATTAAAGCACAAAATCGACAGGGTGAAGAATATGAAATTGATGCAGATGGATTGCTTGCGATTTGTATCCAACATGAAATGGATCATTTAGTTGGGAAGCTATTTGTTGATTACTTATCGCCTTTAAAACGTCGCCGCATCGAACAAAAAATGAAGAAGATGACACGTGCAGAAAATAGGCACGAATAGGCTTTTTTATTCTTTTTGGTTATCCCCTACTTGATTAATCGGCCAGCAGTACGCACAACTTATCTTAAGTTTGAATTTAGCTTAACTTCACGTATTGCGCCGCTTATCTTTATAAGTTAAGTCTTTATAAATCAAGTCATTACAAATTCATTCGTTACAAACTGATTCGTTATAAACTGATTTTTTTATAATTTGATTGTTATAGACTATTTTTTATAAAAAAATCATAAGCTAATTTTTATAAAAGAATCCGCTATAGACTCACTATTTATAGATTTATTACTTATAGAATAATTGTTTATAGGATAATTGTTTATAGGATAATGATTTATCGGACGAGAACGCCTATCTGCCTTAAAGCAAGGCAAATAGGCATATTACCGGTAGATTTTGACAGCTAATGGTTGATCAGCGACTTTATTGCTTATACTTACTTAGCCACAATGACCATAGCAGGGCGAATTAGACGGCCGTTTAGCGTATAGCCACGTTGAATAGTACTGACAATCTGGCCTGTTTTATGATCTGGTGAATCAACCATACTAATTGCTTGATGGAGATCAGGATTGAGCTGACTACCTTCCGTATTCACCACTTCGATACCAAATTTCTTCACGGTATCTAAAAATGATTTCAATGTCAGTTCTAACCCTTCAATCATCGCTTGATGTTCTGGATTATTTCTGTCAGTTGACTCTAACGCGCGCTCTAAATTATCAATAACCGGTAACAGTTCGTTAGAAAACTTTTCTAACGCATACTTATGGGCTTTTTCAACATCTTGCTCCACACGTTTACGCACATTATCGATCTCAGCACGCGCACGAATCATAGCTTCGCTTTCATTTTTCTTCGCAGTTTGCAATTCTTGTTCAAGTTCAGCAATCCGCGCATCTTTTGCTTTAACCACTTCGTTCAGATCTGGCTGTGATGTTTCGGTGACAGTCTCGGTTGGATTGGGTTGATGAGTATTGTTATCATTATCTGGCATAGTTTTTTCTTGCTCCATAATAGGTTCTCCAAAGTAGTCGAAAACTGATCTAATAACAGTTATTATGGAGGCAAAATTTTTTATTACAAGGCTCATCTCATATTAAGGGTCTATTTTTCGATCTTTTATGTCATATTGTTTGATAATATACAGATGGAAATCATAAAGATAGATTCACCAAGGACATAGTTATGAAGACACAGTTTAGTTGCATTGGATTAATGGGATTGCCGCGTAAAGTAGAAGCGCTACAGACACATCAGATTATTTATCATTGGTTAGTTAAGCAAGGCATTCATGTATTAGTCGAAGATGCGTTAAAAGATCAAATCACCTTTCCTGTACAAGAATATGCGCCGCTCGACGAAATTGGACAACGCGCGCAATTGGCTATTGTTATTGGTGGTGATGGTAATATGTTAAGGGCGGCACGTTATTTAGCCCATTACCCAATCAAAGTCATTGGTGTTAATCGGGGTAATTTAGGATTTTTGACTGATATTTCGCATAAAAGAGCGATTGATCAACTGGCGAGTATCTTAAAAGGTGAATATGAAGATGATCCCCGTTTTCTACTCGAGATGTCCATTTATGATCAAGGTAAGCTGATTCATTCTGGCTTTGCCGTGAATGAAATTGTCGTCATGCCAAGTACTGTTGCTCATATCATCGATTACGATGTGTATATTAATCATTATAACGCTTTTTCACAGCGTGCTGATGGGCTGATTATCGCGACCCCAACGGGATCGACCGCTTATTCACTTTCCGCAGGTGGCCCGATTTTAGCCCCACATTTAGACGCGCTGATTATTACGCCAATGTTTCCGCACTCACTATCTGCACGGCCTTTAGTGATTCGCAGTAGCGATCTTATCTGCCTTAAATTTCCAACCACTGCGTTAGATTTAAAAATTGCCTGTGATAGTCAAATTATTTTTTCAGCTAAACCTTACCAAGAAGTGGCGATCCGTCGGTCGCGTTATGAATTTAACTTAATCCATTCTAAAGATTATGATTATTTTAATAATCTTTCTACCAAACTGGGTTGGTCACAAAAAATGTATTAATGGCTGCATAAATAAAACTAAACGTCTGTCTGGATGTTTCAGAACTATACTACGTTTATGTCAAATTTTTGTGGTTAAAGCCACGGTGACGTCGCCACTGACTGGTTATAAAAGCGTGGCTTTCGCAACTGATAGCCACGCTTTTATCTATTCGGTAACCGTTGTGTCTATTAGGTAACCGCTTTATCGCGGTGATAGTTTTATCACGGTAACTGTTTTATCATAGTCATAATCCTCGCCGGCAATAGCTAGGGCACCGTATTATACTTTTTTTGCCCAACTTCGCCACGCTGCACGGCATAACCGTGGTGAGGTTTATCACGTGTTATGCTTTGCGCAGGCACGGCGTTATCGTGTTAAGGGGATTTACGCCGTATCGGCTAGCAAGCGACTAGGGGTGACACAAACAGGGACAAAGCTTGAGGCGGTTGCGCCGCTTGCGACTCCAGCAGTGATGAAGCCATAGTCCAAAGAGATAGTATAAACATAGTTGCCGAAAAAATTATCCGTCCAATAAGAGCTTCTGCTCATAAAATCACTATTGATGTAGTAACGAGAAGCCATAGAATTTCCCCACTCAGCAAATAATCCCCCGCCAATTCGACGTTGGTAATTATTAGGTTGGCCTGGTAAACCACCTGTCCAACCGTTGCCATTAGCATTAGTGTACTCAGCTACGTTTGGAATCCGGTAATTACTCCCGTAGGTGTTTCGACAGTAGTTGGCATTATAAACGCCCGTCTCTCCACGTCTAGTAATAAACCATTTACTGATAGTAAAACTGTATATCTTATTGGTTTTATTGGTATCAGCGTATATTGTAAAGGTAGTTGGGACAGTCGTGTTGGCAGTGGCTGATGAATCCCCATACTTAGGTCCGGTTACGGTTATCTTAGCGATATTTGTACTGCCACCATTCTCTATCGTTAAATTTATGCCAGAGTTAGCCGGGCTTTTGTCATAACGTACTGTACTATAATTAGCTCCTGTACCTTGCATAATTAAGTTAAAAAATAGATTATTCGCCCCCATGGTTGGGAAATTAGACGATGGGTTATTGATATTTTGCGGCTTAAAACCCTTAGTAGCATCCCATTGCGATGCAGGGCCATCCCAATTGTAATAAATATTAAGATTACCCAAAAGTCGACTCCCACTATACTGTAGATTAGGCTGTGCGTAACACGCAACGGGACCAATGACTTTTGGTATAATATAGTAAGTTGCACTGCTACCAGCATAATTAGTGCTATTAGGTTTGCCATATTGAGAGCGTAATATGCTACATCAGCAAATGTTTGCCCCAAGCCAGGTAATTCGATAGGGTTAGCAGCAGTTGAGGTATTATTTTGGTCATAACGGGTACCGTTAGACAGCTTAATTGCGAGTAGAGAGGATACATCGGTTGCTTTGGTGACACCATTATCAAAGGTTAAGTAAGGTGCGTTGCCCTCGATGGCATTAGCGGTCATTACTGAGAGCGCATTTACGTGAGAGGAAAGCAACGGACTAAGGAGAGATATAGCCGGAATTAAACAAAAACTTTTGGCAAAAGTGTGTTTTTTTGTTTTTTGTTTTTATCATGATACAACTTTTTCCTATAATTATAAATTTTTTAATTTTTATTTGTTATAAATTCGGCATAGAATAGCAAAAAAATATTTATTTTCATAAAAATTAATTTGTTTTTTTGTAAAGAAATGTAAGGGATAGGTTTAGCGCATGCCTGTTGTATTTCTGTTTTATCATCGCAAAAGAGAAAGTATTTTTATAATATCTATCGTTAAAAACCGATTTAGACTTAAAAATAATTGAATTAAAAATTAATTCTATTGATTAGAAAAATTTTTATTTGAAAAAACATGAATAAAAAAATAAATACACCAAAAATCAATAGTAATAAGATTGAATCTTTTTGAGTAAAAAAATTCAATTTCCCCTATACGATTTGCATTATCTTATATGGATGTTTCAGAACTATACTACGTTTATGTCAAATTTTTGCGGGTAGATTGAAGTCCGCAATGCGAATGGTGAATCTAAATACTATTTGCGTTAAGCACGGCATATATTAAAGACTGTGTATATTAAAGGCGATATGTATTAAGCACACAAGGGGCTTGATACCGTCGACAACGGTCGCCGACGGTATGGGGCAAGACTTTATTTATTTGGTCGCATAGCAGGGAATAAAATCACATCACGAATAGTATGGCTGTTAGTAAACAACATTACTGTACGATCAATCCCAATGCCCAATCCTGCTGTCGGTGGTAAACCGTGTTCGAGTGCAATAATATAATCTTCGTCATAGAACATGGCTTCATCATCGCCGGCATCTTTCTGTTTTACTTGGTCGGCAAAACGTTGTGCTTGATCTTCCGCATCATTTAATTCAGAGAAACCATTACCGATTTCGCGTCCACCAATAAAAAATTCGAAACGATCAGTGACAGCAGGATTTTTATCATTACGCCGCGCCAATGGCGATACTTCGGCTGGATATTCAGTAATAAAAGTCGGTTGGATAAGATTCGCTTCGACAACTTCTTCGAAGATTTCAGTGACAACACGACCTAATCCCCACCCTTTTTCGAGCTGAATACCAATACTTTTTGCAATCGCGCACGCTTTATCAAAATCATCCAGATCGGCATTATTTGTTTCTGGACGATAGTGGCAAATCGCTTCACGCATCGTCATTTTGGCAAACGGTTTACCAAAATCAAACGTATTGTCGCCGTATTGTACAACAGGATTACCGGTGACATTAATCGCTAAACGACGGAAAAGATTTTCAACCAGCACAATCAGATCTTTATAATCTGCATATGCCATGTACATTTCCATCATAGTGAATTCAGGATTATGCCTTGGCGAAACACCTTCGTTACGGAAGTTGCGATTGATTTCAAATACTCTTTCAAAACCACCCACCACTAATCGCTTTAAATAGAGTTCTGGTGCAATACGTAGATACATATCAATATCCAATGCATTATGATGCGTGATAAATGGTTTTGCTGAAGCACCACCCGGGATGACATGCATCATTGGGGTTTCGACTTCCATAAAATGGTGTTCGAGCATGAAATTGCGAATTTCAGTGACAATTTGTGAACGGGCTCGGAAGGTATTACGTGATTGTTGATTGGTAATCAAATCAAGGTAACGTTGGCGATAACGCATCTCTTGATCGGCAAGACCATGGAATTTATCCGGTAATGGGCGTAACGCTTTTGTTAATAGACGAACTTCTTGGCAATGAATCGAAAGTTCACCCGTTTTTGTCTTAAAGAGATAACCTTTAGCACCAATAATATCGCCTAAATCCCATTTTTTAAATTGTTCGTTATACACACCTTCGGGAAGATCATCACGCGTAACATAGAGCTGAATCTGTCCGCCAACATCTTGTAATGAAGCAAATGAGGCTTTCCCCATGATACGACGCATCATCATACGCCCCGCGACAGTGACAATGATTTTATGTTCGATTAATTCTTCATTCGTTTTATCGTCATACTGTTGATGTAGCGACTGAGATATCGCGTCACGTCTAAAATCATTCGGAAAGGCGATACCTTGCTCACGAATCTGCACTAATTTTTCGCGGCGTGTTTTCAGCTCATTATTTAACTCTTCAAGTTGACTCTGCTGATTATGATTATCTTGTTGCTCAGTTGACATAGTTTTACCTTATTTTTTATCAAGACGCGGCATTTAGAGACCCGCTTTTAAACTTTCGACAATAAATTGATCCAAATCGCCATCTAATACCGCCCCAGTATTACGGGTTTCAACGCCGGTACGTAAATCTTTAATCCGTGAATCATCTAATACATAAGAACGAATCTGACTTCCCCAGCCAATATCCGATTTATTTTCTTCCATTTGCTTCTTTTCAGCATTTTTTTTCTGCATTTCCAGATCATACAGTTTAGCTTTTAACTGTTTCATCGCTTGATCTTTATTGCTATGCTGAGAACGATTATTTTGACATTGTGTCACAATGCCAGTAGGAATATGGGTAATACGTACCGCAGATTCGGTACGGTTAACATGCTGACCACCTGCCCCAGATGCACGATACACATCAATCCGTAAATCAGCAGGATTGATATCAATGGCAATATCATCATCAATTTCTGGATAGACAAATACAGATGCAAATGAAGTATGCCGACGATTCCCTGAGTCAAATGGGCTTTTGCGAACTAATCGATGTACACCTGTTTCAGTACGTAACCAGCCATAAGCATAATCACCGGTGATTTGGATGGTAGCCGACTTAATGCCTGCGACATCACCATCAGAGACTTCTATCACACTGGTCGTAAAACCTTTTGCTTCGGCCCAGCGCAAATACATGCGTAAAAGCATTTCGGCCCAATCTTGTGCTTCCGTGCCACCTGAACCGGCTTGAATATCGAGATAACAATCAGCACTATCCACATCACCAGAGAACATGCGGCGAAATTCCAATCCAGCCAGTTTTTTTTCAAGCTGTTCGAGTTCCAGATTGGTTTCATCAAAGGTTTCTTGATCATCAGCTTCGACAGCTAAATCGAGTAGGCCTTGAACATCTTGCAAACCTTGCATTAATGCATCGATAGTACCAATGACTTCATCAAGCGCTACACGTTCTTTGCCTAAAGCTTGTGCTTTTTCGGGATTGGCCCACACTTCAGGCTGTTCTAATTCCGCATTAACTTCTTCTAGGCGCTCTTTTTTCAGATCATAGTCAAAGATACCCCCGAATCACTTGTGTGCGCTCGGTAAGTTCAGCAATTTTGGTGGTAGTAGGATTAATTTCAAACATGATTTTATTTTATCTTGTAAAATTGTGATGATATACGCCTTATCCTTAACTGTCAGGAAAAAGAATCAACAAAGCTTAGCGCGATGTTCTGTGAACCGTTATCTTTTCCCATATTGTATCGGTGATAGTCAATCGTACCAAACAATCATTTTGCAGGATAATGGGTATAGTCATTAACATAACTTATTTTGTAGGGGAGTTATTGTAGCGGATTTAGGCAATAGTTAGCAATTTTTTGGGGCGGTTTTTTAAAAATGTTTTGTGGCTATCGATAGTGAAAATGTTAATAAAATAACGTGCATCGAGCCTAAAATGTAATACGAAGATAATAAAAATGGCACACAGCTAAAAACTGGATGCCATTGTAATGAGAATAGTTGTGCTAATCGTTACGATTATTGTGCTTTAGCATATAATTCGGCGACTTTATCCCAATTAACTACATTCCAAAACGCACCAATATAATCTACGCGGCGATTTTGATATTTTAAATAATACGCATGTTCCCACACATCTAATGCTAAGATTGGTGTACCAAATACACCGGCATATTTTTCGCCCATTAATGGTGTATCTTGATTAGCCGTTGAAACAATCGCTAATTTATTTTTCTGTACTACTAACCATGCCCAACCTGATCCAAAACGACCAGCTGCCGCTGCGGCAAATTTTTCTTTAAACGCATCTACTGAACCAAAGGTTTTTTCGATATCAGCACGCAATTCGCCTTTTAGTTCTGTACCAACTTGTAATAATTCCCAAAAAAGGCTGTGGTTAACATGACCACCAACATTATTTTTAATCGCGGTAAGTTTATCTGCAGGGACTTGATCAAGATTTTGTAATAATTTTGCTGGATCCCAATTTTGTAGCTCAGTTGGTAGTGTTTCGACGACGACATTAGCATTATTAACATAAGTTTGATGATGCTTATCATGATGGAAATGCATAGTTTCAGCATCGATATACGGTTCTAATGCATCATAAGCATAAGGTAATGGAGGTAAAGTATAAGCCATGGATTGCTCCTTAATATGTGAGGTAGGATTGACTTTTTTGATTTACAACTTGTTATTGCAACTGATTATTGCATAACTATCAACTAATTGAACAATTGGTATTATCTAATAAATAGTAAAGTATACCCACCATTCCAAATTCTCTCAAACTATTATTTGAATAGTTTGCAGCTATCTATACAATCTTTACAACCTGAATCGGACTATCGAATAGGATCACGACTGTATAGTGATTTATCGTTATTGGATAAAATTATGCGATTTCCGCTTTTTATATAATCAATTGAACACTATTTTTTAAAATATGCTGGACAATATGCTCATTTATGCGTAATATCTCGCCCTGTTCTATATGGTGGCTATAGCTCAGTTGGTAGAGCCCTGGATTGTGATTCCAGTTGTCGTGGGTTCGAATCCCATTAGCCACCCCATTTATTCTTATATATTCTTGAATCTGCAGTCAAAACGGCGAGTAGCGCAGCTTGGTAGCGCAACTGGTTTGGGACCAGTGGGTCGGAGGTTCGAATCCTCTCTCGCCGACCAATTTTCCCTTAACTGTCTTCCAATTCCCGCTTTGCGCCATTTTTATTATCTGCCTACCATCACTTATTGTTGTTCGTACTATGATCCTTACTATAATCCGCTTACTATAATTCTTAGTTATCACGTTATTATTTATAAAAATATTTTTTATTTGTTTTGTCACGCCATTTTGTTTTAATAGAGCAATAGTTCTGAATAGTTCTGTAATGGTTATCTCTCGCAATCTGGTTATTTTGTTCTGTTGAATGCTAATAGGTTACCTGGCTAAGCCCTATAATACCTTTCGATCTTCTACATTTCATAGACGACAGTCGAAAGAACAACGCTATCACTTGGAAGAGTAACAAGTAGATATGCTAAACGCTTTATTTGAAAATATTATTTATAAAACAGTTAATTAGGAAATATTATGAAAAATGTCGGTTTTATTGGTTGGCGTGGAATGGTCGGATCGGTGCTGATGCAACGAATGGTTGAAGAGCATGATTTTGACTATATCAATCCTATTTTCTTTTCAACCTCTCAAGTAGGACAAGCTGCCCCGACTTTTGGTAGCAACCACCATAACAGCAAGATAAGTAGCCTGCAAGATGCAACGAATCTTGAGGCATTAGCCGCATTAGATATTATTGTCACATGCCAAGGTGGCGATTATACCACGGATATTTATCCAAAACTCAGATCGATGGGTTGGCAAGGTTATTGGATTGATGCAGCATCAACGCTACGCATGAAAGATGACGCTATCATCGTGCTGGATCCTATCAATAAAGCAAACATTGATGCAGGACTAAATAATGGCATAAAAACCTTTGTGGGGGGTAACTGTACTGTCAGCCTTATGTTGATGTCATTAGGTGGACTGTTTGCGGCCGATCTGGTTGATTGGGTATCGGTTGCCACTTACCAAGCTGCTTCAGGTGGCGGCGCTAGACATATGCGTGAATTACTCCTTCAGATGGGTATGTTATATAACGATGTCGCCCCCGAACTACAAAATCCGCATTCATCTATCTTAGAGATCGAACGCAAAGTGACACAAAAAATGCGTGATGGTACATTACCAACCGATAACTTTGGCGTTCCCCTTGCTGGTAGTCTTATTCCTTGGATTGATAAAGCATTAGACAATGGTCAAAGCCGTGAAGAATGGAAAGGCCAAGCAGAAACAAACAAAATTTTAGGCACAACGCATACCATTCCTATTGATGGGCTTTGTGTGCGTGTCGGTTCACTACGCTGTCATAGCCAAGCTTTTACCATTAAGTTGAGAAAAGATATTAGTGTACCTGAAATCGAAAAAATACTTGCCGCAAATAATGATTGGGTAAAAGTGATCCCAAATGATCGTGAACTTTCCATGCACGAACTGACGCCTGCAGCGGTCACCGGTACCTTAACCACACCGGTAGGTCGTTTACGCAAACTCAATATGGGGAAAGAATACCTTTCTGCCTTTACGGTTGGTGATCAGTTATTGTGGGGAGCAGCAGAACCACTCCGTAGAATATTACGTATCTTAGCTTAATAATTTTTATATTTCCTAACATCGGGTGATAGGCTGTATAACAGCATTCTCACCCGTATTTGCTAAGCTTACCATGGTGATTGCCTGCAATTCTTGGGCTGGACTTGAAATTTTGCTTTTATTGGTTAGACGCTATTTTTTTATCCGGTTTTTTATTCCAATTGTTATCGCCGCTTTTTATTTTTATTTCGATTATGCGTTTTGCTTGTTAGACTACTCTTGCTTATTTTTATCAATTAATTTTTATTGATTAACTTTTATCATCTAATAACGTCATTAATAATGAGCCATTAAATAAAGCTTGTTGGACTAAAGCAAACGCACCAATTGCCGAACAGTCATCTAATGTTGAACAATTAATAATAAGGTTATCTCGTAATCCCGCTAAGGTTTGTGCTTGGCAGGTACTATTGACTGCCGGTAATAAAATATCGGCGGCTTTGGTTAATTCTCCGGCTAAAACAATGCGTTGTGGATTAAAAATATTCACCATAATGGCAACCGCAAAGCCGAGATTTTTCCCGGCATCTTGGATCAGTTTTACCGCCAAATCATCGCCTTGATTAGCACACTCGCAAATGGTTGCAATAGTACATTGATCTAATGTCAATTTAGTTGGATAACCTTGCTCAATCATATGTCTGGCGCGTTTTTCAATCGCTTTATTCACCACGCGATTTTCTAAACAGCCAAAATTACCGCAATGACAGCGATCGCCAAGTTCATCCACATGAATATGACCGATTTCGCATGCACTGTGATTATGGTTAGTCAGTAATTGTTGGTTGATAATCACACCGGATCCCACGCCACGATGAACACGAATCAAGATAGAATCATCCACATCTTGCGTTGAGCCAAAATAACGTTCAGCTAAGGCTAAACTCTGAATATCATTCCCTAACAGGACAGGAACCTGAAATTGCGCTGTTAAAGCTGCCGCCAAGGCCCATTCTTTCACGTCAATATGGGGCGTATAACGCACTGTGCCATGCGTCGAATCAACTAAACCGGGTAAAGTAATCGAGATTGCTTGCAACTGTTTGATCTTTTTATGTTGTTCAAGACAAAACTGTTCGATACACTCAATTAAGTAGTCTTGAACAGCTTGCTGGGTAAAATAAATTAACGGATAAACTTTCGACGCTAAACAGTGTGCACCTAAATGATAAAGTTCAATCGTAATCGTTGATCGTCCTAACTGAATAGCAATAGCTTGATAGCTGGTAAATTTGGCCACAATCGATACAGCGGGTCGACCACCAGTAGATTGTTGTGTATCAACTTCTTTGATTAATTTATATTTTAATAACTGTTTGGTAATTTTAGTAATACTGGCTGGCGCAAGATGACTAATTTCAGCTAACTGAATCCGCGATAAGGGCGCTTGTTGCACAATCAAACGGTAGATGATTGCATAATTCAGTTGCTTGATTAACTCCGCATTACCAACCAGATTGAGGTAATTAAATGGCATAACTTGCCTCTATGTAATGACATATCGGCAATATTCTAACGGCTCATCTGTCCATTGACAATGGTTTTCAAAACAGTAAAATCGCGATTAAAGACCACTAAATTAGCTATTTTACCTTCACTTATCGTTCCTAACTGAGTATCCATATGGATAGATCGTGCAGGATACAATGTTGCCATACGTAGTGCTTCATCAAGCGCAATACCTATCTGATTAACAGCATTGGCAACCGCTTGCATCATCGTCAATGTCGAACCGGCTAACGTCCCATTAGCATCAACACAACGCCCTTCTTTATGATAAATCGTTTTACCACCAAAAGTCGCTGTTGCTAAGTTGGATCCAGCGAATATGATGGCATCAGTAATGAGAATCAGATGATGCTGTTTTATTTTATAGCTATTACGGATTGTCGCCCAATTAACATGTTGACCATCCGCAATAATGCCGGCATAGACATCAGGCGCATCGTAAATCGCACCAACCACACCCGGTTCACGGCCAGTGATATAAGGCATCGCATTAAATAAATGTGTTCCCATCCGAATGCCTGCATTAAAGCCGCGACGGCAATCTTCGTAATGACCATTTGAGTGGCCAGCAGAAACATGGATACCAGCAGCGACCAATCGCTGAATAATCTGACTATCAACTTTTTCAGGCGCCAACGTAATGATTTTAATCACATCGGCATTGTCACACAAAAAATCGACCATTTCCGGTGAGGGTTGTCGAATAAATTGCGGATCATGGATGCCTTTTTTCTCAACATTAATATAAGGCCCTTCCAGATGCAAACCTAATGCTTGGTTTTGGTGTTGGTTTAGATAATCACGCATCACCTGTACCGCTTTAATCATAAATTCATCACTGGCGGTAATTAATGTCGGTAAAAAACTGGTGCAACCTGAACGTAAATTGGTTGCTTGCATCTGCTCGAGTGTGGCAATATTTAACGCATCAAGCGTTTCATTAAATTGTACACCGCCACAACCATTTACCTGTAAATCAATAAAACCCGGCGCAACCATGGCACCTTGTAAATCCTGTCGTTCTATATCGGTAGGCAGATCACTTTGTTTAATAATCTGCTTAATTTTATCGTTTTCAATAATGACCGCATGATTATCAAGAATCTCATACCCTGTATAAAGGCGGCAATTAATTAACGCGTACATAGTATTCCTCGTTTATTCGGTTTGCGATACGATCATAAAATCGTGATTCGTAAATTATCCGCTTCCATCTGCTTAAAATAATTTAAGGTTTTCACTTTTAGATCATCGGTGCTAGGTTCATCACAAACCACAATCGATTTCGGATGCATTTGCAATGCAGTCACTGTCCATAAATGGTTAATCGAACCTTCCACAGCGGCTTGCAATGCTAAACTTTTATTGTGACCACAGACTAATAAAAGGACTTCTTGTGCATCAAGTAACGTTGCCACCCCAATGGTTAATGCTTGTTTTGGTACTTTGTTGACATCATTATCAAAAAAACGTGAATTGGCAATTCGTGTATCCATCGTCAAAGTTTTAATGCGTGTGCGTGAACAAAGTGATGAGCCAGGTTCATTGAAAGCGATATGTCCGTCTTGGCCGACGCCACCTACAAAAATATTGATTTTACCGTAAGATTTAATTTTTTCTTCATATTGCCGACATTCCAGACCAATATCTGCTGCATTGCCATTTAGTATGTTGATATTTTCTTTCTGAATATCAATGTGATTAAAAAAGTTTTCCCACATAAACGTGTGATAACTTTGCGGATGATCTTCTGGTAATCCCACATATTCATCCATATTAAATGTTACGACATGTTTAAAACTGACATGACCTGCCTGATATTGTTTGATCAGTTGTTTATACATTAGCAGCGGTGAGCTTCCCGTCGGCAGTCCTAATAGAAACGGACGATCAGCACTAGGCTTAAATTGATTAATTTTTCTTACGATCCGTTGCGCAACCCAAGCCCCTACGTCTTGACTATTTTGTAATGGAATAAGCCTCATGCAATCACCTCTCTTTATCACTGATTTATTAAATTATTTATTAATGATATTTTGCCTACTTAATTCTAAATATTATACATAAACGTATAGTAACTCTGAAACATCCTAATTTTATTTTACTTACGTTATGCAACTGTTATCACAACAACTATTACTCACAACAATTATCACAACTCATTCACCATTTTGCGCATTTTTACATCACGATTACTTGAAGTCTCAAAAAATGGCTATATATGTTTGTAACATAGATAATCATACTATACAAACCAAATCTGAGAACAATAAAACTATGCAAAAAACTAAATTAAGTGAACTATTAGATTTCCCTTGTTCATTTACCTATAAAGTGATGGGCGAAGCAAAACCCGAATTAGTTGATAAAGTATTAACAGTTATTCAACGCCATGCGCCTGGTGATTATACACCGTCAGTTAAGCCAAGTAGCAAAGGTAATTATCATTCTGTTTCAATCACTATTAATGCAACACATATTGAACAGATCGAAAATTTATACAAAGAATTAGCTGAGATTGATATTGTCAGAATGGTACTGTAGTTTTTCATAAAACTATCATGAGCAGTAACCGTTGTGATTGGCAGGCTGATTAATCGATAAAAATCCACCGACAACTGTCGGTGGAATCCTATATGCGTTAACCTAAAATTTTAGTTAATTCTGCAGTTACTGCAGCAACCGGCTGGGTGCCATCAATTTGGAAGTAATGAGTATGGCCAGCTTTGGCTTCTTGTTGATAATAATTAACTAATGGCTTAGTTAATTGATGATATTCAACCAAGCGTTTACGGACAATTTCTTCTTTATCATCTGGACGGATAGTTAACGGTTCGCCTGTCACATCATCAACATCTTCATGTTTAGGTGGATTATAACGAATATGATAAACTCGGCCTGATCCAGCATGAACACGACGACCACTCATGCGTTCAATAATTACTTCATCAGGGACAGCAAATTCAAGTACATAATCTACGTTTATGCCGGCTGCGCGCATGGCATCAGCTTGTGGTACTGTACGTGGGAAGCCATCTAATAAAAAGCCATTCGCGCAATCGTTTTGCGTAATGCGTTCTTTCACGAGTGCAATCACCAGATCATCAGTGACCAGTTTGCCATTATCCATTAATTCTTTGGCTTGCATACCAAGTGGTGTGCCCGCTTTAACGGCGGCTCGCAGCATATCACCGGTTGATATCTGAGGAATACCATATTTTTGCATAATAAATTGTGCTTGTGTTCCTTTTCCAGCACCGGGTGCACCTAATAAAATAATTCGCATAAAGTGGCCTCTTACCTTTCTAACATTTTGTTCCGCCGATTGTTGTCGTCGGATTGGGAAAATAAGGGATTTTATAGGGCTACGCCCTATGACCCTTTGTTATTTTTATCACCTTTACAAGTAATCTGTTATCGCTATTCTCTTAACGAGATTACGTTATTATTCTTTTTCTAAATAGTGAATAATCACTTTTTTAGACGAGATAAGCCCTTCAGTTGGGCAAAAATAGTTGCTTGCTCCGCATCCTTGAATAAGTTGTGCTGGATTACCACACGTTGGGCAGAGAGATTGTTCGCGATAATTTTGCTGACAATGTTCACAAATATAACTTTGTGGCGACAGTTGTCGCATCTTTTGATGGCACTTTGGGCAGATCGCCAACTGCGCATCGGCTAAATTTGGTTGTCGTGTCAACTTAATAGCGTCCTTTGACATGTTTTAATAATCGACGACGTTTACGTTGTTGCGCTACCGTTAAATGATTTTTGCGACCTTCAAATGGGTTATTCCCTTCTTTAAATTGAATTCGAATTGGGGTACCGACAATTTTTAATGCTCGTCTAAAATAGTTCATTAAATAACGTTTATACGCGTCAGGTAAATTTTCTACTTGATTACCATGGATAACAACAATAGGTGGATTATACCCACCGGCATGCGCATATTTTAATTTGACACGACGCCCGCTAACTAATGGTGGTTGGTGATCATCTTGTGCCATTTGCATAATCCGCGTTAGCATGGCTGTATTAACGCGGCGCGTCGCACTTTCATAAGCTTCTTGGATAGAATCAAATAAATTCCCCACGCCACTACCATGCAGTGCCGAGATAAAATGTAAGCGTGCGAAATCGATAAATCCGAGTCGCTCATCCAAGGTATCTTTTATCTGTTCTTTTACATCTTGAGACAAACCATCCCATTTATTCACCGCAATGACCAGTGAACGGCCACTGTTAATAATAAAACCTAACAGTGATAAGTCTTGATCCGAAATACCTTCTCGCGCATCAATCACTAAAATAACTACGTTAGCATCTTCAATCGCTTGCAAGGTTTTAATCACTGAGAACTTTTCAATGGATTCGGTGATCTTGCCACGTTTACGTACGCCAGCCGTATCGATTAAAATATAATCTCGCTCATCACGTGTCATTGGGATATAAATGCTATCGCGCGTGGTACCCGGCATATCATAAACAACCACGCGTTCTTCACCTAAAATACGGTTGGTTAGTGTGGACTTACCTACATTAGGACGTCCAACAATGGCTACTTTAATGGGTTGATTAATCAGTTCAGCTGTATCATCTAAAACTGCATCATCATAGGATTCGGGTAGGTCATTGTGATCATCATTTTCATCACAAACGGGATCGTCTGCAAAATGGAAAATAGGATCTAATACATTTTCAATTAATGTACTGACGCCCCGACCATGGCTGGCTGCAATAGGGTGAACTTCACCTAATCCTAATGCATAAAAATCGGCCACGGCACTATCGGCATCGATTCCATCAATTTTATTAGCCACTAAAAAAGTGGCTTTTTCACGAGCACGCAGATGTTTGGCAATGGCATAATCAGCTGGCATCGCACCCACTTTGGCGTCAACCATAAAAAGGACAATATCCGCCTCTTCTATGGCCTGTAATGATTGCTCAGCCATCGAGCCTTCAACACCTTCCTCGGAGCCATCAATACCACCTGTATCAATAACAATGTATTCATGACCTTTAATTTCGGCTCGACCATATTTACGATCACGAGTTAGCCCAGGAAAATCAGCAACTAACGCATCACGCGTACGTGTTAATCGATTAAATAGTGTCGATTTACCGACATTAGGACGACCAACTAAAGCAATAACAGGGATCATGTCAATTCTCAAATTATGTCAGTTTTTACTGCGTTATTCTTTAGTGAAAGCATAAATGTCACCATTTTTTGCTTGCACAATAAGTCGATTACCAACCACTAACGGTTTTGAAATCAAACCACTACTGCTAACTTGCGTTTTGGCAACTACTGTACCATTTTCACTATTTAACCAGTAGAGATAACCTTCGAAGTCACCAAATACAATATAATTTTGATAGATGACTGGATCAGTCAATTGTCGGTGTAAAAAGTCAGCATTTTTCCAAAGTATTGCGCCCCCTTTTTTCGCCACCGATAACACATTATCATCTTGATCAACAACAAACAGTTTATCGTTAGAAACCGCAAAACTATGTGTTGAACCTAATTCTTTACGCCACACTATCTGCCCATTACTTAGATCCAAGGCAGCGATATTACCATTATAACCAATAACATAAGCAACATTGCCTTCAATCACAGGTGTCATATCGACATCGTTAAGTTTAGCGATTTCGGTTGATCCTGACGGTTGAGAGATACGTTGTTGCCAAATAGGTTGACCATCTTTGACAAAGAATGCATTCACATGGCCGTTATCATCACCTAAAATTGCTGCACCATGTGCAACAACCGGTGTTGAGTTACCACGCAGGGACAGTGCAGGCACTTCTAATGCAGTATCCCACAATGCTTCGCCGGTATCACGATTTAGGCCTTGTAAATAACCATTTGCGGTGTGAATGATCACCTTATCTTCGGTTGGAACAGGTCGCGCTAAAACTTCACCTTTGACCGGTTTTTCCCATACTAATTTGCCATTCATACGATCGATGGCGTAGGCGACAGCGCGTTCACTTGCGACGTAAACATATTTATCATCAACACTGACGCCACCAGAAAATAATCCTGTTTGGCTACGAAAGAGTGAACTATTAGATAAATCCACATTCCACAGTGTACCACCTGTCGATAAATCGATCGCTTTAACTTGACCACTACGGCTTGCCGCATAAACGGCATTATCATAGTTAATTGGTCCTAATAAGGAGTAAATTGCGACATTACCTGAAGTGCTGTTACTCCATATTTTTTGAATGGGAAACTGATTATCTACTTTGGGCGTAGGGGCAACTTGAATGACTTCTTCTTCACCACCAAATAAAGAACATCCAGCAAGCGAAAGCATAATCATAGTAGTCAAAAGATATTTGGATAATTTCATTTCATAGACCCTTTATTGCAGGATAAATTAATTTTTATTGGTTCCGTTTGTAGCCGGTTTTTCTGATTCTGCTGGTTTTGATGCAGCATCTGATTTTTGTTGGCTGTTTTCGGCACTCTCTTTAGCGGCTTGTTTTTCATCATCAATAAGCTGTTTAGCTTTTAAATATTCAGCTTGATTCAGCTTCATTCTAATATTTTTTTCTACCTCAGGTGCAGGCGATGATGATAATGCAACTTGGAAACTATCTATGGCATCTGCATAACGTGCCATCTTTACAAAGATTTCACCGCGCAGATCGTTCACGGTAGATGCCCAACTTTTATCAAGCACTTTATCTAATGACGCAAGACTATCTTGGTATTGTGCTAACTGATATTGTAAGCGTGCAATACGAATATAAATAATCGATTGGATAGGTTGTGAATCTGTTTTTGTTAATGCATTGGCCAGTAATGCTTCTGCCCCTTCATAATTTTTTAGCGCTTCAACATAAAATTGTGCTGCGCGTAAATCAGCAAACACATTATAGATGGTTTTATTTTCTTTATCGTTGGCAAAGGCGACCAGAGCATCCACGGATGTGGGTATAGTCGCATCCAGTTGCTTAACCAATTGTTCATATTTATCTGAAGCATCGGTTATTTTCTGTTCTTGGTAGGACTGCCAATAACGCCATCCCCAAAAAGCTAATAAGCCAATCACAATAACTGCAACAAAAATTTTCCATGTTTTGGCGAGGAACGATCTTAATACCGAAAATTGTTCTTCACTCGTTAATTGCTGACTCACATTATTCTCCTCTAATCTTTCTTACTTAAGTAATGCTATTTTATGATGGCTAAACATGATGATGCAGCGTCTTGCTTAGCGACTTCAACCTGCTCACCCGTTTGTAAATTTTTAATCGTTACTGTCTGTTTAGTGGCTTCATTTTCGCCAATAATGACAGCTATTTTAGCACCTAACTTATCAGCCTTGGCAAATTGTTTCTTAAAATTACTGGTACCATAATGCGTCATAATGCGTTTATCTGGCATCGCATCACGTAGCTGTTCAGCAACATTTTGTGCGATTGCGATAGTTTCATCATTACCCGAGGAAACCATATAAATATCAATGGCATCACTGGCTGATAATGACGGATTCACCGCCTGAACAAGTAGCACTAAGCGTTCAACGCCCATGGCAAAACCTATAGCAGGGGTCGCTTGTCCACCTAATTGGCTAACTAAGCCATCATAACGCCCACCACCACATACCGTACCTTGAGCACCTAAACTGGTTGTGACCCATTCAAATACAGTTCGATTATAATAATCTAAACCGCGCACAAGTCGTTGATTAATTTCATAGTGAATACCCGCCTGATCAAGTAAATAGCATAATCGCTTAAAATGATCTTTCGATTCTTCATCTAGATAATCAAATAATTGGGGTGCCTCGTTAAGTAACTCTTGTATGATTGGATTTTTCGAATCCAAAACACGTAAAGGGTTAGTATACATTCTGCGAAGGCAATCTTCGTCTAATTTATCTTTATGTTGTTCAAGAAATTCAACTAGTGCTTTGCGATAATTGCCACGCGCTGCAACTGAACCAATCGAATTTAACTGCAATGTAGTATGTTTCTCAATACCCAATGCTTTCCAAAAACGGGCCGTTAAGAGAATAATTTCTGCATCAATATTCGGACCTTCAAGGCCAAATACTTCGACACCAAATTGATGAAACTGACGATAACGCCCTTTTTGCGGTTTTTCATAACGAAATGCTGGGCCTAAATACCATAATCGTTGTTCTTGATTATAAAAAAGACCATGTTCGATGCCAGCACGGACGCAACCTGCAGTCAGTTCTGGACGTAACGTAATGCTTTCATCATTACGGTCGTTGAAAGTGTACATCTCTTTTTCAACAATATCTGTCACTTCACCCACCGCACGTTTAAACAGTGCCGTATCTTCAACAATAGGTGTCCGAATTTCGTTATAACCATAACTGTTCAACACACCTTTCACTATTTTTTCAATCTGTTGCCAGATAGCGCTTTCGGTTGGGAGTAAGTCATTCATACCGCGAATAGACTGTATTTTTATCTCTGCCATATTGTTATTCACTATGTGATTTTATATTGATTAACATGCTATTTCCGTGACTATTAGCGACGGATAAGATGAAAAGGATGATAACGTTTAGCTATGTCGACAATGACATCGCACCTTATTCGATAAACCGTGCAGCAAAGCAGGTTATCTTATTATGTCTAATCATCCGTTTATTTTTATTTTTCTACTGTTTGTATACGATTTTTTAGTAGCATTGCTTTCGCACGAATTTTTGCTTCGAGTTCATCGATCATCTGCGCATTATCAATTCGACCTATGCGCACACCATCTTCATAAAAGCCACTTTTATTATGACCACCGGCAACACCCATCGTAGACGCTAAAGCTTCGCCAGGTCCATTGACAACACAACCAATAATAGATACATCCATCGGTGTCACAATATCTTCAAGGCGCTGTTCTAACGCATTGACTGTGCTAATCACATCAAATTCTTGCCTTGAACAAGTTGGACAAGCAATAAAATTGATACCACGAGAACGAATACGGAGCGATTTTAAAATATCAAATCCAACTTTGACTTCTTCGGTTGGATCAGCGGCTAGTGATACACGCAGCGTATCGCCAATACCTTCCGACAATAATAACCCTAAACCAATAGCGGATTTAATCGCACCACTTCTCGCCCCACCGGCTTCAGTAATACCTAAATGTAAGGGTTGTTTGATCTGTTTTGCTAATAGTCGATAAGCATCGACCGCGGTAAAGACATCAGACGCTTTCACACTCACTTTGAACTGATCAAAATTAAATTTATCGAGAATATCGACATGTCGCATAGCCGATTCGACAATAGCTTGTGGAGTGGGTTCGCCGTACTTTTCTTGAATATCTTTCTCTAGCGATCCGGAATTGACGCCAATTCGGATGGGAATATTATGATCTTTAGCACAATCAACAACCATCCGGATGCGTGATTCATTGCCAATATTGCCTGGATTAATACGTAAACAGTCGACACCATATTCAGCCACTTTAAGAGCAATTCTATAATCGAAATGGATATCAGCGATAAGAGGGACCTTGACTTGTTGCTTAATAAATTTAAACGCTTCTGCCGCATCCATTGTTGGAATAGAAACACGAACAAGATCCACGCCCACACGTTCTAACGAGTGGATTTGCGCGACTGTTTTTTCAACATCTGTAGTGCGCGTATTCGTCATGGATTGCACGGCAATAGGTGCACCATCACCAATCGGTACATTACCAACATAAATTCGCGTTGATGCTCTGCGTTTAATGGGTGAATCATGATGGCTCATAAATACCTAACTACCTCGCACTGACAATCTATATTAATCGTTCTTAGGTCAATGATGGAACAATTCATCTGAAAGAACATATCTAAAAAATAACTGACCCGCGATCTTAACAAGATTTATAACAAATGTCTGTATACAAATCAGAAAATTTGCTAACTATTGATCCGTTCTGTTGGCGTCGGTGAAATATAATGACTCACTTCCACAAAATTACTTTTATTTTCTGACCAAACACAATATGCCGTTATGCCTAATGCACTAGCAATAATTAATATGGTGATTATCAACAACCACTTACCTCGTTTTCTATTTTGACTAACATGTGAATAGTCTCTCATCTGATAAGTGGTATGTTCTTTAGATAGCTCATCTAAAAATGGTTGGTATTCATCGACAGGTAAACCAACAATTTCAGCATAAGCACGGATATAACCCCTAACAAAAACGAATGGCGTATTCGTTAATTGTCCTTGTTCAATATCAGCTACCACTTTTGTGCGGATATGGATCTGACTGGCAATATCATCTTGAGTCAATCCCATTTCTTCTCGTAAGCTCATAAATCTAACGCCTAACGCAATATGGTCCATTACCCCCCCCATTTATAACGCTCGTGGTAAAATGTCGTCATTCTTACATATCTGTGCGGGTACATCTACACAATTAATTCTTTTTTTGCGCAAAACTGCGCCTAATTTAAACTTGTTTAGCTTTAAACCAATGAGTTGGATGAGCAATCTCATCTTGGGCTGCCACTAATTGGAGTTCGTATTCATCGCGTTTTAACGTTTCTAGCATGACGGCATAAACAGCTGCAGTGGTATGTTCAAATGCTTCAACAAGTGATTTGCCTAATAGAATATTGGCTAAAAATAATCCGCTGGTCATATCGCCAACACCAACTGGTTGGCGGACACCAAAATCAACCAGTGGACGAGCAATATGCCATGCTTCGTCTTTGGTGACTAACAGCATCTCAAAGCGATCATTTTGATAACCTGCGCGGCTCAAGTGTTTCACTAAGATGGCTTTGGGTCCTCTTTTGCACAACTCACGGCATGCTAAAATCGCTTCACTCACATTATTAATGCGTTGTTTGCCGTTCAATTCTTCTAATTCTAAAATATTAGGTGCCATCATATCTGCCATAGGCACGGCAATATTACATAAAAATTCAGCTACGCCGGGCGCAACAAAACAACCTTTTTCTGGGTGACCCATCACCGGATCGCATAAATAGATAGCGTTAGGATTGGCTGCTTTGACTTTTTTAACGATCTCGATAATGGCATTACCTTGTTCTGGTGATCCCATATAACCACTCAAAACTGCATCGCATCGTCTCAACTCTTTGATAACATTAATACCATCTACAATTTCAACTAAATGCGATGCGGGCATCACAGTACCTGTCCAGTGGCGGTACTGAGTATGATTCGAAAATTGCACGGTATTGAGCGGCCAAACATTTACACCTAAGCGACGCATTGGAAATTCGGCAGCACTATTACCAGCATGGCCAAATACAACATGGGATTGGATAGAAAGAATATTTTTCATGGTATTAGTCCAATATTAAGCATTCCAAATTAATAAGCAGTAATATTTTTTACCGCGACGTAATAAGGTATAACGATTAAAGAGTTTATCGTTATCAGTAAAACGGAAATCGGCAGCGGATTGACGTTGTCCATTGACGGTAATCGCGTTAGATTCAATCATTGTCTTCGCCTGTCCACGCGATGGCGCAAAGCCGGCTTTAACAATAGCATGTTGTAAATCAGCATCCGCATCGAGCATCGCTATTGGCATGCCATCTTGCGCTAACTGCGCAAAATCCGATTCGGAGAGATCATTCACTTTACCCGAAAATAAACTTTCAGTGATTCGTTTAGCAACCGCTACCCCTTCATCACCATGGACTAAGCGTGTCACTTCTTCTGCCAATACAGATTGTGCACGTGGTGCAACACCACTATTTTTATCTTCTTGTTCTAACGCATCAATTTCGGCCAGATCCATAAAAGTGAAAAATTTTAAGAAGCGATAAACATCTGCATCGGCCGTGTTTATCCAAAATTGATAGAATTTATAAGGGCTGGTTTTTTTCGGATCAAGCCATACCGCACCACTTTCTGTTTTACCAAATTTAGTGCCATCTGATTTGGTAATAAGTGGTACGGTCAAACCATAAACTTGTTTTTGATGCAAACGTCTGGTTAAATCAATACCCGCCGTAATATTACCCCATTGATCAGAGCCGCCAATCTGTAACACAACATCATGGCTTTTATTCAAACAAGCAAAATCATACGATTGCAATAAACTATACGAAAATTCAGTAAATGAAATACCGACATCATCACGATCAATACGTTGCTTTACTGATTCTTTGTTGATCATTGCATTGACCGAGAAATATTTACCAATATCACGCAAAAAAGTTAGCACATCCATATTGCCAAACCAGTCATAATTATTGGCAATAATCGCTGCATTATCCCCGCAATCAAAATCTAAAAATGGAGATACTTGTTGCTTGATCTTATTGCTCCATTCAACAACCGTTTGTTTAGTGTTTAATTTGCGTTCTACCGCTTTAAAGCTAGGATCACCAATTAAGCCAGTCGCACCACCCACTAAAGCCACCGGTTTATGTCCAGCTAATTGGAAGCGTTTTAAACAGAGTAACGGGACTAAATGACCTAAATGCAAACTATCGGCAGTAGGATCAAAACCACAATAGAGTGCAATTGGACCTTGTTCGATTTTTTCCATTAGCGCTTTTTCGTCAGTTACCTGAGCAATGAGTCCCCGCTCTTCTAGTTGTTTGATCACATTTGTTGTCATAATTTTTACCTATTTTATGTGTATACCCGTTACCCTTCAAAACGGTGGTTTTATTCCGCAAGCTGTCGCTTATTATGTGTAGCAGACAAGCAAGTCTTTATCAGGTTTTATGCCATGCTCTCTAAGCCATTTTTACCCATCCTCAAATGGATTGAGCCAATACGCAGTTCCCTCGATTCTCACCGATGTATAGGCTAGAGAAAATGGCAATTAGCTTACCATAAAAATACCCTGCTAAAAAGCAGGGCTCAGATATCTATCCAGAAAAATTAGACATAAACGTATACTAATTCTGAAACATTATAAAAATACCTTGCTAAAATGATTTTGTATAACTTAAAAAACCGCTGTAAATACAGTAGCTTCTGGCTTTGCAATGTTGCTTACCTTATTTATCACGGCAACGATTAAAAATCAAAAAACTGATTGAAATGGGTAGTAGTTCTGAAAGATTTTAACAAAGAAGGTAGCGCTTTTTATCTTGTTTGCAAGCTAACATGGCAAACTTAAATTTACCTAGCTCATGTAGCATAAAACACGTCACAGAAAACACGCAGCACACAACATAAAGTATAAAACAGGAGCAGATTAAAACTTGGCTGTCTACTACATACCCTTGATGATGGCTGACAGAATAAAAAAACAACCACGTTGAGGGGTAACAAGTATATAATGGTCAGTAAGTTATTTTATTTACATAAATACGCGAAGCAACGCGCTTCCAATAATCAGATTCCACAGCCATATGAAACAAACTATTCGCGTGCAAATTTTAGAGCGATTAAAAGCACATATCAAAGATCCGACAACTGAGCTGGTCTATCAAACCCCCTTTGAGCTACTCATCGCCGTCGTGCTTTCTGCACAAGCGACTGATGTAAGTGTCAATAAAGCGACCAAGCCCCTTTTTGCTGTTGCAAATACGGCTGAACAAATTTTGGCCTTGGGCATTGATCAATTAAAACAGTATATTCGCACAATTGGCCTTTATAATAGTAAAGCGGCTAATATCATAAAAACCTGTCAAATATTAGTCGATAACTATCATGGTGAAGTGCCCGAGGATTTTGATCGCTTAATCGCTTTACCCGGTGTTGGTAGAAAGACAGCTAATGTTATTTTAAATACCGCGTTTGGCTGGCCAACTATTGCGGTCGATACACATATCTTTCGCGTCTGTAATCGTACCGGTTTTGCGCCAGGGAAAACCGTCGAAGCGGTAGAGCAAAAATTATTAAAAGTGGTACCTGACGAATATAAACTTAACTGTCATCACTGGCTTATTTTACATGGACGTTATACCTGCATTGCACGTAAGCCACGTTGTGGATCTTGCGTGATCGAAGATTTATGTGAATATAAAGATAAAGTCTATCCTGAATCTTAAATTAAACATTATTGGCGAGTTTTCGCCAGTATTTATATTGAGTCGCTATTTATGTCAAAAAAATTCAATCTGAGTCCAGATGATATTGCTCTATTTAAGAGCACTATTGGTCACACTAAAAAATTAAAACAAGACACAGTCGTGCATAAACCGATTAAGCATAGCCAACGGTATGTGACATCACAGAAATTAACACAAGAAAAGATGAATACGGAATTCTATTTTTCAGATGATTACCAACCTTTGTTGCAAGACGATCCGATCCGTTACAGTCGTGAAGATGCCGATCCTTACGAAGTAAAAAAATTGCGACAAGGATTTTATGAACCTGAGTTTTTTTTGGATTTACATGGGCTGACCCAACAAGAGGCTAAAAAAGAGATCGCTGCACTCATCACCGCATGCTTAAACGAAAATGCACATTGTGCGTGTATTATGTATGGACATGGTAAGAATATTTTGAAAAAACAGACGCCAATGTGGCTAGCACAACATCCTCGGATTATCTGTTTCCATCAAGCGCCTAAAGAATTTGGTGGTAATGCCGCGCTGTTAGTGTTATTTGATATTGATACGATCAGAAATTAATACTCGTCGATATTTATGCTATTGCCTTTTGGCACTCTGTTATGGACTGTTTTATAAACTATATGTCTAAACCATAGCCATAAAGCATGCTATAAATGAGTCATAAACGATTCATCAACTATTCTATAAATAATTTCATAAACTGTTATTCTATAACGAATGGAACAATGCTGTTTTTATAAGGGACATATGTCTAATCGATGAGCAAAGGAAAGGCTAAAATAAAAAAACCAGCCTAACCTAATTAAGCTGGTAAACATTGGAAGCAATGTGAGCAATGTCATACTTTTATCAGAAGTCTAGCGACGATCCAACAAAGTACGAATGAAATGATAATCATTCTCATTCATAATTGCAACTATTATTTTGCAAAATAATAAATTTATGTTCATTTTTATTTTTTATAACTTTTATTTTTTATAGATAATTTCAACACCTTCGTCATCACTCTCATCCCAATCATCATCATCGTCATCGTCATCGTCGTCACTATAGTTTTCTTCTAGTGCTTGTTGATGATAATCATCCCACATAAATTCGGCTTTTTCAGCAGGTGAATCCGTCGGTTCGGTAGCACGAGGATGCGCATCGATATAGCTCATGAGATCCCAGCATAGCGCTTTTACCCCTTCATGATTAACCGCAGAGATCAGATAGTAATTCTCTTTCCATTCCAGTGCCGCCACGATTTCTGCAGCCCGTTTTTCAGCTTCTTCTTGACCCAATAAATCTATTTTATTAAATACTAACCAGCGCGGTTTATTGGCTAAGTTTTCGCTATACTGCCCTAATTCGTTAATAATCACTTTCGCATTATCAACAGGATCAGATCCATCAATTGGTGCAATATCAATTAAATGCACAAGAACACGGCAACGTTCAAGATGTTTTAGGAAGCGAATGCCAAGCCCGGCCCCTTCTGAAGCGCCTTCAATTAAACCAGGAATATCGGCAACGACAAAACTTTGGTTATGCTCCATCCGAACTACGCCTAAGCTTGGAACAAGCGTTGTAAAAGGGTAATCGGCTACTTTCGGTTTGGCCGCCGAGACACTACGAATAAACGTAGATTTGCCGGCATTAGGTAAACCTAACATGCCAACATCAGCAAGGAGTAGCATTTCTAACAATATGTCACGTTTTTCACCCGGAGTACCATCGGTTTTCTGCCTTGGAGCCCGATTAACGGATGATTTAAAACGTGCATTACCTAATCCATGGAACCCCCCTTTCGCGACCAGAACTTTTTGCCCGTTATGGGTTAAATCACCAATGATTTCACCGGTATATTGATCGATAATACGGGTACCAACAGGGACTTTGACAATCAGATCATGTCCACGCTTACCTGTACAGTCAGAACCTTGACCATTTTGGCCACGTTCTGCACGATAATTTTTTTCATATTGAAAATCGACAAGGGTATTGAGGTTTTCATCGGCAATAAAAAAAACATCACCGCCATCACCGCCATCACCGCCATCAGGTCCACCTTTGGGAATATATTTTTCACGGCGAAAACCGACACAACCATTACCACCATCACCGGCTTCTACTCGGATTGAAGCTTCATCAACAAATTTCATTACTCTTCCCCTTTTTTCCGGTTAATTAATCTTTTCCAACTAATCAATGATTTCCAGTTAATTAAAAATCCTATATGTGGATGCCATATATAATGGCCAATAGTCGCGAACATAGCACCGCCAACCACTGATACTGCACCAATATAACCTAAAATATTTAAATATTGCATAGTGAAATTTTCTGGCCAAATTAAAGCAAAAAGATCAGAAAAAATCAATGAAAACAACGGTGTTAATGTTGTTATTGCACTTACTTGCGCAGCTTGCCACTGCTCCATCGCCACCACCAATGCACCATAAGCAATAACCGTGTTTAAACCACAAAATAGAATGGCAAGCAGCTGTGTAAAATTAACATTGGCAAATTCACTCGGGGTTGCTAATGGTAATAAAAAAATAGCACTGATAAGATAAAGCAACCATAGTAACTGCACAGCATGAAGTTTTTTCAATAATACTTTTTGCGCTAGTGCATAACATGCCCATGAGATAGCAGCCATTAATCCTAACCATACACCAATTCCATAGGTTAAGTAATGCGAAAAAAGATCACCTAGATTTTTATTAAAAAATAAGACTAAACCGACTACTAAAACTAAGATACCAATAATCTGGGTAGGTCTTAATCTTTCTTTAAAAATAACAGCACCGGAGAGCATAAATATCACTATGCCTGTCTGCCCGACGATCTGTGCAGTTGTCGCGGACAAATATTGCATAGCGCAAGAGAATAATGCAAAATTCCCTAATAGTCCGAAGCCAGCAATCATTAAGATAATAAAACGGCGGCGCTTTTTAAAAATAGTTAAATTAGGCATCTGTTTTTTATAGATCAACCAAAATGTGAGGCAGATGGCTGACATCGATAAGCGAGACCACGCTAATGTATACGGATCAAGCACGCCTAAAGCATACTTCATTGCAATCGGCACGGCTCCCCACATCACCGCAGTTAGCATGGCTAATGCAAAACCTAATTTTACATTCTGTTGCTTTATCATAGATAATTATTGTATAAAAATAAAGACGTAAAGAAAACGAAAAAAGCCTCACAACTGATTGTGAGGCTTCTATAACTTTCGAACCAACCGCTTTTTATTTAGCTATTTGCAACTATACTAACATAACGACGATTTTTAGGTCCTTTAACTTCAAACTTCACTTGTCCATCAATTAATGCAAATAATGTATGATCACGTCCGCAACCTACATTAGTACCTGGATGGAATTGAGTTCCACGCTGACGAACTATGATATTACCCGCTAACACTTCTTGATTACCATAACGTTTAACACCTAAACGTTTGCTCTGGGAATCGCGACCGTTACGTGATGAACCACCCGCCTTCTTATGTGCCATTGTTCGATACTCCTATTAAGCGATTGCAGTAATCTTCACATCAGTGAACCACTGACGGTGACCTTGTTGTTTACGATAGTGTTTACGACGACGGAATTTGACAATTTTAATTTTGTCGCCACGACCGTGTTCAACGATTTCTGCTTTAACTGTTGCACCTTCAACAAACGGAGCACCAATTTTGATGTCTTCACCATTTGCTACCATTAAAATCTTATCGAAAACAACTTCTGAACCTGTTTCGACTTCTAACTTTTCCAAGCGAACGACTTGTCCTTCGCTAACTCGGTGTTGTTTACCACCACTTTGGAAAACTGCGTACATACTTAACTCCGCAATAAAAAGCAGACGCTTTACTTAACTAACAGATGTCTGCATTGATTAATCATATAGGGCGTGAATTTTACGCAAAAATATGTCTTGTTGCAAGTACTGTTTAATAAAAGATCACAAAAAAATAAAAAGATCCCTCATCTATAAAAATAAGATCCTTTATGCATCATCCTTACTCATCCCCTTGCTGAAACGTGCTAGCGTGTTAAAATAAGCGCTTATTATTGTAATTTAAATTATTATAATGTCGATAACAGCTATCGTCGCGAGATCACGAGGGTTGTTATAACGTTTGTCATCATTAGGACTCTTTCATGAAAATCAAAACCCGTTTTGCACCAAGTCCAACCGGTTATTTGCACGTTGGTGGTGCACGTACTGCACTTTATTCTTGGTTATATGCTCGCCACGCTAAAGGTACATTTGTTCTTCGTATTGAAGATACCGATCTTGAACGTTCGACACCCGAGGCGATTAAAGCAATCATGGATGGGATGAACTGGTTGTCACTTTCATGGGATGAAGGTCCTTATTTTCAAACTAAGCGTTTTGGGCGTTATAATCAAGTTATTGATGAAATGCTTGCAAAAGGGACGGCCTACCGTTGTTATTGCTCAAAAGAACGACTCGAAAAATTGCGTGAAGAACAGATCGCTCGTGGTGAAAAGGCACGTTATGATGGGCATTGTCGTTGTGATGCCGTACAACATGCGCATTCACCTGAAGAACCCCATGTCGTGCGTTTTTCTAATCCAACTGATGGCGTCGTCATTTTTAATGATCTTATTCGTGGCCCAATTGAAATCGCCAATAAAGAGCTAGATGATCTGATTATTCGTCGTACTGATGGTTCACCAACCTATAATTTTTGTGTTGTTGTCGATGACTGGGATATGGAAATTACGCATGTTATTCGTGGGGAAGATCACATTAATAATACACCACGACAAATCAATATATTAAAAGCACTCGGGGCGCCTTTACCTGAATATGCTCATGTTTCGATGATTCTCGGCGATGATGGACAAAAACTGTCCAAACGTCATGGCGCTGTAGGTGTTATGCAGTATCGTGATGATGGGTATTTGCCTGAAGCATTATTAAATTATTTAGTCCGTTTAGGTTGGTCACATGGTGATCAAGAAATTTTTTCAATCGAAGAGATGATAGATTATTTTACGCTAGATGCGATAAGCCGATCAGCCAGTGCGTTTAATACCGAAAAACTGTTATGGCTAAATCATCATTATATCAATCACCTTGATGCAGATTATGTCGCACAACATTTAATGTGGCATATGCAACACCAAGGTTATGATTTAAGCAACGGGCCGGACTTAATTACCATTGTCAAACTATTTGGTGAACGATGCAAAACCTTAAAAGAGATGGCGGAAGCGTGTTCTTACTGTTATCAAGATTTTGCTGAGTTTAATGCAGATGCAGCCAAAAAACATTTACGTCCTGTTGCCAAAACACCTTTAGAAGCAATAAAAGCTAAAATTGCAGCGATTAGCGATTTCGATTGGCAAATTGAAAATATCCATCAAACAATAGAAGCAACCGCAGCAGAACTCGATGTCGGAATGGGCAAAATTGGCATGCCATTACGTGTTGCGATAACGGGTGTGGGCCAATCACCTTCTGTTGATGCAACGGTTTTTGCGGTGGGTAAAAAAAGAACATTAGAAAGAATTGATAAAGCACTGGACTATATTGCTCAACGCGAAAATGCCTAAAAATAGGCATGAATTTTGCATTCTTTTATATGTGTATCACACTTCACAGAAGTGATTTTATCTTGAATTTAACGATGCCGCCTTCTATCAGCGGCGGAGTCAAGATAAAAGCTTTTTAGGGGTTACCCGCAATATTTTTAACTTAAGATTTAACGTAATCTGCAAATTAAGATTCTTAAATACAAGCTATTAAATTCAAGCGCTTTCGTTACCTGTTAAGGTAGCGAGTATATAACTTATAAATTAAGTAAATCATATCGCAAAGAAGCGATTTTTTAACGGAGAAACTCAATGTGTTCGATTCTTGGTATTCTTGATATAAAATCAGATCCAGAGCAACTACGCACTAAAGCATTGGAATTATCAAGTCTAATGCGACACCGTGGTCCTGATTGGTCTGGTATTTTTGCCTCTGATAAAGCAATACTGGCTCATGAACGTCTCTCAATTGTAGACGTAAATACTGGCTCACAACCATTATATAATAAAGATAAAACATTAGTGTTAGCGGTTAATGGCGAAATTTATAATCATCAAGAAATTCGTAATCGATACAAAGATCGTTATGAGTTTCAAACGGGTTCAGATTGTGAAGTGATTCTTGCACTCTATCAAGAAAAAGGGGTTGATTGTCTTGATGAATTACAAGGCATGTTTGCTTTTATTCTTTATGATATCAATAAAAACAGTTATTTTATTGGACGTGATCATATCGGGATTATTCCACTTTATATGGGGTATGACGAAAATGGTTCACTCTTTGTTGCATCAGAAATGAAAGCATTAGTTCCGGTTTGTAAAACATTAAAAGAGTTCCCACCGGGGTGTTATCTTTCGAGTGTTTATGGCGAAATCAAACAGTATTATCGTCGAGATTGGATGGAATATGACAATGTCAAAAACAATGTTACTGATCCCAATGCTGTGCGTATTGCACTAGAAGAATCCGTTAAAAGTCATTTAATGTCAGATGTCCCTTATGGTGTTTTACTATCAGGGGGATTAGATTCTTCTATCATTTCAGCAATTACACAAAAATATGCGTCTCGTCGTGTTGAAGATCAAGAAAAAACAGCAGCTTGGTGGCCACAACTGCACTCTTTTGCGGTGGGATTAAAAGGTGCACCAGATTTAAAAGCAGCACAAGAAGTGGCAAATCATTTAGGTACCGTCCATCATGAAATCAATTTTACGGTACAAGAAGGAATTGATGCGATTCGTGATGTCATCTATTTTATTGAAACTTATGATGTCACAACAATTCGCGCCTCGACGCCAATGTATCTAATGGCGCGTAAAATCAAAGCGATGGGCATTAAGATGGTGCTATCAGGTGAAGGTGCCGACGAAATATTTGGCGGTTATCTCTACTTCCATAAAGCGCCAAATGCACAAGAATTTCATGAAGAGACAGTTCGCAAACTGGCCGCTTTACATATGTTTGACTGTGCTCGCGCCAATAAAGCCATGGCTGCTTGGGGCGTAGAAGCTCGCGTACCATTTTTAGATAAGAAGTTTTTAGATGTCGCCATGCGCATTAATCCAAAAGATAAAATGTGTGGCCACGGAAAAATGGAAAAACATATTTTACGCGAAAGTTTTGAATCTTACTTACCGGCTAGCGTTGTTTGGCGTCAGAAAGAACAGTTCTCTGATGGTGTGGGTTATAGCTGGATTGATACGTTAAAAGAGATTGCCGAGAAAAAAATTAGTGATCAACAATTAGCGAATGCAAAATTCCGTTTTCCATATAACACGCCGACATCGAAAGAAGCATACATGTATCGTGAAATTTTTGATGAACTCTTCCCACTGGAAAGTGCAGCAGAATGCGTTCCAGGTGGCCCAACTGTTGCATGTTCAACCGCTAAGGCAATCGAATGGGATGAATCATTTAAAAATCTAAATGATCCATCAGGACGTGCCGCCGTCGGTGTACATCACGACGCGTATAAAAAATAGCTTGATAATCAGCTCAAATAAAAAATCACGCCATATCGCGTGATTTTTTTTGTTTATCGCAATCCTTTCTTATTAATGTTGAGCGCCTTTAGCTGCACCAATTGGCAGAATAGTACGTCCAAATTGTTCATTAATTACTTCGGCCATTGCTAAATAAACAGCGCTTGCACCACAAATAATACCTTCAAATCCAGCAATATTAATGATCAAATGATTACCACAGATATTACCAATTGCCAACAAAACAAATAAAATCGTCAAACTCGCAAACACAAACTGTAATGCTCTATTTGCTTTCAATGTGCCAATAAACATAAATCCAGTAAAAATCCCCCATAATAGTAAGAAAATACCGACAAATGTGGCATCGGTTGGCGCTGTTGCTGCCGATGTCGGTAAATACCAAATACCCACTAAGACAATCCAGAAGAAACCGTACGAAGTAAATGCTGTTGTGCCAAATGTGTTACCTTTTCTAAATTCTAAAATTCCAGCAATAACTTGCGCTAATCCACCATAAAATATTCCCATCGAGACAATTGCCGTCATAGCAGGAAAGAAGCCTGCATTGTGAATATTTAATAAAATCGTCGTCATACCAAATCCCATTAAACCAAGTGGACCTGGGTTAGCTAATTTTGTCTGTTCCATAATATCCTGCTAATAATAAATGCGTTAAATACAAAAGGTGCACATAATAAAGGGAGATAATCGCGCAAGCAAGACATAAAAAAAATTATTTCGCACCCTTGATATTATTTATAACGATCCCATGTAGGTAATATAGTAAAACAACAAATTGTTTCCTTGCTAATATTGGTGCCTTGATATTATTTATTTAGGACTTATATGCATGGAGTAGAGACAGAATTTTAGGAGAGAAAAGATTATGAGTAAAATTATCGGTATTGATTTAGGTACAACCAATTCATGTGTTGCCGTCATGGATCATGGGCAAGCTAAAGTCATCGAAAATTCAGAAGGTGATCGTACAACACCATCCATTATTGCGTATACGCAAGGCGGTGAAGTCCTTGTTGGTCAACCTGCTAAACGTCAAGCCGTTACCAATCCACAAAATACATTATTTGCTATCAAACGTTTGATTGGTCGTCGTTATGATGATCCAGAAGTACAACGTGATGTTAGCATCATGCCATATAAAATTGTTAAAGCAGATAATGGTGATGCCTGGGTTGAAGTAAAAGGTAAAAAAATTGCTCCACCACAAATTTCAGCTGAAGTATTAAAGAAAATGAAGAAAACCGCTGAAGATTATCTTGGTGAACCAGTAACAGAAGCGGTCATTACTGTACCTGCTTATTTTAACGATACGCAACGACAAGCAACCAAAGATGCCGGACGTATTGCAGGACTTGATGTTAAACGTATTATTAATGAACCAACCGCAGCAGCACTAGCTTACGGTTTGGATAAAGATGTAGGTAACCGTACGATTGCGGTTTATGACCTAGGTGGTGGTACATTTGATATCTCTATTATCGAAATCGATGAAGTGGATGGCGAAAAAACGTTTGAAGTATTGGCAACCAATGGTGATACCCATTTAGGTGGCGAAGATTTCGATTCACGTTTGATTAACTACTTGGTTGATGAATTTAAACGTGAACAACATTTTGATCTGAAAAATGATCCGCTAGCCATGCAACGTTTGAAAGAAGCGGCAGAAAAAGCGAAGATTGAACTTTCTTCTGCTCAACAAACTGATATTAACTTACCGTATATCACAGCCGATGCAAGTGGACCAAAACATTTAAATATTAAAATCACCCGGGCAAAATTAGAATCATTAGTCGAAGATTTAGTTAAACGTACTATGGATCCTGTGAAAACCGCATTGAAAGATGCTGGATTATCTGTATCAGATATTCAGGATGTGATTTTAGTCGGTGGACAAACACGTATGCCATTGGTACAAAAAGTGGTAGCAGACTTCTTTGGTAAAGAACCACGTAAAGATGTTAACCCTGATGAAGCTGTCGCAATTGGTGCTGCTGTACAAGGTGGTGTACTGGGTGGTGATGTTAAAGATGTCTTGTTACTTGACGTAACACCATTATCATTAGGTATCGAAACTATGGGTGGTGTCATGACTGTCTTGATTGAAAAAAACACCACTATTCCAACTAAACATAGTCAGGTATTTTCGACAGCAGAAGATAATCAATCAGCCGTAACTATTCATGTACTACAAGGTGAACGTAAACGTGCTAGTGATAATAAATCATTAGGCCAATTTAATTTAGATGGTATCCAAGCAGCGCCACGTGGTTTACCACAAATCGAAGTGACCTTTGATATTGATGCCGACGGTATTTTGCATGTATCTGCCAAAGATAAAAATACAGGACGTGAACAAAATATCACTATTAAAGCATCATCTGGATTAACTGAAGATGAAATTAAGAAAATGGTCCATGACGCAGAAGCCAATGCTGATGCCGATCGTAAATTTGAGGAATTAGCTCAGTTACGTAACCAAGCTGATCATCTTGTTCATACAACACGTAAAGAACTAACTGAAGCAGGCGATACATTATCAGCTGATGATAAAAAATCTATCGAAGAAGCCGTAAATGCATTAGAAACAGCTTCACGTGGTGAAGACAAAGATGAAATCCAAGCTAAACTCGATAACTTAACCAATGCATCTAAAAAATTACTTGAAGCTGCAGCACAAAAACAGGCTCAGGCAGGACAAGCTAATAGCCAAAGCCAAGCAGACAGTAATTCAGCAGCACAAGATGATGATGTTGTCGATGCTGACTTTAAAGAAGTTGATGACGATAAGAAATAATCATGTACTGATATAAAATGGTATTTTTAGCAGAGTTATTTCAACTAGCTTGAAAAGAAGAACCACATAAAACGGGCGAGGGGCAACTCAAGCCCGTTTAGTTGTTTATATTCGTTACCTTTTGACAAGATAAAATGGCTCTGTTAGCCACAACCAAAGGGTTCGAGAAAAGAATAATCGTTAAAAAATCACTTAATTTATAATGATAATCCACAAAAAATAGGTTCAATATGGCAAAGAAAGATTATTATGAAGTATTAGGTATCAATAAAGATGCCGATGAACGTGAGATAAAAAAAGCCTATAAACGCCTTGCCATGAAATATCATCCTGATAAAAATCAGGATAATAAGGCTGAAGCTGAAGAAAAGTTTAAAGAGGTCAAAGAGGCCTACGAAATTTTAAACGATCCTGAAAAAAAAGCGGCTTATGATCAATATGGTCATGCGGCATTTGAGCAAGGTAACGCTGGCGCAGGTGCTCGTGGATATAGCGGTGGCTCATTCGATGATATTTTTAGCCAATTTAATGGCGGTTCGTTTGATGATATATTTAGCCAATTTGGTGGTCGTGGGCGTGCGCAAGCAGCAGCTACACGTGGCAATGATCTTCAATATACGATTTCGTTATCGTTAGAAGAAGCAGCAACCGGTGTGACGAAACAGATAAAAGTACCAACTTGGACAACCTGTGATGTTTGCCATGGGCAAGGAACCAAAAAAGCGTCTGATATCGAAACATGTACGTTATGTCATGGTTCAGGTGTGGTACAGATGCAACAAGGATTTTTTGCTGTACAACAAGAATGTCCTACCTGCCATGGTCGCGGTAAAATAATTAAGAATCCATGTCCAAAATGTCACGGCGAAGGGCGAGTACAAAAAACCAAAACTCTATCCGTCACTATTCCAGCAGGTGTAGATACCGGTAATCGTATTCGTTTAAGTGGTGAAGGTGAAGCAGGACGAAATGGAGCACCAGCTGGTGATCTCTATGTGCAGGTGCAAGTTAAACCAAATCCAATTTTTGAACGCGATGGTGTTAATCTACATTGTGAAATTCCAATTAATATCGCTATTGCGGCATTAGGTGGCGAAGTCGAAGTCCCAACACTGAGTGGCAAGGTTAGCTTAAAAATCCCGAGTGAAACACAAACAGGGAAAACCTTCCGTTTGCGTGGTAAAGGTATCAAATCGTTACGAGGCGGTACAATGGGTGATCTCTATTGTCATGCCCTTGTGGAAACACCCGTTAATTTGACTAGCAAACAAAAACAGTTATTGAAGGAATTGGGCGAAAGTTTAAGTGCAGACAAAAATGCCAAACATAGTCCGAAGCAAAAAAGTTTCTTAGATAAAATGAAGAAGTTTTTTGGATAAGCTGAAAGTTTTTTGAGATAAGTATTAATTTCTCCGCCGACGGATGTCGGCGGGAAGAAGTAGCCTAATTAAGGCGTTCTTTAATACGTGCAGCTTTACCACGAAGTTCGCGTAAGTAGTAAAGTTTAGCTTGACGTACTTGGCCGCGACGTTTCACAGTAATAGAATCGATGATTGGTGAATAGGTTTGGAAAACACGTTCTACACCTTCGCCGTTAGAGATCTTACGAACAGTGAATGAAGAATGTAAACCACGGTTACGGATCGCAACAACAATACCTTCATATGCTTGAAGACGTTTTTTATTGCCTTCAACAACCCATACTTTAACTTCGACAGTATCACTTGGTCGAAAAGCTGGGATTTCTTTTTTCATTTGTTCTTGTTCTAATTGCTGAATAATTGCATTTTTCATAATATTATCTCATTAACTAGTTACACTGAAATTTTAGTCTTGCTGTTTATTGTTATATTCCTGTTGGAATTCAACTAATAAACAGTGTTCCTCATCAGTCAGAGCTAGATTTGCCAGAAGATCTTCTCTTCTTAACCAAGTTCGTCCTAGTGACTGTTTCAATCGCCAGCGACGAATTTCTTTATGGTGACCAGACATTAATACGTCAGGTACCGCCATATTATCTAACACCTCAGGTCGTGTATAGTGTGGGTAATCAAGCAAACCATTAACAAAAGAATCCTCTTGTGCCGAGTCTTCATGATGTAACACGCCAGGAATAAACCTTGCTAATGCGTCAATCATTGTCATTGCAGGTAGCTCA
This sequence comes from Orbaceae bacterium ESL0727, assembly GCA_029433345.1. Taxonomy (GTDB): domain Bacteria; phylum Pseudomonadota; class Gammaproteobacteria; order Enterobacterales; family Orbaceae; genus Gilliamella. The sequence continues at coordinate 545,125 of JAQTHY010000001.1, forward strand.
CCACCACTTAACACATAATCACCTACTGACCATTCTTCATCAATCTCAGTCTGGATTACGCGTTCATCTATACCTTCATATCGCCCACAAATTAGAATCAACTTCTTATTTTGGGATAATTCGCAAACACCTTGTTGGTTTAATTTGCGACCTTGCGGAGATAGATAAATTACTTTTGTATCTTCACCTATTGTTGCTTTTGCTGCATGAATCGCGTCACGTAACGGCTGTACCATCATCAGCATGCCGGGACCGCCGCCATAAGGCCTATCATCGACAGTCTTATGCTTATCATGCGTAAAATCACGCGGGTTCCAATACACTATGTCTAACAATCCGTTTTTAACTGCTCGACCTGTCACACCGTAATGAGTAATTGCTTGGAACATTTCTGGGAAAAGGCTAATAATGCCAATTCGCATACTCTCACCTTCTTATTACTAATTCATAAATGACTCATCAAAAAGCAGGATCCCAATCGACTTCAATCATCTTTGCCGAAAGATCAACTTTTTTAATGAATTGCTCTTCGACAAAAGGAATCAAACGTTCTGTTGCTCCAAATGCATCTTTTAGATTCGCTTTTACTACCAACACATCATTAGAACCGGTTTCGAGAAGCTCAGTTACCTGACCTAAATCATAACCGTTTACTGTTTTCACTCGACAGCCTATCAGATCTTTCCAGTAAAAATCACCATCACTGAGTTCTGGCAAATTTCCTGAATCGACATACACTTCACTATTCGTTAATGTGTTAGCCGCATCACGATCATCAATACCTTTAAGTTTCACCAGCATGTCTTGATTATGTGGCTTATAGCTTTCTACAACAACTTCCCGCCATATACCCATTTGTTGGATATACCAAGGGGCATAGTCAAAAATAGTTTCCGGAGACTCTGTAAACGAAAAAATCCTGAGCCATCCACGAATTCCGTAGCTGGAACCAAACTTACCTACGACAATCAGATTCTCAGTATTCATCTTATTACAGCACTATTTTTAGTTACTTAATTTTTAACAAACGTCTACTTAATTAGTGATCAATTTAATGCACTAATATTAAGCAGCTTTTTGTACTTGTTTGATCAATGAACTAACACGATCAGAAACAGTTGCACCCAAACCAACCCAATGATTTACGCGATCAAGATCTAAACGTAATTCTTCGGCTTTACCGCGCGCAATTGGATTAAAAAAGCCAATACGTTCAATAAAACGACCATCACGTGGGTTACGGCTATCAGTAACAACTACTTGATAAAATGGGCGTTTTTTAGAACCGCCGCGACTTAAACGAATAGTTACCATAATATCCTCTTAAATTAAAATGTTCTTTTTTCTATCCAACATGGACAAATTAAAAGCCCAAGAATTATACTCTTTTTAGCTAAAAGTGCAATGACTCTTTCGGGCAGATATCCGTTACCATTCAATATGATATTTATTTGTAGACAAGTTGCCCGCAAAGATGCCAATAACTTGTTAGCACGGAAAAAAGATTTAGAAAATTTACTTTTATAACTCATTCTTTTTTCGTGATTCATCGCAAAAAATCGCTATAACATCGCTGTATTGCTTAGATTTTAGGCAATAATTCAGCGTAACAGGTATATACTCCCATAGCATAAATGTGGATAATGAACGATATTTTGACAAAAGGATGCCTGACTATGTATAAATTGATTGCCTGTGATTTAGATGAAACCTTACTTGATGACCAGAAAAATGTTCCTGAAGCTAATCGCCAAGCCATTAAGCAGGTTACTGCACAAGGTGTGAAATTTGTACCAACAACTGGGCGAGGCTTTACTTCTGTGCAAAATACATTGCAGGAAATTGGCTTAGCTAAGCAACCTGATGAATATGTTATCTCATTCAATGGTGGCATTATTACCGAAAACGCAGAGAATAAAATTCTTTCTTGCCATGGAATTTCTTTTGATCAAGCTAAAACTGTTTTTGATATTGGATTACAACATAATGTTTATATGCATATTTTTTCATTAGAAAATAATTATATGTACAATTTCCCTACTTTTGAAAAACAGTATTTACGTAATCGAATCCATGACTATGTAGAGATTTCACCAGAAACGTTTACTTCATTAAAAAATGAACATTTTATTAAGGTGATTTTTGGTTGCGAAAATTTTCGCTTATTGCAAGATATTGAAAGAACGTTACCTGATGAAATCAGATCACAATATGCCATTAGTTTTTCATCTAATCGTTACTTAGAATTTAATCAAAAGGGTGTTACCAAAGGCGAAGGTATTACGCGACTCGCCCAAAAGTTAGGTATGACACTGGATAATGTCATTGCGATTGGTGATAACAATAATGATATTCCGATGTTGCGCAAAGCAGGATTTTCGGCCGCGGTACAAAACGCCACCGATGAAGTCAAAAAAGAGGTCGATTACGTCTGCCAAGCAACCAATAACCAATCTGCTGTTGCCGAGGTCATTAAGAAATTCTTCTAATTGATCATATCGCTATTGCCGATACGTTAACAATCCCCGCTGGGTGGTAATCGGGCAACATTCCATCATCCCTTATCTACTGCTACATCGAGCTGAAAACAGTCAGTAAAATGTAGCAAAAGTGGGCTTTTAGCATTTAATGATCAGTATTAATCACGCGCTTTCTTTTTCACGATAGCTCTTTTTAATACGTCAAAAAAGCCTAATGATCTTACCATTTTTTGACTATCGATATAAACGCGAATAGCCTTTAGCACTTTTTTAGGCTCTTTTGACGAGAACGTAAACGTGCCATTTTGCTTAGTCTGAATAGCATAACGTGGAATCCAACGCCCACCTAATAGCACTGATGCTGTCACAAACTCAACTTCACTCCATGGAATTTGGATATACTTACGCATATCACGTTTATGATAAAACTCAAAGGCTTTATCTCCAATCATAATTTGACCATATTCAGCAAAACCAACAAATGCGGTTGCTTTAATGGTTAAATCAACTTTGGTATTTAAAGATTGTACCATGCTAACACTCATTACCGTTAAAAATCGCATGCACTACTTATTATCATTTAATGCGGGTGATTTTATCTTAAATTCAACTATTACGTCGACTTTTATCGGCCGCTGTAAAAGTGAGACAAATTTTATATGATTCCGTTTTATAACACATGCTTTCGTTATTGCTTATTGGGAGAAAAGCGCAGATATGATTTATCATAACCAAGTGATAACAGCTTTTCACTGCTGCCAAGAAAACGATAATACGATGTTTCAGCAATGAGCACAGTAAATTTACCTAATATGATCAATATAAATAAATCAAAACAGCGATAAGTTTGTCGTTAATTCACCATCGCTGTTTTGACATAAACGTATAGTAGTTCTGAAACATCGTTATAAGAATATACAGCTGTTTTTATAAAAGACCAATCACATGGCCTACAATACCAACCACAAATAGACCAATGATGATAACAATTGGTGATACTTTCTTACGTAATAACCACATACAGAAAAAAGTTAATAGTAATGGTACCAATCCAGGAATTAATTGATCCAAATTATTTTGCAATGTAGTGACCTTTTCTTGAGTCAGTGATAGACCACTTTGCAATTGCGCTAATGCTTTTTGGATACCTTCAGCACCTACTGGTAATGAATTCCAATCAATATAAGCCCCATGATCCAATTTAACCGTGGACACAACTGGCTGGAATTTAATCGATACCCACCTTTGCACCAATGCCGCTAGGACAAACATCCCTAAAATAGAGGCACCTTTTGTGATTTTTTGGAGTAAACCGCCAGATAGATTATCCGTAATTCTAGAACCGGTACGGTAACCAAATTCTTGGGTATACCACATAAAGCCCCAACGAATAATATTCCATAATAAAAAGAATAAAATTGGCCCAAGTACATTGCCACCTAATGCTAATGAAGCACCTAAAGCGCCTAACATTGGTCGAACAGTAAACCAGAATACCGGATCACCCACACCGGCTAACGGTCCCATCATCCCCACTTTTACACCTTGAATGGCCACATTATCAACAGATGCACCATTAGCACGTTCTTCTTCCAGAGCTAAGGTCACACCAAAAACAGGTGAAGCTAAGTAAGGGTGAGTATTAAAAAACTCGAGATGGCGTTTTAAAGCAGCAGATCGATCTTCTTTAGTTGTATATAATTTTTTAATAGCAGGGATCATCGCATAGACCCAACCGCCATTTTGCATACGTTCATAGTTCCAAGAACCTTGTAAAAATGTTGAACGCCATGCCACGGCGAGACGATCCTTTTTAGTTAATTGGATTCGATTACTGTTATTTACTTGCATATTATCTGTCATTTTATCTCTCCCCACTCTTAGTAATCATTCAAAATATCATCGAGTGGATCACCTTTATTACCACCGTTAGATGAATTGCCACGTTCTGACAGGTTTAAATAGATTAATGCTAATGCAATACCTAATGCACCCAACGCGATCAAGGTCAATTGAGAAATCGCTGCAACAACAAAACCGATAATAAAAAATGGCCAGACTTCGCGATTTGCCATCATGTTAATGACCATCGCATAACCCACTGCTACCACCATACCACCACCAATAGCCATACCGGCAGTCAACCATTGTGGCATCGAATTTAATGCATCTTTTACTGCTTCTGCTGGAATAAATAATAATGCTGCGGCAGGAATAGCAATACGCAAGCCTTGCAAGCAGAGACAAAAAATTTGTAAAAATTCAATACGGCGAATATTGCCTTGTTCAGCTGCCGCATCCATCATATGGACCAATGGTACAGCAATAGTTCGCACAATCATTGTTAAGAATAATCCGGCAACAGCTAAAGGAATCGCGACTGCAATTGCAGTGGCAACACCCGATACTCCTTGCCCGCCGAGGACAAGAATAATCGCTGAAGCTACCGACGCTAATGCTGCATCAGGCGCTACTGCTGCACCGATATTTGCCCAACCTAGCGCAATCATCTGTAAAGATCCACCCAAAACTACCCCTGCTTCTAAATTACCTGTAACAAGGCCAATTAGCGAACAGGCTACTAAAGGTTGATGAAATTGGAATTGATCCAAAATACCTTCCATACCTGCTAGAAAGGCAACCACTATCACTAAAAGGATAGCTACAATCGATAACGTCATAATATAACCCCTTAATTAAAACTAATTCTTTTGTTGGGCTAACTCTTCTTTAGCCTTTTTCAATAAGTCATCCATATTACTATTTGAATCACTTGGCACTTTACGCACATCAAATTTAACATGTTTTTCTGCCAATTTTTCAAATGTGTTCACATCCGAAGCATCCATGGATAATACCTTGTTAACCATTACTTTGCCAACTGAATGCGCCATCGATCCCACATTGATGACATTAATATCAACACCACCTTCAATCACCCGTAACACATCTTGTGGATTTTCGAATAACAAGAGTGCTTTAGTATTGCCAAAGCGCGCATCGTTCGCCACCGCAATCAATTTACTAATCGGGATGACATTCGCTTTTACCCCTGGAGGCGCTGCTTGTTCGATAAGTTTTTTCCTTAATTCATCTTTTGCAACAGAATCCGAAACAACAATAATACGATTAGTGTTAGTGGATTTTGTCCAAGATGTAGCAACTTGTCCATGTAATAGACGTGAATCGACACGTGCTAACACAATTTGCATTTTACCATTGCCAACTGCCGCACCTGAAGGTGTTGTATTATGGTGTACTGCGGTAACTTTTTCTTCATGTGGAACTGTCGTACGCACACCTTCTTTAGCCACTTCTAAAATAGCTATCGCTAATTCTTTGGCCGAGGTTATTGATTCCCTTGAAGAGTAAGCTTCAATCAACATGGGTAGATTTAATCCGGCAACAATAGCCCATTTATCATGCTCACCACACAAGTTATTTGCTTGATTAAATGGTGTCCCCCCCCATAAATCCACTAAGAATAACACTTCATCTGCATTATCAAACGAGGCTATTGCTGTTTGCATCCGTTCTCTCAAGCTATCTGGACTATCACTTGGGTGTAAAGTTACTGCTTTCACATTTTCTTGTTCCCCAAAGATCATTGTTCCCGATTGTAGAATACCTTCTGCAAACTCACCATGAGTTGCCAGAACTATTCCTACCATGTTATTACCCCCCATTAATTTATAATTTTATTTATTGCTATTTTTACTCAAAGAAACTATTGAGTCGACTATTATCGCTAGAAAAGCGAACAATGATCACAAAACTGAGTTTATAAAAACGAATTTTAGGCTCAATCAGTTAAGCTAACGCTATTATTTTGTATCGCTTGGCGAAGCAAACCGTTATTTTTTGCTAATAGCTGTTTTGCCTTTTTTGCATCTAAATTCGCTAAGATCATTAAGATGGCTGTTTTGCAATGCCTTTCACATTGCTGTAACGCCGCGATTGCTATTTCCCGATTACATTCGGTTGCTTGCATGACAATAACAATTTGCCGCTCAACTAATTTAGCATTAGTCGCTTCTACATCAACCATCAAATTGCCATAGACTTTACCAATTTTAACCATGCTAGCAGTAGTCAGCATATTAAGCACTAATTTTTGTGCCGTGCCGGCTTTCATGCGGGATGACCCAGTTATCACTTCGGCACCCACTACTGGCGTAATAGCAATATCAGCTAAAGTAATCATTGGCGCTTGCGGATTACAACAAAGACTAATAACTCTCGCGCCTAATGATTGGGCAAATCGCATTCCACCCATAACATAAGGTGTCCGACCACTTGCTGCAATGCCCACTAAAACATCATTGGCGGTAAAAGCGAGGTTTTTTAAGTCTTGCACAGCTAATTCTGGATTATCTTCGGCATTTTCGACTGCCTTAAAAATAGCTGTCGATCCACCCGCTATCACACCAACAACTTGTTCCATGGGTGTGCCATAGGTTGGTGGGCATTCACTGGCATCTAAAATACCTAATCGCCCCGAGGTACCTGCCCCTAGATAAATCAAACGGCCATGATTTAAAAACGCCTGACTAATAACATCAACTGCCTGCGCAATTTGCGGTAATACTGTTTCGATAGCGAACGGAACTTGTTTATCTTCATTATTGATAATTTTTAAGATATCGATAGTTGTACATGTGTCAAGATTCTCACTATGCGGATTACGGCTTTCAGTTACCATATTGGCTAAATTAATGTGACTCACGTTTTATTAATCCTTTATTAATCTTTCTTAAAGAATATTCCACCATTTTATGGAAAAACTGAATGATTATATACTTATTCCAATTAAATACGTAAAAATCTATTTATCAGTTATCAGTTATCAAATAATGTGCCATAAACCTCTGCATATTTACTTTCCCTTTAATAACTGTCAATAGAACAAAATAATCACGTTAAAGATGATTAAGACTGCGTGATCTGCTAGCAAAGCGATTACTTACTTATCTTTACTAATAGATGATGCGCCTCTATTAATATTTGATATTCAAAGCCGTGTAAATAATTTGACATAAACGTATGGTAGTTCTGAAACATCCAAATAAGATTCTCTTTGCTTTATAACAAAAAAGAGCATACAGAGGCCTTTTTTTCCGCTAAAATCTACCCATCAATTTTGTGTTAATTGTTTACCGGAGATCACATGAAAATAGCCAATAATACTGTTGTCAGTTTAGCCTACCAAGTCCGCACCAAAGATGGTGTTTTAGTCGACGAAGCCACTGTTGCCGCGCCTCTTGAATATTTACATGGCAAGGGAAATCTTATTAAAGGATTAGAAGATGCGTTAACTGGACGCGAAGCGGGTGATAAATTTGATATTGACGTTGCTGCAAGTAATGCCTATGGCGACTACAATGACAAACTTGTCCAAAGCGTTCCCCGTAGTATCTTTGTTGGAGTCGATGACCTTGAAGTTGGCATGCGTTTTTTAGCCGATACTGATCAAGGCCCAGTGCCAGTCGAAATTACGGCAATCGACGGTGATTCAATCACAATTGATGGTAATCATATGTTAGCCGGTCAAGATCTTAACTTTAAGGTTGAGGTCATCGCATTACGTGAAGCGACAGACGAAGAGGTTGCACATGGCCATCTGCATGGTGAACATGGTCACAATCACGACGGCTGTGGTTGCGGTGGACATGATCACGAAGAAGATGAAGAAGAAACTGGCTGCTGTGGTGGTGGACAGGGTGGCTGTGGATGTAAACACTAATCTGTTCAGCTTATATCTCTCTTTATCAAGCGCCGTCAGGCGCTTTTATTTTATTCGCGACCTTAGACATCATCCTTTTATAACTCAATAAAAATAATAAGTTTGTGAACTATCTTCCAACAATAAGTAATCTTCGTTGGTATTCAAAAAAATTTCGTTAATAATCTGATTGTTATCTTAACCAGATTATCAATATGATATTATCACAAACACCGTTAATGCCTCGTGAAAAATTACTTAAATTTGGTGTAGAAAGCTTAAGTGATGCCGAATTGTTGGCACTATTTTTACGTACCGGTACCCGAAATTTTTCCGTATTGGCGCTTTCTGAAAAATTACTCAGCGAATTTGGTTCGTTTTATCATTTAATGAATGCAACACATGCTGAATTTTGTCAAAAACATGGTCTAGGAACAGCTAAATATACCCAACTCAAAGCCGTTGTTGAGCTTTCACAACGTTACCTCAAGGTGCAAATAGCGCATAAAAACTTTTTGACTTCACCCGCATTGACTCACCATTATCTTGCTAGCCACTTAGCGCATAAAGAACAAGAGATTTTTATGGTACTTTTTTTAGATAATCAAAATCACGTGATTGTGACTAAAGAAATGTTTATTGGTACATATAATTGTGTAGAAGTGCATCCACGCGAAATTGCTCGGTATGCCTTACAATATAATGCTGCTGGATTGATTCTAGCGCACAATCATCCATCGGGTATTGCTGAACCTAGCCAAGCGGATCGTGATATTACACAACAAATCATCAAAACTTGTGATCTCCTTGATATTCGCATATTAGATCACATTGTGATTGGTAAAGGCGAATATGTCTCTTTTGCTGAACGAGGGTGGATTTAACCACTTTTTTTACTTACAATGCTCATCATACCTATTAAAGGAAGTTGCCATGGATCAACCACAAATAAATCAGTATCTAGAAGCATTAGAAACCAAGTTAGCTTTTCAGGAAATCACAATTGAAGAATTAAATCAGACTGTAATCAGTCTCCAAACCGATATCAGCAAATTACGAGAACAATTATTACTATTGTCAAAGAAATTACAAGCGACACAAACCAGTCATATTGCTGCGCTTTCCGAAGAGACTCCACCACCACATTATTAGAAAGAATATAGTGCACTTTGTGATCAATAATTATTGGCACAATAATAATTTTATATAAAATTACCACCAAATGGGTATCAGCTTAGTAGTCATAAAAATAGACAAAAAAACCATGTCTATAAAAGAAAGCACAGTATAGATTACCCTTCAATTAGAAAATAAAAAAACCGACATAATGTCGGCTTTTTTATCATAATTCACTTGAAATAAATTATTCAGTCGCTGCGGTTTCTTCTACTTCAGCGGCAGGACGATCCACTAACTCAATATAAGCCATTGGAGCGTTATCTCCATCACGGAAACCACATTTTAGAATGCGAACATAACCACCAGGTCTGCTAGCAAAACGTGGGCCCAAATCTGAAAATAATTTCTTTACCGCATCTTTATCACGAATACGAGCAAAAGCCAGACGACGATTAGCTACGCTATCGCTCTTGGCTAACGTAATCAACGGTTCAACGACACGACGCAACTCTTTCGCTTTTGGCAACGTAGTTTTAATAATTTCGTGTTCGACTAATGAACTAGTCATATTACGAAACATTGCTTGACGGTGGCTGCTATTTCGGTTCAGTTGACGACCACTTTTACGATGGCGCATAACTTTATCCTTCTATATAAATTTTATTTTAGTCTTCAACAATACTTGCCGGTGGCCAATTCTCTAGACGCATACCTAAAGACAAACCACGCGATGCGAGCACATCCTTAATTTCAGTAAGTGATTTCTTACCAAGATTAGGTGTTTTAAGTAACTCGACTTCAGTACGTTGTACTAAATCACCAATATAATGAACTGCTTCTGCTTTTAAGCAATTAGCAGACCGGACAGTTAACTCCAAGTCATCTACTGGACGTAGCAGAATTGGATCAAATTCCGGTTTATCTTCTTTCACTTCTGGTTGACGCACATCTCGTAAATCAACAAAAGCTTCAAGCTGTTCAGCCAAAATGGTTGATGCTCGACGAATGGATTCTTCAGGATCGATTGTTCCGTTAGTTTCCATATCAATCACTAATTTATCCAGATCAGTTCGTTGCTCCACTCGAGCCGCCTCAACAGAATAGGCAATTCGCTCAACGGGGCTATAACATGCATCAACTAATAAACGACCAATAGGTCGTTCTTCATCCTCTGACTTAACGCGAGCAGAAGCAGGGACATAACCACGTCCTCGTTGTACACGGATACGCATACTAATAGAAGCATTATCATCAGTTAGATGACAAATAACGAGATCAGGATTAATGATTTCCACATCACCATCATGTGTAATATCAGATGCAGTCACTGCTCCAATACCAGACTTATTTAGAGTCAAAATAACATCATCTTTAGAATGAACTCGAATTGCCAATTTTTTCAAATTTAACAAAATATCCAGCACATCTTCCTGAACGCCTTCTTTAGTACTGTACTCATGCAGAACACCGTCAATTTCAACTTCAGTTACTGCACATCCAGGCATCGATGATAATAAAATACGACGGAGTGCATTACCTAATGTATGACCAAAACCACGTTCAAGTGGCTCTAAAGTCACTTTTGCATGAGTTTGGCTGTATTGAACAACATCAACTAGGTGAGGTTTTAAAAACTCTGTTACAGAACCCTGCATTATGTCCTCTCTTAAGTGCTAAACTTTACTTAGAGTAAAGTTCGACGATCAAATGTTCGTTGATGTCAGCAGATAAATCTGAACGTTCTGGTAAACGCTTAAATACGCCTTCCATTTTACTAGCATCAACTTCTAACCAAGTTGGTTTTTCACGTTGTTCAGCTAACTCTAAAGCAGCTTTAATACGCGCTTGTTTCTTCGATTTTTCACGAACACTAATAACATCTTCTGGTGAAACCTGATAAGATGCGATATTAACCACACGACCATTCACAAGAACAGATTTATGGCTTACTAATTGACGAGCTTCAGCACGAGTTGCACCAAATCCCATACGATAAACAACGTTATCTAAACGACGCTCTAAAAGATTAAGTAAGTTTTCACCTGTATTACCTTTAATCCGAGCTGCATTTTTGTAGTAATTACGGAACTGACGTTCTAAAATTCCATAAATACGACGAACTTTTTGTTTTTCGCGTAACTGAACTCCATAATCAGATAGTCGCGGCTTACGCGCACCATGCTGTCCAGGAGCTTGCTCTAACTTACATTTACTATCTACCGCACGAACACCAGATTTAAGGAATAAATCTGTTCCTTCGCGACGACTTAATTTGAGCTTTGGTCCCAAATATCTTGCCATTTTATTTCTCCAATAATCCTAAAACATACAATGTTTAATTAAATAGAAACTAAACACGACGTTTCTTTGGTGGACGACAACCGTTATGCGGAATCGGAGTAACATCAGTAATATTAGTGATGCGATAACCCGCAGCATTTAATGCGCGAATTGTTGACTCACGACCAGGACCAGGTCCTTTTACCATAACTTCCAGATTCTTAATTCCGTATTCTTTAACTGCCTCAGCGCAACGTTCAGCCGCAACTTGTGCAGCAAAAGGAGTTGACTTACGAGATCCACGGAAACCAGAACCACCAGCGGTTGCCCAACCCAACGCATTACCTTGACGATCGGTAATAGTTACGATTGTATTGTTAAATGATGCATGAATATGAGCTATACCATCAGAAACTTGCTTTTTTACACGTTTACGTGTACGAACAGGTGTCTTTGCCATTTGTTTATCACCTCAATTATTTCTTGATTGGCTTACGCGGTCCCTTACGGGTACGTGCGTTAGTTTTTGTGCGTTGACCGCGAACAGGAAGTCCACGACGATGACGCATGCCACGATAACAACCAAGGTCTAATAAACGCTTGATACTCATAGTTACTTCACGACGTAAATCACCTTCAACAGTAAATTTAGCGACTTGTTCACGTAACTTTTCAATCTGATCTTCAGATAGTTCTCTGATCTTAACATGTTCAGGAATACCAGCTTCAGCACAAATTGTCTTCGCACGGGTATTACCGATACCATAAATCGCTTGTAGCGCAATTACAGTATGTTGTTGATCAGGAATGTTAATGCCTGCTATACGGGCCACTATGCACTCCTATTATTGTTAATGTTTAGCGAATACCCCTATACTGAAAAGCCCGTTTTCAGGATACTCAAACAGGGGATTCGCGAAAAAACTAGGCTGGCTATTCTAGCCAGCTTTACTATACTTTGGCAAGTAAAATATGCACAACATCTGATTAAATAATTAATTAACCTTGACGTTGTTTATGTTTACCTTCAATACAAATGACGCGAACAACGCCATTACGTTTGATGATTTTACAATTTCTGCATAATTTCTTGACTGAAGCACGAACTTTCATTGGTTTTCTCCGTAACTTCTATCTATCGGCCGTAGCCTTTCAGATTTGCTTTCTTCAAAACTGACTCATAACGATTTGGCATCATTAAAGTCTGTACTTGCGCCATAAAGTCCATAATAACAACAACAACGATTAATAGAGATGTTCCACCAAATTGCACAGGAACTTTCATTGCTGATGTCATGAACATTGGAACTAAACAAACAAAAGTAATATAAAGAGATCCGACTAATGTTAAACGAGTCATCACCTTATCAATATATTTCGCTGTTTGTTCACCTGGACGGATACCTGGAATAAATGCACCCGATTTTTTTAATTGATCTGCTGTTTCTCTTGGATTAAAAACTAACGCAGTATAGAAAAAGCAGAAAAAGATAATTGCTGCTGCATAAAAAATCATATATAACGGTTGATCGTGAGAAAAGTATTGTCCAATTAGAACAATAAAATATCTCCAACCTTCGCCATTCCCTTGGAACCACGACGCCATCATCGATGGCAACATAATGATTGTTGATGCAAATATTGCTGGAATAACACCAGCCATATTAATCTTCAATGGTAAATGCGTACTTTGTGCTGCATAAACACGACGTCCTTGTTGACGTTGAGCGTAATTGACAACAATACGACGTTGCCCACGTTCGACAAACACAACAAAGTAAGTCACACCAATTACTAAAGCTGCAACAACTAAGAGTAAAATCGGATGTAATGAACCAGAACGAGCTTGTTCAATTGTTTCATATATTGCATGAGGAAGACCTGCTACAATACCCGCAAAGATAATAATAGAGATCCCATTACCTACACCTCTTTCTGTGATCTGCTCACCTAGCCACATAAGAAACATAGTGCCAGTAACTAAACTAACCGATGCAATAAAATAGAAAGAAAATCCTGGATTAATCACTACATGACCATATCCTGGAATATTAGGTAAACCAGTCGAAATACCAACTGCCTGTATAATTGCTAAGGCTAATGTACCATAACGCGTATATTGGCTAATCTTCTTACGTCCTGATTCACCTTCTTTCTTCAACTCTGCTAACTTAGGATTAATTGCTGTTAATAACTGCACAATAATTGATGAAGATATATACGGCATTATTCCTAACGCAAAAATTGAAGCACGGCTTAAAGCACCACCAGAGAACATATTGAACATACCTACGATACCATTACTGGCAGCTTGTGTAAGTAAATCCGATAACGCTTTAGTATCAATACCAGGAACGGGAATATAAGAACCGATACGAAAAACAATAAGCGCTAAAAGTACAAATATTAATCGTCTTTTAAGCTCACCACTACCGCCTCTTGTACTTTGAAAATCTAATCCTGGTTGCTTTGCCATCTTTCTAATTATTCCTCAATTTTTCCGCCAGCAGCTTCAATTGCAGCTTTTGCACCTTTAGTCACACGAATACCACGAACTGTTACCGGTTTTGTGACTTCACCAGACAACATAATCTTCGCATATTCGATTTGTGAATCAATCACATTGGCAACTTTCAAGCTATTTAAGTCAACAACATCGCCATCGATTTTCATTAAATCAGAAAGACGAATTTGTGCTGTAACTTGTGCTTTACGAGAGGTAAAACCAAATTTTGGTAAACGACGATATAAAGGCATTTGACCACCTTCAAAGCCGCGACGAACGCCGCCACCTGAACGAGATTTTTGACCTTTAACACCACGGCCACCAGTTTTACCTAATCCTGAGCCAATACCGCGACCTAAACGCTTAGGTGCATGCTTTGAGCCTTCAGCAGGAGATAAAGTATTTAAACGCATTACTTATTACTCCTCTACTTTAACCATGTAATAAACTTGGTTAATCATACCACGCATCGCAGGTGTATCCTCACGTTCCACAGTATGACCAATTCGACGTAATCCTAGACCGCGTAACGTTGCTTTATGCTTCGGTAAACGTCCAATAGAACTACGAGTTTGTGTGATTTTAATTGTTTTTGCCATGGTTGATTACCCCAAAATTTCTTCGACGGTTTTACCACGCTTAGCTGCAACCATTTCTGGTGATTTCATATTTTCTAAGCCATCAATCGTTGCACGAACCACATTAATTGGGTTAGTAGAACCATATGCTTTAGCTAGAACATTACGAACGCCTGCAACTTCCAAAACAGCACGCATTGCACCACCGGCAATAATACCAGTACCTTCTGATGCTGGTTGCATATAAACACGAGACCCAGTATGAGCACCTTTAACAGGATGCTGTAAGGTATCATTATTTAACGCAACATTGATCATATTACGACGTGCTTTTTCCATCGCTTTTTGGATCGCTGCTGGAACTTCACGCGCCTTACCATAACCAAAACCGACACGGCCATTTCCATCACCAACAACTGTTAATGCTGAAAAACTAAAAATACGGCCACCTTTTACGGTTTTAGAAACACGGTTAACTGCGATCAATTTTTCCTGCAGTTCACCAGCTTGTTTTTCGATGTTTGCCATCTTTAACTCCTACCTTAGAACTGTAGGCCAGCTTCGCGAGCAGCATCTGCTAGCGCCTGGACTCGACCATGATATTGGAAACCTGAGCGATCAAAAGCAACATCTTTGATTTCTTTCGCTAATGCACGTTCTGCAATTGCTTTACCAACTGCTGCTGCTGCATCTTTATTTCCAGTATATTTTAAATTTTCACTGATAGCTTTTTCAAGAGTTGAAGCCGCTGCCAGTACTTCTGATCCGTTGGGTGCGATAATCTGCGCATAAATATGACGCGGAGTACGGTGAACCACTAATCGAGTCACAAGCAATTCATGCATTTTGCGACGCGCTTTAGTTGCACGACGGATACGAGCTGATTTCTTATCCATAGTGTTACCTTACTTCTTCTTAGCTTCTTTAGTACGCACGATTTCATCGGCGTAACGAACACCTTTACCTTTATAAGGTTCAGGACGACGATAAGCACGGATATCTGCTGCTACTTGTCCAATTAACTGTTTATCAGCACTTTTCAGAACGATTTCAGTTTGAGATGGACATTCTGCAGTCACGCCTGCCGGTAATTTATGTTCAATTGGATGTGAATAACCAAGTGATAATCCAATTGCATCACCTTTAAGCTGTGCACGATAACCGACGCCAACTAGCTGAAGTTTTTTGGTAAAACCTTCAGTAACACCGATAACCATTGAATTGATTAACGCACGTGCAGTTCCAGCCTGGGTCCAAGCATCTGCATGCCCTTCACGTGGACTGAATTTAATGTTACCTGCATCATTATTCAAAACAACAGCATCATTAATTGAACGAGTTAACTCGCCCTTTTTACCTTTAATCGTAATTACCTGATCGTTGATTTTAACTTCTACGCCGGCAGGAATAACGACATGTGCTTTTGCAACACGAGACATTTTTTTCTCCCTTACGCTACGTAGCAGATAATTTCACCACCAAGACCTGCTTGGCGTGCTGCACGATCAGTCATAACACCTTTAGAAGTAGAAACAACCGCGATACCTAATCCAGCCATTACCTTTGGTAATTCATCTTTACGTTTATAAATACGTAAACCTGGACGGCTAACACGTTTAATACTTTCTACTACAGCTTTACCTTGGAAATATTTCAATGTAATTTCCAATTCAGGCTTAGTGTCACCAATAACTTTATAGTCTCCAATATATCCTTCTTCTTTCAGCACATCGGCAATTGCCATTTTTAGCTTAGAGGAAGGCATGGTGACCGCAACTTTATTCGCAGATTGACCGTTACGAATACGAGTCAACATATCTGCAATAGGATCTTGCATGCTCATCTATAACACTCCCCGGATTACCAACTTGCTTTCTTAAGGCCAGGAATTTCACCACGCATGGCAGATTCACGAACCTTAATACGGCTTAAACCAAACTTACGAAGGACGCCATGAGGACGACCAGTTTGACGACAACGACGACGTTGACGTGATGGACTAGAATCACGAGGAAGCGTCTGTAATTTCAGCACCGCATTCCAACGATCTTCATCTGATGCATTAAGATCAGAAATAATCGCTTTTAATTCTTGACGCTTTGCAAAATATTTTTCTGCTAGCTTTACGCGCTTCTTGTCGCGTTCAATCATTGATTGTTTAGCCATTATGCCCTACCTTACTTACGAAATGGGAAGTTAAAGGCAGATAATAAAGCTCGGCCTTCATCGTCTGATTGTGCAGTTGTTGTGATAGTAATATCTAAACCACGAACACGATCGACTTTATCATAATCGATTTCAGGGAAAACGATTTGTTCACGAACACCCATACTATAATTACCACGACCATCAAAAGATTTTGTGCTTAAACCACGAAAATCTCGAGTACGAGGAAGAGCAATATAAACAAGACGTTCAAAAAATTCCCACATACGTTCACCACGTAGAGTCACCTTACAACCAATAGGATACCCTTGACGGATTTTAAAACCAGCAACTGATTTGCGTGCTTTGGTGATAAATGGTTTTTGACCACTAATTGCTGCTAAATCAGCAACTGCGTTATCTAATAATTTCTTATCAGTAACGGCTTCACCTACACCCATATTCAAGGTGATCTTTTCGATCCGAGGGACTTGCATGACAGATTCGTAGCCAAACTGGGCTTGCAGTTTATTTACTACCTGTTCGTTGTAGTAATCATGCAGTTTCGCCATCGTACACTCCAAATTACTTAATTGATTAATTCATTAGTAGACTTATAAAAACGGACTTTTTTGCCGTCTTCAAATCGAAAGCCTACACGATCTGCTTTGCCTGTAGCTGAATTGTAAATTGCTACGTTAGAAACATTAATAGCTGCTTCTTTCTCAACAATTCCACCTTCTTGATTTAATGCTGGTACTGGTTTTTGATGTTTTTTCACCAAATTAATACCTTCAACAATCACTTTGCCAATAGATAAAACAGTTTTAACTTTACCGCGTTTACCTTTATCTTTACCAGTTAACACGATAACTTCATCATTTCGACGGATCTTCGCTGCCATTACCCGCTCCTTACAGTACTTCTGGTGCTAATGAAATGATCTTCATAAACTTCTCAGAACGAAGTTCACGAGTGACCGGTCCAAAAATACGCGTACCAATCGGTTGCTCACTGTTATTATTTAAAATAACACAAGCATTACGATCGAAACGAATGACAGATCCATCTGGGCGACGAACCCCTTTTCTAGTGCGCACAACTACTGCTTTAAGGACATCACCTTTTTTAACTTTACCACGTGGAATTGCTTCTTTGATGGTAACTTTAATGATATCACCTACGGCAGCATAACGTCGATGCGATCCACCGAGAACCTTGATACACATTACACTACGTGCGCCAGAATTATCGGCGACATCTAGCCTAGTCTGTTCTTGGATCATTTTAATGCTCCATATAATAAATTATTGCCTAATCTACCTTCATCCACCTCAACTACCATGGATAAGAATAGACAACCAAAACCCACTTACGTGAGTGGCGCACAGTATAACACCGCTCAAATAAAATGGGTAGCATAAAATAAACGGCCATATTTAGCCGTTTATTCTATTATGTTCAGTTTTTAATCAATTAAGATTAAAGAACTGCTTTTTCAACGACGCGAACAAGAGTCCAAGATTTAGTCTTAGACAATGGACGACACTCTTTAATTTCAACAGTATCACCAATGCCACACTCATTGTTTTCATCATGTACATGCAATTTAGTCGTACGTTTAATGAACTTACCATATAATGGGTGTTTCACTTTACGTTCAATCGCAACAGTAATGGATTTATCCATTTTGTCACTAATGACTCGACCTTGCTGAGTACGAATTTTAACATCAGTATTCATTACGCACCCGCCTTTTCAGTTAATAACGTCTTCACTCGTGCAATATTACGTCGCACTTGTTTTAACATGTGAGTTTGTGTTAACTGACCTCCAGTTAATTGCATACGTAAGTTAAATTGTTCACGTAATAAATTAAGAAGTTCAGCATTTAACTCTTCAACGTTTTTTTCACGTAGCTCTTTTGCTTTCATTTACATCACCGTCTTAATTACAAAGGTGGTTTTAATAGGCAATTTTGCAGCTGCCAACGCAAATGCTTCACGAGCAACTTCTTCCGGTACGCCATCCATTTCATAAAGGACTTTACCTGGTTGAATCAGTGCAACCCAATATTCTACGTTACCCTTACCCTTACCCATACGCACTTCAAGTGGTTTTTCAGTAATTGGTTTATCAGGGAATACTCGAATCCAGATTTTACCTTGACGCTTAACTGCACGAGTCATTGCACGACGTGCCGCTTCGATCTGGCGCGCAGTCAAACGACCACGACCCACAGCCTTAAGACCGAATGTACCGAAACTAACATCAGTACTTACAGCTAGACCACGATTGCGGCCTTTGTGCATTTTACGGAATTTTGTACGCTTTGGTTGTAACATCAGCGACGCTCCTTATTGTTTTCGGCCTTTGCGCTGCTTTTTCGGTTGAGCAGCAGGTTGTTTTTCTGCTTGTTCAACGGCAGCCATACCACCAAGGATCTCACCTTTGAAGATCCACACTTTAACACCAATAATACCATAGGTAGTCAATGCTTCTGAGGTACCATAGTCGATATCAGCACGTAGAGTATGTAATGGTACGCGACCTTCACGATACCATTCGCTACGTGCGATTTCAGCGCCGCCTAAACGTCCACTTACTTCAACTTTGATACCCTTAGCACCCGCTTTCATCGCGTTTTGTACTGCACGTTTCATTGCACGGCGGAACATTACACGACGTTCTAATTGAGATGTGATACTATCGGCAACTAATTTTGCATCAAGTTCAGGTTTACGAACTTCAGCAATATTAATTTGCACAGCAACATCACGTTTCTCTTTTTTGTCTTTATATTTATTGACAATAGCGGCTACGGCATTACGTAATTTTTCAACGTCCTCACCTTTTTTACCAATCACAATACCTGGACGAGCAGTATGAATAGTAATACGAACGTTTGTTTCTGCTGAACGATCAATTACGATCTTAGAAATTGATGCTTGAGCTAATTCTTTATTCAAGAATTCACGTACTCTAAAATCACTTTCTAAATTATCAGCGAATGTCTTTGTACCCGAATACCATGTAGATGTCCAAGGCTTGACAATTCCTAATCGGATACCATTTGGATTTACTTTTTGACCCATTGCTATTCTCCAGCCCTAGCGATCAGACACGATCACAGTAATGTGACTCGTACGCTTCAAAATACGATCTGCACGACCTTTAGCACGCGGCATAATACGCTTCATACTAGGGCCTTCGTCTACGAAAATTTTCGCAACTTTAAGATCATCAATGTCAGCACCATCGTTATGTTCTGCATTAGCAATAGCCGATTCTAATACTTTTTTAACTAATACAGCCGCTTTTTTATTGGTGTACGTTAAAATATCTAATGCCTGAGACACTCCCTTACCGCGAATAAGATCTGCTACTAAGCGAACTTTTTGCGCAGAAGAACGAGCGTGGCGATATTTTGCAATTGTTTCCATCTCTTCCTCCTACTTACTTCTTGGTTGCTGTTGGGGTTGTCTTAGCTTTCTTATCGGCCGCATGGCCTCGATAAGTACGAGTCGGTGCGAATTCACCCAATTTATGACCAACCATTTCGTCGGTAACATAAACTGGAACGTGCTGACGACCATTATGGACAGCGATGGTCAAACCGATCATGTTAGGAAAGACCGTTGAACGACGGGACCAAGTACGAATTGGTTTCTTGTCCCCGCTTTCCACCGCTTTCTCTACCTTCTTCAGCAAGTGTAGGTCAATGAAAGGACCCTTCTTGAGAGAACGTGGCATAGCTAATCCTCTATTTTAATTATTTCTTATTGCGATGACGAACAATGTACTTATCAGTACGCTTGTTGCTACGCGTCTTCAATCCTTTGGCTTTTTGACCCCATGGAGACACAGGATGTTTACCAAAGTTACGACCTTCACCACCACCATGTGGATGGTCTACCGGGTTCATTGCAGTACCACGAACAGTTGGACGAATTCCTCGCCAACGGCTAGCACCGGCTTTACCTAATACGCGAAGCATATGTTCTGAATTACCTACTTCACCAATAGTCGCACGGCAGTCTGCTAGTACTTTACGCATTTCACCTGAACGAAGACGTAAAGTAACATATGAACCTTCACGCGCAACAATCTGAATATAACTACCCGCTGAGCGAGCAAGTTGTCCACCTTTACCAGGTTTCATTTCCACATTGTGCACAGTAGAACCAACAGGAATATTACGCATTGGTAAACAGTTACCTGTTCTAATCGCTGCTTCAACACCTGATTGGATCTGATCGCTAACTTTTAAGCCTTTAGGCGCTAAAATATAACGACGTTCACCGTCTTTATATAAAACAAGTGCAATATTTGCACTACGATTTGGATCATATTCCAAACGTTCAACTACCGCAGGAATACCATCTTTGTTACGTTTAAAATCGACAATACGATAATGTTGTTTATGACCACCACCAATATGGCGAGTAGTGATACGACCATTATTATTGCGACCACCAGTTTTGCTTTTTGAATCAAGCAACGGTGCATAAGGTTGACCTTTATGCAACTCTGGGTTAACCACTTTAACAGCGTGGCGACGACCCGGAGATGTAGGTTTGCACTTAACAACTGCCATTGTTCTTACTCCTCCGAATTACTCAGCGACGCCAGCAAGGTCTAAGTTCTGACCTTCTGCCAAAGTAACGTAAGCTTTTTTCCAGTCGCTACGGCGACCGATTTGTTGACCACGACGTTTAACTTTACCTTTAACAACTAAAGTATTAACGCCATCTACTTTGACTTCAAATAGTTGTTCAACTGCGGCTTTAATCTCTTTCTTTGTGGCATCTTTAGCAACTTTTAATACCAACGTATTGGTTTTTTCCATTGAAACAGATGCTTTTTCAGAAACATGCGGTGCTCGCAGGACTTTAAGCAGACGCTCTTCACGAATCATGCTAACATCTCCTCTACTTGTTTAACTGCATCAACAGTGATAACCACTTTATCAAATGCAATCAAACTTACTGGATCAATACCTGCTACATCACGCACATCAACTTTATAGATATTACGTGCAGCTAAGAAAAGATTTTCATCAACTTCAGAAGTGATAATAAGAACATCTTGTAAGTTCATATCTTTTAACTTCTGGGTTAATAATTTTGTCTTAGGTGCTTCAACAGTAAATGTTTCAACTACAATTAAGCGTTCTTGACGCACTAATTCAGAAAAAATACTCTTTAATGCACCACGATACATTTTACGGTTAACTTTTTGGCTATGATCTTGTGGTTTTGCTGCAAATGTTACACCACCACTACGCCAAATTGGACTCTTAATTGAGCCTGAGCGCGCGCGACCTGTACCTTTTTGACGCCAAGGTTTTTTGCCTGAACCAGCGATTTCTGCACGTGTTTTTTGTGCGCGGGTGCCCTGACGAGCTGCAGCTGCATAAGCAACAACAACTTGGTGAACTAGCGCTTCGTTAAACTCACGTCCGAAGGTAGTTTCGGAAACAGAAAGCGCTTGCGCGTCTTTTACTACTAATTCCATCTCTATCTCCTTCCGTTAAGCCTTAATTGCTGGTTTAACAATTAGATCACTATTGATTGCGCCTGGTACTGCACCTTTAATTAATAAAAGGTTACGTTCTGCATCGACACGAACAATATCTAGATTCTGAACAGTAACACGTTCATTACCTAAATGACCTGCCATTTTACGACCTTTGAATACTTTACCTGGAGTTTGGTTTTGACCGATAGAACCATGACCACGGTGTGCTAAAGAGTTACCATGACTCACATCTTGTGTACGGAAATTCCAGCGTTTAGTTACGCCAGCAAAACCTTTACCTTTTGAGGTACCAACAACGTCAACTTTTTTAACGTCAGTAAAAATATCCACATTAATGCTTTGACCTACAGTAAATTCACCTTCATCAAAACGGAATTCCCATAGACCACGACCAGCTTCAACACCAGCCTTAGCAAAATGGCCTGCATCAGGTTTATTCACGCGACTCGCTTTTTTAGTGCCTGTGGTAACCTGAATTGCTTGATAACCGTCGTTTTCAACTGTTTTCACTTGAGTAACGCGGTTGCTTTGAACTTCTACTACGGTGACAGGAATAGATACACCATCTTCGGTGAAGATACGCGTCATTCCCACTTTACGACCGATTAAACCAATCATTATTTCGACCTCTCAATCATTCAATTTAGGCATTAACCTAAACTGATCTGCACGTCAACACCGGCAGCAAGATCTAATCGCATTAATGCATCAACTGTTTTTTCAGTTGGTTCAACAATGTCAACTAGACGCTTATGAGTGCGAATTTCATATTGATCACGCGCGTCTTTATTAACGTGCGGAGAAATCAAGATGGTAAAACGCTCTTTGCGTGTCGGTAATGGAATAGGACCACGAACTTGTGCGCCTGTGCGCTTCGCAGTTTCTACAATTTCAGCAGTTGATTGATCAATCAAACGATGATCAAACGCTTTTAACCGGATACGGATTCTTTGGTTCGACATGAGACCAGAGCTCCACTATTAAAAGTTATAACAAAAGATCACTACTCTTACCCTGTTTCGATTGACAGGAGAGTGTAATCCGTTCTTTTTCGTAACCCCCAGATCGGAGGTATTGTTGATGTAATTAGGGGTATGATTAACCTTTCACCACATCTTCAACCTATTGCTTATCGCTAAAACAGTAAGCAAAGTGCGCTAATTATACGCAAATATATAAGCAATGCAAGAAGTAATTGCGTGGATTAGGGATGGCGACATAACTTATTCTCATAATGATGTTTCAGAACTACCCTACGTTTATGTCAAATTTTAGTCATACTTGCTTTTTGAATTTGCAGAATAAAGCAACTATAATGCCCGTCCATCAATATCACATGAATATCACATGGCCATAAACACCCAATTGCGAATAAAAAAATAACATTAAGAAGAACGCATGAATATCATCTCCCGTATTGTTGATTTTTATAAAATCAAGCCGTTAAAAATTGATGGCATTTCTTTAGCATTACAAAGAAAACAGTGGTTAAAAGAATTTTTCAAATCCTACTTGGTGTTATGCCTTGTTTATTCTGGAATGTATTTATTGAGATATAATTTTAAAGCTGCACAACCGCTACTAAAAGAGTACGGTTTTACCACGACTGATTTAGGTAATATTGGCGTAGGATTTTTAATTACTTATGGCATTGGCCGCGTCGTATTAGGCTATTTTATTGATGGAAAAAACACCAAAAAAGTCTTATCAACATTACTCCTCTTGTCTTGCCTATCATCACTCTGTATTGGATTATTTTTAGCCACTGAAAATCATATCATTGGTCTTCTCATTCTTTTTTGGTCAATCAATGGATTATGCCAATCACCTGGTGGACCTTGCTGTAACTCAACCATGAACAGATGGACTCCACGACGTTTAAGAGGACGTTTTATTGGTTGGTGGAATGTCTCGCACAATATTGGCGGTGCGTTATCCGGCATTCTCGCATTGTGGGGCGCTAACTATTTCTTCGCAGGAAATGTGGCCGGCATGTTTATATTTCCTGTAATTATTGCCGCTATTATCGGCATTTGGGGACTCTTTTTTGGTAAAGATGATCCTGCTGAATTGGGTTGGAATAAACCAGAAGAAATTTTTAACGAACCCATTGCAGCTAAAGATATCGAATCGCTCAACATGACTAAAAAACAGATTCTTATCAAATATGTGGTGAAAAACCCGGCTGTCTGGTTCCTCTGTTTAGCCAATCTTTTTGTCTATATGATTCGCATCGGCATAGATAACTGGGCACCGTTGTACACTTTCCAAGCAATGAATTTCACCACTGCGCAAGCTGCTTGGACATTAACGTTTTTAGAAATGGGCGGCTTTTTAGGTTCAATGACCTGGGGGTATATTTCTGACAAATTAAATGGTCGTCGCGCATTAGTTGCCTGCTTCTGCTCTTTGGCAGTGATATTACCGCTGTTAGCGTATCACTTCTCAACCATACCCACTTTGATTTATGCTGCTCTCTTTTTTGAAGGATTTTTCATTTTTGGCCCCGTCACCCTAATTGGAATTTCAATTATTGGATTTGCACCCAAAGGAGCCACTGTCGTTATCAATGCGATTCCGGGCACATTTGGTTATATTTTTGGTGACTCAATGGCTAAGATTCTGATTTCTCGCATTGCCGATCCCACCAAAGATGGACTCTATGCTTTCGGTCATCATTTGCATGGTTGGTCTGCCTCATTTACTATTTTATATATCGCAGCAACTCTAGCAACGTTCTTCCTTGCTATTGTCGCTTTATTAGAAGAAAAAAATATCCGTCGCGATAAAGCGTTAACATTACAATTACAAAATCATATGAATCAGAAATAAGGAACAGACAAATGGAACCAAAAATAATATCGTGGTTTAATCAAAGTAAAAAGTGGGTTTTTGATGCAGGTAACATCATCAGGCAGAAATTGAAAGAAGAGATTACGATCAATACCAAAAGTAATCCCAATGATTTAGTCACCAATATTGATCGCGAAATCGAAAGTTTCTTTAAACAGCAAATTACACAGATTCAAGATCATCGATTGTTAGGCGAAGAAGGTGATTTTGTTCATGATACACAAGGTTATATTTGGATTCTCGATCCGATTGACGGCACGACAAATTTAGTCACCACAAAACAAGATTTTGCGATTAGTTTAGCGTTATACCATAATGGTGCACCACTATTTGGCTTGATTTATGATGTTATGCGCGACGAGCTTTATCACGCAATAACCGGTCAGGGTGCTTTTTTGAATGATCAAAAAATTCAGGCTATCGATCCAACGTTACAATTAAATGAACACATTATTATTTGTGATTTTAAAGAAATCATTGCTTATCCTCGTGTGGCAGAATTAATCAAACTATCACGTGGACATCGCCGTTATGGTTCAGCCGCACTAGAAATTGTCCATGTAGCTACCGGACAAGCGGGTGCTTTCATTCATATGATGCTACACCCATGGGATATTGCTGCCGCCAAAATTATTGCCGAAGCGTGTGGGCTGAAATATAGTCATACAGATGGCACATCGGTCAATGTATTTGAAAAAGGGTCATCTTTGGTCGCGCCACCTAATCTACATCAAGAAATAGTGAAAATCTGTTTTAGTTAATAAGTGAGTTAATAAAATCATTAAACAGTCAATTAAATGTTTAGGCAGTAGATAACATCATCTATACGATGTTGTTAAATATAAGTGAAAAGAGTCATGGGCGATAAGATTTTACCTTATAGACCATTGATTTATATATAGCTTTCTGGAATCAAGAGAGAGGATTAAAACATATAATTGGCATTAAATCCTAACGATACCGAGTCAGTTTTAAATCCTTCCGGTTTACTAATCGGTGTGCTAGCAAAAAAATCATAATAAAGACCGTAATTATTACCGCGTAATCCTAACGCCGATCCGGTGAGGTGCCGACCTAATAGTGTTTCACTATGTGCTCCTGATACACCACCTGTATCAAGGCCGAGGTAGAGTTCATGATTACGTGGGGCTAGCCAGGCAAGCTCATTGCGCACAAACCAGCCTCTATCAGCTTTTAACGTTAATTCCCCATCAAAACCTCGCACTGTCCAGCGGCTACCAATTGCAAACTGGTCAGGAGAGGTAAGATTGCCATGTCGTGTATATTGTCCTTGATAATCAATATTATAACGGAAATTTTCGCTCTTTATGGCAAACGGAACCGCTAGCGTAAGATTCAGATTGAAAATATCGGAGAGCGCTGTTGCTTTATCTTCGAGATAATCCTCTTCAGGTGCCTTTTCTGCGCCAAACCAGCGTACCCCTTTTTGATAAGTCGTCCCGACATCCAAGGTCATATCACCAATATAGTGCCGATGTTGTAATCCCAAATGCCAATTAGTCGTTTTGCGTCGTTGCATATCAATTTCGCTATCATCAATATAGTTATGGGATTCTCGCAGCCCAATACCATAACTGACGGTGGTTTTTTGTGATTCATTACGGTGAATAATACGACTTAACTCGAAATTCGCATTGCGGCTACGTCCACTATATTCATAATTGACAACACTCCCCGCCACGGTTTGATGATATTTATTGCCACCAAGCGATGCGTTAAACAACCAATAACCGAACGGCATGGAGTAGGAAAAAAGAAAATTGCGTGTACCATACTTGCCTTTATGGTCTAAATCATGACCACCAGACACATAGAACGAATCACTTAATCCTAGCAGATTATCTAAATAAAACGTGAGCCCACCTTGATAACGACCGGTCGTCCGCGTACCTGAATCATCAAGTGACAATCCTGTGCGCCAATATTTAGATTGCTTACGATTAATCACTACATCGCTTTCACCTGGAGCATCGCCCGGCACTAATTGTATAGAAGCGGAGACGGTCGGTAGCCGTTGTAGATTTTCAAGCCCTTGTTCTATATCACGCAAATTAAGCACTTTACCTTTGCGCGCCGACATTGCCGTATAAAGCGAAGCATGTTTATCACTCTCATCATTGTAATAAATATGTCGGATTTTCCCTTCAATCAACACTAATTTTAGTTGCCCTTGCGTAATATCTTGTTCAGGCGCCACCACGCGCGTTGTAATATAACCATAATTGATTAACCGCTTTTGTAGCGCATTCATCAGTAAATTAATACCTTGCGCACCTAAACAGCGATTTTTTGCCTGATCAGTCAATTGATGCAGAGGAATGAACCAAGGTAAGTTATTCCTATCAATAAGCTCAACCTGAGTAATCGCAAAACAGGGGGATTCAGTTGGGAAGTCAATCTGATCAGATTTAGCAAGTGAGGGCAATAGGTGAATATCAGGCGCTTTGACATCTAAGGTCGATTGCAATGCTTTTTGCCGTTCTTGTTGCAAAATCAGTTGTTGATTATCAATATCGGCAGGATTGGGCACACTGCGGGCCGAAAAAGAGAGCAGCGGAAAGCATAATACTATACAGATAAAGCCGATATAAAAAATAACAACTCGAGCAGTAATTTTAGATAATGCAATCAAGCCAATTAATCCTAACGCTTATTTTCAAAGCCAAGAATAATAAATAGTCTTTTTGATAAGATCAATTAATAATTTTTCAACTCACTTATAAATCGACTATTTCTATTAATCATTTGATTATTCACAAATCAGTAAAATTTATTCTATTCGGTGATTATCTTATCGTATCTTACTCAAACATGATCAACTTAATATAATGATTTTTATAAAGATACCTTAACGCAATCCGATTAACATTTTAGGCAGACGTTTTTATTCCACTCATCGTTATCAACAGAATAATAAAAAAGAGGTGATAACAAAAAACGTATGCTCGGTTAGCGAGTTAACTGCAACATTAATGTTAAAAATGACACGTCCATCTAAGATTATGTTATGAATCTGAATAGCAGAATGTTAATAACTTTTAGAACTACTACCCATTTCAATCAAAATATTTTAGTACATTTCCGCGCAAAGTGAGTGCCGTTTTAGTCACACAAACATATTGAAACGTCATAGATGAATGAAAAAATAGCGTATTGTGAAAACAGCTGTCCACAACGTTAACCTAAAAATCGCCGCATTGATTTTTACTGCCGCTCAAGGCAATATTGGTATATAATGGACACCCTTTTATACTAAACATGTATCGATATTTATGAGTCAATATCAGGAAATTCACGCACAATTTACCCGTCAATTACTTCATCCCCGTTATTGGTTAACTTGGCTTGGTGTTGGTATTTTGTATTTGCTGGTATTGTTGCCTTATCCCGTCATTTATCAACTCGGCAAAGGGATAGGCTTATTGGCAATGAAACTGGTCCGCAAACGTCAAGAAACAGCAAGGCAAAATCTGCGACTCTGCTTTCCTGATATGCCAATCGCCCAACGCGACCGCTTATTGCGCGATAATTTTATCTCAACTGGATTAGCTATTTTTGAAACAGGTATGGCGTGGTTTTGGTCAGATAAACGGTTAAAAAAACATTCTTCGATCATTGGCGATGAATGGATCACACAAGTACAACAATCAGGGAAAGGCGTATTGCTAATCGGTATCCATTTTTTAACGTTGGAGTTAGGGGCGCGTATTTTAGGTATGAATCACCCGGGTGTAGGTGTGTATCGCCCCAACGACAGTCCAGTCATGGATTATATCCAACTAAAAGGCCGTTTAAAATCAAACAAATATATGCTTGATCGCCATAATACTAAAGGCATGATCCGCGCGTTAAAACAAGGTGAGCTTTTATGGTATGCGCCTGATCATGATTATGGTCGCCATAGCAGTGTTTTTGTGCCATTATTTGCGGTCGAAAAAGCCGCGACGACAATAGGGACGCGCATTTTAGTGAAATTAGGTCAACCTGAGATTATTCCTTTTACACCAAAACGCGAAAAAAATGGTCACTATACGGTTTATGTCGCAGAGCCTTTAAAGGATTATCCTGTAGAAGATGATATCTTAGCTGCGACCTTTATGAACCAAGCGATCGAAAAAGAGATTCTACAAGCACCTGAACAATATATGTGGCTTCATCGCCGATTTAAAACCAGACCACAAAAAAGTGATAAACCACTCTATACTGATGAAGTACAATCAGATTAATCAGCCATTAAGCATATCCATTAAATAATGATGGCTGGTCCCCTTTTGGGGAATGCGTTATCTTAGATGCACCGATTAGATTCTCATATTGCAGAATAACAACATAGATCACTACCATAAATTAAACAAGGGGATGGACGACAAATTGACACAAAAACTGAAACAAATCGTGCTCTATTGCCGATCAGGATTTGAGAAGGAGTGTGCCGCAGAAATTACGGATAAAGCGACTGGGCTAGAACTTTTTGGTTTCGCAAAAGTTATCGACAATAGTGGCTATGTGATTTTCCAATGTTATCAAGATGGCGATGCGCAAAAACTGATCACAATACTCCCGTTTAAAACATTAGTGTTTGCTAGACAAATGTTTGTTTGTGGCGATTTATTAACTGATCTCCCGACCACTGATCGAATTACCCCCATTATCAGTGCGTTAACTGGCTGTATCGCCCAAGCGGGCGCCTTACGCGTAGAAGTTGCCGACACCAATGCAGGTAAAGAACTCGCCAGTTTTTGCCGTAAATTTACTGTCCCTTTACGGCAAGCGTTACGTCAAAAACGACTGTTATTAAATGTTGAAAATCCTTCACGCCCTGTTATTCATGTTTTTTTTATCAGTAATAATAGTTGTTATGTCGGTTATTCTAATAGCAAAAACAATTCCCCTTTTTATATGGGAATCCCACGATTAAAATTCCCTGCTGATGCACCAAGCCGTTCTACCCTAAAACTGGAAGAGGCATTTCACTTATTTGTTCCTTATGAAGAATGGGATGAACGTTTACAAGGCGGGCTAAATGCGGTGGATTTAGGGGCTTGTCCTGGTGGATGGACGTATCAACTGGTGAAACGCAATATGTTTGTTTACGCTATTGATAATGGTGCTATGAATGAAAAATTACTTGAGAGTGGTCAAGTTAAACATTATCAAGAAGATGGTTTTAAGTTCGAACCTAAGAAACATAATATTTATTGGCTGGTTTGTGATATGGTAGAAAAACCAGCTAAAGTGACAGCATTAATGGCACGTTGGTTAATTAATGGCTGGTGTCGTGAGGCTATTTTTAATCTAAAATTACCTATGAAGAAACGGTATGAAGAAGTACAGCAAAATTTACTGTGGTTAAAAAATGAACTCAAAAACCAACAAATTAATGTACAAATTCAAGCCAAACAGCTTTATCATGATCGGGAAGAAGTCACGGTACACGTTCAAAAGATTTGGCGATAACCTTTTAACTCAGTTTTTATCAATAATCTTTCACATATCAAATTTATAGAGATTAATATGAATTTAAAACGCGCTTTTTATACCATCCTAATGCTCGCATTGTTTACCTTGCTAGCGGGGTGCCAAGCTAAAATGGCTAAAAAAGTGACTGACGTTGCTCAAAATCAAGGTTCAGATCAATTTCAATATTACACAATGAAAATTGCTAACCAAGATAAGGATGCCAACAGTAAAGCCCATGACTATATTGAGCTTGCTAAAGTGAGCCCGGCAGATCAGCAAAATAAGGTTATTAACGAAACTTGGCAATTTTTAACACAACTAAAAGATGATGAGTTACAGTCGATCTTAATCTATGCTAATGAGACAACTTTACAAGGTTGGATCGATTTACTCTATGCTTACCGCCATAACAGCCAACCTTATACGCCCGTCGAGACCGATACGCCCGAAATAATTGCGCAAAAAAAACAGACGCAACATGAACAATTAGCACAAGCGCTCAGTGATTGGGCATTACAATATCCTGACCATCCTGCCAAGGTTTTGTTGCCAACTTTAACGCATATGCAGACATCGACACCAGAAAATGGTGTAATCAAATCTAAAATAGTCGCCTTATTTTTACCATTAAATGGGACTTCGCATATTTTTGGGGAAACGATTCGACAAGGATATCTGAGCGCGAAAAGCTTCTATCCAACCGAACCAGAGCAAACAGTGATCGTTATGGATACCACTTCAGCACCTTTAAATACCTTAGTAGAACAAGCTAAACAACAAGGTGCTGAAATGATTGTTGGTCCACTAATTAAAGAACAAGTGCTTGCGATGAAGAATCTTTCGCCCAATCTACCCATACTAGCGCTCAATCAACTCGATAATGTAGAGAATGACAGCAACATTAATAACAATAATGTTAATAGCAATAATAAAATCTGTTTTTTTGCGCTTTCACCCGAAGATGAAGCTAAAGATGCCGCTAACCATATTTATGCAGAACATAAAAGCAAACCTTTACTTTTGGTGCCACAAACTGATTTAGGGCAACGCGTATCACAAAGTTTTGCTCGACAATGGCAACAATTAACTAACCATAATCCACAATCACCAGTCTATAAACACACGTTTGAAGATGCCAGAACATTAAGTTCACAAATGAATCGTGGTGAAGGAATTAGTCTTGCTGGTGAAATGATCAATATTGATGGCAATACCAATAACGCGACGACCAATAATGATCCCCAAACGAGTGGACAAATAGAACCTATGCCACTAACGACTGAATCGAATAGTAATTTTGATGCGATTTATGTGTATGCATCGTATGATGAACTGACATTTATTAAGCCGATGATTGAGATGAAATCTGATTGGTCACTCAGTTCACCCTCTGCACCGGCTATGTATACCAGTTCGAAAAGTGATAGCGCAAATGCGTCGACCGATTTTTATTATGATATGGAACGCATACAGTTTGCCGAAATTCCGATGATCGTTAATCAAAAGGCGATTTTAACTACCGTGCCCGAAGATATGATTCCCAATAACGTAAAAAATGATTATTCACTCTTGCGTTTATATGCAATGGGTCTTGATGCATGGCGACTTGCGAATCATTTCAATCAATTAGAACCGAATCAACATAATGTATTGGCTGGAATGACAGGGCAATTATCGACAACATCAGCATGCGAAATCACCCGCACACTCACCTGGCAACAATACAGCCATGGTGTGGCAAAATTAGTGACTGATGCACCGGTTACGCATACCGATACCCCAAATGCTTCGGCTACACCGGTACAAAATGGCCAATAAAAAACTGATTGGTCGCTATTATGAAGAGATCGCATGTCGTTATCTAATCGGTAACGGATTGGTTCTCATAGATAAGAATAGTCACTACCGTTTCGGTGAATTAGATTTGATTATGAGAGATAAAACCTGTCTTGTTTTTATCGAGGTTCGTTACCGTAAAAATAGCTGCTTCGGCAGTGCGGCAATGACGGTTACGCCACAGAAACAGGCAAAAATTGTCAAAGCCGCACAACTTTGGATGCTAGCCGAACAGTTAAATCCCGAGCAAACCGAATACCGTTTTGATGTATTTGCGATCACAGGCCAAGAACAGGAATGGATCATCAATGCGTTTTGACAAGATATTTATAAAACAAAACATTACACAAAATCTACCCGCTTAGACAAGATTCCGACAATAATCGTCGACGAAATAAATTTTAGGTTATAGTTATGCAAGATTTAATTAAAAATTATTTTACTGAAAGTATTCAAACTCAAATCGTTATGGCGGAATCATTAAGCGCCGTTCTTGAAAAAGCAGCTAAAAGTATTGTGGAAGCGCTATTTCATGGTAATAAAATCATGAGCTGTGGGAATGGCTCATCGGCAGCGAATGTCCAAAGCTTTACCTCACGCTTAATCACGAGTATTGATATTGAGCGTCCAAGTATTCCGGCCATTGCATTAGTCTCTGATAATGTATTATTAAGTGCTATTACTAATCATGATGATGTCTATGCAAGGCAAATTCAGGCGTTAGGCCAACAAGGCGATATTCTTATTGTGTTAACTTGTCAAGGTAACAGCAAATCCATTATTCGCGCTGTACAAGAAGCGGTGATCAAAGATATGACTATTATTGCGTTAACTGGTTCAGATGGTGGTGAGCTTGTCGGTCTATTAGGGCAAAATGATATCGAAATTCGTATTCCTTCCGACAAACGCAGTGTCATTTATGAAATGCATGCGATGACACTTAACTGCTTATATCAATTGATTGAAAATACACTCTTTATCCATCACGAATAAAGAGATATAAGCACGTCGTTTATCAAGAGTTCCGTAATTAATTTAACAGTTAATCCTCCATCCATCCTGATATTATGCTATAATTTAAGGCTGGTTTAATGATTTAATTTAGAAGAGAGCAGTGGTTTTATGACCGATCTAGCCAAAGAAATAACTCCCGTTAATATTGAAGATGAACTGAAATCCTCTTATCTTGATTATGCTATGTCCGTTATTGTTGGGCGAGCACTTCCTGATGTACGCGATGGGCTCAAACCTGTTCATCGGCGTGTCTTATTTGCCATGCATGAAGCTGGCTATGATTGGAATAAAGCTTATCGTAAATCAGCCCGTGTTGTCGGGGATGTGATTGGTAAATATCATCCACATGGTGACTCTGCTGTTTATGAAACCATTGTTCGTATGGCACAACCATTTTCATTAAGATATATGCTGGTTGATGGGCAGGGTAACTTTGGTTCTGTCGATGGTGACTCTGCAGCGGCGATGCGTTATACCGAAATACGTATGCAGAAATTTGCGGATTCATTACTGGCTGATCTTGATAAAGAAACCGTCGATTTCTCGCCAAACTATGATGGCTCTGAAATGATCCCCGATGTGTTACCAACGCGAGTGCCAAATTTACTCATCAACGGTTCATCTGGGATCGCGGTCGGTATGGCCACCAACATTCCGCCACATAATTTAGCTGAAGTCATTAATGGTTGTTTGGCATTCATTGAAGATGAGCATATCTCTATTGATGGATTAATGGAATATATTAAAGGTCCTGATTTCCCAACCGGCGCATTAATTAATGGCCGCAAAGGAATTGAAAATGCTTATCGAACTGGACGCGGTATTATCTATATCCGTTCGAAAGCAGAAATAGAAGTCGATGCACACAATGGCCGCGAAACTATCATCGTTCATGAAATCCCTTATCAAGTCAATAAAAAGAAGCTCATTGAAAAAATTGCTGAACTTGTTAAAGATAAAAAAGTAGAAGGCATTTCGGCATTACGCGACGAATCAGATAAAGATGGAATGCGGATTGTCATTGAGATAAAACGCGATGCAGTCGGCGAAGTGGTACTGAATAATCTCTTTTCATTAACACAATTACAGGTGTCATTTGGTATCAACATGGTGGCCTTACACAATGGCCAGCCTAAATTGTTAAATCTGCGTGATATGATAGAAGCCTTTGTGTTACATCGTCGAGAAGTTGTCACACGCCGCACTATCTATGAACTCCGTAAAGCCAGAGAACGAGCACATGTATTAGAAGGTTTAGCGATCGCATTAGTTAATATCGATCCTGTTATTGAACTGATCCGTGCTGCCGCCACACCTGCTGAAGCAAAAGAACAACTCCTTGCGCGAGAATGGAAACTCGGTAGCGTTGCTGCAATGCTAGAAAAAGCGGGGGCAGATGCAGCAAGACCGGAAGATCTTGCGCCTGAATTAGGCATTCGAAATGGGCATTATCACTTATCTGATGCACAAGCCCAAGCAATTTTAGAGCTCCGTTTACATCGTCTAACCGGACTTGAACATGAAAAAATTCTTGATGAATACCGCGAACTATTAGACGTTATTGGTGAATTACTGCATATCTTAGCTAGCCCTGAAAGATTAATGGAAGTGATTCGTGAAGAATTAGAGGTTGTTCGAGATCAATTCCAAGATGCAAGACGTACCGAAATCATCGCGAGCAGTGTGGATATCAATATCGAAGATCTTATTGCCGAAGAAAATGTCGTGGTAACACTTTCCCATCAAGGTTATGTGAAATATCAACCACTTTCAGATTACGAAGCACAACGCCGAGGCGGTAAAGGAAAATCAGCCACCAAAATAAAAGAAGAAGATTTTGTTGAAAACTTGTTAGTCGCAAATACCCACGATACTATTTTGTGCTTCTCGAGCCGTGGCCGTTTATATTGGATGAAAGTCTATCAATTACCAGAAGCAAGCCGTGGCGCAAGAGGACGACCAATCATTAATCTCTTACCACTTGAAGCTAACGAACGTATCACTGCCATTCTACCCGTACGAGAATACGAAGAGGGACGCAGTGTCTTTATGGCAACGGCATTAGGTACTGTCAAAAAAACAGCATTAACCGAATTTAGTCGTCCTCGTACAGGTGGTATTATTGCAATTAATTTACGTGAAGGTGATGAGTTAATTGGTGTTGATTTAACCAGCAGTGAGACTTCCGTCACTCTCGATGATGATGAAGAAGAAGCGTTAGAGACAATTGACGCATCTATTAGCGAAAATGAAGAAACAGATTCTACGGACGAAACCAGTACAGAACAGAGTAGCGAAGATATCATGCTCTTTACCGCAAATGGTAAAGTCGTCCGCTTCCCAGCCAATAAAGTGAGAAGTATGGGACGTACAGCAACTGGCGTACGCGGTATTAAACTTGAGCAAGATGATAAAGTCGTTTCGTTAATCGTGCCGCGTGGCAATGGCACTATTCTAACCGCTACTCAAAATGGTTATGGTAAACGTACTGAGCAAGCTCTCTATCCAACGAAATCACGTGCAACTAAAGGTGTTATTTCAATTAAAATAAGTGAACGAAATGGCCTTGTCGTTGGTGCTGTTCAAGTCGACGAAAATGATCAGATCATGTTAATTACTGATGCAGGTACATTAGTAAGAACGCGTGTTGCCGAAGTCAGCATCGTCGGACGAAATACACAAGGTGTCACACTTATCCGTACGACTGAAAATGAAAAAGTGGTCGGTTTGCAGCGTATTGCCGATTCGGATAATGATGAGGAAATAGAACCTTTAACTAACGAAAACGGTGATGAGCAAGAAACGGGCTCAGAGCCAACGCAGGAGTAATAATTCGATTATAAAAAAAGGATTAGCGCAATAACTAATCCTTTTTTTATGTTAATCACTTTATTAACAAGGAATCCATTTATATGTCTTTTTTTCCCAAAAAAATATTAGGTAATCTTGCATGGCAAATCCTTATTGCCTTAGTACTAGGGATCGCGATGGGCGCATATCTATATGAGCTTGCGACACCAACGCATCCACTCCATGAATATTACCAATTTTCGATTATTAATATCTTTCAGCCAGCAGGCGATATCTTTATCCGCCTCATTAAAATGATTGTATTACCGATTATCCTCAGTACATTAACATTAGGGATTGCGGGAATTGGCGGATCAAAGCGATTAGGTACGCTTGGATTTAAAACTATTCTTTATTTCGAAATTATTACCACTATTGCTATTTTATTAGGTATTTTTTGGGGAAATATTTTTGCGCCAGGTCATGGTATTGATTCATCAACGCTCGCCAAAACAGATGTCAGTAATTACGCCAAAGCGGCAGAAGCACTCAGCGAGAAACCACATGGATTAATCGTGATGATCTTAGATATGATTCCCGCCAATATTTTCAAAGCGATGAGTAATGGCGATATACTTCCTGTGATCTTCTTTTGCGTTTTCTTCGGTCTTGGCCTGATGTCACTACCACAAAAACAGCGCGAACCATTTATATTTTTCTTAAAAATAGTTTCGGATACCATGTTTAAAGTAACGAATATCATTATGCGTTATGCACCCGTAGGCGTATTTGCATTAATCACTGTCACCGTTGCTAAATATGGCTTTACCTCATTACTCCCACTTTTAAAATTAATTCTTACCGTCTATTCAGCAATGATTGTCTTTACTATTGTTGTACTTGGTTTGGTATGTAAAATTTGTAAATTCAATATTTTTACGTTATTGCGTATTTTAAAAGAAGAGCTCATTGTCGCTTTTTCAACAGCAAGTTCTGAAACTGCATTACCACGCATTATCGAAAAAATGGAAGCTTATGGTGCACCAAAATCAGTTACCAGTTTTGTTATTCCAACAGGTTACTCCTTTAATCTTGATGGTTCGACATTATATCAAAGTATTACGGTTATCTTCTTAGCCCAAATATTTCATATGGATCTTTCCATAGTTGATCAGATTATTATTGTTATTACGCTGATGATTGCGTCCAAAGGTATTGCTGGCGTACCTGGTGCTTCTATTTTAGTGTTATCCGCTACACTCGGCAGTGTCGGTATTCCACTGGAAGGAATCGGCTATATTATGGGCGTAGAACGCATTTTAGATATGGGTCGTACAGCCGTAAATGTTGTTGGTAATGCATTAGCAGCAATTGTTATTTCTCGCTGGGAGCATGTATTTGATGACAATAAAGCACGTCAATACGAGCAACACTATTTACGTTAGATTTATTTCTCTTTAAGGGAATAGTTTTTTCAATCAATAATACATACACAATAAGACAAAAAAAGGGTTGTAGAATGTTTATTCTATAACCCTTTTTTATAATTCAAATTATTGCCTGTCAGTTATGATAGTTAAACTTTGAAAGATTATATAGCAACCCTATTAGGTATCTTAATACAGATAGTGAAGGATTACGCTTAGATAAAATCCTAAGATAATTATCATAAATTATTAGGTGATTGCGTAATATATTGAAAATAAAAGAGAAATAGATTGATTCTGACTTTATAAGATTCTATCTAAAAGGTTTATTAAGAATAATAAGAGAGATCATAGTATTCCACTAAAGTAACCAATGGTTCAGAACAGTTATTATCCTATATCTATTAACATGAGATGAGATAATTTTACTTAATATTATCAATATGTTACTAATCAATTTTAATAGAAAAAAAAGGGTACGTTTAGTCCAGCTTAGTTTGCTTAGACTGTGCGTAACGTTAATTTTAATTTGTCTATGATGCTTCTAAGTAGTGAATCGAATAATAAACTAAGAATGCAAATAACCTTATCGTTTAGCATATAATATGCTTTTATATACATTAGCTTTGCGTTGTTTAGCTTAATTTAGCCTATCATCCCTTTCCGCTGAGCATAAAAAAACCCAGTACATATTCTGTACTGGGCTCCCTAGTTGTTAGTCTGGCGGCTCCCTACTCTCACATGGGTAATACCCACACTACCATCGGCACTACGGCGTTTCACTTCTGAGTTCGGCATGGGGTCAGGTGGGACCACCGCGCTACTACCGCCAGACATATTCTGTTTCTCTCTTTAACTTAGCTAGAACAAGCTTACTCCAATTCACGTCCAAAACAACTCTGAGTTGTAAGGTTAAGACTCTCGGTTCATTAGTTTCAGTTAGCTCAATACATTACTGTACTTACACACCTGACCTATCTACGTCTTCGTCTCAAACGGACCTTACTGAATCTCTTCAGGGAAAACTCATCTCGGGGCTAGTTTCGTGCTTAGATGCTTTCAGCACTTATCTATTCCGCACTTAGCTACCGGGCAATGCAATTGGCATCACAACCCGTACACCAGCGGTGCGTTCACTTCGGTCCTCTCGTACTAGAAGCAAACCCCCTCAATTTTCCTTCGCCCATGGCAGATAGGGACCGAACTGTCTCACGACGTTCTAAACCCAGCTCGCGTACCACTTTAAACGGCGAACAGCCGTACCCTTGGGACCTACTTCAGCCCCAGGATGTGATGAGCCGACATCGAGGTGCCAAACACCGCCGTCGATATGAACTCTTGGGCGGTATCAGCCTGTTATCCCCGGAGTACCTTTTATCCGTTGAGCGATGGCCCTTCCATTCAGAACCACCGGATCACTATGACCTACTTTCGTACCTGCTCGAGCCGTCACTCTCGCAGTCAAGCTAGCTTTTGCCATTGCACTAACCTCCTGATGTCCGACCAGGATTAGCTAACCTTCGTGCTCCTCCGTTACTCTTTGGGAGGAGACCGCCCCAGTCAAACTACCCACCAGACAGTGTCCCTACACTCGTTTCATAGTGCTAGGTTAGAACATCAAACCTTAAAGGGTGGTATTTCAAGGGCGACTCCATCAACACTGGCGTGCTAACTTCTTAGTCTCCCACCTATCCTACACATTAATATTCAATGTTCACTGTCAAGCTATAGTAAAGGTTCACGGGGTCTTTCCGTCTTGCCACGGGTACACCGCATCTTCACGGCAATTTCAATTTCACTGAGTCTCGGGTGGAGACAGCCTGGCCATCATTACGCCATTCGTGCAGGTCGGAACTTACCCGACAAGGAATTTCGCTACCTTAGGACCGTTATAGTTACGGCCGCCGTTTACTGGGGCTTCGATCCAATGCTTCTCTTGCGATGACATCTTCAATTAACCTTCCAGCACCGGGCAGGCGTCACACCCTATACGTCCACTTTCGTGTTTGCAGAGTGCTGTGTTTTTATTAAACAGTTGCAGCCAGCTGGTATCTTCGACCGATTTCACCTCCATCCGCACGGGACTTCAACTACCATCGGCGTGCCTTCTCCCGAAGTTACGGCACCATTTTGCCTAGTTCCTTCACCCGAGTTCTCTCAAGCGCTTTAGTATTCTCTACCTGACCACCTGTGTCGGTTTCGGGTACGATTCAATATGACCTGTCGCTTAGAGGCTTTTCCTGGAAGCTTGGCATCAGTTACTTCAGTACCTTAGTACCTCGTCATCACGTCTCAGAGTCTTAGTGACCGGATTTGCCTAGTCACCCCCCTACTCGCTTAACCCACCATCCAATAGGTGGTAAACCTAGCCTTCTCCGTCCCCCCTTCGCAGTCATACCAAGTACGGGAATATTAACCCGTCTCCCATCAACTACGCCTTTCGGCCTCGCCTTAGGGGTCGACTCACCCTGCCCCGATTAACGTTGGACAGGAACCCTTGGTCTTCCAGCGAGCGGGCTTTTCACCCGCTTTATCGTTACTTATGTCAGCATTCGCACTTCTGATACCTCCAGCATACCTCTCAATACACCTTCTACGGCTTACAGAACGCTCCCCTACCCAACAGCATTTTCATGCCACTGCCGCAGCTTCGGTGCATAGTTTAGCCCCGTTACATCTTCCGCGCAGGCCGACTCGACTAGTGAGCTATTACGCTTTCTTTAAATGATGGCTGCTTCTAAGCCAACATCCTAGCTGTCTATGCCTTCCCACTTCGTTTCCCACTTAACTATCACTTTGGGACCTTAGCTGGCGGTCTGGGTTGTTTCCCTCTTCACGACGAACGTTAGCACCCGCCGTGTGTCTCCCATAGTATACTTGTCAGTATTCGTAGTTTGCATCGGGTTGGTAAGCCAGGATGACCCCCTTGCCGAAACAGTGCTCTACCCCCAACAGTAATCCTATGAGGCGCTACCTAAATAGCTTTCGGGGAGAACCAGCTATCTCCCGGTTTGATTGGCCTTTCACCCCCAGCCACAGTTCATCCGCTAATTTTTCAACATTAGTCGGTTCGGCCCTCCAGTTAGTGTTAACCAACCTTCTTCCTGACCATGGCTAGATCACCGGGTTTCGGGTCTATACCCTGCAACTATTCGCCCAGTTAAGACTCGGTTTCCCTTCGGCTCCCCTATTCGGTTAACCTCGCTACAGAATATAAGTCGCTGACCCATTATACAAAAGGTACGCAGTCACACATACCTAACGGTACATGCTCCCACTGATTGTACGTACACGGTTTCAAGTTCTCTTTCACTCCCCTCCCGGGGTTCTTTTCGCCTTTCCCTCACGGTACTGGTTCACTATCGGTCACTCAGGAGTATTTAGCCTTGGAGGATGGTCCCCCCTTCTTCAAACAGGATTTCTCGTGTCCCGCCCTACTCTTCAAGCTTTCCGCTAACGCTACTTCGTGTACGGGACTTTCACCCTCTATCGTGCAACTTTCCAGATGCTTCCACTATAACCTTAGCTTTCCACTTTGGGCTCCTCCCCTTTCGCTCGCCGCTACTCGGGGAATCTCGGTTGATTTCTTTTCCTCGGGGTACTGAGATGTTTCAGTTCTCCCGGTTCGCCTCCTTAACCTATCTTTTTCAGTTAAGGATAATGCTTGCGCATTGGGTTTCCCCATTCGGACATCAACGGCTATAACGCCTTTTATCGGCTTACCGTCGCTTTTCGCAGATTAACACGTCCTTCTTCGCCTCTGAATGCCTAGGCATCCACCGTGTACGCTTACTTTCTTAACCTTACAACTCGCAGTTGTCTTGGTTTTACGCTTTCTTCTCTCTCAATGCTATTCCTGCCTAAACAATCTCTTGTCTATACCAGAATCTATCATCAAGCGAGAACTCGTTTCTTTTCAGCTTGTTCCTTTTTGTTAAAGAGCTTTATCTTACTCTTCACTTCCCCATCTAACTGCTTAGATGTAAAAATAAAGATTAAGATAATTTTTGTGAATATTAAGTCTAACAGATAAACCTTCTTCAGTCATCTAGGTTCCATAAGTGGCGTCCCCTAGGGGATTCGAACCCCTGTTACCGCCGTGAAAGGGCGATGTCCTAGGCCTCTAGACGAAGGGGACTTCCTATTTCTCTATCTATTACAACTTCTCTTCACTTTTTTATCAACCAACAAACAATCTGTGTGAACACTTACAAGCTCTCGTAAGGAGGTGATCCAACCGCAGGTTCCCCTACGGTTACCTTGTTACGACTTCACCCCAGTCATGACCCACAAAGTGGTAAGCGCTCCCCTCGCGGTTAAGCTACCTACTTCTTTTGCAAGCCACTCCCATGGTGTGACGGGCGGTGTGTACAAGGCCCGGGAACGTATTCACCGTAG
The DNA here is from genome assembly GCA_029433345.1 of Orbaceae bacterium ESL0727. Taxonomy (GTDB): domain Bacteria; phylum Pseudomonadota; class Gammaproteobacteria; order Enterobacterales; family Orbaceae; genus Gilliamella. Next base: position 587,295 of record JAQTHY010000001.1, read on the forward strand.
CATTCTGATCTACGATTACTAGCGATTCCGACTTCATGGAGTCGAGTTCCAGACTCCAATCCGGACTTAGACGTACTTTATGAGGTCCGCTTGCTCTCGCGAGGTCGCCTCCCTTTGTATACGCCATTGTAGCACGTGTGTAGCCCTGGTCGTAAGGGCCATGATGACTTGACGTCGTCCCCACCTTCCTCCGCTTTATCAACGGCAGTCTCCTTTGAGTTCCCACCTTCACGTGCTGGCAACAAAGGATAAGGGTTGCGCTCGTTGCGGGACTTAACCCAACATTTCACAACACGAGCTGACGACAGCCATGCAGCACCTGTCTCATAGCTCCCGAAGGCACTCCCCTATCTCTAAGGGATTCTATGGATGTCAAGACCAGGTAAGGTTCTTCGCGTTGCATCGAATTAAACCACATGCTCCACCGCTTGTGCGGGCCCCCGTCAATTCATTTGAGTTTTAACCTTGCGGCCGTACTCCCCAGGCGGTCGATTTATCGCGTTTGCTTCGGAACCCAAGCCTCTAGGACTCAAACTCCAAATCGACATCGTTTACAGCGTGGACTACCAGGGTATCTAATCCTGTTTGCTCCCCACGCTTTCGCATCTCAGCGTCAGTATCTGTCCAGAAGGTCGCCTTCGCCACCGGTATTCCTCCACATCTCTACGCATTTCACCGCTACACGTGGAATTCTACCTCCCTCTACAGTACTCTAGTTAGATAGTTTTAAATGCAATTCCTAGGTTAAGCCCAGGCCTTTCACACCTAACTTATCTATCCGCCTACATGCCCTTTACGCCCAGTCATTCCGATTAACGCTTGCACCCCCCGTATTACCGCGGCTGCTGGCACGGAGTTAGCCGGTGCTTCTTCTGTAATTAACGTCAATTCACATGTCTATTAACCATGTGACCTTCCTCATCACCGAAAGTACTTTACAACCCGAAGGCCTTCTTCATACACGCGGCATGGCTGCATCAGGGTTCCCCCCATTGTGCAATATTCCCCACTGCTGCCTCCCGTAGGAGTCTGGTCCGTTTCTCAGTTCCAGTGTGGCTGGTCATTCTCTCAAACCAGCTAGAGATCGTCGCCTTGGTGAGCTCTTACCTCACCAACTAGCTAATCCCATATGGGCTCATCAAATGGTACGTGGCCTTGCGGTCCCACGCTTTGGTCTCTCGACTTTATGCGGTATTAGCCACCGTTTCCAGTGGTTGTCCCCCTCCATTCGGCAGATTCCCATACCTTACTCACCCGTCCGCCACTCGTCAGCAAGTGCAAGCACCCCTGTTACCGTCCGACTTGCATGTGTTAGGCCTGCCGCCAGCGTTCAATCTGAGCCATGATCAAACTCTTCAATTCAAAGTTTGATGCTCAATAACTGTCTTCTGACATTTATCCGAAATTTCTTTCAAATGAATCTTCAGTGTCACTTATTAAGACTTGATCTCTTTAAGTCCGTAGACTTTAATTCTTTCGTCTCGTAAGTGCCCACACAGATTGTCTGTTGCTTAATTTTTAAAGAGCTGACAGTTCCTAGTCTTCCAACCTCGCTAAGCTCATCACTTAACTTTACTGTCTCAAGGGCTGCGTATACTACACAAACCTTTCTTATTCGTCAAGATATTTTTTTATCTTTTTGCGATAGTGATGTTTAATCACTCACTATCGTCTACAACCCACTGCTTCGTTACTTTGTTGCTGTGTCGTTGTCAGTGGGTGCGCATTATAGGCACTTCTCCGTTTTTCGCAAGTCTATTATTGCAATTTTCTTCTTGTTTGCTTTTTATTTGAACAAAAATAGTTTTTTTAACTTTTTACGACTAATTTATTGACGATTTCTATACAATTGTATTTTGCTTTTCGCACTTAGATATCGTTAAATTGATACCTACGTTAAAAATTATTCTGTCGAAAATTTAATCTTTTTCGTCATATCAATAACTTTTGCGACGGCGTTGTCAATACTATCGGCCTTTGCCAAGACTACTCCCATACGACGCATACCATTAACCTCTGGTTTACCAAACAATCGTACATCTGTTTGTAGTTCACTTAAGGCCATCTCTAATCCCGAAAAAATAATCTGTTTCGATTTTCCTTCAACTTGTATCGCTGCCGATGCCGAAGGTCCATATTGCTCAATATAAGGAATTGGCAAACCTAAAATCGCTCTAACATGTAGAGCAAATTCAGATAGATTTTGTGAGATTAACGTTACCATTCCCGTATCATGCGGTCGCGGAGAAACTTCACTAAACCACACGTGATCGCCTTTTACAAACAATTCTACGCCAAATACGCCCCTGCCACCTAAAGCAGTTGTGATCTTATGTGCAATCTCTTTTGCTTTTTCGCTTGCAAGTTGCGACATAGGTTGAGGCTGCCAAGATTCACGATAATCACCTTGTTCTTGCCTATGACCAATTGGCTCACAATAAGATATACCGCCAATATGGCATACTGTTAATAAAGTGATCTCATAATCAAAATCAATAAAACCTTCTACGATGACTTTCCCGCCACCAGCACGCCCACCATTTTGGGCATAGTCCCACGCTTTATCAAGATCAGCATGACTACGTAACAAGGATTGCCCTTTTCCAGAAGAACTCATCACCGGTTTTACTAAACAAGGAAAACCTAATTCGTGTACAGCTTGCTGATATTCAGCTTGGGTTGTTGCAAATCGATAAGGTGAGGTAGGTAGATGTAAGGTTTCTGCAGCGAGTTTACGAATCCCCTCGCGATTCATAGTCAGTTGGATAGCTTGTGCAGTCGGGATCACGGTAAACCCTTCCTGTTCCAATTCAACTAAGGTCTCTGTTGCAATTGCTTCAATTTCGGGGACGATATAATCAGGCTTCTCCTGTACAATAATTTGGCGTAATGCGTTACCATCTAACATGTTAAGAACATAAGAACGATGAGCAATCTGCATCGCAGGTGCGTTAGCATAACGGTCAATTGCAATAACCTCACATCCTAATCGCTGAAATTCAATTACCACTTCTTTTGCCAATTCACCCGCGCCACAGAGCAATACTTTAGTTGCTGTTGATGATAAAGGCGTGCCTAGTTTTACCATACTTTCCTCTTACTATTTATAAGTTATAGATTAAATAATAACTATCATATTGACCTATGCAACATAGTGACCATTCCTCTTTAACTGTTACGCTATACAGATAGATAGAAAAGAGACATGTTGTGAAACCAATGCCCTATAATACTATTATTTACTTACCGCTTTTAAACATAAAGGATATCTAATAGACATTATTGCATGCCAGAAACGAAAATCAGGATAATAATTATCCTGATTTTTTACGTTAAATTAGGCTTGGTAAGGATCCCTTAAAATCATCGTTTCACCGCGATCCGGTCCTGTTGAAATAATATCAATTGGCGTTTCAGTTAACGCTTCAATACGCTTAATATATTTTTTGGCATTTTGTGGTAATTCATCATAATTTTTAATGCCAAATGTTGATTCCTGCCAACCCGGCATAGTTTCATAAACTGGTTTGACTACACTCCATTCTTCGGCTGCCGATGGCGCTTCGGTGATAACATCACCATTTGGTAATTGATAACCGACGCAAATCTTCACTTCATCTAGCCCATCGAGTACATCTAATTTAGTCAGGCAAAAACCAGAAACTGAATTGAGTTGCACGGCTTTTTTAACAGCAATGGCATCTAACCAACCTGTACGACGGCGACGCCCCGTAGTTGCACCATATTCATTACCTTGTTTACATAAATACTCACCAACATCATCAAATAATTCTGTCGGGAAAGGTCCTGCACCGACTCGTGTTGAATACGCTTTTACAATACCAAGCACATAACCAACATAACGCGGACCAAATCCTGAACCTGTTGCCACGCCGCCTGCTGTTGTATTCGATGAGGTCACATAAGGATAAGTACCATGATCAATATCAAGCAGTGTACCTTGTGCTCCTTCAAACATAATTCGTTCGCCTTTTTTACGGGCGTTTTCAAGTAATAATGGAATATCAGCGACCATAGGCAACAAAATATCAGCTAACGCTAATGTATCATTTAATACCGTCTGATAATCAACCGCATCCACTTTATAGTAATTGACTAATTGGAAGTTATGGTACGCCATCACTTCTTTTAACTTTTCGGCAAATGTTGCACGATCACGTAAATCACCTACACGTAATCCGCGACGAGCCACTTTATCTTCATACGCGGGTCCAATACCTCGTCCTGTCGTACCTATTGCTTTGTTACCACGTGCTTTTTCTCTCGCTTGATCCAACGCGATATGATAAGGCAAAATCAAGGGACAAGATTCAGAGATCAGTAATTTATCTTTGACTGAAACGCCTTTATCTTCTAATTCTTTCATCTCTTTGATTAACGCGTCTGGACATAGCACGACACCATTAGCAATAATACTGATTACGCCTTTTCTTAAAATACCTGAAGGAATCAAATGTAATACAGTTTTTTGGTTGTTAATCACTAAGGTATGACCCGCATTATGACCACCTTGATAGCGAACCACATATTTAGCTTTTTCTGTCAGTAGATCAACGACTTTACCTTTACCTTCATCGCCCCATTGGGTACCTAGTACAACAACATTATTACTCATATCTTATTTACTCATCCGATTATAATTATTTAGATGTTAATTTCATATAACGAAAGAATTCGCTATCAGGACTAATTACCATCACATCATTACCCGTAAAACTTTTTTCATAAGCTCTTAGACTACGGATAAAACTAAAAAATTCGCGATCTTTATTAAAAGCATCGGCATACAATTTCGCTGCATTTGCATCGCCTTCACCACGAATGACTCGAGATTGTCGTTCTGCTTCAGATAATATTTTAGTTGCAGCAAGTGTTGCACCGGCTCGTGTCTCTTCTGCTTCACGCACACCTTGGAAGCGCTGATCACGTGCAACAACTTCTCGCTCGGCACTCATTCTGGCATAAATAGACTCTGATACTTCTGAAGGGAAATTAATCTGTTTTATCCGCACATCAATCACTTCGACACCAAAAGCACGCATACTTGTTTTACTACTTTCAGGATCTTTTTCAGCGTCCGCAACTAAATCTTGGATAGGCACATTCTCATTAACCACGACATCTTGCGAAGTTCCATTTAACGCATCTTTCACACGCGTCATTAGTGAATTACGTGATTTAGTATCCGCGTTAGAATCATTAATAATATCACGGATATCTAACTTACCGACTTCAGCACGTAAACGACCATTTAATCTAGCTAATAATAGGTTTTCAACACTATTACCACCTGCAACTGTTTCATAATAACGGTTAAAATCGATAATTTTCCATTGAACAAAATAATCAACAATTAAATCTTTCTTTTCACGAGTAATAAATTTCTGTTCTCGCCCACTATTATTAGAACTATCTGTCGTCTGTATTTTTGCATCAATAATTTTAACATTATCTACGCCTGGAATTTTAAAATGCAAGCCTGGGGAGGATAATCCGATAATTTTATTGAATCGCAATACCACACCACGTGTACCTTCCTCGACAACATAAACACTAGCAAAAAAGATACCCACCAAAACTAAAACGACAGGAATTAATAATTTACGCATAATCATGATTCTCCTTATCGTGTAGAGGTGCGCGTTGAATGCATTGTGCTTGTTCCGCGAGTAGTCGTATTACTACTCGAACTGGCTTTCCCTGATGATGAGCTATTATCAACAGAACCATTATTTAATGAATTGGAATTAATCGCACTACGATTTAAAGGTGTTGCCTGTAGCATATTCATATTATAGTCATTGTTGCTATCACCATAAGGTTCCCCCATTTTAGCGCCATCTTTATTGGTGACCTTATTGCGTAATAACTGCTCTAATGGTAATACCATTAAATTGCCACTTTTATCATTCACAATCACTTTATTGGTATTCGCCAAAATCTTTTCCATCGTTTCAATATACAGACGTTCTTTGGTAATTTCAGGTGCTGCTTTATATTGTGGTAAAAGTTGCTCAAATCTTGCCACATCACCAGACGCTTCAAGTTCAACACGGACTTTATACGCATTTGCATCAGCTAAAATTCTAGCCGAACGGCCTTCAGCTTGCTGTACTAACTGAACTTTATCTGCTTCTGCTTTATTAATTTCACGTTCTCTATCTTCACGTGCTTTGATCGCATCATTAAACGCTTCTTGTACTTCTTCTGGAGGACGCGCTGATTGAAAGTTAAGATCAACAATGCTAATTCCCATATCATAATTAGCAATAACATTCATCAATTCATCTTTAGTGCGGCTTTCAAGCACAGAACGTCCATCGGTTAGAATGGCATCCATATTAGAACTACCCACTTCTGTTCGTAATGCACTATCGGCAGCTTGACGCAAACTATCTTCAACATTAGTTACGTTAAATAAATATTTGATAGGATTGTTAACGCGATACTGAACATTCATTTCAACAAAAATAAGGTTTTCACCAGCTGTAATCATAAAGCCTTGTACATTAAAATTACGTGTACCTTGTGTATCCACAATATAAACTTTATCGATTAAAGAAGGTTTCCAATTGAGGCCAGGTTGAATAATTTCTTGTTGTACTTGACCAAAACGGGTAATAACGCCGCGTTGACTTTGGTTAATCGTATAAAAACCACTAATACCCCAGATAACCGCTATCACCACGATAAGAATACCGATAATCATCGATAAACTCACAGGCAATTTTACATTGGTCGAATTACCACCGTTACCTGAACTCCCTTTTTTTAATAAATCACTTACTTTATCAAATATATTATTCGACGAAGTCGTATTCTGTTTTTTATTTTTATTATTATTCCATGGATCGTTATCCTGTCCGTTATTTCCGGGCTGATTCCACGCCATATTTATAGCTCCATTTAACGATGATTAACTTGTTGTGTTTGGGTTAAGTATACCAGATCTGGTTCTTGCTTGCTAAGGCGATTCCACTCAATTAGCTGTATTCTAATCTGTAAATCAAAACTACCATCTTCATTGATGATTTCATCTTCAACTGCATTTAATGCATAAAAGCGACTACGTAACCGAGCCAAATAAGCTGGTAAGCTTAACCTACACACTTTAATCTGTCTAGATAGTCTTTCGGTTAATGCAATATATAGCAGATCTAATCCTAAGCCATTTTGTGCTGAAACCCAGACACGAATCGGTAACCCATTTTCATCTCGATCAATTGCCGGTTTTTTACCGTCAATCAAATCAATTTTATTCATAACTAATAAGGTTGGAATATCATGAGCACCGATTTCAGCAAGTACATCATCAACGGCTTTGATATTATCTAATAGATTGGGATCAGACGCATCGACTACATGCAAAAGTAATGCGGCTTCTTGGGTTTCTAGGAGCGTTGCTTTAAAAGCGGCAATTAAATCATGGGGAAGATGTCGAATAAAACCGACAGTATCGGCCAATACCACTTCACCAACATCTTTAACGGTTATTCGCCTTAAAGTGGGATCTAATGTCGCAAATAATTGATCAGCCGCATACACATCAGCATGGGTTAAGGCATTAAATAACGTTGATTTCCCCGCATTAGTATAGCCGACTAATGACACCGTGGATAAATCGGCTTTATATCTTGCTTGCCGGTTTTGGCCGCGCTGTTTCTCGACTTTATCTAAACGCGACAAAATCAATTGGATACGCTGCTTAATTAATCGCCTATCCGTTTCTAACTGCGTTTCACCCGGTCCCCGTAAGCCAATGCCCCCTTTCTGCCTTTCCAAATGCGTCCATCCTCGCACAAGACGCGTAGAAAGATATTGCAATTGAGCTAATTCAACTTGAAGCTTCCCTTCATGTGTTCTCGCACGCTGGGCAAAAATATCTAAAATAAGGCCAGTCCGATCAACAACACGGCATTCACAAAGCTGTTCTAGATTACGTTCCTGAGTTGGCGTTAAGGTATGATTAACTAAAATAACAGAAGCATCCAGCTCTTTAACCTTTTCGGCTATCTCTTGAGCTTTACCTTCGCCAACAAAATATTTCGCTTGGGGAATTTTTCTTGAGGTTGTTATAATATCGAGGATATCTATCTGAGCTGAAGAGACTAACACTTCAAACTCTCTAAGATCCTCGATATCATTTTCTTGTGGGAAAAAAACGTGTACTAATAAGGCTCTTTCACCGCCTTTATATCGTTCAAACAAACAAACGCTCCACTAATATGGATGATTAACTGTCGCTTTCCTCTTCCGGTTGAGATAATATTCCTGAAATAGGTCGTGATGGTACCACGGTTGAAATAGCATGCTTATAAACCATCTGACTTACTGTATTTTTTAGCAAAATAACAAACTGATCAAACGATTCAATCTGCCCTTGTAACTTAATACCATTGACTAAATAAATCGATACAGGAATATGTTCGCGGCGTAGCAAATTTAAGTAAGGATCTTGCAATGACTGCCCTTTTGACATGAGAGTTTCCCTTTTAATACAAAATGATAGAAATAATAAATCGTTATACGTGTGAATTAGCGCATGACATCAACACGTCTAAATATTATCCAATAAGTTAACATAAAAAGCAGCTATCTTAAACAATTCAATAGAAATATATGCACAAATAACTAAAATTTACACAAAATAGCGAATGACTCATCAAGTATTATACATAAACGTTATACCACTCTGAAACATCATAATCAAATTTCTATTCACTCTTACTACCTTACACGACAAAAATTTTATTTTTTAATATGATATCTTCTCGAATAAAGGAAACATTTTATGGGAAGATTGATGATCTTATTTTGCAGTCTCACTAAAAAAACGCGAAAAATAGGCATCCATATTTTCGGCATCCACCCATGTTATCGGTTGCTTCCAACCACGTAACCAGGTAATTTGCCGTTTAGCTAATTGTCGCGTTGCACAGAGACCTTTAAAAACCATCTCATCATAACTAATTTGACCGCATAAATATTCCCACATCTGTCGATACCCAACACAGCGCATAGAAGGGAGATTAAGATGCAAATCGGAACGTGTCATTAACTGCTTTACCTCTTGCTCAAAACCCTGTTCTAGCATCTGCATAAACCTTTTTTCAATGCGTTCATGTAGCACTTTGCGGTCATCGGGCATCATTGCCATCTGCTCGACCTCGTAAGGTAATTGCTCACTATTGTGATCGGTTAATTCAGTCATACTTTTACCGGTAATCAAGTAAACTTCTAAAGCACGATTAAGACGTTGTGGATCATTAGGATGGATTCTATCCGCTGAAACCGGATCGACTTTTTTAAGTTCGGCATGAATTGCCGACCACCCTTCTAAATTAGCTTTAATTTCAATCTGTTGCCGAATGGCATTATCCGCCGCAGGAAGAGGCGATAATCCCTCAATTAATGCTTTAAAGTAAAGCATTGTACCACCAACCAATAAAGGAATCCGTCCATGCGCAAATGTTTTTTCAATCTCAAGCAACGCATCCGCTCGAAAGTTGGCCGCAGAATAACTATCCGCCGGATCACAAATATCGATCAATTTATGGGGATAATTGATTAATTCCGTTTTTGTTGGTTTAGCTGTACCAATATCCATGCCACGATAAATTAAAGCAGAATCAACACTAATAATATCTATCGGGTAGCGATCACATAGCGCCATCGCCAGCGCAGTCTTACCCGAAGCGGTCGGCCCCATAAGGGTAAACAATCTCTTTTTTTTCATAAATTTTATTGGCTATTTGCCAGTAGAGGTAAAAATCGGCATGATGGTGGTAAGATCAATCTCGCGTAAAAATACCGCTTTTTCGAGTGATTGTTCATCCATCTGCTCAAGTTCAGCTAATAAGGTAATCGCTTGGCTAATTGTCCATTCACGGGAATGATCATAACTGTTTATCGCCAACCATTTAGCCAATGCCTGTTTTATCATCCTATCTTGCTCAGCATCTTGTTTTGTTTTAGTTGCATCATTCACATAAGTTGACAAGAAAGTCAGCAAAGAAGGTAATAACTGCTGCCAATTCAGCGTCCGCAAAACTTTAGGTACACTGTACAAATGCAGTTTCGACTTTTCAATTTCAAACACAAAGCCTAAATAATTTAACGCCGCTTGGTACTGTTGTACTCTGTTTTGCTCTTTATGATCAATCAATAACATCAGTGGAATCAAGAGTTTTTCCGATTCAGATGCCAATAGTTTGACCGCTGTCATCTGCTGTTGAGCAAGCGATAAACTCATGATATAAAATTGCTGTTGATGCCCACTTTGCTGCTCAAGTAAGACTCTATCAGGCAAAATAACGGTTAATACACGCCCAAATTGTACATTCGCCAAAATAGTACTATCTGATGTTGATAAAGGGGGCGGTGTCAGCGGCGTGGCTGGCTGTAACGGTGTATGGCGAGTAGGAAACAGTGAGGCAATGACGCTTTGTTGTGATGCAGTAACATCGCTCGATTCTGTTGATTGCGATAAATTGACTGGCGTAGAGGGTAACGGCTTATGATCATTCTCCTCATGTGTATCTATCAATTGCCCATAGAGCTGATTTTCGCGGACATAACTCGCTGGTTTTTTAGGTAGCGTATTTTGCGGTGTATAAATTGTTGCAGGCCGATTAAAAATATTCTCCCCCGCCGCTTGGCGATTGGGCACAATCGACGTAACACTATCTACAGTAGTCAAATCAGATTCTAACGCCATCACAATGGCTTGATACACAAAATCATGCACCAATCTGGCTTCATGAAAACGCACTTCTTGCTTAGTTGGATGCACATTGACGTCAACTTGTTTAGGATCAAGCTGTAAAAAAACGACATAATTTTGCTGTTCATGACTACGGCTGGCATAAGCTTGTCGTAAAGCGTGATTGAGCAGCTTATCTTTCACGACGCGTCCATTAACATAGAAATATTGCAGCTCATTGGTCTCACTACTCGCCACCCAACCTTTAATCATTAAATCATCATGCTGCCAATCTAATTTTACTGTTTTTTGCATAAATGCATTACCACATACCGTCGCTACACGCTTTTCTAACGTCGATGCACGGTATTGCCGTACTAATTTATTATTATGTTGTAAATTAAAGGTGATATCCGGGCGAGTCAGTGCGATACGCTTGATAAATTCATCAATATGCATAAACTCCGTTTTTTCGGTCTTTAAAAAACGTCGTCTGGCGGGTGTATTATAAAAAAGATCTAAAACTTCGACCGTTGATCCAATTGGGTGCGCAGCAGGTTTAATGGTCGGCGTCATATCGCGCCCTTCAGCATAAACTTGCCATGCTTCCGATTGATCAGCGGTGCGCGAGGTTAAGGTTAATCGCGCAACAGAACTAATACTGGCTAACGCTTCGCCACGAAAGCCTAGACTCATAATCGCATCTAAATCATCTAAGGTACTAATTTTATTGGTAGCATGTCGCATCAAAGCCAATGATAGCTCTTCTTTACCAATCCCCGAACCATTATCACGAACCCGAATTAATTTACAGCCACCTTGTTCAAGATCAATATCAATCTGGGTACTCCCTGCATCAATACTGTTTTCGACCAATTCTTTGATCACTGATGCAGGACGCTCGACGACTTCGCCAGCCGCGATTTGGTTAGCTAACTGAGGAGATAAAATATGAATCGCCATTAATGCCTTTCTCCAAATTTAGGGTTCTTTTTAACGTAATTTTTCACGCCTTGATAAATAGTTTGCGCAATTCTATCTTGATGCGTATTACTGCCAAGCAAACTTTCTTCACCAGCATTAGAAATAAATCCAACTTCAATGAGTATAGATGGAATATCGGGTGAGCGGAGTACCCCTAAACTGGCATGTTCAGGTCTACGTTTATGTACCTGGATCACGCCAGACATCTCCTTTAACACCTGCGTAGCCAGCTCATAACCAACACGTTGAGAATAAGAAAATTGCAAATCCAAAATCGCTTGGCTTAAATGACGATTATTATCATCGCCTAACACATCACCGGCACCACCTAATAGTTCTGACTGTTTTTCATGTTGTTCAATCCAACGACCCAATTCTGTGTCAGCGCGTTTAGTCGATAATACCCAAACTGATGCACCACTGGCATTGCGATCGGGCGCAGAATCAGCATGGATAGAAATTAATAAATTCGCCTTACTTTTACGTGCGATTTCAGATCGCTGAAATACAGAAATAAAATTATCATTACTACGCGTTAATACGCCTTTAAAATTACTATCTTTATTTAGTAGTGCTGATAATTTCTTGGCAATAGATAAGGTGACTGTTTTTTCATATAAACCATTTTTACCGACTGCCCCTGAATCCTTCCCACCATGTCCCGCATCAATAGCAATCACCACAGGTGCAGCATAAACAGGACCGATTAGCACAAAATTACCTAACAATAGTAAAAAAATAAATAATCTTTTCATTCGCTTTTTATCTGTCTGTTTATTAATAAAAATCACAAAATATTAATGCGTAAGTATATCTCGCCCTTTTTCACTCTCTGCCACAATATTGGCACACCGCGCCAGTCCAGCATAAGCCAGATGGATCACAATATCGGCGGTCGGCAATAATCCTGCCGCATGCTCTGGCCATTCAATTAAGCAGATACTGCGCGCCGAAAAATAGTCGCGAATGCCCATAAATTCTAACTCTTCGGGATCAGCAAGCCGATATAAATCAAAATGATAAACTGAAAAATGACTAAATTGATAAGGTTCAACTAATGTGTAAGTTGGACTTTTAACATGTCCTTGATGACCTAACGCCTGTAAAAAGCCACGACTAAATGTCGTTTTCCCTGCACCTAAATCGCCAATAAGATAAATGATAATTGCGCTATCATTGGTTAATAGATAACGTGAACAATGGCTAGCTAACGCATTACCTAGCGTAATCGTATCTTGTTCATTGTGTAAAATAACTTGGCTATCTAAGGCTGTTGCTAAAATGGATTTCATCATTGCTTCTTATCAATAAAGGGGTTTTATTATATACTAATAATCGTTCAAGATGTACCCAACATAAAGGGGCCACCTTTTATCTCAATGTTTCAGAACATATAGACGTTTATGTAAAATATGCATAGCAAAACGCTTATACTAAACAGATTCATATTAAACGCTTTTATATTAAAGTATTCAGACTCAAATGCTAAGATGATTTTATGTTGCACACACTTTCTACCACCAATACCGCACGAATTAATTTACCTAACATCACCGAAAATGATGTTGTCCTATTTTGGCAAAATAGTGTGATTCTTGCATTACAAGGGCATCCATTTTTAGACGCTATGCTAAAAAAAACGTCACATTGTTATATTTTAGAAAGTGATATGGTTGCGCGAGGATTAACAGAGCTTATCGATAATCGGGTAAAAATCATCACCATGCTCGAGGTTGTGCAGCTTACCGCATCTCACCCTCCGCAAATAAATTGGGGAGATTAATCCTAGCTTAAGCGTCATGCTGAGTAATCAATATCGCATGATAATTTGGTGTGATTAGCAATACATCCACTCTAGATTAACGATATAGCGCTCGCTGCTTGTGCCCTGGCCCAGGTATCTATCGCAAAGACATGGTCAACCGTTTGGGGTGCCGAAAAATCAAGCTTATCCAGAACATTGCTGACAATTTTAGCAATATCCATAAAGCCAATTTTATGACACAAAAATGCCGCTACCGCAACTTCATTAGCCGCATTAAGTGCTGTGGTCGCAGCTTGACCGTCATTAAAGGCATCAATCGCCAGTTTTAGACAAGGGTAACGATTAAAATCAACAGATTTAAAGGTTAATGCTGAAAGTTGTAAAAAATCGAGTGGCGGCACACTGGATGCAACGCGATCAGGATAAGAGATCGCACAAGCAATCGGTGTACACATATTAGGATTGCCTAATTCAGCAATCACACTGCCATCTTGATAACGCACCATAGAATGAATAATCGATTGCGGATGAATAATAATTTCCATCTCATTTGCGCTAGCATTAAATAACCAACGTGCCTCGATATATTCTAAGCCTTTATTCATCATGGTGGCTGAATCGACCGAAATTTTTTGCCCCATCGACCAGTTAGGATGAGCAATTGCCTGAGCCGGCGTTACCGTAGCTAACTGATCAAGTGGTATATCACGGAAAGGGCCGCCTGATCCCGTTAAGATGATTTTACTGATTCCGTAATCGGCTAAATTGGCAAATCCTAAATCTCGCTGTATAGCGACAGGTAAACTTTGAAAAATCGCATTATGTTCACTATCTACCGGTAAAAGTTCAGCACCATATTGTTTCACGGCTTGCATAAAAAGGTGACCACACGTGACAAGCGACTCTTTATTTGCCAACAAAATACGTTTACCTTTTTGAATGGCCGCTAATGTTGGCTTTAAACCTGCCGCGCCCACAATTGCTGCCATCACCTGATTCACTTCCGGCAATTGTGCTAAATCGCAAATAGCTTGTTCACCCGCTAAAACATCAATCTGCTGATTGGCCATCCGGAGATTATGCCGTAATTGTTCCGCCGCCGTTGGATCAGCCATTGCGGCATACTTTGGCTTAAATTCTAGGCACTGCCTTGTCATTTTATCGACATTTTTCCCCCCTACTAAAGCATAAGCTTTAAATCGAGTAGGATTTTGTGCAATTACGGTAAGTGTACTACAGCCGATTGAGCCGGTAGAACCAAGGATAGTGATATTTTTCATATAGTTTTCTCCCGCCGAATAGATCGGCGGAACTAGTCAAGCGAGGGATACGTAAAAATTAAAACTCCATTAACTCTTTTTCTTTATCTGCGAGCGCAACATCTAGCTTTTTAATTGCTGCATCGGTCGCTTTTTGGATGATATCTTGTGATTTGCGATCATCATCTTCAGAAATGACTTTATCCTTCAATAAAGCTTTGACCTGATCGTTAGCATCGCGGCGAATATTACGAATCGATACTCGACCTTGCTCCGCTTCGCTACGCACAATTTTAGTTAAATCACGGCGACGTTCTTCAGTTAAAGGCGGCAATGGCACACGAATAACGGTTCCCGCAGAAGCAGGATTTAGACCTAAATCAGAAGCTAAAATGGCTTTTTCAACAGCGGGTGCTATCGATTTATCAAATACAGTAATAGCCAGCGTACGTGAATCTTCTGCCACAACATTAGCCAGTTGGCGCAACGGTGTTGCACTACCATAATAGTCGACAGAAATACCATCCAATAAACTTGGTGATGCACGACCCGTTCTAATTTTAGCAATATGCGCTTGGAATGCTTCAATGCTTTTTTCCATACGCTCTTGGGCTTCTTTTTGAATATCATTTAGCATAATAAAAACCTTTTAATAATGTTGTGTATCTATACGCGTTACTTTCCAAAAGGATCACTTGCTTTTATCAAGCATTGGCAAGAAGGTATAGAAAGTAGCAATATAAGCCTATCGATAAGTTTACGGGTAAATTTATAAGTAAGTCAACTAATCCGCTACAGTTGTTGCGATATTATTAATCAATGTGCCTTCTTGCTCACCTAAAATAACACGACGTAATGCACCAGGTTTATTCATATTAAATACACAAATAGGCAAATGATGATCTCTTGCTAATGTAAACGCAGCAAGATCCATCACTTTTAATTCATCATCGAGTACTTTTTCATAATTTAATGTCTTATAAAGTATTGCATCAGGATGTTTTACAGGATCAGCAGAATAAACACCATCTACTTTAGTCGCTTTTAATACCACATCTGCTTCGATTTCGATACCACGTAAACAGGCAGCTGAATCTGTTGTGAAAAAAGGATTGCCTGTTCCCGCAGAAAGAATAACGACCTTACCGTGCCTAAGTAGACTAATGGCTTCGGTCCAGCGATAATCATCACAAACACCATTAAGCGGAATCGCCGACATTAAACGCGCATTGACTTCAATTCGATGTAGCGCATCACGCATCGCCAAGCCATTCATCACAGTAGCCAGCATCCCCATATGGTCACCCACTACACGGTTCATACCGGCTTTTGCCAGTCCAGCACCACGGAACAAATTCCCACCACCAATCACAACCGCCACTTCAACGCCCATATCGATCAGCTCTTTTATCTCTTTTGCCATACGATCAAGCACAGCTGCATCAATACCAAAGCCTTCATCACCTTGTAGTGCTTCACCACTTAGTTTTAGAAGTATACGTTTATAAAATGGGGTTATAGTCATAGTGGAATCCTACCGTAGTCAATGATGATAAATAATTTGCAGAGACAATATTCACCTTTCAAGATGAATAAAAAACAGATGGTTAGCTCAGTCAAGTGCAATCGAATCACACCAACCTTTCCCATCTCATCGCCTGCTGTCGATAAAATGGAATAAAAACCACCTAACATGTTAATCGATATATAAAAATCGTACTTAATATGGAGCTCAGATAAACAAAACCGCCTTCACGGCGGTTTGAATAAAACAATTAAGATTGTTTGGACATCGCTGCAACTTCGGCAGCAAAATCAACTTCGGCTTTTTCGATACCTTCACCCACTTCAAAGCGGATAAATGTCGCAACAGTCGCACCGTGTTCTTTCAACAAATCGCCTACGGTTTTATGCGGTTCCATTACAAATGGTTGGCCAGTTAATGACACTTCACCAGTAAATTTACGCATACGACCTTCAACCATTTTTTCAGCGATTTCGCGTGGTTTACCAGATTGCATTGCGATATCAATTTGAATCTGACGTTCATGTGCAACAACATCAGCTGGCACATCACTTGGATCAACATAGTCAGGTTTACTTGCTGCAATGTGCATCGCAATATGTTTGACTAACTCATCATCTGCACCATTTGCCGCAACTAATACACCAATACGACCACCGTGTTGATAAGAACCCACTTTTTCGCCAGCAAGTTCAGCAATACGACGAATAGTAATATGTTCACCGATTTTTGCAACTAATGCTGTACGTTCTTCTTCAAATTTGGCTTGCAATACGCCAACATCACTAATGTGATCATTTAACGCTGCTTCAGCCACTTTGTTACTAAATGCAAGGAACCCTGCATCTTTTGCCACAAAGTCAGTTTCGCAGTTCACTTCTAAAATCACGCCAAATTGTTGATGTGCAGCAACTTTAGAAATAATCACACCTTCAGCTGCAACACGACCTGCTTTTTTAGCGGCTTTAGCTTGGCCTGATTTACGCATATTGTCGATTGCAAGTTCAATATCACCATTTGCAGCAACTAATGCTTTTTTACATTCCATCATACCTGCGCCTGTTCTTTCACGCAGTTCTTTTACCATTGCGGCAGTAACTTCAGCCATTTTTTAATCCTCTTTTAACAGTTATTCAGCGATGACGGCAACTTCTTCAACAAAATTTTCTTCTGAAACAGGTGCCTGATTTTGTTCACGGCCTACACGAATTGCATTAGCAACTGCATTGGTATATAACTGAATCGCACGAATCGCATCATCATTACCAGGAACAACATAATCAATACCATCTGGATCAGAGTTAGTATCCACGATCGCGACGACTGGAATACCTAGATTATTGGCTTCTTTAATAGCGATATGTTCGTGATCCGCACCAATAACAAATAGTGCATCAGGTAAACCACCCATATTTTTAATACCGCCCAAGCTATTTTCTAATTTAGCCATTTCACGTGTACGCATTAACGCTTCTTTTTTGGTTAATTTGTCAAACGTGCCATCGCTAGCTTGTGTTTCTAAATCTTTCAAACGTTTGATTGATTGACGAACTGTTTTCCAGTTAGTTAACATACCACCTAACCAACGGTGATTAACATAAAATTGACCACAGCTTTCTGCAGCTTCTTTCACTGCTTCACTTGCCGCACGTTTAGTACCAACAAATAAGATTTTACCTTTACGAGCAGCAATTTTATTGAGTTCAGCCAATGCTTCATTGAACATCGGAACTGTTTTTTCAAGGTTGATAATATGAACTTTATTGCGCACACCAAAAATAAATGGTTTCATTTTTGGATTCCAGTAACGGGTTTGGTGACCAAAATGTACACCGGCTTGTAGCATATCGCGCATAGAGACGTTAATTGTCATGATTTCCTCATTTTGATGTTGGGGTTATGCCTCCACATATTCGCTTCAACCGACCCATCTGTTCATGGCGTGATTCAACCACAGAAAGGCACCCCGGAGAAGAGTAAAAATATGTGTGTGTTATAACGTTATTAATTAAGATTTAATCCCGATTCTCACTATTTTATGCATACCAATTGATGTATAACCAACAAAATAGCAAAAAATCGCGGCCATTTTATACCATAAATTGCACACAATGACCAGTTATTTTGTTAATAAGCAATGGATAAACACTATCCGTTAACATCCATCACTTTTTTTACTTATCCAACAAGCGATTCCTATGTAACCACCATGGGTTTTATGGAAACACCAACCTTATAATCAATCATTAATCTCACCGCCAGCGCCTGCTCGGTGGTTGTTATCTCGTTAGCCACTTGTATATACAGTGACGCTCTAACAATTTATCTTTAGCATCCTAGCATGATCGCCAAAACTAACTCACTCAATATTCAGGCTTTATTTATCTCAACTTCTCCACAAACGTCTCCCCATAAAATAGCAAATGGGCATCGCCTCTTGCGATCTGTTGATGTCGTTGATGTTTAATGATTTTATGTTGTTGTTGGTAGTGGTTATTAAGCTCAGCCAACTTGTGTGACAATAACAATGTGGCTAACCGTTTATTAGCATGCTGACTCCTTTCGGATTGCACTTTCACAGAAATACCGGTTTGCAGATGCGTTGCCCGCACGGCAGACTCGGTTTTATTCACATGCTGCCCACCAGCCCCTGACGATTTTGTGGTCTCAAAACGGATCTCACTCTCACCAAAATGCGGCGGTTGCGGTAAACTGTTTACCCCAATAAACCAATTTTTACGTTTATGTTTAGGTCGATAAGGACTTTGGCAAACCCACTGTATCGACCCTTGCCATCGCGAAATTAAAGCGTCTGCCTGTGGGCCATCAACCGAAACCAGCACGGAGCGCAGTGTACCCGGTTTATCACCGGGATCGGATTCTAAAATTTCAACGGTCACATCGGCGCGATTGGCTTCTTGCAAGAAGCACGCTAATGCTTTGGCGACAGCTAAGGCACACTCATCGGGCCCTTTTGCTGCCGAAAAATGTAATAATGCCATTACGCCTCTCCTTGTGTTTTATAGGTCAACACCGGCGTTAATTGCGCAATGACTTGGACAAGATTTGCTTGCTGCATTGACTCAATCACACTATCGATCGATTTATACGCTTGTGGCGCTTCTTCATAAATCAGATCACGATCCTCACAAATAACCCGGCTACCTAGCTTAGTTCGCTGCATTTCATCCATATTATAGCGATTTTCAAGCTTCGCTTTACAATCCGCTCGTCGCCATTTACGACCGGCGCCATGTGCTAATGAAGATAATAATTCAGTATGATTAATCGGCTGAACTAAATAGCTATAATCACCACGCGAACCGGGCACCACCATCAATCCCTTATTCGTAGGTGAAGCACCTTTACGATGTAGCCAATAAGATTGCCCATCGAGCTCGACATTTTCTAAAAAATTATGATGCGCATTGAGAATCTCACGTCCATCGGCATGCAGATTAGTCAATAACCTTTCCGCTACTGTTTGACGATTAAGCTTAGCAAATTCAAGCGCGTTATTATGTTTATCTAAATAAGCCTTTGCCTCAATACTCTCTTCGGGCAAACCTTGCTCACCAAAACGAGCAACATGATGCTGTAAAATCGCATGCCCTAAACCACGCGATCCGGTATGCACCAATAAAAAAAGCTGTTTGGAATTTAGCGCATACTGCCCGAAAAGCGTATTATCACAAATCTGACTCACTTTTTGCAGCTCAGCAAAATGGTTACCCCCACCAATCGTACCAAGATTATATTGATCGCGCTTAATTGGCTGATCAATATTACCAATTCGGTGCTCCAGCTTATCAATACTCAGTTTACTTAGCGAAATATCCGTTTGCCAAAGCCCCATGCCATAACCAATATCACTGCCAATTAAAGCAGGATAAATCAATTTTGTGGATAAATAAGCTGCTCCAATCGGATAGCCTTGCCCCGGATGTAAATCTGACATACCCACCACTTTAATCATATTGGGTAAATTTGCGGTAACAAGAAGTTGTTCGATGGCTAAACCATCGATCCATGTATTATGCGATGCGATCAAAGATGCTTTCTCTGACAGCATCTGTATAGAATTGTCCATATACCAATCCATTCATTAAATAATTTTTATAACCAATAATAATGAAGATCAGTTGATTAATACGGTAAAAAATGTTGTCACTTTGTGAGATTTAGCTTCGTTCTATCGCCAAATCGTTGCCAAAATCATTATCAGCAACCACAACATTATCAACAATAAAAATAGTACCATTATCAAAACAGTTAAAAATCTTCAAATCAATTGGAATGAAATTGGCAGGCTAAATCAGAAAAGCGAATTGAATAAAAAAGGGATAAGAATATCAGTTATTCTGCAATTAGCCTGCAAAGGTTAGCTAAATAAATCATAACGAATTCTCCTTTGCAGTTAAAAGTGGCCATATCATAGTGTGATTTTTATGCGTTGTAAATCGGGTAAGGTAATTATTTTATTTAGTAAAAGATTAAATAATTTACAATCTGTTATGAGTACACTTGTATTATTCTCTCTTTTTATTTAGCTAAATAAAAAATGGCGTAGAAAATCACCGCCGATTACACCAAATCGCCAAATTCTCAAAGCCCCATAATTGCATGGTCGCGCACCATTTTTGTCGCCAAATACTGGCAGTATTACTGTTCATACCAAGCTTTTGGGCTATGTCACGATTACTATTTTTAGCAACCAGCAAATCAAGATAAGCTAACCAGTGATGGATACGCGGTAACTGAAAAATCGGCGTATCTTGCAATAAACTAAAATTTCGTCGGCAATGATTACAGCGAAACGTAGCCCGTTCCCCTATTTTAACGGTGTTAGACGAATCACAATACCAACAAGGGCTGTGCGTGGTTGCCAATATCTCGCTCAATTTTTGCTTAAAGGCGCTATGTTGTGCATCAATGGCATCACTGACTTGGTTTGCCTCAAACTGATTTGCTACATCATTATGTGCACAGTACCATTGATACAAATCAGGAAAATCAATTTGCATCTGCTGTTTTATCGCTTTATCACGACGCATGATCTTTTTAATATCACAACCCAATGTATCCGCAATCTCATAATAGGTTTTGCGATTGACGCGCTCACACAAAATAATCGGTAACCAAGCGACAGGCTGCAAACGATTAAATGGCGTACCCGTTAACGAATTAAAATATTTCAAACAACCTTTACATCGTAGCGAGAGCGGCGCCTTCCGCGCTTTGATAAAACTGTCATTTTCACAATATGGACAATGTATTGGCACCTGCTGATCTAATTGCTCAAGCTCAGCTAAAAACCGCTCAAAATCAACCTGCAATACCTGCGGAATAAAATCATTTTGCATAGGGAAACCCTTATCTCTTTGGAATGATTAGAGTTTAAGGAATTTTGATTGAAATGGGTAGGGGTTCTGAAAGATATTTGCAAGGAAGTTTCTGACACAATGTTTCATTAAATGGGATATAAAAAACTCATTATCCTATTATTTATATTTTATCGATTATCTTTACAACTACGATGTTTCATCTAGAAATCAAAATGTTATACTTTAAATTTGAATTGCGAGATATGAACCATAAGCCAACTGGGAAATAAAAATGTTAAAGCAAACATTTAATAGAAAAGCTATTACAAAGATTCTTACCAAAAAAGATGTGTGGAAATGGTCCCTTTGGAATAATAGTGACGAACAAGAGAAAGGCTTGATAGATTTAGAAAAAAAAATCAATTCTAAAAATTACTCTGTGACCCCATTTAAAGAGCATATACATAAAAATAAAAAAACATTTCAAGCCAGTTCTATTGAAGACGCAATATTAATTAAACTTTTAGATAAATATTTAAGAAGAATATATAAAATAAAACAGTCAGATAGACAAAAATTAATCCTACAAATAAAAATCCTATTGACTGATAATGAAGATTTGAAAATTATGCGTCTTGATATTGAAAATTGTTATGAATCTATTAATTTCTCGGCTCTTTTAGCTAGATTAGAATCTGATATGTTTTTAGCACCAAATTGTCTACAACTTCTAGAGTCCATCCATGAAGTATGCAAACAACAAAAAATTTCAGGTTTACCTAGAGGATTATCAATTTCTCCTACTTTGACTGAATTATTTTTAGAAAAGATTGACAAACAACTAACATGCCAAGATGGTGTCATCTATTTTAAAAGATATGTTGATGATTATTTTATTATCGTAGAAAACTATAAAACCCCCATCATAGAAGAATATCTTAAAACTGAATTAAAGAAGATAGGATTAAGCATTCACAACACACCGGATAAATATATAATTCAATCATCAAGGGAATGTAATTTTGATTATTTAGGCTATAACTTTTTTAGAACATTTAAAGATGGTAAAGAAAATAAAGTAGAGCTTTGTATCTCTGATACAAAATTAGCCAGAATAAAAAGAAAAATAGCATTATCTTTTAGTGATTACAAAACGAATAAAGATTTTAAGTTATTAACACAAAGAATTAATTATTTAGCTTCAATCCGAATTATAAAAAAACATGAAAATGGTACGCTTTGGGGAGGAATAGCATATAGTTACTGTAACGTAACTGACAATTTCGAATTATTAAAAAAGATTGATGGTTTTTATATAAAAATGATTAATTCGCAAAGATTTGGGTTAACGACTACACAACAAAATGAATTGAAAAAAAAATCTTTCTACGATTTTGTAAAAAATAAAAAAAAATCCATTTTCACCAGAAAAAAAACACAACAGATAGCAAGGATCTGGAAAAATGCCTAACATCATAAAAATTGATCTATCAGATAAGTATCGCACTCTTTTAACAGATGTCTTACCTTATGAGCTTCCTTTGTGGTACAACAATTATAATATGTATAATTGTCTTAAAAATCATTTAAACGTATATACACAAATTTCTAACTTAAAAAATGGCACTACAAAAAAATTAATTCCTTTTAACTATAAAGTTTTTAGAGGAGAAAATAAAAGCCCACGTGTTTTATCAGTTATTCATCCTCTTTCTCAATTACAGGTATGTAATTTTTATGAAAAATATGCAACAATCATAGAATACTATTGCAATAAGTCAGGTAAATCTCTTAGGTATCCATTCAAAATTGCCACTAGCTTTTATGGGAAAGTTAACAAGACAGCTTCTGAAAATAATAGTGTTGAAATGTATGAAGATGATCCTAAAACAGCTAGTTCATATTTTAAATATCTTAAATACCCCTTCTTATATCGTTTTTTCGAATCTTATGAATATCACAAATTAGAAAAACGTTTTAGTCATATGATGCAAGTTGATATATCTAAATGTTTTCCTAATATATACACACATACTATTGGCTGGGCAACAAAAAATAAGCGATTAGCAAAAAATAAAAGTAAAGATTCATTTGATTCTAAATTTGATAACTTAATGCAAAATACTAACTATATGGAAACAAATGGTATTGTTATTGGTCCGGAGTTTTGCAGGATATTTGCGGAAATAATTTTACAACAAATAGATATAGATATTGTAGAAGCATTAAAAACAAAACATAAATATAAAGATGGTATTGATTATGAAATAAGACGGTATGTTGATGATTATTTTGTTTTTTATAGATCATTAGAAGTTGGCAAGGCTGTTCACTCTGCAATATCGGATGCACTTGTTGAATATAAATTATATCTCAATGAAGCTAAAACAGAATATATTGTTAGACCATTTACAACTAAGATATCCATCACTAAAGAGAATATAAAAGCTATTGTTAACGGATTATTTGCTTATAAATCTGAAAAAGATGGAGAAATACATAAAATAAGTTATCCAGATAGGAAAGCAAATCAAATTATTTCCAAAATTAAAATGGTCATTTCTCAGGATAATGTTTTGTACAGTTCCATTTCTAATTATCTTATTAAATCCATTGAAAATCAATTTACAGCTCTTATAAATGAAATAAATAGATTAGATATACAAGAGGAATATCATTTAAATTGGATTTTGGTAGATCTTGATGTTTTATTCTTTTTTCACGCAATGGATATTAGAATAAGCACTACGGATAAAATTGCAAAACAAGTTGAGTTCTTATTAAGAACGATATCAACATGGAAGGATGAATCCATAAAGGAAGCCATTTATAAAAAAACATTTGATCTTATAAAGCAAGCTATCGATATTTTTCTTGGTGCAAAACGTGAAATTGATGGTTTAGAAACGCTTAATCTTATTGTGCTATTGACATTATTGCCTGATCACTATCAATTGGATAAAAATAGGTTAAATGATTATTATCAATTTTTAAAAGCAACTTCTTCTGAAAACAATTTCTATTTCATATGGGTTACTTTTTTATTGTATATAAAAAACAACTATCATTATTATGAAATAAAATCAGAGTTAATTACTTGGGCAAAAAATTATTTAACAACAAATAAAGACCTTTTCAATTCGTCACATTATTTTATTTTATTTTTTGATTTTGCATCTTGCCCATATGTACAAAAAAGCGATCGACAGGAAGTTATCAAAATAGTACAAGAAATAAATAATGCTCAGTATAATTCTGAGGAAAGAGATCATATATTAAATAATGATTTTATCATCCAGTGGAAAAAACATGACTATTTACAAAATAGTTTAAATAAGCGAGAATTCATATTCTCATATGAATAACTATGCCTTCGCAACCTGAT
Source organism: Orbaceae bacterium ESL0727 (assembly GCA_029433345.1). Classification (GTDB taxonomy): domain Bacteria; phylum Pseudomonadota; class Gammaproteobacteria; order Enterobacterales; family Orbaceae; genus Gilliamella. The sequence continues at coordinate 612,260 of JAQTHY010000001.1, forward strand.
ATTTTTCTCTTGATAGGTTCACTAGCTATTTGATTTTATTAACTAGTTATTGAATTTTATTAATTGGGTTATATTTTTTGATTATAATCACACACGACTAAGGTTGGAAGGCACCACCTTATATATTTATTAATACCGAATTAATGCGAATTAACGAATTTCTGATATTAATTATCCTTTAATTGAATCACTTTTCTTTTTTCAGAATATTCTTTACCTCTTTGATATCAATATCTAGAATTTGTGATATTTGTTCAATTGGTAATGCTTTTTCATTAAGAAAATAAATCGCTGAAGCAATTTTTTGTTCAGCCTGTTCCCGGCGCTCTTTTTCGACTTTTGCTTTCTCTTGCGCAGTTTTGATTTTATCATTTGCGACAGCCAACTTCTCTTTCGCAATCCTCTTCTCTTCCTTGCGGATTTTTTCGATCACTTGGTAAGTCGGCACATATTTTAGACTTTGTTCGAGTTCTTCCATCAAATCAATTTGGCGGAAGCTGATGTACTGTTTTGGGGTGATGATGAGGTGGTCGACCAGTTCGATATTTAAAATTCGCCCAACTTGAATCAGGCGATCGGTAATATCTTTATCGGCAGTAGAAGGAATGAGCGATCTACTTGGGTGGTTATGAACCAAAATAACGCGGGAGGCGTTTTTCATCACCGCAACACGGAAAACATTCATCGGCTCCACGTCGACCGAGCGATAAGAACCCAGCGCAATCAGTTCGATATAGAGGATATAACCGGCTTGATTCATACCGATAATCCACAGGTGTTCCTTCTCCTGATCGATTTTGTTTTCCCGCAACAGCACGCGCTGCATAATGCTGTAAACATCATCGGTATCTTCAATTATACGTTTATCATGCTTGGTTAGTTTAATATCCATCTTATTCCCTTCTAAAATCAGCCGAAAAATACTATAACATAACCCCTTATCACAGGCAGCAATTAATCAAGTCAATAATGGGAGATAACTCGCAAAATCTTTGATTTTATCAACTCTCATTTTGTTAAAATCTTTCAGAACTACTACCCATTTCAATCAGTTTTAACAATTTATGTAACGTTAATCAGCATCGCAACATCAAAAAGAACTTTATCGCTGCAAGACTCAATACGATAAGTAGTCTTACCTGAAAATAAAAGGCTGAAAACAAAAACCTGAGCATAAAAACTTGAGAATAAAACCAGAGAATAAAAATAGGGCGATATAGCCCTATTTTCTTACTTCAGCAATCAACTTTGCGCATACAGCGCTTGCAGGGCGGTGACTGTGTTAGTTGGATCGCAATCCAGTGCTGCCGTTGTGGCCTCTGCTGCATTGAGTGTGGTGTCATAATGGACTTTATATTGAATGGCGCTACGACGAAGGATTTTTGACGCTTCGATAGCCGCACGCCCCGATGTGGTGTTCAGAATATAGCTGTATGCACCATTTTTTATGTGATCATGGATGTTCGGTCTCCCTTCATTTTCTTTCTTCACTACACAGCATGGAATACCTGCTGCTTGGAGCACTTGTGCGGTATTTTGCGTGGCATCTAACGTAAAACCATGGGTAATCAGTTTTTTTGCAATTTCTATAACCCGTTTTTTATCTTGATCGCGCACTGAAATGAGTGCTTTACCCGATTTTTTCATATTAGATAGCGATCCAAGTTGCGCTTTGGCAAATGCCTGCGCAAAAGTGTTACCGATTCCCATCACTTCGCCTGTCGATCGCATTTCTGGCCCTAATATTGGATCGACACCACTGAATTTATTAAAAGGTAAAACCACCTCTTTTACCGAATAATAAGGGGGAATCACTTCTTTGGTTATCTGCTGCTCAGCAAGCGTCTGACCCACCATTATCCGTGCGGCAATTTTTGCCAATTGCACACCGGTGGCTTTTGAGACAAATGGCACGGTTCTTGCGGCACGCGGATTGATCTCAATCAGGTAAATCTCATTATCTTTTACCGCAAATTGTCCATTCATTAATCCTTTTACATCAAGTTCGATGGCCAATTTTTTGGCTTGCTCACGTAATTGCGTTAAGATTTCAGGCGTTAAGGTGTGCGTTGGCAGTGAACAGGCGGAATCCCCGGAGTGAATCCCAGCTTGTTCGATATGCTCCATAATGCCGCCGATAACCACATCTTTACCATCAGCAAGTACATCAATATCGATCTCAATCGCATCATCCAAGAAGTGGTCAAGTAGTATTGGCGCGTTGTTAGATTCACTGACGGCAGTGTTAAAATAATGCCTGAGGTCCTGTGCGTTATAGACGATTTCCATTGCGCGCCCACCCAATACATAAGAAGGACGTACCACCAATGGATAACCAATTTTTTCCGCTTTTTTAATCGCTTCATCAATATGAGTGACAGTTGCATTGACAGGCTGTGTTAACCCGAGCTTATTGACCACTGCTTGAAAACGCTGGCGATCTTCCGCTCTATCAATCGCATCAGGTGAAGTACCAATAATAGGCACACCGGCCGCCTCTAAACTTTTCGCCAGCTTTAATGGCGTCTGCCCACCATATTGCACAATAACGCCGTCCGGTTTTTCGACATGGACAATTTCCAATATATCCTCAAGGGTGATCGGCTCAAAATAGAGTCGATCAGACGTATCATAATCCGTCGAAACCGTTTCAGGATTACAGTTAACCATAATCGTCTGATACCCCGCTTCGCGCAGCGAAAGGGCAGCATGCACACAGCAGTAATCAAATTCAATACCTTGGCCAATACGGTTGGGGCCCCCACCCAAAATCATAATCTTTTTACGATCATGAGAAGGACACGCCTCACACTCCTGTTCATAAGTAGAGTAGAGATACGCCGTATCTGTTGCAAACTCAGCCGCGCAGGTATCAACTCGTTTATAAACCGGATAGATAGCCAATTTATGACGATGATCACGTACAGCTTGTTCTGTCACATTCAGCAGTTTAGCGATACGGGCGTCCGCAAAGCCTTTCCGTTTGAGTTGCCACATTTCATCGCTATTCAGATCCGCTAATTGTTGATTTTTTAGGCTCTCTTCTTGATGGATCAGATCGCCAATTTGGACTAAAAACCAACGATCAATATGGGTTAAGGCAAAAATCTCATCAACATTCATGCCTGCTCTAAACGCATCAGCAATATACCAAATACGATCACTGCCAGCTTGTTGGAGTTCGTAATGAATGCGAGCCAGGTGCTGTTTATCATCATGCGTATCATGCGTATGCGGCCGATCAAAACCGGTTGCCCCCACCTCTAATCCCCGTAACGCTTTTTGTAATGATTCTTGAAAAGTACGCCCTATCGCCATCACTTCGCCAACTGATTTCATCTGCGTTGTTAGACGATCATTACAGCCTGAAAATTTTTCGAAATTAAAACGGGGAATTTTAGTGACAACATAATCAATTGATGGCTCAAATGAAGCCGGCGTTTTGCTGATATCATTGGTCAGCTCATCTAAGGTATAGCCAACCGCTAATTTGGCCGCAATTTTAGCAATAGGAAATCCGGTCGCTTTTGAGGCAAGCGCTGACGATCGCGAAACGCGCGGATTCATCTCAATCACAATAAGCCGTCCTGTGTTAGGATCGACCGAAAATTGCACATTCGATCCTCCCGTTTCCACACCAATTTCACGCAGCACCGCAATCGCGGCATTGCGCATTCGTTGGTACTCTTTATCCGTCAAGGTTTGGGCTGGCGCAACCGTAATCGAATCGCCAGTATGAATCCCCATCGGATCAAGGTTTTCGATTGAGCAGACAATAATGCAGTTATCATTTTTATCGCGCACCACTTCCATCTCATACTCTTTCCACCCGATCAGCGATTCATCAATTAGCAGTTCATGGGTCGGCGAAAGGTCAAAACCACCATTACATATCTCATCAAACTCTTGCCGATTATAAGCAATGCCCCCACCGGTGCCACCCATCGTAAAAGAGGGACGAATAATGCACGGGAAACCCACCTTTTCAAGAACGGCATAAGCTTCGTTAAGATTATGGGCAATACCCGAACGAGCGGTATTTAGCCCAATCTTTTTCATGGCGAGATCAAACCGTTTACGATCTTCTGCTTTATCAATGGCATCCGCCGTGACACCAATCATTTCGACATTAAATTCGCGTAATACTCCCTGTTTTTCTAACGTTAATGCACAATTTAGTGCGGTTTGACCACCCATGGTGGGTAATATCGCATCGGGTCGCTCTTTGGCAATAATATTACGCACAACACGCCAATCGATCGGCTCTATATAAGTGGCATCAGCCATATTTGGATCCGTCATAATGGTTGCTGGGTTTGAGTTGACTAACACAACACGATACCCTTCTTCACGGAGTGCTTTACAGGCTTGAGCACCTGAATAGTCAAATTCACACGCTTGACCAATCACAATAGGGCCCGCGCCAATGATGAGAATAGTATGAAGATCTGTCCGTTTAGCCATGATGTTGCTCCTGCTTGTAAAGCCGAATAAGCTCGATAAAGTGATCAAAAAGTGGTGCGGCATCATGCGGTCCTGGACTTGCCTCAGGGTGGCCTTGGAAGCTAAATGCCGGTTTTAGATTATGATGAATACCTTGCAGTGAGCCATCAAACAGGGATTTATGCGTTACCCGTAAGTGAGCAGGCAGTGACGGTTCATCAACGGCAAAACCATGATTTTGCGCAGTAATCATCACATAACTATGCTTCACATTCCCCTGTTTTAGCGCCTGAACCGGATGATTACCCCCGTGATGACCAAATTTCATGCGGACCGTTTTAGCGCCACAAGCAAGCGCTAATAGTTGATGACCCAGGCAGATACCAAATAGCGGGATAGCTGCCGCTAAAAATTGTTGGATTGCCGTAATCGCATAATCACAAGGAACGGGATCACCTGGCCCATTAGACAGGAAAATACCATCAGGTTGCATGGCAAAAACCTGCTCAGCCGTTGTCTTGGCCGGCACAACGGTAATATCACAACCGCGATCAACCAACATCCGTAAAATATTACGTTTGATTCCAAAATCATAAGCAACAACATGATATTTTAACGGCTGTCGATCTGTTGATGCATCGACATTAGGATAGATACTGTATGATCCTTGCCGCCAACTATAGGGCGCTTTACAGGTCACCTCTTTAGCCAGATCTCGTTCATTTAGCCCCTTAAAATTTATGGCTAACTGCTGGATTGATTTCGCTTTAGCTAATAATATTGCTTTATCACTACCGGTCATAATGGCGCCCGACTGCGTCCCTTTTTCACGTAATAATCTTGTCAATTTGCGCGTATCAATATCGGCAATGGCGACGATATTGCGCTTTTTGAGGTAAGTGGCAAGATCACAGCTATTTCGATAGTTACTGGCAATAAGGGGAAGATCACGAATAATTAGTCCATTAGCATAAATCTTATCCGATTCAGCATCATCATCATTAGTCCCAACATTACCAATATGGGGATAGGTTAAGGTGACAATCTGTTCACAGTAAGAAGGATCAGTAAGTATTTCTTGATAACCGGTCATCGAGGTATTAAATACTACCTCACCGACGGTTTCGCCATCGGCACCGATTGACCGGCCGAAAAATTGTGTACCATCTTGTAAAACAAGCAGAGCATAAGTTTGCATAATAGGTGAGCCCCACAATGAATAAAAAATCATTAATAATGAATAATAATGTTATTTTTAACCGTAAATTATTTTTCATATTTTGTGTTCAGGTTTATTTTATGTCATAAAATTTAATAAAAGAATAGCTATTCTAAAAAAATATTTACTAATTAATCTAAAAAATAGACTCCCATGGCGGTTAACGCATGATCGTTTAGCCTAAACACCCTAACAAAACATCTTTAGCTTGAATTTGAATAACTATTCAAATAGAATCGTGAGAATATTTACTGTTTGGAGGAGAAAACATATGTACGGTTTTTATCAGCGTCATTTTTTACGGTTATTGGATTTCACACCCGCGGAAATCAATCAATTGATTTCCCTTGCCATTGCATTAAAAAAAGCTAAACAACAGAATAACGAGCAGCAATACCTGATTGGCAAAAATATTGCGCTAATTTTTGAGAAAGATTCCACCCGTACCCGTTGTGCTTTTGAAGTCGGCGCCTTTGATCAAGGTGCGTGTGTCACCTATTTAGGGTCAAGTGGTAGCCAAATTGGCCATAAAGAGTCAATTGCCGATACCGCGCGCGTATTAGGGCGTATGTATGATGGGATTGAATACCGGGGTTATGGGCAAGACATTGTCGAAACACTCGCCAAATATGCAGGGGTGCCGGTCTGGAATGGCCTAACCACCGAAGCTCACCCTACCCAGATTTTAGCCGATTTTATGACCATGAAAGAGCATATTGGTGATCGTGATCTTAGCCGTGTCAAATTCGCTTATTTAGGTGATGCCCGTAACAATATGGGGAACTCATTAATGGAAGGCGCGGCCTTAATGGGTATGGATATTCGTCTAGTCGCCCCTAAAGCATGCCAGCCCGATGACCAATTAGTCCAGCGTTGCCAACAAATTGCCGCCAAAACAGGCGCCAAAATCCAATTAACCGATGATGTCGCAACCGGCGTACACGGTGTTGACTTTTTATATACCGATGTGTGGGTTTCGATGGGCGAACCCAAAACGGTGTGGGATGAACGAGTAAAACTATTAACACCATACCAAGTTAACCAAAAAGTGGTCGATCTCACGCAAAATCCTCAGGTGAAATTTATGCACTGTTTACCTGCCTTCCATGATATGAATACCACCGTGGGTAAACAGATGGCGGCACAATATGGATTGTATGATGGCCTTGAAGTGACCAATGAAGTATTCGAATCGCCGCGCAGTATTGTGTTTGATGAGGCAGAAAATCGTCTACACACGATTAAAGCAGTGATGGTTGCGACACTCAGCAAAGATGCGTAATATAATCAGCATCTGGCTATTTTACTCACCTTTGGGTGAGTAAAAGCACGTCGTAATCCAACATAGTATGATCAAATAAGATGACCAAACAAGCGCAAAATAGACATTTTAAGCAGTATTTACACCTTTCAAATCCTATCCATTTTTTAGCCGTTGGGCTCGGTAGTGGTTTATCACCGATAATACCCGGTACAATGGGATCGTTAATGGCGATTCCACTTTGGTTACTTTTTTATCAATTACCCGTTGCCCTCTATTGGGTTTTAATTGTGGTTGCTTTTGCCTTTGGCTGTTTTCTGTGTCAAAAAACATCGGATGATACCCACACTCACGATTCAGGGCATATTGTTTGGGATGAATTTATTGGTATGTGGATCACACTCTTTTTTATTCCTCATCTCTCTTGGTTGTGGATTATGATCGCCTTTGTTGCTTTCCGATTCTTTGATATGCTCAAACCTTGGCCAATCCGTTGGTTTGACAAAAAAGTAGCCGGGGGATTTGGTATTATGATTGATGATGTGATTGCCGCCATCTTCTCATCACTGGTAGTATGGGGATTGCGATTTATTTTGTAATTTTTGTTTTTATTTTTTTTATTCTTTATTTTTAAAGAATAAATCCAAATATCAAACCGAATAAAAACCTTTTCGCGTTAAGATACCACCGACAAGCGCCGGTGGTGGTGTTAAATGTAAAATAAAGGCCTGATTTTACGTGATGGTGTTTTCAGTGATCGTTTTTAATAATCGTTTTCAATGATAATTTTCAATGATAGTTTTCCAGCAATAACATAACACTTGCTTTTATTCGTGCAAAAACCCTCACAAAATTAAAAACTCACTGCGCCTTCTTCGGCCGAGGTAAGATTTTCGCGCGTTGCGGTAAATAATTCTCGACCAAAACCGACATGAGAAGCCGTTAAATCACACACATATGGCTGACGTTTAGCTATTTCATCATCACTGACCAAAAGTATCATTTCGCCCGTTTGACCATTCACTCGAATTCTATCGCCAGTTTGCACTTTACTCAGCAGTCCACCTTCGTAGGCTTCAGGTGTAACATGAATTGCTGCTGGCACTTTACCCGACGCCCCGGAAAGCCGACCATCGGTTAATAATGCCACTTTATAACCACGATCTTGTAAAACACCCAACGGCGTAATCAATTTATGTAGTTCTGGCATACCGATCGCTTTTGGCCCTTGGAAACGGACAACCACAATACAATCTTTATCAAGCTTGCCGGCTTGGAATTCCGCCTCTAAATCATATTGATTATTAAAAATCACAGCTGGTGCTTCGATGATTTGATGCTCAGGTGCAATGGCTGACGTTTTCATCACCGCACGCCCTAAGTTTCCTGACATCACCTTCAATCCACCATGCGGGCTAAACGGTTTATCGATGGAAGCGATAACAGTTTTGTCTAATGATTGGCTCGCGCCTTCACGGAAGATTAAGGTGCCGTTTTCTAATACCGGTTGTTTGGTGTAATGGCTAAGGCCACGACCCACAACCGTTTCGACATCTTCGTGTAACAACTCCCCTTTCAGGAGTTCACGCACTAACAGTGGTGTGCCGCCTGCAGCTTGGAAAGCGTTAATATCCATTGGACCATTAGGATAAATTTTACACAATAAAGGAACCACGGTGGATAAATCGGAAATATCATCCCAATTAATGATAATGCCTGCCGATTTCGCCATGGCGACCATATGCATAGTCAAATTAGTCGATCCACCGGTTGCCAATAATGCCACTAAGCCATTCACAATCACTTTTTCGTCAACCATTTGCCCAATAGGCTTATAATTGCCAGCTTGTTCTGTCAAGCGCGTGATCTGCTGAGCTGCGGCATTGGTTAAGGCAAAACGAAGAGCTGTATCGGGGGGAACAAATGCCGAACCAGGTAAATGCAGCCCCATTAACTCCATCACCATCTGATTACTGTTGGCGGTGCCATAAAAAGTACAAGTTCCACTGGTATGGTAAGAGGCAGATTCACTATCTAAAAGATCCTTATGTGAAGCTTTCCCTTCCGAATAGAGCTGGCGAATCCGCACTTTTTCTTTATTAGGTAGACCCGATGGCATAGGTCCCGCAGGCACAAAAATAGCAGGCAAATGACCAAATGCGAGCGCACCGACAAAAAGCCCGGGCACGATTTTATCGCAAATCCCTAAATAGAGCGCACCATCAAACAGATTATGTGACAGCGATATCGCCACCGACATAGCGATCACATCACGACTCATGAGCGAAAGATCCATCCCCGGCTCACCTTGTGTCACACCATCACACATTGCAGGTACGCCCCCCGCCATCTGACCCACAGCACCTATTTCGTGTAATTTTTTGCGAATTTGCTCCGGGTAAAACTCATACGGTTTGTGTGCAGATAAGATATCGTTATACGAATTAATAATACCGATATTGCTTTTCAAGATATTTTTCAGATCTTGTTTATCAGAAGCACAACACGCCGCAAAGCCATGGGCAAGATTACTACACGGTAAGCTTGCGCGTGTCACTTTTTTCGATCTCGCCAACTCTATTTTATTTAGATAAGCTTCTCGACTTACTTTTGAACGCGCAATAATTCGCTCGGTAACAGCTTGAACAGTAGGATTCACATTAACCTCTTTTTTAGTTTTGCTCTTTCTAATTAAATAATTCATTTATACGTCGTTTTATTACATTGCTTTTTATTTACGCACTGTTATTTAATTACCATTATTAATCATTGTTATTTTATTGTTTTTATTTGATTTTCTATTAACTTCTTTTATTAATAGTTTTATTAACAGCTTGGTTCACTTGTTTTAATCAACGTATTTTCTTAACGATAAGTGTGTCACCGTCAATGGTGTCCACACGGTTTTAGTGACAAACCGCTTATTGGTAAATGGCTGATTTACAAACGGATTGTTTACAAACGGATCACTGACAAATAAATTACTGACAAAAAGATCGAATAATCACTTCAGTATCGTTTACCACACCCGCTAAAGGTTGTTCAATGTTCACGATAGAGACATCTTTTTCATCATTTTTGGGCTCTTCAAGTGCATCAAATTGCGACTGCAGCATGCCACTTTTTTGATAATGACCTTGCCGTCTGGCTAAGCGATCGGCAATCACCGCAAAACTGCCTTGCAAATAGATAAAATGGATATTGTCATTATCGCCCCGAATAATATCGCGATATTTACGTTTTAGTGATGAACAGACAATAATCGACACATTATTGACATTACTCATTGCAAAAGCAGCATGACTAATCAAGGTTAACCATGGCATGCGATCCTCATCATTTAACGGCGTGCCACTACGCATTTTTAAAATATTCGCTTTCGGATGTAAAAAATCACCATCTAAAAATGCAGCATCGAGATCATAAGCCACCTGTTTTGCCACCGCCGATTTGCCACAGCCAGAAACGCCCATTAATACAAACACCTGATTGACTTTATTTGCCACAATATTCACCTGTTAAAATAACCTTCAATGTTACTGGTAACATTTTAGTATGATATTGTGCTTCTTCAATACAAAAAAGCGTATTTTGTGATGTGGATCGCGTTATGCATTTTGATCATCTAATTTGCCAACATAAATAGCAGAAATTTTACGCGATCACTTATCACCGATCTTTCCTCCTTTTCGTGAGAAAGCGCTATCTCTCATCGCGACTTTTACGCTACTATTTTCGTAATCATTACACATTATTATGCACTGTTAACCATATGGCATATTGATAACTGTTGTACAATATTTGTTAACATCATAAAAACGGAAGGAATAATCATCTTGATAAAAACGATTAAAATAAAGTATCTCGTTATACTGCTTATGATTGGGGTAGCGATTTTACTTGCAAAATGGTTTTTTGATTCTACCCACAAAGAGGTTAATTACATTACCGCAACGGTTATCAAAGGCGATATTGAAAAAACGGTTTTAGCCGATGGTACGATTAATGCGTTTAAGCAAGTCAGCGTCGGTGCGCAGGTGTCGGGGCAGATAAAAAAACTGTATGTGGGCTTAGGCGATGAAGTCAAACAAGGAGATATGATTGCTGAAATCGATGATTTAAAACAAAAAAATGATTTAAAACAAGACGAAGCATCATTAGATAGCTTAAAAGCACAACGAAAATCAAAAGAAGCAAATTTACTGAATTATCAATTAACTTATGATAGGCAACTCAAATTAGTCAATAAAGGGGTCGGGGCACAGTCAGATTTAGATTCCGCACGAGCAAATCTTGATGCAATAAAAGCCGATATTACCGCTTTAGATGCAGATATTGTCAGAGCCAATATTGCCGTTGATACCGCTAAAGTCAATTTAGGGTATACCCGCATTATTTCGCCTATCGATGGTGTTATTGTGGCTAATCCTGTTGATGAAGGGCAAACAGTTAACTCCGTGCAAAGCGCGCCCACCATTGTGAAAGTCGCACAACTCAACAAAATGACGGTAGAAACAAAAATTTCAGAGGCCGATGTCATCAATATAAAACAAGGAATGCCGGTTTATTTTACGATTTTAGGGCGTGCACATCACCATTTTGGCGGCCTAACCTTACGGGCTATTGAGCCTGCACCGGATTCGATTAATACCGATGAATCATCAAGCAAATCTAACACTACCTCATCTTCATCGACAACCACAGCTATTTATTATAATGGTCTATTTGATGTTGATAATCCGAATAATGTATTGCGTATTTCGATGACGGCACAAGTATATATTGTCTTGGCAGAAGCAAAAAATGTACTTTATATTCCCTCAATGGCGATCCAGAAAAATCTCGATATGCAAGATGCCAGCAACAAAAATAGCGCCATTGTTTATGTCTTAAACAGTCACAAAGAGATCGAAGAACGCACCGTGGAGTTGGGTATTAATAATAATGTTAATGTTGAAATAAAATCTGGACTCAATGAAGGTGAAACCGTCGTCGTAGGCAATGATAATGGATCAACCATAAGTAAGAGTAGTAATATGCCAAGGATGCGATTCTAAGATGAAAAATAGTGATCCACTTATCCAATTAAACGATATTACCCGCAACTTTCCAGCTGGGGATGCGACGATACAAGTCCTTAAGCAGATCAATCTCACTATTCATGCCGGTGAAATGGTTGCCATTATTGGGGCATCCGGTTCGGGTAAATCGACATTAATGAATATATTAGGTTGTTTGGATAAACCAAGTACCGGTACCTATACCATTGCTGGGCGGGCAATTAATCAGCTATCATCTGACGAACTGTCTGAACTGCGTCGCGAACATTTTGGCTTTATTTTTCAGCGGTATCACCTGCTAAATGCGTTAACCGCAGAAGGTAATGTCGAAGTGCCTGCCATTTATGCCGGTGTGGATAGTCATACGCGCGCCAAGCGGGCAACTGAACTGTTAACGCGCCTTGGTTTAGCAGATAAAATAGACAATAAGCCTAATCAGTTATCCGGTGGCCAGCAACAGCGTGTCAGTATTGGCCGCGCACTCATTAATGGTGGACAGATTATTTTAGCCGATGAGCCAACCGGGGCACTCGATCGCAAAAGTGGTCAAGAAGTGATGGCGATTTTACGTGAATTACATCAACAAGGTCACACGGTCATTATCGTCACCCATGATCCTAATATTGCGCAAAGCGCGCAAAGAATCATTGAAATTAGTGATGGCCACATCTTATCTGATCAAATCAATCGCCATTATCCATTAGAACAAGCGGCACAACACGAAATCAAATCTATTGATATTACCAAAACACAAGATAATTTTTCGGCTAAATGTGATCGTTTCTATGATGCCTTTAAAATGGCGATTTTATCGATGTTTGCACAACGATTACGTACATTTCTGACTATGTTAGGCATTATGATTGGGATTGCGTCAGTTGTATCGGTGGTTGCTTTAGGGGAAGGATCCCGACAAAAAATCCTTGCCGACATTAATTCGATGGGAACAAGCACCTTAGAAATTTACCCAGGAACGGGATTTGGTGATCGTAATTCAGCTAAATATAAAACATTACGGTCATCAGATGCCAATTTCTTAGCCCAACAACATTATGTTCATAGTGCAACGCCTAATGTATCAAGCAATACCTATTTTCGAATCGATAATAAAGTGGTGACGGGTACGGTAAATGGTGTCGGTGAACAATTTTTTACGGTGCGCGGCTATACCATTACCAAAGGGAAGGCGTTTACCGAAAAAGAGGTTGCCTTATCAGCGCAAGACGTTGTGATTGATGATAACACAGTAAAGCAACTGTTTAATCAGCAAGATCCCATTGGACAGATTTTAATAGTGGGGCAGCTACCGGTAAGAGTTATCGGCGTAGCATCGCAAAAACAGAAAGGGTTTGGTAGCAGTGAAAGTTTAAATGTCTGGTTACCTTATACGACGGTCATCAATCGCATGATTGGGCAAACATCGTTAAAAAGTATTACCGTGCGTGTAGCGGATAATATTGATTTAACCGTTGCGGAACAGGCCATTGAAAAGATTATGTTACAGCGACATAAAAATACCAAAGACTTTTTTATTTTTAATTCAGACAGTGTCAGGCAGACCATTGAGTCAACCACCGCCACCATGACATTATTGGTATCAGCTATTGCGCTCATTTCTCTTTTTGTTGGCGGAATTGGGGTGATGAATATTATGTTGGTTTCGGTCACAGAAAGAACCCGCGAAATTGGCGTAAGAATGGCGGTCGGTGCACGTTCCAGTGATATATTGCAACAATTTTTGATTGAAGCCGTCTTGGTCTGTCTCATTGGCGGCACCTTAGGCATTTTACTCTCGTTTATTATTGGCCTTATTTTTGATTATTTTGTCAGCTCTTTTGCCATGAGTTTTTCCATGACGGCGATTATTGCCGCCTTTACCTGCTCTAGCGCAATTGGTGTCGTCTTTGGTTACTTCCCGGCTAAACGGGCGGCAAACTTAGATCCGATTTACGCATTAGAACGTGAATAAAACAGGGGCGATAAAAAAGCAGGGTACCCTTTTTCGAAGGTACCCTGCTAAATATTTTCTTTTAGTAAAAATAATAAAGGAAAAATTTAGTTCGCTTCAGATGATGCGCCATTGGTTGCTGAATGGGTTTCCGGTGCATTATGTCCGGCATCAGTTTGAGGCTCTGTTTTAGATTCTGGTTGAGACGCCTGTTCTGATTCAGATTTGTTAGCCGCTGGCTCAGTTTCGGGTGCAGCGTGTACCTTTTCAGCTGGTACTTCTGGAGTCGCATTGTTCATGCCTGCTGGCGCTTTTGGCTCTTCAGGTTGTTTGGTTTTTGCGGCAAGATAAGCCGCTACACGCGCATAATCCTTAATCGTATTTTCATTACTGCTTTCATCCAGTCCACGCGGATTGATGTAATATTTACGATCCACAATGACAGCCGGAATAGAATTTGGTTTGAGTTCGGTTAAGGCATCCGCTTGTTGTGCCAAAAAAGCTTTAACTAAGAAATTATCTTTGGTTTTATCAAACGTATCGCCATCTACACCTATAGTTGCAAATACGGCTTTGATATCATCAGCAGTTTTGATTTTGCGTTCTTTTTGCACAGCAAAATAAAACGCTTCTGTCGCTTTGTCTTGTACATTAAGTACATTGGCAATTGCCCATGCTTGCGCCAGTTCAGGTGCTAAAGGACCAAAATTGTCTAAATGATAACGTTTTAATTTTACTCCTGCAGGTAAAGCATCACCAATAATTTTAGTCGCATGAAATTCTGTTTCGAATTTAAAACAACTTGGACAATTAAACGAGAAGAATTCAATCACTTCTCTATCAGGAGAACGCAAGCTAGGTAATTCAAGATATTGTTTGCCCTCTTTTATTGGGGCAAACATAGTCGCTTTTGTCTGAACGCTAGTTGAGGTTTTTTCTTTAGCTGTATCAGCACTCACCGTAAAACAATTCAGCGAAAATAGTAATGTGCTAATAGCAATAACTGTTTTTTTCATGGTCGGTAATTCTCCTTACTCTTTGATAATGCCACGCGCTTTTAATAAGGCGGTTTTAAAATCGTCTTCATAATCTTTCTTTAGCCCTGGGATAGCTGCATTTTTATCAGAATCGCGCATTTTAAGGTGATAAATTAACACTTCATCACTCAGATCTCCTAGCTGACCTTCAAATCCTGCTTCTTGTCCTAATTTTACCAATAATTCCAGTAAATTAAGATCAGACTCTTTTTCCCACGCAGTTTGTAACAGTTCCATTAATTCGTCAATACGGTGACATTTCATCGTTGATTACCTTTTATATTGAAAAAATATTACTATATAGTAATGTTATTTCGTTTTTTAGCAACGAATTTTAGTAATGAATAAAGCATAATTAATTAGCAAAAATTTTTATCTAGAGAAGATGATTATTAATGAAAAACAGCACAATTACTGCCATTATTTTAGCGGGTGGGCAAGGTTCTCGAATGAATGGGCAAGATAAAGGGTTAGTCAATTATCAAAACAGACCTCTTTATCAACATGTTAGTGATCGCATCAAACCGCAAGTAGGAGCCATGATGATCAGTTGTAATCGTCATATCGATCAATATAACACAGCTGGTTACCCCGTTTTTATTGATGATTTTGCCGGTTATTTAGGGCCATTATCAGGCATATACAGTGGATTATTACGTAGTCAAACTGATTGGAATCTATTTGTGAGCTGCGATACCCCTTTTCTGCCCGATGATTTGGTGAGCCGTTTAGTCAACGCCATCTCCACACAATTTCAGTCAAGCCAAAGCGCCCTTCATCACCTGGCAGCTTATGTTTTCGACGGTGAGCGTCATCATCCCACACTATTATTGATTCATAAACAAGCGCTATTGCCACTGAAACAGTATCTTGAGCAGGGTGATCGCAAATTAATGCTATTTTTACAACAAATCGAGGCAATTGCGGTTAATTTTAGCGATGAAAAAGCAAGTTTTGTCAATATGAATACTTTAGCAGATCTGCAACATAACTGATTGAAATGGGTAGTAGTTCTGAAAGTTTTGAACATTATTTGTTGTCTATTGTCTATTATTTCTGATTGATGATTGATGGTTTGTGTTTATTGTGCATTTTGCTTAACATTAGGCTCTGTGCATTGCTTAAAAACAGCACACCCTAAAATCAAGGCGATAAAAACAGAGTATCACAGTACTCAGCTGTTGACGTATACTACGCATACCGAGCGTCATGTCGCTTATTATTTTTGGTTAATATCTGGATGATTATTATGAAATTGATTTACTCGCTGTTATTCTCTCTCTGTTTAGGATTGGGTATGCTTGCGCCAGCACAAGCGATCACCATAACGCAATTGCAAAAACAAATTACCCAATACCCAACGGTAAAGGCCGATTTTGTCTTACAAAAAACAGTTACCGCCTTGAATATCCCCTTTGAAGCAAGCGGTAAAATGATTTTCGATCGTCACCTGGGATTATGGTGGCAACAAACCGATCCGTTCCAACAAACCATTAAAGCTAACCAAAATCGCATCACCTTAGCCATTGGTGATCAGCCGGCACAATCTTTTACTGCCGCCATGGAACCGCAACTCTTTCAGCTAAGTAAATTAGTCAATGCGGTCTTTAATGGTGATATCAAAACATTAGAAGACAATTTTACCCTTGCGCTGTCGCAAATTGACGATAGCAATTGGCAGCTACAACTCACCCCAAAAACGGCTTCGTTAAAAAAACTTGCTCGCCAAATTACCATCAGTGGTGATCAGTTTATACAGAAGATAGAAGTTAATGAGCCCCAAAATGGCAAAACCAATATCTATTTTGCTAATCATGTCACGTTGCCTTTAACCGCCGAGCAACAGCGACTATTTAATTAAAGATGACTTAATCCACGTCGTCAGCTGCTGCGTAAATTGGTCAATTTCTATCGGTTGGGTTGCCCATGACGTACAAAAACGCAGCAGCATAAGTTTTGGATCAATTTGCCCGTTATGATCCGTCACATAACCGCTATCAACAGCATAATGGGCGATTATCTGTGTTGCAATTGGCGTCGGCACCTTGACAAACAGTTGATTACTCTGCGGTTGGTTGGCAAAGGTAAAACCAACTTGGGTAAAAACTGTTTTGAGTTTTTCTGCCATCAAATTACTCTGTTCACCTAATTTCTGATAAAGATCACCTTGCAGCAAGGTTTGCATCTGCGCCGCAACAATCCAACTTTTTGCAAGAATTGCCCCTTTTTGCTTCATGGTAAACCGAAAATCATGGCTGAGAGTTGGATGAGTAAACACCAGCACTTCCCCCATTAAGGCGCCCACTTTCGTTCCACCAATATAAAAAGCATCGGTATAGTTGGCCAGATCAGGAAATGTGAGCACATGAGTCGCCAGTGCCATGGCCAATCTCGCCCCATCTAAATAGAGATAAAGATCATGTGCTTGGCAAAATTGATAGAGTGACTGTAGCTCTTGTTTATTGTAGATCGTGCCAAGTTCAGTCGTATTAGAAATATAGACCAGTTTTGGCTGCACCATATGTTCATCAGTATGGAACGAGAGTATTGGCTTCAGGCATTCTGGTGTCAATTTGCCATCATCAGTATGCACAGTAATAACTTTATGTCCGGTGGCTTCAATCGCGCCAGTTTCGTGCACATTAATATGCCCCGTTTCGGCGGCGATCACCGCTTGATAAGGTTTTAACATATGGGCGATAGCGGTGAGATTAGTTATCGTCCCGCTAGGCATAAAATGGATATCAGCATGCGGAGCCTGCAGCTTGTCTCGGATAAGGCCGCGCGTTTTATCACACAACGCATCTAATCCATAACCTGCTAATTTATAGTTAGCAGTCTCTAAAATGCTAGTGAGTAATGCAGGGTGAGCAGTTTCGTTATAATCGTTAAGAAAGTTGTTATTCATGGATCGCCTTTTCTAGCTTATAATAAAATGCTAATAAATGTACTCATCATATAATCAATCACAATAAATATGAATCAAAAGATAATCGCCATCAGTGGCTATAGTGGCAGTGGTAAAACCACACTGCTAAAACAGGTTATTGCGCGATTACGCGATCAACATTTTCGAGTCGGCGTCATTAAACATGCGCATCATGATATGGATATTGATTTACCCGGTAAAGATAGCTATGAACTGCGTAAATCGGGCGCGATTCAAACCGTAGTGGCGTGTGATAATCGTTATGCGCTCATTCGTGAAACACCTGATAAACCGGTTGATTTAGAGATGTTACGCAAACAGTTCGTCGAGGTGGATCTTATTTTAGTGGAAGGATTTAAAGATGAAAAAATCCCTAAGATCATTTGCCATCGTATGGCGACACAAACACCTTTATTTATGGATGAATTCACGGTGGCGGTAGCTTGCGACTACCCGCTTGATACAACGTTGCCACAATTAGATATCAATAATGCCGCGCAAATTGTCGATTTTATAAAAACACAATTATGTCTGGCTAATCCTGCGATTCATCCATGACACGTTTTTTGGCTAAAAAGCGGCGTACGGCCAAGTTATGTTCAGCCCCCAAGGGTTGGAGACGCCTTGGTCGCCTTATCGCTCACCTCATCATCGGTTTTATCGTATTATCCATAATCGCTGTTTTATTGTTACGTTTTATTAATCCATTCGGCACGATGCTGATGCTAGAGCGGAAAATAACCCATTGGGATACAACACAACAGCGTATTTGGCAAGATTATGATCACATCGCGGATAATATAAAAATTGCCGTGATTGCCTCGGAAGATCAGAACTTTGCCACCCATTTTGGCTTTGATTTTAATGCGATTAATCGCGCCATCGATGATAACCAAAAACGTAACAAAATACGTGGCGCAAGTACGCTAACCCAACAGGTGGCAAAAAATATCTTTTTATGGCCAGCACGGAGTTGGGTTCGTAAAGGGTTAGAAGCGTGGTTTACGCTCTGGATTGAGTTGCTTTGGTCAAAAGAACGTATACTCGAGATCTATCTAAATAGTGCTGAATGGGGAGACGGGATTTTTGGCATCGAAGCTGCATCGCGTCACTATTTTAATGTCAGCGCCAATCAACTCACACCCAAACAAGCCAGTTTGCTGGCCGCCATGCTCCCCAATCCATTGCATTGGACTCCATCAACACCGTTCGTGCAACGAAAAGCGGCTTGGATCCGTGTACAGATGGCCAATTTAGGCGGCAAGCATTACTTGCAGCAATTTGCTAATTAGCAGAAAAATCGGTCATAAAAGATCATCATGTTAAGATCTTTCAGAACTACTATCCATTTCAATCAAAATATCGCCATCACACTAATCTAATAATGTTTGCACATATTCAGGTACAATTTTGCTGGCTGGACCATAAATTTTTGTTTGGAAAAGATTTTCGCCTAAACTCGGTTCTAAATTCAGTTCCGTTGTTTTTGCGCCGGATTGGCGTGCTATTTGCACAAAACCTGCTGCAGGGTACACATTACCCGACGTACCGATTGAGATAAAATAATCCGCTTTTTCCAATGCATCGTAAATCTCATCCATGTGTAACGGTATTTCACCAAACCACACAATATGGGGACGGAGCTGTTTATTTTGGTTGTAATCAATATCATGATCGCAATCGCTAATTTGCCCTGTTTGTTCATTACGCACTTTGAGCAATTCACCATGCATATGAATAATATTTTTCGAGCCGGAGCGTTCATGCAAGTTATCTACATTTTGTGTCACAATCAATACATGATCACTCCCTAGCTTACGTTCCAGTTCCGCTAAGGCAAAATGCGCTGCATTGGGTTTGACATTGGGATCATGCAGTTTGTTGCGTAACATATTATAAAACTGATGTACGGCAATAGGGTTGCGTAAATAACCTTCATACGTTGCGACATCATTAACATTATGCCCTTCCCATAACCCATTTTGTGCTCGGAAAGTGGCTAATCCTGATTCCGCCGAAATACCGGCACCGGTAAGTACAACGATATTAGGGGAAGTCGTATTGAGTGCTGTCATTATAATAACCTCGCGATTATGTTTATTTATCGCACTTATTTTATACGCATTTCCCCTTTTATTCGTCTTTTATTCACTTTTTATTCATGTTGTAATTTACGGCCATTACTCAAGGTAAAAATAGAGATGATCGATATCACCAATACCACGCCGGCTAATACATAAAAGGTGGTCGAATAGTTGGTTTTATCAAATAACTTACCGACGGGTGTCGATAAGACGATCACCCCTAAATTAGAGGAAATATTAAAGCCAACCAAATAAAGTGTTGAGGAAAGTCGCGCATCAAAATTAGCCACAATGTATTTGAACATCGCTAAAATAAAGAGTGGAATTTCGATGGCATGGAATAATTTGACCAATGAGATCAGATAAACATTGTCCAACGTGGCTGATAAGCTAATCCGACAAATCATCACTAAAGCTGCTACCAGCAATGATGTTTTAGGGCCCATTTTGTAGATGAAATATGGCGCAATAACCATACAAACAGCTTCTAAAAAGACTTGGAACGAATTCAGATAACCATATACTTGATAGCCAATTTCGGGCGTGGAGAAAAATCCAGTATAGAAATTGGGGAACAGTTGCTGATCATAAACGGTATAAAAACTATACGTACCAATGACAAAAAAGACAAATAACCAGAATTTGCGCAATGTGAGTAATGACACGATTTCGCCCATTGTTGGAATAGTCGGTTTATCATCAATAATCTCAGTGTGGGTCACTTCTCGATGCGTATCAACCGTCACGCTACTATCCACAATCGTGATATCACCCGTTAAGGTGATTGTGGCATTCGCGCCATTATCGGTTTGATTAGTTGCCATGTTTGTGTTTTTGTCACACGTTGGTTTAAAGCTGACATTAATGATAAAAAATAGCGCCGCCACCCCTGATGCTAACCAGAAGTTAATATGTGGATTAATACCAAAGGCAATCCCCGCTAAAAACGTTGCCACCGCATAACCGAACGATCCCCAAAATCGCGCCGGCCCAAACTCAAACCCAAAAACACGGCTAATGCGTTCGACAAAAGAGTCGATTAATGCGCTACCCGAAATAAATCCAGCACTTAAAAATGGTGCACCTATACAAACACCCAACATAAAATGGCTCTGTAATAAAGGTTCGTATACATAAATTAAAAATGGACCAATCAAAATCATCATAATACTTTGGAAAGTGACCACCGCCTTACCGATTTGCAACTTATCTTGAATCACGCCATAAAAAATCATGAAAAACATCGCAACAGCAGAGTTAACCGCATAGACAATACCTAGATTTTCGCCAGATAAGCCAATTTTACTTTTTAACCAAATCGCATAAAAAGACCACCAAAGTGACCAGGCAGCATAGAAAGTAAAAAGATATCCAGAAGAGTACCAATAGTTTTTGTTTCCTATTATTTTCATGTTTATCACTCATTTTAATTCAAAGTTATGACCTTAAAAGTCCGGTTTTTATGGAATATTTTAACGTTAACATTTTTATTTTAACGTTAACAATCTTGTCGTATTTCATGAAAAATGGATAGTAATAAACTTAATAACTGTTACTTACTTCACACTTTTTATTTAATCGCTATCTTTTGTCAGTAAGTAATTATGCTATTATCGCTCGATACGGCTGTTATTACGGGTA
This sequence comes from Orbaceae bacterium ESL0727, assembly GCA_029433345.1. Lineage (GTDB taxonomy): Bacteria > Pseudomonadota > Gammaproteobacteria > Enterobacterales > Orbaceae > Gilliamella. Next base: position 633,882 of record JAQTHY010000001.1, read on the forward strand.
TATTGATTAAACTATATTGATAAAACCATGTTGATTAAGATCATAAAATAGCGTGCTATTGTTGGTGAGTAAAAAAAGAGAAGGATTTTGGTATGGTGTCGTTAAAGGATGTAGCAAAATTAGCATCGGTTTCGTTGATGACGGTTTCTCGGGCAATTAATGATCCTGAAAAATTAAATAAAGAGACCTATAAACGTGTCAAACAAGCTATTGAACAACTCAATTATGTGCCTGATCTGTCCGCACGTAAAATTCGTGGCGATCATTCCAGCCCACGCGCTATTGGTGTCTTGGCATTAGATACAGCGACGACGCCTTTTTCGGTTGAGCTTTTGCAAGCCATTGAAAAGACCGCGCAAGATTATGATTGGAACACCTTTATTGTTAATTTATTTGATGATAAACAGGCCGATCATGCCATTAATACGCTTTTATCCTATCGCCCAGATGGGATTATTTACACCACGATGGGATTGCGTAAAGTGAGTCTGCCGGCAAAATTGCTGCGCAAAAATGTGGTATTGGCTAACTGCTTATCAGAAACAGAAACCTTAGCATGCTATGTACCCGATGATTATATGGGCCAATATAAAGCCATGCAACATGTGATTCAGAAAGGTTATCAACACCCACTTTGCATCTATCTATCCGACGAAACCGTTGCTGGAAAAGTACGCCGTCAAGCTGTCGAAAAAGCGTGGTCAGATAGTGGTAAAAATCCCGCTACACTATTAAGTTATCATTTGCCCCATTTACCACACAATATTGATCAAGAATATCTCGTCAGCCTTGAGATTTTGAAAAAACATTGTGATGCAGCCAAGCAGGATTTTGATGTGTTAATTTGTGGAAATGATCGCATTGCCTTCTTAGCCTATCAATATTTGCTCAGCTGTGGAATGCGCATACCGCAAGATGTGGCTGTGCTGGGTTATGATAATATGGTGGGTACTGGTGATCTCTTTTATCCGCCCTTAACTACCGTACAATTACCCCATTATGAGCTGGGCAGACAAGCCGCATTGCATATTATTACCGGTTGTACTGATAAACAGATAACTTATGTGGAATCGCCTTATTTAGAACGAAAATCGCTTTAATGATAACGTGATGATGGCGAGGATTATTGATGATCACTGATCTATTTTGACTATAGTATGGTGAGGATATTAGGGATTCATATAAAAAAATAGTGAGCACCAACATGGATTGATGCTCACTATTCGTATCGACGGGTTAGGTCACGATTTTTACAACTTTCGTTGTCTTACATCATACCGCCCATTCCACCCATACCGCCCATGCCACCAGCTGCAGCGGCACCTAAATCAGGCGCGTCTTTAGGTAAATCAGTTACCATACATTCAGTTGTGATCATAAGACCGGCAATTGAAGCAGCATATTGTAATGCGCTACGTGTTACTTTAGTTGGATCTAAAATACCCATAGTAATCATATCGCCATATTCTTCAGTTGCAGCATTATAACCGTAGTTACCTTTGCCAGCTTTAACTGAATTAACCACGACAGAGGCTTCTTCACCGCAGTTAGTAACGATTTGACGCAATGGTGATTCCATCGCACGTAAGGCAACTTTAATACCCACGTTTTGATCTTCATTAGCACCTTTCAGATTAGCCACTGCAGTTGCGGCACGAACAAGTGCAACACCACCACCGGCAACCACACCTTCTTCAACAGCAGCTCTTGTTGCATGCAATGCATCTTCAACACGGGCTTTCTTTTCTTTCATTTCAACTTCGGTTGCGGCACCGACTTTGATAACGGCAACACCACCAGCTAATTTCGCAACACGTTCTTGTAGTTTTTCTTTATCGTAGTCAGATGTTGATTCTTCGATCTGTTTACGAATTTGTTCAACACGGGCTGTGATTAGTGATTCTTCACCTACACCATCGATAATGGTTGTATTATCTTTATTGATAACCACGCGTTTTGCTTGACCTAAATCTTCAAGAGTTGCTTTTTCAAGTTCTAAGCCGATTTCTTCAGAAATAACCGTACCACCAGTTAAAATGGCGATATCTTGTAACATCGCTTTACGGCGATCACCAAAACCAGGTGCTTTAACTGCAGCAACTTTAACAATACCACGCATAGTATTCACAACTAAGGTTGCTAAAGCTTCGCCTTCAACATCTTCGGCAATAATTAATAGTGATTTACCTGCTTTGGCAACGGCTTCAAGGACAGGAAGTAATTCGCGGATATTGGAAATCTTTTTATCAGCTAACAAAATGTAAGGATTATCTAATTCAACTGTAGCTGTTTCTGGTTTGTTGATAAAGTAAGGTGATAAATAACCACGATCAAATTGCATACCTTCAACAACATCAAGTTCGTCTTGTAAACCTGTGCCATCTTCAACAGTAATAACGCCTTCTTTACCTACTTTTTCCATTGCTTGGGCAATTAATTTACCGACAGTTTCATCAGAATTAGCAGAAATAGTACCGACTTGGGCAATCGCTTTAGAATCAGCGCAAGGAGCAGATAATTTTTTCAGTTCTTCAACCGCTGCAGCTACGGCTTTATCGATACCACGTTTTAAATCCATTGGATTCATACCCGCAGCTACCGCTTTTAGCCCTTCATTAACGATTGATTGTGCAAGCACTGTTGCGGTTGTGGTACCGTCACCGGCTGCATCATTGGCTTTAGATGCAACTTCTTTCACCATTTGTGCACCCATATTTTCGAATTTATCTTCTAATTCGATTTCACGTGCAACTGAAACACCGTCTTTAGTAATAACTGGCGCACCAAATGATTTATCTAAAACCACGTTACGACCTTTAGGACCTAGCGTTACTTTTACAGCATCGGCTAATACATTTACACCGCGTAACATTTTTACGCGCGCATCACTACCAAATTTTACATCTTTAGCTGACATTATCTTTATCTCCTAAATAAATTCTGTATTGTGTTAACAAATAAATTATTCTTGAACAATTGCTAAAATATCGCCTTCTGACAAGATAAGTACATCTTCATTATCAATTTTTTCAGCCTTAACACCGTATCCTTCATTAAAAATAACGATATCACCCACTTTCACGTCAAGCGGTTGCACATGTCCATTTTCTAAAATACGACCATTCCCGACAGCTAGAACTTCTCCGCGAGTTGATTTACCTGCTGCTGAACCAGTCAATACAATACCACCCGCTGATTTAGATTCTACTTCTTTACGTTTAATTATAACGCGATCATGTAATGGACGAATTTTCATTATTTATTCTCCTAACTTAAATTGTTTTAATCGATTTGTTTCAATTAATTTGGTTAATGGTAAATCATAAAGTGATGGTTTTATGATGTAGTGTCGAATAAATGGGGGTGGTTTCTTATTCTTCAAGAGGTCAAAAATAAAAAATTTTCGGCTGCCTATTTATTCATCATCCTTCCGTTTAAATTCACCTTCAATAATATTGTCGTCATGTGATGAATTATCACTAAGCCTATTATTATTAATATGAAATGTACTATTTCCACGAGAAGAATACGTGGTAATATTCATTTTCGGGACAATAAAGCGCGCCACCCATTTTTGCATAAACGGTAATAATAAAATCGCACCGATAATATCGGTCAAAAAACCGGGTACCAGTAAGAAAAAACCAGCCATTAATAAAGATGTGCCACGTACAATTTCTGGCGTTGGATTTTCATTATTGGCGATTTTTTGTTGCATGGCGATAAAATTCTGTACACCTTGCGATTTAACTAACGATAAGCCGATCATAGAAGTTGCAATAATGCCCAACAAGGCAAGGAAAACCCCTATATGATTAGCAATCACCATAAAAAAACTCACTTCGAGGTAAACATAAATAAAAAAGATAAGGATAGGAATAAAACGCATGGTGAAGTGATCCTTTTAATTATGATGGTTATTTAGGCATATTTCACTTGAATTTAAGAGAAAATCACACCCTAGAATGATAATGAGTCTATACAGTAGGCGGTTATTGTCAATCGAATTAACTATTTTTCAAACAAACAATGAAGATATATTCAAAAATACAATAAAAAGGATTGACGAATGCAAAAGGATCGTGTTTAATGTGCATCCATTGTTGCCCGGATAGCTCAGTCGGTAGAGCAGGGGATTGAAAATCCCCGTGTCCGTGGTTCGATTCCGCGTCCGGGCACCAATTACACATCTATCAGCACTCCACCAAGCAGTACACACCAAATTCAATAATCCTGCAAAAATCATTTTGATTGAAATGAGTAGTTGTTCTGAAACATATTTACCAATTATTTGTTGATCACCTAAACAATTTAGTGAATAAAAAAACAGTTTTGTGAATAAAAAATAGTCGCCTTGCGTGATAATTCAGTACAGAAAATAAACATTTTGGTAGCCCTATATTTACTTATTGTTTGTACAAAAAAGCGTTTAAAAAAGATTAAATGGTTATAAAGGTTATAATTATGTAATTATTGACCGCCTATATGAATAACGTCATAATAAACCAACAGACTAAGCGCAAGGAAAAGAAAGATGGACAGTATTGGTGCAGCTATCTGGCAAGTAATTAGCTCTTGCCTACCCGTTTTTATCATTATATTTGTTGGTTGGCTTTGTGCATGGAAAGGGATCTTTCCTAAAGATGCCAAGAAATTATTGTCAGGATTAGTGTCAAACTTTGTTTTCCCCGCGCTATTATTAGTTCATACGTCTCATGCCAAACCCGAAGAGATATTCAATGGTATATGGATTATCGCTTTCTTTTGTAGTATGGTACTAATATGGTTATTATGTTTTCTAATCAATAAATATCTCCTACATAAAGATCTAAAATCGTGCACCATGATCTCCATGCTCTGCTGTTTTCCTAACATGGGGGGAATGGGCGTGCCATTCCTAACGCTTTTATTGGGCGCGTCTTCTACCATATCTGTTGCTATTGCAAACTTTGTGGTCGCACTTAGCTTAATTCCATTGACAATTTTCCTTTTCGAACTTTGTGAAACCAAAATATCAGGTGGGAAAATCACAAGTGGAATGGTGGTAAATGCCGTCAAAAATTCGTTGATGAAACCGATGTTTTTAGCTGTCATTATTGGTTTGATAATCAGTGTCACCGATGGCACAAAGTGGTTACCGCATTTCGTTTTTAACACCTTTAATATCACCTCTGATGCTTGTAACTTTATCTCTCTTCTCGCTGTTGGTGTAGGTATTTGTGGTGTTAAAGTAAAATTCAACAGAGATTTTATTATTAATATTTTTATCAAAAGTTTTTTCACACCAGTTATCGCGCTTGGCACTGTCATTGTGTTTGGCATAACCGGTATACAAGCTGAAGAGTTAATATTCTTATTAGCCATGCCAACTGCATCAACCGCGGTCATTCTTGCCTATAGCTGGAATATCGAACAGGAACAAGCGTCGAGTTTATTCCTGGTTTCGACGATATTATCGATTTTTATTCTGCCAACCTTATTATTAATTATGGAATATATCGTGCCAAATGTTGCCTAAGATAATCGTCGCTTAAGTAAGGAAATAAGAATCTTTCTATAAGGATGTTTCAGAGTTACTATACGTTTATGTAAAATTTTTTACTCTAACCGCTAAACGTAGCCGTTTTTTAGGGAGTAAGTTTTTTGAATTTAAGCGTTCCGCTGACTGTTGCGGCGGAACGTGAAAGAAAAGCAATGATATAACCCGCAAACATTTATTGATTAAATCAACTGCTGTGATCGAAGATCTTGTAACACTTTTGCCACATAACGCATCTCACCAGGTGTACCTAATGTAATACGACACCAGTTATTAGCAGGGGGGAAGGCGCGCCCAACTAAGATATGATTTTGCTTTAACAGATTTTGATAACGTTCTAGATCGATATTAATTTGATGAAAAATAAAATTAGTTTGTGATGGCAAATATACTTGACCTAATTTGGTTAATGTTTGCACCATAATATCGCGTGATACCTTATTAACTTGCTTAGAATAGGCTTGATACGCGGTATCTTTTAGTGAAGCCATCGCGGCAACCACACCACAATAATTTAATTTTTCACCCGCTACATAGTTATTCAGTAATTTTATATTGTTCGGTGTCGCTAAAATATAACCGACCCGCATGCCAGCCATTGCATGGAGTTTAGAAAATGTTTTTAATAATACGACATTATCAAACCCTTGTTTTACCAAAGAATCAACCGAAGCAAATGCAGGATCATCAGCATAGTCTGCATATGCCTCATCAACAATAAATAGCGTATTTTTAGGTTTACTGCTTATCCAATCATGCATCAAGTTAGCAGGCGTAATAGTTGACGTCGGATTGTTAGGATTAACCAGATAAACGATAGAATGGCCAGCATAGTTATCTACCGCTTTTCGCATGGCGGCAATATCAAAGGACCAATCTTTTAAAGCCGGGACTTTCGTGATTTTTAATTGATTAATCCGCGCAAAATGTTCTCCATCACCATAAGTCAGTTCAGGAATAACCAATTGTGTATTCTCTTGACTAAATGCCGCTAATGAGGCTCGTATCCCTTCTGAAGAGCCAGCAGTTAACAATAGCCAATCAGGCGAAACGGCATAGGTATCACTGATGGCTTTACCTAATAATAAAATTTCAGCTTTTGCATAACGATTCGCTTTTGGCACCGCATCAATAGCCGCTTGTTTGGCTTGCGGCGACATCCCTAAAGCATTTTCATTAAAATTTAAACGGACAGGCGTCGCTTCAGTGGGTGAAACTATCTGTGAAACATCAGATAAACTAAATGCAGTTGGCGATTGCTGAACCTCGGCCGCCATAGCTTTAGATAGCAATGGACTCACCGAAAGCCCACCAATAGCTAGGCCTGTATATGAAAGAAAGCGACGACGTGAAAATCTGTTATCATTATTGACACTATTATACATTTGCTACCTCCCGTTGCTACGTTGACTTGAATTTACTATCGTTTTCGTTTTAACTTTTATTTTAAGGGATGCAAATATAGTGCCAAAACTAATTAATTATTAATGAGATAGAATTTTTCTAGGCAGAATAATAAAAAATAAACGAAATAATTACAAACAAAGCTTGCTATATAATTTAATTGCTATAATATAACGACCTCTTTGACGCGGGGTGGAGCAGCTTGGTAGCTCGTCGGGCTCATAACCCGAAGGTCGTTGGTTCAAATCCAGCCCCCGCAACCAATTACTGCTTATATACCTTCCTGTTTTCGACACGTTAACTAAATCTAATTTACTTTCGGCACAGCTAGCAATGTGGTGACAGCTTCATTGATTCGTCTAGCAATATAACTATTATTCATCGTATATAAATGAATACCATCCACATTTTGTGAAATCAAATCAACGGTCTGATCAATCGCATAAGCAATGCCCGCATCACGAAAAGCGTCAGGATGATGCTCATATTTCGCCATCATCTGCTTAAACTTTTTAGGCAGGTTTACGCCACACATAGAGACCATGCGTTCAATCTGATTTTTATTAGTAACCGGCATAATCCCTGCTTCAATAGGCACATTAATCCCCATATCACGCGCTTTATCTAAAAAAGCATAAAAATAATCGTTATCAAAAAAAAGCTGCGAAATAAGCTGATCCGTTCCGGCATTCACTTTCTCTTTTAAATGAATTAAATCTTGCTTTAATGTATTTGCTTCAAGGTGGCCTTCAGGATAACAGGCACCAATCACATTAAAATCACCATTTTCTTTAATAAAAGTGACTAATTCGCTAGCATAATTAAACTGTTTTTTCGGGGTAAAACTCGGACCAATATCGCCGCGCAACGCAAGCACATTATCGATACCGGCACACTTTAAATCAGTCAGAATTTTTTTAATTTCGGCTTTATCAAAGCTAATACCGGGTAAATGTGCGACACTTTCAATTCCATATGTATGCTTCACTGAATGGGCAATATCGATAGTGGTTTGCCCATTAAAACTGCCACCTGCACCATACGTGACACTAATAAAATCAGGTTTGAAATAGGAAAGTTCACGCAATGTTCCATAAATTGTATCTAACGGTGAACTCTTCTTTGGCGGGAAAACTTCAAAAGAAAGTACCGTTTTTTGCTTAAAGAGCTGATCTGTTTTCATATAAACATCCATATAACATTATCCCCCTCACCGGCAATCGCCAATGAGGAGCAGAAAGAAGTTTTGCTAAAATAAGTTGCTTGACTTATCTAAATTACGATAACGTTTTTCTGACTTCTAATGTTGCTTCGACTAAATGTTTAAGGCTGGCCACCACTTCTTTCTCGCCACGCGTTTTTAGTCCACAATCTGGATTAATCCATAGTTTTTCTTTGTCAATCTTGCTCAATAACTTTTCAATGGTATTTTTAATTTCATCTACCGACGGTACGCGCGGAGAATGAATATCATAAACACCCGGTCCAACTTCTGTTTGAAAATGATTGGCTTTTAACACATCAATAAGCTGTAAATTAGAACGCGATGCTTCGAACGAAATAACATCGGCATCCATTGCATCGATATCTTTAATAATATCAGCAAATTCGCTATAACACATATGTGTATGAATTTGTGTCTTTTCATTAACTTTACTGTGCACAAGACGGAAAGCGGGAATAGCCCAATCAAGATACTCACTATGCCAATCCGCATGACGTAATGGTAATTTTTCTTTCAATGCAGCTTCATCAATTTGAATGATTTTAATGCCAGCCGCTTCGAGATCTAACACTTCATCGCCTATAGCTAAAGCAATTTGAAAGACAGACTCTTTTTGTGAGATATCTTCACGTGGGAATGACCAATTTAATATTGTCACAGGCCCAGTTAACATCCCTTTAACCGGTTTATCGGTGAGACTTTGCGCATAAACGGAATAAGCCACAGTTATCGGCTTAGATCGTGAAATATCCCCCCACACTACCGGTGGTTTGACACAACGCGTCCCATAAGATTGTACCCATGCTTTTTCGGTAAAGATAAAGCCATTCAAGCTCTCACCAAAATACTCCACCATATCATTACGTTCAAATTCACCGTGAACTAAAACATCTAAGCCGATCTCTTCTTGCAGTTTTATACACTCAGCAATTTTCTGTTTATTAAATTCGGTATACTGAGCAAGATTAATTTCACCTTTTTTGAATTTAGCTCGATTCAAACGTACATCAGGTGTTTGCGGGAAAGAACCAATAGTGGTTGTCGGTAATAAAGGAAAATGAAACGCACGTTTTTGTGCGGCTTCCCGAATTGAAAATTGCGGCAAACGGATAAAATCCTTGGCAGTTAAGGCGGCCACTTTTTGACGAACGGTGTGATTAGCCCCTTCACGTTCACGCGTAAACAATGTTTGATTATCGTTATAGATAGCACTCTGTTTATAACGATCATTTGCGCTATTTTGTTCAGTAAATAACGTGCCTAAATCCGCCAATTCTTGTAATTTTTCTTGGGCAAACGCAAAATAAGCGCGCTGCTGAATAGTTAATTTAGTCTCATTTTGCAATGTATAAGGTACGTGCAAGAGTGAACAAGAACTATTAATGACAATTTTTGCCGCTTTGTGCTTAATCTGATCCAGCAACGCTAAGGTTTTCTGATAATTATTTTTCCAAATATTTTTACCATTCACTACACCGGCAAAAAGTAGTTTATCCGCAGGAAAACCATTTTTATTAAGCAAAGAAAGTGTCTGTTTGCCTTCAACGAAATCTAATCCAATCCCATCAAACGGTAAAGCTATTACCTCGTTATAACAGTCACGAATATCACCAAAATAGGTTTGTAAAATCAGTTTTACCTTATCTTTAATGGCTGGATTGTCTTTTATCGCAAGGATGCCTTGATAAAGTTCGGTAAACAACGCAATATCCGCTTTACTCAAATCAGTCACTAAAATTGGCTCATCAATCTGAATATACTCGGCACCGAGCTCAGCTAATTTTTTAATGATCGATTGGTATGTACTGATAATATCGGCTTTAAAATCAGCAAACTCTTTTTTACCAAGATAATGCGCTAATTTGAAAAAGGTTAATGGCCCGATAATAACCGGTTTTGTTTGAATGCCTAAAGCTTTCGCTTCTTGGTATTCATCAAAAGGTTTGCTGCTCGCAAGCTTAATTTGTGTATTGTCTTCAATTTCTGGTTCTAAATAGTGATAATTGGTATTAAACCATTTTTTCATTGCTAAAGCGCGAACATCCCCTTTTTCTCCTTGATAACCACGCGCCATAGCAAAGTAGCGATCAAGATCAGATAACGCCAAATCTTGGTAACGCGCAGGCACCACATTTAATAAGCATGCGGTATCTAACATCGCATCATAAAAAGAAAAATCGTTCGATGAGATAAACGCAATTTTATGTGATGCTTGTTGCTGTAAATGTTCTGCCCGTAACGCTTTAGCTTCACTCAACAGTTCAGCTTGCGTTTTATTACCTTTAAAATAAGCTTCAATCGCAAATTTAAGTTCACGTAACTTACCAATTCGGGGATAGCCAATAACTGCAGTATTCATTTTTATTCCTTATAGAGTCTATTATTATATAGTTAGTTTTACGACCAATAATGTGTATAAATTATTGTTTTAAAAATAATCTTTAGAAGATAGCAAAAAATTTTGTTATTGAATAATTCTACTTTTTTATTAATTGATATAGATTTTAACTATATAAAAGATTTGTTAAGCTCTTTTATTGCTGTCAATAAAGCGAAGAGTAATAGCAATGAGAATGTGTGATTGGGATGGGCTATCTCGCTATTATCATTTTTGTGTTGTTAAAATAGACAATAAGCGAGCAGGAATAAAATGGCGAAAATAAATAAAAATCACAAAACCGATCTAAAAGGCATAGGATAAAACCAAATGAGTATACCCTAAGGATGCCTTTTATAGATCATCGTCTATAAAACAGGTTTGATTATTAATAAACAGCGCTTGGCATTCAGTTCTGGCACCTGTAGTGGTATGGTTTTGACTATCGTATACCCTTCAGGCAAGTGATCCGTTTCAGCGCTTTTGAGCGCATAAAAAAGCCCCTGTTGATTAGGTAAATGGTGACACCAACTTAACATATCGGCCAGTGAAGCAAAAGCACGACTAATCACACCATCGAACTGTTTATCCGTATACGTTTCAATACGGCATTGCACAGGCTCGATATTAGTCAGGTTAAGTTCAAATTGCACCTGTTTTAAAAAACGGATACGTTTACCTAAACTATCAACCAGATCGAACTTTTTATCCTGATTGATAATAGCAAGAGGAACACCAGGTAAACCCGGCCCTGTTCCAACATCAATAAATGTTTGCCCTTGCAGATAAGGCGCAATCACTAAACTATCCATAATATGTTTAATTAACATTTCGTTAGGATCACGCACAGCGGTTAAGTTATAGGATTTATTCCATTTATCTAACATGCCAACATAATCAATAAGCTGATCAATCTGCTTTTCGTTGACAACAAGATCGGTTTGCTTAATCAGATCAGTGAGTCTATTTTTTAACATCGTCTGTTCTCACCTCTTGGTTATCGTTATATTGATCTTGGTTTGCGTTATTAAGATTATCGTGTTTTAGATAATGCTTCTTTTTTAGGTAAACTAATAACATCGAAATAGCAGCAGGGGTAATCCCCGAAATACGCGATGCTTGCCCAATCGAAATTGGTTTATGTTGCTTCAATTTGGCCACCACTTCATTGGAAAGGCCAGAAATATCGGCATAATCAATCTGGGCAGGAATAAGTGTTTCCTCATTGCGTTTTTGGCGATCAATTTCTTCAATCTGTAATTTGATATAGCCATCGTATTTAACCTGAATTTCAACCTGCTCAGCAGCTTGTTCATCGGCTAATCCTGGCGCAAACAGCGATAACGATTGTAAAGTGCGATAGTTCATTTCAGGTCGTTTTAACAGCTCTTCACCATTGGCTTCTTTGGTGAGATCGGTTTTTAATACCGCATTGATCTCCTTAATACTTTCAACATGTGGATGCACCCAAATGTCACGTAACCTTGCACGTTCATGTTCGACCGCCTCGAATTTTTCATTAAATCGTTGCCAACGGTAATCATCAACTAAGCCAAGTCGTCGTCCTATTTCGGTAAGGCGAATATCGGCATTATCTTCACGTAATAATAAGCGGTATTCGGCACGTGAGGTAAACATACGATAAGGTTCGTTGGTGCCCAGTGTACAAAGATCATCAACCAAAACACCTAAATAAGCTTGATCGCGCGTTGGGTACCATTGATCTTGATCATAAGCAAAACGGGCAGCATTGATCCCAGCCAGCATGCCTTGTGCCGCTGCTTCTTCATATCCGGTGGTACCATTAATTTGCCCAGCTAAAAAGAGCCCGGTGATCACTTTACTGGCTAAGGTTGGCTTAAGATCACGCGGATCAAAATAGTCATACTCAATCGCATAACCCGGTCTCACAATATTAACCCGTTCGAGTCCCGGCATAGTCCGCACAAACGCTAATTGTGTATCAAATGGTAAGCTGGTTGAAATCCCATTTGGATAAATTTCATTACTGTCTAACCCTTCAGGCTCAAGATAAATCTGGTGAGAATTGCGATCAGCAAAACGCATAATTTTATCTTCAATAGAAGGGCAATAACGTGGTCCAATCCCTTCAATAACACCGGTATACATAGGGCTACGATCTAAATTTTGTCGAATAATATTATGTGTTTCTTCGTTAGTACTAGTGATGTAACACGGGATCTGGGTAGGATGATCACTCTGTTTACCTAAAAATGAAAACACCGGCACCGGATCATCACCATACTGTTTGCCTAACGTTGAAAAATCGATCGTTCTTGCATCAAGACGCGGTGGTGTGCCTGTCTTTAAACGCCCCATTCGAAAGGGGTAGTTGTGTAGCGCTTTTGAAAGCCCGATCGAAGCAGGATCACCAGTGCGTCCACCACTGTAATGATCTAGCCCTATATGGATCTTTCCCGCTAAAAAGGTGCCGGTGGTTAATACGACCGCTTTTGCTCTAAACGAAACGCCCATTTGGGTTACCACACCAACGATCTGATCGTTTTCAATAATAACGTCTTCAACAGATTGTTGAAATAACATAAGATTTTCTTGGTTTTCCAATGCGGTTCTGACCGCTTTTCGATATAAAGATCGATCAGCTTGGGCACGAGTAGCTCTAACGGCAGGACCTTTACTACTATTGAGAATTCGAAACTGGATCCCCGCATGATCAATGGCACGTGCCATAAGTCCACCCATCGCATCGATCTCTTTGACAAGATGACCTTTGCCAATGCCACCAATGGCTGGATTACAAGACATCTGTCCTAACGTATTGATATTATGCGTTAAAAGCAGTGTTTTGCGGCCCATTCTTGCTGATGCCATAGCAGCTTCGCTTCCTGCATGACCACCACCGACAACGATGACATCAAAAAGATCTGGATAAAACATAGAAAAACCTCGTTATTGTTAACTTTCAGCTGTCGTTAGCAGCACTCTTTAATGATCACTTTTTTAGCCGATCATTTTATTTGTCATGATCCTATTGCCAAACTAGTGTGAGGAATTTTACTCGTCTTTTTAGTGACGTCAAATGATCTGTTTTGATCGCGGCTTTAATTAAATAAGATCTTTTATATGATCTTTTTTATTTTTACTATTATTAGGATCCGTTTTTGCTGTGAATACGTCTTATTTTGTTTTATTTTTCAGTTAGTTATATTAAATATGATCGTGTTAATGGCGTGGATCTTTTTGCCGTTTATCGTGTGCATAAATAGATGAGTTATCCACATCCTCTGATCGCGATGATCTTATCCTTCACTTGGTAACAGCTTTTCAGCGGCTTTTAACACAAAGTTATCCACAAAATTTCTGCAAATTTGTTTTCGTTTGCTGGTTTTTTAATAGTTATTTGCTCATTTTTTATTCGTACATTTAGCTGTTTGGTTCTTCTTGGGCGCTTTCCTATTTTCACCTATTTTTCAATGCTCGCGCGTAATTTAATCGTAATAGATATTGATTTTTATTTGTCTAAACTTATACTTGGAAGGTTTTTATTTTATGGTGAGGTTTTGATATTACTTTTTCACAGCTACCTTTGCCGCTTTGGTTACCGAATAGTGAAACGTTTAATAGTTTTTATGTAGGTGAAAATCAATTGCTATTTGATGCGTTAAAAAATAGCTTGAACGAAACCGGATTTCACGTTTTTTCAATTTGGTCTACTCAAACAGCGGGGCGAACACATCTATTACATGCTGCAAATCAATATAACCCAAATAAATTGGCCAGTTATATTCCGTTAAAGCAGCATTATCATTTAGCACCTGATATCTTATTAGGGCTTGAAAACTATGATATTGTTTGTCTGGATGATATTCATGCCATTGCTGGAAATCGTGAGTGGGAAGAGACGATTTTTGATCTCTTTAATAAATTAACCGAAAAAAATAGCAGTAAATTATTGATTACGGCTAATGTTCCTTTAAAACAGATTCCTTTTACGCTTCCTGATCTTGCCTCTCGTTTAGCTTGGGGACAAGTTTATCAATTGAAAGAGTTGAGCGATGCCGATAAATTAAAAGCATTACAGTTAAGAGCGGCACTCAGTGGCTTTGAGTTACCCACCGAAGTTGGCCAGTTTCTGTTGAAAAGAGTGAATCGTGATATGAGAACGCTGTTTTTATTATTAGAAAAATTTGAGACAGCCACACTGATCGAGCAGCGTAAATTAACCATTCCTTTTATTAAGACTATTTTGGATTTATAAGATGAACAAACCAGAAGCGATTGTCTTTTTTGATTTAGATGGCACCTTATTTAATAGCCATATCGACGTGTCGAAAAGCTCTATCCTTGCGATTAAGCAATTACTGAAAAATAATATTATGCCTATGATTGCCACCGGGCGAACAGCGTGCGAAGTGGCGCATATTATGCAAGAGACCAGTATTGACTCTATTATAGCTATGAACGGGCAAGCGGTGTTATATCAAGGTGAAGAAGTTTTTGTCAATAATATCGATAAACCGTTAATTGATAAGTTATATCAATTTTCAAAACAGGTTGGTATTCCGTTATCTTTCTATAATTATCACGTGATGCGCGTTTCTGCACATGGTGAGCCTGCGACGAAGTTTTATAATTTTGTTAAAGAGTCGGTACCGCCGGTTGATGATACCATTTATTGGCATACCGCTATTCAGATGGTGCTGTTACTGTGTGAAGAGGGCGAACAACAGTTTCGCGATAAGTTTCCAGAACTCACTTTTATTCGTAATGCCCCTTATTGTGTGGATGTCTTTAATCATGGCGGATCAAAAGGAAATGGCATTATTCAGTTACTGGAACGAAAAGGTTTTACTGATGTACCAACCTACGCTTTTGGTGACGGTATGAATGATTTTGAAATGTTTAGTGTGGTTGATCATCCTATTGCGATGGCCAATGGCGTGGATAAACTCAAACAGTGCGCCGAATACATCACAGACAGTAACGATAATGATGGGATTAGCAAAGGTTTACAACATTTTGGTTTGATCTAAGCCTTTTTTAAAAATGGCTTGCTGACATCGCGCTATTTTAACGGCGCGATGTCAGCAAGCGTGATACCTATTGTGCAATGTTGCATAATTTTGTGTAGTGGCTAATCAGTACTCGCTAATCCAACGATTCGTATTCAGCCTGTTATGGTTAAGAGTAGTGCTTTAAGGCGCGTAAAAATTCTTGTCGGGTATTGGGATTTGTTTTAAAACCTCCACCCAATGCGGTGGTAGTGGTGATACTGCTGGCATCTTTTATCCCGCGTGCTTTTACGCAATAATGTATGCCATCGATAGAGACAGCAACATTCATCGTACCGAGTAAGGTTTGTAAGGCGACTAAAATTTGTTGCGTTAACCGTTCTTGTACTTGTGGACGCTGTGAGAAAAACGCCACAATACGATTAATTTTTGATAAGCCAATCACGGTATCTTTAGGAATATAAGCAACGGTTGCTTTACCATCGATAGTCACAAAATGGTGTTCGCAAACGCTGGTTAACGCAATATCACGCACGGTAATCATCTCGTCAACATGCATCTTATTTTCAATTAAGGTGATTTTTGGAAAGTTTTCATAATAGAGCCCCGAAAAAAGCTCATCCACATACATTTTTGCAACACGATGCGGTGTTTCAATCAAGCTGTCATCATTGAGATCCAACTCCATTAAGCGCATAATTTCGCGGAAATGTGCTTCGATTTGTTGTTTACGTTCACTATTATTCATAGCCAAACGACACAGTGGGGTTTCAAGATTTTTGGCAGCTAAAGCAGCTTTTACCTTAGCTGCTGCAGGTGTTAATTCACTCATTAATCATAAACTCAGGCAAAAACAGATGTGCTATTATATACACATTTATACAAATATTGTGCGTAAAATAGTCGTCGTCACGCATCATTTTGCTAAAATTAGGCTGAAAAAAGATCTCTAAATGAAGATGAAAACTCGATTAACGTTAGCGGAAAGTGAAATTTTACTCAAAAAAGGTGGCGTACTTGCCTATCCTACCGAAGCTGTGTTTGGGCTTGGTTGTGATCCCGATTCTGAACAGGCTGTGCGGTTGATTTTAGCACTCAAACAGCGACCGATTGAAAAAGGGCTGATTTTGATTGCTAGCCATTATTCGCAATGCCTACCTTATATTGATGAATCGGCCATTTCGCCCGAACAGCGACAACGCGCCTTAACGAGCTGGGCACAAGGGGAAACCGTGAGTTGGATCTTTCCGAAAAATCGCAATACGGCCTTCTTTTTGACCGGCAGTTTTGATTCTATTGCGGTGCGCGTCACCACGCATCCACTTATTCGACAACTGTGTGATCGGTTTGGTAAACCATTGGTTTCCACCAGCGCCAACCTTTCTGGGCAGACACCTTGTAAAACGGTTGCCGAAGTGGAAGCCCAATTTGGGCAGCAGCTCGCTATTTTACAAGGCGAAGTCGGCGGGCGCTTAAATCCCTCCGAAATCCGTGATATCAAAACAGGACGCATAGTAAGAGAAGGGTAATGAGTGATGAGCAACTTTTTTATCGGTGTGATGTCGGGGACCAGTATGGATGGCATCGATTTGGCATTAACCCAGATCGATAGCGTTAATCAGATCCGTTTAGTTGCCAGCGACTGTTATCCGATGCCAACAGATCTAAAACAGAAACTGATCCTACTTTGCGAAACCAAACAGACCACTTTGCAAAATTTAGGTGAGCTGGATCATCAATTAGGGCAACTTTTTGCCGACAGTATTAACCATTTTTTGCTCAAAAATCAGATCGATCATCAGCAAATTGCTGCGATTGGTTGTCATGGTCAGACAGTTTTCCATTCCCCAGAAGGCGTGGCCCCGTTTACGCTGCAAATTGGTGATGCCAATATTATTGCTGCACAGACTCAAATTACTACGATTGCTGATTTTCGGCGTAAAGATATGGCCTATGGTGGCCAAGGTGCCCCTTTGGTGCCGGCGTTTCACCAGGCAATCTTAGCTGATCGGCATAAAAATAGAGTGGTGGTGAATATTGGTGGAATTAGTAATATTTCGATTCTTATTCCGAACCAAAACGTGACGGGCTACGACACAGGACCAGGGAATTTATTACTGGATGGCTTTATTCATCAGCAATTAAATCAACCTTATGATAAAGATGCCACTTGGGCAAAAACAGGATCAGTTAATCATGATTTACTGCGCCATTGCCTTAATGACCCTTTTTTTGCGCAATTGGCACCTAAAAGTACCGGTCGTGAACTATTTAATTTAACTTGGTTGGCAGCGAAATTAACCGCTTTTCAGCCACTAAAAATAGCGGATATCCAAGCGACCTTGGTTGAGTTAACTGCGCAATCTATCGCCAATGAACTGATAAAACTCCCCCTTATCAACGTGTTGCCAAATGAATTATTAGTGTGTGGCGGCGGCGCTAAAAATCCCCTCATTATGGAGCGACTAACCAAACTATTACCTAACTGGTCTGTCTTGCCTACCGATAAGCTGGGGATCAGTGGTGATGATATGGAAGCAATGGCATTTGCTTGGTTGGCTTACTGCCGATTACATCGTATTCCTTCTAATATTCCTAAGGTCACTGGGGCGAGCCAAAAAGTGAGTTTAGGCGTGATTTACCAATAAATTGGTCTATGATCTCATAAGTGATTATGGCTAACTTCTGTCTGTTGATGGCAAAACTCTCTATTTTAGGATGGTAGATTATGAAAATTACCGTTTGCAATGTGCGTTATTTTATAAATAAATATTTCAGAACTATATAACGTTTATGTATAATTATTGCGAATAAGATCGACGGCTATCTCTCCTACTCGAATCAGCAGTAGGAAGGGTGATCGGCTATTAATGATCATCCATTAATGTTCATTGTATAATCATAAAAACTAAAAGAGTTTTAATAGGTTATCGTGAATAATTAATGGTGATAAGGGTTGATTTTTAAAAATAAACACAAACCTATAATAAATCTAAAACATTCTTATTAGATAGCTGGTAAAATACTTAACTATAAATAAAATATGTGTAATATTTTAGTAAAATGGCCTGACATTTTCTTGATTAGTGCCAATAATGGTTATATTTCATTAACTCAATAACAGTGGCGATTATGGTAAATATTCTATTAATTGATGATGATGTCGAATTATCACAGATGCTAAGTGAATATTTGACGAACGAAGGGTTTAATATCAAAAGCGTCCATCTTGGGCAAGACGGTATTGATGAAGCGTTGTCCGGTCGATATAGTGCAGCTATTTTAGATGTGATGTTACCTGATATCAGTGGTATTGATGTATTAAAAAGTATTCGGCAACACAGCAACATGCTGGTACTGATGTTAACCGCAAAAGGTGACAATATTGATCGTGTTTTAGGGCTTGAATTGGGTGCCGATGATTATATTCCTAAACCGTGTTATCCGCGTGAGTTACTGGCACGACTGCGTGCGGTATTGCGTCGTCTTGACGATCGCCCATCCCTCGTCGAAGATAATAAGAAATATTATTTTAACGGCTTAGTTTTAGATCTGCCGCAACGCCTATGCACATGGGAAGGCAAAGCGATCGATTTAACCTCTACCGAATTTAATTTATTAGTTTTATTGGTAAAATACAATGATAGAGTGGTCACCAAAGAAGAGCTTTCCGAAGAAGGATTAGGCAGGACGCGTGAACTTTATGATCGTAGTGTCGATGTTCATATCAGTAATATTCGTCAAAAATTACATCAAGCTGCCCAAAATAAAGTCACGATAGAAACTATCCGTGCCGTGGGTTATCGCATTCGTTAAATTGTTGGTGAGCAGAAAAGAGAATAGGTAATGAATACAAGACTATTTTGGAAGATATTAATCATATTCTGGGTGGTTTTTTATCTTACCTTTCAATTGACATGGATCTGTTTTTCATTCTATTTAGATAATAAAAATCGGCAAATTTTCAATCATATGCCAACCAAAGTGGATATGATTGCTCAGTTATTGCAAGTCTCTGGCGAGCGGGAAACATTAAATTTTATTGCCCATCTCCCGGAACGTGAACGCAGTTTTTTATCGATAAAATTGATTTTGCCGCAAAATGGTCAAATCAATATCATCAATGATGAACTTGAAAACCCCAATTATCTTTACCGCCGTGTTGCCATTGCTCCAGATGGCACCCCTTATTCGGTCACTTTTCGTGATGATAAAGGTGAACATAGCAAAAATCGCGAATTGCTCAATATTCCGCTGCCCATCTTGCTAATGGGCATCTGCGTGGGATTAGTATTTAGTCTTTTTTTGGCTTGGAACTTAACCCGGCCGATGAAGCTATTACGACAAGGCTTTTATCGCGTCTCGCAAGGCGATCTTTCGGTTCGTTTGTTTGATAAATTAAAACGTCGTCGAGATGAGCTCAGTGAACTGGGCAAAGATTTCGACATGATGGTTGAGCAGCTCAATATTTTAATCTCCGATAGACAAGCCTTATTGCATGATGTCTCACATGAGTTACGTACCCCGCTTGCCCGTTTGCAATTGGCGATTGGTTTAGCGCAACAAAATAAACAAAATACGGATAATGCGTTAGCACGGATTGAATTAGAATCAGAAAGACTCGATCAACTTATTGGTGAGATTTTAAATTATTCACGTGCGGAAATGGATAATCGCGTTGATGAATATTTTGATTTGAAAGATCTCATTAGTGTTGTTATTAGCGATGCGAATTATGAAGCAAGTCCGCACTCAATTGAAGTCAAATTTACCTCGGCCAACATTATTCATCCTATTGTGAAAGGCAATTCCGAACAGATTCGGCGCGCGATTGAAAATATTATCCGTAACGCGCTACGTTTTACGCAGCCGCATCAATCGATTGACGTCTTCCTTAAAGAAGTGGGTAAGTATTTGCAAATCGAAGTCAAGGATCGGGGGCCAGGTGTTGATGAAGCAAAATTATCCAGTATTTTCGAGCCATTTGTCCGTATTCAATCAGCACAACTGGGTAAAGGTTATGGATTAGGATTAGCGATCGCCAGGAAAACGATTGTTATGCACAATGGCACCATCAAAGCGATGAACCGCGAAGGGGGCGGGCTTATCATGATCATCAAACTACCTTATTGGCGCAATATCGCAACCTTGAAAGATAAAAAGTAAAGGATCCTAAAACCTAAAAAACAGGCAACAGATAAATCATCGCCATGTAAATAACTTTCAGAACTACTACCCATTTCAATCAGTTTCTTGGCTCGATGTCTCTATTGCAAAGATTAATCAATCGCAATAAAAATCAATATTTTTATTTGGATGTTTCAGAACTATACTACGTTTATGTCAAATTTTTAGGGGTGGATTTATTTTTCCTCTCTAATCTTTTCTATTTTCTCTTCTCTCTTTGATTTTTTGCTTTATTTCTCCAATGCTTCTTATCCCTTTTTTGACCAATAAAAAAGCATATTTTAATTCAGTGTTTTTATCAAATTGTTGATTAAATGATGAAATTAGTCATTGATCTTATGGGTGTGATTATTTATTATTTTAAGCTTTTAAGCTTTTAAGCTTTTAAGCTTTTGAGCTAAACGTAAACGTTAATCATTTTTTTGGAAAGTAGTTTTGCGGTTAGCGAATAATAATAAACCAATAATAATTAGCGAGTTATTGTTCTTTGTAATTTGCTGCAAGAATGGAATGATAAGGAATAAAATATGAATAAGCACTTTTACCGAGTGGTGTTTAATCGTACCCGGCGTATGTTGATGGTGGTGGCCGAGATTGCTAAGGCGCATAACGGTGAAAGTGCAGGTGAGGTAGCGGGTGCTGCTAATCTAGGCGATACAACTGCGTCAGCAATGGGGTCTCAGCTAACCGTGGCGCGATTATCGACGCTTACCTTTGCTACCTATTTAGCTTTGGGTTGGTTGCCTTTTCTTCTTCTTTTATTTCGTCATCGGCTGTTGCCAGTACCATCAAAGCAGATACGCATGCCCCAAAAAATCAGCAGCCGATTATTATCCCAACCGCCAATGGCGCCACACCGGCTGAAGTGGCGACCGCGGTACCAACCACCTTTACCTTATATGCCACTGTTAATGGCACAAGGACTAAAATTTATAGTTTTAAGCTGAGCAAATGGTTTATCGTTAATCCTTACGCCCCATGGAATTCGATTAATACGACAAATGGTTATGATGTAAATTATTGTAGCCGTTATGGTACGGGCTATCGTATACCCCATATTGCTGAACTGACTAACGCTAATGGTAATTTCACTAGTTGGACTGGTAGTTTAGGGAGTCAAGGAACCATATACTATACTAGGCAAATTGGTGGTGGTCTATTTGCTGAGTGGGGGGGATATGTCAGGCGTTAGTGATTATTACCCTAATACTGATTTTAACAAACAGCAGACATATTATGCCGTATGGGCAGATGAACATCTGTTGCCTAATACATATACTAGGGTTTCTGTTCTGAACAGTTACATTAGTACAACGGATCAGACTTCGAGTTATGTGTCACATATTTGCGTCATCCCGTAATTCCGTAATTCCATTACACGAGTCAGTATACAATTATCTAGTAAACAGTTACTTAGTAAAGAATAGTCCAGTTAACAATCATTCAATATTAATAAACCACAATGGCTAACTAAACAGTTGGCCACTGTGGTTTGCTATTCATGTTAGCGGGAAAATTTGACATAAACGTATACTAGTTCTGAAATTTCCATAAAAAAGTGTGCCGCCGAATGGTGTCGGCGGGTTGTTTGAGTGGGTGTGATTTTTAAGGTTTGGCCGTCTAACGTTAACGGTTTAGTGATCGTTAAGGGAAATAGATTTCGTTAGATTTAATAACAGTTTTTATTTACCTGCAAGACATACTCTTTGACTAATGCCTCTAATTGAATTTTATCATGGCCAGCAAAATTAAGGGCATAGGTGATTTTGGTTGGATCACTGTCTAATTGTGCTTTGTATTGCGCGATATATTGACTGGCAATCGGTCGATATGACCAGTGCCACTCTTCGGGTAGGTAACCGCCTTTGCGTCCTTCATTAAACGGTTGGCAAAAACCATAGTTGGCCATATTTTGTTGTAGCCATGCGTTTAAGATCTTTCCTTTGGGATCTTGCTTAAAATAATCTGACGAAACGCTGGTGATATCGACATCAGTCCCCCAATGGTGGCGCGAGGTTCCAGGCATGGACGAAAATTTTAAAATCTCTTCTGCAATTTGCTGAGGCTGGCTAAACTGATTGGTTAGGCTATTCCATTTACGTTGCCAAATGCCATTTTGATAGTTGTAATTGCGCATTGCACTCACGATGGTAAAAGGGATGTCTGGATGGATTTTTTTAAAATCTTGATAAGCTTTAATTAGCTGCTGAGTCGGTTCTTTTTGTAAATACATCCCTTTTTTATTGACGGGTAAAAGGGTGGAATCTAATGCGATAAAGCTATTATCTTGTTTTTCATCAAACTGCCCAGTCAGTTTATTTAAAGGGATTGATTGTGCCATGGTGGATGCCGAACATAAAAATAGGGTGATTGTTAAGGTAAAATAGGTGGTTTTTTTTAACATTACTGATTTTTTCATCGAATCGATTGCCTTTTATATTCCGTTAGCCAGATTAAACGAAAAACAGTATAATCTTTTCCCTAAAAATTTAAATAGCCATAATGTGTAATAACGAGGCCCAATATATGTCAATTCAAACGACACCATCAACATGCACGTCATCTATCACACAGCACAGCGCGCTAAATAGCGATGTGAGTCGTGATATCAAGAATGAAATCCAAACCGTCGACAAGGTGAATTTACTCGATTTTACCCGTAATCAATTGCGCGACTTTTTTGCTTCTTTAGATGAAAAACCGTTTCGTGCTGATCAAGTGATGAAATGGATCTACCAATTTGGTTTAGATGATTTTGATCAGATGACGGATATCAATAAAAAATTACGAGAACGGCTAAAATCGTTAGCGGTAATCAAAGCGCCCACTATTGCGGTGGAACACCGCTCCACTGATGGCACGATAAAATGGGCATTTGACGTTGGCAATAATCAGATGATCGAATCTGTTTATATCCCTGAGCGCGATAGAGCAACTTTGTGTGTCTCATCACAAGTAGGGTGTGCTCTAGAGTGTAAATTTTGTTCAACTGCGCAGCAAGGATTTAATCGGAATCTGACCGTCTCTGAAATTATTGGTCAAGTTTGGCGCGCCGCTAATGCGATTGGCGTAACAGGAAAATTGGCGGACAGACCGATTACCAATGTGGTGATGATGGGGATGGGAGAGCCATTGCTTAATCTGGCTAATGTGGTCCCGGCGATGGAAATTATGTTAGATGATTTCGGCTATGGCTTATCCAAAAGACGGGTGACATTATCGACATCAGGTGTGGTGCCTGCCTTAGATAAATTAAACGGTATGATTGATGTGGCGTTGGCGGTTTCACTGCATGCGCCGAATGATGAAATCCGCAATCAAATCATGCCAATTAATACGAAATACAATATGGCGACGTTACGTGAGTCGATTTTACGTTATCTCGATTATTCCAATGCTAATCATGGCAAAGTCACCATTGAATATGTTTTGCTGAATCAGGTGAATGATGGTGTTGAGCATGCGCATGAATTAGCGAAATTTTTGAAAAACGTGCCGTGTAAAATCAATCTTATTCCTTGGAATCCTTTCCCGGGCGCACCTTATGCACGCAGTTCGAATAGCCGTATCGATCGTTTTATGAAAACGTTGATGGAATATGGCTTTACCGTTATTGTGCGAAAAACGCGCGGTGATGATATTGATGCCGCTTGCGGTCAACTGGCGGGTGAAGTGGTTGATAGAACAAAACGCACACTACGCAATACATTGCAAAAGCAGATTCCTATTAAGCAAGCAATCATATAAGACAATAATCATATAAAAATAAGTAGATAAGCAAACAATAGTATAAGAAAAAATTCAATTGAGGCAAAAATGCGGTTAATCTCAAAAACAGTGATCATTTTTAGTTGTCTGGTCATGTTATCTGCTTGCCAGACGAAAAAACAGCATGATTTTGATCCCGAAGCGGCGGCATTAGCGCGGATGAAATTGGGGCTAGGTTATCTTGCTCATGCCGATGAGTCTGAAGATAATATCAAATTAGCTCATTATAATTTACAACTTGCAGCAAAATATTCACCGAATAACCCAAAAATTATGTTAGCAATGGCGATGTTTGATCAACATGTCGGGGAATATCAAGAAGCCGAGATGCTTTATAAACGGATTACCACTCTAAATCCCGGTGATGGTTTAGCGCAGGTCCATTATGGTGGCTTTCTTTGCGCACGCAATCGCTATACCGAAGCGCAGAAAGCGTTCCAGCAAAGTATTGATCTTGATCGCCATCAATGGAAAGCTGATGGGTTAGAACAATATGGTTATTGTGCCATCCAAAATGGTGATAAACAGCGTGCGGATCAGTTATTTCAGCAACTGTTTACTTATGATGCTGCGCGTCGCGACAGTGTCTTAAAGGTTGCCAACATGTATCAACAAAAGGGTGCCGATCAAATTGCCACGTATCTTTTTTCGATTGTGCAAAAATAAGGCAAAAATAGGTAAAAGATGCGTAAAAAGGACGGGATCATAAGGTTATCCCTTGTCATATCCTTCACTTTTCTAACGTCATCAACGATAATTGGCGCCATAAGAAGCGTAATAAGTTAGACGCTATAATAATACGAGCATATGTCATGAGTTTTTTAGCCATTTTATTTTTAGCATTTGCAATGTCCAGCGATGCATTTGCTGTCGCGGTTTGCCGCGGAGTTTCTTTAAAATCAGCGCATCTCTTTGATGCGTTAAAAGTGGGATTACTATTTGGTGTGATCGAAGCGATTACACCACTGTTTGGTTGGTTACTTGGTTATATTGCCTTGCAATATATTGAACGTTGGGATCACTGGATTGTTTTTGTCGTGATGCTGTTTTTAGGTATTCGAATGATTTATAACAGTTTTGATGATTCGTGTCGCGAACAACCCAAGGCAGTATCCACTAAAAATAATATTTGCGTATTAATTGTGACGGCTATTTCGACCAGTATTGATGCTTTTGCGGTTGGTATTGGATTGGCGTTGGCCAGCGTAAATATCTTTTTTGCTTCAATAATGATAGGGCTTGCCACATGTTTAATGGTGACCAGCGGTTTACTACTGGGCAAAAAAATAGGCTGTTTGATAGGTAAACGTGCTGAATTATTAGGGGGTGCGGTATTGATTCTTATCGGTGCGGTAACACTTTATCAACATTTGCATTAAGCACTTCTTCTCTACTTTTCAAAAACCGGCGCCTGCTCGCCGGTTGTCTCGATTCATATTTTAGTTATCCTTAATAGATTATCATCAAGTTAGACGATAACCATTTGCGACAATAACTGTTTCGTAAAATGACTATTCCATAAAATTACTGTTTCAGAACATAATGATTTTTCTAAAATGATTAAAATTTTCTAAAAACCGCTTGTTATTAGAATAAAAAAACATAAAATATGAATAAATATTCATTATAGAGCGGTTTTAGAGATGAAAGAACGTACCACCGAAATGGTTGAAAGCCTAAGACATTCAGTGCCTTATATTAATGCTCATCACCAAAAAATCTTTGTCATTTTACTGACAGGCGCGACCTTAAAAAGCAATAATTATGCAAACATTATCAGTGATATTGGTCTATTGCATAGTCTGGGTATTAAGTTAGTCATAGTCAATGGTGCACGTAATCAAATTGATGAATCGTTGACGCGTCATCATATTGAACCTAAATATTATAAGCATATCCGTATTACCGATGCAGCAGCGCTTGATATTGTCAAACAAGTGACCGGTTTATTGCAGCTGAATATTACCGCTAGTCTTTCAATGAGCCTCAATAATACGCCCCTCCAAGGTGCGCATATCAATGTGGTGAGTGGTAATTTTGTGATTGCGCAGCCGTTAGGTGTCGATGATGGGATCGATTATTGTCATACCGGTAAAATTCGACGTATTAATGGTGAATCGATTAATGAACAGCTCAATCGCGGTGCGATTGTGTTGCTTGGTCCAGTCGGTGTTTCTGTGACCGGGGAAAGCTTTAATTTATCGTCAGAAGATGTGGCGGCCGAAGTAGCCATTAAGCTGAAAGCAGATAAACTGATCAGTTTTTGTGCCGAACAAGGTGTGTTGGATGAGCAAGGGCAGGTGATTACTGATCTCTATCCGAGCGATGCCGCCAATTATGTCACACATAAAGAGCAGCAGGGTAAACACCTTTCTAGCGAGGTTCGTTTTTTGCGTGTCGCCTCCAAGGCTTGCCGTAATGGTGTGCGCCGTAGCCATTTAGTGAGCTATCAAATTGACGGGGCGATTTTGCAAGAGCTTTTTTCCCGTGATGGCATTGGTACTCAAGTGGCGATGGAACATTCCGAGCAGATTCGTGCAGCAACAATTAACGATATCGGCGGTATTTTAGAATTGATTCGTCCACTCGAAGAGCAAGGTATTTTAGTGCGCCGTTCACGTGAGCAACTCGAAATAGAAATTGATAAATTTATTATTATTGAACGCGATAATATGACGATTGGTTGCGCGGCTTTATATCCCTATCCTGATGAAAAAATGGGGGAAATGGCTTGTGTAGCGATTCATCCTGATTATCGTAATTCATCACGTGGCGATATGTTGTTAGAAAAGGTGATGGAACGTGCTCATCAACTCAATTTAGACAAGATATTTGTGCTAACCACACGGAGTATCCATTGGTTTCGTGAAAAGGGCTTTACACCTGCTTTGGTGGATGATCTGCCAATCAAAAAGAAAAAACTTTATAATTATCAACGAAATTCAAAAATTTTAATGTTGACATTAGAATCCTAATAAATAGTGATAAACGCACTGATTCTAACATTTAAGAAATCTGGGCAGCACAAAGCTACCCAGATATCATCTCACCAAAGCTAACTAAACCAATAAGGGTTAGGCTGGATTTGCGCGTGTAGCCATGATGTGACCAATAGCAACTAATACAATCGTTGAGAGCATCACAACACTGGTAGCAATCAATGAGTATTGAATCAGCATCGAAACGATTTGGCTTGCTACAAAGCATAACGCCAACTGTAATGTGTTTTGTAATGCAGCCGCTTTTCCACTTGCTGTTGGAAAGGGCTTTAATGCGTTACCCACCACTAATGGGTAGATCGCACCATTCATCATCGCCATACCACAAAAGAAGATCATAATAGTGACAAACGTTGCCGAGCCAGAGATAGCGACCAAAAATACACCTAAATTACTTAAGCTATAGATGACAAGTAAAAACGGTAAGATCTGTTTGCTGGTAAAGTAATTTAATAGAAAACGGCAACCATATCCCCCCACTAAAAAGACAATGGTTTGCGGAATATAGCTAAGCCCAATGTCGCTGGTGGACAGCCCTAAATCATGCAGGATAAAAGGGGATCCGGTTAACCACGAAAAGAAACAGGCTGAGCAAGCGGAGTAAATCAATACGTTACCACAATAATAACGCGATGAAAGGAGAGTTTTGAAACCAATATTTTCTTGCTGTTGTGCGACTGTTTTGGTTTGCTTACCGCGACAGTAATAGAATGTGGCGACCAATAATGCAAAAGTAATGGCAAATATTGTCAGGAAAATCTCACGCCATGAGGCATATTTTAAAATTAACGATCCGACGAGTGGCGCTAATGCAGGTGATAAAGACATTAAAGGTAAAATGGTAGCAAGTACTTTATTGACGCGCTGACTCTCATAACGATCAACGATGAGCGCTTGCCAGCTGACAGCCGCTGCACAGATACCCACAGCTTGAATAAAACGGAGTCCGAGTAAATAATAGATGTTGTGAACAAAGACAATCTCAAGGCAGCTGATTGCTGAAAGCGCAAGTCCCCATACCAATATTTTAGAGCGTCCAAAAGCGTCCGACAGTTGCCCCCATAAAAGTTGCGCTATCGCAAAACCGGCTAAAAAGACACTCATGCTCATGGTGACATTTTCGCGATTGGCATGATGTAAATCACTTTGCATGGCATCAAAAGCGGGTAAATACATATCAGTAGCTAAAAAACCGAGCATACTTAGAAAAATTAAATAAACTAAAAAACCTTTTGAATTAAACATCTTTTATCCAATTCTTTTCAATGACTAAAAACATAGTGGCTAGTGTAGAGATATATTTTTATCTTGTGAAATGCTATTATTTGAATAGTGCTTTCAAATAATTTGATGAAATTAAAATGTGGTCAGAATATTCATTAGAAGTCATTGATGCTGTTGGTAAATGTGGCAGTTTTACGGCGGCTGCACAAAAACTTCATCGCGTACCTTCAGCTATTAGTTATACGGTAAGTCAACTAGAAGAGTGGCTTGCTGTTGAAATATTTGAACGCCGTCATCGCGATGTTGTTTTTACCGAAGCCGGTAAAGTATTTGCTCAAGAAGGCCAAAAGGCCATTAAAAGAATGGACGAAGTTCGGCGCCGATGCCAACAAATAGCCAATGGTTGGCAAGGCCATTTTAGTATTGCGGTAGACTTGATTGTTAAGTCGGAACGTATGCACCAACTGGTGATTGATTTTTATAAAAACTTTCCTGATATGGAGCTGTTTATTCGCCAAGAAGTGTTTAATGGTGTGTGGGATGCGTTAGCTGATGGTCGTGCAGATATGGCCATTGGTGCAACGGCGGCCGTGCCTGTCGGTGGGCATTTTGGCTTTCGGGATATGGGATTAATGAACTGGTATTGTGTCGCCAAAAGTGATCACCCAGCCCATGATTTACCCAAACCCATTGCGCATCAATCTTTACGTATTTGGCCTACTTTAATCCAAGAAGATACCTCACATCATTTACCTAAACGGATCACATGGCTGCTTGATAATCAGCGTCGCCTTATAGTGCCTAATTGGGAGTCTGGCTTAAAATGTCTTTTGGCGGGATTATGTATTGGTATGGTGCCAGAACATTTAGCCAAACCGCTTATTTTATCGGGTCAATTGAAAGTATTAAAACTGGTCAATCCATTGCAGCCAAGCTCATGCTGTGTAAGTTGGCGGACCGGACTTGCTTCGCCTGTGAAAGATTGGTTATTGATATATCTCGGTGATACCGAGACACTGAACCAAGAATGGTTGAAATAAAAAAATCTTGATGTAAATTTAATCTGACAGCTATCGATGACGTATCGATCAAGGACGTATCGATCAAGACAGTACTGTCAGATTAGATTTTCTGGGGGATTTGCTATTATGAGATCGACAATTAGTAAGCTTGTTCTGATACGCCATCAGTAACAATCGCAACCCCGGCACTGGTTCCTAAACGGGTCGCGCCAGCTTTGATCATCGTTTCGGCTGCTTTTTTGTCACGAATACCACCCGATGCTTTAACGCCCATTTTGTCACCAACGGTTTTGCGCATCAGCTTAACGTCTTCTTCTTTTGCGCCCGCTTTACTAAAGCCAGTGGATGTTTTAACAAAAGCGACATCCAATTTTTTACAGATTTGACATACGTGCACGATTTCGTCTTGTGTTAATAAGCATGTTTCAATAATTACTTTTAATGGCAAATTACCACACGCTTTATGGACTGCCGCAATATCTTGCTCTACGCGATCCCATTTGCCGCTTTTTAACCAGCCGACATTGATTACCATATCAATTTCTTGTGCGCCGGCTTCAATCACCGCTTGCGTCTCAAATACTTTGGCTTGGGTTAACATTGCCCCTAAAGGGAATCCAATGACTGAACAGACCTTAACATCACTATTGTGCAAAGATTCTGCAACCAATGGCACATTGGCTGAGTTTACACAGACTGAATAAAAATGGTACTGTTTTGCCTCATCACAAAGTTTTTTGATCTGTTCTTCTGTGGCATCCATCGCAAGTAGCGTATGGTCGATATATTTTGCATAATTAGTCATTAAAAAGCCTTCTTTAGGTAGGATAGTTTGGTTATAGTTTATAACAAACAAGTCATCAATAACGATAATTTAATCATAAATAATGTTATCAAATTCCCCTCTGATGTTAAATAAAATGAAAGCCAATCTTAAAAATAAAGTCAGCCATTTTATGTTTATATGCCATCGCTGTTTGCGAATTTAGTGAAGAATGGAGTCTAGCCTAATTATCGACCAGACTCCATGTTACCTTTTGGGTAATTGGATTGTCTTGATTAATAAGCTCGTTTGATTATTGAGTTTATTTTCATTATCAAGTTTATGCTAATTATCTAGCCCAATGATTTTCCAATTTCCATTCGATTCATCAGTGATTTTGCCATGTTTCACTTCACTGATATATTTTATGGTCATATTACGGATGGTGCCTGCTTCATCACCGAATTCGGTTCTTGAGTTCCAAATAGGCGCAACGCGGCGACCTTCTAAAGGCCCACCTGACTTGACTAACATTTCGTAACGATAAGCATTCATGCCTAATTTGATTTTCATATCATCCGTAATTGGTGTGTTATCGAGTAATGTGAGGTTTTTAATGCGGTGACCTTCAGGTTCTCTTAAATCAATAATATATTTTACGCCACCAAACATATCGTAAGTCATGTATTTTGATTTGCCGCGAACCGGATGATATTTGTATTCGGTATCATTAGGCTCAACTTGCCCAAAGTAACCGGCTGACCATTCCATATAGTCTTTCAGATCTTTACCGGTCACTTCATATATAGACGTTTCGCCCGCAGTATATTGGTAATTATTGGCAATATCTTTGCGCGCAATTTTACCTTTATTTAATACTGCTTCTTTATTATCAATCAATATTGACGTTACATCCGCGCCGCTGTAATAACGTTGAACGTTGTTAAATAAAGCAGTTAGGCCTGTTTCTCGGGTATAAACGGCTTTGACACCATGATCTAAAAATTGCGGAACTAAATCTTTGTCAGTTTCGCCAATCACTTCGTTAGAAATAGCCAGAAGTTGTTTGTGATAAGGAGCATAGATTTTTTCGATTGCAGGATCTGCCGGATAAGTATTCATTGGGACGGTTTCTGACTTTTTATCAATTAATTTGGTTTTGCCCTTTTCCTTATCAAATTTTAGATTTACCACCGATACCATGGTTCCATAGCGATGAGGCTCGGTGATAATGGTGCCATTAACGATTTGTTGGCTAATATTTTGGTGGTTATGACCCGCTAAAATCACATCTAAACCAGCGACTTCGTTAGCGATATCTGCAACGCCAGTGCCAGGCTTATTATTTTCGTTATCCAATCCCATATGGGCAATTAACACAATCGCATCTACACCTTGTTGTTGTAAGTTTTTAACTTGTTTTTTTACCTCTGGAATTGGCATGGTAAAATTCATCTGCTTTACGTTGCCTGTTTTTTCTTCAAATTCAGGAATAAATGGGGTAGTCACACCAATAAAGCCAATTTTCACGCCATCTTTTTCAATAATTTTCGTGGCGGGTAAATAAGGTTTGCCTGAATCTTTATAATAAAGATTGGCCACTAAAGGCTGGCCTTTGAAAACTGACAGGACTTTATCTAATGCGGGCATGCCAAAATTGAATTCGTGATTACCAAGAGTAATCAGATCATAGTGCATCGCGTTTAAAGCTAGCATAGCGGGGTGATTATCTACAGCATAAAATCTTTCGATTTGATTATCCTGGATGATATCGCCTGCATCAGCCAAAATGACATTGTGATGATTATGACGATACTGTTTAACAAACGAGGATATTTGTGCATAAGATCCTGAGTTGTCAGGTTTATCTGTGCCATAATTCCATGGCACCATCCTACCATGCACATCAGAAGTCGCGAGGATTGAAATATCCACTTCTTTAGCAAAAGCGCTGCTAGTTTGACATAACAAAAAGATGAGGCCCGATACGCATAATTTCTTTTTCATAGACACTAATTTAATAGACACTAAGTACGCTCCTTACGGTATATTTTAATTATAGTGTGATAATAACAACATAATTGCGCTACTTTAGAATAAAAAGTAGGGTTAATATAGTGTGCTATTTCACAAATATTTATTGTGATGTGCATTATAATTTAAATTAAACGATGAATGAATGTTGGATTCAAGGCGTCTTTTTTATAAAAGACGGGTTGTGATCGCTTTTTTTAATATTATTAGATACCTATCTGATTCAATTAAGTTGATTGCATCATATTACGCGGCTAACGCATTTGGAGTACAACAAAAAGCAGATATGTCATATTATGCTCTGTAATGGGTAATTTAATTAGAATTAATGAGGTATTTTTATACATATAAATAAAGCGTATTCTACATTTTAATTTTTTTTGATTAATCTATGTGAATTGTGTCACATTTAATTAAAATGATAGACGTTACATTTACGGGCAAATTAAGTCAGAGGATTTGATGATGAAAAGAGTTTTTATTATGATGCTTGATTCTTTTGGGATCGGTGGTGCTGAAGATGCTGATAAATTTGGTGATAAAGGCGCTGATACATTTGGACATATCGCAAAAGCGTGTGCTTTAGGTCAGGCTAACAAAGGGCGTGAAGGGAATTTATCACTTCCTAATTTAAGTAAACTTGGTTTAGTGCAAGCGGGTTATGAATCAACAGGCCATTATCCTCAGGGCATGCCGACCGATGATAAAGTGATTGGTGCCTACGGTTATGCGAGTGAGATTTCAACGGGTAAAGATACACCGTCAGGCCATTGGGAGATTGCCGGCGTTCCGGTATTATTTGATTGGGGCTACTTTTCTAACTTAACCAATAGTTTTCCGCAAGAATTACTCGATAAGATTGTGGCGAGAGCAAACTTGCCTGGCTATTTGGGCAACTGCCACTCATCAGGCACAAAAATTTTAGATGAGTTGGGGGAAGAACATATGGCAACCGGAAAACCTATTTTCTATACCTCTGCTGATTCTGTTTTCCAAATTGCGTGTCATGAACAGACATTCGGATTAGATAAACTTTATGCGTTATGCGACATTGTCCGCGATGAACTTAATAAAGGGAACTATAACATTGGTCGTGTGATCGCGCGTCCATTTGTGGGTGATAAAGCGGGGAATTTTTCGCGTACCGGTAATCGTCATGATTTAGCGGTTGAGCCACCAGCACCAATAGTCCTTAAAAAATTAGTTGAAGAAAAACAGGGGTATGTTGTTTCTATCGGTAAGATCGCTGATATTTACGCGAATGTTGGTATTACACATAAAGTTAAAGCCACGGGCTTAAAAGATCTGTTTGATGCCACTTTAGCAGAAGTTAAAAAGGCACAAGACAACACTATCGTCTTTACCAATTTTGTTGATTTCGATTCGTCCTATGGCCATAGGCGTGATATTGCTGGCTATGCAGGCGCATTAGAGTATTTTGATTCTCGCCTGCCCGAACTGTTAGCACTGATGCAACCTGGTGATCTATTAATTATTACCGCTGATCATGGTTGTGATCCAACTTGGTCTGGCACAGATCATACCCGTGAACATATTCCAGTTTTAGTTTACGGCACAGCTGTTCCGCCTGGTTCATTGGGACATCGTAAAACATTTGCCGATATCGGGCAGAGTATTGCGACTTATTTTGATTTATCGCCAATGCAATACGGTACATCATTTATTAAACATTAATAAACCACATTTATTCAGAAAAATAATTTAGGGAAATTTTATGGCTACTCCTCATATCAATGCAGCTGATAACGCTTTTGCACAAACGGTTCTTATGCCTGGTGATCCACTGCGCGCAAAATTTATTGCAGAAACATTTTTAGAGAATGCAAAAGAAGTTACCAACGTTAGAGCAATGCTCGGTTTTACCGGTTATTACAAAGATCACAAAGTATCCGTGATGGGACACGGAATGGGCATTCCTTCATGTTCAATTTATGCTACTGAATTAGTGAAATTTTATGGTGTTAAAAATATCATTCGAGTCGGATCTTGCGGTGCGATTAGTCATGATGTCAATGTTGGCGATGTGGTGATTGGCCTGGGAGCGTGTACGGATTCAAACGTTAACCGTCAACGGTTTAGAAATTATGATTTTGCCGCCATTGCTGATTTTAACTTAACGCGTAATGCAGTTGATGCTGCCAATCAATTAAAGATTCCTGTGAAAGTGGGTAATCTTTTCTCGGCAGATCTTTTTTATAGTCCTGATCCTACGATGTTTGATGTCATGGAAAAATACAATATTTTAGGTGTCGAAATGGAAGCGGCCGGTATTTATGGCGTTGCAGCTGAATTTGGCGCAAAGGCACTGACGATTTGTACTGTTTCAGATCATATCCGAACTGGGGCGGCGATGTCATCGGAAGAACGTCAATTAGGCTTTAAAAATATGATTCAGGTGGCACTTGAATCAGTCTTATTAAATAAATAACAACTTGTTAAAGTGCAATTTGTTAAATAATAAATAGTGCACGGCTATTTGTTCTGACTGAATATAGATATTTACTTATCATTAAGGATGATAATTAATGAATATTAAAACTAAACTTAAGATTGTCTTTTTCTTGCAGTTTTTTATTTGGGGGAGCTGGCTAATCACTTTAGGCTCTTACATGATCAATGTTTTGAAATTTACAGGGCTAGAAGTGGGCAGTGTCTATGGCACAATGGGGATCGCCTCATTAATCATGCCAAGTTTGCTTGGTATTGTTGCTGATAGATGGATTCCGGCTAATCGGCTGTATATGCTGTGTCATTTGATCGGTGGTCTAGCGCTTTTCGTAGCAGCATCGGTGACAACACCATTAGCCATGATGTTTGTGATGTTAGTGCACTGTTTAGCGTTTATGCCAACAATCGCCATATCAAATTCTGTTTCCTACCACTGCTTAGAATCTCGTGGACTCGATATTATTGCCGATTTCCCTAAAATTCGTGTATTTGGTACGGTTGGCTTTATTATTGCAATGTGGACGGTGAGCTTATTAAAATTAGAATTGAGTAATGATCAGCTCTATGTGGGTGGTGGGGCCGAAATATTACTTTGCCTTTTCACCTTAACAATACCAAAGATCCCATTGGTGAAAGAGTCAACCGAGAAAACCGACCTTGTTAGTCTGCTTGGTCTTGATGCTTTTGTCTTACTTAAAGAGAAAAAACTGGCTATCTTCTTTCTATTTTCGGTTTTCTTAGGTGCGGTATTACAGATAACCAATACATTTGGCAATCCATTTTTACATGATTTTGCTTTAGTGCCTGAATTTAAAGATAGTTTGGTTGTTGCGTATCCTTCCGTTTTATTATCAATCTCTCAAATATCAGAAGTGGTGTTTATCTTATTTGTTCCTTATTTTATGAAAAGATTTGGGATTAAATATGTGATGTTAATCAGTATGATCGCCTGGGCACTTCGTTTTGGACTGTTTGCATATGGTGATCCATCTCCGATTGGTTTTATTTTGCTGTTAGCCTCTATGATTGTCTATGGCTGTGCGTTTGACTTCTATAATA
The DNA here is from genome assembly GCA_029433345.1 of Orbaceae bacterium ESL0727. GTDB lineage: Bacteria > Pseudomonadota > Gammaproteobacteria > Enterobacterales > Orbaceae > Gilliamella. Next base: position 669,946 of record JAQTHY010000001.1, read on the forward strand.
TCTCGGGCTCCATGTATGTCGAAAAATCTGTTGATAGCAAGATTCGCAATAGTGCCCAAGGTTTATTTATGACTATGACAAATGGTATAGGCGCTTATTTAGGTTCTATGGCGAGTGGCTTTGTGGTGGATTATTTTACCTATAATGGCGTTCGTGACTGGCCTTCGATTTGGCTAATCTTTGCGGCTTACTCATTGGTTCTTGCCATTGTGTTCTTTATCGTTTTTAAAGATGACAATGGTGGCTTTAGTCATGATGCGAAACATAACGGCGCATCAGCATAACGACCAAATATGTACATACTGATTTTAAGTATGTACATAGCGGATTATATCGTCCCTAAAAAGGGTAAAGGTTAGATTAATCATCGCAATAATTATGCAGATATTGTTCCAAGTCAGTGCAGCTGGTGATTAGTTTATATTCGGGAGAAGTAGATGAAAAAGCATAACGTTAAATTGACCGCTATTATGTTATTTGTTGCCGGATCGTTAAATGCTGCAACAGTAGATTTAAGAGTGATTGAAACAACCGATCTGCATGGCAATATGATGAATTTTGATTATTTCAAAGATCAGCATGTTGATACTTTTGGTTTAGTCAAAACGGCTAATTTAATTCATCAGGCAAAAGGCGAAGTCACCAATAGTGTCTTGGTTGATAATGGCGACCTTATCCAAGGGAGCCCAATGGCTGATTATGCGATGAATAAAGGAATAAAACCGGGCGAAATTCATCCTGTCTATAAAGTGATGAATACCCTTGATTATGTGGTCGGTAATATTGGTAACCATGAATTCAATTTTGGTTTAGATTACCTAAAACAGAGTATCTCAGGCGCTAATTTCCCTTATGTTAATGCCAACGTTTATGACGCTAAAACCGGCAAACCTTACTTTAAACAATATATTATTGTTGATACACCCGTTATCGATCGTGATGGTAAGTCACAGAGAGTAAGAATTGGCTATATTGGTTTTGTGCCGCCACAAATTATGTTGTGGGACAAACTCAATCTTGATGGCAAAGTAATCGTAAAAGATATCACTGAAACCGCTAAATTATTAGTGCCTCGCATGCGTAAAGAAGGGGCTGATATTGTTATTGCGATTCCTCACTCTGGTGTTTCGGCTGATCCCTATAAAGCGTTAGCCGAAAATTCTGTTTATTACTTGAGCCAAGTGAAAGGCATTGATGCGATTATGTTTGGTCATGCTCATGGTGTATTCCCAAGTGAGAATTTCAAATCACTACCTAACAGCAATATTGATCTCGGTCTGATTAATAATGTGCCCGCTGTCATGCCTGGGCAATGGGGAAGCCATTTAGGGGTAGTTGATCTGGTGCTCGAAGGTGATAAAGCTAACTGGAAAGTGATATCGGCTAAATCACAAGCTCGCCCTATTTATGATGAGAAAGATAAAAAAGCACTGGTTGATGCTGATCAAACGCTAACCGAGATTTTGGCCAGTGATCATGAAAATACCCGTCAGTTTGTCGGTAAACCGATTGGTAAAGTGTCAGATGATATTTATAGTTATCTCTCATTAGTGCAAGATAGCGCGCCATTACAAGTGATTAGTGATGCACAAATTGATTATGTTAAGTACTACATTCAAGGTGATCCTGATTTAGATGGCATTCCAATATTATCAGCCATTGCACCATTTAAAGCGGGCGGCCGTAAAAACGATCCATCAGCTTATGTAGAAGTTAGTAAGGACGATTTATCATTCCGTAATGCGGCTGATATTTATCTCTATCCTAATTTATTATCGGCTGTGAGAGTGAAGGGTAAAAACATCAAAGAATGGTTGGAATGTGCCGCAGGTATTTATAATCAAATTGATATTAATCGTTCTGCACCACAGTATCTGATTAATTGGGACGGTTTTAGAGCCTACAATTTTGACACCATTGATGGTGGCGTTAACTATGAAATTGATGTTACCCAACCACCTAAATATGATGGTGCTTGCAAAGTCATTAATCCCGATTCACAGCGAATCAAAAAGCTAACTTATCAAGGTAAGACAATAAATTCAGAGCAACCGTTCATCATTGCGACCAACAATTATCGTGCTTATATGGGCGCTTTCTCGGGTACCGGCGATGAACATGTACTGTTTTCATCACCGGATGATTTAAGAATCATTTTATCTGCGTATCTTACCAAAAAGACGAAACAAGACGGACAAGTCACTGTTGCACCAGATAATAACTGGCGAATTGCCCCGATTACTAGTAAAACAAAATTAGATATTCGCTTTGAAACGTCACCGACAGAAAAAGCGAAAGCATTTATTCAAAAAAATGCCCATTACCCAATTAATTATATCGAACAAGATAATCTGGGTTTTGGCGTATATCGAATAGATTTACAGTCAGAATATAAAAACTAATGGAGATGACCAAGTGAAAATTGAAAAACTCATTGAATTAGCAAAACAAGCACGTTCGATGGCTTACATTCCTTATTCTAAATTTGGCGTGGGCGCGGTGCTAATCACGGAAGATGATGAAGTGACGTTAGGGTGTAATATTGAAAATGCGTCTTACGGACTGACAAATTGTGCTGAACGAACCGCTATTTTCAAAGCGGTTTCAGAAGGTAAAAGACATTTTAAAAAATTAGTGGTGATTGGTGATACCGAGACACCTATTTCACCTTGTGGCGCTTGTCGTCAAGTGATTAGTGAATTTTGCCCACAAGATATGCCGGTTATTCTAGCCAATTTGCAAGGGGATATTTTAGAAACGACAGTCGCTGAATTATTACCGCTGGCATTTTTACCTAAAGATTTAGACTAATGATATAAAAACTAAAAACTAAAAACTAAAAAATTATCATGATACAGATAAGGATAACGGATTTTACTGTGATCCTTCATTGACTGCGTGATAGGCAAATTATTCTATTTGAGGACCAGTTCCTTGATCAAAAAACTGAATTTTAATAAAGGATTTAACTTATGAGAATTGTTGATATTATTGAAAAAAAACGCGATGGCGGTGTACTTTCAACTGAAGAAATTCAATTTTTTATCAAAAATTATACGGAAGGCAAGATTCCTGATTATCAAATTAGTGCATTATTGATGGCTATCTATTTTCAAGGGATGACAGCTAAAGAGTGTGCAGATTTAACCATGGCCATGATTCATTCAGGTGAAACCATTGATCTTTCATCGATTAAAGGCATTAAAGTTGACAAACATTCAACCGGTGGAGTGGGTGATACCACCACAATTGTTTTAGCGCCACTCGTTGCTGCACTTGGTGTTCCGGTTGCCAAAATGTCTGGTCGAGGACTCGGTCATACCGGTGGTACCAATGATAAGTTTGAATCAATCCCCGGTTTTAAAATTGAATTAACCAAACAAGAATTTATTAACCAAGTCAATACCGATGGTGTGGCTGTCATTGGTCAATCAGGTAACTTAACACCTGCAGACAAAAAACTGTATGCGTTACGTGATGTGACCGGTACGGTTAACTCCATTCCCTTAATTGCTAGCTCAATTATGAGTAAAAAATTGGCAGCAGGTGCCGATGCAATTGTCCTTGATGTGAAAACCGGGGACGGTGCATTTATGAAAACCGATGAAGATGCACAAAAATTGGCGCACGAGATGGTCAATATTGGTAATAATATTGGTCGTCGTACGATGGCCATTATTTCTGATATGTCACAGCCACTTGGTTTTGCAATTGGTAACGCACTGGAAGTCAAAGAGGCGATTGATACCTTGCGTGGGCATGGACCGAAAGATTTGACTGAACTTGTTCTAACGCTAGGTAGCCAAATGGTTGTGTTAGCCGGTAAAGCGGCAACACTTGATGAAGCGCGCCAAAAACTCCAACAAGTGATCGCTGATGGTCGTGCAATTGAAAAATTAAAAGTATTAATTAAGGCGCAAGGTGGCGATAGTTCTGTGGTTGATCATCCGGAAAAGCTCCCAACCGCTGCTTATCAAGTTGAGTTATTAGCTAAACAGTCTGGATATGTATCAAAAATTATTGCCGATAAAGTCGGTGTTGCGGCTATGCAATTGGGTGCAGGACGTGCCACAAAAGATGATATTGTGGATCCAAGTGTTGGTATTGTATTACATAAAAAAGTGGGTGATAAAGTTGCCGAAGGTGAATCATTATTAACCATTCATAGCAATACCCAGGCACTGGATGCGATTAAAGCTAAACTTTATGAATGCATATTTATTTCTGATAGTGCCAAAGAACCGACTTTGATTCATAAAATAATCACACAATAAGCGTCGGTAATAAGGTGAGTCTTGACTCACCTTAATTGGCGTCAATCTGCATTAGGTAGTGCTTGATTATGTCACTTTTTATGATGTCAATGCGCTGATAAACGCGATAACAAGTACCGATATTGGGTTGTAACGTTACCGGTGAAATATTACTTTTGAAATATTGCTTGTGAAATATTAGCTGTGACATGGATAATTGATACAGACTTTGGGGAAGTATAAATGAAGTATTTAAGATCATCTTTGTGTACCATTTTTAGATCGTGGTTAGTGGTAACCTTATTATTTTCATCGCCAGTGTTTGCTGATGCGACGATAACGACTTGGGAAAAAGATAAACCTTATCAAATCACTATTTTGCATACCAATGATCATCATGGACGATTTTGGCATAATGATATTGGCGAATATGGATTAGCCGCGCAAAAAACAGTGGTCGATGAGATTAGAGCTGAGGTAGAACAAAAAGGTGGGCAACTGCTTTTATTATCGGGTGGCGATATCAATACAGGTGTGCCTGAGTCAGATGCATTAAATGCCGAACCTGATTTCAAAGGTATGAATAAAATCGGTTATGATGCGATGGCTGTTGGTAATCATGAGTTTGATCATGATCTTTCGGTCATTCGTGAACAACAAAAATGGGTGGATTTTCCTTTCTTATCCGCCAATATTTATAATAAACAAAATGGTACTCGTGTTTTCGAGCCGTATAAAATATTTAATAAACAAGGTATTAAGATCGCTGTTTTTGGATTAACGACTGATGACACGCCCATTTTAGCTTCGCCTAAAAATATCGACGGACTTGAATTCCGTAAAACCTTACCTGAAGCGAAAAAAGTGATTGCCGAAATCAAAACCCGTGAAAAGCCTGATGTGATTTTAGCGGTTACCCATATGGGGCACTATCCTGATGGTAATCACGGTTCAATGGCGCCGGGCGATGTGACTTTAGCGCGTGGTTTACCAGCGGGTGATTTAGATATGATTGTCGGTGGCCATTCGCAAAATCCAGTTTGTATGGCAAAACCAAACCAACGTATTACCCATTACGAACCCGGTTCACCTTGTGTGCCTGATCAGCAAAATGGGACGTGGATTGTGCAAGCACACGAGTGGGGGAAATATGTTGGTCGCGCTGACTTTATTTTCTTAAATGGTAAATTGACATTACAAAACTATCAGTTAATCCCGATTAATCTGAAAAAAGAAGTCGATAATGGCAATGGCACTAAACGCCTAGAATATTATACGAAAGAGATCGCGCAAAATAGCGAAATGTTAGATTTGCTTACCCCTTATCAAGAAAAAGGCCAACAGCAATTATCGGTGGTTGTTGGGAAACTTGAAGGGTATTTAGAAGGGGCGAGAGATAAAGTTCGCTATCAGCAAACCAATATGGGACAGATGCTATTAGCGGCATTTATTGCGCGAACCAATGCTGATATTGGCATAATATCAGGTGGCATGATTCGTGATTCCATGATTGAGGGAAATATTACCTATCGTGATATCCTTAAAGTAGAGCCATTTGGCAATAGTGTTGTCTATTTTGACTTAACAGGCAAAGCACTGTTTGATTATCTACAAGTTGCGGTCGATAAAAAACCAGGCGCAGGTGCGTATGCTCACTTTAGAAATGTGACGATGACATTAGAAAACGGCAAAATTGTTGCATTAAAGGTGAAAGGACAACCGGTACAGCTAGATAAAACGTATCGTATTGCCACATTAGATTATTTGGCGATGGGTGGCGATGGTTATCCAAAAACAGATACATTGCCAACTTATGTTAATACAGGCTATCTTGATGCGGATGTGATCAAACAGTATATTGAGCACAATTCACCTATCAAAGCCTCGGATTATGAACCCACTGAATCTATTATTCGTCGTTAAGGTGGAGAAATAGGCGGTACTAATTAATAAAATATGGGGTCATTGTTATGCGAACCAACACAAGGAATCAGTCATAACAATGTACCCTAAATTACAATGTGCCCTAAATGAATCGCAACTAAATTCATCAACACGACATTAATTAAAACTAAATTAATTAAAAACAGTAAACGAATCGCTTACTGTAAAACGTCTTTAAGCAGATCCCACACTAATTTAACCTGTAGATCGGTATCATTTAATGCCGGAATGTAGGAAAAGCGCTCTCCTCCTGCCGCCAAAAATATTTCACGATTCTCATCATCAATTTCATAGAGTGTTTCGATACAATCGGCAGAAAAGCCGGGGCAGATAACGTGTACATGTTTAATGCCTTCTTTGGCCATTTGTGTCAGCAAGTGGCTGGTATTAGGCGTGGTCCATTCACCTTTCCCAAATTTAGATTGATACGCCATTTTAACTGGAATATCGGGATGATTGTGTTGCAATTTTTGCGCTAATCGTTGTGTGGTAAGTTCACAACGCTGTGGATAAGCATCATGCCGCTTGGTGATATATTTGATCGGAATGCCGTGATAGGAGAGCACGAGTGCATCGGGTTTGCCTTGCGCGGCAAACGCTTGCTCGATTTGTATATAGAGCGCATCGATATAACTAGGGTGATCAGCATAATCATAGTGATAATTGATTTCGGCACCGATTTTTTGTTTATCAACAATCAGCTTAATTTTGTCGAATACGGCCTGGGTCGTTGTGGTCGAGTATTGTGGAAATAAAGGTAACACAGTGATTTTTTTACACTGTTGCAGTTTATTGAGGGCGGATAATATCGCCGGTTGGCCATATGTCATTGCCAATTCACATTGGATGGGTGTTTTAGTTGGTTGGTTAGTCTGTAATTTTTGGCAAAGTGATTGGCTGTAATAGGCTAAGGGTGATTGCGCATTAATCCAAATTTTTTGGTAATGCTGCATAATATAAGGGACACGTTTTGGTAAGATGATCCCATGTAAAATGGGATACCAGATGAGTGGATTGAGATCAACAACATGGCGATCATGTAAAAATTCAGCCAAATAGTCTTTGATCGCCGTTTTTGTCAATGCACTTGGCGTCCCTAAATTGACCAATAATAGACCTTGCTCCATATCCTCTCCAAAATGTGATTTTTATTGCGGTAAGTAGCCCTTAATCAGGGTAAGTAGACGATCTAACGCACCTTGGTTCTGCTTGAGAATTTGGTAGCTATTTTCGCCGATCTGCGTTCTATAGTGTGGATCTTTGAGTAATTTATCAATAACAGAATAGAGGCTTGCAGTGGTATTGTCACAAATGATCATCCCATTAGCAGCAAGTAATTGCTCACCAATGACTTTAAAGTTGAAGAAATGCTCGCCCATAATAATGGGCAGATGATGTAACGCTGGTTCGAGTGGATTGTGTCCGCCGCGTTCAATTAAGCTGCCGCCAATAAACGCAATGTCGGCTAAGCCGTATAGTTGCATTAACTCGCCCATCGTATCACCTAGAACCACTTGCGTTTGCGCAGTGAGTACACCCTTTTGGCTAAGACAACAGTAGGAGAGTTGCTGGTCACGAATTAATTTTTCGACAGTTCTAAAACGTTCAGGGTGACGCGGAACCAGAATTAACAGTAAATCGGGATAAGTGGTCAATAATTGTTTAAAGGTGGCTAAAATGCGTTCATCTTCACCCGTATGAGTGCTAGCGGCGATCCAAACTGGACGTTTGATCTGCCATTGTGCTTTTAACGCTGCGATGCGCTGTTTTTGTTCATTGGTCAAATGAATGTCGAATTTAATACTACCGGTAATAGCTAGCTGGTTAGCCGGTAAGCCTAATTGCAGAAATCGATCACCATCAGCGCGGTTTTGGGCAGCAATCAGGGGGATTTTGGTCAGTAAATGACGAATCGTATTCCCTAATTTAGCATAACCTTTTGCTGAGCGAGCCGATAATCTCGCATTGGCAATAATTAACGGAATATGCCGTTTATGCAGCTGACAAATCAGTGTTGGCCATAATTCGGTTTCCATAATAATCACTAATTTAGGACGCAGTTGTGAGAGAAAGCGGTGCATGGCATCTGGGAGATCATAAGGCAGATAGACATGACTAACACGATCACCTAACAGCGTTGTGACGCGCTCAGAACCCGTTGGTGTCATGGTGGTGACGGTAATGGGGTATGTAGGGTATATTTTTTGTAAAGCCTGGATAAGGGGTATGGCCGCGACGGTTTCACCGACCGAAACAGCATGGACTAAAATACCGTCAGGTTTGACTTTGTCTTTGCAAAAACCGTAACGTTCGGCAATACGTTTTCGATAGGCCGGTATTTTTCGGCTGCGCCATAATAGGCGTAACCAAATTAAGGGTTGGATAAGGTAGAGTAAGACAGTATATACAATCTGCATGGTCAATTAATTGTGAAGATTAAAGAAATGTTGGCGATAGTAACTAAGTTCAGCAATTGAGTCGCGAATATCATCTAAAGCTTGATGTGAACTCTGTTTGCTGATCTCTTTTAAGATACTTGGTTTCCAGCGTTTCGCTAACTCTTTTATCGTACTGACATCTAAATAACGATAATGAAAATAACGTTCTAATTTCGGCATATAATTAAACAGAAAACGGCGATCTTGCCCAATAGTGTTACCACAAATGGGTGAGCAATTTTCGGGTACCCACTGTTTTAGAAAGGCGATGGTTTGCGCTTCCGCTTCCGCTTCGCTAATGGTACTGTTGCGAACGCGCTCAATCAGCCCCGATTTACCGTGTGTATTTTGGTTCCACGCATCCATTAGCGCCAGTTGCTGTTCAGTCTGATGAATGGCAATAACAGGGCCTTCGGCAAGAATGTGCAGGTCAGAATCGGTCACAATAGTGGCAATTTCGATAATACGATCAGTAACAGGGCTAAGTCCTGTCATTTCTAAATCGATCCAGATAAGATTGTTTGAATTAATTTGATTTTGTTTAGTCATTTTTCAGGTTATCTATTTTTCTTTTGATGCTGAGTAGTGTAGCATAATTGATAAGTTGTTTGAGCAAAAATTAGTAGCTAATTCACCCTAAGATTGGCGAACATCGCGTATTAATACAAAGAGATTGGTGATTAAGCGTGATGCTTGATTAACTCTTTTTTGTGTATTGGACAATCTTTTTATTAAAAGATATCGTGTATTAGACATTGTGTTTATTAACACCTCTAACTTATTGAAAGACGGTAGACTGTGGCGAAAAATCAACTCTCTCAAAATCAAAGAAGGCGCGTTGCCGCTAAACATCAAGAACGTTTGCAAACTCGGCAGGATGAGGATCTCTCTCGCTTTTCTCTCCCTAATGATGGGGTTGTGGTGAGCCGTTTTGGTAAATCAGCTGATATTGAAAATGCAAGCGGACAGATTTTCCGTTGTAGTATCCGTCGTACGCTACCTTCACTGGTGACGGGTGATAAAGTTGTTTGGCGAGAAAGTATTGAGCCCAATACTAATGGTATCGTTGAAGCGGTTTATCCCCGTCGTTCTGAACTGGTTCGTCCTGATTTTTATGATGGTATTAAGCCGGTCGCAGCGAATATTGATCAGATTGTGATTATCTCATCTGTCTTGCCTGAATTATCATTAAATATTATTGATCGCTATTTAATTGCCTGTGAAGCGACTGATATTCCGCCCATTATTGTACTAAATAAAGTGGATCTGTTAACCGCGGAGCAGCGTCTAGCAGTCGAAAAAAAGTTGGCGATCTATACTGATATTGGTTATCAACTGTTAATGATTTCGTGCCAAAACCAACAAGGAATCGATCAGTTACTGACATGTTTATCGGGTAAAGTGTCAATTTTAGTCGGGCAATCTGGTGTAGGAAAATCGACGATTATTAATCAGCTGTTGCCCCATCAATCCTTAGCAGTAACCGGTGACGTGTCTACATTATCGGGATTGGGCCAACACACCACGACGGCCACCAGGCTTTATCATTTGCCAACCGGCGGCGATATTATTGATTCACCGGGGATTCGTGAATTTGGCTTATGGCATTTAGAACCAGAACAGGTGATAGCCGGATTTAAAGAGTTTGCTCACTATGTAGGGCAGTGCCAATTTCGAGATTGCAATCACCTTGATACACCGGGCTGTGCTTTACAACAGGCAATGCAAGAAGGTCATATTATACCGTCACGTTTTGATAACTATCATCGGATTTTGCAGTCAATGCAAGAAGTAAAATCACGTACCAACAAACGATATAAGTAGATGATTGATGCAAAATTGCGCCGATGATTCTCTGCAAAACAGTCTCTGTAACATATTCTCTGTAAAATAGTTCCTGTAAATTAGTTTCAGCGGAATTTAGCTCAATGCGGGTATGGAATAATGCGTTGCCTAACGCGTCATTTAAGCAGTTGTCTAAGTAGTTATCTGAATAGTTATCTAAACAATTACCTAAACAGCTGCCTATCAGCAATAGTTAGCGCAATACTCTATCAACAGCTAATCACTGATTATTGATTCTTTAATGCAAAGCCGATGGTGACATAAGCCCAGCCTTGGAAGATTAAATCAATGCCCAAAAACATGCCTAAAATCCACAAACTGTTACCCGGCCAACCTAACACAATTAATAGACCAAGAATAAAGGTGATTATACCTGATGTTAATAACCATCCCCAACGTGGATAATTGCGGTTACTTAGTGCAGCTAATGTTTGGGTAATCCCACTCATCATTAATAAAAATGAGAGAACTAAGGTGAGTGCTGAAGAGACTTCGACCGGTTGGGCAAAAGCGAGCAAGCCGACAATAATATATAATACGCCCAATACAGCCCATAATACCGTTTCGCCAAAGCCTTTGATGTAGAAAGAGTGAAACGCTTGCGCGATACCGGCAATAAAGAGTAATGCACCGATAAAGTAGACAGAAAAAACAGTGGCGACAAATTGATAACTTAATGCGAAACAGCCCAGTATGATTAAAACAATGCCGATGCCGATGAACCAATTAGATCGGTTCGGTAAGTTTTCAGTATTTTTTAGTTCAGATATCATTTTCTTTCCTATCGTATGAGTAGTTATGTGTACCACATTATATGTGGGTCCCTCGATCCGAATAAAACGGCCATCGGAAATTAATTTTTATCTTTTAGTGCTTCATCCAATGTTGAATAAAAAAGCAACTTTTGGGGAATGGGCACAATTTTTGCTCGCGCTAAGGTTTTTAATGGTTGAAATTGCAACTCACAAATTGATAAATCAACCCCTTCTGGTAATTCATTAATAAAGTGAATTAACGCATTAAGTCCACCCGCGTCAAGAATGGATACTGCGTCCCATTGTAGCACAATATGTCTGTGATGATTGATTTTTTTATATATTTCGGAAAATGTTCGTTCCGCTGCCGCAAAAAATAGCGGGCCATTAATACGGAGAACTAATGTGGTTAGATTTGTCGTGTTGAGCTCTATCAAACGGGTCATCCGCGCAATGCGCCGCATAAACAGAATAGAAGCTAACACAATACCGACGGTAATGGCGATCACCATATCAAATAATACGGTTAATGAAGCACAGATCAGCATCACAATAATATCGTCGGTTGGGGCGCGTTTAAGAATATAGATAACACGTTGCACGGCGCTCATATTCCACGCCACGATTAAGAGCAAAGCCGCCATAGCAGACAAGGGAATATAAGATAAAATCGGCGCAAAACCAATTAGCACAATCAGAACCAATACGGCGTGTAATACGGCAGCAATTGGCGATGTGGCCGATGCCTTAACATTGGCCGCAGAGCGCGCAATGGCAGCCGTAGCAGAAATTCCGCCAAAAAAGGGCGCCACAATATTACCCAAGCCTTGGCCAATAAGTTCACCATTGGAATTATGCTTAGTATGGGTCATTTCATCTAATACCACTGCGCAAAGTAGCGATTCAATGGCACACAGCATGGCCATAGTGAGCGAAATAGGGATAAGGGCGGATAACGTTGCCCAGCTCCACTCAAATCCTGATAATTGCCAAGGGATGACAAATTGCGGCAATACAGCGGGAATCCCGTGCCCAACAGTGTCATCACTTAAGGTATAACTAAAGCGTGATCCTATTGTGGCCACTTGATAACCGAAATTATTGAGCAGTAGCATCACCAGTACACCGATAATCAAGGCCGGTAGATGTCCAGGTAGATGAATGCGAAAAGCGGTACTGATCTTCGGCCAAATGAGCAACATGATTAAGGTAACAAGGCCAACTAAGGTATCGGCGAACTGAATGGTTGGCAAAGTTGTGGCGAGCGCGGTAATTTTAGCAATATAGTTTTCGGGCATATGATCTAAAGTTAGCCCAAAAAAATCCTTAATTTGCATTGTTGCAATGGTGATGGCGATTCCCGAGGTAAAGCCCAGTACGACAGGTAATGGAATATATTCGATTAATCGCCCTAACCGGATTATCCCCATTAAGACCAAAAAAATACCGGATAACAAGGTGGCAATTAATAAGCCTGATAAGCCAAATTGCATGGAGACCGGATAGAGGATCACTACAAACGCAGCTGTTGGCCCAGACACACTAAAACGAGAGCCCCCGGTTAAGGCGATCACCAGTCCAGCAATGATGGCGGTATAGAGCCCATGTTGTGGCGGAACGCCGCTCGCAATAGCTAGCGCCATCGCTAATGGGATGGCAATAATTCCCACGGTAATACCCGCAATCAGATCCTTGCAAAAACGGTGTAACGTGTAAGGTGTCTTAATACAAGCGGCAATAAATGCACTGCCGATAGTGACGTTGGTCAATCCATATAATTTCATTGTTGTTGTGAGCTCATTAGATGCAGAAAATTCCAGTGAACAAGAGGGTGATAAGGATAATCTTTTTTACAGAAAAAAAAAGAGTATATTAGTCATTGATGCTGTTTTTATTACAGTTATATCGATTTCCTTTTAAGGGTGTTGTGATGTGAGTTGTGGTTGAGAGATTGAAAAAAGTGGTTTTTAGCCAATTTTGCCTATACGGATGGGTGTTCTTTCCCTATTTTCAAGGCAGATAGGACGATCGTGTAGGTTGATAATAGGATAGACGACATGCCATGGTATCGGCATCAGTCTACCTGAGCATAGTTGACATAAATCCATAATATTTTAAATAAACTATATTTTACATGAACTAGATTTTACATAAACGATCGTTTTTTGACATAAACATAGTATAGTTCTGAAACATCCAAATATTACGATGAACAGTGGAAAGCGAGAAATTATGACGGATAGCTTAGCAATCATAGGTGTATTTTATGGATTATTTTAAAACAGTTATCGTGACACTATCTTGCCTGCTGCCGATCATTGCCACGGCTCAGCCACCTATTTTATCCGGTTCGAAAACTGCCTATTATTACGATGTCGTGCAGATCCAGACACCTGCTCCGCAAGGTTATCAACCCTTTTATATTGATCATGTCGGGCGGCACGGTTCGCGTTATATTAGTAGCGCAAAATCGGAACAGCGTGTTTATCAGCTCTTATTATTGGCCGATCAGGCGCAACAGTTGACGCCCAAGGGGCAACAGTTATTAACGCAAGTGATGACGTTGATGAAATTGAATCAGAATCATTACGGCGAACTTACTGATTTAGGGCGACAAGCTATTCGCAGCATTGGTCAACGGATGTGGGATAACTATCCGACCGTGTTTACCGGGAAATCGATTGCGGTGCTTTCCTCGACAGTACCGCGTGCGCAAGAGAGCGCCGCTATTTTTCTGCAACCATTTAGCGCTAAATATCCTGGCGTAAAGGTCGAGCAACAACCGAATCATCAGCAGACATTATTGAGGTTTTTTGATTATTCCCCCGCTTATTTGCAATATAAAAAGAGTCATGCCATCAAGCAACAACTGCAATCTATCGCGCAAACTCCTCAAATTAACGCGATGAGCAATGCGGTGGCTGAACGGATTTTTAGGGCGACATTTTTATCGCAACTCGAACAAGGCGCGGTAATGGTCAATCACGCCCCTATTCATACCAATGATTTTGTGATTGCGCTCTATACGCTATATCAGGCGTTACTCTCTTTTACACCACAAACGCTTCATGATCATCAGTTAGATCTGCAAAGCTATTTTGGGGATGACGAGAACAATGCCTTTGCAATCGTCGTGACGGCAAAAGATTACCTGCAAATTGGGCCAGCATTTGATGCGAATGGTATTCAGATTAAGATTGCGGCGCCTTTACTTTGGAATATTATTCATACCGCCGATAGCGCCATTACCGGAAATCGCCTAGCCGCAAATTTGCGGTTTGGTCATGCAGAAACGCTTTCGCCGTTAGCCACATTACTTGAGATCGAACATACGCATACGGTTGCCGATTCTTTGTTGACTTACCCCGCTGTGTGGCAAGCGGCGACAATTATTCCGATGGCAGCCAATATCCAATTTATTTTTTATAAGCCAACTGATAGTCATGACATATCGGCAAACCACATTTTAGTTAAGCTTTTGCTTAACGAAAAAGAGGTGCATTTGCCTATTATCACAGATCACTATCCTTATTATCGTTGGGATAAAGTGAAGCAATTTTATGTGAATAAATTAAATCGATTAGGACTAGCTGATAACCAGTCTGATCAGGCTTTGCTAGACGCAATCCAATAGCGTTTGTTGTGTGGCGAACCGTTACAAATATGTTATAGATCGCGAAACGCAGCTATCTTGCGCCATATTTTATCTTGTCGGATGGCGTTGCTAGATCGTGTTATCGGACAACATGATAAGCATGATGAGGTTGTCTGTCTTCTGTGGTTATCGCTGATGATTGCCCAAGGTAACGTCATTATCTCAAATGAGAATGAGTCTATATCGTAACAATGTTCGTCACTTGTTGACTCAAGTCAAATTTTAGATCTTTGCACAAGCTTTTCACTTTATTTCTGCTGTGTAAACGATTATGATAAAAATATAGAAGGAGTCCTACTCCCCCTAATAAAAAAAATCAGATAATACAATGTCAGCTTTTTAAGGAGTTTATATGCTATTTAACCGTAGACAGTTCTTTAAGATCTGTGCTGGTGGTATGGCTGGAACAACCGTTGCAACACTAGGTTTTGCCCCCAATGTTGCATTAGCGCAAACACGTCAATATAAATTATTAAAATCCAAAGAAACCCGTAATAACTGTACTTATTGTTCAGTGGGTTGTGGTATGTTGCTTTATAGTCGTGGTGATGGGGCAAAGAATGCTGAATCTTCAGTTTTTCATGTCGAAGGCGATCCAGATCATCCAGTAAGTTGTGGTTCACTTTGCCCAAAAGGCGCGGGTGTGCTTGACTATATTAAGAGTCCTAATCGACTACGTTACCCAGAATACCGTGCGCCAGGTTCGGATAAGTGGCAAAAAATTAGCTGGGATGACGCGATTGATCGTATTGCCCGTCTAATGAAAGATGATCGCGATAAGAATTTTGTTGAGAAAAATAGCAAAGGTGCGACTGTTAATCGTTGGACAACAACCGGTTGGCTTGTGACCTCGGCCGCGAGTAATGAAACCGGCTGGCTTGCCTTTAAAGTGGCGCGTGCACTGGGTATGTTAAGTCTTGAAACACAAGCTCGCGTATGTCATGGTCCATCAGTGTCAAGTTTGGCGGCGACTTATGGTCGTGGCGCAATGACAAATAACTGGACAGATATTAAAAATGCCAATGTGATTATTGTGATGGGGGGGAATGCCGCCGAAGCTCACCCCGTTGGTTTTAAATGGGCGATGGAAGCAAAAATCCATAATGGTGCTGAAATCATTGCTATCGATCCCCGTTTCCACCGTACTGCGTCAGTTGCCGATTTATATGCCCCAATTCGTGCCGGTTCTGATATCGCATTTCTATTAGGTGTGATCAACTATTTAATTACCAACAATGACGTTAATTTCGAGTATTTAGTTACGCATACGAATGCCAGTTTAATCGTTCGTGATGATTTTGATTTTGATACTCATAATGGCTTATTTAGTGGTTATGATGTACAAACACATAAATATGAACAATCTAGCTGGGCTTATCAACTTGATGAACACGGTTATGCGTTACGTGATAAAACATTAGCGAATCCACGTTGTGTTTGGAACCTTCTGAAAAAACATGTTAGTCGTTATACACCTGAAGTGGTCAATAATGTGACAGGTACACCGGTTGATAAATTCTTGCATGTCTGTAAATCACTGGCCAGCACAAAAAGCAATGATCGTGTTGCGACATTTTTATATGCATTAGGTTGGACACAACATAGTTACGGTACCCAAATTATTCGTACTGCAGCGATGATTCAACTTATTTTAGGTAATGTCGGTATGATGGGTGGCGGCATTAATGCGTTACGTGGACACTCTAATATTCAAGGTTTGACTGATGTCGGTTTACTCTCTAACCGCTTGCCTGCTTATCTTGAGTTGCCAAAAGAGTCACAACTCTCGCTTGAACAATATTTAGCTGAAAAAACACCAAAACCACTTGGACCAACCGAAGTTAACTTTTGGGGTAATTACCCTAAATTCTTCGTTAGCTTTATGAAATCCATGTATGGAGATAAAGCCACCAAAGAAAATAACTGGGGATTTGATTGGTTACCTAAATGGGATAAAACTTACGACGTATTGCAATTTAGCAATATGATGCGTAATGGACAAGCAAATGGTTTTATTTGCGAAGGCTTTAATCCATTAGCTTCGTTCCCTGATAAACAAAGTATTCGCGAAGGGTTATCTAAACTCAAATTCTTGATTAATATCGATCCATTACCGACCGAAACAGCTGAGTTTTGGAAAAATTATGGTGAATCTAACGATGTTGATCCTAGCCAAATTCAGACCGAAGTCTTTAGACTACCGTCTAACTGCTTTGCCGAAGAAGAAGGGACTATTGTTAACTCCTCTCGTTGGTTACAATGGCACTGGTCAGCTGCCGAACCACCTTACGAAGCACTTCATGATCCTGTCATTATTGCGCGTATCTTTTTAAGAATGAAAGAGCTTTATGCGCAAGAAGGGGGAAGTTACCATGAAGCGCTTGATAACCTTGCTTGGGATTATAAAATACCAAAAGCACCTGCAGCGGCAGAATTGGCAAGAGATTATAATGGCCGTGCATTAGCTGACTTAACCGATGCGAATGGTAATGTGATCGTTAAAAAAGGTCAGCAATTGAGCAGTTTTGCACAATTAAAAGCCGACGGCACTACGGCATCTGGAATTTGGATCTTCTGCGGTTCGTGGACTGAACAAGGCAACCAAATGGCTCGACGTGATCCAAGTGATCCATCAGGTAAAGGTGTTCATCCAGGTTGGTCATGGGCTTGGCCACTTAACCGCCGTGTGCTTTATAATCGCGCATCTGCTGATGCAAAAGGTAATCCGTGGGATCCAAATCGTCTTTTGGTTAAATGGGATGGTTCGAGTTGGGTAGGTAATGATGTGGCTGACTTTACTGCAACATTATCACCAGAAAAAGGCGCCGGTGCATTTATCATGAACAATGATGGATTAGGCGGTTTATTTTGCGTCAATCGTTTAGTTGATGGTCCATTCCCTGAACATTATGAACCATTTGAAACACCGATTTCGACAAATCCGTTGCATCCTAAACAGATCAACAACCCAGTAACACGTGTTTTCAAAGAAGATTTGGCGCGTTTAGGTAATGCAGAAGAGTTCCCTTATGTGGGCACAACATACAGTATTACTGAACATTTCCATTTTTGGACACAGCATTCCATCATCAATACCATCACTCAACCGGAACAATTTATCGAAATGAGTGAAAATCTTGCCAATAAAAAAGGCATTAAATTAGGTGATGTGGTGAAGGTAAGTTCTTATCGTGGATATATCAAGGCTAAAGCGGTGATTACTAAACGGCTTCCAACCTTAACTGTTGATGGTAAAGAAGTAGAAACAATCGGTATACCTATTGTTTTTGGGTATACAGGTGTAGGGAAGAAAGGCTTTCTGATTAATGCATTGACGCCACATTTAGGTGACGCTAATTCACAAACACCAGAATATAAAGCATTCCTGGTTAATATTGAAAAAGTTTCTAATTCATCAGCAGCGTAGTCATAGGAGGCTAAATTATGTCATTACAAACTCAAGACATCATTCGACGCTCAGCTACCAATGCGATTACGCCTGCGCCGCGAGCAAGAGACTTTCAACAAGAAGTCGCTAAATTGATTGATGTGACAACCTGTATTGGTTGTAAAGCATGCCAAGTTGCATGTAGTGAATGGAACGATCTGCGTGCCGATTTTGGTCAAAATGTGGGGATTTATGATAATCCTACCGATTTAGAGCCGAAAGCGTGGACCGTCATGCGTTATTCTGAAGTGGAAGTTAACGGTAAATTTGAATGGTTAATTCGTAAAGATGGTTGTATGCACTGTGCCGATCCAGGCTGTTTGAAAGCCTGCCCATCAGAAGGTGCGATTATCCAGTATGCTAACGGTATTGTCGATTTCCAATCAGAACATTGTATCGGTTGTGGATATTGTATTGCGGGTTGCCCATTTAATATCCCACGGGTGAGCAAAGAAGATAATCACTCTTACAAATGTACATTATGTGTTGATCGGGTGGCAGTTGGTCAAGAACCAGCTTGCGTTAAAACTTGTCCTACTGGTGCTATCCATTTTGGTACCAAAGCGGATATGATTCGTCACGCCGAACACCGCATTGAGGATTTGAAAAATCGCGGCTTTACTCATGCGGGACTTTATAATCCAGAAGGTGTGGGGGGTACACATGTTATGTATGTGCTTCATCATGCAGATCAACCTGAGTTATATCACGGATTACCAAAAGATCCGCATATTAGTGAAGTGGTGAAATTCTGGAAAGGGGCATGGAAACCAATTTCTGCTGCTGCCTTTGTCGCAACCTTTGCCGGCTTACTCTTCCATTATATGGGGGTAGGACCGATCGAAGTCGATGAAGAAGATATTGAAGGTGAAAAAGAGTATGAAAAAAGTGCACGCGCTGCTTTTATAGCCAACAAAAGTAAATCAGCCGCACCTACAAGCGAGGAACATCGTCATGAATAAGAAAGATCTCATTTTAAGAACGCCACTGATTATCCGTTTTTGTCATTGGGTCATGGTCTGTCTTTTTATTTTAACGGCGTTTTCTGGGTTATCGCTCTTTTTCCCATCGCTCTCAATATTTGGTCTCTTTCTTGGGACACCACAATTAGTTAGAGCGCTGCATCCAATTTTAGGTTGTATTGTGTTTGTGATACTGATCTTCATGGGGATTCGCTTAGCGCACCATAATATTCCTAATAAAGATGATCTATTGTGGATAAAAAATATGAAGCAAGTTATTGCGGGTCAAGAAGGGGGCATTCCTATTGGCAAATATAATGTTGGCCAAAAATTCCTTTTCTGGAGCATTATGAGCTTAATTACGGTACTGTTTATTACTGGATTGGTTATGTGGCGACACTATTTTTCCGACTATTTCCCAATCCCAGTCGTCCGTATCGCGATTTTCTTGCACTCTTTAGCCGCGATTGCCTTGATTTTGTTGGCTATTGGTCACGCTTATATGGCGATGTGGGTTACAGGTTCTATTAAAGGGATGATTACCGGGTATGTATCGCGTGCTTGGGCGAGAAAAAATCATTCTAAATGGTATCAGTCTGAAATGGAAAAAGTGTTCCAAAATGAAGAACTGAAATCAGAAACTGCACCTAAAACCGAGTCAAAATAGTCAAAACAGTTGAAAAAAGAGTTATAACATTATGAGCATAAAGATTCTTCCACAAACCGAATTAGAGCAGCAGTCCAACAAAAAGTCAGCCGGTCATGTTGTCAGAACGATTCCGCTGCTTTTCTATCCTGCCCCAAATGTGCTTTATGCTCATCGTTTAGAAAGATTGCAAGCACTGGCTAAAGAGAGTCCATTTGCCGATTATCTTCAGTTCTGTGCTAGCATTGTTGCTGAACAGTTAGAATTACTCAAACAGGATCCTATCCATGTCGATCTGACCAAAGCGCTTACTGCTGATACAGATTTACCGCCATTAAGTTTAGCTAATTATCCACTTAACCATGATTGGCAGCGATATTTGGAAAAATTATTGGCTTCATTACCGAAAATGACAGACGAAATAGCCAAATTGATTGAGGAGTTGCAGAAAAATAGCCCTGAGCAATATCAAGAAAAGGCGTTACGATTGTTAAATGGTGAATTTGATAAAGTCAGCAGTAACGAATCCTTGTTTATTTGGGCGGCGTTATCACTTTATTACACACAGTTGGCTAGCCAAATCAAAGGTAAAGCCTTTGCTGAAAATAGTGATAAAAGCTGGCTCTGCCCCGTCTGCAATAGTTTACCTGTGGCAAGTACGATTCATATCGGCCAGAATCTAGGTCTGCGTTATTTACATTGTAGTTTATGTGAAAGCGAATGGTATGTACCGAGAGTAAAATGTACCAGCTGTGATAATCTACAAGATATTCATTACTTTTCGTTAGATGACGAACGTGCCGCGACACAAGCTGAATGTTGTGATCACTGCCATAGCTATCTAAAAATCTTTAATCAAGAACTTGCCCCGCACCTTGATGTGATTGCTGATGATATTGCCACACTGATGCTGGATATGAAAACCGAAGAAGAAGGTTTTGCAAAAAGCGGTCTTAATCCATTTTTATTCGCACAAAAATTGGCATAAACCAAGCTGATTATTTATCGACTTTGAAATTGGCGTGATTGAAATCGTTAGCCAATCTCAAGGTCAATTTGCTGTCTGATGTCGTTGATAATTGATTTGTAGTCCGCTTTCTACTCAGCCATTGTTTTACTCAATAACTGTTCTTTTTAACCATTTTTCTCATTAAGAATATGTGTGCGATTTTGATTGAAATGGGTAGGAGTTCTGAAAGATTCTAACACGCGGATACCTTATCTGTTTAATGGTAATTGTTATAATCGTGGCCTTATTTTTATTCTTGATTAACGTATTTTTATTATTCATCAATAAGTTAGTTTTTTCGCTTCTTAATATAGTCTTTGATACCTTCAACGATCGCTTTGGACACTTTATTTTGGAAGTCGGCAGTCTTGAGTTTCTGCTCTTCAGCTGGATTACTGATAAACGCCGTTTCGACTAATACTGATGGGATATCCGGTGCTTTTAATACAGCAAATCCCGCTTTTTCGATGGACGGTTTGTGCATTTTGTTCACTTTCTTCATGCGATTTAGGATCGATGTTCCCAATAGTACGCCATTGCTCAGCGTCGTTTTTTGGACTAAATCTAAAATGGTATTATCTAAATATTTATCACCACTGCGGCTCACGCCGCCAATCTCGTCTGCTTCGTTTTGTGTTTGTGCTAAATAGCTAGCGGCAGAACTACTGGCACCACGGGTGGAGAGCGAAAATACTGACGAACCATTGACCGAACGGCTAGCAAACGCGTCAGCATGGATAGAGATAAAAAGATCGGCACGTTGCGCACGTGCTTTGGCAACACGGACTTTTAAAGGCAGAAAGACATCTTCATTACGCGTCATATAGACTTTTATTTGTGATTCACTTTTTAATAAATTACGTACTCGCCTTGCAATTTGCAAGACAACATCTTTTTCGCGCGTTTTTTTATAACCAATTGCGCCGGGATCTTCGCCACCATGACCGGGATCGAGCATCACCACCACTTTATTGCTTTTTTTGGTTGTCGAGGTTGCTACGTTGGTCGGTTTTTCGGTTAGGCTCCCTTTATTGTATTCTTCAAGAAGTGCTAATAAAGGATCATCATCAACCGCTTTAGGGTTGCTTGGGTACAGATCAATCACTAACCGATTTTTAAATTCAGCGATGGGCTGCGAGGTAAAGAGATGGGGTTTCACGCCTTGTTTTAGGCCAATAACGAGACGAATTGTTTGCGGATCATATTGCGCAACACGCAGCGTTTTTATGTAGGGATCGTCTTTAAAGAGTTGCGATTGTAATTTTTTGAGAACCGGATTTAGGCTGACATTGTCAACATCTACCACAATCCTATCAGGATTATTCATGGTGAAATGTTTATACGTCAATTTGACATTAGATTCTAACGTAATACGTGTATAGGTAGATGAAGGCCACACACGCGCGGCTAATATTTGCGTGGGCGCCGCAAAACCAACTCGCGTGATCGAAAGTAAACACGTCGCGACAATTCCTTTAATTAAAAGACGTCTTGTGAGATTCAATTCTTCGCGCATATCTACAAATACTTATACTAAAATTTTAATTGAATAATCATAACATAAAATAATTCACTTTTAAAAAGGATGGAAGCGAGTTTGCTTAATAATAGAGAGAAATACGGTTGTTATGTCGGTTAAAAAGAGCTGTTTTACCGCATGTTTGCGTTTATCGATAAACAGTCTATTTCCTTGATTGTTATCTTAATGTGAGAAAAAGCGTAATAAAGATAATATGTTAGACACTATTTTGCAGAAAAATACCACTTCGTGACTTACACCTATAGACCCTATTATCACAAAGGATTACAATATAGTCCGCTAAAATCGCGGATTTTATAACCGTTTCCATTTTATCCATTACACATAGAGTCATTGATGAGCAAATTAGATTCCCAAACACAACATAGCCAAAAGCCCGATCGCCAACATTCCCCAGCTGCCCCTATTCCACATAAATTGCATATTAAAACGTGGGGTTGCCAAATGAATGAGTATGATTCATCAAAAATGGCGGATCTGTTAGCGTCTACCCACGGTCTTACCTTAACGGATAATGCAGAAGAAGCCGATATTTTATTGCTAAACACCTGTTCGATTCGTGAAAAAGCGCAAGAAAAAGTTTTTCATCAGTTGGGCCGTTGGAAAAACCTTAAAAAGAAAAATCCACATACGATTATTGGTGTAGGTGGCTGTGTCGCTTCACAAGAAGGCGAACATATTCGTAAACGCGCCCCTTTTGTCGATATGATTTTTGGGCCGCAAACCTTCCATCGTTTACCTGAAATGATTGAAAAAATTCGTAGTGGTAAAGGTGATCATCTGGTGGATGTGAGCTTTCCCGAGATTGAAAAATTTGACCGTTTGCCTGAACCGCGTAGTGAAGGGCCGACAGCTTTTGTATCGATCATGGAAGGCTGTAATAAATATTGTACGTATTGCGTGGTGCCTTATACCCGTGGAGAAGAGGTGAGTCGCCCGTGTGATGATGTGATTTACGAGATTGCCCAACTGGCTGAACAAGGTGTGCGCGAAGTGAACTTGTTAGGGCAAAATGTTAATGCGTATCGTGGTCCTACTTTTGATGGCAATATCTGTTCATTTGCTGAATTATTGCGCTTAGTTGCGGCAATCGATGGGATCGACCGTATCCGTTTTACCACGAGTCATCCAATAGAATTTACCGATGATATTATCGATGTCTATCGAGATACGCCGGAACTGGTCAGTTATTTGCATTTGCCTGTACAAAGTGGCTCGGATCGGGTGCTTAATCTGATGAAACGTACCCATACTGCGTTGGAATATAAATCGATTATCCGTAAATTGCGCAAAGTGCGTCCTAATATTCAGATTAGTTCTGATTTTATTGTCGGTTTCCCTGGCGAAACAGAGGATGATTTTGCCCAAACCATGAAGCTGATTGCCGATGTCAATTTCGATCTCAGTTATAGTTTTGTCTACTCAGCGCGCCCGGGGACACCGGCTGCAGAGATGGAAGATAATGTCTCGGAAGAAGAGAAAAAGCAGCGTCTTTATATTTTACAACAGCGCATTAATCAACAAGCGATGCAATTTAGCAGACAGATGCTAGGTACGGTGCAACGTGTTTTAGTCGAAGGCCCTTCTAAGAAAGATGTGATGGAGCTCACCGGCCGTACGGAAAATAATCGCATCGTCAATTTTGAAGGTAGACCTGATATGATTGGGCAATTTGTCGATGTTGAAATTACCGATGTTTACCCCAATTCATTACGTGGTAAGGTGATACGAACTGAAAATGAGATGAATTTACGCATTAATGAATCGCCAATATCGGTTATTTCACGGACGCGTAAAGAAAATGCGTTAGGGGTCGGTTTTTATCAACCATAAGATAACAGCATAATAAGAGGATTTTCCGTTGAATAATATAACCGATGAGATCACGCTGGAACCGGCTGACAATGAACGACTTAATAGCCTTTGTGGTCCTTATAACGACAACATCAAGCAGCTTGAAAAACGACTGGGTATTGAGATTAATCAACGAAGTCATCACTTTTCGTTAACCGGTGATGAAATATGCGTTAAGGCGGCGATAGCGATTTTGCAATCTCTGTATAAACAGACAAAACAGCGAGGTCAATTAGTTGACATTGAGCCCGAACAGGTGCATTTGGCAATAAAAGAGTCGGGCGCACTCGAACAGTTACAACACCATTTACCTGCCTATATCGATGCTAAAGGGGGTAAATTAGTGATGATCAAAACTAAACGGGGCGTGATAAAACCAAGAACGCCAAATCAAGCACACTATATTGCGAATATTTTGGATTATGATATTACCTTTGGTATTGGTCCAGCTGGGACTGGGAAAACCTATTTAGCGGTAGCCGCCGCTGTCGATGCTTTAGAAAAGCAGCAAGTGCGTCGTATTTTACTAACGCGCCCGGCTGTTGAGGCAGGGGAAAAATTGGGTTTTTTACCCGGCGATTTAAGCCAAAAAGTGGATCCTTACCTGCGTCCGCTTTATGATGCGCTATTTGAGATGCTTGGCTTTGAAAAAGTGGAGAAACTGATCGAAAAAAATGTGATCGAAGTTGCGCCACTCGCCTATATGCGCGGTCGTACGTTAAATGATGCGTTTATCATTTTAGACGAAAGTCAAAATACCACTATTGAACAGATGAAAATGTTTTTAACTCGTATTGGCTTTAATTCAAAAGCGGTGATTACCGGCGATATTACGCAGATTGATTTACCGCATCATCAAAAGTCGGGATTACGGCATGCCATTGAAGTTCTTGCTGATGTGGACGATATTAGTTTTAACTTTTTCCAGAGTGATGATGTTGTGCGCCATCCAGTTGTTGCCAGGATCGTTAACGCGTATGACAAATGGGAAGAGAACCAGCAAGCGCGTAAAATTGCGCAGATAAAAGAATAAAATTGCCAGTAAAGGAGTCAGATTATCCCTATTGCACGTCAACGAAAACAGACCAATCGCACGACGATTCGAGATCATTCAGCTGAAACGAATCTCTTTCTTCGTCGAGCGTTGTTTGCTTTTGTGATTATTATTGTATTAGTCATGGTGCTACTGGCTAATTTAGCTGATCTTCAGATATCAAATTTTAGCTATTACAGCACTAAATCGAATAATAATCGCATTGAAATTATTCCTATTCCTCCAAGTCGCGGCATGATCTATGACCGTAATGGTACGCCGTTGGCGATCAATAATACGACTTATCAACTGAATGTGATTCCAGATAAAATTAAAAATCTAAATGAACAGTTTGCGGCGCTAAAAAAGATTGTTGATTTAACCGATGAAGATATTGAGAATTTTCAAAAAGAGAGGCGGAATTATAAAGCTCACCGTCCTGTACCACTTAAAGACAATCTCACGACTAAAGAGATCGCGCGATTTGTGGTTGATCAGCATCGTTTCCCTTTTGTGTCAATAACTGGTACGTTACATCGTTATTATCCTTATGGTGCCTCGTTAACGCATATTATTGGCTATGTATCGAAAATCAATAGTCAAGATAAACAGCGCCTCGAAGACGAAGGTAAATCCAGCTATTATGTCGGTACCGCCAATATCGGTAAAATGGGCATTGAACGATTTTATGAAGATGTCTTGCATGGCCTACCCGGTTATGAAGAAGTGGAAGTGAATAGCCGTGGGCGTATTGTTCGTCAACTAAATCAACACTCTCCGCAGGCCGGCGAAGATATCTATTTGTCGATCAACTTAAAATTACAGCTCTATATCGAACAATTATTAGCCGGGCGTAAAGCTGCGGTGGTGGCTTTAGATCCGAATAATGGTGAGATTTTAGCGTTAGTTTCCAGTCCGAGTTACGACCCTAACCCATTTGTGGGGGGAATTTCGTCAACGACCTATAACGGATTGCTCAATGATCCGGATAAACCATTATTTAATCGCGTATTACTGGGTGCCTATCCTCCAGCTTCAACAGTCAAACCGTATATCTCTGTTGCGGCACTTAGTGAAGGGGTCGTGACGCCGAAAAGTGTTGTTTATGATCCGGGTTGGTGGCAATTGCCGGGAACCGATAAACGTTACCGTGACTGGCTACGTTGGGGGCATGGTCGGGTGGATGTGTTAAAAGCGATCGAAGAGTCAGTCGATACCTATTTTTATCAAGTTGCTTATGATATGGGTATTGATCGTCTATCACAATGGATGAATAAATTTGGCTATGGTGAACGAACCGGTATTGATATTTCGCCAAGCGAAGAGACGCGCGGTGTGATGCCAACACGGGAATGGAAAAAGCAGCGCCATAAAAAATCATGGCTGCAAGGTGATACGATTCCTGTCGGGATAGGGCAGGGCTATTGGACCGCGACCCCAATGCAGATGGCAAAAGCGTTAACTATTTTGATTAATGATGGCAAGGTTTATACGCCGCACTTCTTGTTATATAAAAAAAGCGATATTTTAAATTCGGAATTGCCACCAGCACCACGAGATCCGCATGTCGAAGATAACAGTTTGGTGGATGTCAATCCAATGTATTGGAAGATCGCCAAAGAAGGTATGCATCGGGTCTTATTTGGTGTGCGAGGGACTGCGCGTAAAATTTATGCTGATGCTAAATATCAAGCTGCCGGTAAATCAGGGACTTCACAAGTGTATGGTCTAAAACAAGATGAAGTTTACAATGCACACAAAGTCCCGGAACATTTGCGTGATCATGCGTTATTTGTTGCTTTTGCGCCTTATGATAAACCGACCATTGCGTTAGCCATTGTGTTAGAAAATGGTGGTGGCGGTAGTTCTAATGGGGGAGCAATGGCCCGTAAAATTTTGGATTATTACCTTTTAGGTGATGATTCAACCGAACTCCCAGACGTCAATCCAAATACAGGGCATGAAGATTAATGATGACTAGTGATAAAAAATCTTTTTGGCAAAAAATCCATATCGATCCGCTCTTTATGTTATTCATTACGTTATTACTCGGTTATAGCCTGTACATTCTTTGGAGTGCGAGTGGGCAAGATATCGGTATGATGGAGCGGCGTGTTGGGCAAATTGTGCTCGGTTTTTCGGTAATGATTATTTTGGCACAATTTTCGCCACGGACTTATGAAACTTGGGCACCTTATCTCTATATTGTCTGTATTGTCATTTTGTTTGCCGTGGATCTTTTTGGTTATGCCAGTAAAGGTGCGCAGCGTTGGTTAGATCTCGGTTTTATCCGCTTTCAGCCTTCTGAAATTGCCAAAATTGCGGTACCGTTAATGGTGGCAAAATTTATTAATCGTGATGGTTGTCCACCGCCATTAAAAACCATATTACTGACATTGGTAATTATTGGCGTGCCAACATTATTAGTGGCTATGCAGCCTGATCTAGGTACCTCAATTTTGATTGCCATGTCGGGTATTTTTATTATCTTTTTAGCGGGCATTAATTGGAAATTTATATTATTAGCGATCGTATTAATCGGTGCCTTTGTGCCAATTATGTGGTTTTTCTTGATGCATGATTATCAGCGTGAGCGAGTACTCACCTTATTTAATCCTGAACGCGATCCCCTGGGTACCGGTTATCATATCTTACAGTCGAAAACCGCGATTGGATCAGGTGGAATTTGGGGGAAAGGTTGGTTAGAAGGAACACAATCTCAGCTCGAATTTTTGCCGGAAAGACATACGGATTTTATTTTTTCGGTTATTGCGGAAGAATTTGGTTTTATTGGATCGATTATTTTACTGTTGTTATTCCTGTTTTTAATTGGTCGAGGATTGATTATTGCTGCGCAAGCACAAACGACCTTTGGGCGCGTGCTTTGTGGCGGATTAATACTGGTCTTTTTTGTCTATGTGTTTATTAATATTGGTATGGTCAGTGGAATCTTACCGGTGGTTGGTGTACCATTACCGCTTATTAGTTATGGCGGCTCTTCCCTAGTGGTGTTGATGGCTGGTTTTGGTATCATGATGTCTATTCATACACATCGATATATGTTATCTAAAAATATTTAACGGAATTCAAATAATGAAGAAAAAATTTAAATTATCATTGGCTGTGTTGACATTAGCATTCTGTTCTTATGTCTCTGCAGATATGCCATTTCCTATTCCCAATATTCCGCAACTTGACGCTGAGTCATATATTTTAATCGATGCTAAATCAGGTGAAATTCTCGCCCAATATAATGCTGAACAGCAACGCGATCCTGCCAGTTTAACCAAGATGATGACCAGTTATGTTGTAGGGCAAGCGTTGCAATCTGGTCGTATTAAAAATGATGATATGGTTGTGGTGAGTAAAGATGCTTGGGCGACAGGAAATCCTGTTTTAAAAGGATCATCTTTAATGTTTTTAGAAGTGGGGAAAACTGTATCGGTTGCTGATCTTAATAAAGGCATTATCATCCAGTCAGGTAATGATGCCTGTATCGCGATGGCGGAACATGTGGCGGGCAGCCAAGGTGCATTTGTCAATTTGATGAATGAATATGCCAAAAAAATCGGCCTAGAACATTCGCATTTTGAAACAGTGCATGGCCTTGATGCCCCCGGTCAATATACAACAGCTAAGGATATGGCTTTTTTAGGTCGAGCGCTTATCCATGATCTACCAACCGAATATGCGATTTATAAAGAAAAAGAGTTCACCTATACATTATCTAAACCTCAACTAAACCGTAATGGTTTACTTTGGGATACCTCTTTAAATGTGGATGGTATTAAGACAGGCCACACCAGTGCAGCAGGTTATAATCTGGTTGCTTCTGCCGTTGATGGTAATACACGTTTAATTTCAGCCGTATTGGGTGGACGTACATTTAAAGGCCGCGAAGAAGAGAGTAAAAAACTGTTAGTATGGGGCTTCCGATTTTTTGAAACCGCGAATCCAGTTAAATCCGATACACCGTTAGCTATGGCACCTGTTTGGTATGGTGATGAAAACAGTGTTCAAGTTGGAGCGGTTGATGGTGCTTATGTGACGGTACCAAAAGGGCGCTCTGCCGATGTAAAAGTGAAATATAATCTGGATGGTTATATTTATGCGCCGATTAGCAAGGGCACCAAAGTCGGTACAATGCAGTTTTTATTAGATGATAAAGTCATCAATGAACAACCGCTTGTTGCGCTGCAAAATGTCGATGAAGCTGGCTTTTTTGGTAAGATGTTAGATTGGATCGGCTTACTCTTCCACAAATTATTTAGTTAATCATCACTAATTTGGATAGAAAAGCGCTACGATTACGGCCCCCAATAGTGTATTAGTCATCATTGGGGGTTTTTCTATCAGCATGAAAAATAACTTTTTATAAAACAATATAATAAAACAGTCTTTATACTATATGTTTAGTAAAATAAGGCGTTATCAAAAAATCCTAATATTACTTGGATGATGGATAAAACGCGTGATAGAGCCCATCAACAGCTTGCGCCACACGTGGTCCCATGCCTAACAAAATCGCTTGATCAAATGTGACAATGCGTTGATTTTTCCATGCTTTAGTTTGATTCAAACCTTGGATTTTCCCTAACTGTTCAATGCCACCTAATGATTGTAATGCTTGGGTGGTTAACACGATCACATCTGGATCTGCCACAATAAAGGATTCAGCACTAATAATTTGATAGTTTTTATGGTTAACCACATTATTGCCACCCGCTAAAGTCATCAGGCTATCGGCCACTGTCTCTTTCCCGGCTGCTTGTGCAGGCCCGCCAAACATACTAAATAGAAATAGGACATTGGGGGGATTGTGCTCTTTTTCGACCTGTTTAGTGATTGTATTTAATTGCGAAGTAATCGATTCAACCAATGCTTCACCTTTTGAGTCAATATTAAACGCTTGTGCGATGGTTTTGATATTGATCGCTAACTGTTCAGGTGTGGCAGGGATTCTATCGAGTTGTAATACCCGAATACCGGTTTTTTGCAATTGTTCTAATGTGCTTGCCGGTTTTGCTTCTTTCCAGGTGATAACAATGGATGGATTTAATGACAATATTCCTTCGCTACTAAGCGTTTTCCACGAGCCAACCGAGGGGACATTTTTTACTGCGTCGGGATAGGTGCTACTTTGATCAACGCCCACAACATCATCGCCTAATCCTAATTGATAGACCATTTCAGTAATGGATCCCCCTGCCGTAATAATCCGCGCTTTAGTTGGTAGTTGTGTGGCCTGTGTAGAGAAACTGATTGCCAAAAATAGATAAAATAGAGTGAGATATTTTTTCACGAGTCTGTCCCTTAGAAGTTCATACCGATACTAAAAATAGCACTAAATCCAGGCGAGGGAATGGATTCATTTGCTGTGATATAGCGTTGATCAAGAAGATTATTTAGTTGTAAACCCGCGCGATATTGACGCTCTGCTCCTAAATACGCATTTAATTCAAGATTGGCGGTTGTCCAGCCTGCATTGTGGCTATCATTAAGATTATTTGTCGAAGTATGATTATCTGCCTTACTGGCGACACGTGCATAAAGATCGCTTTCTAATTCCCATTTTTCAAAGAAGTGGCTATTTTTTAGGCCGATTTTACTGGTAAATCGAGGATCACCTGTTTTAGTCGTTTTGCGGGTTTCTAAATCAATTTCGCGACGCATTAAATTCCCAGAAATATAAGGCACAATTTGCCATGCGTTGTATTCAACTTGGAATTCAAGGCCATAGGTTTTCGCTTTATTGGCATTATCATAATATTGTGATGGATCGAGATTACCATGGCAGATTTGTGCATTATCAACACCACATTTTCGGGTCGTAATATAGTCACGCGCTTTTGCGTAGTAGATTGCACTATCGAGTAACCAATTAGCGTTTTTATAACGGACGCCAAACTCAATATTATCCGACTGTTCAGCTTTTAATTTAGGATTACCATAAGTAATACCCTCATTGCCAGCACTTGATTGGGCAAATTGTTTAAACAGTGTCGGATAAACATAACCTTGTGCATAAGATAAGCGTAATTCAGTATTTTCAAAACCGGAATACCGTAAACTGGTTGAGCCAACCATATGTTGATCAGAACTTTCGGTTTTACCTTGATCAGCGTTGTTATTTAATGATTTTGATTTTAGCCAATATTGACGAGCACCGACGGCCCATGTCCAGTTTTTAGCCAATCGCCACTCATCTTGTGCAAATGCAGACCAACTCTCTTGTTTCCACGCATCATAGGATTTCAAGGTGGTTTCGGGGCGTGGTCGGCCATTAATCGACGTCCCTTTTTTGGTGAGTGAATGTTGATCTACATGATCGCGTATATATTGCGTACCAATAATTAACTTATTGCCTTGGAATAGTTCAAAGTCCGATTGAATATTGCCACCTTTGGTTGATTGTCTATCATCAACGGCATAATTTTGTTTGATTTGCAAAATCGGTATTGGCTGTAAAAGAATATTATTGCGGAAATGGCGTTCAATTTGCTGATCATAATAATCAAGATGTAAATTCTTCCAGAATGTGCCATCAGCGTTATAATCATAAAACGTCCCCACTTTTTTGTAGATCATGTTGGGAATATTCACATTAAATTTAATTAACGGCGGGGCTAGCATGTCTGCTGATGTGTAGGTTTGTGTGTTAAGCTGCAGCCGTTCTAATGAGAGACCAAATTTATGTTGATCAAACTGATAACCGAGCCAGCTACTGACACTATGATTAGCGAAATCAGTATCTTTTAATGTGCCATCTGGTGTGTGGCGGTCACCGTAGTTGTAGTTACTACCACTAATACGGTAATCGAAACCGTTGCTAGAACCATACAGTGAACCTGATTCGAAGTTCCCCCTTGCCGATGTATCATAACCGGTTTTGATATCACCTTGGATCGCTTTTTTCCCTCCTTTGCGGGTAATAAAATTGACGACACCACCGATAGCGCGTGCACCATAAAGTACAGAATGCGGCCCTTTTACCACCTCAATACGCTCAACCGATTCACTATCAATCAGTAAACCTGCTCCATAAAGGCGTTGATAAGAAAACTCCTGCCCATCGATAAGAATCAAGACACGATCTGGTATCTCACCACGAATACGGATCTGTTTACGACCTGGCATACCCGAATCTGTGACGGTGACACCCGGAATATCGCGCAACGCTTCAGTAATGGAATCACCGCTAAATTTAGCAAGTTGTTCGCTATCAATAACTTGCATGGTGACAGGACTATCCCAAAGAGACGTTTCAGTACGATTAGCGCTGATAACAATCACGTCATCTTTTTTTTCAGATTTTCCTGTTTGATGAGTACTATTTTCGCTATTAGCAAATGCGACGTGGCAAGGTAATAGCGAAAGTATGACGAAAAGAGAGTGTGTTTTTTTCATAAGGAATAATAAATTTATTTTAAATGTTAATGATTCTCATTAATGATAACGGTGTTATTGATAATTTGCCTAGTGAATAAAATGATTTTTATCAAAACTGTGATGTAAATCACATTTTTATTTTTTATATTAAAAATAAGTAGATAAGTTGGTTAATTAATAAAAATAGACAATATAAGGGTTTGATCTGATTAACTTGACACCCATATCTAAAAATGGTAAATATTAATGATAATTATTATTATTTACATTTATACAATAATAAACCCTAACTTATGACGTTAAATCTCTCAGCTTTTTTTGCTCAAGATAGTGAACTCCCTTTTCCAGATCGTAGAGCTGTTATGCCATGGCGCAACACTGCACCGATTAGTCCTGATGATGTTCAAGCAACGTGGCGTTCAATCACACAATCAGTGACACCACACCGTAAGCGACTTTTCTATATTCATATTCCCTTTTGTGCGACACACTGTACGTTTTGTGGTTTTTACCAAAATAAATTGCAAAGTGACAGTACCGCACGTTATCACCACTATTTAACTAAAGAGTTTGAGTTAGAAGCGGAAAGTCAGTTACTACAATCGGCACCTATTCATGCCATCTATTTTGGTGGTGGCACACCAACCGCGATGTCAGCGCAAGAGCTTTACGCGATCATTTCGTTATTAAAAAAACGGTTGCCGTTAGCGCCGGATTGTGAAATTACCATAGAAGGGCGCATTCTTGATTTTACCGATGAAAAGATTGACGCTTGCCTCGCTGCTGGAGCTAACCGATTTTCTATCGGTATTCAGACTTTTAATTCTGCAATCCGCAAAAAACTGGCGCGTACAACCGATGGTGACGGGGCGATCCGTTTTTTAGACGATCTTGCTGCACGCGATCAAGCGGCCGTTGTTTGCGATCTCATTTTTGGTTTGCCGGATCAGACTGAGCAGACATGGCGCGATGATCTTGCCATTGTGAGCCAATTACCGATTGATGGGGTTGATTTATATGCAATGAATCTATTGCCCACGACACCGCTGTTTAAATCAGTCGAAGCAAAACGTATCGAACTTCCTGATGTGACTATGCGCCGTCGCCTTCACCATTTAGGTGCTGAGCATCTCACCGATATGGGCTGGCAACGATTGAGTAATAGTCACTGGGCGCGCACCACACGGGAACGTAATCTCTATAATCTCTTGATAAAACAGGGTGCTGATTGTTTAGCGCTCGGCAGTGGTGCTGGCGGTAATATCCAGGGGCATAGTTATCTTATGGAACGCAATCTGGATAACTACTATCACGCGCTTGATGAAGGACGTAAACCGATTGCGATGATGACTGCACCCAGTAAGGCGGTTATTAATGGGCAAAATCCCAATAATGACGGTGGCCCTACGCCTAACTGGCAACATAAATTGCAAGCGGGTATCGAAGTTGGGCGTATCGATTTAACGCAACTTTCCGTCAATGCAAAACAGCTACAGCCGCTCTTACAACAGTGGTCAGAACGGGGGTTATGTCGTGATGATTCACTCTGTATTCGTCTAACCGAAGATGGACGTTTTTGGTCCAGTAATTTAATGCAAGCGTTGCAACAACTCATTCCACAACTTAATTAATATATTGTTTAGCTCTTCTTCTATAAAGCGTTCTATAAAGAGTTTTATAAACAGTTTGATAACGAATTTCACAAAAAATTTTACAAAGGATTTATGATGACGACCCTTTCTCTTGTTGATTTTATGGCGACCGATCCAGATGGCACGCTCGAAAGTATTGCTGCTGATTATCATGTTTCACTGTTAGACGTGATAAAAGCATTACCCACGAAAACGTTAGTTTCAGGTGATAAATTTGATGAAATTTGGGCGCACACAACCACGTGGGGCACGTTAACCACACTGGTACATACCGCTGATATTATTTTTGAAAGTAAAGGTGAGTTACCGACCGGTTTTCATCGACACGGCTATTTTAATTTACGGGGTAAGGGGAGCTTATCGGGTCATATTAAAGCTGAAAATTGTCAAGCAATCGCCATGATTGAACGCCCATTTATGTCGATGAACACGGCGTCGATTATTTTCCTTAATCAGCAAGGGAACGCCATGTTTAAGATCTTTTTGGGTCGCGATAGCCATCGTCAATTATTAGCCGATCAGTTAACTGCCTTTAGATCATTGGCAACTAAATTAGCAAAAGAAGGTTAATCTTGATGGATTCACTGTTAATTTTTGGTGCGGGTCACGGTGTGGCTGCCCATCTGCTTGACGAAGTCAAACAGGCTTATCGGCTCACTTTAGTTATCCGCAATGGCGAGCAGGCTAAACAGCTTTCCGAACGCGGTTTTACGGTCATAAAGGGCGATGCTACTGATAAAATGATAGTGGCAGAAGCATGCCGCGTAGCAGGTAAAGGGGCAACGGTTGTGTCGACGTTAGGTGGTGAAAACGCAAACTATGAAGCACATCGATTAATTATTGATAGTGCTGAGCAGGCAGGGCTAAGACGTATGCTATTGGTTACCTCAATTGGATGCGGCGATAGCTGGGTAACCCTTTCTACTGTTGCAAAGCAGGCATTTGGTCAAGCGGTGCGTGAAAAAACCTTAGCAGAAAGTTGGCTACAAACTAGCCAACTCGATTATCTCATTTTACGACCTGGCGGCTTGCAAGATGGTGAAGCAACGCATCAAGCAAAACTTTACCAAGAGGAGATTCATGGTTTTGTGCGGCGTCGTGATGTTGCCTTACTGATGGCACAACAATTATCACAAGTCCATTTCGAACGACAAATTTATGCTGTCGTTGATCCGACGTTGGCGTTTAAGCGAAGTTAGTTTTTCGCAAGTGTCCTTACGTTACCGTTTTGGCTGATAAAGAGAATATCTGTTATGCATTGTGTTAAGCCTCCGCTTATGTTAATTGGATTGGCAATTTTATTGGTTATGTTGACATTTTTTGCTATCTGTGTGGGAGCGGTACCTATCTCTTGGCCTCTCTTATCGCAAACGCCTTTTAATCAAGGAGTATGGCAAGTCCTGTTATCGATTCGTTTACCTCGTATTGCCTTAACGCTTTTAATTGGCGCTGCTTTAGCTGTTTCGGGGGCAATTATGCAAGGGCTTTTTCGTAATCCGTTAGCCGATCCCGGTCTGTTAGGGGTAAGTACGGGAGCGTCATTAGCGGTAGCCTTTGCCATTATTTTGCCGTTTTCGCTTCCCGCTGCGTTGGCACTCTATGGACATGTTTTTGCAGCTTTTATTGGCAGTTTAGTTATCGGTCTGTTCATCTTTTCACTCAGTCAGCCAATGCATAGTTCATTAACAAAATTATTGCTGGCGGGTATTGCCATTAATGCACTCTGTGGCGCGATGATCGGTATTATCAGTTATTTAACCAATGAGCAGCAATTGCGGGAATTGTCGCTCTGGAGTATGGGTAATTTATCGCATGCACAGTGGCCTTTGGTTATAGGTGCATTACTGGTTATTATGCCGACGCTGCTGCTCTCTTTTACCATGGCGAAATCGTTAAATTTACTGCAATTAGGTGAAGAAGAGGCGCACTATTTAGGCCTTAATATTAAGCGGACCAAATGCGCACTGCTATTACTTAGCGCATTATTGATTGCGGTGTCTGTCTCATTGACGGGGATAATTGGTTTTGTTGGCTTGGTGGTTCCCCATTTGATTCGTCTGCAATTTGGTGCTGATCACCGTTGGTTATTACCCGGTTCTGCACTCGGTGGTGCGATTCTTCTATTAGTTGCCGATACAATTGCACGTACTATTGTTGCGCCTGCCGAGATGCCTGTCGGGCTGTTGACCAGCTTATTAGGGGGACCTTACTTCTTATGGTTGATTTTACGACAGAAAGGTTAAATGATGATTAAAGCAGAAAATCTTTGTTATGATTTTGGCCAACACACGCTGATAAAATCTGTCAATTTAGATCTTGTTGCAGGACAATTGACGGTGCTAATTGGCCCTAATGGCGCCGGTAAAACAACACTGTTACGTCTCTTAACCGGTTATTTGCAGCCCAGTTCTGGGCAATGTGCGTTAAATGGGCGTAATCTTGAGCAATGGTCTTCGTCAGCATTAGCTAAGGTAAGAGCCGTTATGCAGCAGCATACGCAGCTTAGTTTTCCCTTTACGGTGCGGGAAGTGGTAACCATGGGGGCTGCACCTTATCGGCATTTTGATCAAAAGCAGCTTGATCAGATTATGCAACAGACAGATTGTGACAGTTTGCAGCATAAAGATTACCGTTATCTATCCGGCGGTGAACAGCAACGTGTACAACTGGCACGTGCATTAGTCCAACTCGGTATGACAAGTGATGAAGATAGATGGTTATTTTTAGATGAGCCAACCTCTGCTTTAGATCTCTATCACCAACAAAGTACCTTGCGATTAGTCAAACAGTTGACGAAAGATAACCATTTGGGTGTCTGTTGTATTTTGCATGATCTTAATTTAGCCGCACTCTATGCCGATAATATTTTGCTGCTTTCTGGTGGGCAACTGGTAAAGCAGGGAACGCCACAAGCGGTGCTCACGCGGGAGTGTTTAACGCGTTGGTATGGGGCAGATCTGATTACTGTGCAACATCCTCATTATGCGCTACCGCAAATTCACTTATTACCTTAAGATACAATAGGTTAAAACAAAATACTGTAAGATAAAATGTCTTAAAACCCGATCCCTTAACACGATTTACCTTTTATCTTAAAATAAGACAACTTAAAACAATGCCATATAACAATATAAGCATAAGCGCATTTTGTAATGAAAATCGGATGATGTTGGATATAACAAAGTATTTCATTGCGTTGAATACTTTATGTTGATTACTTTATCAAGTGGCGCACTATCTCTATTGATAGTGCACTTTTACAAGTTTTACCTATCACATCTTACTTATCAGTTTTTATTTATCAATGATTACTTATCAATTGTTATTTATCAATCAGTACGTCAAAACATTCTAAATTAGGATGTTCGATATACATATGATGATCATTATTACCGCTATGCGCTTTTTTAAAGTGATCAGAACGTGTCCACGCCTGGAATGACGCTTTATTCTCCCATTCAGCATAAGAGGAAAAAAGCACATAGCCGTCTAGTTTTTTATCTAATCGGAAAAATTTAAAATCTAAAAAACCAGGGACATCTTTTAATTGAAAAGCACTATTTTGCCAAATTTTGGCATAGTCATCGGCATACTCGGGCTTAATTTTAAAACGGTTCATCGTAACGTACATAAATACCTCTTTCTTATTATTTTAGTCAATAACAACTCATGACTCGGGAATGATTTGGTAAATAATAATAATTATCATTTACCATTGTCATTCTAGCGTAGTCTTGTCAAAAAATCTCTAGCTGTTATGTGGTATTAAGGTATTTTTTAGCATATTTGCGTTAAACGCATCAATTAACGCTTAATCATGCATGATTGTCTGATCCAACGCACCTAATTGCCAGCTATCTAACTGCGTAATTTTTGCCGAACCGTTTTCCGCAAAAAGATTAACTTTGCGTTCAGCCGGTAAAATCGGATAGATACGACTGCTCATACTATATAAATCGTCATTAATAAAGACTTCGACTGATGAGGCATCGACATAAATATGGAATGACAATTTATTGTTTATTGCCGAATCAGTTTTTGGTAAAGGTACGCTGCGATAACCTGTGACACCTTGTCCAGATAAGCTGCGATCTAACATAATGCGATTGGCTTGCAGGTCGACATAAAGCAGTGTGGCTTGTTTGCCATCTTTCGTGGCCGCCAGTTGCAGACCAAAACGTTCGGCATCGCAGTGATTGAGATCAAATTCGACTTTTAATTCACAGCTGATCGATTCAATATCGGTATTGATTAATTGATTGGTCAATGTGATATCAGTTAACGATACATGTGCTTTGCGTAACGCAGTCAGTTCTTTAATTGGGCGATTACGAACGCGATTATCGTTATCTAAAATCAGTTCGCGCGGCAGGGTCAGTGCGCCTGCCCAATTATCCTTTTTAGTTGGCATGGCGGATTGCCACATATCCATCCAACCAAAAATGAGACGACGACCATCTTTGGCAACAAAAGATTGCGGTGCATAAAAATCATGGCCAAAATCGAGCTCTTGAAACGCTGTGATCGGTGTGAATGGTTTACCTGGCTGCCAATCGCCGACGATATAACCTGATTGGAAAAGGTTGCGATATTGGTAACCTTTCGCCTTCATGCCTTGTGGTGAAAACATCAAAACCCATTTATCCCCTAGCGGGAAGAAGTCCGGACACTCAAGCATATATACATCGGGATCGATATGGCTAATGAGAATGCGATCAAATTGCCAGTTTTTAAGATCATCGGAACGGTAAAGCATAATTTGCCCGACATCATTTAGGCTACGTTCGCCAACCACCATCCAAAATTGTCCATCTTGTTGCCACACTTTCGGATCCCGAAAATGCATAATGCCGGATTCTGGTGCCAGTACGGTGCCATGTTTTTCAAAATGGATGCCATCATCACTGGTTGCCAAGCATTGTGTTTCGCGAATTTTTTCGTGTGGGCCTTCGCCACCAAGCGAAATATGCCCCGTATAAATCAAACACAATTTGCCATTATAGCCAACTGCTGATCCTGAAAAACAGCCGCTTTTATCAAACTCATCCCCTGGAGCAAGGGCGATAGGTAATCTTTGCCAAGTGACTAAATCATCACTCACCATATGTCCCCAATGCATTGGTCCCCAGTTTGCATCGTAAGGGTGATGCTGGAAAAAAACATGATAATGGTGATTAAAATAGATCAGCCCATTGGGATCATTCATCCAACCGGCAAGTGGTGCGATATGGAAATGGGGATAATACTGTTTATTCATCACTTGGCTGAGCGCTAAAACAGCTTGATCTGCCTTATCAGTAGCTATTGACATAAGAACCTCTTTTTTGATGTATTTTCATTATATTGGTTGTGCAGTAAGGTAAACAGCAAAATAGCTCAGCCATAATACCAGACTAAGAGTGATAACAATGTTTCGCCTATTGCCATTTTCGCTACCGACAGTCGTCGTACGCGTTAACTGATCAAAATGCACTGATTGAAATGGGTACCAGTTCTGAAACTTCTTAACATTAATCAGTGTGAGACTGCTTATAATTAACGATATGCATTGTATTTTCACCTATTATTGAGCGGCGGTAACGCGCCGCATATCTGTTTCACCATAAAGTCTAACTAACATCAACACATAATCCTATACGGTATAGTAACGCAATCGCATTGTTAACGTTAACTAATTGCATTATTTATCACCAAATTTGTGATTATCATCACAGATTTTTAACGTTAACAATGATTTTTGATGGAAATCCTCTAGTCTATGGCGCAGGACCTTTTAGGGTGAGTCTGTTATAAATATCAATATTAATCGAGTAACTATATATATGTCTAAAACAAAAATTTGGTCGTTAGGCGATGCGGTGGTGGATCTTCTGCCTTTAGGGGAGATGAATTACCGTGCTTGTGCGGGTGGGGCACCTGCGAATGTTGCGATTGGCGTCGCAAAATTGGGATTACCGTCAGCTTTTATTGGTCGAGTGGGGAATGATCCTTTTGGTCAATTTATGGAGAACACGTTTCTCGCCTATCAGGTGGATTGCCAAAGCTTAGAAAAGGATGAGGATCACCGCACAAGTACGGTAGTGGTTGATTTAGGCACCCAAGGTGAACGGAGTTTTACCTTTTTGGTTTCGCCTTCTGCTGATCAGTTTTTATCCACTGCGGCAATTCCTGATTTTAATCAAGATATTTTACATTTTTGTTCACTTGCTTTGGTTGGGAAAACCTGTCGTACAACGGTCAAAACAGCCATCGAACGGCTAAAAGCAAAACACGGACTAATTAGCTTTGATGTGAATTTACGTGAGCAAATGTGGCAAGATAAAGCCGAAATGCGCACTGTTATTAATCAATTTTGCCATTTTGCAGATATTTTAAAGCTGTCTGATGATGAGTTATTGTGGTTAACGGAAACGCAAGATTTTGATGCGGCACTCAAACGATTACAGGACAATTATCATGCCCCACTCAAATTGGTGACCAAAGGGGGGGAGGGGAGTTTAGTTTTTTTGCAAGATCAGTTATTTGTCTTTGATGCTTATGGTGTAGAAAGTATCGATACGACAGGGGCAGGCGATGCATTTGTCGCCGGGCTGTTAAGTAGTATCGCCTTATCGGGATTGCCCGAGGATAAACTGATGTTAGAAAGCATGATGACGATAGCCAGTGCGTGTGGTGCCTTGGCGACGACCCAAAAAGGTGCACTGACAGCGTTACCGGATAGTGCTTTTCTAAAACAATTTGTGAGCAAACAACCTGCACTTGTTGCTAAGTTAATCGGTTAGGCTCACGTTTTTTTATTGAAAGCAGAATAACATTGCGCTGACATGAGTCGGCGCAATGTGGAACCCAGATAGCGTTGATTGGTGTTTTTATCAGCGCAAATTCAAGAGGAAGTGAGTGGCGTTAAGATAGCATCATCACCTTTTGGAAGTTAATGGTTTTGGCTTTTCGGTAAGTTAAAAACCAATCGATAACAACCCATATCACGCCGATTAGAAAAAAGAAAGTAATCAGTTTTATAATACCGAGGCAAATATCACCAAGATAAAATCTATCTGCTGCCAATCCACCTAACAAAAGCGATAAGATAAGTGTGATAATCGGGCTTTTTAACGAGATAGTTTGGATGTCAGTCTGTCTCCCTTCTGGTAAATGTTCTAATTTATTTTTTAGCATAGGGATTTGATCTGAATTAAATTTATCAGCATTGATCATAACGTATTGATCAGCAAATTGTTTCTGGTCCAAAGTAAATTCCTTATTTTAGATAATTAAGTGTTAGATAATAATTATTGAAAAACTGTTATTGTTAGTGACTGCTTTTAAATCATTATGTTATTGATATATGTTATTAATAATAGTATTTGTTAGCAACCAAGAATGATATTCATTTGCTCTGATGATAAGTCAAAATAGCTAATGGATATGTGATCATTCTAGAAAGAATAAAAAATAAATCAAGCAGATGTTTGACGGCAAAATCAGCTAAGGAGAATATTTATTGCAATTAGGGTATACTGTATTTTATCTGTGTTAAATGAGATTGTATGAATATTATGCCAACCAATGCCCCTATTATTTTAGTTGATGGATCATCTTACCTTTATCGCGCTTTTTTTGCCTGCCCACCTTTTACCAATGCACAAGGTGAACCGACTGGGGCAATTTTTGGTGTGGTGAATATGATTCGGAGTTTGATGAATCAGTACCAACCATCCCATATCGCGGTGGTATTTGATGCGAAAGGGGGATCATTCCGTAATGAGATCTATAGTGATTATAAAGCAACGCGTGACGCGATGCCCGAAAACCTGCGCCCACAAATCGAACCGATCCACACTATTTTAAGAACGATGGGATTACCGCTATTATGCGTGGAAGGTGTTGAAGCAGATGATGTGATTGGTACATTAGCAAGGCAAGCTGAGCAAGAAGGCCTTGATATATTGATTAGTACTGGCGATAAAGATATGGCGCAATTAGTCAGTGATAAGATTACTTTAGTAAATACCATGAATAATACGGTTCTTGATCCTGCCGGTGTTAAAGCGAAATATGGTATTCCGCCCGAAAAGATTATCGATTATTTGGCACTGATGGGGGATGCTTCGGATAATATTCCTGGGGTGCCGGGTGTGGGCGAAAAAACCGCGCAATCTTTATTGGCTGAATTTGCAGGATTAAAAGATATTTATCACCGCCTCGATGATATCGAAAAATTATCGATTCGTGGTGCGAAATCTTTAAAACAGAAATTGCTCGACAATAAAGAAAACGCCGACTTATCCTATTTTTTAGCCACCATTAAAACTGATGTGAAATTAGATTTTACCAATGATGATTTATTAATAGGTGAGATGGATGTAGAGAAATTGGCTGATCTCTTTGCTTATTATGGTTTTCAACGTTGGCAAAAAGAGTTGTTGGCTGGCGGCTTTCTAAAACAGCAAAATGGTATAGAAAATTCGGTCTTATCGGCAACAACGCAAGAACTGACCACGATGGCGAATCATACTCATAAAATTGATTATCAAACTATTTTGACGTCGGAACAGCTGGATAAATGGGTCGATAAATTGGCCAATTGCCAACAATTTGCTTTTGATACCGAAACCGATAGCCTTGATCATGTGCATGCTAATTTGGTCGGTCTATCATTATGTATTACCCCTAACGAGGCGGCTTATATCCCGGTTAATCATCACTATTTAGGTGTGCCAAAGCAGTTACCGATTGAAGAAGTGATTGGTAAATTAAAGCCAATTTTAGAAGATGCGACGATTAAGAAAATTGGTCAAAATGCGAAGTTTGATTACAGTGTATTGGCTAATTATGGTATTCATGTTAACGGTATTGCCTATGACACGATGCTGGAATCTTACGTGCTTAATAGTAATGATCGCCATGATATGGATAGCATGGCAAAACGTTATCTTAATTATCAGACGATGACCTATGATGAACTGACTAAAATTGATAAAAAACGGTTTACGATTGATGAAATTGAGATTGAAAAAACAGCACATTATGCGGCCGAAGATGCCGATGTGACATTAAAATTGCATCAGCAATTATGGCCACGGCTAGAAAAAAACGATAAATTGCGCAAGCTATTTTCTGACATCGAAATGCCGCTGGCGATAGTGTTGGCCAAGATGGAACGGACAGGCGTGTTAGTGGATGTTAAGCTGCTAAATGCCTATTCAGCAGAGTTAGCGCAAAAATTACAGCAAACAGAAATCGCATTACATCAATTGGCTGGCGAAAAATTCAATCCAGCTTCGCCAAAACAGATTCAGACTATCTTGTTTGATAAGCTACAATTACCAGTTTTGAAAAAGACGCCAAAAGGTGATCCGTCAACGGGTGAAGAAGTATTAAGTGAATTAGCCAATGAGTATGAATTGCCGCGCATGATACTTTTTTATCGCGGATTGGCCAAACTGAAAAATACCTATACCGATAAACTGCCACAGATGATTAGCCCGAAAGATCACCGTATTCATACCAATTATAATCAGATTGGTACGGTAACGGGGCGTTTGTCATCTAATGATCCTAACTTGCAAAATATTCCGGTTCGTAATGAAGAAGGGCGACGAATTCGCCAAGCATTTATTGCGCCACAAGGTTATAAAATTATTTCGGCTGACTATTCGCAAATTGAGTTACGGATTATGGCGCATCTATCACAAGATAAAAGTCTTTTAACGGCGTTTGCGCATGATAAAGATATCCACCGTGTGACCGCCAGCGAAATTTTAGGTAAAGCGGAATCGGATGTCACTACCGAAGAACGCCGCCGTGCGAAAGCGGTTAATTTTGGGCTGATTTACGGCATGAGCGCGTTTGGATTATCTAAACAGATCAATATTCCCCGTAAAGAAGCGCAATTTTATATTGATCGTTATTTTGAACGTTATCCTGGTGTGCAAAAGTATATGGATGAGACACGTAAGCTGGCAGCCCAAAAAGGTTATGTCGAAACGTTATCGGGACGTCGTCTCTATTTACCTAAAATCACCTCGACCAATGGTATTGAAAAACGTGCGGCTGAACGTGCTGCGATTAATGCACCTATGCAAGGTACCGCTGCGGATATTATCAAAACTGCAATGATTAAAATGAGCGATTGGATCAA
Source organism: Orbaceae bacterium ESL0727 (assembly GCA_029433345.1). Taxonomy (GTDB): domain Bacteria; phylum Pseudomonadota; class Gammaproteobacteria; order Enterobacterales; family Orbaceae; genus Gilliamella. Next base: position 714,510 of record JAQTHY010000001.1, read on the forward strand.
AAGCCAAGATAAACACAATGTGAATATGGTTATGCAAGTCCATGATGAACTTATTTTTGAGGTGAAAGAAGAGCTGGTCGAATCTTATCAGCAACAGATCAAATCAATTATGGAAAACTGCTACCAACTTTCTGTTCCATTGCGGGTGGATGTCGGTATCGGGGATAATTGGGACGAAGCGCACTAAAATAGCTAAAATTATCGCGCTTTTCTTGACTGTTTCTCTATTAACAGCATTAGTCAATATGGCAACTTGCTGTTATAATTTGCTACCATTTAAAAAGAAAATAAGATAAATACAGATTTGTCGTAATGAAGATTATTCGTGGCATTGAAAACTTACATCATCAATTCGAGCAATGTGCAGTCACATTGGGAAATTTTGATGGGGTACATTTGGGGCACCAAAAGCTGATCGAACAGCTTGTTGCGAAAAGTAAAACGCTGAATTTGCCATCCGTTGTGATCTTATTTGAGCCACAACCCCTTGAGTTTTTTAAGCAAGATCAGGCCCCTGCGCGATTAACTTCGTTTCAAGAAAAATTAAAATTGATCGCACAATTAGGCGTGGATTATGTTTTAGCTGTGCCTTTTTCGCAAACGTTTGCTAATCTTTCGGCGGATGATTTTATTCAAGATTGGCTGATTAACCGTTTGCAAGCACGTTATATTATTATAGGTGATGATTTTCGCTTTGGCGCAGGCCGTAAAGGCAGTGCCGAATTACTTTCTTATTATGCGGATAATGCTAAATTCGCCGTTGATCAAAAGACAACACAAGCTGGTTTTACCGTCGAAAGTATGCCAACGTTTATTTTACACGGTGCGAATAATCTACGGGTTAGCAGCACAGCGGTTCGGGAAGCGTTACAAGCAGATGATTTCGTGCGCACGCGCTGTTTACTTGGCCGAGATTATCGCATTCAAGGTCGCGTGATACACGGTAATGCGCTGGCAAGGCAATTGGGTTTCCCGACGGCCAATATTTTGCTACATCGTAAAAAACCAGCACTGCAAGGTGTCTATCTAGTGCAAGTACGTGATCTCTGCGCTGACGTGGGGGGAATCAGTCAAACCTATTATGGTATTGCCAATATTGGTATTCGGCCCACCATTAATGGGAAAACGCCCATGCTAGAAGTGAATATTTTTAATTTTTCAGCTGATATTTACGGCCATTATTTAACGGTGCAATTTATCCAAAAATTGCGTGATGAACAGAAATTCAGCTCTCTTGATGCGTTAAAAGAACAGATTGGCCATGATGTTGCTGTGGCAAAAAAGATAATAAGTGCTAATTGATTAACGAAAATCTAAACAATTAATTGGAATACAAGCATGACAGACTATAAAAATACATTGAATCTACCGGAAACCGGCTTCCCAATGCGTGGCGATCTTGCCAAGCGTGAACCGGCAATGTTACAGAATTGGTACGATAAAGAACTCTATCGTAAGATTCGTCAGGCTAAAAAAGGCAAAAAAAGTTTTATTTTGCACGATGGCCCTCCTTATGCGAATGGGAAACTCCATATCGGTCATGCGGTGAATAAAATTATTAAAGATATCATCATCAAATCGAAAACATTCAGCGGTTATGATTCGCCTTATATTCCGGGTTGGGATTGTCATGGTTTGCCAATTGAACAGAAAGTCGAAGAGCAAGTCGGTAAACCGGGCGTTAAAGTTTCACCGGCTGAATTCCGAAAAATTTGTCGTGATTATGCAGCTTCACAAATTGAATTGCAAAAAGCTGATTTTATCCGTATGGGCGTGATGGGGGATTTCCAAAATCCTTATCGCACTATGGATTACAGTACTGAAGCAAATATTATTCGTGCACTTGGTAAGGTGATCGAAAATGGTCATTTAGTGAAAGGCGCTAAACCGGTTTATTGGTGTACCGACTGTATGTCAGCTTTAGCGGAAGCTGAAGTCGAATATTATGATAAATCCTCCCCTGCTATTGATGTAAAATTCAAAGCGGTGGATAACGATGCTGTCGCGCAGAAGTTTGGTATCAGTACCCGTTTGCCGATTTATGCAGTTATCTGGACAACCACACCATGGACATTACCGGCTAGCCGTGCGATCTCATTAAATCCAGAATTTGAGTATCAGCTGGTTGAAGTAAATCATCAAGAATGTCTGATTTTATCAACGGATCTAACAAAATCGGTGATGGAACGAGCAGGTATTACCGATTATCAAATTTTAGGTAAATGCCAAGGTAGTGCGCTTGAGCTATTGCGTTTTGCGCATCCTTTTTTACCTTTTGATGAGCCAATTATTTTAGGTGATCATGTGACGAATGACGCCGGTACAGGTGCTGTCCATACTGCGCCGGGTCATGGTGCCGAAGACTTTGTGGTTGGGCAAAAATATCAGATCGAAGTGGCTAATCCGGTTGGGGGCAATGGGTGCTTTTTACCTGGTACTGGCGCAGGTTTAGATGGTCTATTTGTCTTTAAAGCCAATAAAGTGATTATCGATATGTTGAGAGAAAACGCCTCACTATTGCACTTTGCTAATATTGAGCACAGTTACCCTTGCTGTTGGCGGCATAAAACGCCGGTTATTTATCGTGCCACACCGCAATGGTTTATCAGTATGGATAAGCCGAATAAACAAGGACAAGCTTTACGGGCACAGTCGTTAAAAGAGATCAAAGGCGTGCATTGGATCCCAGAGTGGGGACAAGCACGGATTGAAAACATGGTGGCCAATCGCCCCGACTGGTGTATTTCAAGACAACGCACGTGGGGTGTGCCAATGGCACTTTTTGTCCACAAAGAGACAGAAGCGTTGCACCCAGATACACAACAGTTAATTGAAAAAGTGGCCAAATTGGTTGAAAAAGATGGCATTCAAGCTTGGTGGGATGCTGATATTAAAACATTACTCGGTCCTGATGCGGATAATTACCGCAAAGTGCCAGATACGTTAGATGTGTGGTTCGATTCAGGATCGACTTTCTATTCAGTAGTCCGTGTTCGACCTGAATTTGAAGGCCATTCACCGGATATGTATTTAGAAGGCTCTGATCAACATCGTGGTTGGTTTATGTCATCATTAATGCTCTCTACCGCTATCGATAATAAAGCACCGTATAAACAAGTGTTAACGCATGGCTTTGTGGTAGATGGACAAGGCCGTAAGATGTCTAAATCACTGGGTAACATTGTGACACCGCAAGAAGTGATGAATAAACTGGGGGCAGATATTCTGCGTTTGTGGATTGCATCGACAGATTATTCGGGTGAAATGAGTTATTCTGATGAAATAATCAAACGTTCGGCGGACAGTTACCGTCGTATTCGCAATACCGCTCGCTTTTTATTAGCCAATCTAAACGGTTTTAATCCTGACACGGATCTGATTAAACCTGAAGAGATGGTGGTGCTTGATCGCTGGGCAGTGAGTATGGCAAAAGAGGCGCAAGACGAAATCATCAATGCCTACGAAAATTATGATTTCCATAAAGTTGTCCAACGAATTATGCAATTTTGCTCTATCGAAATGGGATCATTCTATTTAGATATTATTAAAGATCGTCAATATACCGCAAAAAGTGATAGTGTTGCGCGCCATAGCTGCCAAACTGCGCTTTACCATATTGCGCATGCGATGGTACGTTGGATTGCACCAATATTATCCTTTACAGCAGATGAGATTTGGCAATACTTACCGGTGGCAAGTCAAGCGGTCAACAATAAAGCTGAGTTTATCTTTTTAGATGAGTGGTATCCTGCACTCTTTTCATTAGCAGAGCATGAAGCACTGAATAATGATTATTGGGCGCATATTTTAGCGATTCGTAGCGAAGTGAATAAAGTGCTTGAGCAAGGGCGTAATGATAAAGTTATCGGTAGCGCATTAGAAGCCGCCGTCACACTTTATGCCGATGAAAATATTGCCACTTTACTGACTAAATTGGGTGATGAATTGCGTTTTGTTTTGTTAACTTCGCAAGCTATTGTCAAACCGTTAGCAGAAGCGCCGGCGGATGCCGTTGTGACTGAAATAGCAGGACTGAAAATAGCACTCGCTAAAGCGCAAGGTGATAAATGTCCACGTTGCTGGCATTTTACTGTTGATAATGATCCAAAAACGCATTTATGCAAACGTTGTGAATGTAATATTCATGGCCAAGGTGAAGTTCGTCATTTTGCGTAAATGAATTGATCACTATGCATCCATCAAGGTGGATTTTGATTAAAGGATCAGCGGGTGGATGCCTATAAAACTTGTCACTTAGCCGACGATGATAGTCGTTGGCTAAGGATTGTCAGAATAATGTCTGTCAGGATTATTACCTTCGGAGTTAATGAGAATAAAAGATGAAAAAAGATAATGGACTCTATTGGTTAGCCATGGCTGGTTTGGTTTTTATTATTGATATTGCGAGCAAATTCTGGATTATTAATCACTTCTTTCTATTTGAATCCATCAATCTTCTGCCTTTTTTCTCGATTACCTATGTGAGAAACATTGGCGCAGCGTTTAGTATATTCGAAGGGCAACGTTTGCTGCTTGCTGCGGTTGCGGTGGTGATTAGTGGTGTGATTATTTATCTACTTTACCGTACACCACGTGCTAAAAAATTGGAAAATTGTTCATTGTCACTTATTTTAGGCGGCGCATTAGGTAATTTATTTGATCGGCTATATCATGGTTTTGTGATTGATTTTTTAGATGTGAATTTTGGCGAATGGCATTATCCGACCTTTAATATTGCCGATTGTGCCATCTGTATTGGGATCGCTTTATTTATTTTGAGCAGCTGTATTATCTATCCCAAAAAGAACGATAGACAAAAAAGGAATAAAGAAAAATAGTATGCAGATAATTTTAGCCAATCCGCGAGGTTTTTGTGCGGGTGTTGATCGTGCCATTACGATTGTGGAACGGGCATTAGAGTTTTTCGGTGCGCCTGTTTATGTCCGCCATGAAGTGGTACATAATCGCTATGTGGTCAATCGTTTGGTTGAGTTAGGGGCTATTTTTATTGAAAATATTTGTGATGTTCCTGATAATGCGGTGTTAATCTTTTCAGCTCACGGTGTTTCTAAAGCTGTGCGCGCTGAAGCAAAACAGCGGCAGTTACGTATTTTTGACGCAACCTGCCCACTGGTAACGAAAGTACATATGGAAGTAGCAAGAGCCAGTTACCGTGGTGAAGAGGTGATTTTGATTGGCCATGCTGGTCATATTGAAGTAGAAGGTACCATGGGGCAATACAGTAATCCGCATGGTGGAATCTATTTGGTTGAATCGGTCAAGGATGTCGAAAACTTAGTTGTCAAACACGAGGATCATCTCTGTTTTACCACACAAACCACGTTATCGGTTGATGATACTAAAGAGATTATTACTGCGCTGCTTAAACGTTTCCCTTCGATTTCGGGACCACGTAAGAATGATATCTGCTATGCCACAACCAATCGGCAACAAGCGGTTAGGGATCTGGCAACAAAATCGGATATTGTTTTAGTTGTGGGGTCGAAAAACTCATCTAACTCTAATCGGCTTGCAGAATTGGCTAAGCGTGAAGGTAAACATGCTTATTTGATTGATTTTGCTTCTGATATCAAACCTGAATGGTTGATTAATGCCGGTGTGATTGGGGTGACGGCGGGCGCTTCTGCCCCTGAAGTGTTAGTCCAAGATGTGATTAACCGTTTAAAAAGGCTGGGTTGCAGTTCACTGATAGAGATGGACGGTATTTTGGAAAATATCGTGTTTGAAATACCCAAAGAACTGGGACCTAAAGAACCAGGATCCAAAGAACTCGAACCCAAAGAAGTAAATTCACCAGAACAACGTATTAAAGTGGTCACCATAGATTAATTAATCATTTTTGACGATTTTTAACTATTTTTAAGTTGCTCAAATTTGGCAATGAGTTCTTCTTTTGTTTCAATGTGCTCTGGATCGATAATAATGGCATTATCAATCGGACAGACGCGCTGACAAGTTGAATGATCATAAAAACCGACACATTCCGTACATTTATTGGGATCAATCTGGTAAGTGTCAAATCCCATTGAGATAGCCTCGTTAGGGCATTCAGGTTCACACATATCGCAATTGATACAACGATGAGTAATTTTTAACGACATAATAAAATAAGAATAGTAAAAAAGTGATGAGTTGTTATTTACTCAGATGATAACTTATATACCGTTTATTCTCGAATCTAAATGATTTTGATTTATCTTCAAGGATGATGGATATATATAACTACCGCATATAAAACTATAACGCCCACATTATAATTCTTTTTATAAAAATAAAGAAATTTCTTCCTCATATTTTAAAATATAGCGATATTGGCCGTATGACTGAGTATTAAACTATTCTAATTAAGTGAAAAAATAGATATTAAAAAGTAAATTGTATTTATTTATAGTGTTTATTGTTTTTTTTATATTAATTATTGAGATTTTAAATAAAAAATAACGTTATTTCATGATAATTAAGTGCTGTACTAATCAGGCATGGAGACAAATTTTGGGGGTTATCTAGTAAGTCTATTGAGTAAGTTTATTGAATTTACGGGGGTTATCGTTAAGTGATCGAACCTATAGTTAACGTAAATAGGCAAATGATCAATAAACGTTAAAAAAATGTAATTTATAGCATGTTGTTTATGTTTCGGTTTTCATACACGCGGTTCTATGTTAACATTATCTTTCAGTGGTTATTTACACCTACAGAAATAACAAAATAAAACACTGAGGCTCGTCATGAAAATTGTTGAAGTAAAACATCCCCTAGTTCGTCATAAAATTGGTTTAATGCGTGAACATGATATTTCGACTAAGGATTTCCGCGATCTTGCTAGCGAAGTAGGCAGCTTATTGACCTATGAAGCTACGGCTAATTTACCTACAGAACAAGTCACTATTCAGGGTTGGTGCGGTCCTGTGCCAGTAGAGCGTATAAAAGGTAAAAAAATTACCGTGGTACCTATTTTACGTGCTGGACTTGGTATGATGGACGGCGTCCTTAAACATATCCCGAGTGCCCGTATTAGTGTAGTCGGTTTTTATCGTAATGAAGAATCACTCGAACCGGTACCGTATTTCCAAAAATTAACATCTGATATTTCTGATCGTATGGCGTTGGTTGTTGATCCAATGTTAGCTACCGGTGGATCTATGGTGGCCACCATTAATTTGCTAAAAGAAGCGGGTTGCAAGAATATTAAAGTATTAGTGTTAGTTGCGGCACCAGAAGGTATTCGAGCATTAGAAAAAGCACATCCTGATATTGAGCTCTATACCGCAGCAATTGATGAGCGGCTCAATGATAAAGGCTATATTTTGCCAGGACTGGGTGATGCCGGAGACAAGATCTTCGGAACTAAATAAAAATCTCAAAAATTAGACCGGTTAATCCGGTTTTTTTATGTCTAAATTTATTACCGTTAACCGTGCGTAGCAGAATGCTGCATACGAAATACGAAATACGAAACAATAGACGTACCTTTTTTATCGGAAAAATTTAATTTTATCAAGAGAGGATAATGTGACAACGACAACAACCCCACCCATTGATAGTAACGAAATAAAAAATGAGACAGCGCCACCGGCATTGCCACCAGCGTCACCCAAAAATAGCTGGTATGATATTTTGACCGGTGCGCAAATGCTGTTTGTCGCGTTTGGTGCATTAGTTTTAGTCCCTTTATTGACAGGGCTTAATCCCAATGTGGCGCTATTTACCGCAGGCATGGGTACATTGATTTTCCAATTAGTTACGCGTGGGAAAGTACCTGTTTTTTTAGCTTCTTCCTTTGCCTTTATTGCGCCCATTTCGTTTGGTGTCGCGCAATGGGGAATTCCGGCTACCTTAGGGGGATTGGTTGCCGCCGGTTTGGTGTTTATGTTTTTTGCTTTTTTGGTCAAAATCAATGGTAAACATGTTATTGATCGCATTTTACCGCCGGTTGTAACAGGACCGATTATTATGGTAATTGGTTTATCGTTAGCGCCTGTTGCGGTAGGTATGGCGATGGGCAAAGAGAGCCATCTTGCTGCGGAACATTACCAGCTGATTATCATCTCGATGACGGCATTACTGACCACATTAATCGTCGCTATTTGGGCAAAAGGTTTTTTCAAGTTGATTCCCATTATTGCCGGGATTGTGGTCGGTTATGCGCTCTCTTGTTTTTACGGTATTGTTGATTTTCAGCCGATTATCGACGCACCATGGTTTTCATTACCCCATTTCACGTCACCCGTATTTCAGTGGCAAGCTATTTTATATATGATCCCAATTGTGATTGCCCCTACCATTGAACATGTTGGCGATATTATGGCGATTAGTGCAGTAACAGGTAAAGATTATACACGCGATCCCGGTCTACAACGAACGTTATTAGGGGATGGATTGGCAACGTCGATGGCCGGTTTTTTTGGCGGACCACCTTGTATCACATATGCCGAAGTGATTGGTGCGGTAACCTTAACCCGTAATTTCAAAACCAGAGTCATGACATGGGCCGCAATTTGGGCGATTTTAATGTCTTTTGTCGGCAAAATTGGTGCTTTTTTAAGTTCTATTCCAACCGTGGTAATGGGCGGGATTATGGTGTTACTCTTTGGCTCAATTGCATCCGTCGGTGTGAATATTCTCATTAAGCATAAAGTAGATTTATCGGTATCACGCAATATGTGTATTGTGTCATTAGTTTTAGTCTTTGGTATTGGTGGTATGATCTTTAATTTTGGTGCGTATGCCCTACAAGGTATTAGTTTGTGCGGTATTTTGGCGATTGTGTTGAATTTAATCTTGCCACATCAACCAAACAGTCATCTACAAAGTAATTGTCAACAAAGTATTGATCAATAAAATCATTATCAACAAAAAAGCCATTATCTTGGAGGTAATGGCTAACAACAGATGTTGATAAAAACGATATTGATTAAACATTATGCGGATAAGAACGATGTGGATGGACTCGATGCCACCGCATGTTGATGCTGTTCGGCCAATTTACTGGATTTGATGGCTACGCCAGCTTCGACAGCGAGTCGAAACGCGGTAGCCATTGCCACTGGTTTTTCGGCTTTGGCAATCGCGGTATTGACTAAAACTGCATCTGCACCGAGCTCAAGTGCCGCTAAAGCGTGACTTGGCGCACCAATACCGGCATCAACCACAACCGGCACATTGGCTTGTTCGACAATAATTTGCAAAAATGTTTTGGTTTGCAATCCTTGATTCGAACCGATAGGTGCGGCAAGTGGCATGACGGCTGCACAACCGACTTCTTCTAAACGCCGACATAAAACAGGATCTGCGCTACAATATGGCAGAACGATAAAGCCTTCTTTTACTAAACTTTCTGCAGCTTTTAGCGTTTCTACCGGATCAGGCAGAAGATATTTCGCATCGGGATGCACTTCGAGTTTGATCCAATTTGTTTGTAACGCTTCTCTGGCTAAATGCGCGGCAAAGATTGCTTCTTGGACACTTTTTGCTCCTGCGGTATTGGGGAGGAGTTTAACACCTAATTGCGTTAATGGCGTTAAAATATCATCACGTTTATGTTGTAAATCTAAACGGTGTAATGCCAGCGTCACGAATTCCGAACCACTGGCTTTGATGGCATCGAACATCATTTGGGATGTAGAATATTTTCCTGTCCCTGTAAAAAGATGTGATGTAAATGTGGTATCTGCAATAGTTAACATCTCTAACCCCCTGCAATTGCTTGAAATATGATAATTGAGTCATTATCCTGCACTTGATACGTTGCCCATTCATCTTTCGGAATAATGGTTTGGTTGATCGCTAAGGCAATACCAATTGTTGGTTGTTTTAGCTGTTCAAGTAGCGCGATAATAGTTTGTGGTTGATAAAATTCGGTTTCGATATCATTAATGGTTATGGACATATTCGCTTCCTTAGATAACGGTATAGGTGGTTATGCACGGGGATATCATCCCGCTGACTGTGTCGGTTATGTATATAGCAGACACGATTTGCATATTATTTGGTTTATCGGGTTGTCTCATTGTCACCTTCATTGGTAGGATGATGATTACAGACAGGACAATGGCGCGATCGACTCCGCATTAACGTTTGCCAACTGAGATCTAAGCCATTAAATAACTGAATATGGGAATCTAACAGGGAGGGGATCTGGCAGATCTTCTTAATTGCTTCTAATGCTTGCAATGTGCCCATCATACCGACCACCGGTCCCAAAACACCTGCGGTTTGGCAGTTACGTGTCACTTCTTGTCCATCAGGATATAAACAGGCATAGCATCCATGTTGGTAAGGTGGTTGGAAAATGGTAATTTGCCCGTGAAAGCCGATAGCGCTAGCACTAATGCAGGTTTTGCTTAAGCTTACGCACACTCGATTAATTAAGAGCCGACTTGGCATATTATCTGTACAATCTAAAACCACATCGGCTTGTTTGATCTGTTTGGTTAATTGCGCCTGATTGAGCCTTTGGGTAATAATCGTAATTTGGCAATCAGGATTAATGGCACGTAACCGTTTTTGGGCCGCTTCTGTTTTGAGTTTATCAATATCAAAGCTGTTATATAAGGTTTGTCGTTGTAGATTTGAGATATGTACTATATCGTCATCGATTATCGTTAATTTACCGATTCCTGCACTGGCTAAATAGTGCGCAGCGGGTGATCCCAATCCACCTAGACCAATAATGATGATGTGCGCATTGAGTAGTTGAGTTTGCCGGTTTTCGCCAATTTCGGCGATAAGTAATTGACGACTATACCGCATGAATTGTTGATCGGTTAACATGATTTTCCCTTACTCATGATCCTGAGGTAGTTTTTGATGTCGTTCTTGAGGCAGATATTGAGAAACTAATTTTTGTAGCTGCAAGGTTGCTTGCCGCCAATCAACAGCCTTGGTAATCGCACTGACAACCGCGATGCTGCCCACACCGGTTTTTAAGACTGCTTCGGCGCGATCAATCGATATGCCGCCGATAGCCACAGTTGGTATCTGCTGTAATTTTTTTACTTGCTCAGCTAAGGCAATTAATCCTTGTGGTTTAGATGGCATCTGTTTAGTTTGGGTCGGGAAGATATGGCCTAAAGCGATATAAGAAGGATGAATAGCTAAAATATTGTCAATTTCGCGATCACAATGTGTCGAAATACCTAAGCGTAATTTTGCTTCAGCAATAGCGCTTAAATCGGCAGTTTGTATATCTTCTTGCCCTAAATGCACACCATAGGCATGATGTTTGATAGCAAGTTGCCAATAATCATTAATAAATAAGCGTGCTTGATATTGTTTGCCAAGTAAAATAGCCTGCATAATATCCGCTTCAACTTTAGCGGGTTGGCGGTTTTTGATGCGCAGTTGTATTGTTTTTATGCCCAGTGGTAATAATTTAGCCAGCCATGCCACCGAATCAACAACAGGATAAAGGCCTAATTGGTGAGCCGTTGGTGGAAAATGCATTGCAGGTAAGCGAATTGCTGGATTAGTCGATAACATAACAAGATCCTTTTTTACAGATAACAGCCAATTTTAGTTATATGATTAAATCGGATTTACTTGTCGGAAAGCGAAAATTGAATGGTAATAGAGGTGTAATTTGTACAGATTACACTTGTTTCCTTCGCAGGGACTAACCTGATCAGGTTCCACGGATTCCACCTTAGGTGATCTCAGCTGTATGATTTAGTTTTATTGGCTAAATCTTTTACGAGCACTCCGACAAGATACTTGTACGTCAGTTTGTCACTGATAAAAATGTTAGTCAATCGATTTTTACAAATGTTAGGGTTGGCTCAATGTACGGTTTATCTGTATAGATTGATTAATTACATCTTTATAACTGAGCCATTAACTGCGCCAAAAAGTTGGGGTAAAAAGGACTAATAAGGTAAAAATCTCTAGGCGACCGAATAACATATCGATAACCATCACCCATCTTACCACATCGCTAACGCTGGCAAAGTTATCACTGAGATTCCCCAAGCCGACACCAAGATTATTTAGTGACGATGCAACAATATAAAATGAGTCGGTGGCATCAGTACCGGTTGCCATAATAATAAATAAGCTGACTAAAAAAACTAAGGCATAAGCCGAAAAAAATCCCCAGACTGCTTCGATAATACGTTCTGGTACCATGCGTTTATTGAGTTTTAATGTGTAAATCGCGTTAGGATGGATGAGACGTTTTAATTCACGTGATCCTTGCATAAAAAGAAGTAGTACACGAACAACTTTTAAGCCGCCACCGGTTGATCCTGCACAACCACCGATAAAAGAGGCGCATAACAGTAAAATAGGGAGAGAGGCGGGCCAGGTATTAATATCATCGACCATAAAACCGACGGTGGCAGCAATCGAAACGACTTGTAAGACAATCTTATCTAAACTTAGCTTCCTTTCCGGTTGATAAAAGTAGATGACGAGTGCACAAATGGTAATTAAGATTAGAAAGATAAAAATAAACGTACGGAATTCTTGATCACGCCAATATACTTTGATCGAAAAACCACTTAATGCCGCAAAATGTAGGCCAAAGTTACAGCCTGATAAAATCAGAAAGAAGGTAACAATATAATTGATGGTGGGGCTGTTAAAATAGGCTAAGCTATTATCGTGCGTGGAAAATCCCCCCATCGAAATAGTGGAAAAACTGTGTGAAATAGCATCAAAGGTATCCATACCAGCAAACCAGAGACAGATTGCACAAAGCACTGTTAACAGAATATAGATTGACCATAATGTTTTTGCGGTTTGGGCGATACGCGGTCGCATTTTATTATCTTTTTGAGGCCCCGGAATTTCAGCGCGATAAAGCTGCATGCCCCCCACACCCAATAGCGGTAAAATAGCAACCGCTAAAACGATGATACCCATACCACCTAGCCACTGTAGTAATTGCCGATAAAAAAGCAGGGCTTTGGGTAAATAGTCCAAGCCAACAATAGTGGTTGCGCCCGTTGTGGTCAAGCTGGAAAAAGATTCGAAAAAGGCGGTGGTGAGATTGAGATTGAGATGATCATCAAAAATAAAAGGAAAGGCGCCAATTGTGCCAAGCACGACCCAAAATAGCACCACAATCAGAAAACCTGCGCGCGTATTAAGTTCATGATGTTGATGGCGATTAGGCAACCATAGCAGACAACCGAGCACTAACGCGGCGATAAAAGAACGCACAAAAATGGCGCCGGCACCATCACGATAAATCAGTGCGATTAATGCCGGAATCAGCATAAAGACAGATAATAAGGCGATAAGTAAACCGACAATACGGATGATGGAACGCCAATGCATCATGATGTGCTTCTCTTATTTAAAGCCGCGTGATGTTTTTATCAAATCATAAGCGGCTTGGATTTCTTGCGCCCGTTTTTTCGCTGCTTCTAACATCTCTTTGGGTAACCCTTTAGAAACCAGCTTGTCGGGGTGATGTTCATTCATTAATTTACGATAAGCGCGTTTTATTTCGGTAATTTCAGCCGAAGGTGAAATACCTAAAATCCGATAGGCATTTTTTAAATCTGATTCGGATGAACGCGGCTGATAATTGTTATAACCGCCATGCTGCCGTTGTTGATATTGCTGTTGCTGAAAATGGTAACTGCCCATCATCATCTGAATGTACATGGCCATCTGTTGTTGTGGTATATGGAACTCTTGTGCCACAATAAATAAGATCGCTTGTTCTTTTGGATGCAAAACACCATCGACCAATGCGACTTGAATGAGCTGTTCACAAAATACATTTAAGACATCAGGACGCAAACGGTATTGATTATACAACTCACGCAAGCGCGCTTGGAGTGGATAATCACTTGCTTTACCGCGATTAAATGACGCTTCTGCAAGTTTACGTTTGTCATCGTTTAATTGCAGTTGATCCATAAACTGACGCGCCAGATTAATATCATCTCGGGTAATCACGCCTTTCGCTTTACTTAAGTGCCCCAAAACTTCGAAGACAACCATTAAATAAAGTTGTGGATTAGCTTCTGTTTTTTGCTGGGTTATGGCGTGACAAAACTTCCGATATAGCATCGGACCAATAAAAAGGCCAAGAAAAAATCCCCACCCACTCTTTAAGATAAGAGAGAGTACAAATCCGGTTATTATTGCCCACAAGAAAGACATAACTATTTATTTACCTCAATGACTGATTAACATTACTCATTTAGTAACATTGTCCATTTATTAATATTGCCAATTTATTCATATTGATCATTCATTAACAACTACCATTAACAACGACAATGTATTTATAATAACTGTATTCATAATAACAGTTTATTAATTGCGATAGTCCGTTTATGACGACTGTTCACTGACTTCAATACGATCAATCTTTTGTAATCCGCGCGGTAATAAGGTCCCTTTGCGGCCACGTTCGGTTCTAAATTTTTGTAAATCTGCCGGATATAACGTTAATTTACGCTTACCCACATAAAGTGTTAATGTCGTTTTAGTTGTAATTAGCATCATATACGATAATGCATCGGTTGTATCTGCTGCTTTGGTTAGCGAAACGATCTTATTCCCTTTCCCTTTGGTTAATTCGGGAAGGTCATACACTGGGAATATCAGCATACGGCCACTGGTTGTAATGGCTAATAATAAGTCATCTTGCGTTGCAATGATTAAAGGTGGCAAGATGGTCGCGTTATCGGATAGATTAATAATGGCTTTACCATTACGGTTGCGTGCAATCAGTTCATTAAGTGGGCAGATAAAACCGTATCCGGCACTTGAGGCTAATAAAATCTTCTGATCATCTTCTGCAGCCATCAAGAGATATTCAATCGTTGCCCCAGCTGGCAGTGTGAGTTTACCCGTTAACGGCTCGCCTTGCCCACGGGCAGACGGTAAGGTATTTGGGTCTACTGCGTAGCTGCGCCCAGTCGAATCAATAAAAATAACCGATTGATTACTTTTACCTTTTACCGCTGCTTTGAAATTATCACCGGCTTTATAGTTGAGTCCTTGTGGATCGATATCATGCCCTTTGGCAGTTCTCACCCAACCCATTTCGGACAAAATAACGGTAACAGGTTCAGAGGGAATCAGTTCCTGTTCGGTAATCGCTTTGGCTTCACTGCGTTCGACAATAGGAGAACGGCGGGAATCACCATATTTTTCGGCATCATCTTGCAACTCTTTTTTGATAAGATGATTAAGTTTTTTAGGTGAAGCTAATAACGCTTGCAGATGATCACGCTCTTTAGCCAGCTCATCTTGCTCGCCTTTAATACGCATCTCTTCCAATTTGGCTAATTGACGTAACTTTAGCTCTAAAATAGCTTCAGCTTGGATTTCGGTTAATGCAAAATGGTGGATCAGTTCGGTTTTGGGATCATCTTGATTGCGAATTGTATCGATCACTTCGTCGATATTTAAAAATGCGATGAGTAAGCCTTCTAAAATGTGCAATCGTTTAAGGACTTTTTCGAGTCGGTAATTTAGGCGGCGTGTGACTGTTGTTTGGCGATAAACTAGCCATTCACGTAAAATCGTTAATAGATTTTTGACCGCTGGGCGATTATCTAAGCCAATGACATTCATATTAATGCGATAACTTTTTTCGAGATCAGTTGTGGCAAATAAATGATTCATCACTTGATCGATGTCAACACGGTTCGATCGCGGCACCACAACAAGGCGCGTTGGATTTTCATGATCAGATTCATCACGGAGATCTTCAATAAACGGCAGTTTTTTGGCGCGCATTTGTGCGGCGATCTGTTCTAAAATTTTAGCGCCTGAAACTTGATGCGGCAGATCGGTAATCACAATTTCGCCATCTTCTTTATGCCATGTCGCACGCATGCGAATAGAACCGCGACCAGTTTCGTAGATTTTCACAATATCGGCGTGAGGCGTAATAATTTCCGCGGACGTTGGAAAATCAGGGCCTTGTATATGCATCATCACATCACGAAGTGAGGCGTTTGGGTTCTCTAATAGCAGCATGGCGGCATTGGCCACTTCGCGAATATTGTGGGAGGGGATATCCGTTGCCATACCCACAGCAATACCGGTGGTGCCATTGAGTAAAATATTGGGTAATCTGGCCGGTAACGTTTTCGGTTCTTGCAAAGTGCCGTCGAAATTGGGCACATAGTCAACCGTGCCTTGCCCCAATTCCGTCAATAATAATTCAGCATATTTGGATAAACGCGATTCGGTGTAACGCATGGCGGCAAATGATTTAGGATCATCCGGAGCGCCCCAGTTCCCTTGGCCGTCCACTAAAGGATAGCGATAAGAGAAAGGCTGTGCCATTAATACCATGGCTTCATAACAGGCGCTATCACCGTGTGGATGGTACTTACCTAGTACATCCCCAACAGTACGCGCCGATTTTTTGAATTTGGCTTGTGCATTGAGCCCCAGTTCTGACATCGCATAGACAATGCGTCGCTGCACAGGTTTTAGACCGTCGCCAATAAACGGTAGGGCACGATCCATAATCACATACATGGAATAGTTCAAATAGGCATTTTCGGTAAACGTGCGTAATGATTGCACCTCTACGCCGTCATGCGTAATCTCACTCATTATTGTTCCTCTAAATCTAAATTTGTTATCTTTTAAACAGCAAGCTCAACTTGGTCACCGTTTTCTTGTAGCCATTCACGGCGATCTTCGGCCCGTTTTTTCGCCAGTAGCATATCCATTAATGTCATGGTTTCGTCGACATCATTTAAGGCTAACTGTACTAAGCGGCGGGTATTGACATCCATGGTGGTTTCACGCAGTTGTAGCGGATTCATTTCACCCAGTCCTTTAAAGCGTTGGACATTAGGTTTGCCTTTCTTGCGTTTGAGTTGCTCTAAGATACCTTCTTTTTCTTCTTCATCGAGTGCATAAAATACCTCTTTACCGAGATCAATACGATAAAGTGGTGGCATGGCGACAAAAATATGGCCTTGTTCGACAACTGGTCGAAAGTGACGAACAAAAAGGGCACACAGTAAAGTGGCAATATGTAAACCATCCGAATCGGCATCGGCTAAAATACAAATTTTGCCATAACGGAGTTGACTCAGATCATCACTGTCGGGATCGATACCAATGGCGACCGAAATGTCATGAATCTCTTGCGAACCGAGGACTTCGTCGGATGACACTTCCCAAGTGTTGAGGATTTTACCTTTAAGCGGCATGATGGCTTGATATTCACGATCGCGCGCCTGTTTGGCTGATCCGCCCGCCGAATCACCTTCCACTAAAAACAGTTCGGTACGTTTTAAATCTTGTGACGAACAGTCGGCTAACTTGCCGGGCAAGGCTGGGCCACTGGTCAGCTTTTTGCGGACTACTTTTTTCGATGCGCGTAACCGTTTTTGTGCGCTGGCAATGACCATTTCGGCTAAGGATTCGGCCAGTTGTACATTTTGATTTAGCCATAGGCTAAACGCGTCTTTCACGATAGCCGAAACAAATGCGGCACATTGGCGTGACGAGAGTCGTTCTTTGGTTTGCCCGGCAAATTGGGGTTCTTGCATTTTGACTGAAAGCACATAAGCACAGCGCTCCCAGATATCATCTGCAGTGAGTTTTAATCCACGTGGCAGTAAATTACGGAATTCACAAAATTCACGCATCGCATCCAATAACCCTTGCCTTAGGCCATTAACGTGCGTACCGCCTTGTACCGTAGGAATTAGGTTGACGTAACTTTCGGTTAACAGCTCGCCCCCTTCAGGTAGCCATAATAGCGCCCATTCAACTGCTTCACTTTCGCCATTATGTTGACCGGTAAACGGTGGGTTCGGTAAGAGTGAGTAACCACTTACTGATTCCAATAAATAATCTTTGAGGCCATCTGCGTAACACCAGATCTGTTTAGTCTCATTGATTTTATCTTCAAAAATGATCTCAAGTCCTGGGCATAATACAGCTTTTGCCTTTAACAGATGTGCTAACCGAGAGACGGAAAATTTAGGGGAATCGAAATATTTTTCATTGGGCCAAAAATGGACTTTGGTCCCGGTATTGCGACGACTGCAGCTACCGGTAACGTGTAGTTCTTCGACTTTATCGCCGTTTTCAAAGGCAATCTCATAGATCTGCCCATCACGGTAGACGGTCACCTCGACGCGCTGTGACAAGGCGTTGACGACTGACACCCCCACGCCGTGTAAGCCACCCGAAAATTGGTAATTTTTGCTCGAAAATTTGCCACCGGCATGGAGGCGACAGAGTAATAATTCAATGGCAGGTACACCTTCTTCGGGGTGGATGTCGACCGGCATTCCACGGCCATCATCAATCACTTCGAGGGAGTTATCACTGTAAAGTGTCACTTTTATTTTGTGTGCATAACCGGCAATGGCTTCATCGACACTGTTATCGATCACTTCCTGCCCAAGATGGTTGGGGCGGGCGGTATCGGTATACATGCCGGGACGATGACGGACGGGATCAAGTCCTTTTAGAACTTCAATATCAATGGCGCTATAACTAGATTGTGACATGGTATTTTATATGTTTTGCTAATGATTCTGACTATTAGCCCCTATTATACGGCAAATCTGAAAAAATGCGATTTACCGCAGGGATATTTCTTTTGCATTACCTTTATTAGGGCTGGCTAATGCCTTTTTATCACGGTTACCGATAGTGATTAAAGCATCGTATGGTGTATTTGGCATCTATTTTTTTAGAGATAGATTATATTGATGTTTCAGAACTGCTATACGTTTATGTCAAATATGTTAGGTCTCTTCTTTCGATCAGGTTGTCCTTTTTAGCGATAGATGACAGGTGACTATATATTTCATGGTAATTTTGCGTGATAATAAAAAGATATCTAATCACATTTCCCAACCATTTTAGTTTATCAAAAGCAAGGAGCGACCATGGGTGATTATTTTATTGAGTTTTTAGTCACCACCGTCAAGTTATTTGCCTTAATGACACCACCTGCGGTACTCAGTGCCTTTTTAAGTGGCACCAAGCATTACGACGAAGAGCGCAAGCGTAAAACAGCCGTGAAAACGTCGGTAGTGGTCTTTATTATTGGGATTATTCTCTTTTTTATCGGCAATACCTTGTTTAGTGTCTTTGGCTTTACGTTAGATGCGTTCCGTATTGGCGCTGGTGCGTTGCTCTTTTTGACTGCGGTTTCGTTGATGAATGATTCGCCTGATAAAAATAAAATTCAGGAAGAAGATGACATTAGTGTGGTTCCTTTGGCTGTGCCACTTTGTATGGGACCGGCGTCAATTGGGACGATTATTGTTATGGGCACTGGAACTATTGGGCTGGCACCTAATATTATTGGGACATTAGCCTTGCTGGTGGCGTCGTTGGGTATCTGTGTCATGTTATTAACTGCACAAACGATTGCGCGAGTCCTCAAAAAATCAGGTATTGCCATTTTGTCCAAGTTGACCGGGCTATTAATTTCTGCCATTGCCGCACAAGTCATTTTTACCGGCATCGTCGCGTTTTTACGACCTGCTGTACTTTAGTTGTCTTGCTGTTTACGCGGAGGATAGTTGTCTATTGCGTCACCTATCAAAGTTATCTTCCCATTGCGCTTTTTATGCCGTCACATGGTGTTGACGAGGTAAAAAGCGTTTATTGGGTTTTGTTTAACGATCGTCGGCAGCATTGCCTATCCTGATCAGCTGTTTTTGGTTCAAGCGCTGCGACTAAAATGGCATGGCACCACTTCTTTTCAGCACAACTCTTTATTTCAATACTTTCTATTTCAATCAACAGGTTGGTGTGAGTTGTGCACAACAGGTCATTCCCTTTTGGTAAAAACGCGTTGTTTCGATTGCTTGGCTCAATCGCGGGAACCGTCATATCAACGGCAAGCATGCTTTACGTTTCTTCACATTACGTCAGATTTTTACAAAAATGGTGGCGTTATTTTGATATAAATCACATTATAAAGTATTAATCTATGATTAAACTGGGTATGATAGTCAAAACGGAAAGTTGTTTTTTTATCTTTTAATAGAGACAATTAAACTGTTATTTTGATAAAATATGATTTTTTTAAAATAAATTATTCATTGATAACCGCTAGTTAAAGGATTTTGTTTTAAAAAATATAATAAAATAATAAAAAATTTGAAATTATAATGGAATAACTGAGAATTTATAATGAAAATTCAAATCAATAATACTAACTAAAATTCTTTTATAGTGGCTTTATTATGCAATTTCAAACTTATTTGCGTTTTAATTATTTGTTGTTATGCGTATTTCATCGTTTATATCGCCTTTTTTATCGGTTGCGGCAATCGTTATCTTGTTATTAACGATGAGCTGTGCGTTTAATGCCAATGCACTGTCGGCTATCACCGTGAATACCATGCAAGGGACGCCTCCTTATCTCACTTTTGATGGCGGCCAAACCAAAGCCACTAATTTTGATCAGTTACTATCGATCACACTATCAAATGGTGTGAGTTATAGTTTAACCAATAATCCGTCTTCGGCGGCTAATCCAATTGTGCTGCCGGCAGCAGGGCAAACGCTGGCTGATATCCAGATGGTGGTGCCGTCTAATCAAGATGGCATCACATTACAAAACGTCATTGCTGCACCCCATAATTATTGGGGGGATGATAATGGTGATGGGCAAGGGGTAAATGGCATAACCGCCACTGGGACTATCATGGTAAAGTTGTATGACGCAAATAATGCCTTGCTGAGTCGCAATACTGCATTAAATCGGTGTGATTCCTCTTATTATCGCGTGGTGTTGAGTAGTCCCGCAGGAGTATTATCGACCAAATATGGTTACCCCCGAACCAGCAATTTTACTGCGTCAAGTGTCACCTATTATATTAGACCGTACACTGAGCGGCCCCCAGTCCTGTTACGTTCAACCTAATTTAGATTTTCAGAGTTATAGTTCAATAAGTATGGTTAATTTAGTTAATCAATGGCGTAAAGATAAAGGTTTTATTCTACAAGATATTGACAATCCGTCAGTTAACTTCCCGACCACGGGGATGAATAACGCCTTTTTTAATCTCACCTTAGTCGATATGACTGCGAGCGATATCAGCTATGAGGCTACGCCTGCTAATTCGGGGCTGCATCTTTCTATTAGTGGATCGGGTAATGTGGCGAAAGTGATGTTGACCGGCCCTAAATCAGGCGCAACGGCTGCTGAAGCGGCGACCGCGGTGCCGACCACCTTTACCTTATACACGAATGATAATGGCAGAAGAATGAAACTTTATAGTTTTAAGGTGAACCAATGGTTTATTGCCAGCGCCGACGAAAAAGCGATCTCGAGCAGCGATATTAATCGCAATTACGATGAAAATTATTGTAATCGTTACGGCACGGGTTATCGTATTCCCCATATTGCTGAACTGACTAATGCCAATGGGACGAACTATGGTTGGTTTTGGGCTGGTAGCTTAGGGAGTCGAGGAACTATCTTCGCGACACGGCAAATTGGTGGTGGTCTATTTTCGGAGTGGGGAAATCTGTCAGTAGAATCACGTGATTATTACCCTAATACTGATTTTCCTCACACGCCGTTACCTTCAGCCGGTCGTTTAGTGTAGGCGAAAGAGCGTCTTTATAAGGATACGTCGACACAAATCGATCATCCGGCTGAAATCCACACGTCGACAGGATGGATTACCACGGCAGCTAATTTGCCAGGCGGGTATGTGTCGTATATCTGCGTCACCCCGTAATTGCGTTACATGATTGAATAAATAATTATTGGGTGAACAGTTAGTCAGTCAATAAGTGTTCGGTAAACAGCTATTTAGTAAGCACTGACTTAGTAAACAGTTACTCAGTAAACAAACATTCAATACACAATAGTGGCTAACTAAACAGTTAGCCACTATTGTTTGCTATGCATGTTAGCCATTATTTTTGCCTTTCATCTTTTAATAAAAGTTAGTTTTACCCCAAAATAGCAAATTATTGAGTTGGATGTTTCAGAACTATACTACGTTTATGTCAAATATTTTAAAAATACCAAAATACCAAAATAGCTATGACAATAACGCTCAATCGATCTTCACATCTTTATTCATGATACCAGTCATTATTTCTTGGTGAATTCGCCGAGTTTAGCTAACCTGGCAAAGGGTGTACCTATATCTTTTTGCGTTAGGCATACTGTCTATATCTATATCTATATCTATATCTATATCTATATTGCGCCAATTGCGGTAACAGTTATGCCAAGCATGAATGTGCTTTACCTTCCTTGACAGAAATAACGTGGTTATTTTCACATAAATTATATTATAAAGTACTATTCCACGATTAAACGAGATATGATAACCAACTTTAAAAGTTGTTTTTACTTTTGTTTTGTAACGATTAAGCTGTAATGCTAATGATTATTCGATTTTTTTAAAGCAAGTTAATGATAAATAATTGTTAATTAGATAGATTTATTTTTATATAAATAAAAAATAATAAAAAATTGAGATTATTAAGGAATAAATTAAATGCATAACAAAAAGTCCAATCCGAAATTCAAACTAAAATTTTCTAAGGTGACTTTATTATGCAGATTTCAACATATTTATGTTTTTATTCTTTGCTGTTATGCGTATTCTATCGTTTATTTCGTCTTTTTTTATCGGTCGTGGCAATAGTTATCGTGCCATTAACGGTGAGCTATGCGTTTAATGCTCATGCGCTGTCAGCCACCACGGCGAATGCCATCGAAGGGACGCCCCCTTATCTCACCTTTGATGGTGGGGTAACCAAAGTGACCAATATTGATCAGTTACTCTCGATCACGCTATCGAATGGTGTGAATTATAGCCTAACGCATAATCCGTCTTCGGCGACTAATCCAATTGTGTTGCCCGTCGCTGGGCAGACGCTGGCTGATGTACAGATGGTGGTTCCGACTAATGTGGATAGCATTGCGCTCAATAGCTTAATTGCTGCGCCTTATAACTATTGGCGTGATGATAATGGTGATGGGTAAGGCGCAAACGGCATAACCGCCACGGACACAGTCAGCCTACGTATCTATGATTCCAATAATACTTTGCTTAATCGCAATGCGACATTAAATCTGTGTAATTCCCCTTATTATCGCGTGGTGCTGAGTAGTACAGCAGGGGAATTGTCGACCCAATATGGTTACCCCCGTACCAGCAATTTTACCGCGTCGAGTGCCACCTATTATATCAAACCGTACATTGATAACCCTTATGTCTGTTATGCACAACCTAACTTAGCGTTGTCTACACCCGGTGTTGCTAATCAATGGAATAAAACAAAAGGCTTTATTGTACAAAATATTGACAATCCTATCGCTAACTTCCCAACCACGGGAGTGAATAACGTCTTTTTTAATCTCACCTTAGTTGGTGCGACCGTGAGCGATGTGACTTACGAAGCGGAACCAGCCAGTTCGGGGTTGCATTTGGCCATTACTGGGAGTGGCAATGTGGCAAAAGTGACCTTAACTGGCCCGAAATCGGGGGCAACGCCTGCCGAAGCAGCGACCGCGGTGCCGACCACCTTTACTTTATATGCCAATACCAATGGTAAAAAAACGAAGCTCTATAGTTTTACGTTGGGCAAATGGTTTATCGCCAGTCCCAATATAGAACATCAGACTAATTCTGGCGTCATCGTGGGTTATAATGCAACTTATTGTAATCGTTATGGCGCGAGCTATCGCTTTCCAACTATTGGTGAACTGACTAATGCTAATGGTGGTGTTCGGCCCAATAGTTGGACCTGGACAGGTAGTTTAGGAAGTCAAGGATCTCTGTACGATACCAGGCAAATTGGCGGTGGTTTGTTTGCAGAGTGGGGGATATGTCAATGTACACTAATATTCATGATTATTACCCTAATACTGATTTTCCCCATCAGTTTGTGAGTGTTCTTGTATGGACCAATAACCGTATGAGTAATAATTATGTTGCGCAAATTTCTAATTATAACGGCTATATTTCTACTGGAGATAAGACGAATAATGTTTATTTGTCACATATCTGTGTCACCCCTTAATTGGGTTATACGATTTGGCGAACAATAATTGGATAAACGCTTACGCAGTCAATAAGTGTTCAGTAAATAGTGCTTTAGTAAACAATAATGGCTAACTAAACAGTTGGCCATTATTTTTGCCTTTCATCTTTTAATAAAAGTTAGTTTTACCCCAAAATAGCAAATTATTGAGTTGGATGTTTCAGAAGTATACTATGTTTATGTCAAATTTTTTATATCAAATTGTTAGCGTAAAGTTAAATACCTGTGCGACTATCAATCTGCTATTTCAGTGGCACAGGCAAAGGCACTGCTCCATGCCCATTGGAAGTTATATCCACCTAACCAACCACTGACATCGACCACTTCACCAATAAAATAGAGGTTGGCGACATTTTTTGCCATCATGGTTTTTGATGACAAGGCGTGCGTACTGACTCCACCCAATGTCACTTCGGCGGTACGATAACCTTCGGTACCGTTTGGGGTAATGGACCACTGGGTCAGCGCAATGTCGAGATCATGTTGTTGCTTATGATTAAGTTGTTTGACTAGCCGATCCGGAATCATACCTAGTTCACTTAGGCAATCGATTAATCGTTTGGGGAGAATTTGCGCCAAACAATTTTTAAGGTGTTGATTGCGATTTTGTGCTAATAGCGAAGCTAAATCTACCTCGGGAAGTAAATTAATGGTGATAGCTTGCCCGGGTTGCCAATAACTGGAAAGCTGTAAAATAGCCGGACCGGATAAGCCGCGATGGGTAAATAAGAGATTTTCTTTAAAGCTGATGTTGGGTAACGACACCTCGGCTTTCACTGCAATGCCGGCCAATGTGGCTAATTGGTCGAGTAGCGGCTTATGCAACGTAAACGGAACCAGCCCAGCACGTACCGGCACAATGGGCAGATGGAATTTTTCGGCAATCTTATAGCCTATGGCGGTCATACCCAAAGCTGGCATGGATAACCCTCCTGTGGCAATAATTACTTTATCGCAACTAATCGTTTCGGGTAACGCTGCTTTTCCGTGTGAAAGGGTGAGAGCAAAACCGACCGCAGTTTGGCTGATGTCGTCTAAGGTTGTTTGCATTCGAAAGGTGACGTTTCCCTTTTCGCACTCGGCGATTAGCATATCGACAATCGCTTGTGCAGAATCATCACAAAATAGCTGCCCGTGATCTTTTTCGTGATAAGCAATACGGTAATGGTTGATTAGCTGAATAAAATCCCACTGATTAAAGCGTTTGAGCGCAGATTTACAAAAATGCGGATTTTGCGAAAGGTAATTATTTGCCTCAACGTAAAGATTGGTGAAATTACATTTGCCGCCGCCCGACATTAAAATCTTACGTCCTACTTTTTTACCGTTATCGATAACTGTGACAGCAAATCCCCTTTGCCCTAATAAACTGGCGCAAAATAGCCCGGCTGCGCCAGCACCGACAATAATAATTTTTGCTTGCTTTGATTGTGTTAATTGCATAGTGTGCATAATTTATATGACTTCTATTCGCATAGCGGCTGTCTATGATTCGTAAAGTAAATGATTCATTATAACAGTAATTGATCCTGAAAATAGTGGTGCACCGACATCGACAAATAATCACCACACTATGCCCCAATAAACGTCAATTCGCACTATATAGCAACAGCGTTGAATCAATGTGGTGCGGTAAGGTATTAGCTTCATTAATAAGTCAATATCGCGTTATTAAAAGATTGACTTATAAATAATATTTATTTGACCCATAGGCTATTTCCCGTTAATTTTTGCAGCCATAGGATGAAATTTTTATCTAATCCGATTCGTTTTACTTAATCTTATTAAAAAATGATCAAATAAAGCGTCTAAAAAATAATTTAAAAAGAATCGCTACGAAGGGGCAATGATATGTTATATGACCAGCATCATGAGAAAGATAACTGTGGTTTTGGTTTGATCGCTCATATAGATGGAATTCCAAGCCATAAAGTGGTGCGTACGGCTATTTATGGGCTAGCGAGGATGCAGCATCGTGGTGCGATTTTGGCCGATGGCAAAACAGGCGATGGTTGTGGTTTACTTTTACAAAAGCCAGACCGTTTTTTTCGTATTGTGGCGGAAGAAGCGGGTTGGCGATTAGCGACCAATTATGCAGTGGGGATGTTGTTTTTAAGTCAAGATGAACAAGAAGCCGAGCTTAGCCGGGCAATTGTTGAAGAAGAGCTGACTGACGAAACTTTATCAGTACTGGGTTGGCGTGAAGTGCCGATCGATAAAAGTGTGCTGGGCGAAATTGCGTTATCTTCATTACCTCGCATTGAGCAGGTGTTTGTTAACGCACCGGCTGGTTGGACCAAAATTGATTTAGAACGCCGCCTTTATATGGTGCGTCGTCGTATTGAAAAACGGGTAAAAGATGACACGTTTTATGTGTGCAGTTTTTCGAATCAGGTCAATATTTATAAAGGCCTTTGTATGCCGAAAGATCTGCCTCGTTTTTATTTAGATTTAGCGGATCTGCGCATGGAAACCGCGATTTGTTTATTTCATCAACGTTTTTCAACCAATACTGTACCGCGCTGGGAGTTGGCTCAACCATTCCGCCATTTAGCACATAATGGTGAAATTAATACCATTGAGGGGAATCGACAATGGGCAAGAGCGCGTTCTTATAAATTTAAGACCCCGCTGATTCCTGATTTACAAACTGCGGCCCCTTTTGTTAACGAAACGGGATCGGATTCGAGTTCGTTAGATAATATGCTAGAACTTTTTTTAGTTGGGGGATTGGATATTGTGCGGGCGATGCGCTTACTTGTGCCACCTGCATGGCAAAATAACCCGGATATGAACGACGATCTGCGTGCTTTTTTCGATTTTAATTCGATGCATATGGAGCCGTGGGATGGGCCAGCGGGTATTGTGATGTCAGATGGGCGTTATGCGGCGTGTAATCTCGATCGTAATGGATTACGACCTGCGCGTTATGTTATCACCACAGATAACTTAATTACCTGCGCTTCCGAAATTGGTATTTGGGATTATCAACCTGATGAAGTGGTGAAAAAAGGGCGTGTTGGTCCGGGTGAACTTTTGGTGATTGATACCGAAGAAGGCCGTATTTTACAATCAGCAGAAACCGATAATGATCTGCAAAAACGGCACCCTTACCGTGAATGGATGCGTAAGAATGTGAAACGACTGGTGCCATTTGAAGAGTTACCGGATGATCATATTGGTCAGCGTGATTTTGATGATGCGCTGCTTGCGACCTACCAAAAGCAGTTTGGTTATAGTTTTGAAGAGTTGGATCAAGTGATTCGTGTTTTAGGGGAAAACGGTCAAGAGGCAACCGGTTCGATGGGTGATGATACTCCCTTTGCGGTGTTGTCGAGTCGTCCACGGCTAATTTATGACTATTTTCGGCAAAAATTTGCGCAGGTAACTAATCCCCCTATTGATCCTTTGCGTGAAGCACATGTGATGTCACTGGCAACCAGTATTGGTCGCGAAATGAATGTCTTTGCCGAAGCGGAAGGGCAGGCGCATCGGGTGTCATTCAAATCCCCTGTATTGCTTTACTCTGATTTGCAACAATTAACCGCGTTAGAATCACGTTACTATAAATCAGAAACATTAGATATCACGTATGAAATCGATGGCAGCTTACGTGATGCCCTCGAACAGTTATGTGGTGATGCGGAAGATAAAGTCCGTGAAGGTGCGGTACTTTTAATCTTATCGGATAAGAATATTGCGCCTGATCGTCTACCAATTCCTGCGCCGATGGCAGTGGGTGCCGTGCAACAAAGGTTGGTCGAAAAGAATTTACGTTGTGATGCCAATATTATTGTCGAAACAGCTAGCTGCCGTGATCCGCATCAATTTGCGGTATTAATTGGGTTTGGCGCAACTGCCATTTATCCGTATTTGGCTTATGAAACATTGGCTCAGATGGTAGATAAAGGTACATTGCAAAAATCTTATCGCGATGTGGTTACCAATTATCGTAATGGTATTAATAAAGGATTATATAAGATCATGTCGAAAATGGGGATTTCGACAGTGGCCTCTTACCGTTGCTCAAAGCTGTTTGAAGCGGTGGGGCTGAATAACGAAGTGGTTGATCTCTGCTTCCGTGGTGTATCGAGTCGGATTAATGGTGCCAATTTCGTCGATTTCCAGCAAGATCTGTTCAATTTATCTAAACGGGCATGGCTAAAACGTCAACCGTTAGAGCAAGGCGGTTTACTGAAATTTGTTTATGGCGGTGAATATCATGCCTATAACCCGGATGTGGTGCAAGCTTTACAAAAAGCAGTGAATAGCGGGCATTATGAAGATTATAAACATTATGTGGATATTGTTAATCAGCGTCCTGTTGCGATGTTACGTGATCTTTTACAATTAACGCCACCTAAAAATGCAGCGATTCCATTAGCTCAAGTCGAGGCAGAAGAAGCGTTATTTAAACGTTTTGATTCTGCCGCGATGTCGATAGGGGCATTGAGTCCTGAAGCGCATGAATCTTTGGCGACTGCCATGAATACGCTCGGCGGTTTTTCTAATTCGGGTGAAGGCGGCGAAGATCCAGTACGCTACAATACCATTAAAGTTTCACGTATTAAGCAAGTTGCGTCTGGACGTTTTGGTGTTACCCCTGGGTATTTGATGAGTGCAGATGTTATCCAAATCAAGGTCGCACAAGGGGCTAAACCGGGTGAAGGCGGCCAATTACCGGGTGATAAAGTTACCCCTTATATTGCTAAATTGCGTTTTTCGGTACCGGGTGTCACCTTAATTTCACCGCCGCCACATCATGATATCTATTCGATTGAGGATTTAGCACAACTTATTTTTGATCTGAAACAGATCAATCCGCACGCGATGATTTCGGTCAAGTTGGTATCCGAACCTGGTGTTGGCACTATTGCAACAGGTGTAGCGAAAGCTTATGCCGATCTGATTACCATTTCAGGCTATGATGGTGGTACCGGTGCGAGTCCATTAACGTCGGTAAAATATGCCGGTTCGCCATGGGAATTAGGTTTAGTGGAAACCCAACAATCATTGGTGGCCAATGGATTACGACATAAGATCCGCCTACAAGTTGATGGTGGATTGAAAACCGGTGCTGATATTGTTAAAGCGGCCATTTTAGGGGCAGAAAGCTTTGGATTTGGTACGGGACCGATGGTTGCGTTAGGGTGTAAATATTTACGTATTTGCCATTTAAATAACTGCGCGACCGGTGTGGCAACACAAGATGATAAATTACGCCGTGATCATTTCCATGGTTTGCCAGAAAAAGTGATGAACTATTTCCGTTTTCTAGCACGTAATACACGCGAAGTGATGGCTGAACTTGGCGTAGGCCGCATTATTGATTTAATTGGTCGTACCGATCTGCTGGTTGAGTTAGATGGCATAACGACAAAGCAACAAAAATTGGATTTATCGGGATTATTAGAAACCGCAACACCGGTTGCCGGTAATCCCGTGTATTGTACCAGCGATAATAAACCGTTTGATAAAGGTGTGTTAAATAGTGAGATTATGGCACAAGCTAAAGAATCGGTAGATAATCGACAATCAAAACCTTTTTACTTTGATATTCAAAATACCGATCGTTCAGTTGGCGCGACATTATCAGGCTATATTGCTAAAAAATATGGTGACCAAGGTTTAGCGGCTGATCCTATCTTACTGAATTTTAATGGTACAGCAGGGCAGAGCTTTGGGGTATGGAATGCAGGTGGGGTGGAGTTAACATTAACTGGCGACGCTAATGATTATGTGGGCAAAGGTATGGCTGGCGGACGGATCGTGATTCGTCCACCGCAAGGTTCTGCCTTTTTAAGTCATGAGGCAACCATTGTCGGTAATACCTGCTTATATGGCGCCACAGGTGGTCAATTCTTTGCGGCGGGTCGTGCTGGTGAACGTTTTGCTGTTCGTAATTCGGGGGCAATCAGTGTTGTTGAAGGCATTGGTGATAATGGTTGTGAGTACATGACAGGTGGCACGGTTTGCGTTCTTGGGAAGACTGGCGTGAATTTTGGTGCCGGTATGACAGGTGGTTTTGCCTATATTTTGGATGAAGATGGCGAAGTGGCTAAACGGATTAATCAAGCGTTAGTTGAAATTTTACCTGTGTCTGATTATGCCATTCATGAAGAGCATTTGCGTGGCCTCATTATGGAACACGCACGGTTGACGCACTCATCACGTGCCGAAATGATTTTAGCGGATTGGCAAGCGTTCGCAAAACGCTTTGTGCTGGTTAAACCGAAATCAAGTGACGTGACGGCATTACTGGGGCACCGTAGCCGTTCATCTGCTGAATTACGCGTACAGGCACAATAGGGAGATAGATAGAATGAGTCAGAATGTTTATCAATTTATCGATTTACAACGTGTGGATCCGCCTAAAAAAGCGCTTGCTATTCGGAAAATCGAATTTGTCGAAATTTATGAAGGATTTTCGGCTGTACAATCACAAACACAGGCTGATCGCTGCTTAGCATGCGGTAATCCCTATTGTGAATGGAAATGCCCTGTGCATAACTATATTCCTAATTGGTTAAAATTGGTTAATGAAGGGAAGATTTTAGAAGCGGTTGAGCTTTCTCATCAAACCAATAGTTTGCCAGAAGTGTGTGGACGTGTTTGCCCACAAGATCGTTTATGTGAAGGATCATGTACGTTAAATGCTGAATTTGGTGCGGTGACAATTGGTAATATTGAACGGTATATTACTGATCAAGCCTTTAAAATGGGCTGGAAACCCAATCTTTCGAATGTGGAAAAAACCGGCAATCGTGTGGCGGTGATTGGTGCTGGTCCTGCTGGATTAGCATGTGCTGATGTGCTGATCCGTAATGGTGTGACACCGGTGGTGTTTGATCGTCATCCCGAAATCGGTGGTTTGCTCACGTTTGGTATTCCTGCCTTTAAATTGGATAAAAATGTGTTGATTAATCGTCGGCATATTTTTACCGAAATGGGCGTTGAATTTTGTCTCAATACTACCGTTGGCCAAGATGTGACATTGCAATCACTATTGGCTAGCTTTGATGCTGTTTTTGTTGGTGTGGGGACTTACCAATCGATGCGTGCCGGGCTTGAAAATGAAGACGCGGCAGGCGTTTACGATGCGTTGCCATTTTTAATCGCCAATACGAAACATATTATGGGGCACAAGCAGTTTGCCGATATGCCTTATGTTGATATGCAAGGTAAGAAAGTTGTCGTTTTAGGCGGCGGCGATACCGCGATGGATTGCGTGCGGACGTCGATTCGTCAAGGTGCAACGATGGTGACATGTGCTTATCGACGTGATGAAGCGAATATGCCGGGATCTAAACGCGAAGTGAAAAATGCGCGTGAAGAGGGGGCTGAATTTCAATTTAATGTCCAACCTATCAGTATCGAAATTGATAATCATGGTCATGTGACGGGTGTTAAAATGGTCAGAACCCAATTAGGTGAACCTGATATGAAAGGGCGTCGATTACCGGTGGTGATTGAGGGTTCTGAATTTGTCCTTGCTGCTGATGCTGTCATTATGGCATTTGGTTTCAAACCGCATGCGATGCCATGGCTAGCTGAACAAGATGTTGAATTTGATAGCCGCGGTAGAGTGATTGCCCCAAGTGATAACGGTTATCAGACGACAAATCCTAAAATTTTCGCGGGGGGAGATGCCGTACGCGGTTCTGATTTAGTCGTTACTGCCATTAATGAAGGGCGTAAAGCGGCAGAAGGGATTTTAAATTATCTTGATGTTTAGTTGGTTATAATTATGACCATGACCATGACCATGACGCTTTCATAGGGTGATTTTATCCTGATCATCTATATTTCGCCGGCTTATTGTCGGCGAAATGCTATATAACGTGTGGGTTTTTGGGGTTTTTATCGCGTGTTTTGCTGTTAGCGTTATACACTAATGATGATCATTAGTGCGACTTATCATTCAGCTAACCCATTCAGCTAACGTATTTTGCTAACCCGTTCCGCCAACGTTAGTTAGCGGAATCAGGTGACGCGTCTGTCTGGAATTATTATTAATGAGAATCAATAAAAATAAATTTTAAAACAAACAGTAACGCAAAAATCACCACACAAGGATTGAGATCTTTAAATTTACCGGTGCAGGTTTTGAGCACGACATAAGAGATAAAACCGAGTGCGACACCTTCGGTAATGGCAAAGGCGAAAGGCATCATTAACGCGGTAATAAATGCAGATGTTGCTTCGGTTAAATCAGACCAATTGACTTTGACTAAACTCGATACCATTAAAATACCGACAAAAATCAGAGCCCCTGACGTTGCATAACTCGGTACTAAATGTGCCAGTGGTGAAAGGAACATAACGATTAAGAATAAAATACCCACCACAACGGCGGTTAAGCCGGTACGACCACCTACAGACACACCAGCAGAACTTTCGATGTAAGTCAGTACTGACGAAGTACCAAATAAACCACCTAACGCTGAACTTAAGCTATCGACAAGAAGTGCTTGACGCATTTTCGGGAAGCGGCCTTTTTCGTCAGAAATACCGGCTTTGTCGGTCACCGCTAAAATAGTGCCAGATGAATCAAATAAACTGACAATCATGACCGAGAAGATCACGCCCATAATGCCAATATTGAGTGAACCGGCTAAATCAATATGCCCGACTACAGTTGTCACATCGGGTGGCATAGAAATAATACCTTGATAGTGAATATTGGGATCTAACCATAATGCCAGCAAGGTAACCGCTAAAATTGAAATTAATACCGCGGCGTGGAAGTTACGGGCAGCAAGAATAATAATGATAAAGAAGCCTAACGACCCGAGTAAGACGTCGAGTGATAAAATATTGCCGATTGTTAATAGGGTTGCCGGTGAAGAAACCACCAATCCCATATTTTTAAAGCCCATGAAGGCAATAAATAAACCAATACCAGCACTGATTCCTGCGCGTAAACATTGTGGAATATGTTCAATTAACCAATGACGCACTTTAAAAAGTGATAATGCAAAGAAGAGTAATGAACCCCAGAAAATAGCCCCCATGCCGATTTGCCACGAGTAGCCCATTGCGCCACAGATACCATAAGCAAAAAAGGCGTTCAGCCCCATAGCGGGTGCGAGTGCAATGGGAAGATTAGCTAGCAGTCCCATTAGAATGCTGGCAAATGCGGTCACTAAGCAGGTGAGGACAAAAACGGCGGACGTGTCCATTCCTGCTGCTGATAAGATAGATGGATTGACAAAAATAATGTAGACCATGGTCAAAAAGGTGGTACAGCCTGCGATCACCTCGGTACCAACGGTCGTTTTTTTTGTCCGTAATTGAAATATCTTTTCAAGTAAAGCGTTCATAATTTAAGACCTAATTTAGATTAATAGGGTTAGATTGTTACTAATAAATTGTTGCTAATAAACTGCATTTTTATTACCTGCGCTATTATTATCAGTTATCGGCGCAGGTCAAGTTTTATTCTATTGGGCTTCCTTCACCTGATGGTAGATTAGCATGAATCGGAATGTTAATTTTCCCTTTTTCTGTTTTTTTATGATAGGTTGTCTTTTCTGCCGCTGTTGCTCTGTTTGCGTCTTGGGCGGTACTGTTATCATCTAACTGCAACAATTCCAATATATGTGCGGCAATCTCTTCTTCACCCGTGATGACTTTGGTTGCTCCATGTTCTGCGATATATTCAGCTTCATCATCATGAAAGGCGCGTACATAAATATCTAAATCTGGACGGACTTGTTTCGCATGCATTGAGATTTCGCCCGCTTCGTAGCCATTAGGTGTCGAGATAATTAACCATTTGGCGGTTTTGAGGTGAGCTAATTCTAGTATGGCTAATTTAGAAGCATTACCAAATACAGCATAAATACCTTCATTGTGTAAATGTTCTATTAAGGTTAATGAGCTGTCGATAACCACAAATGGAATTTGTCGTCTATCTAACTGTTTGGCAATCGTGCTACCTAATCGCCCGTGCCCTACTAAGATGGCATGTCCGGTAAGATTGGCGGGAATATGTTGATTGATCTCAGCAATAGGATCGATGATTTTATCGACGATATTTTCAGTGCGGTTGAGATAGTGTTCTAGAATATTAAATAAGAATGGATTGATGACAATAGAGATGATTGATCCTGCTAAAATCAAGCTGTGTGCTTCGGCAGAAAAGACATTGAGCGCAATGCCAAGTGCGGCCAAGATATAAGCAAATTCACCAATTTGCGCTAAGCTTGCTGAAATAGTTAACGCAGTGCGCTTTGAGTGGCCAAACAGTCGGACAATCAAATAGGCAGCGAGTGATTTGCCCAATATAATGATGGCGATGGTTGAGAGCGTCGCAAAAGGATGATCGATTAAAATATGTGGATCAAATAACATGCCGACTGACACGAAAAACAGGACGGCAAAGGCATCTTTGAGCGGTAAAATATTGTTAGCGGCTCGGTGGCTAAGTTCGGATTCAGTTAAGACCATACCGGCGAAAAAAGCGCCCAAAGCAAAGGAGGCGCCAAAAAGTTGTACGGCACATAAAGCGATGCCTAAGGCGATGCCAAGTACTGATAAGGTGAAAAGTTCATCTGAACCGGTACTGGCACTTTTGGCCAGTAACCAAGGGATGACGCGCCGACCGATCACAATCATGATAGCGATAAATAAAATGACGAGTCCTACTGTTTTCGCTACTTCTGTTAATACCGCCATTAAGTTGTAATTTTGGCTGTCACCGAACATGGTGGTAATAGCAGGTAATAAAACCAGGGTGAGTACCATCACCAGATCTTCGACAATTAACCAGCCAACCGCAATACGTCCACGCTGTGTTTCGACAAGGCTACGTTCTTCGAGTGCACGTAGTAATACCACGGTACTGGCCGTGGATAAACAGAGGCCAAAGACTAATCCTGTTAA
Source organism: Orbaceae bacterium ESL0727 (assembly GCA_029433345.1). GTDB lineage: Bacteria > Pseudomonadota > Gammaproteobacteria > Enterobacterales > Orbaceae > Gilliamella. The sequence continues at coordinate 749,403 of JAQTHY010000001.1, forward strand.
GGTTGACCAACCCATGATAGCGGCCATGCCCATGCCTAATAAAGTGGCGACGGTAATCTGTACTATGGCACCAGGAATAGCAATATTTTTGACTTCCAGTAAATCTTTTAGTGAAAAGTGCAAACCGACGCCGAACATCAATAAAATCACGCCAATTTCGGCAAGTTGTTGGATGATTTCGGTATCAGCAACAAAGCCCGGTGTGGCGGGACCAAAAATAATACCTGCAATTAAATAACCAACCAGCGGCGATACCTTTAAACGATTAGCGAGTAAACCTAAAATAGCGGCTAAAACAATGCCGCCAATAATTGCGACGAGTAAAGGTCCTGTGTCATGCATGTACACCTCCTTGCTTTGTGGTTGGCAAAATTATGCTTATAGTTTGAATATTTTGGGGGTATCCATATTATATTGTATAATAACATTATGATTATTCAAGATTAAATTATTTTAATTTGATTTTTCGATAAATATCAAGGCGGTAAAGCAAGAAAAAAACCAAGATTAAAGAGGGTGAATCGACAGATATTTTCCGCTGCAGTTGTGCGATTTTTAGAATAGACGTTTGGGATAGCGTCAATAACTCCATTTTGTTTGCGGTGAATAAAAACCGATAAAGAGCAGAAGAGAGTGTTGCTTGATACAACGATATCTAGTTTAGTACATGCCGACGACGGTAGCCGTCAGCATACAAGGCGATAAAAGAACATCACCCTTGGCAAAGGTGATGGGTAGAACGATAAGCAAACGATCACATTACTGTGGAGAAGGTTCTGATCCCAATAAAGTAATTTTTACTTTAACAATGCGGTGACTTTCGACTTCGAGTACTTCGAACAGATAATGACCAATTTTTACTGTTTCGCCCACATTGAGTAGATGTTGCGTCTTTTCCATTAATAGCCCTGCAAGGGTATGGTATTCGCGTTTATCATCAAGTGGTAACGGTACAAAACGAATCAGCTCTTCAATAGGAATATAGCCATTAGCGATCCAACAGTTATTGTCGACATATTGAATGTCATGCCTTGCATCAATATCTTCATCTTCGGTTGGGAATTCGCCTGCGATAGTTTCAATAATATCTGTGACCGATACCACACCTTGCATCGAACCAAATTCATCCACCACAAAGGCAAAGTGCGTTTTGGCCTGTTTGAATTGTTCTAACGCAACCAGCAGGGATACGGTTTCTGGAAAAATAAGGGGTTGTTTGATTAACGCATTAATATCAATATTGTCACTATTTTTATTTAACAATATTGCTTTTAAAAGATCATTAACTTGAATAATACCGAGGGGCTCATCGACCGAAATATCATCAGTGACCACTAAACGTGAATGCGGATTATCGAAAATCTCTTGCAAGATAGCCTGCCGGTTTTCGTTAATATTGATCATGTCGATATCGAGTCGTGATGTCATAATACTACTGACTGAACGCTGCGCGAGGCTAAGTACACGTTCGACCATACTTAGTTCTTGATGATTAAATACGGCACTATTTTTGTTAGCGTCCGAGACTAAATCAGCAGTATGGCTGTCGAGATCTTCTTCAGGATCGCCTTTTAGCAAATGCAATATAGCTTCAGCGGTACGTTCGCGTAGTGGTTTTTTATTTAAAAATTTTCGACGATTAAAAATCGATAATTGATTGAAGAATTCAATCATAATAGAAAAACCGATCGCGGCGTATAGATAACCTTTTGGTATGACAAAACCGAAACCTTCTGCCACCAAGCTAAAGCCAATCATTAATAAGAAGCTAAGGCAGAGAATCACGATGGTCGGATGACAATTGACAAAAATAGCAAGTGGTTTGCTGGCTACCATCATAATCGCCATCGCGATACAGACTGCGATGATCATAACAGGAATGTGTTCGACAACACCTACCGCAGTGATGACGGAATCAAGCGAAAATACTGCATCTAACGCGACAATTTGTGCAACGACAGTCCAGAAATGCGAGGTCTTTTTTGATTTACTACCATCATGCGCAACCCCTTCTAGCCGTTCATTTAGCTCCATGGTTGCTTTAAACAGTAAGAAAATACCGCCGATAAACATAATCAGTTGGCGAGCATTAAAGCTGATGTTGAAAATGGTAAATAAAGGTGTTGTTAGCGTAACTAACCACCCAGTAAACATCAATAAGATAATTCGCATTACCAGAGCAAGCGCAAGGCCGGTAAGACGGGCTCTATCTCGTTGCTGTGAAGGAACTTTTTCGACCAAAATAGCAATAAAAACGATATTATCAATACCGAGGACGATTTCAAGTACAATCAGTGTGGATAAACCAATCCAGATTGTAGGATCCATGATCCATTCCATATGACAGGTGATTACCTCTAGTTGTCGCAGCACATACTGCAAAAGTAATTTTGTCTGTAATCGATTAAATAATCAATACAATATTTCTGTTTTTCTTCATTTCACTGAGTTTAGACGGGTAATTTTGGGTTTTGGGGTAAGTTTTATTTGGAAGTTTCAGAGTAAGTATACGTTTACGTATAAAAAGAGAAGATTTTTTATCCTTTATATTCAACGGAATAGCGAGATTATTCAATTTAATACAACTGATAATGATTCTCATTTTAGTAACTTGTTGTGAATTAAGTATTATTTTTGACTATTTTGTATGTTAATACTGTGTGTTTTGCATTATTATATTGTAAAAGTTTTAAAATATCGTGATGGGCAAATTTTATATAAGAGAATAAAATATGAGCGAGTCAAAAAATAGAATAAGTCGACGTGACTTTTTACAAAAATCGATGGCGTTTGGTGGCGCAGCAGCGGTTGCCAGTAGTTTGCATTTACCGTTTGCTCATGCTGAATCAAATGCACCATCGCCTACTTTTTCAATACCGAATCCGACTGATGAGGAAAAAATATTTTACAGCGCTTGTTTGGTTAACTGCGGTAGCCGTTGTCCATTAAAAGTGCATGTAAAAAACGATATTATTACCAAGATTTCGGAAGAAGATGGTATTGATGAACCCGTCTTTGGTAAACATCAAATTCGTCCATGTTTGCGAGGTCGTTCTGTACGTTGGCGTACTTATGATCCTGAACGATTAAAGTATCCACTGTTACGTATTGGTAAACGTGGTGAAGGTAAATTCAAGCGTATTTCATGGGACGAAGCGACAACATTGTTAGCTGATAAACTGAAATACACTATTAATACTTATGGTAATGAAGCGATTTTTTATCAATATGGTACCGGAACGACTGGCGCTAATGTTTCTGGTCGTAATGCGTGTAAACGTTTTTTAAACACCATCGGTGGATTCTTAAATAGCCATGGTGACTATTCCAGTGGACAAATTTCTGCGATTCGTCCATTTATCTATGGTACAGCAAATGATTCCTTGCTTGATCAGATCAAACATTCTGATTTAGTGGTGATGTTTGGTCATAATATTGCCGAAACACGTATGTCTGGCGGTGGTCAAGTTACTGAGCTTTATCATGCGTTAGAAGAGAGTAATGCCCGTGTGATTATTATTGATCCACGTCGCAGTGAGAGTGTTGTTGCTTATCATTCTGAATGGATTCCAATTATTCCTGGTACTGATGCCGCTTTGGTGGCTGCAATTGGCTATACCTTACTGGAAGAAAATCGTATTGATGAAGAGATGTTAAATAAATATTGTGTGGGCTGGAGCGAAGCGACTTTACCTGATAGTGCACCACCACACAGTGATTATAAGTCTTATATTGTGGGATTAGGGGAAGATAGAACACCTAAAACACCAGAATGGGCATCAGAAATTACCGGTATTCCTGCTACACAGATCCGTAAATTGGCGTTAGATATTGTGAATGCTAAAGCAGCATGGATTTCGCAAGGATTTGGTGTACAGCGTTGGCAAAATGGTGAACATACTGCGCGTGCTATTATGGCGTTGCCTATTATTACCGGTCAATTTGGTCGACCAGGTACGAATATTGGTACGTGGGGCGGTAATGTGGCTTATCCTGTGCCAGATTTTATGATTCCTAATCCGGTTAAAACCAGTATCTCTTTCTTTTTGTGGACCAGAGCGATTGAAGATGGTCCAAGCATGACAGCCAAAAATTCTTACCTGAAAGGGAAAGATAAATTGGATGTTGGTATTAAATTTATGTGGAATTATGCGGGTAATGTGCTTGGTAATCAGCATTCTGACCTTAATCGCACGCATGAAATTTTACAAGATGAATCTAAATGTGAATTTGTGTTAGTTTGGGATACCCATATGACGGCTTCGGCAAGGTATGCTGATTTGATTTTGCCTGATACATCTTCTGTTGAAAATACTGACTTGATTAATAACTCTTATGCATCTGGATCTTATAATTATATGATTCGTTTGCAACGTGCAATTAAGCCATTGTGGGAAAATCGTCCAGCTTATGATGTATTGACTGAAGTTGCCCGTAAAATGGGTGTGGAAGACAAATTCACCGAAGGTCGTACGCAAGATGAATGGATTGAATTCTTGTATGAAAAATTGCGTCAAAAAGAGACCTATTTACCGCCATTTGCCGAAACGGATGGAATGGGTGTGATTGATCGTAAACTTGCCGATAGTGATGCGCGAATTGGTCTGAAAGCATTCCGCGATGATCCGGTAAATCACCGATTAAGTACACCATCAGGTAAAATTGAGCTCTATTCTGAAGCACTGGCTAAAATGGCCAATGAATGGGATATGGAAGACGGCGATAAGCTTTATCCAATTCCAGCTTACTTACCTGCGGTTGAAGGATATCAAGATAGAACAGAACGCTATCCGCTACAAATGATCGGTTTCCATATCAAAGGGCATGTCCATTCAAGTTATGCTAATTTGCCACAATTACAAGAAGCGGTAGCGAATAGTGTTTGGATTAATCCTGTCGATGCGGATAAAAGACATATCAAACATGGGCAATTAGTTGAAATTTATAATGATCGTGGACGATTATACATTCCTGCGAAAGTGACTCCGCGAATTTTACCGGGCGTCATTGCTGTTCCGCAAGGGTTGTGGGCAAAAACAAATGCTGCAGGTGTTGATATCGGCGGTTGTATTAACCGTTTGACATCGTTACGTCCGTCAGTACTGGCTAAAGCGAATCCGCAACATACCAATTTGGTTGAAATTAAACCATTGATTGCTGCGCAAACATCATTATAAATAAGAGGAGACAATAAAAATGCAATATGGATTCTATATTAATTCCTCAAAATGTACGGGATGTAAAACTTGTCAAATAAGTTGTAAAGATGAGAAAGATAATCCACTTGGTGTTAACTTCCGCCGTGTGTATGAATATGGTGGAGGAACATGGCAAAAAGTCGATGGTATTTGGAAAAATGATACCTTTACCTATTATCTTTCTATCGCCTGTAATCATTGCGATGAACCAACTTGTGTGCATGGTTGCCCAACAGGTGCGATGCATAAACGTAAAGAAGATGGGCTGGTTGTGGTCAATCAAGATGTCTGTATTGGTTGCCGTTACTGCGAAATGCGTTGTCCTTATGGTGCGCCACAATTCAATCATGAAAAACGCGTCATGTCGAAATGCGATGGTTGCTATGAACGTGTATCACATGGTCTGAACCCTGTGTGTGTCGATTCTTGCCCACAACGCGCTTTAGAATTTGGTGATATTAATGAGTTACGTCGTAAATATGGACATGAACGTGATATTGCACCGTTGCCACATTCGGATCTCACTAAACCGAATATTGTGATTAAAGCACATGCTGAAGCGAAAGCATCGGGTGATATATCAGGTAAGATCTTAAATCCGGAGGAAGTGTAAGATGCATGAATTACCGCTGGTCTTTTTTACTATATTTGGACAATTAGCCGCTGGTATGGTATTCATTGCTGGTTTGTGCTATTTATTAAATAATCAGCCAAATAGAGTCATGGTGTTTGAACGTATTAATGTTGTTGCTCTTGTTATTATGGCGTTAGGTATGTTTATTGCGTCATTCCATTTGGGCAAACCATTACGTGCTATGAATGTTATTTTTGGTATTGGTCGCTCACCAATGAGTAATGAAATTTTTACTTTTGGTGTGCTTTTTGGCATCACTTTCGCCACTGTGTTACTTGCTTATTTTAATAAGCCTGGAAAGGGAAACAAATTGGCATTTTTGAAGAAGTTATGCCAACAAGTGAACAAGATTCCACAACTGCCGAAATTATTGTCTATTGTGCTGATGATTGTCAGTCTATTTTTTGTCTGGACAATCGTTGTAACCTATATGTTGCCAACCGTTAAAACATGGGACACCTATTTTACTGCGTTGCAGATGTATACAGCGATGTTAGTGTTGGGTGGTATTGCCTGTGCAACGTTAGGGCTACGTCGAGTAGGAACACTGTTCTTTTTTATCGGTATAGTGTTGATTTTGGGATTCAAGATTCCGTATCTTGATTTAATGACAGCGTTATCCCCTGAATTAGCCTATGCACAATATACTTGGATGATCGTGGAATGTGTACTGTTAGTATTAGCCACACTCTTGGTTATCATCAATAGTTTTTTAGCGCGAAAATTAACTTTTATCTATGCGCTAGCCTTTATTTTAGTCTTAGCAGGTGAATTGTGCGGACGTATTGTGTTTTATAATTTCTGGACAATTCCGCTGTAATGAGTATGGATGACCTTTAACCGTGCTCAAAATACTATAAGATGGGATATCATATATGTATGCTATCCCATCTTTTTTAGATACGTTGCGTGATAGTTGGCAGCGTGCAACATTTTTTGTAAGATGACAAGTCTCTATTCATACCTTTGCAAGACGAGAACAATATACGAGCCATAGTGCAACAGGCGAGCCACAATGCAACGTTTTGTCATCCTTTCTTTTTTCGCTATTTTCGTGATGATAATGCGTAAAATAGTCGATGCCAAGATAACCTTAGTTTCATCACATTGTCCTCGTGGATAGTCATGGATATTAAAATACATAAGTCATCAATAAGGAAAAATTGATTTGGATAATATCACAACATTAGCAAAACTTTTGGGCGCCTTCTTTTATTATTCCCCTCACAGTGATGCGACTTCACCTTTGATACCGGCATTATTAGAGGTTGATAAACTGGCCGATTGGCAAAATCCAACACGTATTACGGCACAGTGCCAAACGCTTGCCGAAGAGATTGATAATCCAGAACTTGCTTATCAATTTTCGTTATTATTTGAAGGGCAAGGTACGATGGTAGCGCCGCCATGGGGATCTGTGTATCTTGATAGAGAGCATTTATTAATGGGTGAGTCTGAAGAAGCGTATCGCCATTTTTTGCGACAAAATAATTTGCAATTAGATACCGGTATGAATGAACCAGAAGATCAATTCGGATTAATGTTAATGGCGTTTGCGTTGTTACGTGATCAGAAAAAATTTGCAGCAGCAGATTCATTGATTCATGATCATTTATTGACGTGGTCTTCCCACTATTTGACTAAATTAACGGAAAATACAGTAAGTCCATTTTATAAAGCATTGGGTATTATTGCTGATGAATTTTTAGGCTTAGTGGCGTTATCTAAGGATAAGTAATCGTATTGATTATGTTTGCCTAGCTATAGATTAGGCTCTTCGTGCTTATTTTAGCGTGACTAAAAAAATAGCAAAATCACCACGAGGCGCCTAACAATCTCCACGATTGTGGTTTATGTTCTTCTAATCATTGTAATTCCCTGCTTTTGTGGCGGGAATTACAATGATTAACATTGCAGCTTTTATGGTAATAGGTATAATTCCTGCATTATCTTAGCCAATAATCATGTGATAATGTTAGCCTATCTACAACTTATGCGATTGGATAAGCCAATCGGGACATTACTTTTACTTTGGCCAACGCTATGGGCGTTATGGTTGACTCGGCATGTCTCTCTTTTTATTTTCGTTATTTTTATTGCGGGCGTATTTGTCATGCGAGCGGCAGGCTGTGTCTTAAATGATTTAGCGGATCGCCAATTTGATCGTTATGTTGAACGTACACAGCATCGGCCACTTGCCCGTGGTGCGTTAACTGCGAAAAATGCATTGTGGACGTTATTGGTCTTATTGTTTGTCGCGCTGTTGTTGTTATTAACATTAAATAAATTATCTTGGTTTATTGCCGGTTTGGCGTTATTAACAACATTGATCTATCCATTTTTAAAGCGATTTACCCATTTACCCCAAGTCATGTTAGGTATTGCATTTAGTTGGGGCATTCCCATGGCATATGCCGCAACCATTGAGCAGTTCCCGATAACCTGTTGGTTACTCTGTTTTGCGAATATTTGTTGGACGATTGCTTATGATACTGAATATGCGATGGTTGATCGCAATGATGATCTTAAAATTGGCATTAAATCTACCGCTATTTTATTTGGGCAACATGATAAATTAATTATTGGCATATTGCAGATTGCCGCTATTATTGATCTTTTAACGATGGCAACCATCAATCATCTTTCTTTCTCATTTTATCTATGCTTGTGCTTGGCCGCTATGTTATTGGTTTATCAACAATGGTTGATTAAAGATCGCGATCGTAAGCACTGTTTCCAAGCATTTCTAAATAATAATTATGTGGGATTTTTGATTTTTATCGGAATTTTGCTTTCTTAGTTTACTGTTATCAACGTTACCTTTCAGTCGAATTGTTCTGTTCGGCTTGTGTTGCTTGGACAATTTGTAATGCTTCAAATGTTTCTTTCACATCATGTACACGAATAATTTGCGCCCCTTTCATGGCAGCAATCACGGCACAAGATACACTACCAATAGTACGTTCAAGTGGTGGAACGTGTAAGACTTGTCCAATCATGGATTTTCGTGACATACCCACTAATAGTGGTAATCCGAAATGATGAAATTTTTCGAGCGTGGCAAGAAGGCGATAATTATTTGCCACCGTTTTGCCAAAACCAAAACCGGGATCTAAGATGATTTTTTCTCTGGCAATACCTGCATTAACGCAACGGGCAATATGATCGGTAAAGAATTGATCAACTTCATCATAAATATCATGATCATAATGTGGTGCTTGCTGCATTGTTTTGGGATCACCTTGCATATGCATAATGCAGACAGGTAAGCCGGTTTGTTGGACGGCTTCTAGGGCGCCAGGCCATGTCAATGCGCGGATATCGTTAATTAAATGAACGCCTGCTTTGGCCGCTTCGCAAATAACTTCTGGTTTTGAGGTGTCCACTGAAATCCATACATCAAAATAGTGTGCGATTTTTTCAATTAATGGAATAACACGATCCAACTCTTCTTGGGTCGATACATCACTGGCACCTGGACGTGTTGATTCACCGCCAACATCAATAAATGTTGCTCCGGCTTCTATCAAACCATCAACACGGCGTATTGCAGCATCAAGATTATTATATTTACCACCATCAGAAAACGAGTCCGGTGTCATATTGATGATGCCCATGACATTAGGAAAGGAGAGATCCATAATATGATTATGAAAATGAATTTCCATGATATTGTCCTTATCGTTGTGGTGTTAGTGAACGGGGTAACATAAACGCGCCGTAGCGCGTCTATATCATTTGACAAGAGAAGAATTAATCTTTTTGTGGTGGAGGTGTAAATCCTTCATTAGGAATCTCTTTAGATACTTCTTCTTCTTTCTCTGTCCAGCCTTCTGGTGGTGTAAGTGGTTGATGAGAAATTAACTCTGCCACCTGTTTGGCATCGATTGTCTCATATTTTATCAAGGCATCTTTCATGGCGTGGAGTATATCGATATTTTCCGTTAGCAATGTTCGAGCACGTTGATAATTACGATCAATAATATTTTTGACTTCTTCATCAATAATGCGGGCAGTTTCATCAGAAATATCTTTTGGACGCCCGTAAGCACTGTCTGGATCCATCTCGTAAAATAAAGGCCCTAGACGCTCAGAAAAGCCCCATTGTGTCACCATAGCCCTAGCGTATTGGGTGGCAACTTTGATGTCATTCGATGCGCCCGTTGAGATTTTATCTGCGCCGTAAATTAACTCTTCAGCGATTCGTCCACCATATAATGTGGCGATATCACCTTCTAGTTTTTCACGACTTTCACTGATGCGATCACCTTCTGGTAAAAAGAAGGTAACACCTAATGCACGTCCACGTGGGATAATTGTCACTTTATGAATAGGATCATGATCTGGCATTAGGTAACCAATAATGGCATGTCCAGCTTCATGATAAGCTGTGGATACCAGTTGTTCTGGTGTCATTGTTAATGAACGACGTTCAGTGCCCATGTTAATTTTGTCTTTTGCTTCCTCAAATTCATTCATGGAGACTAATCGTTTATTACGACGAGCAGTAAAGAGCGCCGCTTCGTTAACCAGATTAGCGAGATCAGCACCCGAATAGCCAGGCGTACCACGGGCTAATACCGACAAATCCACATCAGGTGCTAAAGGAACTTTACGGCTATGTACCGCAAGAATCTGTTCGCGCCCTTTCATGTCAGGTAAACCAATTTGTACTTGACGATCAAAACGGCCCGGACGTAGTAAAGCTGGATCTAAAATATCGGCACGGTTAGTTGCTGCAATAATAATGATGCCGCTATTTGGTTCAAAACCATCCATTTCGACGAGCATTTGGTTTAGTGTTTGTTCACGTTCGTCATGTCCACCCATTGAACCTGAACCACGTTTACGCCCAACCGCATCAATTTCGTCAATAAAAATGATACAAGGTGAATGTTTGCGTGCTTGTTCGAATAGGTCCCGAACACGTGATGCACCAACACCAACAAACATTTCCACAAAATCAGAACCTGAAATACTAAAGAATGGAACGTTAGCTTCACCCGCAATAGCTTTTGCTAATAGGGTTTTACCAGTACCCGGCGGCCCAACCATCAAAATTCCTTTAGGTATACGACCACCTAATTTTTGATATTTACCTGGATCACGTAAAAAATCGACGACTTCAGTCACTTCTTGTTTGGCTTCTTCGCTACCAGCTACATCACTAAATTTTGTTTTAACTTGATCAGGTGTGAGCATGCGGGCTTTACTTTTGCCAACTGACATAGGACCGCCTTTGCCGCCACCTTGCATTTGGCGCATCATAAATAGCCAAAAACCAATTAAAAAGATAATTGGAAACCAAGAAATGAGGATATTAGCGATTAGACTTGGTTTTTCGTCGGGTGTACCAAAGACATTGACTTTATTAAGGACTAAATCGTCCATTAATTTATCATCAAAGTAAGGAATATAAGTGACATAACTACCATTATTTTTAGTAGTCGCCACAATTTCGCGTCCATTAATACGAACTTCTTGGAGTTTGCCGCTCGTAATATCAGAATTAAATTGCGTATAATTGACCTGTGGTCCACTGTTTGATACAGAGCTATATTGATTGAATGCAGCAATTAACACTACCGCGATAATGCCCCAGATCAATAAATTCTTTACCATGTCGCTCAAAAGAAAAACCTCTCAAAGATAATTAACATTACGACTAAAATCAGATTAGCATGGTACTACAAAATTATGCTACTGGCTACTTCATACCCGTAGCAACAATATAAACTTCGCGCGATCTGGCGCGTGATGCTTCAGGTTTACGAATTTTGACTGTTTTGAAGAGTGATCGAATCTCTTTTAGATAATTTTCAAATCCTTCTCCTTGAAATACTTTTACAATAAAACTGCCATTTTGAGCAAGTACATCACGACACATATCAAGTGCAAGCTCAACCAGATACATAGCTCTTGGAATATCAACCGCAGGTTGACCACTCATATTAGGCGCCATGTCTGACATGACGACTTGCACTTTTTTTTCGCCGACGCGTTCTAATAACGTTTGTAAAACAGCTTTATCGCGGAAGTCGCCTTGTAAGAAATCAACCCCGACAATCGGGTCCATGGGTAAGAGATCACAGGCAATAATGCGCCCTTGATTGCCGATTATGGATGCCGCATATTGTGACCAGCCGCCAGGCGCTGCCCCTAAATCGACAACGGTTATGCCGGGTTTAAAGAGTTTATCACTTTGCTGGATCTCTTCGAGTTTGAACCAAGCTCGCGATCGTAACCCTTTTTTTTGTGCTTGTAAGACAAAACGGTCTTTAAAATGTTCTTGTAACCAGCGGGTAGAACTGGCTGATCGTTTTTTACTACTCATGTTGTTTACTCATTATTTTTATCACATATTGACATTTTGTCTGTGATATTTAGAAAACAGGAAATAAGATTGCAAACCTTATACTTGACTATTTTACCTATCTTTTGGTGATATGAGTCGACGGAATCATAAAGGTCTGCAACTTACATGGTAATCACTTTATATATAGGGTAGAATAGCAAAATAACAACTTACTGTGATAAAAAATTAATGAATTTATCTAATAGACAGAAACAATATTTAAAAGGCGAAGCGCACTTATTAAAACCAGTCGTCATGATAGGCTCGAATGGTTTTACTGAAGGTGTATTGGCAGAGATTGAAAATGCACTGAATTTTCATGAACTCATTAAAATTAAAATTGCTGTAGAAGATCGGGAAACCAAGCAGTTGATTTGCGATGCTATCGTTCGTGAAACAGGCGCCATTGCGGTGCAATTGGTGGGTTCAGTTTTGACATTATTTCGTCCAAGTAAAGAACAGAAAATCACGTTACCGAAATAATTAATGGTGAGTGTGATATCGTTAAATCAACTAGAAAGTGAAGGAAATAGGGCATTATGCCCTATTTTTTATGATAACGTGATAACGTAACGTGATGAGATCAAATATATTCCACTTTACTAATATCGAATTCGACTTCCCCACCTGGGGTTTTGATCTGAACAGTATCGCCATCTTCTTTACCAACTAATCCCCGTGCAATAGGTGAGTTGATTGAAATTAAGTTATGTTTAAAGTCAGCTTCATCATCGCCGACAATGCGATACGTGATCTCTTCGTCGGTTGCGGTATTAATGACAGAGACAGTTGCACCAAAAACAATACGGCCATTATTTTTCATTTTGGTGACATCAATGATTTGTGCTTGCGATAGTTTAGCTTCAATTTCTTGGATGCGACCTTCACAAAAGCCTTGTTGTTCTCGTGCGGCATGATATTCGGCATTTTCTTTCAAATCACCGTGTTCCCTTGCTTCGGCGATGGCGGCAGTGATCTGAGGTCTTTTGACATTTTTTAACTCTTCAAGTTCAGCACGTAATAATTCGGCTCCCTTGACGGTCATTGGGATCTGTTTCATCTCTATTTTCTCCCGTAAATATTAAAAAGTTTATCTAGCAGTATGTAAAAAATAATATAAAAAAACCAGCTCTCCTTCATCTTTATTAATAGAGAGGGCTAGTGATAACTGCCATTTTTTATTTAAAAACTATTCATTTAGAAATAATAATAGTTACCGATATCTTAACTGCAAATGTAGATTAATAACAACTTATTTGTAGTGAAATTTGGTGCTATTTTTCTTAAAATCGAGTATCGTAATGTTATCATTAGCAATTTGGTATATCTTTTACTTTTTACATATGCATCGTTTACGACTCTCTTTTCTTATTTTGATCGCCATTATTTGGTTTGTCGTTTTGTTGCCTTATTTTCTTGTGCAAACCTCGTGGGGAGCAGGAATTTTAAGTCAGCAATTATCCAAACTCACTGGCTATACCGTGTCGATTGGTGAAGTTAGCCATTCTATTACTCATTTTGATCAAATTACCTTAAGTAATGTCGTTATCAGCACCGATCAATCGATGACAGGTAAACCAGAGGAGATCGTCAATATTGCCAAATTAGTGGTTGGTCTTGATAAACAAGAACCATGGCAATTACAATATTTTAATTTTCTGACTGTCTATAATGGTACTATTAACGATCTAAATACCACACGCAGCTTGGTGAGCGCGAACAGTGTGCAGTTTGTCGATTCGGTGATTAATTTGCGTCTTGCGGGTGAAGAAATCGTTTTACAAAGTGCGACTGGTGGTATTAAGCCTTTCAATGCGCCGGGTGGTGATTATCAATTTGATTTAACTTCACAAACTGTATTGTTTAACAATCTTCCTTTTAAATCTCTCTTAATTCAAGGATTTCAGCGCGATGGTTTGATGAACTTAACCAATATCGGTGGGAGTTTTAATCGCGGCTTTTTTGTGAGTAAATTAGCTATTCTAGCGGATAACAGTTTAGATATTGATCAGCTACAGATTAATAATCTTAATTTTCAGTTAGCTGTTGATCAAGATGAAATAGGTGATTTTTTTGCTGTCTTCCCTAAGATGACTATTCGTCATTTTTCTCTTATTGAGAGTAGTTTTATGACATCGGATTTTTCAATCGAAAAGGGCAATATTGAAGCAACAAATTTACGTTATGATAATGGTTGGCATTTAGCACAAGGTTCTTTGATTTTCAATGCATCGGCAATGACGTGGTATGATAATCTGCTTTATTCTCCTTTAATACAATTGCGGGCAGATGACGATAAAATCATAATTGAAAAAGCACTGGCTACTTGGAATCAAGGTAATGTTAATTTTACAGGTAGTTGGCAAAATAATAATCTACAACTCGATCAACTGATTATTGCGGGTGCTAATTACCAGTTACCCGAAAAATTTCGCGATTACGCATTACCGGGACTATTTAATCAAATTACCCTTAAAAATGTGATGGTTTTGCCAAGTACATTATTGGCGACTAACCCAGATTATTCATTTAGATTTACCAATTTTGAAATCTCAGGTACGGATATTGTGGTTGCTCAGGCGGGTAAATTAGGTTTATATGCCGGAACGCTTTTTTCTAAAGCAGAAAGTGGCACATTTAGGGGTGTCAATATGCGATATCCCGATTTGAGTGTGCGAATTTTAGCAGAAAATAATAGCGTATTTAAATTTAGTACACTGCTTGATCAAGGTATGTTCGAATCTACAGCAACTATTGACTTAACCAAGGCTGAATTGTCCGCGCTTAAAGTCAATGCCTATAATGTCGATAGCGCCGTTTTAAATCAATGGCAATTAGTCAAAAATCCGCCTGTAGCAACTAATTTTAATGCTGATTTAAGCGGTAAAATATCACCATTCAATTTATCTGGTACGGTCTTTGCCAATAATAGTAGTTATACTGTTACGCCGTAATCTTGATTTTTAGAAAATCATGCTTATATATATTCTTATAAGGATGTTTCAGAGATTACCTACGTTTATGTATAATTTTTAGCATCCTGTACCGGATGCTGATACGTATTACCCGGCAAGATGACCGTTTTATGCCACCACTGATAGTCATGGATAATTAACCATCATGAAAGAAATAAACAGATATTAATGAGGTTAGCATGGAACCGGTAAGGTTAGATAAATGGTTATGGGTTGCGCGATTTTATAAAACCCGATCATTGGCGCGAGAAATGGTTGATGGCGGTAAGGTGCATTATAATGGGCAGCGTACTAAACCAAGTAAAATAGTTGAAATTGGGGCGATGCTACAATTACGACAAGGTTGTGAGCGGAAAGAGATTCGTATTTTGGCAATTGGTGACAAACGGGGTTCGGCAGATCAAGCTAGCAAGCTCTATCAAGAGACATCTGAGAGTCTTTTGAAGCGTGAACAAATCGCACAAGCTCGCAAATTTAATGCATTGACTATGCCCCATCCAGACAGACGACCTGATAAAAAAGAGCGTCGTCATTTGATTAAATTTAAACATTCACAAGATGTGTAAAGACATTCTATAAATGAGGCCTAAGATGGATACACTAAATCGATTTTTATTTGATAATCACCCTGTTCGCGGTGAAATTACCCGTCTAGAAGAGACCTATCAAGCCATTTTAGCAACTAATAATTACCCCGTCGCCGTGCAAAAACTGCTAGGGGAGCTGTTAGTCATAACCAGTTTATTAACCGCAACACTCAAATTTGAAGGTGATATTGCGGTGCAATTACAAGGTGATGGTCCTTTAACATTGGCCGTTATTAATGGTAATGATCGGCAAGAATTACGGGGGGTGGCACGCGTTAAAGGTGACATTGCTGATAATGCGACACTTAAAGAGATGGTGGGCAGTGGTTATATCGTCATTACAATTACCCCAAAAGAGGGTGAACGTTATCAAGGTATTGTCGGTTTAGAAAAAGAGACGCTGATAGGCTGTATTGAACACTATTTTATGCAATCAGAACAATTGATGACTAGGTTATTTGTTAAAACAGGTGTACATCAGCATAAGGCGATAGCTGCCGGTATTTTATTGCAGATTTTGCCGGCTAATGAGAATAGTGAAGCATCCTTGGCGCATTTAGCAACATTAACTGAAACGATTACCAGTGATGAACTGTTTCAGTTGCCAATTGATGAAATTTTATATCGACTCTATAACCAAGAAGATGTTCGTCTTTTCGAAACCGATGAAGTGCATTTTAAATGTAGCTGTTCTCGTGAGCGCTGTGCGGCATCGTTAATGACACTACCGGCGAGTGAAATTGATCAAATTTTAGCAGAAGATGGTAAGATTAATATGCATTGTGATTATTGTGGTGCAGATTATCTGTTCGATAAAATTGATATCGAGGAGTTGCGTAAAAAAAATGTCCCTAAAGCTGTTAATTAGTTGTATTTTTTACTGGCATCTTCTAAGGATATTTGACATAAACGTATAGTGATTCTGAAAGTTACAACACAATATTTTTATCTGTTTTTATTCGACGTGGTTAGCCTTTCATTGTGGTAATTGTTAGTACAGTTGCATGTTGATGAGTGACTTGCCACTGAATATTAAAATGATACAGTGTGATACCATAAATGTGTTGATCGGGATGATTTTTTTTATAAGCAGGTCTTGGATCTTGCGCAATGACTTGCGTGATCAGTTCCGCTAATTGCGGGTAGTCTGTTTGCTGCTCGGTTAGCATCTGTTGCGCTAATGGTGAAAATTCGACCGTGAGCGTTTGTGGTGGTATTGATTGCGCATAGCCCGCTTCTGCCTGAGGATAGCTATCACAATAGGGCAGATAGGGTTTTATATCAATCACAGGTGTACCATCGACTAAATCAAGGCTACCCAATTTTAGTCTTACTTGCTGCTTATCTATAATGATATCTTTTAATTCAACGGCTGACAGGCCGATATGATTGGGGCGGAATGGTGATCGAGTTGCAAATACACCGACTGCTTTATTGCCACCTAATCGGGGTGGTCGCACGGTTAAATTCCATTTATTAGGATCGATTCGATCAAATAGAAACAGTATCCATAGATGGGAGAACTGTTCCAGCCCTTTGACACTATTGGCGTGATTAAAGGGTGGCAATAATTGCAATTCCCCTTCGCCAGCCGATACTAATGCAGGTTGTCGAGGTACAGCAAATTTTTCGCTATAAGGGGAATGGATAACGCCAATGGGCGTAATGTGTAATGAACTATTGATTTTGTTATGAATCATAATAGATGGATGCATAATGAATTTCAGCACAGAGATGCTATACCTTATCAAAGGTAAAATAAAAGCGCTAATTAACTAGCGCTTTTTAGTAAATACTTACCAACCTTGGATTGCGCCACCATTAAATACTTGGTTGGCTTTTTGGAAAACGGCATCAGTATGGTAAGCGTTGACAAAGTTTTTGACATTATCGCTATCTTTGTTGTCTTCGCGCGCAACGATGATATTAACATAAGGTGATTCTTTATCTTCGACAAAAATACCATCTTTACTTGGTGTTAAATTAGCTTGACCTGCAAAGGCATTATTAATAATTGCCATATCGATTTGTGTATCATCTAGCGAACGCGGTAACATTGGTGCTTCGAGTTCGACAATTTTATAGTTGTAAGGGTTGCTGGTGATATCTAATACTGTCGGTAATAAACCTTTCGATTTATCAACAGTAATCATCCCTTCATGTTGGAGAAGTAGTAAAGCACGGCCTAAATTGGTCGGATCATTAGGAATGGCGATAGTTGAATTTGCTGGAATAAAATAGGTTTCGCCACGAGGTGAAGTCACTTTAATACCTTGACCTGTGTCGGCATTTTTATCGATCGGTTTGAATTTATGAGAATAGCTGGCGATAGGATAGACGAATGAGTTACCCACTACAGCAAGTTTATAACCGCGTTCTTTTATTTGTACGTCTAAATACGGTTTATGTTGGAATGCATTTATATCAATCAAGCCGTCATTTAATGCTTGGTTTGGTGTGACATAATCATTAAAAATAACCAGTTCTACATTTAAGTTGTATAGATTTTGTGCTTGTTGTTTAACGACTTCAGCCACTTCTTGCTCTGGTCCTGAAATCACACCAACTTTAACTGTGTTAATTTGTGTGGATTTGGCATCGGTTGTGGTGCTTTTTTTGCTGTTATCGCAAGCAGTTAGCAAAAAGGCGCTAAATAGTGTTGTAATAAGAGCCAGTCTTTTTAATGTGATATTGCTAAATGCCATAAATTTCTCCAAAAATTAGTGATGAGTAACACGTTTCACGATAGTGTTGCCGATAAATTGTATAATGAATACGATAATAATTAAGATAACTAAAACGGTATTCATAATAGCAGGTTTATAACCATTGTAACCATATTGAATTGCTAATTGACCTAGTCCCCCCGCCCCAACGGCACCCGCCATAGCAATATAACCGGTTAATGTAATCAATGTAATGGTCATGCTATTAACAATAATCGGTAATGATTCTGGCAGTAACACTTTGAAAATGATTTGGAGTGGTGTTGACCCCATGGATCTGGCTGCTTCAATTAATCCTTTGGGGACATCAAGTAAGGCGTTTTCAATCATGCGAGCTATCAGTGGTGATACGCCAATACTTAAAGGGACGATTGCGGCTTGCTTGCCAATAAAGGTTCCCATTATCAAGGTTGTGAAAGGAATAATCCAAACAATCAGGATAATAAATGGAATCGATCGGAAAATATTGGTCATCAACGAGATAAACCCATTGGCGGCATAACACTCTAGAATCTGCCCTTTACGCGTAGTATAAAGTAAGATACCGATAGGTAACCCAATTACCGTTCCCCAAAAACCAGACAAAATAACCATATAAATGGTTTGATCGGTTGCTTGCGCCATTTTAAAAATCATTGCCTCGTTAAAACCATTAAACGAAGAGCAAAATGCGACAAAATCATCCCAGAAATGATATTGTGCTAGGAATTTGCAGAGAGATTCAAAAGGTTTAAATGATGGGATGAAATCAAACATAGCCTAGAACCTCAACTGTGGTATGGTTGTCACGTAAAAATTGAATTGCAGAGGACGTATTTTCGGGTTGACCTTGGATTTCGGTCAACATTAATCCAAACTTTACGCCACCGGCATAATCCATTTGGGCACTGATAATATTGGTATCGACATTGAATTGTTTTGCAATTTGCGATAAGAGTGGTGAATCGACTGTCGCGCCGGTAAATTCTAGGCGAAGTAACGGATTTAGTCCTTCTTGTCGTGTGTGTGATAATCTAGATTGATAGTCGTCAGGGATAATAAGATGTAATGTTGATTGGATAAATTGTCGCGCAATGTCAGTTTTGGCATGTGAAAACATCTCACCTACCGAAGATTGCTCAACTAATTCACCATCGTGGATGACGGCAACTTGATCACAAATCTGTTTAACCACGTCCATTTCGTGGGTGATTAATAGAATTGTGAGCCCTAATTTTTGGTTAATATTTTTAAGTAATGCCAGAATTGAGCGTGTTGTTTCAGGATCAAGCGCACTGGTTGCTTCATCACATAATAAGACTTTGGGATCGCTGGCGAGCGCTCTAGCAATAGCGACGCGCTGTTTTTGCCCGCCAGATAAATTGGCTGGGTAAGCATCTGCTTTATCTTTTAATCCAACTAACTCAATGAGATCATTTACTTTCTGTTTGATCATCGTTTTGGGCGTGTGATTTAACTCTAATGGAAAAGCGATATTGCCAAACACTGTTCGCGATGTCAGTAAATTAAAATGTTGGAAAATCATACTAATTTTACGACGAATAGGAATTAATTGATGATTCGATAACTGTGTAATGTCTTGATTATCAAAAAAAACCTTACCACTGGTCGGTTTTTCTAACAAATTTACACAGCGGATTAACGTGCTTTTCCCCGCACCTGATTTTCCGATTACGCCATATATTTGTCCTTGGGGGATGTTAAGATTGATATCCTTCAATGCATATATAGGCTTATTATTCTGCTCAAATATTTTAGAAATATGTTGTAATTGTATCATAGTAGATAAGCTAAAAATTCATATGCAAGAATACTAAGACGTCTAGACATCTCTGTCAATAACTATTATGCTAATTGATATAGCGATGATGACGTTAACATTAATGAGAGCTCAATTTTAAGATGAAACCTGCCATTTTTTTAGATCGTGATGGTACGATTAATATTGATTATAATTATGTACATACTATTGATAAATTTCATTTTATCGATGGTGTGATTGATGCGCTTGCCGAATTGAAAAAGATGGGGTTTTTATTGGTGATTACCACGAATCAATCCGGTATTGCGAGAAAAGTATTCACTCAAGAGCAGTTTGATCAATTAACAGAATGGATGGATTGGTCGTTAATGGATCGGGGCGTTGAATTAGATGGTATCTATTTTTGCCCGCATGATCCTAATATTACCCAATGTGAATGTCGCAAACCCAATCCGGGGATGATTTTAGCTGCCGCAAAAGATCTCAATATCGATGTGGCTAATTCATATATCGTGGGGGATCGTATTTCGGATTTATTATCTGGGAAAAATGCCGGTGTGAAAAAAACGGTATTAGTGAGGACAGGGGATATCATTACACCCGAGGCCGCAGCTGCTGCGGATTGGATTTTAGATAGTCTCGCTGATTTACCCAATAAGCTAAAAAATGAGCAGTCGAGAAAGATTTAATAGAGAAATAATAAAAAAGTGAAAATGGGTGTTGACGAATAAGAAAGGTTTGTGTAGTATACGCAGCCCTTGAGACAGTAAAGTTAAGTGATGAGCTTAGCGAAGTTGGAAGACTAGGAACTGTCAGCTCTTTAAAAATTAAGCAACAGACAATCTGTGTGGGCACTTACGAGACGAAAGAATTAAAGTCTACGGACTTAAAGAGATCAAGTCTTAATAAGTGACACTGAAGATTCATTTGAAAGAAATTTCGGATAAATGTCAGAAGACAGTTATTGAGCATCAAACTTTGAATTGAAGAGTTTGATCATGGCTCAGATTGAACGCTGGCGGCAGGCCTAACACATGCAAGTCGGACGGTAACAGGGGTGCTTGCACTTGCTGACGAGTGGCGGACGGGTGAGTAAGGTATGGGAATCTGCCGAATGGAGGGGGACAACCACTGGAAACGGTGGCTAATACCGCATAAAGTCGAGAGACCAAAGCGTGGGACCGCAAGGCCACGTACCATTTGATGAGCCCATATGGGATTAGCTAGTTGGTGAGGTAAGAGCTCACCAAGGCGACGATCTCTAGCTGGTTTGAGAGAATGACCAGCCACACTGGAACTGAGAAACGGACCAGACTCCTACGGGAGGCAGCAGTGGGGAATATTGCACAATGGGGGGAACCCTGATGCAGCCATGCCGCGTGTATGAAGAAGGCCTTCGGGTTGTAAAGTACTTTCGGTGATGAGGAAGGTCACATGGTTAATAGACATGTGAATTGACGTTAATTACAGAAGAAGCACCGGCTAACTCCGTGCCAGCAGCCGCGGTAATACGGGGGGTGCAAGCGTTAATCGGAATGACTGGGCGTAAAGGGCATGTAGGCGGATAGATAAGTTAGGTGTGAAAGGCCTGGGCTTAACCTAGGAATTGCATTTAAAACTATCTAACTAGAGTACTGTAGAGGGAGGTAGAATTCCACGTGTAGCGGTGAAATGCGTAGAGATGTGGAGGAATACCGGTGGCGAAGGCGACCTTCTGGACAGATACTGACGCTGAGATGCGAAAGCGTGGGGAGCAAACAGGATTAGATACCCTGGTAGTCCACGCTGTAAACGATGTCGATTTGGAGTTTGAGTCCTAGAGGCTTGGGTTCCGAAGCAAACGCGATAAATCGACCGCCTGGGGAGTACGGCCGCAAGGTTAAAACTCAAATGAATTGACGGGGGCCCGCACAAGCGGTGGAGCATGTGGTTTAATTCGATGCAACGCGAAGAACCTTACCTGGTCTTGACATCCATAGAATCCCTTAGAGATAGGGGAGTGCCTTCGGGAGCTATGAGACAGGTGCTGCATGGCTGTCGTCAGCTCGTGTTGTGAAATGTTGGGTTAAGTCCCGCAACGAGCGCAACCCTTATCCTTTGTTGCCAGCACGTGAAGGTGGGAACTCAAAGGAGACTGCCGTTGATAAAGCGGAGGAAGGTGGGGACGACGTCAAGTCATCATGGCCCTTACGACCAGGGCTACACACGTGCTACAATGGCGTATACAAAGGGAGGCGACCTCGCGAGAGCAAGCGGACCTCATAAAGTACGTCTAAGTCCGGATTGGAGTCTGGAACTCGACTCCATGAAGTCGGAATCGCTAGTAATCGTAGATCAGAATGCTACGGTGAATACGTTCCCGGGCCTTGTACACACCGCCCGTCACACCATGGGAGTGGCTTGCAAAAGAAGTAGGTAGCTTAACCGCGAGGGGAGCGCTTACCACTTTGTGGGTCATGACTGGGGTGAAGTCGTAACAAGGTAACCGTAGGGGAACCTGCGGTTGGATCACCTCCTTACGAGAGCTTGTAAGTGTTCACACAGATTGTTTGTTGGTTGATAGAAGAAGGAAGAGAAGAGGATCACTTTAATGGGTCTGTAGCTCAGGTGGTTAGAGCGCACCCCTGATAAGGGTGAGGTCGGTGGTTCAAGTCCACTCAGACCCACCAATTCAACTTAAAGAGGATATTTTGCGCCAGAGTTACTCGGCAAAATCGGAAGAGTTGGTGAGTAGCGACGAAGTGAATAAATGGGGCTATAGCTCAGCTGGGAGAGCGCCTGCCTTGCACGCAGGAGGCCAGCGGTTCGATCCCGCTTAGCTCCACCATTAATCGATATCTTCTTCTACAAAAATTATCTTAATCTTTATTTTTACATCTAAGCAGTTAGATGGGGAAGTGAAGAGTAAGATAAAGCTCTTTAACAAAAAGGAACAAGCTGAAAAGAAACGAGTTCTCGCTTGATGATAGATTCTGGTATAGACAAGAGATTGTTTAGGCAGGAATAGCATTGAGAGAGAAGAAAGCGTAAAACCAAGACAACTGCGAGTTGTAAGGTTAAGAAAGTAAGCGTACACGGTGGATGCCTAGGCATTCAGAGGCGAAGAAGGACGTGTTAATCTGCGAAAAGCGACGGTAAGCCGATAAAAGGCGTTATAGCCGTTGATGTCCGAATGGGGAAACCCAATGCGCAAGCATTATCCTTAACTGAAAAAGATAGGTTAAGGAGGCGAACCGGGAGAACTGAAACATCTCAGTACCCCGAGGAAAAGAAATCAACCGAGATTCCCCGAGTAGCGGCGAGCGAAAGGGGAGGAGCCCAAAGTGGAAAGCTAAGGTTATAGTGGAAGCATCTGGAAAGTTGCACGATAGAGGGTGAAAGTCCCGTACACGAAGTAGCGTTAGCGGAAAGCTTGAAGAGTAGGGCGGGACACGAGAAATCCTGTTTGAAGAAGGGGGGACCATCCTCCAAGGCTAAATACTCCTGAGTGACCGATAGTGAACCAGTACCGTGAGGGAAAGGCGAAAAGAACCCCGGGAGGGGAGTGAAAGAGAACTTGAAACCGTGTACGTACAATCAGTGGGAGCATGTACCGTTAGGTATGTGTGACTGCGTACCTTTTGTATAATGGGTCAGCGACTTATATTCTGTAGCGAGGTTAACCGAATAGGGGAGCCGAAGGGAAACCGAGTCTTAACTGGGCGAATAGTTGCAGGGTATAGACCCGAAACCCGGTGATCTAGCCATGGTCAGGAAGAAGGTTGGTTAACACTAACTGGAGGGCCGAACCGACTAATGTTGAAAAATTAGCGGATGAACTGTGGCTGGGGGTGAAAGGCCAATCAAACCGGGAGATAGCTGGTTCTCCCCGAAAGCTATTTAGGTAGCGCCTCATAGGATTACTGTTGGGGGTAGAGCACTGTTTCGGCAAGGGGGTCATCCTGGCTTACCAACCCGATGCAAACTACGAATACTGACAAGTATACTATGGGAGACACACGGCGGGTGCTAACGTTCGTCGTGAAGAGGGAAACAACCCAGACCGCCAGCTAAGGTCCCAAAGTGATAGTTAAGTGGGAAACGAAGTGGGAAGGCATAGACAGCTAGGATGTTGGCTTAGAAGCAGCCATCATTTAAAGAAAGCGTAATAGCTCACTAGTCGAGTCGGCCTGCGCGGAAGATGTAACGGGGCTAAACTATGCACCGAAGCTGCGGCAGTGGCATGAAAATGCTGTTGGGTAGGGGAGCGTTCTGTAAGCCGTAGAAGGTGTATTGAGAGGTATGCTGGAGGTATCAGAAGTGCGAATGCTGACATAAGTAACGATAAAGCGGGTGAAAAGCCCGCTCGCTGGAAGACCAAGGGTTCCTGTCCAACGTTAATCGGGGCAGGGTGAGTCGACCCCTAAGGCGAGGCCGAAAGGCGTAGTTGATGGGAGACGGGTTAATATTCCCGTACTTGGTATGACTGCGAAGGGGGGACGGAGAAGGCTAGGTTTACCACCTATTGGATGGTGGGTTAAGCGAGTAGGGGGGTGACTAGGCAAATCCGGTCACTAAGACTCTGAGACGTGATGACGAGGTACTAAGGTACTGAAGTAACTGATGCCAAGCTTCCAGGAAAAGCCTCTAAGCGACAGGTCATATTGAATCGTACCCGAAACCGACACAGGTGGTCAGGTAGAGAATACTAAAGCGCTTGAGAGAACTCGGGTGAAGGAACTAGGCAAAATGGTGCCGTAACTTCGGGAGAAGGCACGCCGATGGTAGTTGAAGTCCCGTGCGGATGGAGGTGAAATCGGTCGAAGATACCAGCTGGCTGCAACTGTTTAATAAAAACACAGCACTCTGCAAACACGAAAGTGGACGTATAGGGTGTGACGCCTGCCCGGTGCTGGAAGGTTAATTGAAGATGTCATCGCAAGAGAAGCATTGGATCGAAGCCCCAGTAAACGGCGGCCGTAACTATAACGGTCCTAAGGTAGCGAAATTCCTTGTCGGGTAAGTTCCGACCTGCACGAATGGCGTAATGATGGCCAGGCTGTCTCCACCCGAGACTCAGTGAAATTGAAATTGCCGTGAAGATGCGGTGTACCCGTGGCAAGACGGAAAGACCCCGTGAACCTTTACTATAGCTTGACAGTGAACATTGAATATTAATGTGTAGGATAGGTGGGAGACTAAGAAGTTAGCACGCCAGTGTTGATGGAGTCGCCCTTGAAATACCACCCTTTAAGGTTTGATGTTCTAACCTAGCACTATGAAACGAGTGTAGGGACACTGTCTGGTGGGTAGTTTGACTGGGGCGGTCTCCTCCCAAAGAGTAACGGAGGAGCACGAAGGTTAGCTAATCCTGGTCGGACATCAGGAGGTTAGTGCAATGGCAAAAGCTAGCTTGACTGCGAGAGTGACGGCTCGAGCAGGTACGAAAGTAGGTCATAGTGATCCGGTGGTTCTGAATGGAAGGGCCATCGCTCAACGGATAAAAGGTACTCCGGGGATAACAGGCTGATACCGCCCAAGAGTTCATATCGACGGCGGTGTTTGGCACCTCGATGTCGGCTCATCACATCCTGGGGCTGAAGTAGGTCCCAAGGGTACGGCTGTTCGCCGTTTAAAGTGGTACGCGAGCTGGGTTTAGAACGTCGTGAGACAGTTCGGTCCCTATCTGCCATGGGCGAAGGAAAATTGAGGGGGTTTGCTTCTAGTACGAGAGGACCGAAGTGAACGCACCGCTGGTGTACGGGTTGTGATGCCAATTGCATTGCCCGGTAGCTAAGTGCGGAATAGATAAGTGCTGAAAGCATCTAAGCACGAAACTAGCCCCGAGATGAGTTTTCCCTGAAGAGATTCAGTAAGGTCCGTTTGAGACGAAGACGTAGATAGGTCAGGTGTGTAAGTACAGTAATGTATTGAGCTAACTGAAACTAATGAACCGAGAGTCTTAACCTTACAACTCAGAGTTGTTTTGGACGTGAATTGGAGTAAGCTTGTTCTAGCTAAGTTAAAGAGAGAAACAGAATATGTCTGGCGGTAGTAGCGCGGTGGTCCCACCTGACCCCATGCCGAACTCAGAAGTGAAACGCCGTAGTGCCGATGGTAGTGTGGGTATTACCCATGTGAGAGTAGGGAGCCGCCAGACTAACAACTAGGGAGCCCAGTACAGAATATGTACTGGGTTTTTTTATGCTCAGCGGAAAGGGATGATAGGCTAAATTAAGCTAAACAACGCAAGACTAAATATCCTTTTTCTCCTACTAAAATTGGTTAGTAACATATTGATAATATTAAGCAAAGTTATCTTATCTCATGCTAGTCGATATAGACTAATGACCGTCTGAATGCTTTATTAATTATTGGAATATTATGACTTCTCTCATTGCTTTTAATAAACCTTTTAATGTAATTTGCCAGTTTTCTGCCCATCCTAAATATAAAACATTGAAAGATTATATCGCATTACCCTCTTTTTACCCTGCTGGTCGTCTTGATACTGATAGTGAAGGATTACTCTTATTAACTTCAGATGGTAAATTACAAGCTAAAATTGCTTCTCCTCAATTTAAATTACCTAAAACCTATTGGGTACAAGTTGAAGGTCAGATTACTAAGCAAGCGCTTACTATTCTTCGACAAGGTGTTCAATTAAAAGACTTTCATACTGCACCTGCTATTGTTGAATTTATTCCTGAACCGACCTGTTTATGGGCAAGGAATCCACCGATACGAGAACGTAAAAATATCCCAACCTCGTGGGTAAGTATAACGATTACTGAAGGAAAAAATCGACAAGTGAGACGAATGTGTGCCGCAGTTGGTTTTCCTTGTTTGCGATTGGTTAGAGTACAAATTGGTGATTATAATCTGTTTACCGATAATGTATTATTAGGCGAATGGAAAATGATTTCTCACCACCTACTTAGTCATAAAAAAGGAATTAGATAAAATAGTAATAATTGGGCTTTGCCGCAAAATACGATAGAATAATCATGTTGATGAGCATGGGAGTGAATTATTATATGGCTGAAGAAAAAAAAGAAGGATTTTTTTCAAGATTAAAAAAAGGATTATTTAAGACTAAGCAAAATATCGGATCAGGTTTTCTTAATTTATTTAGAGGTAAGAAGATTGATGATGATCTTTTTGAAGAATTGGAAGAACAATTATTAATTGCTGATGTTGGTGTAGAAACTACACAAAAAATAATTAATTCATTAACTGAACAAGCGTCTCGAAAAGAGTTAAAAGATGCAGATGCATTACATATATTACTCAAGCAAGAGATGAATACTATTCTAAAAGCTGTTGATTCACCACTTGATACCACAAGTCATAAACCTTTTGTTATTCTTATGGTAGGGGTAAATGGGGTAGGTAAAACAACAACAATTGGTAAATTAGCTCGTCAATTTCAAAGCCAAGGAAAATCAGTTATGTTAGCTGCAGGCGATACTTTTCGTGCGGCAGCAGTAGAACAGTTACAAGTATGGGGTGAACGGAATCATATTCCTGTTATTGCGCAACATACTAATGCTGATTCCGCCTCTGTTATTTTTGATGCTTTGCAAGCCGCGCAGGCTAAAAAGATAGATGTTCTGATTGCAGATACGGCAGGTCGTTTACAAAATAAATCGCATTTAATGGATGAATTGAAAAAAATTGTCCGCGTGATTCAAAAGCAAGATGCAAATGCACCGCATGAAACGATGTTAACGATTGATGCAAGTACGGGACAAAATGCGATTAACCAAACGAAACTATTTAATGAAGCTGTTGGCGTAACGGGTATTACATTAACCAAACTCGATGGTACAGCAAAAGGTGGTGTTATTTTTAGCCTTGCCGATCAATTTAAGATTCCTGTTCGTTATATTGGTGTCGGTGAAAAAATCGAAGATTTAAGGCCATTTGTCGCCGATGATTTTATAAATGCTTTATTTGATGAAAATGATGAATAGAGAGAAATAATGATCCAATTCCAGCATGTCAGCAAAGTCTATTCTGGTGGTAAACCAGCACTACAAAATATTAGTTTTAGATTAAAACAAGGTGAAATGACTTTTTTGACTGGCCATTCGGGGGCTGGGAAAAGTACATTAATGCGCCTAATTTGCGGTCTGGAACGCGCTAATGATGGCAAAATTTTACTCAATGGTATTGATGTTTCAAGTTTAAAAAGGCAAGAAATGCCCTTTTTACGACGAACTATCGGAATGATTTTTCAAGATCACCAATTACTGATGGATCATACGGTTTTTGACAATGTAGCTATTCCGCTAATTATCTTAGGCAAACCGATAGAAGAGATTCGTCGACGAGTTTCAGCTTCATTAGATAAAGTGGGATTAATCGATAAAATGAAGTTTTACCCCATCCAACTGTCTGGCGGTGAACAGCAGCGAGTTGGTATTGCTCGTGCAATCGTTAATCGCCCCGCTATTTTACTTGCTGATGAACCGACCGGTAATTTGGATGAAAAGCTTTCTAAAGATATTTTGACATTATTTGAGGAGTTTAATCAAACGGGGGTTACGGTATTGATGGCGACGCATAATATGGCCTTGATTCAGCGTAAACATCATCGCATCCTCAACCTTAATCACGGGCGTTTAGAGGATGATTCCTATGTTCAATTTTAACCGTAATAAAAATAGACAACAGGGTCATTCACCCAATAGTAATAAATTGCATATGACTGATGATAATAGTTTTTTTGCCCGTTGGCAAAGGCAGATAAGCTATGCATGGCGCAATGTGTTAAATGATTTCTTACAACATACTCTCGCTTATTTATTGACTATCATAGTGATTGCTATCTCAATTACATTACCTACGATTGGTTATTTATTATGGAAAAACGCGAGCGAAGCAGCACATCAATGGTCTCCTTCACCAAACTTAACCGCCTATTTAAATAAAAATTTGACTGCTGAGCAAACAGAACAGCTGCTGGTCAAATTACGATCGGATAATGAAATTGAAAAAGTGATTTATCTCTCACGGGAAGAGACATTAGATGAATTTAAATCTTGGTCAGGATTTAGCAGAGCATTAGATCTACTTAATGATAATCCGTTGCCGGCTGTTGCGATAATTATACCTAACGATGCGACTAAACAAACAGACGCTTTACACACCTTACAGTCACAATTATTAAAAATAACTGGGATTGATGATGTCAGATTAGATGATAGTTGGTTTACTAGGCTAACCGCATTAACCAATATGGTAAAAACATTGGTTTGGACGGTTTCAATATTTATGATTATTGCAGTCTCACTGGTTATTGGTAATAGTATTCGATTAACGATTTTTGCTCGTCGACAAACAATCGCTGTGATGCAATTAATCGGCGCAACAGAAGGCTTTATTTTACGCCCCTTCCTCTATAGTGGTGTTTTTATTAGTTTTATTAGCGCTATTTTAGCCTTGATCCTATCCGAGATATTTATCCTCCAAATAGACTCGATCATATTAAAAGTTTCTTCTGTTTTTGGAACCGTATTTACTATTAGAGGATTAGCATGGGATGAAAGTTTGCTGATTATTTTCTTGGCGACGATAATCGGGTGGTTATCTGCGTTAGTTACGACTAAAAAATATCTAAAAATAGTCCGTATTGCCTAGCTAAATTAGTTATGAGTGGGTAAAATGAGATAAAACGCGATTAATCTTATGTTGCACATGATTTTATATGGATTTAAAATAAAAATATGAACTAAATCATATTTTCAATGTCTAATCTTATAAGAACAGAGTTTTAACTTGTTGCTGGTATTTAGGCAATAAATGTAGTTAATATGAAAAGGGGAATTAAATGAGTACTGAAATGAATATGCAAACAGTGGCTTTAATCCCACAAGGAAATGTTGAGTCTTATCTTCGTATGGTTAACACTTACCCTATGTTGACCGCTGAAGAAGAAAAATCACTAGGTGAAAAACTCTATTATCATGATGATGTTGATGCCGCTAAGCAGCTAATTTTATCTCATTTGCGTTTTGTTGCTCATATTGCAAGGGGTTATTCTGGTTACGGATTACCGCAAGCAGACTTAATCCAAGAAGGAAATATTGGTTTGATGAAAGCAGT
This sequence comes from Orbaceae bacterium ESL0727, assembly GCA_029433345.1. GTDB lineage: Bacteria > Pseudomonadota > Gammaproteobacteria > Enterobacterales > Orbaceae > Gilliamella. The sequence goes on from JAQTHY010000001.1 coordinate 779,729, forward strand.
ACGTCGATTCAACCCTGAAATGGGCGTACGCTTGGTTTCATTTGCAGTTCATTGGATTAAAGCTGAAATTCACGAATATGTATTAAAAAATTGGCGTATTGTGAAAGTTGCCACCACCAAAGCACAGCGTAAATTATTTTTTAATCTACGAAAGAATAAACAACGTTTAGGTTGGTTTAATCATGAAGAAGTCAATATGGTTGCGAATGAATTAGGTGTTAGTCAACGAGATGTGTTAGAAATGGAATCACGAATGGCGGCACAAGATATGTCATTTGATGTCGATAGTGATGATGACGATAATACCATTGTTGCTCCAGCACTTTATTTAGAAGATGCAAATTCGGATTTTTCTAAATCAATCGAAAATGATAACTGGGAAAATAATGCCACTGACAAATTACATGAAGCATTATCACAATTAGATGAACGTAGCCAAGATATCATTAATGCACGTTGGTTAGATGCCGATGATAGTAAATTAACCTTACAAGTATTAGCGGATAAATATAACGTCTCTGCTGAACGTATTCGCCAGTTAGAAAAAAACGCGATGAAGAAATTAAAAGTAGCGATTCAAGCATAATACTTAATATATTTTAGTCTTAAGTTTACGGTAAAGATGAGCGGGTCATAAATAATACTGTTATGTCCCGCTCTTTTTTTATTCTATCGATTAGTCTCTATGCAATATAAACGTGCAGAACGGTTTTGTAGGATTTTTCTCTATATATCATGATGTTTCAATATAAATTGGTTTATCTATTTTCACTATTCACCATTTAATCGTGACAAACATATAGATGGCTTATCTTGGAATAAAGGCTTCCCCCTTGCATCGTGACAGGTTTTGCGAAACAATATGTCATTGATTAAATCATTTTAGAATGATTATTAAATGTTTGTTGAGCGAAAGGTAGGATAACGTTGTGAACGTAACTAAAACAGTGGTTAAATTAGAAGATTTATGGCAAACCATTAGGCAAGAAGCAATACAATTAGTTGAAAGTGAACCTATGTTAGCCAGTTATTTCCATGCAACATTGCTAAATCATGATAATTTAGGTAGTGCACTGAGTTATATTTTGGCCAATAAACTTTCAACAGAAGTCATGCCCGCGATTGATATTCGTGAAATGACTTGGCAAGCTTATAAAGCAGATCAGGCACTTATTCACTCGGCAATGATTGATATTATGGCTGTCTATCTGCGAGATCCCGCCACTAACTATTACTCTACTCCGCTCCTCTATTATAAAGGTTTCTTATCCTTACAAGCTTATCGTGTTGCACATTGGTTATGGACACAAAACCGACGTTCATTAGCGATCTTTTTACAAAATCAAATTGCACTTGTTTTTGGGGTTGATATCCATCCTGCCGCGATCATTGGTTCAGGCGTCATGTTTGATCATGCAACCGGTATTGTTATTGGTGAAACAGCCGTTGTAGAAAATGATGTCTCAATTTTGCAATCTGTGACGCTTGGGGGAACGGGCAAAGAAAATGGCGATCGTCACCCTAAGATTCGGGAAGGGGTGATGATTGGTGCCAATGCGACAATTTTAGGGAATATTGAAATTGGTAAAGGTGCCAAAATTGGTGCGGGATCCGTCGTACTTGAATCTGTGCCGGATCATACCACCGCTGCTGGCGTACCGGCTAAAATAGTCGGATGTCCTGATTGCGAAATGCCATCACTCAATATGGATCAAGAGATTTAATGTTATTTGCTCTTCCTATTTAGAATTGACATTCACATCCATGGTCGGATATGGAATATTAATACTATTTTCAGCAAATAGATTTTTAATATTTTCTAATAATTCAGCTTTAACATTATCGTAATTTGCGTTGCTCGTCCAAACCAATACGACAAAGTTGATTGATGAAGAATCTAATTGATCAAGGCGCACAATCGGTGCTTTTGTGCTCATAATATTATTGGTTTTACCGACAACTTGATTTAACACCTGATACACCTTTTTGATATCAGAATCATAACCAACATTGACCGTGATATCTAAACGGCGATCAGGTAAGCGGGTATAATTAATAATATTTGCGGCAATGATCTGCCCATTTGGGATAACCACGACTTCGTTTGTTGGTGTAATCAAAATAGTTGAAAAAATTTGGATAGAATCAATCGTACCTTTTAAGTTATTGACTATCACGACTTCACCGACCTTAAAGGGGCGAAACACGATGAGTAATACACCGGCAGCGAAATTAGCCAGTGAACCTTGTAAGGCTAAACCAACGGCTAAACCAGCCGCACCAATGACCGCAACAATTGATGCTGTTTGAACACCTAACTGCCCTAGCACGGCAACTAATGTCATAATAATGATGGCATAATTGGCCAATGAACTCACAAATTTCACTACGGTAGGATCAACGCGGCGATTAGTTAGAATACGTTGTATCTGGCGGCTAATAAATTTGCCAATCATACGACCTAATAGGAAAATTAGGATCGCGAAAGCAAAATGGATAAGATAGGACAAAAATATATCATCATATTTATCAATCAAAGAACGGGTTTGCTTAATAATTTCATTTGAATTCATTTGCCTATCCTATTTGTTAATTCTAAATTAATTGTTTTACCAATAAAGACCAACGCGTATCAAAATGCGTAGTGGGTAGATATTTAAATCCTGATCGGCAATAACGTACCATCATTCCTTCACAAAAAGCGAGTAATTGACTGGATAATATGCGTTCATCGGTAGTATACGCGATGCCTTCACGAATTTTTCGCTCACGTAACACCTGCTTAATCTGTGTTTCGATGCGTTCGAACAGTTGGCTAATACGATCTTGCAACTGCTCTTTCTCAAACATTAATGCATGCCCCGTCATAATGCGTGTTAAGCCAGGATTCTTTTCCGAAAAGCCTAAAATTAAGGCTAAAATTAGTTGTAAGCGCGTTAACGTATTAGTCTCATTTTTTAAAATAAGATTAATCCGCGAAAGTAAAATATCCTCAATATAAGCGATCAGGCTTTCAAACATTTTGGTTTTACTCGGGAAATGACGATACAGTGCAGCTTCTGATACACCCACAGTCGCCGCTAATTTTGCCGTGGTGATCCGTTGATCACCTTCGTCAGACTCAAGCATACGTGCTAATGCTTGTAAAATATCCTCTTTACGATTTTTACTTTTGATATTCACAATTATTTTTTACCTGAATGCCCAAAACCACCTTCACCGCGAAGAGATTCAGTAAATTCATTTACCACATTAAATTCAGCTTGTACCACTGGCACAATAATTAATTGGGCAATACGATCGCCAATTTCAATCACAAAAGGGGTTTGGCTACGATTCCAAATAGGGACAAATAATTGTCCTTGATAGTCAGAATCAATCAATCCGACCAAATTACCCAGTACGATACCATTTTTATAGCCTAACCCTGAACGGGGTAAGACTAAAGCGGCGAGCCCTGGATCAGCAATATGCATCGCTAAACCGGTTGGTGTTAAAATCGTCTCACCCGGTTTTATTTCAGTCACTTTCGTAAACATGGCACGTAAATCAATGCCTGCCGATCCTTCTGTTGCATAGGTTGGCATTGGGAATTCATTGCCTAAACGGTTATCTAAAATTTTAATATCAATTTTTCTTTTCATTCTGACTCGCTTTATATCGTTGTATGATCTTCTTAATTAACTGTTTGGCTAAAATCTGTTTATTGCAAAGCGGTAACGTTTCTTGCTCACTCTTTTTTTCATTCGCGGTTATGGAATGTTGCCAATAGAGTGTTAATGCATTTTGGTCAGCATTAAAACCGATTTGCTGATTTGAGATATCATTAGCACAAATAAGATCTAAGTTTTTAGTGATCAATTTTTTCAAGGCATAAGCTTCGATATTGTGGCTCTCTGCTGCAAATCCGACCACAAAAGGGCGATCTTTTTTAAGAGAAGCGACACTAGCGACAATATCTGGATTTTTAACTAACGTAATAACAATTTCATTATTATTATCTTGTTTCTTGATTTTTTGTTTGGCGATAGTTGCGGCACGGTAATCGGCAACCGCGGCACAAGCAATAAAAATTGTCGACTGCTGCGCCTGTTGGATAGCTGCATTATACATTTCTTGTGCAGTTTTTACATTAATCCGTTCAACATTCGCGGGGGTATCTAGATGGACTGGGCCAGCGATAAGCACGACCTTAGCCCCCATTTCTGCTGCTGCATTAGCGATAGCAAACCCCATTTTACCGGAACTATAGTTACTAATATAACGTACCGGATCTAACTCTTCAATAGTTGGGCCGGCAGTCACGGTGATTGTCATGCCAGCTAACGCATTAGAGGTTGTAAAATAGTCTTCGATATTAACGGCTAATGTCGCGGGTTCTACCATTCGCCCAGGACCTATATCACCACATGCCTGAAACCCTTTATCGGGTCCCCAAATAAGTACATTACGTTCAGCTAAGCGCGCTAAGTTTTGCTGTGTGACCTTAGCTTTGTACATTTGTTGATTCATTGCAGGTGCAATAGCAATAGGCTCCGGTGTTGCCAGACAAAGCGTAGAAAGCAGATCATCAGCAAGACCACACGCTAATTTGGCAATAATATTTGCGGTTGCTGGTGCGATCAAAACTAAATCTGCCCATTTTGCAAGCTCGATATGGCTCATTGATAGTTCAGCGGTGGGATCAAATAAATCATTCACCACATGATGAGCAGAAACAGCTTGTAATGTCATCGGTGTGACAAAATGTGTTGCTGATTCTGTCATCACAACACGCACGTCAGCACCTTTTTTTTTGAGTTGACGGATAAGATCTGGGCATTTATAAGCGGCAATACCACCAGTAATCCCTAATAAAATCCGTTTACCCGCTAAGTTCATGATCACGTTCTCATTCTCAAAATACAGAGCGTTATAGTACCACAATTATGTTAGATAATAATTAATTTAGATAATCCGCTATTTAGATAACGACTCACACAACGGATTCACTTATGGTTTAACTAACGCTTGATTTAACAGATAAAAGATTTAATTAATCAGCAATTCTTTCGCATTAGCTAACGTATTTTCGGTGATTTTATCGCCACCTAATAATCGTGCTAGCTCGTTTAATCGTCCTTGCTGATCAAGACGTTGCATCTGTGTAATGGTCTGCTTATCTTGTGTCTGTTTACTGACGCGATAGTGTTGATGAGCATTGCCCGCAACCTGAGGTAAATGCGTAACAGTGATCACTTGGGTTGATTCACCTAATTGCCTTAATAGATTCCCCACTTTAGCGGCTGTTGCGCCACTGATACCCACGTCGATTTCATCAAAAATCAAGGCCGGTGTATCCATTTTTTTCGCAGTTAATACTTGAATGACCAATGCAATACGCGAGAGTTCGCCGCCAGAAGCAACTTTGGCCAATGGTTGTAATGTTTGACCAGCATTAGCCGCGACTAAAAACGTAATATGATCAGCACCGTCTTCGCTCAATTTTGTTTCATCATAAGTAATCTCAATGGCCAAATTAGCATTTGGCATTGCAAGCTCTTTAATCGCTGCTGTCATTTTTTGCGCTAATGTTTTGCTGGCTGTTTGTCGTTTCTGATGTAATTTTTGTGCAATGACTAAGGCAGCTTGATAATGTTTATCGATGTCCGCCTTAAACTGCTCACTTTGCTCATCTTCTTGATTAATTTGTTTAAATTCAGCCAACAATTGTTGGTGTAAAGCGGATAATGCTTCGGGGGCGACATGATGTTTACGCGCTAAATTAATCTGCTTGGATAAACGTTGTTCAAGCTGCATCACGCGGGCAGGATCTAATTCTAAGCTTTCTGCATAATTACGTAATTCGTGGCTAGCTTCCCTTATTTGGATAGATGCCTCATCTAACATCGTATAAATATCATTTAAGCGCGGTTCTAAAGTGATTAATGTGTTGAGGCTATTTTTAGCGCTATTAAGAAGATTATTGACAGTATATTCATCTGCCTCGTCGAGTAACATCATCGTCTGCTGACTGGTACTAATCAGCTGTTCACTATTGGCAAGGCGTTTATACTCTTCATCAATTTGCTCATATTCACCTTCAATGGGGGAAAATTCATTGAGCTCTTTTAATTGGTATTGCAATAGCTCAAGGTGTGCGGCACGTTCCTGTTTAGTGGTTTGATATTGCTCGTAACGTTTGGTCGTCTCTTTCCAAATTTTATATGCATCACGCATTTTTGCCAGTAGATTAGGTTCGTTGATATAGTGATTAACCAAAACTTGCTGATAATCATTGCGTAGCAACTGTTGGTGTTCATGTTGCCCATGAATTTGGATAAGCATTTGACCAATATCTTTCAGTTGCGAAACAGGCACTGAACGGCCATTAATAAACGCTTTCGAACGCCCATCTTGATTAATGACACGGCGTAAAATACATTCATTGCCATCATCAAGTTGATTTTCTTGCAACCATATTAATGCGGTAGGCGTATCATCCAACAAAAAACTGGCCGAGACATCAGCACGATCCGTATGCTGACGAATAGCTGACGCATCGGAACGATTACCTAAACAGAGCCCGAGCGCATCAATGGCGATCGATTTCCCTGCGCCTGTTTCACCCGTAATGGCGGTCATTCCTGTTGTAAAATCAACGGAAAGTTGATCGACAATAGCGAAATTATTAATAGTTAATTGTGTAATCATAACGATTTTGCCACTCAAAGGGTTAATGTGAGATAAATTATAACAGTAAAAATACTGTAAATAAACACAGTTTATAGCGCCGCAGTTATATTCTTGATGATTCCCTGCTAAATGTTCTCTTTTTCAGATAATTTTGATTAAAATGGGTAGTAGTTCTGAAAGTTTTTAACAAAATATGAACTATTTTTACTGATTTTTAAAGATAATTCTGCTACCGCGAATTTTGGGGAGATAACGTAACGTGAGATCTTAAACATAAAGCTATCCTGTTGAATAATAATGTGTATATAGGAAAATAATTACGCTACACAAGAAAATAATTTATTCAAATCTACGTTGTTCTGTTATTATACTTAACAACTCTCTTTTAAAACGAACCGTGCGAATCGTAGTATGAAAATTTTGTTTGGGGTGCAAGGAACAGGTAACGGTCACATCAGCCGTTGTCGAACATTAGCGAAAGCATTGACCAAAGCCGGCGCTAATGTTGATTATATTTTAAGCGGAAGAGATCCTAAAGACTATTTTGATATGAACGCGTTTGGTAATTATAAAACGTTCCGTGGCGTAAGTTTTGCGACACTCAATGGCAAAATCAATCTCCGTAAAACGATTCAACGCATTCGGGCGTTTCGGTTAATTAAAGATGTGCATGATCTTGATTTATCCACCTACGACTGCATTATTAGCGATTTTGAGCCGGTGAGTGCTTGGGCCGCTTATTACCAACATCGTAACTGTTTAGGCATTAGTAATCAGGTTGTGTGTCAATACTTGAAACCGAAAGAATATGGATTAATTGCTAATGTGATTATGAAGTATTATGCACCTGTTACCATTCCGATTGGCTTACATTGGTTTCATTTTGGTCATAAATTACTGCCGCCAATGATTGATCCTTTGCAAACTGCTCCGCAAAAAGACAACACTATTGTGGTCTATTTACCCTTTGAATCATTAGATGATATTATCACGCTCCTTTCGCCTTTTTCTGATGTCCATTTCTATTGTTTCCATCCTGATGTGAAGCAACTCATCAATCAAGGGAATGTGACATTACAACCTTTGGCGAGAGATCATTTTACGCAGACGCTAGCAGGCTGTGCGGGTATTATTGCTAACACCGGTTTTGCGTTAATTTCTGAAGCTCTCGTATTAGGGAAAAAGATTTTGACCAAACCGGTCGCGGGGCAATTTGAGCAACTTTACAATGCCAGCTGCCTTGAACAATTAAATATGGCAACAGTCATGATGAATTTGGATAGCCAAAAACTAGCACATTGGCTTGATTTACCTGCAGTGGATCCGGTTATTTATCCTGATGTCGCGACTGAGTTAGCTAATTGGATTGTGACCGATCAGCAAGAACCATTACTTTCGTTAAGCGAACGATTATGGCGGGAAACACAATTCCCCGCACATGTTAATAATCGGATAAAATCATTGGGTTATGTTATCCGTAAGTAGTTGAGTAATAGTTGAATAATAAATGATAAATTGAAGAAACAACATTGAAGGAACCACGATGCTTCTAAATCTTATTGTTGCCATGGCGCATCACCGTGTTATTGGCTTAAATGGACAGATGCCATGGCATCTTCCCGCTGATTTAGCCTGGTTTAAAAAAAATACATCAGGTAACCCGGTGATTATGGGGCGTAAAACCTTTGAATCTATTGGTCGACCACTGCCTAATCGACATAATATTGTGATTAGCCAAACGGTTAATAATCAACCGGAACAGAATAATAATACTAAACTCACGTGGGTGAGTTCACTGAGTGACGCGATAGCTGTCGCACAACAAGAAGCGGTAACCGATGCGTTTATTATTGGCGGCGGACATATTTATCAGCAAGCGCTATCACTTGTCGATCAGCTTTATTTGACACATATCGACGCTGATTTAGCGGGCGATACCTATTTCCCTGATTATCACCCTGAGAAATGGCAAGTCATCTACCAAGAAGCGCATCAGGCAGATGAAAAAAATCCTTATGACTATCGTTTTGAAATCTTAAAAAAGGCCTAATAGCCTCTTTTCAGATTGCCCTTTTTTACCCAAAAGGGCATCTATTATTACTTACCATCATGAGTAAGATTGATGTTAGCCATCTAGCGAAAAAATTTAGCCAGCAAACCGCTTAGCTTCAATAACATCAGGTAACTGTTTGATTTTATTCATCACGCGCGCGAGTGAATCTTGATCAAAGATTTCCATATCCATATCAATCGTGGCTAGCTGCTGTTTTAGATCGCTATGGCTAGAAAGATTAAGCACATTGACTTTTTCGTTGGCGACAACTGTTGTGATATCGCGCAATAAGCCACTTCGATCGTTAGCAATAATCCGGATAACCATGGTATAGCTATTTTGTCGTTCGTTACCCCATACCGCTTCCACAATCCGTTCTGGCGCATGGGCTCTTAGTTCTTGCAGCTGCTCACAATCGGCACGATGAATCGAAATACCACGCCCTTGCGTAATAAAACCGACAATCGGATCTCCGGGAATCGGTCTACAGCAGTTGGCGATAGTATGCATTAAATTACCCACACCTTCGATAATAATCTCACTCTGTTTTTTATGATTATTTTTAGGTTGTGAATTTGATTTTTGCGTAATCTGCTTTAATGCCGCTTCGTCTTCTTGTTTAGCCGTCGGTTTGTTAAATTGCGCGTTTAAGAAGTTAATCAATTGATTGATGCGAACATCGCCGCTGCCAATACTGGCTAATACTTCATCAAATGAATGAGCGTTATATTTCGTGATTAACAGATCATCAATATCTTTCAAACTGACATTTAAAGGTTCGAGTTCGTTCTCTAAAATCTGTTTACCTGCCGCAATATTTTTATCGCGATCTTGCTTTTTAAACCAAGCTAAAATTTTGGCTCTAGCACGGCTACTATTGACAAATCCTGTATTTGGATTAAGCCAGTCACGGCTTGGGTTGGGTTGTTTTTGGGTGATCACTTCGACTTGATCGCCCATTTTTAAAATATAGGTGAAAGGGACAATACGGCCACCTACTTTGGCGCCAATACATCTATGCCCAATATCACTGTGAATTTGATAGGCGAAATCAAGTGGTGTCGAACCGGCAGGCAGATCGACCACATCGCCTTTCGGGGTAAACACATACACACGATCATCAAAGATTTGGCTACGAACCGTTTCTTGAATTTCGCCGCTTTCTGACATCTCTTTTTGCCAAGTCAATAATTTACGCAACCAAGAGATACGTTGATCATAGGCAGTCATCTTATCAGTACTGCCTTCTTTATATTTCCAGTGTGCCGCAATACCTAATTCGGCATTGTTATGCATTTGTAAGGTACGGATTTGAATTTCAATGATTTTATTTTCGAGTCCATACACAACAGTATGGATGGATTGGTAACCATTTGGTTTAGGATTAGCAACATAATCATCAAACTCTTTCGCAATATGTTTATAGTTACTGTGCACAATTCCCAGCGCATTATAACAATCTTCGACGCGATCACAGATAATCCGCACTGCACGGATATCATATAATTCTTCAAAATTGAGATGTTTTTTCTCCATTTTTCGCCAAATACTGTAAATATGTTTCGGGCGACCATACACTTGGGCATGGACATGATCGTGATTCATCATGGCCTGTAAAGTTTTAACAAAATGATTAATATAAGATTCGCGATCAAGTCGTTTTTCATGCAATTTATTGGCGATAAAACGGTATTCATCTGGATGGAGATAGCGGAAGCAAAAATCTTCTAATTCCCATTTTAGCTGCCCAATGCCTAATCGATTAGCCAAAGGTGCATAGATGTTAAAACACTCTTTAGCCGCTAATACTTGCTCTTCTTTTGGGGCATTGATTAAATTGCGTAAATGGGTAATGCGTTCGGCCAGCTTAATCACCACACTACGGAAATCGTTAACCATAGCCAGTAACATACGGCGGATGCTGTCTATTTGTTCTGATGTGGCACTGCCATTACGGATAGCACGAAGTTGACGGATCTCCTTCATACGGACAATATTGGTAACGAGGTGGATAATTTCGCGATCAAAATCTTCTTGAATATCTTCGCGACGAATAATCTTGACGTCCAAAAAAGGGAACAACAGTGCTGCACATAAACTATCTACATCCATATTGAGCATGGACAGAATTTCGACCATTTCGACAGCATTTTGAAAGCAGAGCATCTGCTCAGGCGCACCGGCACTATTTTCAAAACAAAAATCCCACACATGTTTGAATTTTTGATAAGAGATGGGGTTAGTTAACAAGAGCTCTTGCTTAGCCCATTGCTCTACATCAAATTGCGCCAGTGAATAATGTTCCTCGTTGTGTTGATGTGCACCGCGTATTGCTACCATAATATTATGATCCTGCTCGATTATTGTGTCCGCGAGTTACTGTTGTTGGGAAAAGCAAGGTGAATGACCCCCGTTTCCAACGAGGTTATGGCTAATTCGCCCACTTTTCCTGTTATTTTCGATGGTAATAAGTATTTATGGTGATTCTACAACAATTATTTGATAAACAACAGCATAGATTCAACATGCTTTGTTTGTGGAAACATATCTAACATAGCGAGCCGCGTAATTTTGTAGCCCGCATCAATTAATAATTTACTATCTCTCGCTAATGTGGCTGGATTACACGAAATATAGACAATTCGCGCGGGTAAAGCTTTTATAAGCGCGTTTATTACAGTAAATGCCCCGGTTCGGGAGGGATCTAATAGGACTTTGTTAATGAGTGGCATACGTTTTTGATGATGACCGGATTGATCCTGTCGTAGCAAGTTATGCCATGTCGAAAATTGCTGATTATCGTCTAAATTACACGTTATAAAATTGGTTTTCGCACAGATTAATTTCTGATTTAGAGTCGCATTTAATTGTGCTTTTGCCACTAAAGTGGTGACACCTTCAATCCCCGTGACGCTTTTACAGTGAGCGGCAATGGGGAGTGAAAAATTCCCCATTCCACAAAAGAGATCTAACACATTATCTGTTGGTTTGAGATCCAACCACTCAAGTGCGGTAGCAACCATTTTGTGGTTAATTTCACTGTTGACCTGAATAAAATCGAGTGGACTAAAAGTTAATTTAAATTGATCAATCGTATAGTAAGGATCCGTTTGCCCCACTAACGGTACTAGCGTGTCACCTTGTAGGTAAAATGCGATTTTTTGCTGCTCGGCGAACTGTTTTAGTCGGTTAATATCTTGCTCAGCCAGTGGTGTGGTATGACGCAAGATAGCCATTACACCACTTTCGACTGCAATCAATTCAATATGACCTAACGCTTTTTTCTGACGAATATCTCGCAAACAGTGCTGTAATGGTATGAGTAAAGCATCGAGTTGTGGAACTAAAACAGGGCACCGTTCGATATTAATAATTTGATTAGACGATGCTTTACGAAAGCCAATTGAGAGCTCGTTTTTTATCCAATAAATGGCTAATCTCGCTCGCCGACGGTAATGGTAAGGCGAACTTGCCACGATATGTGGTGTTGACCCGGTAATCTCACGCAAAGAAGAATTTGTCTCTTTTTGTAATAAATTAATCAGCGCGTTATATTTTGCTTGGTGTTGTAAATGCGGCGAAATATGCTGCATATCACATCCCCCACAAACCTGATAATAGTCACATTGCGGTTGCATTCGCTCAGGGCTACGTGTGTGATAGCGTACCACTTTCGCTTTAGCGTAATTTTTTTTCTCTTCAGTTAGAATAATATCTACCGTTTCGTTAGGTAACGCCGCTTTCACAAAAATGGTTTTACCATTGAGATTGGCCACACCTTGTCCAAAGGCATCTAACGTATGCACAGTCACGGTTACCGATTGCGAGGATAATGATTTTTTAGGGGGTGTGTAGAAATTAACCATATCTGTTATATATCATATTCTTCTAATTAAAACGCCATCTATTTTACGGATGACAGTGGTTTGGCTATCTGTTTGCGTAATGCGGTTTCGACATGTTTGGGTACTAAACATGCCACATCGCCGCCATGATAAGCGACATCTTTCACAATTGTTGATGAAATAAAGCCCATTGCGATAGATGGCATCAGGAAAATAGTATCAAGATCCGCCTTTAGCGTACGATTAATTTCGGCCAGTTGCCTTTCATATTCAAAATCATAAGTGGTGCGGACCCCACGGATAATCACTGTCGCGTCATGGCACTGGGCAAAGTCGGCCAGCAAATTCGTATACCCAAGCACCTCGACATTCGATAGGTGTGCTATTGCCGTTGTGGCTAAATCAATTCGCTCTGTTAAGGTAAATAGCGGTTTTTTATTGGGATTGTCAGCAACAGCAATAATTAGACGCGGAAACAATAAGGCAGCACGCGTAATTAAATCAATGTGCCCATTGGTGATGGGATCGAATGTTCCGGGGAAAACTGCAGTTAATGTTTTGTTTTGCATAATATCATTGCCGTTATTTCTTGCTGGCTCAAGGTGCACATCATACCGAATTTTAACTTGGATTGTTAGCTTAAGATTTATGGTTTCTCTCTTTCTTTAGCGACTATTTATCATAAGTGGTTATAAGGTGATTTTATGTTGTGTGTATGATTTTTGAGAGTGAGGCGATTTGGCAGCTAGCTTGACAGGTCACGGCTATCACAATCTGTATTTTGCCTGGTAATCTGTATATAATAGCTTTTTGACTACCGAGGTGACTTACATGCAATTGGCATTTTGTATTTATAACTATTTCCCTTTTGGTGGTTTACAGCGTGATTTTTTGCAAATTGCAAAAAACTGCCAAGCGCGTGGTCATCAAATTCGTATTTATGTGATGTCTTGGCAAGGTGAACGGCCAGCACAGATGGATATTGTGATGGTGCCACGAAAAGGATTGACTAATCATAGTCGTAATCAACATTATGCTAATTGGGTAACTAAACATTTACATGCCAATCCTGTCGATTTAGTGGTGGGTTTTAATAAGATGCCGGGGCTCGATGTCTATTTTGCTGGCGATACCTGTTTTGCCGCAAAAGCGGCCAAGAAAGGCTTTTTCTATCGACATTCAAAGCGCTGTAAACACTATTTAGCCTTTGAAGATGCCGTATTTAATTCCTATAGTCAAACGCAAATTATGGTGCTAACTAAGCAGCAAATTAACGATTTTAAGCACTATTATCAGACAGATACTGAACGTTTTTATCTTCTCCCCCCAGGTATTGCGCTTAATCGCAAATATCACCAACATGGTGATCATGACGCAGAAAACCGACGTCAGCTATTTAGAGAATCCAATCAGATTAAGCCTGATGATTTTGTTATCGTGCAAATTGGATCCGATTTTAAACGCAAAGGCGTTGATCGTAGTTTGCGCGCGATTGCTGCCTTGCCGCCACCGTTGCGTCGCAAAGTGGTCTATTTAGTGTTGGGGCAAGCCAATCCTGCGGCGTATCAAAAACTGGCCAAGCAGCTACATATTACCGATCAGGTACGATTTTTTGCTGGTCGTAATGATGTGCCTGATTTTTTATTTGCGGCTGATTTATTGGTGCATCCCGCTCGCCAAGAAGCCGCCGGCATGGTACTGGTCGAAGCACTAGCCGCAGGCGTACCGGTAATTGTTTCGGGTATTTCAGGGTACGCTTACCATATCAAAGAAGCCAATGCTGGCATTGTGTTATCTGAACCTTATGATCAACACCAGCTAAATAGTGCGTTGCAACACGCCATCACGGATAAACCACTATTAGCCACGTGGCACCAAAATGCGATTAATTATGGTGATCAGACGGATTTATATCATTTAGCCGATCGTGCGGCAGAGATTATTTTAGGTTGTGCTCATCATGAATGAAATTGAACTAAAATCCCCCTTTGCAAAATATTGGGAAAATAAAGATCCCTTTACCGAAGTTGAACAACTTGATGGTGAGATTTATCGTGCCGTCAAACAGCGTAAAACACTTAAATTTCAGCTTGGGCCACAGTCCTATTTTATTAAAATCCATCGTGGTACGACTTTAAAAGAGATTATTAAAAACCTATTCGCCTTTCGTCAGCCAATATTAGATGCAAAACCCGAATGGAATGCGATCCACCGCTTACAACAAGTTGGCGTCAATACCATGAATGGACGCGCTTTTGGCCGTCAAGGATGGAGTCCATTGACACGCCGATCATTTATTATAACCGAGGATCTAAAGGCAACGATTAGCTTGGAAGAGTTAACCGCGCATTGGCAGACTTTGCCACCTAATCCGGTATTCAAACGGGCATTAATCACCTATTTAGCCAAGATGGTGGCTAAAATGCATGCGGCAGGGGTGAATCACCGTGACTGTTATTTATGTCACTTCCTTTTAGATGAGCAGTTTGCAAACTATCCTCGTCTAAAAGAGCAACAATCGGATGCTGCATTATTAGAATATTGTGCGAAAATCCAACTATTTGTGATTGATTTACACCGTGCGCAGATACGAACATCGGTGCCTAAACGTTGGCGTGATAAAGATTTAATCGGCCTCTATTTTTCATCCAGACAGATTGGGTTGACTCAGCGAGATATTTATCTGTTTTTAAAGACATATTTTAATAAACCGTTAGCAGCTGTTTTCCGAGATGAAAAACAGCTTATCGCTAATGCGGCGCGTAAAGCGGAACGTATTCGTCAACGGACGGAAAAATATCATCTTTAACTCAGCATATTTTTTACTCTGCATGTTTTTAATTAAGCAGGTTATGCTTATGCCAAGTGCGATGAGCTGTGAATTTGCGCGTCCCAACTGCCAATAGGTCATTGGGTAAAACGGGATAGCAATCTGTCGCGCTGTGCATTGCAAAGATGCTAATTGCTGGAATCATTGCAGATAAGATGATGATTTTGCAAAATAACCGGTATTGATAATAGGGGCGAATATGTTTATTGAACATATTGATATTGTGGGATTTAAGGGAATCAACCAATTATCATTAACATTAAATGCGGATTTTTGCACGCTAATTGGTGAGAATCGTTGGGGCCGATCCAGCTTAATTAATGCATTGATGCTATTTTCGTTAGATGAGCAGGCGTATCAGTTTGTTGAATCTGATTTTTATCATGATGATGACCAGAAAGGGGGCAAACAGATCACAATTAACGCGACTTATTGTGAATCTACCCCGAATGAGCTCGATAACGACGTTTATCAACCATTATTAGCGGTTATGTATCGCTCTCAGCAAGATGGTAAACGGCGCATTACCTATCAAATATCGGCCGAAAAGTCCGATCATTTTATCAAAAATGGACAAGTCATTACACGGCGTTTTTTTGTCGATGAACATGGTCAGCCTATTTCGTCGGCTTTGCATCGTGACGAACTGAATGATCAGCATGATGCCGAAAAAAGCATGATTGCCGCGCTGATTGGGCTCAATCCAGTCATGCGCTTAAGAAAGACCGTTAATACTGAAAATCTCCCTATTACCAATCAACCTTTATCAGACTACTACATTACCCAACTTTCGGCGCAATTGCGAACGCAGTCAATACAGGTGAGTAAAGAGGAGCTACACCGCGGGTTGCAGGCGGCAAGTTCATTGTTGGAATACTATTTTGCTGATCAAACACAACGTTACCATTACAAACAAATTGCTAAAAAAAGTAGCCCAAAAATCGAAGATTGGGATTCATTAGATCACATTAATAATGTGTTAGAACATTTGGATGATCGTTATCTCCGTTCGGCATTATTAGGGATTTTTAGTGCCATTGTTGAGGCAAAAGGCACGTATAAATTATCCCCTCATGCAGTACCGATTTTAGTGTTAGAAGAACCGGAAAGTTTATTGCATCCCATCATTTTATCGGTGGGATTTCGGTTATTGAAAAACTTCCCAACGCAGAAAATTATTACCTCAAATTCCAGTGATTTGATCTCACTGTTTCCATTAGAAAGTATTTATCACCTGATCCGTTTGCCTGGGCAAATTGTGGCAAAACATGTTGAGGCGAATTCGCTTAGTGTGGGGGATAGTCGCCGGATTTTATTTCACATTCTCTATCGCCATGCCTCGGCTATTTTTGCCCGTTGTTGGCTGTTGGTTGAAGGGGAAACCGAAGTGTGGTTACTGCGCGAATTGGCCGAATTGTGTGGTTACCATCTTAGTTCTGAAGGTATTCAGCTGATTGAATTTGCGCAATGTGGCCTAAAACCACTGATTAAATATGCTGATCAAATGGGCATTCATTGGTATGTGATGACAGATGGTGATATTGCGGGTAAAAAATATGCCGATACCGTGCAAGCACTTAGTGCCAAATCGCAAGAACGGCATGATTATTTAACGGTATTACCGGCACGTGATATTGAGAATTTTCTGTTCAAACATGGATTTAACCATGTTTATAAATTGACCGCCTATAACACAACTGATTATATCGATATGCCTGCGCATCGTATCATTCAAAAAGCGATTCATCGAAGTTCTAAACCTGATTTGGCGATTGCGATTTGTGACGATGCCAAATCACGTGGCATGAGCGCGGTTCCCCAGTTATTAAAAGAGATGTTTGCACATGTCATTAAGACAGCAAGAAGTTTATTGTAAGCCGTGAATTTTATCTGGATGTTTCAGAACTATACTATGTTTATGTCAAAATGTTTATGCCAACATTTTTATATAAAATATTTTAGGTAAATTCATTGCTTAGGTGATGGGATTATGCTGGCTATTTTTCTATTTTATTAAAAATCATTTAGATATAAGAATCCTAAATAGTTTCAGCATTTACTTTATATTAATATCTGAATTTACCTGATACCAATTACCTTATGTTAACGGAGATAGCTTGATTATTGGTTATTAGGGTGATCAATGATGTATCACCGATCACCACAATCATACCGCTATTTGGCAGCAATCACTTCGATTTCGATTTTAGCATCTTTGGGAATTCTGGCGACTTGGATACAGGAACGTGCTGGGAAAGGGGCGTTATGGTGTTTGAAAAAGGCTTCATAAACAGCGTTCACGGCAGCAAAATCATTGATATCAGCCAAGAAAATAGTCGTTTTGACAATATGACCAATCTGATAACCTGCTGCGGTGACAATCGCAACGGCGTTGTTTAAGCACTGCTCTGTTTGTGCTTTGATGTCGCTTGGCATTTTACCGGTACTTGGCTCAAGCGGAATCTGGCCTGAAGCAAATAGGATATTGCCTAAATCCATGCCTTGCACGTAAGGTCCAATTGCGTATGGGGCTTTATCGGTATTAATTATTTTTGCCATGTGATGTTTCTCCTTATGTTATCTCTGCATTCTGTAATTGATAGGTAAGGCAAATATAGTAAACGATCCTTCTGGTCGGGAGCGCGGCAAAAAATGCGATAGGGTGATATTTGTGCCGATGATCATCCGTTAATGGTCATCAGTGAATCAGCATCAATAAACGCCTTACTGTTAAAAATGCACAGTTCGCAAGCGCATGCTTACCCCTCTGAATTGCCAATCAACTATTCGCTCAATTATTTGCTCAAGTATCGGCGATATTATTATCCGATATATTCAAGTCATAACCGTGAATATCATGGGATATAGGGTAATTTTCTGCTATGATAACCGCAACTATATTTCCAATATTGAGAGTTATTATGTTTGAGAATTTAACCGATCGTTTATCGCAGACATTTCGTAATATTAGTGGCCGTGGCCGCTTAAGTGAAGACAATATTAAAGAAGCGCTACGCGATGTGCGGATGGCACTATTAGAAGCGGATGTTGCTTTACCTGTTGTTCGCGAGTTTATTAATCAAGTGAAAGAGAAGGCAATTGGTCTGGATGTCAATAGAAGCTTAACCCCAGGCCAAGAGTTTATTAAGATTGTCCAACAAGAACTGACTCATGCGATGGGCGAGGTCAATAGTACCCTAAATTTAGCCACTCAGCCACCTGCGGTCATTTTAATGGCTGGCCTACAAGGTGCCGGGAAGACAACGAGCGTTGCTAAACTGGCTAAGTTTTTAAAAGAAAAGCAAAAAAAGAAAGTTTTGGTGGTGTCGGCTGACGTGTATCGTCCTGCGGCGATTAAGCAGTTGGAAACATTAGCGAATGCGATCGATGTGGCATTTTTCCCTTCGGCGATTAATGAAAAACCAGTTGATATCGTCAATAAAGCGATCTCACATGCAAAATTGCAATTTTTCGATGTGTTACTTGTCGATACAGCAGGGCGTTTGCATGTTGATAATAGCATGATGGACGAAATTAAAGCACTACATCAAGCGGTTAATCCGATTGAAACGCTGTTTGTTGTCGATGCGATGACCGGGCAAGATGCCGCGAATACCGCGAAAGCCTTTAATGAAGCTTTACCCTTAACGGGCGTGATTTTGACTAAAGTCGACGGGGATGCGCGTGGTGGTGCGGCATTGTCGATTCGGCAAATCACTGGTAAACCGATTAAGTTTTTAGGGATGGGCGAAAAGACAGATGCGCTAGAACCTTTTTACCCTGATCGTATTGCCTCACGCATTTTGGGTATGGGTGATGTGCTGTCATTGATTGAAGAACTCCAAAGTAATGTTGATCGTGAAAAAGCAGAGAAAATTGCCAAAAAACTAAAAAAAGGTGATAAATTTGATTTTAATGATTTCCAAGATCAGCTTAAACAGATGCGTAATATGGGCGGCATGGGGGCAATGTTAGCCAAATTACCGGGTGCAGGTCAGTTACCCGAACATATCAAAGCGCAAATGGATGATAAAATCACGGTTAAGATGGAAGCCATTATTGGCTCAATGACATTAAAAGAGCGTGCTAATCCAGAAATTATCAAAGGATCACGTAAACGCCGTATCGCGTTAGGATCGGGTACACAAGTACAAGACGTCAATAAACTGCTCAAACAGTTTGAAGAGATGCAAAAAATGATGAAGAAAATGCGTGGTGGTGGCATGATGAAAATGATGCGCCAAATGCAAGGCTTGATGGGTGGCGGTATGAAGTTACCGCGACGATAAGGTTATCTATACACATTTGACTGGCTGGTGAGTCTCCATTCTTTGGCTGTAAACGGGCTGTTGATTACGCAAACAGCCAAAGAATCATAGGGCGATCACTGATAAAAATCCACTTTATGGCATCTCGTTGATGATAGTCGACGGAATAAATCAAACTCTTACAGGTATATGAATATGTTTATCTTCTCTTCTATACACTATTTTTTTAAGCAACAGCTATTAACAAAACAGGCGATGAAAAAATCGTTGCTTAGGCAATCGATGTTGCATGTGATGGCATTGAGTTTGCTGACGAGCGTGCCTTTTACGTCGTTTGCCGATAATCAAGCGGCTGATAATAATACGGCGCCTAAATTTGTCGCGATTACAGCAATTGTTGAACACCCAGCGTTAGATAATATACGTAAAGGGGTGGAAGATGAATTAAAGGACAATGGTTATATTGCTGGTGAAAATCTAAAATTGCAATTTCAAAGTGCACAAGGCAGTAGCGCCAATGCGGCACAGATTGCTAAACAGTTTGTGGCGAGCAAACCCGATGTGATTGTTGGGATCGCAACACCCAGTTCGCAAGCGCTAGCGGCAACAACCAAAACTATTCCGATTGTTTTTACAGGTGTGACTGATCCGATTGCGGCAAAATTGACCACCAGTTGGCAAGCGTCGAAAACCAATATTACCGGTGTGTCTGATGCGGTATCTTTAGATAAACAGATTGATAATATGTTGAAAATCAAACCGAGTATGAAAACAGTTGGTTATGTTTACAGTCCAAGCGAAATTAATTCCACTATCGTACTGAAAGAGTTACAAACTGCATTAGCTAAACGCAATCTCAATATTATCGCGGTACCTGCACAACGCACCTCTGATATCCCAACGGCGGCTAAGAGCCTCAAAGGTAAAGTGGATCTGATCTATACCGCTACAGACAATAATGTTATCTCGGCTTATGAATCGTTGGTAAAAGTTGCGAATGAAAGCAAAATCCCTTTGATTGCGACCGATCCTGAATCTACCTCGCGCGGTGCAGTTGCGGCATTAGGCATGAGCTATTATGATCTTGGTCGCCAATCCGGTAAGATTGTGATTCGTATTTTAAAAGGTGAAAAACCGGGCGATATTCCACCCGAAATAGGTAATATAATGCGCCTAATTATCAATACAAAAGCTGCCGAACGTCAAGGCGTGGTGTTGTCTGATGAAGTGTTAAAATCAGCAGCGGAAGTTATTGAAAAATAAAGTAAATTTATTTATTTGACGTATTATCAAATAGTTATGATAGTACACCCTTTTATTTATCATGGATTGTTTACATGTCATTTGAATTTTTTTTAGGTTCGTTAGAAATCGGGCTTATTTATGCGTTAGTGAGTTTAGGGGTCTTTATCTCATTTCGATTGTTAGATTTCCCTGATCTCACTGCAGATGGTAGCTTTCCATTGGGGGGCGCAATTTGTGGTTTGTGCATCTATATTGGTGTCAATCCTTGGTTGGCGACATTATATGGCACACTCGGTGGCTGTTTTGCCGGAATGATCACCGGTTGGCTTTATGTCAGGCTGCATATTTTACAGCTGCTGGCGAGTATTATTGTGATGATTGGACTTTACTCGATTAATTTACGTATTTTAGGTGCCGCGCCTTATATTATGGGGGAAACACCCAATATGGCAGGATCACCCAATTTGCCGTTACTTAATCTCAAGACGATTTTTACGCCCTTTTTGAATGAAGATTTTTCTAATCAATATATTGTGCAACCGTTAATCATTCTCCTATTTGTGATTCTATTTTGGTTGTTATTAAATATGTTTTTAAGTACCCGCAAAGGATTAGCCTTAAGAGCGACGGGAACGAATCCACGGATGGCCAGCGCACAAGGGATAAAAACCGGTGGTGTGACAATATTGGGTATGGCGATATCCAATGGCCTCATCGCATTAGGGGGCTGCCTTTTCGTGCAAACACAAGGGGGAGCCGATATCACAATTGGTGTGGGCACAATTGTTATTGGTTTGGCGTCAATTATTATTGGGGAAAGTGTCTTCCCAGCTAAAAAATTAGCATTTATTACCTTATCAGTTATTGTCGGATCGATACTTTATCGTCTATTTATCGCGATCGCTTTAGGTAATGAATTTTTGCAAATGATAGGCATTGGTACGGAAGATCTCAATTTAATTACCGCTGTCTTAGTGGTATTGGCGTTGGTGTTACCTAAACAGATAAAAAAATGGATTCCAAAGCGAGGCGGTAAAATATGATTAAAGTGGAAGATGTCGAGTTAACCTTTAATCAGGGTACGCCGATTGAAAATCATGTACTACGTGGATTAAATCTGAATATTGAGGATGGTGAGTTTGTCACCATTATTGGTAGTAATGGTGCAGGGAAAAGCTCGCTCCTCAATGTGATTAGTGGCGATCTGATTGCCGATTCGGGGTATATTCTTATTAATGATAGAGATGTGACGCATTTCCCTGCATGGAAAAGAGCTGGTATGGTTGCGCGTGTTTTCCAAGATCCGATGGTGGGGACCTGTGAGAATCTCACCATCGAAGAGAATCTTGCCTTGGCTTATAATCGCGGTAAATCTTTTAATTTTCGCGCTGCATTAAATCGTAAGCGACGGCTCCTTTTTAAAGATAAGCTGACTATGCTTAATTTAGGTTTAGAAAACCGTTTATCCGATATGATGGGGCTGTTGTCTGGCGGTCAGCGTCAAGCGGTTAGTCTATTGATGTCAACGTTACAACCGTCAAAAATATTATTATTAGATGAACATACGGCCGCACTCGATCCTAAAACAGCACAGTTTGTTTTAGAATTAACCAATAAAATCGTGTCTAAAAATCAACTAACAACCATGATGGTTACCCATTCGATGAAACAGGCATTAGATTATGGTACGCGTACTGTAATGTTACATCAAGGGAAGGTTGTGTTTGATGTGTCAGGTGAAGAGCGTAAAAAATTGACTGTGACTGATCTATTAAATCAGTTTGAGAAAGTGCGCAAAGAACCGATTACCGATGATGTGTTGTTATTAGATTAACCGCGATTAGCTATAATATCCATAATAATAGTGCTCGCAAGCAAGTGAGCCTTTATGGGAATATTTGATTATTAATACAGATATGATCACTATACATATGATCACTATACATATGATCAATGCAGATAGCCTCAAGATTGATATTATTAATACAGACTTTGCTTAAAACTCATAAAAAAATAACCCAGCATTGCTGGGCTATTCTGATAAACTGTCAATCTAACTGTTTAGTTAATGATAAACTTAGATTTTAGTTGTGAAAGTACGTGAAATTACGTCACGTTGTTGTTCTGGAGTTAATGAGTTGAAACGTACAGCATAACCTGATACACGAATAGTAAGTTGTGGGTATTTTTCAGGATGATTAACTGCATCTTCTAGTGTTTCACGACGTAAAACGTTTACATTTAAATGCTGACCACCTTCAACTTTAACAGTTGGTGCAACATCTAATGGAATTTCACGATATTCGATTTGACCTAATTCAGCTGCTGGGACAACTTGGTCTTCTTTGTATACTGATTTTGCTGCAACACAACGAGCTTCGTTGGTAGCATCATCTAATAACCAGAAAGAGTTTAAGAGTGCGCTATTATTAGCTTTAGTAATTTGGATACCTGTAATCATTTCAAAATCCTCCACGATTTTATTTCATTAATGATAACTATCATTAATATAACATCTCATAAATTTGATAAAAGTCAAAAAAAACTATCAATCTGATAAGTAATACCTTTCTTACCATTTTTGCAGTTTGTCAAGAAGAGACTATTATCATGACATTGATAACGTTATAATGATAATCAGTTATACTCGCTACCTTTCAAGATGTTTCAGAGTCATTATACGTTTGAGTAAAATTATGAATGAAAAATTAACCTGGCATGATGTGATTGGTGCCGAGAAAGAAAAAGACTATTTCCAACAGATTATGCAATTTGTTGCGACGCAGCGAGCCGAAGGTAAAACTATTTACCCTCCTGCTCATGATGTATTTAATGCTTTTCGGTTCACACCTTTCTCAGAGATTAAAGTTGTCATTTTAGGGCAAGATCCTTATCACGGCCCGAATCAGGCACATGGACTGTCATTTTCAGTGTTACCGGGTATTAAGCCACCGCCTTCTTTAGTTAATATTTATAAAGAGCTCTCTAATGATATTGATGGTTTTGTCACTCCTAACCATGGCTATTTAGCGTCGTGGGCAACGCAGGGGGTATTACTCTTAAATACGGTCCTGACCGTTGAAGCGGGACAAGCGCATTCTCATGCTAAAATTGGTTGGGAAACCTTCACTGATCAGGTGATCGCAGCAATTAATGAACATTTACAAGGCGTGGTCTTTTTGCTGTGGGGTTCGCCGGCGCAAAAAAAAGGTCAGTTTATTGATAGACAAAAGCATCACGTCTTAACAGCGGTTCACCCTTCGCCTTTATCGGCTCATCGCGGATTTTTTGGCTGTAAACATTTTTCACAGGCCAATCAGATCATTGTGCAAGAAGGCAAAACGGCAATTGATTGGCAACCACATTTACCGGATAGTGTCGCATGATTGCGCCCAAAAAACACCGTACAGGATTGCAGGAGATTGCTGATTTGATCGGGATTAGCAAAATGACGGTTAGCCGCTTTTTACGTGATCCTAATTTAGTCTCTCCCCCATTACAACAGAAGATTAGTTTAGCTATCGATCAGCTAGGATATATTCCTAATAAAGCCCCAGATATGCTCTCTAATGCAAAAAGTTATGCGATTGGTGTATTATTGCCTTCTTTAACAAATCAAGTTTTTGCTGATGTGTTAAAAGGGATTGAAAGTGAGACGGATAAACAAGGCTATCAAACCATGATCGCACATACCGGCTATAATCCCGAAAAGGAAGAACAGCGTTTGCGCTCCTTGCTAGCTTATAATATTGATGGCTTGATTTTAACTGAACGAACGCATACTAATGCGACGCGTAAAATGATTGAAATTGCCGGGGTGCCAGTTGTTGAGATAATGGACAGTGTTTCCCCTTATATGGATATGGCGGTCGGAATTGATAATTTTGCCGTCACCAAGAAGATGATTCATCGTATGATCGATCGGGGACATAAACAAATTATCTATTTCAGTGCTCGGCAAGATGATCGTAGCATGATCCGCCAAGAAGCTTATGAAGCAGCAATGCGTGAAGCAGGCTTGGCACCTTATACGGTGAGAACAGCAGAACCTTCGTCCTCTTCTTTAGGGGTAAAATTATTACATCAAGCATTAGCACAATATCCGTCGATGGATGGGGTATTTAGTACTAATGATGATTTAGCGCTCGGTGTGTTATTTGAATGTCAACGGTTGAAGATTAAGGTACCGCAACAGATTGCTATTGCTGGTTTTCATGGTCATGATTTTGGGCAAATGGTGATCCCAAAATTAGCCTCAATTTTAACGCCACGCGTGGCCATGGGGCAAAAAGCCGCAGAAATGTTATTAAAACGTATAAAAGGTGAGCCTGTTTTGCAAACGGTGGTCGATTTTCCGGTACAATACCTTGATGGCGAAAGTATTTAATAGCGAGTTAATCACGACTTTTCGTTTAATAATATTTTTCTTTTAATCATAATGTATTGATTCTTTCTGGGCGTCTGCAATACATTCATCTTCAATAATAATTAAGCTACATAAGACGACTTTAATCAATATGGATATCAGTCATGGTGAAACGACGAATAGGACTTTTGGATATTGCAAATAAGGTGGGCGTCAGCAAAGCTACAATCAGCCGTTACCTCAATACACCCGATCTGGTTTCACCATCGTTACAAAAAAGAATCTCGCAAGTGGTTGAAACGCTAGGGTATCTGCCTAATAAAGCACCAAGCATATTATCCAATGCGAAAAGCCATGCGATTGGCATTTTTATTCCTTCAATTACCGGCCAAGTTTTTGGTGATGTCTTAAGCGGAATTGAAGCAACGTCTGACGCGTATGGTTATCAAGCGATGATAACTCATACAGGGCGTCATCAAGATAAAGAAGAAATCAGGCTACGGTCACTACTTTCTTATAATATCGATGGCTTAATCCTCACTGAACGCACCCATTCACCATCTGCGATGAAAATGATCAGCTTAGCCGGTATTCCTGTGGTTGAAATCATGGATAGTGTGTTGCCGTGTATCGATATGGCAGTCGGTTATGATAATTTTAAAGCAGCCAAACAGATGGTCGAACGCATTATCGCTACGGGTAAACGCAATATTGCTTACCTAAGCGCCCAATTAGATGAACGAAGTATTCAACGTAAGGCCGGCTACGAAGCTGCTATGGCGGAACATGATTTACAAACCTATACACTGCCGACCACTGATTTAACCTCCTATGAATTGGGCGAGAATTTATTACATCAGTTATTGCAATGTAATCCGCAAGTAGATGCAGTTTTTTGCTGTAATGACACCTTAGCTTTGGGTGTATTTTTCGAATGCCAACGTTTAAATATCAAGGTGCCACAACAATTAGCGATAGCTGGATTTCATGGCCATAACATTGGGCAACATGTCTATCCTAAATTGACTTCGGTATTAACACCTCGTTATGAGATGGGTAAAATCGCTGCTGATATGTTAATTCGGCGTCTTAATGGCGAAACCCTTACCCAAAAAGTGATCGAATTACCGGTAGAATACCTGAATGGCAGTACTATTTAACGACTATTTATTACTATCAATTCTTCCTGCCCACAGGTGATTTTTACTATTTTTTATGAGAAATAGTTAAAAATGTGATCTACATTAAAGATGGATTTGTTTAAATCAAATATAATCTAATCCTATTTATAAATGAATGTAACGCGTTTCAACAAAAAAGAAACGCGTTACATTATAAAATTAATAATTTGAGTAAGATTATTATTTAGATGAGGCCATCACTATGCACCCCTATAAAATTGCTATTGTTAATTCTAGTAGCTTTGGTAAATATTTCCCGCAACAATTAGAACGATTAAAAAAGATTGGTGAAATTGAGTTTTTTACATTTGATAATGATATTTCTGGCGAAGCGTTAGCTGCTGCATTACAAGGATTTAATATCATCATTGCCAGTGTCAGACCGTTTTTTAATCAAGCCTTCTTTGATAATAAAGATGAATTATTACTCCTTTCTCGTCATGGTATTGGTTTTAATAATGTCGACGTGATTGCGGCCAAAAAACATGGCACTATCGTCACCATTGTGCCACCACTGGTTGAACGCGACGCCGTTGCTGAAAATGCGGTAGCGAATTTGATGGCATTAATTAGACGAACAGTCGATTCCCAAGAAGCCGTAAAAAACAATCAGTGGACGCAACGCGCCTCTTTTCTTGGTATTAACATAACCGGAAAAACCGTCGGTATTATTGGTTGTGGCAATATCGGTAGTCGCGTAGCAGAAATTTTGAAATTTGGATTCAATACTCGCTTGCTCGTCGTTGATCCTAATATCAATCAAGATTGGGCTAAAAAAGTAGGTGCCGAAGTGGTTACCCTCGATTATTTATTAGCTAACGCCGATATTATTTCGTTAAATGCATCATTAAATGAAAGCAGCCGCAATCTTCTTAAAGATCGTGAATTTTCGTTAATGAAAAAGGGTGTTTATATTACCAATACAGCGCGTGCGGAATTAGTTGATCAAAATGCTATTTTGAAAGCAATTGATGCCGGTATCGTGGCGGGTTATGCCACAGATGTGATGTATCGCGAACCGACATTGAATGATCATCCTTTTGTCCAAAATAGCAAAATATTAGTGACGCCTCACACATCAGCCTATGCAATTGAATGCTTACAGGGAATGGGTGAAAAATGTGTCAGTGATGTCGAAAATTTAGTTTCTAATAAACCATTAGAAAATAGAGTTTCGTAAACCAACAAAGTCGTCGTAAAACGATTAATCATTTACTCATTGTTTTATTAACTAAATGGAGTTAACTATGCATGTAACTTTTCTTCAGGCAACCATTATTGCCATTTGGATTGCCTTAGTGATGTCGCGATCACTACTCGGTGGCGCGACGTTGACATTACGTTTTTCACCCATGATGACAGGGTTAGTTGTTGGGATCGTATTTAATGATATCTCACAGGCGATGATTGTCACTGCCGCGATTCAGCTAATTTATATGGGCGTTTTTTCACCCGGTGGGCAGATGCCGTCAGAACCGGCTGTTGCAACGGCGATTGCTGTTCCTGTGGCTATTTTAGGTAATATGTCTCCGGCTTCTGCTGTTGGGGTGGCGGTACCGGTTGGTTTGTTAGGATCATACTTATATCAGTTTAGATTCTTCATTAACACATTTATTATGCAAAAGTTTACCGACAAATATGCGGCAGCCGGCAATAGTCATGGGCTGACACTTTCGCTAATCTTTATACCAATTGTTGCTTCATTTGTTCTTTATGTTCCTTTTATGTTTGCGGCACTTTATTACGGTGCGCCTTTTATTGCTGATCTGATTAAAACTAATTCGAGTAGTTTTATTTTCCACATTTTAAATGTGATTGGTGGTGGTTTAGCAGCAGTCGGGATTGCGGTAACCGTTTATGTTATTGGTAAACGTAGTTATATTATTTTCTTTTTACTTGCTTACTTTGTCGCCGTTGTTGCGAAACCATTAAATATCACCATGGTAACTTATGCCATTATTGGTGCCATCATTGCATTTATTTTTGTCCTTGCAAAATCTGAAGCTGTGACAACGGCTAAAGATAGCATTGGTTCGAATAAATCAGGTTCTCATGCAAATGTTGACGATGATGATTATTAAACATTATCAATTATGAACAATAATGAAAACACAATGCCGTGGGTATGAATTCATTATCATTCATTGTGACAAAAGAATTTTAAAGGAAAAAAAGAATGACCGATATTAAGCAGAGAAGTATTGATTTAAAACCAGAAGAGATCACCAAAAAAGATGTCGCTATTGCATGGTTGAGATTCTATTTTGCTAACGAAATCTCCCACTCATTTGATCGCTATCTTGCGGGTGCACTGATGTGGGCCTTAATGCCAATCCTCAAAAAATTATATAAAAATAGATCCGATTTGGCCGCAGCTTACCAACGCCATCTCCTCTTTTTTAATACGCAATTAACCTGGGGTGGCGGTACAATTACGGGTATTATGTCTTCACTTGAAGCGGTGCGTGCTAACGAAAACTATGAAGGTAAACCGATTAGTATTGATGATGATCTCCTATACAATACCAAAGCGGGTCTGATGGGGGCATTAGCGGGTATTGGTGATGCGATTGATTCGGGTACCGTGCAATATATATTCATTGCGATTGCGCTACCATGGGCACAACAAGGTTTAGCGATTGGTGCGCTTTTCCCATTTGTGGCTTTTGTTTGCTATCAACTTGCCGTTGGGTATTACTTTAGCCAATTAGGTTTCAAACTTGGGCGTAATGCGGCCACCGAAGTGGTTGGTGCGAAAATGCAGATGTTGATTGAAGGGTTAGCGATTCTTGGACTTTTCATGATGGGTATTTTAGCCGCGAGCTATATTAAAGTTAACTCTGGATTACAATTTACGCTATCAGGTAAAAACTTTGTCATTCAAGAAACTTTAGATAAAATTTTACCGGGTATTTTACCTTTGATTGTGGTAGGTGGACTTTATGTTTATTTTGCCAAGAAAGGGTTAAAAGTGACTAACGCCTTAATAGGTCTGACTGTCATTTTAGGTGTACTTGCTGCTATCGGCATATTGTAATTGTCGGCAATCGCTATCATCCATCAAGGTAGATAGACAAGATTGCCATATTCTTAGATAAAAATGGGTGGAAAAGTAACTAAATCGGGTATTATTCGATAAAAGCCAATTTTCCACTCTTATGTTAAGAACTCTGTTGCGAATAACGCTTTTGTTAATAACAGTAAGCAGAACAGACAATAGTGTTAAACGTGATAGGCAGATACCTATTACGGCAAAGAATGGATGAAAAGAATCAAGGACAGCGTCCTATAAAAAGCGACTCACTGCTTACGCTTTCAATGATAATCGTCAACGAAAGATAAGGGTTTTTAGTCACTGTATTAAAAAAGAATAACGGTATTATAGTTAAATAAAGGATAATTAAATTATGGGTAAAGTTGTTTTAGCACGTGTAGATAGCCGCCTAATTCATGGTCAAGTTGCTACCAATGTTTCAAAATCAGCTGGGGCAAATGCGCTTTTTGTGGCAGATGATAGATCAGCAAATGATGAATTTACGAAAAATATTATTTTAGGCGCAGGTGCCCGAACTGGATATAAGATTCGTGTCTTGAAAGAAGATGGCGCAGTAAGATATTGGAACGATCGCCAGTATGATGATTTTAATGTCATGCTTATCACAAAAAGTATCGAAGCCATGTGCCAAATCATAAAAGGTGGTGTGCCAGTTGAAAATCTTAATATTGGCGGCCTTCCCCTCGTTCCAGGTGCAACTTTGGTGATTAACGAAGTGGCCATTACTAAAGAGCAATGCGATATGTTGGTTGATCTTCAAAATAGTTTCCCAAATATGAACATCTATTTCCAGGCAACACCATCATTGAAAAAAGTGATGTTAGCCGATGCGGTAAAACTCTTTGCGTAGTGTTGTGTTATTTTACGGTTTTAAACTATTTTTTATGAGGATGATATATGATTGGTATTTTATTAGTCAGTCACGGCAAAATGGCTGAAGGTATAAAAGATAGTGTTGGCATGATTGTCGGGCAGCCAGCACAATTTGATACATTGGCTTTAATTCCTGGACAAAATATTGACGATCTAAAAAATAGTATTTTGGATAAATCAAAGCAACTAAATCAAGGTGAAGGTGTTCTGATTTTCGTTGATTTATATGGTGCTTCACCGTATAACGCATCAATGAAATGTCTGCCTGATTGGCAAGCATTAAATATCGATGCACGCGTAATCACCGGGATGAGTTTACCAATGGTGATTACCGCTGTCTGTAACCGTGATAGCTCAACATTATATGATTTAGCGCAAGAGGCTATCGAATCAGGTCAAGAAAGTATTCAAGATGCCATTGCCGCACTTACCAATACGAACCAAACCACGGAAAGTGATGATTATTAATAGCGGAAAGGTGAGTTGATTCACTGACTGGATAATAGCGTGATTGACTTTGCCGCTAAATCAAAAATAGCCGGGTGATAGGGCGCAGCCCTATAGTTCCCAAATACGTTTCCATTTTCCGTCGGCGACAACTGACGGAATGCAATAACCCGTAAGGGAGTTTAGCGATAGGTATTAATTATCAATGTCGCTAAATCAAAAATAGCCGGGTGATAGGGCGCAGCCCTATAGTTCCCAAATACGTTTCCACCGTCCGTCGGCGACAACTGACGGAATGCAATAACCCGTAAGGGAGTTTAGCGATAGGTATTGATTATCAGTGTCGCTAAATCAAAAATAGCCGGGCAATAGGGCGCAGCCCTATAGTTCCCAAATACGTTTCCACCTTCCGTTGGCGACAGCCGGCGGAACGCAATAACCCGTTAGACAGGTAACATGAATAATTTGAAAGATTTAATATTTAGATATTGTATACTCTTCGGTAAACGCTTTTCTTACAAAGAAAAAATTGCTTTTTTAAGAATCATTTCTAAACAACTCCTTCAGCTTGGCTATTATGTCGACGCCAAAATTGCCAAATTAAAGTTAGCCCGTAAACGTTACGAAAATTATTATAACGCCTATATTGGCGATCTCAATCAAGCGGATATCATTGTCTGTACCTATTATGATACGGGCATAAATTATTTCAATTTATCTAAAACGAATGCTTTCCAACAAATATTTAGTAAAACACGCTATCTTATTGGAGTTCTCCCAATTATTACCTTATTTTTGCTGGCTATTTTACTGAGTTACTTTCTTTTTATTCCCAATATTCAACAAATAGGCCTGTTGAGCGTTTCGGGACTATTGTTTGTCTCGATGATTTTAGTTTCCTCGTATCTGATCATTAAATATCGGCATGGTATACCCAATAGTAAGAACTTTGTTTGTAATACCTCAAGCATATTAGTGATGCTAAACACCATTGATAAAATCAATCAGCGTGATAAAAAAATGAAAGAAAAGGTTGCATTTGTTTTATACGATGGTG
Organism: Orbaceae bacterium ESL0727; assembly: GCA_029433345.1. Taxonomy (GTDB): domain Bacteria; phylum Pseudomonadota; class Gammaproteobacteria; order Enterobacterales; family Orbaceae; genus Gilliamella. Next base: position 811,624 of record JAQTHY010000001.1, read on the forward strand.
GTTGTACTAACCAATTTGGTTTGAAAATGCTAGAAAATTATTCCGATAGCATCCGCAAAAAGCAGATCATTTTTTTAGATAGTTTGGGAAATGGCGAAACACTGCATTTTTTCAAACCCAACGACGTTGATTATCCACAAAACGATATGACGTTTTATCCGGGTAACATGCCTACTACGTTTAAGCGATACCTGATGATTGCCGCAGGTAAATTAACGGATGATCAGCAAATTGAAATCAAAAACAGCCATTCAGGGAAAGATAACCATCTCTCGGAAGCATTGATCGAACAGCATGCTGATTCGTTATATGACTTGTTGGTTAATCTGATAAAGCATCCGTTGAAAAAGAAATAACAACCGATCCATCGCGCTTTTGTTTGGCTATTCTTTGGCTACTTGATGACAAAGCGCAATATCACTTTGGTAAGGTGACAAAGGCCGTGCGTGTGGCTGTTGTCATCATTAATCTATCATCATTAATCAATCATTATTAAGTTATCATTATTAACCTACCAGCATAAAACCGGCATCATCAAACAGCATAAAACCATTATCAAAATCATCCAATTGTTCCTAGCAGTATTTATTATTTATGCGCTTTTGATTAAAATCTTCTCGCTTCCCTGTCATACTGGTCATAATCGGTGCCTATCTGAAATTAAGACAAAATAACAAACTTGAATGATAATAGGTATCTGTAGGATTAATTACTTACATTTGGGGTTATATTTAATCTATTTTAAGGAACGTTATATGACGAACTCTTCTTCTGAGCAATACCGTGTTCCAACAGCCTATTGGGTAAAAATCATTATTATTTTCTTTTTAGGATGGATTGTCATTTATGCAGGGCGTGCGGTGTTTAGTCCTATTGTTGGTGAGCTGCAATCTGAATTTGGTCTAAGCAATGCCGAAACTGGCGGTATTATGAGCCTATTTTTCCTCGCGTATACGGCATTACAAATACCCTCTGGTATTTTAGGTGACAAACTTGGGCGTAAACGAATTTTAGTGACCGGCTTTGCGCTCTATGCCATTTTTATTGCTGCCATCTATTTTGCGCCTTCCTTCGCAATCTTTTTACTCTTATGGATGTTAGCGGGGGCAGCGCAAGGAAGTTATTATGGTCCGCAATATGCGCTCTCATCTGAAGCGATCCCTAAAAAATGGATCACCTTAGGGAGTGCGATTATCGGTAGTGGCATGTCATTTGGTATTGCCATGGGTTATTACTTATCGAGTACGCTGGTTTCGACTTATCATACCTCATGGAAGATGCCATTTGTGCTGGTGGCAATTCCAATTATCATCGTGACACTTTTAATGGCATTGGGTATTAAAGAGCGCGTTTTACCGGCACCCCTCACGACTAATCAATTCTTACCCAAAACAACGTTTGCCGATTTATTTAAAAACCGCAATTTAGTCTTAGCCTATATCACGATTTTCTGTTCTATCTATGGTTTTTTTGTGATTATTACGTGGTTGCCTAACTATTTAGAAGCAGAACGCGGAATGAATAAAGTCGAAGCATCGCAGATTGCGTCAATCGTACCTTGGATTTCAATTATCGGCACTATCTTATGTAGTTATGTTTCTGATCGCTTAGGTCGCCGTAAGCCGGTTATCTTATTTATGATGCCGCTCTCTTTAGTGGCCATGTTTGGTATCGTCTATTCCGATTCTTATGCCATGCTAATTGCTGTGTTAGTGTTGTACGGTTTTATTGGTAAAATCAGCCTTAATCCAGTCCTTATCGCGTTAGTTGCTGATAATGCCCCGCGCGCGTCATTAAGTACCGCATTTGGTTTATATAACTTTTTTGGTATGTCGGCATCTATCTGTGCACCTTATGTTACTGGGTTAATTGCTGATAAAACGGGCAGTCTAAATAGTGGTTTCTATTTTGCTAGCTTGGTTATTTTAATTGGTATTATTGCGATTTCCTTTGTTAAGGAAGGTGATCGTCACTGATTTTTGCTAAATTAAGTTTTTATAGATGCAGTTTTTGCAAACAAATACTTATAAATACACTTTTTATAAATTAACTATTTATAAACTAACCGTTTATAAACAACGCTTTTACAAACTGAGATGCCTATTTTGATTGACTTGTATTCAGGGCAGATTCACCTAAAATATTTGACATAAACGTATAGTAGTTCTGAAACATTCAAATAAAAAGGTTACCATCAAAATGGCACTATTTTAGGGATAGCGTGGCGTGAAAACCCTAAAAAGTGGTGAGTGATAAGGGAAAGCTTACTTCGTTTTCCCTTATTATGCATTTCGCCAATGACAACCAGTAACCAGTGACAACCAGTAAAATGCAGTTGTCGGAAATAATCTACTTTTGCAAAAACGTGCCTAGTAGTAGAAGAGTACCTAGTTATAAAAGAATGCATAGTTGTAGACGGATGTATAAAGCTGCTATTCAGCAAATTTATTTTTATGATCATAACGATCAAAATGAATATCATCGCTCATCAAATAATGATAAATATCATCGACCATCATCAATCACTCCTAAAGTTAATTTTACTGATTATTGACTCACAATCGTTCCTTTCGTGCCGGCCATTAAAGCTTCGATATCGGTTAATGTGCCTATATAGGCTTTGTTACCTGTCGCTTCGACAAATTCAATCACCGATTTAACTTTAGGGCCAATGGCGCCGTCATCAACGGCTAACGGTTTTAATCGTTCAGGATTAACATGACCTAGTGCTGTTTGCTCAGGTGTTCCCCAGTTTTCGTAGACTGCATCGGCATCGGTTAAGATCATTAAATGATCGGCATTTAACTGTATGGCCAATTGCGCTGCGGAGAGATCTTTATCGATAACCGCTTCGACACCCGTATAACCGTGTTGATGTTTGATGACCGGTATACCGCCACCACCATTACAAATAACGATGCTATCGTCAGTTAACAGTTTTTTAATGGTGGCAATTTCGAGAATATTTTTAGGTTTAGGTGACGGTACCACACGGCGTAAATATGGCCCATCTTTTTTAAATTGCCAGCCATACTGCTGTGTTAGTTTGGCTTCATCTGCGGGTTGATAAACTGGCCCCACATATTTGGTTGGATTATTGAAGGCCGGATCATTGGCATCGACTTCTACTTGGGTTAACAAGGTGACGACATTATTTGCTGATTTATGTTGCTGCAAACTTCGTCCAATCATACAACCCAACATACCTTGTGTTTCGGCAACTAAAATATCGAGTGGATAAGGCGGTACTTCTGTATAAGCAGCATTTTGTAAAGCCAACAAACCAACTTGTGGTCCATTACCATGGACAATGACCAAGCTGTATTTGCCCGCCAGTTTGGCGATTAAGTGAGTTGTTGCATCAATATTTTTATATTGATTTTCAACCGATAACAGTTCGTTGCGTTTACAAATTGCATTACCACCTAATGCAATAACGATAAGTTCCATATGGTTTCCTTTAGTGATTAATATCCGTTATCCCTTACCAGGATATGTATTGCTGTCGTCATTATATTTCGACGTCGCGATGACAATCTTTAGAATAGATGTAGCTGAGTGGCGTTTTACCGACGGCATAACAGGCTTGTAGTGAATAAGCTCCCATAAAGAGATAATCATCTTTTTTGACTGGAATCCATTCATTATCTAAGTTATATATACCTTCGCCACTTAATAAATAAGCGCCATGTTCTTGTACATGTGTTTCAATATAACCGTGGCTGGCGCCGGGCATGAAGGTTAAAATATGGAAATTCATATCAAAACCGAGTTCTTTAGGTAACAGATCTTGCACCCAAACATTATCCATATCTTCATATTGGATGAATGGGAGATGGCTAATATTGTTAGCAATGACCCGTGCTTGGTAGCCAGGCAGTGGCACATAACGTCTTTTATATAAAAAGAGACGTGATGTAGAGTGATGATTTTGTAAATATAATTTTACACCCGCCGGGCAATAGAGATACCCACCGGTTTTTAATTGGAATGATTCATTATCTGCTTTAGCCGTAATATCCCCATCAATAACATAGACAAATATCTCAATACCTTCACCACCAAAACCGTGTTGATTATTACCGTCTTTATGCATAGTTACTAAATAATCAACAAATGAGGCTCCTAATTTAGGCGTCGCTAAAATGGTGATATCGCAATTTTCAAATCCAGGAAGACTATTTTTGACTAAACCATCAGGCGGAATCAAAGCAAAATTCTGACGTTTAATAATGGCTCTTGATGATAGAAGATCTTTTGGGTAGCCAAGATTATTATTGATATATCCCATGCTCTTCTCCTTAGGAAATGATTGGTATTATGGCTCTTTATTAATCTTAGGATTGCGTCGGTTTATCACCGACGAATCTTATTACCAACAGACAGACTATTTGACTATTTTTTGCGTATATTGATTAACGCAAAGATGGCAGTGGCAACCAGCAAGATGACGATGGCAACATAAAATCCAGTGATTTTTGTGCCGGTAATATCAGCTAAGTAACCGGTTAATGGCGGGGCAATAACAGAAGAACTCATACCAAAGAAGTTAAATACACCAAAAGTGGTGCCATAACCGGTTTTTGGTGCGGTATCTGAAACATGTGAAATTAAGATTGGCTCAACCGTAAGCTTACCGAATAATCCGTAGAAGATAAGACCGATAAGTAATAAAAAGATGGTGCCGGCTTGCACGGTCGTTAATAAGGTAATAGCGGCAATAATTTCCAGTGTTACAATAAATAGTAAGCGTTTGCTTCTAAATTTATCGGCAAATTTGGCAATAATAAGTGCCCCCGGAATGGCTGCAAAGGCGACTAATGATGAGGCTGAACCAATACTGCCGCCGGTAAACCCGCGTTCAGTTTCAAGAAAGTTTGGTAACCAGCTCACAATCATGTAATAGCCATAACAGGTGGCAAAATACATGATGTAAGAAGCGATCATCTGACTACTAAAAAAGCCGGTTTTCTTACCTGTAGCGGTGTTGGCGATATCGGTTGCCACATCTGCTGTGCTACTTGTGGTTGCTTTTTCTGTTGTGGCTGATTGTTTAGTATTAGGGCCATCTTTGATAATAATGGCAAAACCGGCCACTAAACAAAGCAGTAATGCAGCGATGATGTAAAGCATGTATTGCCATGGCATGCCCCATGATTTCACTAGGAAACTTGTCGCCAATAAACTAATCCCCATCCCTAATGCGGATCCGGTATTAATAATCGCCGAGGCGAAACTACGGTGTGCTGACGGAATATTTTCAGCGGACAGTGACCAGGCGCTGCCATAGTATGAACCACAACCGAGGCCCGCAAGCAGGCTGCCTATATAGATCATCGTAATATTGGTTGCATTACCGATTAGCAGTGAGGCGATAGCAAAAAGTGTAAAACCGGGAATCACGACTGCTTTTTTACCAAAACGGTCGACTAACATGCCGGCCGGGATCTGCATAGCGGTATAGGCAAAAAAGTAACAACTGGCAATTAAACCAAGCGCGGTATTGGATTGTGGGCCAATGGTTGATTGTACTTCTGGAAAAATGGCTGTTAAAACAGGACGATAAATCCACATGACTGTCCAGCCTAGGCATAACAATACCACTATTTTATGCCAATATTGGATACCACTTTTTTCTGACGTTATCATAACGATAGCACTCCTTTTATTCTTGATAAGCTAATTGGTAAAGTGCATACGTTAATGCTTTTATGCCTTCAACCAAATCTTCGGTTTTGGTATCTTCCGCTGGATTATGGCTAATACCCTTGATACTTGGAACAAATAACATCGCAGTTGGAACGCGTGGTGAGAAAATTTGCGAATCATGGCCAGCACCACTGTGCATAACGCGATAATTTAAATGTTCTTTTTTGCAGACATCTTCAAGGAGATGAATTAATTGATCATTCATTGGAATCGGATCTTCGTCCATCCAACGGTTGATTTCGATAGTGAGTCCTAATTCTGTCGCAATTCGTGTCATGTCGGCTTCAATTTCTTCGGTAAAAGCGACCAGTGCTTTTTTATCGGTATGACGACAATCCATCGTAAATAGCAGTTCGCCAGGCACCACATTGACCACATTAGGTTTAGGTTCGACACGTCCAAATGTTAAAACCAGCGGATCACCTACAGCACACGCTTTATTAATGGATTCATAACAGATACGACTAAAGGCATATACGGCATCTTTACGATAGCCCATTGGGGTTGTGCCCGCATGATTAGCTTCACCGATCAGTCTAATGTTATAGCGTCTTTGACCGACAATACTGGTCACTACACCAATACTTTTTTGTTCTTTCTCAAGTACACCACCTTGCTCAATGTGGATTTCTAAAAATGCTTTAATATCTTGTCGTGCGGCTTGTGTATTAAATTTGAAACCACATTCGCGCATAGCATCAACAAATTTTATCCCTTCTGCATCTTGAATATTTTCAACGTCAGTTGGATTGGCGATAGCAAAGACATTCTTGCTGCCCCAAAAAACATAAGGAAAGCGACTCCCTTCTTCTTCGGCCATTGAGATCAGTTCAAGTGTTCGTAATGGTTGGCCATATTTTTCTTTTAGATATGTCATGGCTAAAAAGGCACCAATAACACCCAATTGACCATCTAATTTACCGCCGTTGACAACGGTATCAATATGGGAACCTGACATGATGATTTCGTCTTTATATTTACTCCCTTCAATGCGGCCGTAAAGATTGCCTACATCATCAAAGTAGGTTGACATGCCAGCATGGGTCATTTTTTCTTTTAATGCATTTTGCGCTTGTAGCCATTCTGCGGAATATAAAAGTCGTGTGGTTCCGCCATTGGTCAATCCACCAAAACTGGATATCCACTTCACAATATTTGCTACATCGTCATATAAGATATTCATAAACACTTACCTGATTAATTGCCGATAAAAATAAGTGGAAACAATAAGTTAATACTATTTCCACCCAAGATAACTAAAAAGAACCGCTAGTTTATTAGATTTGTCGGGCACAATACTACTATTTTTTAACGAAATAATAATGTGATCGAAATGACTTTTTGGGATTTGTGAAATTTAATTCAACTAATTATCCATTTTTATAAAAAATTTTTTAATAAAAAAATAATTATTTGTTTTAAAATAACAAAGTTAAATACAAGGATTCTATTTTTTGTGACATCATTCGAGAATATTTACTTTTTTATAGGTAAGATAATTGATACACGGTAATTTGTTTTTAGATGTGCTCACTAGGGTTATTAATTAGGAGGCAATTTTTCATGGTTCAGGCTTTTATTAAAAAAGGCAGTTTCCAAGATTCAGTCAGTTTGATGTTGATCTCAAAAAAGCTGAGCAATTTAGAAGAGATCAATGAGGTTTCTGTCATGATGGGAACGCCAGCGAATAAATCATTATTGGCTGAGACCGGTTTTTGGAATGATATGTTTAATGAAGCGACACCGAATGATATTTGTGTTGCTATTAAATCTGATAATTCAGATGTTGATGTAGTGAATTTAATTAGTGAGCAGCTTGAAAATGCACTGAAAAATATTGCGCAGCAACAACAAGGCGGTGCACGCTTATTAAAAGCAAGACGTTTAGCCAGTGCTGAACAGAAATTACCTGATGCAAATTTAGTCCTTATTTCAATTGCGGGTGAATATGCTGCAGAGCTTGCAGAGCAAGCGTTACAAGATAATAAAAATGTCATGCTTTTTTCTGATAACGTTGCGTTGCAAGATGAGATCAAATTAAAACAGCAAGCCACCGCAAAAGATCTGATTGTGATGGGACCCGATTGCGGTACCGCCATTATTGCGGGTGCGCCATTAGCTTTTTCAAATGTGATCCCGAAAGGAAATATTGGTGTCATCGGTGCATCTGGCACCGGCATCCAAGAAGTCATTTCGCAAATTGCTTTATTAGGGCAAGGTATTACGCAAGCGATTGGTTTAGGGGGACGCGATTTATCGGCCGAAGTGGGGGGGCTAAGTGCCTTAACTGCATTAAAGATGCTCGATGCAGATGATGCGACACAAGTGCTTACGTTTGTCTCTAAACCGCCAGCCGATAGTGTCAGAATGAATATTATTCATGCCATGCAACAGATCCATAAACCGATTGTGGCACTCTTTTTAGGCGCTAAAGCGGAACACGCACAGGAAGGCAACCTCTATTTTGCCAATACCCTCGATGAAGCGGCAAGAATATCGGCGCAATTAGCGAAAGTGGAAAGTACCGCAGTGACATTACCAACAGTGGCGAATAAGTCGATTTTGGGACTCTACACGGGGGGCACACTGGCCTCTGAAGCGGCCATGTTATTGGCTGATGCACTCAAGGTACCGATGAGCAAAACACACGATAAAGGTGTGATGCTTGATGTGAAAGGGCATAAAATTATCGACTTAGGTGATGATTTCTATACCGTTGGTAGACCACATCCGATGATTGATCCGTCAATCCGTGAACAAGAAATTGCTGATTTAGGTAACAAGAGTGATATTGGCGTTTTATTAGTGGATGTGGTGATCGGTTATGGGGCGAATGCCAATCCGGTCGAATCCATTGTCGCGGGTGTAGAAAAAGCCACTAAATTAAGAAGCAAAGATAATCCACTCATTACCATTGCGACCGTCACCGGTTCTGAACAAGATCCACAGTGCCGTTCTAAACAGATTGAGTTATTAAAAGCGGCGGGTATTGTGGTGATGGATAATCTGCCTGAAGCGATTTTGTTAACCATGAAGCTTATTACACCTAAACGCCAAGAAGCGAAAAAACAGACTTATCCTTTACTCGATAAAGTGAGTGTTATTAACGCGGGATTACGTAGCTTTGCTGAAGACTTACAGTCATCAGGTATACCGGTTGTCCACTATCAATGGGCACCTATTGCAGGCGGTAATAAAAAATTAGCTAATATTTTGAAAAAACTACAGTAAGCGTTGTCTATGTAATGCATAAAGTTGCCATACGGCATTATCTAAAAATGGTATTACCGAAACGGCATTACCGGAAATAACATTACCTGAAATAACAAGCGAGATGCATAGCCAGAGACATGAATAACCAGATCGGTTAATCATGGTATGAATGAATAACGATACGCGTTAACAACGCGAAAAGTTAAAAATTACAGTAAGAGGTTTATCTATGTACAAATCTATAAATGAAGCTAACCAAGCCATTATTGACAGAATTAAGGAAGCGCGACCACATTGGATAGGGGTGATTCCAGCTAAAGAAGCGGTACCGACTCTGCAACAAGGTCATAAATTGCTACATGCCGGTCCACCGATGACGTGGGGTGATATGACTGGCCCAATGAAAGGGGCTTGTATCGGGGCCTGTTTATTTGAAGGCTGGGCAAAAACTGAGCCAGAAGCCGTAGCGCTATTAGCAAATCATCAGGTCGAATTTATTCCGTGCCATGCCGTGAATTCTGTTGGCCCAATGGGGGGCATCACCTCGGCCAATATGCCGATGCTGGTGATTGAAAATATCACCCATGGCAACCGTGCTTATTGCAATCTAAACGAAGGAATTGGTAAGGTGATGCGTTTTGGTGCCTATAGCGAAGAAGTGTTGGATCGCCATCGTTGGATGAGAGATTCACTGGCACCGGCTTTAAATGCGGCAGTAAAACGTTTCGATAAAGGTGTCGATTTAACGGCGCTTATGGCACAAGCGATCACGATGGGTGATGAATTCCACCAACGTAATATTGCCGCTTCCGCTTTATTACTCAGAACCTTATCACCCAAATTGGCATTACTTGACTATGACAAGGCGCAGATGGCCAAGATTTTCGAATTTTTAAGTGTCACCGATCAATTCTTCTTAAATCTCGCGATGGCATATTGTAAAGCGGTGATGGACAGCGCAGCAACCATTAAAGCAGGTACCATTGTGACCGCCATGACACGTAATGGTAAAGATTTTGGCATTAAGGTCAGTGGATTGGGTGACCAATGGTTTACTGCACCTGTCAATACGCCACAAGGATTATTTTTTACCGGTTATTCTCAAGATGAAGCGAATCCTGATATGGGTGACAGTGCGATTACCGAAACCTTTGGGATTGGCGGTGCTGCAATGGTCGCCGCGCCAGGTGTGACCCGGTTTGTGGGCGCGGGTGGTGTAGAAGCGGCCTTAGAAACATCAGAAGAGATGAGTGAAATTTATTTAGAACATAATCCATTATTCCAAATTCCGTCATGGAATTTCCAAGGCTGCTGTTTGGGGCTTGATGTGCGACGCGTGGTCGAAACAGGTATTACGCCATTAATCAATACAGGGATTGCCCATAAAGATGCCGGTATTGGTCAGATTGGTGCCGGTACAGTGCGTGCGCCATTAGCCTGTTTTGAAAAAGCATTAGAAGCTTACGCGAAGAAAATGAACATTACCGAGTAAAGCATAAGCGATTTTGGCTATAAACGCATTTCTATGCCGCTAGCATTGACTAACGGCATAAGATGCCATGAAGGGATTTTAGCGAATAGGTTAGATTGTGCCCGCCATTTCACTGTTTTTTTAGTTTGTTTAGGGTAATAAATCATAAGATAAGTTTTCTGTTTTATATGGATGTTTCAGAACTACTATACGTTTATGTCAAATTTTTAGGTGTCTACATGCTGAAATGATACCTAAATCAAGTTATAGTAATTCGATTCATAGTGTTTGCTTTTATATCTGTTATCCATAAAAGTGGGCGAAAAGCATATAGGTTATGGCCAACAGAGATGCTTCATGTAAATTTTAAAAATGGCTATTTTGAGACGTTAGAAGAAAGTTATGTATCAGATTGTTATGCCTCTTGCGGTTAGTCTACATACACCAACGGTGTGTGGGGCATTGCATTGCTTTAGTTTACATAATAAAGCGATCAATCTCCTTAATCAAAATAGTGAGATGATAACACTCCACCGTTATAACATGCATTCGAGTAGTGGATTGAGTCCGATGGGCTGGTTATTGCGATCTGATGATTTTGATTATCTGTATGATCGGATTGCGCAAGGTTCGCCAATGCAACAGCAACCTAATGGTGATTTGATGATTGGTGATCTGCACCTGTTACACCATTCTCGTCAACTTTCGTTAACTATGAAGCGTCACGCAAGGTTGCAATTAGCTGTTGTCAAAGAAATCCTCAAACCTATTCGAGCCATGACAGGGTTATTTGGCCCGTTGGGGGATAACATTACCACTGATCTGCCAGTGGCATTGACTGAATATATCCAAACTATGCTGACCATCCTAAAACAGCCACCTTTAATGGAAAATCTCGCCCCTAAGCATGGCGTTAATCCGCAGCTTTTGGCGCTAAATATTGGCCTCGGCCCAGGTTTGACGCCCAGTTATGATGATATGCTAGTAGGGACCTTGTCAGTATTATATTGTGATGATGATATAAATGCCCATTTGTTAGCTGACGCGTTCTTGGTACCAATGGCTGAATTAGAACGATTAACTACAAAGGTGAGTGCGACGTTTCTACACTACGCGATCCAAGGTATTTTTACCTCGCCTCTCCTTGCAGTCATTTACGCATTTAGGCAATATAAATCGTCTGGGGTAGCCGTCACCAAGTTACTCAACTATGGGCATACCTCGGGTGCTGATTTATTATTGGGGATTTGGTTAGGTACGCTAATTTTACAAGCGTTTCATGGTGATAAAGGATATGAAAATGTTAGATCTTGAAACAATGCGCACCTTTACCATTGTGGTTGAATGCAATAGCTTTTCTAAAGCGGCGGCACTGCTTTATAAGACACCAGCCGCAATCAGTTACCGGATTAAATCATTAGAAGATGATCTTGGCATTCAACTGTTTGAACGCACAACACGCAGTGTCGTTTTAACCTTAGCCGGTGAACATCTCTATGATCGCTGTTGTCAATGGCTGGCATGGTTAACAACGGTTCCAGACGAGTTGCAGCAAATTAATGATGGTGTCGAAAGACGCATCAATATTACGATTAATAACTTACTGTTTGATGCAGACGCCGTTGCCGAATTTTTAGTTTATTTAAAAGCTAAATATCCATTTACCCAATTTAATTTAACGCGGCAGGTTTATATGGGTGTTTGGGATTCACTTTTACACAGTGATTGCCATTTAGCGATTGGCGCGACGGGCTCGGAATCATTAGATAATATGATTAATGTTCATCCATTAGGCGAAATTGAGTGGTTATTTGTGATAGCCAAACATCATCCTTTAGCCAAAATAGAAGGTAAATTATCGAATGATGTCTTAAGAGGATATCCAGCCATTAATGTTGAAGATACCTCTACGCATATTACTAAACGTGTTGCTTGGCTGTTACCCGGTCAAGTAGAAATTACGGTCCCGAATTTACGCACTAAATTAGCGTGTCATTTAAAAGGGCTGGGTATCGGTTTTTTACCGAAAAAATTATGCCAATCTTATATAGAGAAAGGCGATTTAATCAGATGTGATGTGTTTAATGAACGTAAACCCTCACAATTATCATTGGCATGGAAAAAGGCGCATATGGGTAAGGTCATGAATGAAATTGTCCATTTATTTCAAACTAACCACCCAATTGCGAATGCTTTTTTAAAAAATATAGATAAAAGAGTTAATTAATAAAAGGAAAATAAAATGTTAGATCTCACGCAATATGACCAAATTAATCCCCCTTACCGCTTATTGATGGGGCCCGGGCCGGTTAATGCCGATCCCCGTGTGACGCGTGCTATGGCTGCACCTTTGATCGGTCAATTTGATCCGGTTATGACAGGCTATATGAATCAAACCATGGCGTTATATCGCGATATTTTTAAAACGCGTAATCAACAAACATTTGTTATTGATGGTACCGCGCGGGCGGGTATCGAAGCGGTTTTAATGTCAACGATTCGTCCGGGCGATAAAGTTTTAGTGCCTAATTTTGGGCGATTTGGTCTATTGCTATGTGAAATCGCGCGTCGTTGCCGTGCTGAAGTTCACTCTATCGAAGTGCCATGGGGTGAAGTCTTTGATCCTAATGTGATTGAAGATGCGATTAAAAAAGTCAAACCACGACTATTATTATGTGTCCAAGGGGATACTTCAACGACAATGCTACAACCGCTGGATAAGATAGGGGAAATTTGTCGACGTCATGGTGTGTTAAGTTATGTCGATGCAACCGCTTCTATTGTGGGTAATGATCTCCAAGTGGATAACTGGAAACTTGATGGTGTTTCAGCGAGTTTACAAAAATGTTTAAGCGGTCCTCCAGGTGTTGCACCATTAACACTTAATGATGAGATGACAGCTGTGATTCAAAAACGTAAATGTACTGAATCGGGTATCCGTGCTGAAAATGATACCGATGGTTCAGATGAAATCATTTATTCTAACTATTTTGATATCGATATGATTATCCGTTATTGGGGCGCAGAAAGAATTAATCACCATACCGAAGCAACCAGTATGCTATTTGCTGCACGTGAATGTGCGCGAATTGTCTTACAAGAAGGGCTCGATAATACGATCAAACGTCATGAAATTAATGGTAATGCGATGTTAGCCGGACTACAAGCAATGGGCTTGGAGATTTTTGGTGATGTTAAACATAAGATGAATAATGTGGTTGGTGTAAAACGACCTGATCATATCAATGATATGCAAGTACGTAATTTAATGTTAAATGATTTTGCCATTGAAATCGGGGCATCATTTGGTCCATTAAAAGGTAATGTATGGCGTATTGGTACGATGGGCTATAACGCACGTAAAGATTGTGTGATGCAAACATTAGCGGCGTTTGAGGCAGTATTAAATAAAGTGGGCTTTAAAACTGTACAAGGTGCAGGATTACAGGCTGCTTGGAATATTTACGATAAAAATCAGTCAAAATAAGCCTCATAATGTTGTAACGAGGTTTGTGGTGCCGTTGGTTATTGCCGACGGCACATAATACATATCCTGAGTTAGCTAATCTGATAACCCTCACTATTCCTACCTTGTTTGTCATGACTAACCGCATCAATGCTATTTATCCTCTTATTTTCCTTGATATTTTACTTAATACATTGCTCAATGAAAAGCATGCTAAAAATAGCATGATTTTAACTATTCTTATTACTGATAACCCTTGCTGAATCAAATAGGTGCATTGCATTATCATGGTGCAATATAGTGGTTGCGATTATGCTAAATAAGCTAGCAATAAAAAAGGCGATGATGTTATCTACCCACCTCTTTGTGGTTATGTTATTGGTCATCTTTTTAATGGATGATGTGAGCTTAAAAGGCGATGTTCGCCTTTCTATGAGGGGACGGATATAGGCAAAATAGGCGTTAATTGAGCTTTTTCTATGATCGATTGATTTTTTTTCGTGCACTTTTAAGCAGAACGCGTATAAATATTATTAAGCTATTTTAGGATTTTGTATTGTGTTTTGGCATGACTAAATGGTACAACGTTATAAAAGTGGAACAGTTATTGCTAGAAGAGAGACTTATCTCAATTTTGAGGAGAATAATAATGAACCATGCTATTAGCGATAAGGCTACTAGAGATAATGTTATTAAAGACAATGTTATTAAAGATAATGCTATCAAGACCAATACTATCACGGACTCTGCAATTTACGATATGGTGATAAAAAATGGATTAGTTATCACCGAATCAGGCGAAATAGAGACAGATATCGCGATTAAATCAGGTAAGATCGCCGCCATCGGGCCTGATTTAAACAACGCCAAAGAGATTATTGATGCAAGTGGCTTAATTGTCAGCCCCGGCATGGTTGATGTGCATGTTCATATTACCGAACCCGGTGGTGTGCGTTCTGAATGGGAAGGCTATCAGACAGGCACAAGTGCTTGCGCTAAAGGGGGCGTCACCACGTTTGTCGAAATGCCACTTAATCAACTCCCGGCTACCACTAGTGGTGAAACATTAAAGAAAAAATTTGCTGCCGGTAAAGATAAGCTGCATGTTGATGTTGCTTCGTTTGGTGGCTTAGTACCTTATAATGTCGATAGTGGCGCAATTCAAGAACAAGCCGATGCAGGTGTGGCGGCATTTAAATGTTTTATGGGAACCTGTGGTGATCCAACCTTGGAAGGTGACTTCGCCAACGTGAATGATTATGCGCTTTGGGAAGGCATGCGCCAAATAGCAAAAACGGGCAAATTATTAGCGATACATGCCGAAAATGCGCCGATTACTGATATGCTCGGTAAATTAGCGAAAGATCGTGGTGAAACAAAAGTGTCGGAATATGTGGCAACGCGTCCCGCTTTTACCGAAGTTGAACCTATTCGTCGTGCAATCTTTTTTGCTAAACAGACAGGTTGTCGTATTCATATTTGCCATGTTGCCTGTCCTGAAGGTGTTGAAGAGGTGATTAAAGCCCGCAATGAAGGTGTTGATGTCACTTGCGAAACCTGTCTGCATTACCTCTATTTTACCACCGATCAATTAGATGCCATTGGCACAGTCGCGAAATGTTCACCACCTATTCGTGATAAAACTGCGCAAGATGGCCTTTGGAAATATCTTTTTTCAGGACATATTATTACGGCTGTTTCGGATCACTCGCCATGTCCATTTGCACTTAAAGATAAAACTAATGCGTTTGATGCGTGGGGCGGTATTTCAGGTGTACAAAATGATGTGGATATCTTATTTGACGAAGCGGTACAAAAGCGTGGTATGTCGCTAAGATTATTTGCCGATATCATTGCTAAAAATCCCGCCCGCCGTTTTGACTTGCCAACTAAAGGATCTATTACGGTTGGTAAAGATGCAGATTTTGTCTTTATCAAACCACGTTCCCCTTACACATTAAAAGCGGCTGATTTGGAATATCGCAATAAATTTAGCCCTTACGTTGGGCGAACTGTCGGTGCTCAAGTGGTACGGACTATTTTGCGGGGTCGTACCATTTATACTTTAGATAAGGGAGTGGCAAACGAGCCAACCGGCCAATTTATTTTAAGATAATCGATATTTGCAAGCTGCTGATAATTATATTAATGATGACCGAATTGCTTATCACCAAGTTGATGATAAGCAAGTTGATTATAGGGTTATCAGGAAATGGATTAAGGAATAATAATATGACGAATAAGAATAATATAGAAACTGTCTCGCCAGAAAACGCATTGATGGATGAATCATTGATGCCAAAAAAAGATAATGAAAGAACGGTTGGTGTGATTCCCTATATTTTTATGTGGATAGGTGATGGCGTTAACCTAGGCAATATGACCCTAGGTGCTAGCTTAATGGTGGCGGGGATTGCGACCCTAAATATTTTCCAAACTTTCTTAGCCGGTTTGAGCGCGATTGCGATTATTTCGGTGATTTTTGCCTTAAATGATCGGTTAGGATATCGAACCGGTATTCCTTATGTTGTCCAATTACGGCTCTCCTTTGGGATAAAAGGCTCTATGATCTCTTCGTTATTGCGCGGTATTCCCGCGATTGTCTGGTATGGTTTCCAAAGTTGGATTGGCGGGTCTGCATTAAATGAAATTGTTAAAGTATTAACCCATCACACCTTTGATAATGTATTTGCCTGTTTTGTCGTTTTACAATTTGTTCAGATAGGCTTAGCGCTGTACGGTTTTCACGCTGTGAAATGGGTCGAAATCTTGGTTTCTTCAGTGATTTTGCTGGCGCTATTGTATCTATTTTATTTACTCATCACTAATCATAAAGAGATTATTATTGAAAAATGGGTGAATACCAAAGGGACATGGGGATTGCCATTTTTTGGTTTTATCATGGCATTTTTGGGGAATTATGCCGCTATTTTTTTAAGCGCTGCTGATTATTCTCGCGAACTCAAAGCCGGCATCAGCGATACAAAACGGGGATTTCTATATTTCTGCCCAATCGTTATTGCTTACGGTTTTGTGCTAACCATTGGTGCGATGCTTGCCGCAGCAACTGGCAATACCAATCCGGTAAAGGCATTTGCGATTATTGTCGATAATTCGTATGTGACAGTTGCCGTTTCGACTTTTATTGTGTTAGGGGCGATTGCGGTCAATATGGTTGCAAATATTATTCCACCCGCGTATGTGGTCACGTTATTAACTAAAATCAACTATAAATCGGCGGTGATCATTACTGGATTACTGGCGATAGGGTCGTTACCTTGGTTATTAGTACAAGACTCTTCTGCCATCGGCTTGCAAATTTTTATTTTGACCTATTCAGCTTTCTTAGGACCGATTGTGGCTATCTTATTAGTTGAATATTATCTTTTAAGAAAAGAACGTGTGAATATCGCCGAACTTTATCGACCTAATGGGCAATTTGCTGGTTTTAATAAAGCCGCTATTCTTGCCATGTTAATTGGTGCAGGCGCGGCCTTTTTCGAGGTCAATCTGACTTGGATCATCGGTTTTGTGGTAGGGGGAACGTCCTATTATTTATTAATGAAATATGCCTTTGCTAATTCACCTTTTAAACGCGGCACTATTTTCGAAAAGCGTTAGTCTCTCTATTATGGGCGCACCCTTATTGCGCTGGAATGTGAATAACAAAAACCTGAATTTTTGTTTGATTCAGGTTTGACACAAGCAGCCAATAAGGGGAAAGATTAATTTATCATCGCTTTACGGGTTATGCCATTTTGTGGTGTTGTTCATAACATTCAGAACTACTACCCATTTCAATCAGTTGGTTAGACTATTTTGCTGATGGCTGTTTGCATAATTAGCTGCTTTTTGGGGAAAAGAGATAGGGTGATACACACAAACCATCGAGCAATAAAACTGCATTTTCAATGTTAATCAGCTATAATGACCCCCTTGGGTAACATGAATATCACTTAAGGTTAGCTATGAAAAAATTTCTTATTGCGCCATCTATCTTATCTGCCAATTTTGCTAAATTAGGCGAAGATACCCAGCAAGTGTTAGATGCTGGAGCCGATGTTATTCATTTTGATGTAATGGATAACCATTTTGTGCCTAACCTAACGATGGGTGCTATGTTTTGTAAAGCCTTGCGTGATTATGGTATTACTGCCCCTATCGATGTGCATTTAATGGTGTCACCGGTCGAAGAGTTGATTGTATCGTTTGCCAAAGCGGGTGCCACCCATATCTCCATTCATCCTGAAGCGACGGTGCATCTGGATCGCGCATTACAACTGATTCGTGATAACGGTTGTACTGCAGGAGTTGTCTTTAATCCTGCTACCCCACTAGATTATTTAGATTATATTATGGATAAGATTGATCTGATTTTATTGATGAGTGTTAATCCGGGATTTGGTGGTCAAGCATTTATTCCGTCCACATTAATCAAATTGCAGCAAGCCCGGCGCTTGATTGATGCGTCTGGTTTGTCGATTCGTCTTGAAGTAGACGGGGGGGTTAAGGTGGATAATATTGCCGAAATTGCTAAGGCGGGTGCTGATATGTTTGTCGCCGGGTCAGCGATTTTTAGTCAACCCGATTATAAAACAGTGATTGATGCCATGCGGGCAGAATTAGCCACAATTTAATCACGCAATTAATTAATCGATTAATCAAAACGTTAAGTCATAACTTAAAACATAAGTTAACGCATAACTAAAACAATAAGTTAAGCAACAAGTTAAGTTATAATTTAAACAGTAATGAAAACAACTTATCAAACAAAAAAACGTAGGCCTGACATGATGC
This sequence comes from Orbaceae bacterium ESL0727, assembly GCA_029433345.1. GTDB lineage: Bacteria > Pseudomonadota > Gammaproteobacteria > Enterobacterales > Orbaceae > Gilliamella. The sequence goes on from JAQTHY010000001.1 coordinate 830,280, forward strand.
ATAAAAAAACAGTTGATGATATCCAAGCATTTGCTTTTGATCTTGATGGCACATTGGTTGATAGTGTGCCAGGGTTAGCGATGGCCACACAAAGAATGTTAGCGGATCTGAATTTGCCAACAGTGAGCGAAGGGCACGTCAAGAACTGGGTCGGCAATGGTGTTGATGTGATGTTGGGGCGTGTTTTTGCGGCTATTAACGTTGCGCCATCAGACGCGTTGTTAGCGCAGGCCAAAGATTCGTTTAATCGACATTATGATGAGGTTATTGACCAAGGCACAACGTTATTCCCACATGTTAAAGAGACATTGCGAATCCTTCAGGAAAATCATTATCCATTAGCCCTCGTGACCAATAAACCTAAGCAATTTTTACCTGCGCTGTTGGCGTCTTTGGGTATTGAAAGCTATTTTACGTTAGTATTGGGTGGCGGCGATGTGGTGAAAATGAAACCCCATCCTGCGCCGCTGTATCAGGTTTTAGCCAGTTTTGGGCTGTTTAGTCATCAGCTACTTTTTGTGGGTGATTCTAAAAATGATATTAATGCGGCTAAAAATGCGTATTGCCCAACGGTTGGGTTAACGTATGGTTATAATTATGGTGTATCGATTGCAACCAGTGAACCTGACTTTTTACTTGATGATTTTAAAGATATTTTAACACTTGTCCCGTTACCGAAACGGCAGGCAAAAGCAAACTAATAGCGATATGAGGGCGCGTTATAACATCCTTTATCGCGTTTATATTTTGTCGGCGATAGTCGCCGGCATAGTTAAGTTGAAGATAAATTATCACCTGGCAAAGTCATCTGCTATCGAGCTGATGGGGTAGATAATTGTAATTAGGAATGAATGATATGAGTAAACCTATCGTATTTAGTGGCGCTCAGCCATCAGGCGAGTTAACACTTGGTAACTATTTAGGAGCCTTAAGAAATTGGGTTACCTTACAACATGAATATGACTGCGTTTATTGCATTGTGAATCAACATGCAATCACCGTACGCCAAGATCCAATTAAATTAAAAAAAGCGACATTAGATACTTTAGCGCTCTATTTAGCGTGCGGTATTGATCCGAAAAAGAGCACAATTTTTGTGCAATCACAAGTTTCGGCACACGCTGAATTAGGTTGGGCGCTTAACTGCTATACCTATTTTGGTGAATTGAGTCGCATGACGCAATTTAAAGATAAATCGGCACGCTATGCCGAAAATATTAATGCTGGCCTTTTCGATTATCCGGTATTAATGGCTGCGGATATTTTATTATATCAAGCCGGTTTGGTGCCAGTTGGCGATGATCAGAAACAGCATCTTGAATTAACGCGTGATATTGCGATGCGCTTTAATGCGATTTATGGTGATATTTTTACCGTTCCTGAACCGTTTATTCCTAAATCAGGTGCACGGGTGATGGCGCTGCAAGATCCAACTAAAAAAATGTCGAAATCAGATGATAATCGCAATAATGTGATCGGTTTGCTGGAAAATCCGAAAGATATTGAGAAGAAGATTAAACGTGCCGTGACAGATTCAGATGAACCGCCAATGATTCGTTATGATCTTAAAAATAAAGCGGGTGTCTCTAATTTATTGGATATTTTGACTGGCATAACCGGTAAGCCGATTGCTGATCTTGAAAAAGAGTTTGCTGGTAAGATGTATGGACAGCTAAAAAGTGAAGTCGCAGCACAGGTTATCGAAACATTAACGGCGTTACAGACGAAATATCAAGCGTATCGTAATGATGAGAGCTATTTGCGTACCGTTATGCAAGAAGGTGCAGAAAAAGCAAAAGCTAAAGCGATGCCAACCCTGAAAAAAGTTTATGATGCAATTGGTTTTGTGCAGTAAATTTTTGACAATCTCAGTTTTTAATTATCATATTGTTAATGATGATATTGTTAATAATCATTCAGTTAGTTATGATAAATTTAACAATAATCGATTTAATAAGCATAGATGTTAATAACGATAGATATTGATAACAATGGTGTGTGAACCTGAATGAAAATCATTATTCTCGGCGCAGGGCAAACGGGTAGTGCTTTAGCGGAATATCTGGTCACGGATAATCAAAATGATGTGACTGTGGTGGATGAAGATCAAGATAAACTACAGTCGCTACAAGAACGTTTTGATTTACAAGTCATATTAGGTAAGGCTTCGTATCCACAAGTGCTTGAAAGTGCAGGCGCAGAGTCTGCCGATATGCTGGTGGCGGTGACCAATTCTGATGAAATTAATATGATTGCCTGCCAAGTGGCACATATTTTATTTAATATTCCCCAGAAGGTGGCGCGTATTCGTGCTCCTGAATATAACGATGAAAATTATCTCTTCTTCACACAAGAAGGGATTCCTATCGATCATATTATTGCGCCCGAGAAGTTGATTACGCAAAATATTAGCCAACTTATTCAGTATCCTGGTGCGTTGCAATTTGCGTCGTTCAATGATAATCGCGTCTGTTTGGTTGCGGTGACCGCTTATTATGGTGGTGCATTGGTCGGGAGTGAGTTATCGGAACTGAAAGAACATCTTCCTTATGTCGAAGCTCGCGTTGTGGCCATTTATCGACAAAATCGTTTTATTCGTCCGATTGGTTCGACTATTGTGGAAGCGGGTGATATTGTTTACTTTATTACTACACCAACCAACATCAAAGCGGTAACCAGTGAATTACAGCGTTTAGAAAAACCATATAAGCGTATTATTATCAGTGGTGGCGGCAGCGTGGCGGTTGCGTTAGCAAAACGGTTAGAAAGTGATTATCAAGTCAAGATTATTGAAAAGAGTGCAGAAAGAGCGGAGCGTATTGCCGAAAAGTTGTCAAATACGACAGTGTTACATGGTGAATCCTCTGATCAAGAGTTACTGTCTCAAGAACAAGTGGAAATTACCGATCTGTTTATTGCCGTAACCAGTGATGATGAATCGAATATTATGGCGTCGATGTTGGCTAAGCGGATGGGCGCTAAAAAAGTGATTGTCCTTATCCAACGGCAAGCTTATTTGGAATTAATTAATGATAGTGTGATTGATATTGCTATTTCTCCGCAACATGCCACTATTTCGGAATTGTTGAGTCATGTAAGGCAAACCGGCGTGGTGAAAGTTGTTTCGTTACGGCAAGGCGAATCTGAAATCATGGAAGTTGTTGCACATGGTGATAAAGAGACCTCGAAGCTGGTTGGGCAGCGGATAAATAGTCTAAAACTCCCAGCGAGTGCGACAATTGGTGCGGTAGTGAGAGGAGAGGATGTGATTATTGCCAATACTGATCTGACAATTGAAGATAGCGATCATATCATCATTTTTTTACCTGATCGAAAAGCCATTAATGATATTGAAAAGTTATTATGACAACGCCTACCATGATTGGTGTGCAATTTTGCGATTGCAAAATATTGCTACGTCCCTTGGCTGATAAGGTAACGCGTTCTTCTCTTTGTTGCCATCTTGCTGACCATTGTCGCGGTGATACCTAAGTGCAAGGCAATATTCCTGGCGTGGCGGGCGTCAGCCGAGCGATTTCGTCTCTTACGTCTACATAATTTTTCCATGTAATCCGTCCATATACATATAAAAGAAGAAAGGAGATGAATATGGCAACATGTCTGACTATCGCGGGATCAGATCCCAGTGGCGGCGCAGGTATTCAAGCGGATCTCAAAACATTTTCGGCGTTAGGTGCTTATGGTATGTCGGTGATTACCGCATTAACGGCACAAAGTACGCAAGGTGTTGATCAAGTGTTTGCCGTGCCGGCAGAATTTGTGACTGCGCAATTTGCATCGATTTATAAAGATATCCCTATTGATAGTATTAAAATTGGCATGTTAATGGGGCAAGAAATCGCGATTGCGGTGTCTGAAATGTTAAAAAAGGTGCCTACTACGCCGATTGTGTTAGATACCGTGATGGTTGCGAAAGGTGGTCATCTATTATTAAAATTAGAAACCATTAAAATCGTGCGTGAATTATTGGTGCCGTTGGCAACCATTATTACCCCAAATTTGCCGGAAGCCGCTGCTTTACTGGGTTGTGATGAAGCGAAAACAGAAGTGGAAATGCAAGAGCAGGGATATGCACTGTTGGCGTTGGGGTGTAAAGCGGTATTGATGAAAGGGGGGCATCTACAAAGCGATGATAGCCCTGATTATTTGATTACGCCCGATCATGTGGTGCGGATGACTGCTCCCCGTATTCATACCAAAAATACACATGGCACAGGGTGTACATTATCATCGGCGATTGCTGCGTTAATCACGCAATATCCTTTAGAGGAGGCGGTCGACAAAGCAAAAGCTTATCTATATGGCGCGATTAAATATGCCGATCAATTAGCGATTGGTCAAGGTATAGGACCTACTCATCATTTTTATTTATGGTGGTAATCCGTGCCGTATTCCTAAAAATGGCGGGCAGATCTCGTCACATTTTATGATGTTTCAGAATCACCATACGTTTATGTATAATTTTTTAAGGAGATCCTTATGAGTTCAGACTCTTATTGGCAACGTTTTGGTGGCATAGCAAGACTCTATGGCGAAGTAGCGCTACTCCAATTTTCGCAAGCCCATATTTGCGTGATCGGTATGGGCGGTGTTGGTTCTTGGGCGGCGGAAGCGCTTGCGCGGAGTGGTATTGGGCAAATGACGTTGATCGATATGGATGATGTGTGTGTGACCAATACCAATCGTCAAATTCATGCGTTAAAAACCAATATTGGTAAGGCGAAAACGGCTGCCATGGCTGAACGGATACTGCAGATTAACCCTGAGTGCCAAGTGAATATTATTGATGATTTTATCAATCCTGATAATGTCAGTGAATACTTAGGATCGCGAGAACTGCCACGCTATCACTATATCATTGATGCGATTGATAGTGTTAACGATAAGGCAGCCCTACTTGCCTATTGTAAACGGCAAAAATTAAAAGTGATTACGGTAGGTGGTGCCGGTGGCAAAAAAGATCCAACACAGATAAAAATTAGTGATCTGGCGAAGACAATACAAGATCCGCTTATTGCGAAAGTACGCGAAAAACTCAAACAGCAGTATAAGCTGAATAAAGATAGTAAAGGGAAATATGCGATCCCGTGTGTATTTTCTACCGAACAATTGACTTACCCAACTGGCGATGGGCAGACCTGTTTGGTCAAAAATAGTGCGGATAGTAATAAGAAGATGGGCTGTGAATCCGGTTTTGGTGCGGTGACGATGGTTACCGCGACCTTTGGATTTATCGCAGTCAGTTATGTGTTAAATAAATTGTGTTAGTCGCGTAGTTAGGCGATAACTTTTTTTATTGATTAAATGCATAAAGAAATCAACAAAATTTTGAAAAAATTATTATTTTAAATCATCAATTATTGTATAACGCCCAAAACTCATTTAGGATAATAGCAATTTCGTTTTTAAAATTAGGTAACATAGAAACCTCAAGGAAGACCAAAGACGATCCCGATTTTATTTTTTAATTTTAAGGAGAAATCTATGGCAGTAACCAACATGAATGAGTTAGATGAGTTAATGGCGCGAGTGAAAAAAGCGCAGGAAACTTATGCAACTTATACGCAAGAACAAGTTGATAAAATTTTCGTTGCAGCCGCAACCGCTGCTGCAGCAGCACGTATCCCCTTAGCACAACATGCAGTGGCTGAGTCAGGAATGGGTGTTGTTGAAGATAAAGTGATCAAAAACTTGTTTGCTGCGGAATATATTTTAAATAAATTCCGTCATGATAAAACCTGTGGTGTCATTGCTGAAAATGAGCAATATGGTACGATTACCATTGCCGAACCCCTTGGCATTATTTGTGGTATTGTCCCAACAACCAATCCAACCTCGACCGCAATTTTTAAGTCATTAATTAGCCTTAAAACACGTAATGCGATTGTCTTTTCACCTCATCCGCGTGCCAAAAAATCGACCATTGAAGCAGCAAAAATTGTGCTTGATGCAGCGGTTAAGGCGGGTGCACCTAAAGATATCATTGGTTGGGTTGATGAGCCAACTATTGAGTTATCAAATGGCTTAATGCACCATCCAGCTGTGGCTGCTATTTTGGCTACCGGTGGTCCAGGTATGGTGAAAGCAGCTTACAGTTCAGGTAAACCAGCCTTGGGTGTAGGGGCAGGTAATACACCCGTTGTAATTGATGAAACGGCTGATCTTAAACGTGCTGTCGCATCTGTCTTAATGTCTAAGACGTTTGATAACGGTATGATCTGTGCATCAGAACAGGCAATTGTTGTGGTGGATTCTGTCTATGATGAAGTTCGCCGTCTGTTAGGTGAATATGGCGCATATGTGCTTAATCCTAAAGAAACCAAAGCGGTACAAAAGATTATCCTCAATGATAAAGGTGCATTAAATGCCAATATTGTGGGGCAACCTGCCTATAAAATTGCCGAAATGGCAGGGATTAAGGTACCAACAGCCACTAAAGTGTTAGTGGGTGAAGTGACTAAAACCGATCCGTCAGAACCTTTTGCGCATGAAAAATTATCGCCAACATTAGCGATGTTCAGAGCCAAAGATTTTAACGACGCGGTTGATAAAGCTGAGAAATTGGTCGAAATGGGTGGATTAGGTCATACTTCTGTTCTGTATACTGATCAAGACGCCAATAAAGATCGTGTCGCGTATTTTGGTAGCAAAATGAAGACGTGTCGTATTTTAATTAATACACCATCTTCACAAGGTGGTATTGGTGATCTCTATAATTTTGATTTAGCACCATCGCTCACCTTAGGATGTGGTTCTTGGGGCGGGAATTCAGTCTCTGAAAATGTGGGACCGAAACACCTAATCAATAAGAAAACTGTCGCTAAGAGAGCAGAAAATATGTTATGGCATAAGTTACCAAGTTCTATTTATTTCCGTCGTGGTTCATTACCGATTGCTTTAAATGAAATTGTCGATCAAGGTGCTAAACGTGTATTTTTGGTGACAGATAAATTCTTATTTGAAAATGGCTATACTAAACAAATTACCGATCTTCTTGAAAAAAGAGGTGTGGTTTGTGAGACATTCTTTGATGTTGCGGCCGATCCAACTTTAAGTACGGTCCGTAAAGGTACCGATGCAATGGTTGCATTTAAACCTGACACCATTATTGCGTTGGGCGGTGGATCACCAATGGATGCAGCCAAAATTATGTGGGTGCTTTATGAACATCCGGATACGAAGTTTGATGAACTTGCATTGCGCTTTATGGATATTCGTAAACGAACTTGCCACTTCCCACATATGGGCGAAAAAGCTAAGTTAATTTGTATTACCACAACATCGGGTACGGGCTCAGAAGTTACTCCATTTGCGGTAGTGACTGATGATGCGACAGGACAGAAATATCCGTTAGCTGATTATGCTATCACACCTAATATGGCGATTGTTGATGCTAATTTGGTGATGAATATGCCAAAATCACTCTGTGCATTTGGGGGCTATGATGCGGTTACCCATGCGTTAGAAGCGTATGTATCTGTGATGGCTAATGAGTTTTCAGATGGACAGGCGCTGCAAGCCTTAAGTATGTTAAAAGATTATTTACCGGCTAGCTATAAAGAAGGCAGTAAAAATCCGATTGCACGTGAAAAAGTACATAGTGCCGCTACATTGGCCGGTGTTGCTTTTGCGCAAGCTTTTTTAGGCGTATGTCACTCATTGGCGCATAAATTGGGTGCCGCATTCCATGTACCACATGGTTTAGCAAATGCTATGCTAATTTGTAACGTTGTGCGCTTTAATGCAACAAATAAGCCGACAAAACAAGGTACATTTAGCCAATATGGTCATCCACAAGCTATCGAACGTTATGCTGCGATAGCACATCATTTAGGCTTAACTAATGCGACTGATTCGGATGAACAAAAAGTGGAAAAATTGATCGCTTGGTTGGATGAGCTGAAAAAAGATCTGAATATTCCCGCTTCGATTCAAGAATATGGTATTGATGAGAAAGCATTTTTAGCTGCTGTGGATCAGTTGGCTGTTGATGCGTTTGATGATCAATGTACGGGCGCAAATCCTCGTTATCCATTAATTTCTGAATTAAAACAGTTATATTTAGATTCATATTATGGTCGTCCTTATCAAGATAAAGGCGATATTAGCGAAGATGTAGCCATACATACAGCAGCAAATGGGAAGGCTAACGTTAAAAGTAAATAACCTTTCTAGACGTCACTCAGGTACACTCTGTGAATGATGACAGAGTGCCTTAATAAAAGCCCTACAAGGTGTAATTATTGTAGGGCTTTTTTATATTTTGATTTTTTTTTAATCAAACAAAAGCTTTTTTTATTTTTCCCTCTTGCCAAGCATAGTCATATAGTCTAGAATGCGCAGCACTTAAGCCGGCTTAGCTCAGTAGGTAGAGCAACTGACTTGTAATCAGTAGGTCGCCAGTTCGATTCCGGCAGCCGGCACCATTCAATCTATATGTATGTAGTACGTCGTATAGTACTATCATCTAGTTTAGATGTGTCAAGTTTAAGTAAAGGTTTGAAAAGATTCGGGGTGGGGTTCCCGAGCGGCCAAAGGGAGCAGACTGTAAATCTGCCGTGTCACACTTCGAAGGTTCGAATCCTTCCCCCACCACCATCCAATATTAGCAATGCTAATTGAAGCATTTAGGTAGCCGAGTTTTAATATGCGGGCATCGTATAATGGCTATTACCTCAGCCTTCCAAGCTGATGATGCGGGTTCGATTCCCGCTGCCCGCTCCAATTGCTGATATAGCTCAGTTGGTAGAGCGCACCCTTGGTAAGGGTGAGGTCGGCAGTTCGAATCTGCCTATCAGCACCACTTTTTTAACTCTCCTAAGCCTCAAAATGCCAATCTATTTATATCAAATTGTTTATGTCAAATAATAGCAACTTTAATGCTTGTAACGAGATAATGTTATCTGCTATTATTTACAGCTGATTTTAAGTTAGTATTATGTCATTAATAATACTTGGTTAATGTGGTATTACACCACCGATTTGTATTACATTTGAGGGACAATCAATGTCTAAAGAAAAATTTGAACGAAAAAAACCCCACGTTAACGTAGGTACAATCGGCCACGTTGACCATGGTAAAACAACGTTAACAGCGGCTATTACTAGCGTATTAGCTAAAAAATATGGTGGTCAAGCACGTGCATTCGATCAGATCGATAATGCACCAGAAGAAAAAGCACGTGGTATTACCATTAATACATCACACGTAGAATATGATACACCAACCCGCCATTATGCACACGTTGACTGCCCAGGCCATGCGGACTATGTTAAAAACATGATCACAGGTGCAGCACAGATGGATGGTGCGATTCTAGTTGTTGCGGCAACAGATGGCCCAATGCCACAAACTCGTGAACACATCTTATTAGGTCGTCAAGTAGGTGTTCCTTACATTATCGTCTTTTTAAATAAATGCGATATGGTTGATGATGAAGAATTACTTGAATTAGTTGAAATGGAAGTTCGTGAACTCCTATCACAATATGATTTCCCAGGTGATGATACACCAGTAATTCGTGGATCAGCATTAAAAGCATTAGAAGGTGATCCGGTATGGGAAGAAAAGATCATTGAATTAGCGAACGTATTAGATACTTATATTCCTGATCCAGTTCGTGAAATTGATCAACCATTCCTATTACCAATCGAAGATGTATTTTCAATCTCAGGTCGTGGTACAGTAGTAACAGGACGTGTAGAACGCGGTATCATCAAAGTGGGTGAAGAAGTTGAAATCGTAGGTATTCGTCCAACCATTAAAACAACATGTACTGGTGTTGAAATGTTCCGTAAACTGTTAGACGAAGGTCGAGCAGGTGAAAACATTGGTGTGTTATTACGTGGTACAAAACGTGAAGAAATCGAACGTGGTCAAGTATTAGCAAAACCAGGCTCAATTACACCACATACTGATTTTGAAGCTGAAGTGTATATTCTAAGCAAAGATGAAGGTGGACGTCATACACCATTCTTTAAAGGATATCGTCCACAGTTCTATTTCCGTACAACTGACGTAACAGGCACCATCGAGTTACCAGAAGGCGTGGAAATGGTTATGCCAGGCGACAACATCAAAATGAAAGTAAGCTTAATTCACCCAATTGCGATGGCCGATGGCTTACGTTTTGCGATTCGTGAAGGCGGACACACTGTTGGTGCTGGTGTGGTTGCTAAGGTTATTAAGTAAGTCCAAATAGAATAATGATTTATAGAAAGGGTGTCGTTTGATGCCCTTTCTTATCTACTTTATTTCGCAAAATGTTTTTCAGATAAGAGCATTTTGGAAAATAGATGTTATCTAACACGAAATTTCAAAAACAGTTTCATTAAAATAATCATAGGTTTTATATGCGAGTAAGTAACGAGAATCAAGAAACAAATAGAGTTCTAGACAAATTTAAATGGATTTTGGTTCTGGTATTGGTTGCTATTGTTGTCTGGGGAAATGCTTATTTTTCTGGTCCTAATGATATATACCAACCTAACACCATTGTCAGAATTTTGGTTGTGGTGGTTATTTCTGCTCTTGCTCTCCTTATTGCATTGATGACTCAAAAGGGTAAGGCATTTTTTACCTTTGCGAAAGAGTCGCGCGCAGAATTGAGAAAGGTGGTTTGGCCGACACGTAAAGAGACGGTACAAACTACATTATTAGTTGCTGCAATTACCGTTATTGTCGGTACTGCATTGTGGGGTATGGACTCCTTTTTCCGCACAATTGTCTTTTATCTAACATCAATAGGGCGCTAAGTATGAGCGAAGTACAACAGAAACGATGGTATGTTATTCAGGCCTATTCTGGATATGAGGCACGCGTTGCACAATCGTTACGCGAGTATATTAAATTACATAATATGGAAGATCGCTTTGGTGAGGTATTAGTACCAACTGAAGAAGTGGTTGAAATGAAAGGCGGACAACGCCGTAAAAGCGAACGTAAATTCTTCCCAGGCTATGTATTAGTTGAAATGGTGATGGATGATGCAACATGGCATTTAGTTAAGAGTGTGCCACGGACTATGGGCTTTATTGGTGGTACATCTGATCGTCCTGCACCAATTAGTCAACGTGAAGCCGATGCTATCATGAATCGCCTACAACAAGTTGGTGATAAACCACGTCCGAAAACATTATTCGAACCAGGTGAAATGGTACGTGTTAATGAAGGGCCATTTGCTGACTTTAATGGCGTAGTTGAAGAAGTTGATTACGAAAAGAGCCGCTTAAAAGTATCTGTCTCTATTTTTGGACGTTCAACACCCGTTGAGCTCGATTTTAGTCAAGTTGAGAAAAGTTAATTTGCAGTGAGACATTTTATTCGACAGATAACGATAATATAAACGGTAAAATGTTTTATGACAGTTGTATAAGCATCACTAACGTTATCATTAATCGAAGTTAATCATTCAACTTTGAATGATTAGTTGAAATCTTACATTTACAATTAGAATAAAAATAGGCCACATGATTCCCAATTATGTGGTCTTATTTTTATTTAGATGTTTCAGAACTACCCTACGTTTATGTATAAAATTAGTCATACTGCGTTTTGAATTCAATTCACTGTGTATTAAAATCCTCTAACTGTTGCTGTAAAGTTAACCAATTGAGTTCAGTTTCGTCGAGCTCATTTTTTAGTTGGCTCTGTTTTAGCAATAAATCAGTCAGTTCTGTTTTACGATTAGTTTCATAAAGTGACGCATCGGCAAGTTTAGTCTCAATAATTTGAAGTTGTGCGGTCAATTTATTTAATTTCTGTTCTTCTTTTTCTAACTGCTTTTTGAGTGGCTGTAGTTGGGCACGTAATTCAGCTTGTTTCCGTTTTTGTTCTTTACGTTCTTGTGCGGAAAGATTCTGTATTGTTTCATCTGTGGTATTTAGGTTATCTACTTGATGATCCGCACCATTTAATGATGGATTGTCCGTTTTTGTTCCTTCCTTTTTTTGATCTTCAGCTAACCATTTCTGATAATCTTCCAAATCACCGCTGAAAGGTTCAACTAAATGATCATGTACCAAATAAAATTCATCGGTTGTTGAGCGTAATAGATGGCGATCATGTGAAACCACCACAATGGCTCCTTCAAAATCAATTAAGGCCTCGGTTAGGGCTTGCCGCATGTCTAAGTCTAGGTGATTCGTTGGTTCATCTAATAAGAGTAGATTAGGTTTTTGCCAAACCAGTAATGCCAATACAAGACGTGCCTTCTCACCACCCGAAAAGGTGTTAACCGGTTGTAATACTTTATCGCCATGAAAATCAAAACCACCCAGATAATTACGCAATTCTTGTTCGGTGATTTTCGCATCAGCGATCTGGGTTAGGTGCCATAACGATGACTCTTCTGGGCGAAGATATTCCAATTGATGTTGGGCAAAATAACCAAGTTGTACTCCCTTGGCGAGTTGGATATGCCCTTCTTTAGGTGCTAATTCGCCAGCTAATAACTTAATTAGGGTGGATTTCCCTGCACCATTTCGCCCTAATAAGCCGATTCTGGAACCGGGCACTAAATTAAGTTTGATTTTTTCTAAAACAATTTTTTCATCATAACCGGCGACGACTTTGTCCATAGTGAGTAATGGGCTAGGTAGAAAGTCAGCTGGCTTGAAGTTAAAATGAAAAGGACTATCAATATGGGCAGGTGCAATCAATTCCATCTTTTCTAGCATTTTCATGCGACTTTGTGCTTGTTTAGCCTTGGTCGCTTTGGCACGGAAACGGTCAATATAGTTTTGTAAGTGGGCAACTTTAAGTTGTTGGCTTTCATAAAGCGATTGTTGTTGAGATAATTTTGTGGCTCTTTGTAATTCAAACGATGAGTAATTCCCGGTATATTCGAATAGCTGTTTTTGTTCGATATGGATGATTTTATTGACGAGTGGATCTAAAAAATCACGATCGTGTGAAATTAATAGTAGTGTTCCGGAATAGTTGCTCAAATATTTTTCTAACCAAATGACTGCATCTAAATCAAGGTGGTTAGTCGGTTCATCAAGCAACAGTAGATCAGAACGACACATGAGCGCTTGTGCCAAATTGAGTCGCATTCGCCAACCACCCGAGTAAGATTTTACCGGCAAGTTGAGCTGTTCATTCGAAAATCCAAGTCCATGTAATAAGGTTGCGGCACGGGATTCGATTGTCCACGCATCAATATTATCAAGTTTTTCGTGTAGTAAGGCTATTTGGTGACCGTTATTGTCCAAATTAGCTTGGTTAAGCTCTGTTTGTAATTGACGATATTCCCTATCACCATCTATGACATACTCGATAGCCGGGCAATCTAAGGCGGGCGTTTCTTGACTGACCCAAGCCAGCTGCCAATGGTTGGGTAATGTGCAGGTTCCTGCATCGGTTTGAATTTCACCTTTAATCAGTGCGAATAAAGTGGATTTTCCGCAGCCATTTTTCCCGATTAGCCCAACTTTTTGATTAGGGTTAATGGTTGCTGATGCATTATCTAAAAGAAGATTGGCACCGCGGCGTATCTGTATAGAATCAAAAACAATCATGATGTTAGATGTCTCTTTGCGAAATCTGTTTTTTAGCGACGCTGTCTTTATGAAAGAAAGTACGTTATGCTAGCAAAAATTGGTCTATATGCAAAATGGAATAATTATTATGGCAACGACGTCTTATAATCTTACACCGCAAATAGCACAACAAATTGTTAATCGCACCATGAAAATTATTGATTGCAATATCAATGTGATGGATGCTGATGGGCGAATTATTGGTAGTGGTGATTTAGATCGTATTGGTGAATTGCACGAAGGTGCCATGTTAGCGATTTCGCAAAAACGGATTGTGTCGATTGATAGTGCGACAGCACAAAGATTGCATGGCGTTAAGCCGGGGGTGAATCTTCCTTTGCAATTAAATGATCAAATTGTGGGTGTTATTGGTTTGACTGGTGAACCATCGAAAATTAAGCAGTTTGGTGAGCTTGTTTGTATGTCGGCCGAAATGATGATGGAGCAGACGCAACTACTCACAGAACTTACCCAAGATAACCGTTTAAAAGAAGAGCTCATTCTTACCTTAATTGAAACGGATAATCTATCGACCAGTATGACACAATGGGTTAAGCGGCTAAATATTGATCTCGAACTGCATCGAGTAGTGGCGGTCATTGAAATTGACAGTGGCCAATTAGGTATTGATACGGCGATGAGTGAATTGCAGAATTTGCAAACCCAAATACAGCTACTTAGCCATAATAATTTAGTTGCGATTAAATCGGTCACGGAGTTGGTGATTTTGATGCCTGCGCTTAATCGTTATGGTCGATGGGATCTTACCGAACATAAGAAAAAGCTCGAACACTTTGTCAGAGAGATAAAAAATAGTACTCAATTAGATATTCGCATTTCGCTTGGTAACTATTTTCCGCAAGGTGAAGATAAAATCGCTAAATCTTATCAAACAGCGAAAACGACGATGTTAATTGGTAAGCAGCGTATGCCAGATACCCGTAATTACTATTATCAAGAACTCATTTTACCGGTATTATTACATGGCTTAAGCCAAGATTGGCGAGCTGAAGAGTTATTATTACCGTTAAAACAGTTAAAGATGAATGATAATAATGGCGTATTACAAAAAACATTACAGGTTTGGTTTAACAAAGATGTACAGGCGAACGAAACCGCACATACCTTATTTATTCACCGCAATACATTGGAATATAGATTAAATAAAATAGCCAAATTAACAGGACTTAATTTGGCTAAATTTGATGATCGTCTATTGTTATATATTGCATTGCAACTCGATCATCATTAACGATCGCGTGGTGATAGTTATAAAATGATAGCGTCATGATTAAACGATAGAATAATCATGAAATAATAGAATAGTCAGTATCGATAAAATAACAATTACCCCAATACTAATAAACTTATAGCATAGCGATTAACTGATAAAATTTTATGAACTCAGGTTACTGGAGCGGGATTAAAAATCGCTAATGGATTATGGAGTCCCCAATGATCTGACCAAGGTTGTTTTTTGCCACTGGCAACGTCTAAAATAAGATGGAATAAGCGCCAACCAATATCTTCAATAGTTGCTTCCCCAATAGCGATATCGCCTGCACTGATATCAATTAAATCAAACCAACGTTCAGCGACAATGTTGCGGCTCGACATTTTTATCACCGGTACCATGGCCAGTCCATAAGGTGTTCCCCGACCAGAAGTAAATACTTGGAGTGTAATACCTGATGCCACTTGCTGTGCACCACAAACAAAATCACTCGCCGGTGTAGCGGCAAAAATTAATCCTTTTTTAGTGGGTCTTTGCCCAGGTGGTAAAACTTCTACAATTGGGCTGGTTCCCGATTTTGCTATTGATCCCATCGCCTTTTCGACAATATTATTTAGTCCGCCTTTTTTATTACCCGGGGTAGTATTGGCACTACGATCGACTTTCCCCGCGGTTAAGTAATCGTCATACCACTGCATTTCACGAATTAAAGCGTTGCCCACTTCTTGATTGATGACACGTGGTGTTAATAGATGGATACCATCGCGAACTTCGGTCACTTCCGAAAACATCACGGTAGCACCACAACGGACTAATAAATCTGAAGCAAATCCAACCGATGGATTAGAGGTAATCCCGGAAAATGCATCACTCCCTCCACACTGCATACCGACAATCAGTTCAGACGCAGGCACAGTTTCTCTTTTGCGTTTATTTAAACGTTCTAAATGTCTTTTGGCCACATTAAGAATATGATCGACCATGCCTTTAAAACCGTGTTCATCTTGCAATGTCACGATGTCATCATCACTTTCTAACTTGATTGGAATGGTGTCGAGGGTGCCTTTTAATAAACGTTCAGGTTGTAATTTTTCACAACCCAAACTGATGACCATCACTTCACCACCAAAATTAGGATTTTTCGCTAAATTATGGATAGAACGGATAGGCACAATCGCAGCCGGTGCATCGATTGCCACGCCACACCCATACAGATGCGTCAATGGCACGACACCATCGACATTGGGGTAGTTAGGCAGTAAATCGCGCTCGATGATTTTGCTCACATATTCGACCACACCAGATACGCAGTTAACACTCATCGTAATACCCAATAAATTCCGGGTTCCAACGGATCCATCACTATTTTTGTATCCTTCAAAAGTATAACCTTCTAATGGCGGTAACGGTTCTGGCACTTTGGTCGCAATAGGGAGTTCGTGCAGTCCGGGGGCTTTAGGCATTATTGTGATCGCTTCATTTACCCAGCTCCCTTTTAAAATAGTTTTTTTCGCATAACCGATTACTTCACCATAACGGATGATCGCCTGATCTTGAGGAATATCTTGCAATGCTACTTTATGACCTTGGGGAATATCTTCAACTAACGTTAACCCATCATTAAATACGGTACCTTTAGGTAATCCATTATCGTTTACCACGATAGCAACGTTATCGATAGGTTTTATCTTAATATATAAAGGCTCTGTCAGCTTTTTAGTCATGTGTGCTCACCTACTATTTATTAGTATGTCAGGTAATCATACAAGTAAAACTAAAAATTGGCATTGTAAAAAAGTCTAATTTTGATGGATAAAAAAGATGTAATTTTGTGATCATTCACATATTAATGTGAAAACAGTCACAAAATTTTATCTCAGGATTTTATTTATGTGAACAAACTAACATTAGGCTATATATTTGCCTAGAAAAATTCTATTTATCATGCTTTTTTTTGTAAATTTGCCTAATGAACTTTTTGTTCCCTCCCTTCATACTGTGCAGAAATACAAATAGTCATCAGTATATTCCTATCGTTTCCAAAGTTATTTTTAAAAAGTCATTCTGAGTGAGGATAACCCAATTTTTATATTATAAATTATTTAATGTGAGGAAATCTGAGTATGAGTATCACTAAAACAGGTAATGAGCAAAGAAAAAAGCAAACCAATATGCGTTGGTTGATTGTGGTGTTTTTGTTTACCGTTACAGCCATTAATTATGGTGATCGTGCCACGTTAGGTATTGCAGGTAAAGCCATGGCAGGCGACTTGGGTTTTGATGCTGCTGCGATGGGATGGGTAATGTCATCATTTGGTATTGCATATGTGATTGGGCAATTACCGGGTGGCTGGTTACTGGATAAATTTGGTTCTAAAAGAGTCTATTTTTATAGTATTTTGTTTTGGTCTATTTTTACCTTATTACAAGGTACGGTTCACTTTTTTATTGGTGCATGGGCGATTATTATGCTCTTCACTTTTCGATTCTTAATGGGGCTTGCCGAATCCCCTTCTTTTCCTGGTAATAGTCGTATCACAGCTGCATGGTTCCCCGCAAAAGAAAGAGCCACTGCGGTTGCCATCTTCAATTCTGCCCAATATTTTGCCACCGTAATCTTTGCACCAATTATGGGGTGGTTAACTCATGAATATGGTTGGCAATCTGTCTTCTTTTTTATGGGGGGATTAGGTGTGATTGTGAGTATTGCAACCATATTTGTGATTAAAAATCCTAAAGATCATCCATGGGCGAATAAAGCAGAAGTTGACTATATTGCCGAAGGTGGTGCTTTAGTCGATATGGATCAGAAGAAATCGACTAGTAATAAAAATGATGGACCAAAATTACGTTATTTAGGCCAGTTATTGGCTAACAGAATGTTACTTGGTGTTTATCTTGGTCAGTATTGTATTAACTGTTTAACCTTCTTTTTTATTACGTGGTTTCCTATTTATTTAGCAACACAGCGTGGTATGAATATCAAAGAAGTCGGTTTTGCTGCTGCTATCCCCGCTATCTGCGGTTTTATTGGTGGCTTAAGTGGCGGCGTTTTTTCTGACTATTTAATGCGTAAAACAGGATCGTTATCTATTGCGCGTAAAACCCCTATTGTGCTAGGGATGTTATTTTCGATGATTATGATTTTCTGTAATTATGTGGATTCTATTGCATTGGTCATTTTATTTATGTCATTAGCCTTTTTTGGTAAAGGTTTCGGTGCACTTGGATGGGCTGTGATGGCTGATACTGCCCCTAAAGAGATGAGTGGATTGGCGGGTGGTCTATTTAATATGTTTGGTAATGCCTCAAGCATTGTTTCACCGATTATCATTGGCTATATCGTTTCATGGACAGGGCGATTCGAGTGGGCGTTAGTTTTCGTCGCCGCACATGCACTTATTGCGGCATTTAGTTACTTAATTTTAGTTGGTCCAATCAAGCGTATGGAATTAAAGAAAACCGATAAATAACGTTATGTTTTGCTTAATTGTTACTTTGGTAGGTAAATAAAAATGAGTACACAATCTGTTCCTATTATTAAAACGATGCAAGTCATTCCGGTTGCCGGTTATGACAGCATGTTGATGAATATCGGTGGGGCACATAGTCCATATTTCACACGAAATATTGTGATTTTAAACGATAACGCGGGTCATATAGGCGTGGGTGAAGCTCCGGGTGGGGCAACGATTGAAAATGCCTTACTAGAAGCGATACCACATGTAGAAGGTCGACCGATATCGATTCTTAACCGAATCGTTAATGAGATGCACCAAGGATATCTTGATGCTGATTACGATACCTTTGGCAAAGGTGCTTGGACCTTTGAATTGCGTGTAAATGCGGTTGCTGCATTAGAAGCTGCGTTACTTGATCTGATGGGACAATTTTTGAATGTTCCTGTCGCAGAATTACTGGGGCCAGGTAAACAACGGGATGAGGTTACGGTATTGGGTTATCTATTTTATATTGGTGATGATGCCAAAACTGATCTGCCTTATGATCGTCCACAATCCAATCGCCATGAATGGTATAAAATCCGTCGACAACCGGCAATGACCACTGAAGCTGTCGTCGAATTAGCTGCAGCGGCAAAAGATCGTTATGGTTTTAAAGATTTTAAAATGAAAGGTGGCGTGTTTACCGGTGAAAAAGAGATTGCCACAATTACCGCCCTGAAAAAATATTTTCCAGATGCAAGAATTACCTTAGATCCGAATGGTGGTTGGTCACTGAATGAAGCGATCCAATTATGCAAAGGTCTGCAAGATGTGCTTACTTATGCCGAAGATCCTTGTGGCGCTGAAAATGGTTATTCCGGACGTGAAATTATGGCTGAGTTTCGCCGTGCGACCGGTATACCAACCGCAACCAATATGGTGGCGACTAATTGGCGCGAAATGTGTCATTCGATCTTGTTACAAGCGGTAGATATTCCATTAGCCGATCCTCATTTTTGGACACTTACTGGTGCCAGTCGCGTCGCACAACTGTGTAACGAATGGGGGTTAACATGGGGATGTCATTCTAATAACCATTTCGATATCTCGTTGGCAATGTTTAGCCATGTTGGCGCATCGGCACCGGGTAATCCAACCGCATTAGATACCCACTGGATTTGGCAAGAAGGCCATGACCGTTTAACCAAAAATCCCTTACAGATTATCAACGGAAAAATTAAATTACACGATAAACCTGGGTTGGGGATTGAAATCGACATGGCACAAATTGAAAAAGCGCATGCATTATATAAACAGCTACCCACAGGTGCACGGAATGATGGTATGGCCATGCAATATCTTATTCCTGGTTGGCAATTTGATCGTAAGCGGCCTTGTATGGTGCGTTAATAACGTATTGTTTCTAATGACTAAAATCAACGATTAAAAGAGGTTAATGATTATGAGTTCATCGTCACCGATTGTTACTGATATGCAGGTTTACCCGGTCGCCGGTTATGACAGTATGTTACTGAATTTAAGTGGTGCACATTCGCCTTATTTCACACGCAATATTGTCGTGTTAAAAGATAATGCTGGTCATACAGGGGTAGGTGAAGTGCCTTGTGTTGGCAGCGTGACTAAAACATTAGAAGAGTCTAAACCGTTAGTCATGGGGCAATCACTTGGTAATTATAAGAATGTCATGCAGCGAGTACGTCAGCAATTTGCTGATCGCGATGTGGGAGGGCGTGGTAATCAAACCTTTGATCAACGCTCAACAATTCATGTGGTCACTGCGATTGAAGCCGCCATGTTAGATCTATTAGGTCAACATTTAGGGGTGACAGTTGCCTCTTTATTGGGCGAAGGTCAGCAACGCGATGAAGTAGAGATGTTAGGTTATCTCTTTTATGTGGGTGATCGTCGTAAAACGGATTTGCCTTATCAAAGTGAAGCGAATAATTCCTGTGATTGGTACCGTCTACGTCACGAAGAAGCATTAACACCAGAGTCGATCGTCCGTTTGGCAGAGGCCACCTATGAAAAATATGGTTTTCGCGATTTTAAATTAAAAGGGGGCGTTCTGACTGCGGATGATGAAGCCTTGGCTGTGATCGCCATTAAAAAACGATTCCCTAATGCACGTGTGACGCTGGATCCGAATGGTGCGTGGTTATTAGATGAAGCAATTCGCATCGGTAAACAGTTAAAAAATGTCTTGGCCTATGCGGAAGATCCCTGTGGTGCTGAGCAAGGTTATTCAGGACGTGAAATTATGTCGGAATTTCGACGTGCCACCGGTTTGCCAACCGCAACAAATATGATTGCAACGGATTGGCGGCAGATGAATCATGCTTTATCGCTACAATCTGTCGATATCCCACTTGCAGATCCCCATTTCTGGACAATGAATGGCTCGGTACGTGTTGCGCAAATGTGCCATGAATTTGGGTTAACATGGGGATCACACTCTAATAATCACTTTGATATATCGTTGGCGATGTTTACACATGTTGGTGCAGCCGCGCCGGGTAAACCAACAGCCATTGATACACATTGGATTTGGCAAGAAGGTAATCAACGGTTAACCAAAGAACCTTTACAGATAGTTAATGGCAAAATTAAAGTGCCAGAAAAGCCAGGATTAGGAATTGAAATCGATATGGATCAGGTGATGAAAGCGCATGAATTGTTTAAGCGTATGAATCTCGGTAATCGTAACGATGCGATGGCTATGCAATATTTAGTTCCTGACTGGAAATTTGATAATAAAAAACCGTGTTTAGTAAGATAAAAATTGAGAGCTGAAGGTAAATTATGAAAAAGACAACATGCCATAATCAATTTAAACAAGATATTTTAGCGCGTAAACAGTTAATTGGTTGTTGGGCAGCATTAGGTAGTCCTATTACGACTGAAATCTTAGGTTTGGCTGGCTTTGATTGGTTATTGCTTGATGGCGAGCATGCAACGAATGATGTATTAACGTTTATTCCGCAATTAATGGCATTAAAAGATAGCGTCAGTGCAGCCGTGGTTCGTCCAGCATGGAATGATAAAGTATTAATTAAACGACTACTTGATATCGGTTTTTATAACTTCTTGATTCCTTATGTGGAAACAGAAGAACAAGCTAAAGCTGCCATATTGGCGACCCGTTATCCCCCTGAAGGTGTGCGTGGTGTGTCTGTTTCGCATCGTAGTAATGAGTTTGGCACCATTACCGATTATTTCCAAACGATTAATCAAAATATCTGTGTCACTGTACAAATCGAAACCCAAAAAGCGGTAGACAATATGGAAGCGATTGCTTCGTTAGACGGTATTGACGGTATTTTTGTCGGCCCAAGTGATTTATCGGCTTCGTTAGGGCATTTTGGTAATCCGAAACATCCTGATGTTCAGGCTGTGATTCAAACTATATTTGATGTCGCTAAAAAATATAACAAAGGGTGCGGTATTCTTGCCCCAATCGAGGAAGATGCACGCCATTATTTAGACATGGGCGCAACGTTTGTTGCTGTAGGGAGTGATTTGGGACTATTCCGGGGTGTGACACAAGCCTTAGCAGATAAATATCTGAAATAATTAATCAATGCTAGATTTTGCATTGATGACAGTAATCTATTTTTTCTGTAGGTATCTCTACCGAATAACATATTTCTAGTACAACAAAGGAGTTAAAAATGAAAATTGGTTTTATTGGGTTAGGAATTATGGGCAAACCAATGAGTAAAAATTTGCTAAAAGCAGGTTATTCACTGGTCGTCTGCGATAGAAATAAAGCAGCGGTTGATGAAGTTGTTGCTGCAGGTGCACAAAGCGCTGCTAATGGTAAAGAAATTGCTCAACAATGTAATGTGATCATCACAATGTTGCCTAATTCACCTCATGTTAAAGAAGTTGTACTTGGTGAAAATGGTGTACTTGAAGGTGCTAAAGCGGGAACGACTATTATTGATATGAGTTCTATTGCCCCATTAGCAAGTCGAGAAATTCATGATGCTGTCGCCAAAAAGGGTGTGACGATGTTAGATGCACCAGTCAGTGGTGGTGAACCTAAAGCAATCGATGGTACTTTATCAGTGATGGTTGGCGGTGAAAAAGCCATATTTGATCAATATTATGATCTCATGAAAGCTATGGCAGGTTCTGTCGTTTATACTGGCGCTATTGGTGCAGGTAATGTAACCAAATTAGCTAACCAAGTGATTGTGGCTTTAAATATTGCTGCTATGTCAGAAGCGTTAGTGTTAGCGACCAAAGCAGGGGTTGATCCTAAATTAGTTTTTGAAGCGATTCGCGGTGGTTTAGCCGGTAGTACTGTTTTAGAAGCGAAAGCGCCTATGGTACTGAATCGTAACTTTAAGCCAGGATTCCGTATCGATTTACATATAAAAGATCTGCAAAATGCATTAGATACATCACATGGTGTGGGCACTTCATTACCTTTAACCGCCGCGGTAATGGAAATGATGCAAGCGCTAAGAACGGATGGATTAGGTCAATGCGACCATAGTGCATTAGCGCGTTATTATGAAAACTTAGCTAAAATTGAAATTAAAGAGACAAAATAAAGGCTATATATCTGTTGCCGGTGAATAGATCCTTGCATTTAAAACGTCATGCGTTATAGGGGGAAATCTCTATAACACATGATTTCCCCTACATTTTGTTGGTAGCTATTAATGAGCTGTTAATGGGTACGGAAATACGAAATAGAGCTATCATATTGAATGATAATAGTAAAAATATTATTTGTGCTGTAAATAACTAATAATAAAGATTAATATTGATAACTAATTGCAAAATATAATAGTGATTCTTTTGCAAGAAGATTGTTTGCGATTCTGTCAGCTATTATGGGCGGAATGTAAAAAATAATAGGGTATAGGATTTTACCTCTCATACCTCATTTATTCATCAGCAGTAGCTGGCGAAATTGGTCAAATTAGGAAGAAGTATGAAAATTGTTATTGCACCTGATTCATTTAAGGAAAGCCTTAGTGCTTCAGATATTGCGCACACTATCAAACAAGGTTTTTTACACGTGTACCCTGATGCATTTTATACGTTATTACCTGTTGCTGATGGTGGCGAAGGCACTGTTGAAGCGATGGTACATGCATTAAATGGCGATATTATCCATACCACGGTTACCGATCCCTTAGGGGAAAAAGGTGTTGCCTTTTATGGTCTCTCTTGCGATAAGCAGTGTGCAATTATTGAAATGGCAGCTGCAAGTGGATTAGAGCGTGTTCCCGTTGATAAAAGAGATGCCAAAATTACCACATCATATGGGACAGGTGAATTGATTCGCGATGCTCTCGACAAAGGAACACGTAAATTTATTATTGGTATCGGTGGGAGCGCAACGAATGATGGCGGCGCCGGTATGTTACAAGCACTGGGTGTTAAGTTATTAGATGAAGCGGGCAATCAGATTGGTTATGGTGGGCAGGCACTTGCTCACTTAGCGCGTATTGATATTAGCCAAATGGATGCGCGTTTGCAAGCGTGTGATTTTGAAATCGCGTGTGATGTGACCAATCCGTTAACTGGCGAAAATGGTGCTTCAGCTATTTTTGGTCCACAAAAAGGGGCCAGTGAGAGTGATATAAGATTACTGGATGCAAATCTAAAACATTTCGCTAATATCATCAAACGTGATCTCCATGTTGATGTGGAAACTATCCCCGGAACGGGCGCCGCTGGGGGAATGGGGGCGGCACTGTTAGCTTTTATGGGCGCAAAACTGCGTCCTGGTATCGATATTATTACTGAATTACTGAATTTAGATGCATTAATTAAAGATGCCGATTTAGTGATTACAGGCGAAGGGCGTTTAGATCAACAAAGTGTTAACGGTAAAGTGCCGGTTGGGGTGGCAAAAATTGCGCAACGCTATCATAAACCTGTGATAGCGATAGTGGGGAGTGTAGGGGATAAGGCAGAATTAGTTTATCCTTATGGGATTTCTGCAATGTTTAGTATTTTATCTAAAGTGTCTACGTTAACCGAAGCTTTAGATGCCAATACGGCGAGAGCCAATCTTTATCAAACAGCCGTAAATATTGCGTTAACCTTAAAAATTGGGCAATCTATTGCATAACTGTTAACTCACTGTTACTTAATAATAATAGAAATAAAATAGCAACACTATCTGATTTCTGTTTATGCAGATTATGATGAAAAATGCATAAAAAATTAATGGATAATAGGTGAGCCCTACTATCCATTATGTCCCTCTAAATAAGTGGTGTCATTGACTCAATACCGATCACTTTTTAATCGCTGATAATGCTCGGCGCATAAATAACCAACAGATGACTACGAATACCACTAAGCCTAAATATTGATGGAAAACACCTAAATCAATACCTAATGCCAACGGCGCATCACTCCCGCCATTAGCAATACTAATTACAATTACAACAGCGAGTAGAACACCAATTAAACTTTCACCTACAATTAATCCTGAGGCAATTAATGCCGCTTTGCGATCGACTTTCTTAAATTGCTCTTTAGGATCTAAATGGTTGAGCAGTGATTTTTTATAGGCTCTTCGACGGATTATCCATGATAATAACGCACCTAAAAAGATAGGTGTGGTAATACTCGGTGGCAAATAGATTCCCATACCTACCGCTAATGCAGGTAAACGGAATTGAGAACCACGTTTAGCCAAAATTAAATCAATCGCAATAATTACGGCACCTAAAGCGAGTCCAATTAAAATCATCGTCCATTCTAATTTATGCGAGAAAATCCCCGTTGCGATAGTGGTCATCAATGTTGCTTGTGGCGCGGCTAATACTTGTGAAACGTCCATATCGGCGCGAGGCATAGCCCCAGTAAAACCGTAAGCGTGATATAAAGTATCTAAAATCGGTGCAATCACTAAGGCACCCACCACACAACCGATCAATAATGCGATTTGCTGTTTCCAAGGTGTCGCGTGGACTAGATAGCCAGTTTTTAAATCTTGCAAATTATCATTGGCAATACAGGCAATCGCAATAACCGTACTGGTTGTAAATAAGGCTAATGCTGTTGCAAAATGTGAGCCTTCAATGGTTTCTAGCATGCCATTAGTTTCGCCAAGCCCTAATAAAATTAAGGAAATAACGGTAACGGCAACAATACCGATACCAGAGATTGGGCTAGCTGATGATCCAACCAGTCCAGCCATGTAACCGCACGCGGCAGCAATTAAAAAACCGATAATAAACGCGAATAATACGGCACAAAAGACTAAAGACCAAGCTACACCAGCTGATAATCCGCTATCAGAAATAAAAAAGTGAAATGTGATAAATAAAATAATTAACATGCTCGCCATAATCATAAAAATGACTTTAGGGGAAAGATCACGTTCTGTTCGCGGAATATCTTGGGTTGAAACGTCAGTACGTAATGTACGGAATGACATTTTTAGGCCCTCAATAACCGGTTTGATTAATGTAATGAGTACCCAAATTGCAGCGATGGCTAAGGTTCCGGCACCAATAAAACGGATATCACTTGCCCAAAGTCCCATGGCGACTTTTGATAAAGGTAAACTGGTATCATAATCGGTAATCTCGCTTAAAATTGGAATACCGATCACCCAAGCAATGACATTACCGATAATAATCGCAATACCTGACATGATGCCGATAAGATAGCCAGCACTCAATAACGCAAGTGAAAAACCGAGCGGTAGCTGGAAAATAGCTTTACCACCGGTAAACCAATAAGCGGCACTATCCGAGATAAGACGGAAACCATTAGTGAAAAAACTTACCACTGCCGCAATCGCACCACCAAATAGGATATCTTTCATACCTTCGTGATTATCAGCATTATCAGTTTGGGAACCTGCTTTTAGAATTTCGGCTGCCGCGACACCTTCTGGATAAGGTAAATTGCTTTTTACAACCATGACATGGCGTAATGGGATCGAAAATAACACACCTAGCATTCCCCCTGCGGCACAGATGGCTAATGTTAAATAAAAAGGAAAACTGTGCCAGTAACCGATCATTAATAGACCTGGTAAGACAAAAATAATAGAAGATAAGGTACCCGCTGCCGACGCTTGTGTCTGGACCATATTATTTTCTAATATTGTTGAGCCAGAAAAAAACCGTAAGACAGCCATCGAAATGACCGCAGCAGGGATTGCTGACGAAAACGTTAATCCAACTTTTAAGCCCAGATAAACGTTTGATGCCGTAAAGATAACGGTGATGAAAGCACCTAAGATTGTGCCTCGCAGAGTAAGTTCACGTAAGTTAGTCATAATATTCCTGCATCAAAATGAAATCTATATTATATAATAAAAACAATAGTTATCGTTTCTTTAAGATTTTTTTACTATATTTTTAATGTAAATTTACAGATAGACAAAATTGATTAAATACAAAGATGAGATGAATGGCGTGTATAAAAAAGGGAATGTAGATTATTTCGTTAGCTGAAATCCAGATTTTAGGTATACTAAGTTGTATTTGCGATTGATTTTAACTTAAAAACGCAATAAAAATATTTTTTTAATTTAAAATGTTAAGTTAAAATCCACTGCATGGAAAAACGTACAGTTAAGCGTTTTGATTATAAAGGAAAGTACAATAAAGTTGCAAAACTTTTTCAGCCTCATCGATGAATATTGGCGGTAGAGTCGAATTCAAGGTAAAATCATTACCTTAAAGGTGCTAAACAGTTATTTTCAATAAGTTATCTTGGGTATGTTATTTGGGATCAAAATTAAACATGAGGATATCGAATAATGCGGTGTAATGAACCTCAATCATTCTCTTTTCTGGTCAGGCAGACGACTGGATTATCCCAAATAGAAGAGCGAACCTCGGCGCTTTTTCAGTTGTCACGTGCGCTTGATGAAATATTATCTAAACCCTTAAATGAAAAGTGCCGTGTGGCAAATTATCGGCAAGGTATTTTGGTGATAGAAGTGAGTTCTGCCAGTTGGTTAACGCGGCTGAAATATGAACAAAGCAATGTTCTTTCTGCATTACGGCAAAAAGTGTTGCCGGCATTATCATCTATTCAGTATCAAATTAATCCTGATTTGGGGTGTTATTCTCATCAAAATAGCCATCCATTACCCCTAAATGCAACAAAAAGCAGCACGATCACACCGCAAAGTGCGCTGTATTTATATGAATTAGCCGAAAGAGCACCTGAAAAATTAAAAAAACAATTGATTAAATTAGCCAACCATGCAAAATAGATATTATTTTCATAATGTTATCATCATCACGCCAGAATGTGTATGAAAAATAAAGGGATAGCGCGGAATGATAAGATAGGATGACGATTGCGCGATCTTCTCTTTTAGCTAACGGTTATCAATGAAATAAAACTATGGAATAAAAATGATTATCTTGATGGGAATTGCTATATCTTATCGTGAATTTACATTATGATAAGTTTAACGTGGTAAACGTTGTTATGAACAATGTTATGAATATTGTTATGAACGTTGCTATGATAGCAATAAATGCATCATGATAGTTATTAATGAATGATTAGAAAATAAATGCATACTAACGAGTAAATTACATAAGTCACAAGGAGTAAAATATGGATAAAGCAATGATCATCTACTTAGTTATAGGTGTAGTAGTAGGTTTTATTATCGGCCTCATTTTTGTGAATGATATTAGCCCAAAAGCGAGAAAATACGCTAAAGTTAAAGGTGAATTAGATCAAGCACGTAAAGAGCTAAGCGCTCAAAAACAGGTGTTGGTTAAGCATTTTTCGCATAGTGCAGAAATTTTAGATAATATGGCGAAAGATTTTCGTCGTCTATATCAACATATGGCCGAAAATTCGACTAAATTGATGAGTCATGATGAGCCAACTGTGACACTGGATGGTGATAATAGCCAAAATGCGAATAAAGAGCCTTCTTTTAATAAACAACCGAAAGATTATTCAGATAATCCATCAGGCTTATTAAAATCAGAAGATCATAAATCGTAAGCAATCGTAATTAATTGTAAATATTTTGATTATTTTAGTTAGAGAACGCTTGAAAGATAGGTTTATAAACATATTATAATTCTATCGTTGCATATCGCGTCTGATAAATAGAAGCTGAAATACAACGTATCGTAGATATTAACTAAATTGAAAAAATCGAGATCAATACTATGTTCACACCATTTAAAAAGCAAAACAAATTAGTTCGCATTATGGCATTAACGTTAGGGCTGAGTTTTGCCGCGCTACCTACCGCTTATGCGACATTGCCTTCTCTTCCTAGCGCAAATGGTACTGAGCAACCCAGCTTAGCACCGATGCTAGAAAACGTTTTGCCTTCTGTAGTCAGTATTAAAGTAGAAGGTACGACACAAATGCGGAACAATATGCCAGAAGAATTTAGACGTTTTTTTGGCTATCCTGATAATCAATCACAACAGTTTACGGGGCAAGGTTCGGGCGTTATTATTGATGCCGATAAAGGCTATGTTGTCACTAATAATCATGTTATTGATAATGCAGATAAGATTACTATCTTCTTAAATGATGGTCATGAGTTTCAGGCAAAATTAATTGGACGTGATCCACAAAGCGATATTGCGTTACTCAAAATTGATAATGCGAAAAAACTAGTTGCGATTCCACTTGCCGATTCAGATAAATTACGGGTAGGTGATTTTGTAGTCGCCATTGGTAATCCATTTGGTATTGGTCAAACTGTCACATCCGGTATTATTTCGGCATTGGCTCGTAGCGGGCTAAATATGAATGGTTTTGAAAACTTTATTCAAACCGATGCGTCGATTAACCGCGGTAATTCAGGTGGTGCGTTGGTTAATTTAAAAGGTGAACTGGTTGGTATTAATACCGCAATTATTGCGCCAAGTGGCGGTAATGTCGGTATTGGTTTTGCCATTCCAAGTAATATGGTGAAAAACTTGACCTCTCAATTAATTGAGTTTGGTGAAGTTAAACGCGGCGTATTAGGCATTAAAGGTAATGAATTAACGTCAGATATTGCCAAAGCATTTGATTTAGATGTACAAAAAGGTGCTTTTGTTAGTGAAGTCATTGATGGATCAGCAGCGCAAGAGGCTGGTATTAAAGCCGGTGATGTGATCACATCGATGGATGGTAAACCTGTTGATAGTTTTGCTGAATTACGTGCCAAAATTGCAACGGCAGGAGCTGGGCATACTATCAAGTTAGGTTTGATCCGTGACGGTAAACTCTTATCTGTTGACGTTAAATTGAAAAATAGTGATGAATCCAGTACTGATGCTAAATCATTACATTCAGCATTGGATGGCGCAACATTAGTCAACGGTGAAGTGAAAGGTCAGAAAGGAGTCGTGATTGAAGCTATCGCGAAAAACTCTCCAGCTTCGCGTTTAAGTTTACAAGAAGGTGATTTAATTACCGGTGTGAATAAAGAACGCATTACGAATATCGCTGATTTACGTAAAGTGATTGATAGTAATCCATCGGCCATTGCCTTAAATAT
Source organism: Orbaceae bacterium ESL0727 (assembly GCA_029433345.1). Taxonomy (GTDB): domain Bacteria; phylum Pseudomonadota; class Gammaproteobacteria; order Enterobacterales; family Orbaceae; genus Gilliamella. The sequence continues at coordinate 860,014 of JAQTHY010000001.1, forward strand.
TATTCGTGGTGATAGTCAAATTTATCTGCTTTTAAAATAAGGCGCTATGTGTACTGACTGTTATCATTTATGATGACGATACCAAGAGGATAGCTTATTGAATTGCATTTGATAAGTTATCCTCTTTTTTCGTTCATTTTCAATGATAATGAGAATATGCTAAAATTGAGCCACTTGATATCCACATAGCAGTAGTCATTATGCTTAAAAAATTTTTATGGCCGGTGTTGATTGGTGCAATTTTAGCTATTGCATTATTAATTGTTTTTCCCTCATTACGAAGTGGTACTCATTCGGTCTTCCCTGCAACGATTTTTAGTAATGCACCACTAAGCTATTCTGATGCAGTGAAAATTGCAGCCCCTGCTGTTGTGAATATTTATAGTCGGTCAATTCGTTCTATTCCTGAGCAAAAACAAAATCATCCCATTACACCACTCGGTTCTGGCGTGATTATGAGTAAACAAGGCTATATTCTGACCAATTATCATGTTGTTGATGGTGCCGAACAGATTATTGTGGCGTTGCAAGATGGGCGAATTTTTGAAGCTTTATCGATTGGTTCGGATAAACTGGTGGATATTGCGGTTTTGAAAGTCGAAGCGACGAATATTCCAATTATTCCTATTAATCCTCAGCGCGAACCTAAAATTGGTGATGTCGTCTTAGCTATTGGTAATCCTTATAATATTGGTCAGACAATCACTCAAGGTATTATCAGTGCTACCGGTCGTGATGGACTTAGCCCTTATCGTCGACAAAATTTTATTCAAACCGATGCATCAATTAATCATGGCAATTCAGGTGGCGCGTTAGTAAACACAAAAGGTGAATTGATGGGGATTAATACCTTAACATTTGCTAAAAATGTGAATAATGATGTGCCTGAAGGCATCGGTTTTGCGATTCCAACTGCATTAGCCGTTAAGATTATGAATAAACTTATTCAAGATGGTAAGGTTATTCGGGGTTATATTGGTATTGATGGTTTGGAATTTGCGCCAACCCAAAATCCAAGTGATCTGCCGGTAGTCTTAGGTATCTTGGTGACAAATGCTGAAGGTCCTGCTGAGCAAGCAGGGGTACAGGCGAATGATATATTGATTATGGTCGATAATAAATCAGTGAAATCGATAGTGGAAACCATGGATCAGATTGCCGAGTTGAAACCTGGCACTGTCATCCCCATTATGGTATTACGGAATGGCGAAAAGGTAGTATTGCAGATAACCATTGGCCAATTGCCTGTTTGATAAGGAATATATGATTATCTCTTTTTCTATTGCGAACGGCGACTATTTGCCATAATGAAAGGGCGCTGATGATAAAATAAGCAGTTGCGTATCTGAGTAGTTAAGTGTATAATCCGCCATCCTATCATGTTATTTAACACTCGTATGGTGTATAGATTTTGTGGTTTATGTGAAATTATTTTATATAAACAACCATTTATATAGCGATGCGAACAAACTTTAGAGGTTTATTATGAAAAAAGGTATTCATCCAGAATATAAAGAAATTACGGCAACATGTTCTTGTGGTAATGTGATTAAAACTCATTCAACTGTAGGACATAATATCCATCTTGACGTATGTGGCGAATGCCATCCGTTTTACACTGGTAAACAACGTGATGTTGCAAGTGGCGGACGTATTGATAAATTTAAACAACGTTTTGGTATGGTTGGCGGTAAAAAATAATATCGATACCAAATCGATGACAAATAAAAAGGTGCTATTTTGGTACCTTTTTTGTTTTTGTGGATCTTCACAATTGGATTATTTATTATCGCCGTTTAGGTGATATATGCAAGGCGATACAGTTATTATTCATCTATTATTAATGGTTAGTGAATAATAAATTGATAACCTGTATCAGTTAGCTAAATCGCTCTTATCATCAACTATCTATGCTTCTGGATAGATGCCAAGCTCACGCATGATCTGTTTGGCCTGTTCGGGAATACCATCATCGTGATCCTTGGCGAGATCAATATCATCAGGTAATGGTTGACCGGTATAGGCGTGCAAAAAGGCTTCACAGAGTAATTCACTATTGGTCGCATGACGCAGATTATTGACTTGTCGACGCGTACGTTCATCCGTCAATATTTTTAAAACTTTTAAGGGGATCGAGACAGTAATTTTTTTGACTTGTCGACTTTTTTTGCCATGCTCAGCATAAGGGCGGATATACTCACCATTCCATTCCAGCATTGTTTCTACCTTACTTAAGCTATAACTGCGTTATCAATATATTTTTGTCGGTTAGATTATTACTGATCATAATTGATTGTGATCATGATGCATAATAATACTATAAATTACATGGTTAATTTGTTAAGGCTAATTTTACCGTTTTTTTAAAATATCTGCAATCTACACATCAAGATATTTAGACGTCTAGACATGTTGACGGCTTTTTTTATTATGCTATGCTTAACATATTGATTTTTAGTCTATCGCAATTATTTATTAAGCGCGTGTTTATACTTATCAGCTATTTTTGAGGTTTTATCATGTCTAAATGTATTACCAAACAACAAAAAAATGCCGGCCAAGCAACTATTGCTGTGCGGGGAGGACTAAATACCGATAATCAATATGGTAGTGTGGTACCTGTGATTACCCCTTCGACTTGCTATCGTTATCATGAATTTGCCAAGCCAAGAGAATTTGATTATGGGCGCAAAGCCAATCCAAGTCGCCGTTTAGTCGAAGAAACCATTGCCCAACTAGAAGGGGGTGCAGACGCGATTTTAACCAATTGTGGGATGTCCGCGATCCATTTAATTAGTGTAGCGTTATTAACGCCTAATGATCTTATCGTCGCGCCCCATGATTGCTATGGGGGTAGTTATCGTCTGTTTAATAGCTTAAGCCAACGGGGAGCCTTTAAAGTTAAGTTTATTGATCAATCCGATCCTCTCGCACTACAAGAAGCGCTAGCGCTCAAACCGAAATTAGTTTTAATTGAAACACCAAGTAATCCATTATTGCGCGTGGTTGATATTCAGGCCATTGCTAAGCAGGCTCACGAAGTGGGGGCATTAGTATTAGTGGACAACACGTTTATGACACCGATTTTACAACAGCCATTAGCGCTGGGTGCAGATATTGTCACCCATTCGTGCACTAAATTTTTAAATGGTCATTCTGATTTGTTAGCCGGTATTTTGGTCTTTAAAGATCAAAAATTGGCGGATGATGTACTCTGGTGGGCCAATAATATTGGCACATTAACCTCGGCATTTGATAGTTATCTGTTGTTGCGTGGCTTACGCACATTATCGGCACGCGTATCATTACAGCAAGCTAATGCGCAAAAAGTAGTCGAATTTTTAGTCAATCATCCTAAAGTAGCCAACGTCTATCACCCGTCTTTATCTTCCAATGTGGGACATGATATTGCCCAAAAACAGCAGAAAGGATTTGGTTCGTTGTTAAGCTTCGAGTTAGCTGGCGATCCTGCCGTGATGCCAACATTTTTACAGGCACTTAATCTATTTACGCTAGCACAATCATTAGGGGGCGTTGAAAGCTTGATTTGTCACCCCGCTACGATGACACACTCGGGCATTAGCGCAGAAGCGAGGAAAACAGCCGGTATTTCTGATCAACTGTTACGTATTTCAGTTGGATTAGAAGATGTGGATGATATTATCGGTGATCTTGATCAAGCATTAGCTGCAATTGCGTAAATAATAGACTATTTTATTTGAATGTTTCAGAACTAACCTACGTTTATATCAAATTCGTTTAGGTGACTTTGTTTTTACTAACTGTATTTTAGGTAATTTTATTTTTGGTCACCTTATTTTAGGTCATTTTATTTTAAGGAACATTACGTTAGATAAACTTACGTTAAATAAACTACTTTAGGCTATGTCGTCTTGTATTGATGATGTTTGTTGCTTTCACCAAGATTATGGGTGCGATTCTCTGCATGATAAGTGGCACGAATCTGATGTTATCTGCACGGGTGGTAACGTGGTTAGGTCTATTGGGGTGATGATTGACGTTACCGAATTGGTGCTTTTTTTAAATTAATCATTAAAATAGTCATAAAGATAACTCAACATGATTAACTGCGTCCATGTTTATAATCAAAAGGTGAATATTATGACTACAGTGCAAGAGAAAGCCCTCGCCATCAGTAAAGAAAAACAAGGTAAATTTGAGATTCAACCTAAAGTAGCGATTAATTCAATGGATGATCTGAGTATTGCTTATACACCTGGGGTGGCCGCCGTGTGTACAGCTATCGCCAATAATAAAGAAGATGTATATAAATATACCACTAAACGCAATTTAGTGGCTGTGGTTACCGACGGTTCGGCTGTATTGGGTTTGGGCGATATTGGTCCCGAAGCGGCCATTCCGGTTATGGAAGGTAAAGCGATTTTATTTAAACGTTTTGCCAATGTGGATGCGATCCCATTATCGGTCAATACACAAAATGTGGATGAGATTGTCAGCCATATTGCTGCATTTGCCCCTTCGTTTGGCGGTATTAATCTGGAAGATATTAGTGCACCGCGCTGTTTTGAAGTTGAACGACGTTTAAAAGCGCTCTTAGATATTCCGGTTTTCCATGATGATCAGCATGGTACAGCTATTGTGGTGTTGGCTGCTTTATATAATGCTTTAAAAGTTGCGCATAAATCAATCGATACGGTTAAGGTTGTGATTAATGGTGGTGGCGCTGCGGGTCTATCAATTGCTGATCTCTTCCTTGCCGCAGGGGTAAAACATCTCAAAGTGGTAGATAAGATTGGCATCTTATCTGAATCAGACGATACATTACCACCACATCATAAAGCGATAGCAAAGAAAACTAATCGTGAAAAACAGACCGGTACACTGGAAGATGCTGTCAAAGGTGCCGATGTGGTGGTAGGAGTTTCTGCACCGGGTGTACTGAAAAAAGAATGGGTAGCAACCATGGCGGATAAAGCCATTATTTTTGCGATGGCTAATCCCATACCTGAAATTTTCCCTGATGAAGCTAAAGCAGCGGGTGCTTATATTGTGGGTACAGGTCGTAGTGATTATCCAAATCAAATTAATAATGTATTAGTCTTTCCAGGTATTTTCCGTGGCGCACTTGATGCCAGAGCTAAAGAGATTACACTTGAGATGGAGCTCGCCGCAGCTAAAGGTTTAGCAAGTATTGTGAGTGACGACAAGTTAGCGCCGGATTATATTTTACCTAATGTATTTGATGCTGATGTGGCTAAAGTTGTCGCCAAAAGCGTGATGAATGCAGTTGTCAGCAATTGAAATCAATCGCAATCAATTATAAGAAGTTATAAAAACTCATAAAAGTAAATCAAGCAAGTTCCTATTGAAATATTGTTTCTCGTCAACAGTAAAGAAAAGGGTGGGAAGGTTATTGTGTAATATATCTTATTTATTTCCACCTTCAATTTATCTATCTTTCCAGAGCTAATCGATAGCGATCAATATTAAGGTACGTTTCGTTGTTGTTATACCTCTTCATCTTTACATTTCTTTACAAAATATCAAAAAAATTAATTAGATAAAGTGTTTTTTTCATTTAGAATGGTGATTATTCGATTAAATAAAATATAATTAATTGATAAAGGTGAAAAAATGAGTATATTGTCAGAGTCCAGAGTCCTTATTAGATGTGTCAAGACGCGCCAATTATGTGTTAGACATCCATTAATCTATCGATTACGCGGGTTAGCATGTTTGTCGATTTTCGTTTTGTCTTTCCCGACACTTGCTATTATTTCGTCTATCACGATGAACACGATCCAAGGCACACCTCCCTATTTGACTTTTGATAATGGTATTTCAAAAGTCATGACTACTGATGATCTCTTAACGATCATGTTATCTAATAATGCACGTTATAGTCGAGACAATAATAATTCAAGTGAAACCAATCCGATAGAACTACCCGTTGTAGCACAAACCTTTGCAGATATTATTATGCCAGTACCTGTTACAGCAATCAGTAACAGTATTACGATGAACGAACTGATTGCTGAGCCTTATAATTATGGTCGAGATGATAATGGTGATGCAATAACGGCAACAGGGACTGTTAGTGTAACTATTTCAGATGTGGAGGGTAACATTATTACGGATAGAAAAACCGTGTTGGATCCCTGCCAAGCACCTTATAAAATTACCTTAAGTAATACGACAAGTACATTAAGTACAGCTTATGGTGATCCCAATAGTACGACCTATATTGCTGCCAATATGAGTTATTTTGTCAAACCAAAATCAACCGGCCCTTTAGCGTGTTATTTACAGCCAGTCGTTCCAGAATTACCTGTAGTGCCGGGGGCCAGTTCGGTAGTTATTTCTGAGTACAAAATGATAATGAGCTCTTTTCTTCCACTTATAGGAAACGGTTTTCCCAATCAATGGAGAGCAGGAAAAGGTTTTTTGCCACAGGATATATCTACACCTAGTGTTAATTGGCCAACGACAGGGGCAAATATGCTCACTTTTGACTTAACCATAATGGGCGCGGCAGCTAGCAGTTTGCATTATACTAAAAGCCCAACTACATCAAATAGTTCGTTAAATATTACAGAGGTGAACTCAAAAGTGGCCAAAATTGAATTCGTTTTGAAAGAGTTCACGGCTGCAGTACCTACAACTTTTACAATATTATCGGACGGAACTCCCATTTATCGTTTTAAAATAAGTAAATGGTTTAGAACTGATCCTCATAATGCGTATTGTGGTTCGGGTACTCGCGTGCCCAGTATGATAGAACTTACCAATGCTCGTCATTATCTGGTGGATGGTAATAGCAGTACTACACAAGATGCTGTCGCATGGTGGCAAATTGGTGGGGGATTGTTCGCTGAATGGGGGAGTACCGCCCTAAATTTTGGCGATCTAGATCCGAGCAGGCTAAATTCGATATCAATGTTGCCGATGGAAGAAGGGTATGTTACCGAACAGCAAGGTGATCATCGTTATTCCGTTAATGCTATTGGAAATGTCTATGAACTACCTAAAGAGGAGCAACCAGGATCAAACAGACCGATTAATGACTGCGTTATTCCTTAATTATTTGCTAATATGGCTATTTGGGGTAATCCGTTTTATGGCAGTACTTATTATCATGTAGTTTATGTTAGGTATACTGAATGATTGCGATGTATCGATTCCCCGTGCTGAATCATTTACGGGGTATCGATATTGGCATGAAAGGGAAAACCATTACTCTGGAAATTGTCTTTCCCTAATTATCAGGTAATGTCTTTTACAATATAACGTTTTGCATTAAAAATTAAAAAGAATCCTATCAATGCACCTAATATAAAAAGGACAATCACATAAAACGCAGGTGCCATCTTACTAAAAAAGTCACTAAATAGAGAGATTAATAGCGGCGTTAAGCCACCGGCAATTGCATAGGCCATATTAAATGAGAATGAAACGCCGCTATAACGGACATCTGTTGGGAAGACTTTTACCATAAAATAAGCAAATGAACCGACAATACCTACGCCAAAACCTGCCAACGGATAGGTAACCAAAAGGAGTTCGCGGTGATCGATGAGCGACCAGTAGAAGATGGCAATGGTGACGATGGCAATCAGACATCCGACGAATAACACTTTACCCATGGCAAATTTATCCATCAAAATGCCATAAAAAGTACAACTAATAATCAAGCCAATAATCGCTAAGATATTGCCTTGTAATGCTTCCAATGCAGAAAAAGTGAACTGTTTTTGCAATAAAATAGGTGTCATTAACATAATCACCATAACCCCAGCAGACAATACCCATGTCAATAGCATAGATAAAAAAGTTTGCGGTAAATAGTCAGTCAATACAGTAATGACAGGAATTTTTCTCGAAGATTCTTGCTGCTTACGTTTTTGCATTTCGATAAAAATAGGGGTTTCTTTCAACCAACGTCGTAAGTACATAGCAACAAAACCAAAGATACCACCAATAATAAAAGGTATGCGCCATCCCCAATCATTGATCTGTTCAATCGAAATATTTCGATTGATTATCGTTGATACTAAGGAACCCAGTAAAATACCTAAACTCAACCCGCTGGTTAAAATACCACAGGCTAATCCGATACGGTTCTTGGGAACATGTTCTGCCACAAAAGTCCAGGCACCAGGTACTTCCCCTCCAACAGCAAGTCCTTGGCATAAACGCATGATAAGGAGTAACAAAGGTGCCACAATACCAATATTATGATAAGTAGGTAGGCAACCAATTAACAGAGTTGGTAACGCCATCAATAAAATGCTAAGCGTAAACATTTTTTTACGACCAAACAGATCACCAAAATGGGCCATAACAATTCCCCCAAATGGACGAATCAAATAACCGGCAGCAAAAATACCAAAGGTTTGGACTTGGCTTAGCCAGGCCGGCATATCATTAGGGAAAAAAAGATGGCTAATGGTGAGGGAAAAAAACATGAAAATAATAAAATCATAAAACTCTAATGCCCCACCTAATGCTGACAGCGCCAATGTTTTGTAATCTTGGCTATTGAGCATGCGAGTTTGGGTTAACGTAGCGGTTTGTGACATAAGCTTTCCTGTAAAACTTTCGCATCAAAAAGGATAGTGTAATAAAATAGATTGTAAATTATTATTTACACTTGTTAAGTATATTGTACTAATATACCTTAACACTTCGTTTTTTCAAGTAGCGATAAGACAATATGGGCTATATTTATTGTCTATCCCATCGGTTATTCGGATTTATCTACTATTATCTGTAAAGAAATTAATTGGTTGCATTTTTTGCACAGGCGGTTATTTTTATTTATGTTAAGATGATAGTGAGAATCAATTAGAAACTAGCACAAATGATTAATAAACAATATTGCGCAATCATGCCAGAAGTTTACAATGAAAATACCTTATCTATTGGAGAGTTAGAAAATGGCTAAAAAACGTATTTCTCGTGGAAAATTTACTCGACTACAACAGTTATCAAATCAAGACGGTGTTATTGCTGCGCTAGCTATTGATCAGCGTGGCTCAATGGTAAAAATGATGCAAGCTGCTGTGGGTAAAGATCGTTATAATGTTGATATGGTGTATGAATTCAAAGAGCTGGTTTCGCAGGAACTGACCAAATATGTCAGCGCCATTTTATTAGATGAGGAATACGGTTTTAAAGGTATTGCGAAAAAAAATAGTCATGCCGGCCTTTTGATGTCCTATGAAAAAACGGGCTATGATGCTAATACACCAGGGCGTTTACCCGATGTCCTACCTGAAGACTCTTTGCAGCGATTACTCAAAAAAGGTGCCGATGCAGCGAAAGTATTGGTCTATTATAATCCTGATGATCCACAAGATATTCTTGAGAAAAAACATGCATTTTTAGAAAGATTAGGTGATGAAGCGCGATCAGCTGATATTCCGGTTTTTGTCGAACCAATTGTTTATGATAATGTGATTACCGATGATAAAAGTCCTGAATTTGCCAAGATTAAGCCACAAAAAGTGATGAAGACAATCAAAGAATTTACTAAAAATCATTATCATATTGATGTGTTAAAAGTAGAAGTGCCGGTTGCGTTTAAATATGTGGAAGGTTTTAATGAGAATAATCCGGTTGTCTATTCACAAAAACAGGCCGCTGAATATTTTAAGCAAGCGAGTGACATGGCAACGCGACCATTTATCTATTTAAGTGCGGGTGTACCTACTAAAATATTCCAAGAAGAACTGGTTTTTGCCGGTGAAGCTGGCGCTAAATATAGCGGTATTTTAGGTGGACGTGCAACATGGTTTGAAGGGGTTGCCGCTTATGCGAAAGGTGGACGAGATGGCCTGTTACGTTGGTTGGATTCAGTCGGCCGTGATAATGTCGAACAACTGAATAAAATTTTAAAACAGTACGCGATACCTTGGTATGACATTTATGGTGGTATCGATAATATTGAAGTATTTGATATCAATTTGGCTGATTAATTTATAAAATACCCACCATCACATCTTGCCAAGGGGCAAGGTGTCAATGAGTCGATTGCTACCCGTTACAGATAAGATGACTATCAGGTAACGGGTATATAGGGTAATTCCTTATAAAATCGCATCGCTTCTTCGTCGATAAAAATCGACAGATTTTAAACTCAATAGGTGAATCGAACTTTATGGCGCAATACGTCTATACTATGAATCGAGTGGGGAAAATCGTCCCACCTAAACGCTATATTTTAAAAGATATTTCTCTCAGCTTTTTCCCGGGCGCCAAAATTGGTGTGTTGGGATTAAATGGTGCCGGGAAATCGACATTACTCCGCATTATGGCCGGTGTGGATACCGAAATCGAAGGTGAAGCACGCCCACAATCTGATATTAAAATTGGTTATCTACCACAAGAACCTAAATTAGATCCAGAACAAACAGTACGCGAAGCTGTCGAACAAGCCGTTAATGATGTAAAAAAAGCATTAACACGTTTGGATGAAGTGTATGCAGCTTATGCGGATCCAGATGCCGATTTTGATGCATTGGCTAAAGAACAAGCTGAATTAGAAGCCGTTATTCAATCCCAAGATGCTCATAACCTTGATAATCAATTAGAGCGGGCCGCTGATGCATTACGTTTACCCGATTGGAATGCCAAAATTGGTCATTTATCGGGTGGTGAACGTCGGCGAGTTGCGATTTGTCAATTGCTGCTGGAAAAACCTGACATGCTATTAATTGACGAACCGACTAACCATTTAGATGCAGAATCAGTCGCGTGGTTAGAACACTTTTTACATGACTATGAAGGTACGGTTGTCGCCGTAACTCATGACCGTTACTTCTTAGATAATGTTGCGGGTTGGATTTTAGAACTTGACCGCGGTGAAGGTATTCCTTGGCAAGGTAACTACTCTTCTTGGTTAGAGCAGAAAGATCAGCGCCTTGCACACGAAGCAGCTACTGAATCTGCACGTCGCAAATCGATTGAAAAAGAACTCGAATGGGTACGACAAAATCCAAAAGGCCGCCAAGCCAAAAGTAAAGCGCGCTTAGCTCGCTTTGACGAACTGAATAGTACTGATTATCAAAAACGTAATGAAACCAATGAACTATTTATTCCACCTGGACAACGTTTAGGTGATAAAGTGATCGAAGTCAGCCATCTGACCAAATCATATGGCGATCGTGTATTGATTGATGATCTCTCCTTTACGATTCCCAAAGGCGCAATCGTGGGGATTATTGGCCCAAATGGAGCCGGTAAATCGACTTTATTTAGAATGTTGTCAGGAAAAGAACAACCGGATTCGGGTACTATTACTTTGGGCGATACTGTGCAGTTGGCTTCGGTTGACCAATTCCGCGATAATATGGATAACAGTAAAACTGTTTGGGATGAAATCTCCAATGGGCAAGATATCATGCGGATTGGTAACTTTGAAATTCCAAGCCGTGCTTATGTCGGTCGCTTTAATTTCAAAGGTGTCGATCAGCAAAAACGAGTTGGCGAGCTATCAGGTGGTGAGCGGGGACGTGTGCATTTAGCCAAATTATTGCAAGTTGGCGGTAATGTTCTATTACTCGATGAACCAACCAATGATTTAGATGTCGAAACCCTACGAGCATTAGAAAATGCCTTACTCGAATTCCCAGGTTGTGCCTTGGTTATCTCGCATGATCGTTGGTTCTTAGACCGTATTGCGACGCATATTTTAGATTATCAAGATGAAGGCCATGTTGAATTCTTCGAAGGTAATTTTACCGAATATGAAGAGTGGAAAAAACGGACATTAGGGGATACCGCCCTAGAACCAAAACGGATGAAATATAAACGTATCGCTAAATAAGTCGTCAATTATGGGGCGAATTGTGGTAAAAATTCGCCTTCTTTCAACTTATCCTCCCAGACAATTGCCAACAGAATAAACTCACATTCAATGATTGATTGCAATCTCACTTGGTGTAATAATCAGTGCTATATCGAATAGTTATTTCTTTATATTTATAAGATTATCTTTACAAGATTATGTAGGGTGTGAATATGTTTGAAAACGTAGAACTTTATGCAGGTGACCCAATCTTATCGTTAGTCGCTGATTTTAATCATGATCATCGAGACAATAAAGTTAATTTAAGTATTGGTTACTATTATAATGAGCAAGGTATTGTACCTCAGTTAGATTGCGTCAAGATTGCGCGCGATTATTTATATAAAAATAAAACAGGTGCGCAACTCTATTTACCGATGAGCGGCTTAGATACTTATTGCCACGCTATCCAATCATTACTGTTCGGCGATAATAGCACCTCGCTGAAAGATCAGCGTATCGCCACGATTCAAACACTTGGTGGTTCTGGCGCGCTCAAAGTGGGTGCCGATTTTTTACATCGTTATTTCCCAAAATCAGAAGTATGGGTGAGTGATCCAACGTGGGAAAATCATATTGCCATCTTTAATGGCGCTGGCTTTAACGTCAATAAATATCCCTATTTTGATGAAGCAACGTGCGGTGTGAAATTTGCGGATATGCTAGAAACACTTAATGCACTGCCTGCCAAAAGTATTATTCTATTACATCCTTGTTGTCATAACCCAACGGGTGTTGATTTGACTCACGAACAGTGGAATCAAGTGATCGAAGTTTTACAAAAACGTGATCTTATCCCATTTATGGATATCGCCTACCAAGGATTAGCTAAAAATATTGATGATGACCGCTATGCGATTAATAAAATAGCGGAGCTCGGTTTATGTGGCTTAGTGAGTAATTCGTTCTCAAAAACCTTTTCACTTTATGGCGAACGTGTCGGGGGCTTATCTGTTTTATGCGACAATAAAGACATCGCTAAACGTGTGTTTGGTCAATTACAAGCTACGGTACGCCGCAATTATTCGAGTCCGGCTGCACATGGTGCTTATATTGTTTCTTATGTATTAAATGATCCTGAATTGAAAGTCTTATGGCTTAACGAAGTTGCCGCAATGAACGCCCGTATTACTGATATGCGTGTCACATTGGTTGAATCGTTAAAAAGTGCGGCGCCTGATCGGAATTTTGATTTTCTGATTAAACAAAGAGGTATGTTCAGTTATACTGGATTTAGCGAACAACAAGTTGCGCAACTACGTGATCAATCTGCAATTTATTTGGTGAGTAGTGGCAGAATGTGTGTCGCTGGATTAAATAAAAATAATGTTTATCGTGTTGCTGAAGCCTTTGCTGCTTTAACAAAACGCTAAACAGAACCCTAGTCAAGCTGTATTAAGACGAACAACGTCATAAAAAACAGACATCGCAAAGAGGAGTATAAGTATGTTTTATAAAGCGCTAATTTTAATGTTTGGTATTGTGGTAACAACTATGGTTGTTGGATGTAATACAGTGAAAGGTGTGGGTAAAGATGTGCAAGCTGGTGGCGAAGCTATTTCGACTTCTGCTCAAAAAGTCAGTAATAAAATGTAATCATTACTGATTTTAGCGATATATCCGTTATCATAAACCATTGTGGTTATTCGCCTTACTGGTCACGGTGAGCGAAATAGTGCAATGGTTTATCTCATTTCAGCTAGAAATGGGTAAAACAGCATGATCATCTTGCAATATCAAGAGATTAAAACAGTCATGCCATGGCTGTAATGGCGAAGAACAGATTATCTATTTATAATGTTTCAGAACATATATACGTTTATGTAAAATGAAAGCGATTTTAATCAGTATCACAGCACTTTTACTCATGGGTTGCAATGCGTTAAATTATCGAACTGCACCTGTGGTTTGGAAGGATTGTCAATACGAAACCTTACCCGGTACCGTATTCCAATTGCAACCGTTGCCTGCTAATCAACCTAATTATCCGCATATTTATATTGCGCAAAGCAGAGAAAGTGCTCACCTGCCAGCAAGTTATGCCGGTCTGCAGGGTAAACTGACAGGGAAAACAGTTGTGCGCAATTATCCGAAAGAGACATTTTGGCACACCATGAGTTTATTTGATCGTGCTTCATTATATGATGATGGCTACGATGACCTTTATATAACGCCTGCGCAACGGGAAAGCCGTGATCGTAAGGCAAAATTTGTTTTTCGTCAGGCGGTATTACAAAATTGTCAAATCGTCTATATTGCAGTTGATTCTTTAGCTAAAGACAGTAATAATCCGAAGCTGATTGAGGCGGCTAATGTAGCAATCATAAAATTAGCGAATGAAAAACCTAATTTAAAAGCTAACTAAAAAAGTAACTAACAAAAGTGATAAGTAAGGGGAAAAAATGTCAGTAAATGTAACTTCTACAATCGATGAAAAAGTAGATGGAAAAACAGCAGTTGGAAAAATAAGAAAAGCCGTTATCCCCGTTGCAGGTTTAGGTACGCGCATGTTGCCTGCAACCAAAGCTATTCCGAAAGAGATGCTACCTGTTGTGGATAAACCACTCATTCAATATGTGGTTAAAGAATGCGTTGCCGCGGGTATTACTGAAATCATTTTTGTGACTCACTCTTCTAAAAATTCAATCGAAAACCATTTCGATACCAGCTTCGAGTTAGAAGCAATGTTAGAAGCGCGTGTAAAAAGACAACTGCTACTCGAAGTCCAAGGTATTATTCCTAAAACAGTAACGATTACCAGTGTACGTCAAGGGTTAGCTAAAGGTTTAGGGCATGCGGTATTGTGTGCTTATCCTATTGTCGGCGATGAGCCTTTTGTCGTAGTCTTACCGGATGTGATTATTGATGAATATGAGAGCGATCTCAATAAAGATAACTTAGCGGCGATGATTGATAATTACCACACAACTAATCACAGTCAAATCATGGTCGAACCCGTACCGAAGGCATTAGTTTCCTCTTATGGAATTGTCGATTGCCGTGGTGCTGAATTGTCTGCTGGTAATGTTGCTCAGATGTATCAAGTTGTTGAAAAACCAGCTATTGATCAGGCACCGTCTAACCAATCTATCGTTGGACGTTATGTCTTATCTGAAAAAATATGGCCACTTCTTGCTAAAACACCATTAGGTGCAGGCGGCGAAATTCAATTAACAGATGCGATTGCTATGTTGTTAGAAACTGAAATTGTCGATGCTTATTGCATTAAAGGTCGTAGCCATGACTGTGGTAATAAATTAGGTTATGTGCAAACCTTTGTTGAATATGCAATGCGCCACAAAACACTTGGCCCAGATGTCAAAGCGTGGTTAAAAACGTTATAATTGCGCGTAAATTACGCACTATTATTAATAAGATAGTTATCAACAAGATAGTTAGTAAAAAAATAGTTATTAAAAAAATAATTATCAGTAAGATCATTATCCATATGATCTTGATAGCGGATTGTAGGGCGATAAGCCCTATAATCCTTTTTCTCTTCTACATTCCGCAGACAACAGTTGGCGAAATACATAAATTCAAGGTAAAATTACCCGCTAAATGGTCATTAATAGATAACGCATTATTTCACAATGCATTACATAAAAGTTAGGAATAACTATGGAACTTCTTTGCCCAGCTGGTTCACTACCTTCACTCAAAATTGCCATCGATAATGGTGCAGATGCTGTTTATATTGGCCTAAAAGATGACACCAATGCACGCCATTTTGCTGGTCTCAATTTTAATGAAAAACGGTTATTTGAAGCTGCCGATTATGTGCATAAACGGGGCAAAAAATTACATATTGCGATTAATACCTTTGCGCATCCAGACAATTTTGTCCGTTGGCAGCATGCGGTGGATACGGCTGCTAATATTGGCGCAGATGCGCTGATTATTGCCGATTTGGCCATGTTAGACTATGCCGCTGAAAAGTATCCTCAACTTGAACGGCATGTCTCGGTTCAGGCTTCATCAACCAATGAAGAATCGATTAAGTTTTATCATAACAATTTCCAAGTCCATCGTATTGTATTACCACGCGTGCTTTCCATGCATCAGGTAAAACAGTTAGCACAAGTTTCCCCGGTACCACTCGAAGTTTTTGCCTTTGGTAGCCTGTGTATTATGGCGGAAGGGCGCTGTTATTTATCGTCTTACTTGACCGGCGAATCACCAAATACAGTCGGCGCGTGCTCGCCAGCTAAATTTGTCCGTTGGGAAGAAACTGACAAAGGGCTTGAATCACGCCTCAATAATGTATTGATTGATTGTCATCAAAAAGGTGAAAATGCGGGTTATCCAACCTTATGTAAAGGGCGTTATTTTGTGGATGATACGCTTTATCACCCAATCGAAGAGCCAACTAGCCTTAATACGATTGAATTATTGCCTGATCTTTTTGCTGCTGGTATTGCGTCGGTTAAGATTGAAGGCCGTCAACGTAGTCCCGCCTATGTTGCACAAGTGACCAAAGTGTGGCGGCAAGCGATTGATCGCTGTAAGGCAGATCCACAAACCTTCCAAGCTGAAAAAAATTGGTTAGATACATTAGATGCTATTTCCGAAGGCACCCAAACCACCTTAGGTGCTTATCACCGTAAGTGGCAATAAGTAAATCTAAATGGGAAAGTCGCGATCGATAGATCATACGGTGGAGCACGCCAAAACGTCTTTTCCTTCCCTGATTTCGTTGATAGCCATGGCTAAATAAGCTGCGATGTTAATAGGGTGATGAATATCATTAACCATTACATTAATATACATAAATTAGTTAATATACATAAATTACTATACATAGTAAGTGACACAGTGAGCAAGCATATGCAATATTCCTTAGGGCCGATCCTCTATTATTGGCCTAAAATTCAAACTGAAGCGTTTTATCATGCTGCCATGAAAAGCGATGCCGATATTATCTATATGGGTGAAACTGTCTGCACTAAACGGCGCGAAATGAAAGTGGCAAATTGGTTAGCGTTGGCTAAAGAAGTCGCACAATCAGGCAAACAGGTAGTTTTATCGACCTTAGCACTGCTTGAAGCATCATCCGAAATCAATGAGATGCGTCAATTGATCAATAATGGCGAGTTTTTAATTGAAGCGAATGACTTAGCCGCGATTAATATTGCCCAAGAGCATAAATTACCTTTTGTGGTTGGGCCGGCGATCAATTGCTATAATGCCTTTACCCTAAAACTGTTACAAAAACAGGGGATGGTGCGCTGGTGTATGCCGGTAGAACTTTCACGCGATTGGCTGCGTAATGTGCTGACTCAGTTTGCTGATTTTAATATCGAACGTAAGTTTGAGGTGGAAGTATTTAGCTATGGCTATTTACCATTGGCCTATTCTGCGCGCTGCTTTACGGCACGTTCAGAAGATAAACCGAAAGATAAATGCGAAACCTGTTGTATCAACTATCCTGTGGGCCGCGAAGTCTTTTCGCAAGAACAACAAAAAGTTTTTGTGCTTAATGGTATTCAGACACAAAGTGGTTATTGCTATAACTTAGGTAATAATCTTAAGGAAATGCAAGGACTGGTGGATATTGTGCGACTATCGCCACTCGGGCAAGAAACATTAGATATCGTGACACAATTTAAAGCGAACGAACAAGGTGAACATCCCTTAGTGATTGAACAGAAACGTGACTGTAATGGTTATTGGAATGGTATTGCAGGGCTTGAGCTGAGTTAATGACAACTAACAATGTGATTCATCAAGCGGTAAATTATCCACATTTTAATCCCGAACAGTTTCGATCCTATTTCCCTGCCTTAACAGCAACAGATGGGGAGCAAACTGTCTATCTTGATTCGGCAGCTACCGCTTTAAAACCCAATGCGATGATAGAGGCGACAACGCATTATTACTCGCATCATACTGCTACCGTGGCACGGAGTTTGCATAAAGATGCCTTACAAATTACGGCTAATATTGACCATGCTCGCCAACAAACCGCCGATTTTATTGGCGCAATAGATAGCGGTGAAATTATTTGGACGCGTGGAGCGACTGAGTCGATTAATCTTATCGCACAGAGCTATGCGCGCCAGATATTACAACCTCATGATGAAATTATTGTCAGTGATCTTGAGCATCATAGTAATTTGTTACCCTGGTTAATTGTCGCTGAGCAGACAGGTGCAAAAGTGGTGAAATGGTCAATTGGTGAGATTGATCTCTCGTCTTTAATGACGCCACGGACCAAAATTGTTGCCGTGACACAGATGTCTAACGTGACCGGCTATTGTCCTGACTTGGCAAAAATTAGTCAAATTGTCCATCAATATCAAGCCGTTCTGTTGGTTGATGGTGCACAAGGTGTGGTCCATAAACCGATCGATGTAAATGCGTTATCGATTGATTTTTATCTATTTTCTACTCATAAGTTATATGGCCCGACAGGGCTTGGTGTCTTATACGGTAAAAAATCTCTATTAACGGCCATGTCTGTTTGGCATGGTGGTGGCAAAATGCTTAAGCGTGCGACATTTTCAGGTTTTGAAGCTGAAGATCCGCCTTATAAATTCGAAGCGGGCACACCTAATATCGCTGGAATATTGGGATTTGCTGCCACACTTAATTGGCTAAATAGCTTATCGATATGGGAGCAAGCCGAGGCGTATACCGAAAAGTTGGCAGATTATACGCGCTCACAATTAGCTAAACTGGCAGATATCACGTTCTATAGTGTCGATAAAAGTCCAATTATTGCCTTTAATATAGCGGATATTCATCATAATGATATCGCGGTGCTATTGAGTGAACAGAATATTGCCTTAAGAACGGGTGAGCTTTGTGCGCAACCACTTATGCATAAACTGGGATGTCATGGGGTAATTCGTATTTCACTTATGCCATATAATAATCAACAAGATATTGATTGCCTAATTGCCGCGATGCAAGAAGCAATCTTGTTATTAAAATAGACAGTGCGCTTAATCTAAATACGATCATCTACCTAAATACAGTTATTCATATAACAGTTATTTATATAAGAACAGTTGTTCACATCACTATTAGCAGAAAGTTGCTGATCAAAACTGATTGAAATGGGTAGTAGTTCTGAAAGATATTAACAAAATCTTATCTGATAACCCAAATAGCGATACGTTGTTTAGTCGCATAATGGTCTCGACTTAACGCATCATAACTCGTCATAACTGAGGTAAAATAAGGAGGCGAAAAAATATGTTATCCCCCCAAAAATTAATTGAATTATTTGCACAGCAATCTAGTTGGCAAGATCGTTATCGACAATTAATTTTATTATCAAAACAGTTACCTGATTTTCCTGAGGATCGCAAAATAGCCACTAATCAAGTCATCGGCTGTGAAAACCGTGTTTGGTTGACCTCTTACAAGCAGCCCGATAATACTGTTCTTTTCCAAGGTGATAGTGAGGGGCGTATTGTTAAAGGGTTGCTCGCAGTACTACTTATCTTAGTTAATGGCAAAACGGTTGATGAAATTAGGCAGATGGATTTACTGGCACAAATAACAAATTTACATATTAGTGAAGGACTTAGCGAAACCCGTTTGCTTGGTCTCGCTAAGTTGATTGAAAGAATAAAATCGATCGAATAATCACAGACTAGTTTGGTGTTAATGATGGTTTGTGATTAACTCGATGGCTTCTTACGCTATTCATCTTCAGCGCTAAACGCCGTAACCACCTTTCTGACACCGGCAACATGGCTGGCAACGTTAGCGGCTGCTTTTCCTTCTTCGTTAGAGACAATTCCCATCAGAAAGACTTCGCCATTTTCAGTAACAACTTTAATATTACGTGCTTTGGTATCGGTATTGGTGACTAATTGTGATTTAACTTTAGTGGTGAGCCAAGCATCATTAGTTATTACACCTGCATCGACAGGATCACCATCACGAATCTGATTGAAAACTTTACGTACTCCATCCACTGAGCGTGCTAGCGACTCGGCTTTTTCACTTTGTCCACTATTTGCTTGACCTGTCAGTAAGATATTACCATTGTAAGCTGTGGCGATAATCCGCGAACCAATAAAGGTGGTAGCATTATCTTTCAGTTTGCGATCAACTCGACCATTTAGCGTGGTATCATCCACTTGAGTACCTGTTGTACGCGGATCGGTCGCCACTTTTGCTGTGGTTCCTGCACCGGCACCAATTATTGCCGCAGCAACACAACCTTGTAACATGAGTGTCCCGGTCATCAGTAATGTGAGTAGAGCAAAATTTTTCATACTTATCCCTTATCGCCTTGGTAATTTTTATCTGCGTCAATGGCTTTATACATCATAAAATGGACGCTGATAAATATTATGCCTTGTGGATATTGATTTGCAAAATGATTTTACAGTTTATGAACACAATAGTTTTAATCAGTAACTTGATTGGAAACGTGATCAACCGTTACCGCCTTTTGTCGATTGTCATCGACAAAGTAAAAAGAGTGAGGGATGACAAGATTCCCCATGACTCTTTTTTATGTGATAACGTTTAGCGGTATGGTTAATGGATTGACTTAGTAATCACGTTTTACCGAAAGTAGAGCGAGATCTTGTAATGCAGTTTTGTACGGTGAATCAGGAAGAATCGTAATCACATCGACAGCCTTTTGGGCTTCTTGTCTGGCAACCTGTAAAGTAAACTCGAGCGAACCACATGCCTGCATAATATGTAAAATATGATCAAGTAGATGGCGGCCATTACCTTGCTCTATTGCTTGACGAATCAATTTTACATCATCCGGATTTTTGGCATGGTGCATCGCATGTAACAGCGGTAAAGTCGGCTTGCCTTCATTAAGATCATCACCAAGATTTTTACCTAAGGCTTTTGCATTGTCGGTATTATAATCTAATAGATCATCGATAATTTGAAAGGCAGTACCCAGATAACGACCATATAACTGTAAAGCGTGTTCTTGTTCTGCGGTTGCATTGGCAATGACCGCTGCTGAATGCGATGTTGCTTCAAACAGACGCGCTGTTTTGCGATAAATGACATCCAAGTATTGGGCGCGCGTAATATCGGGATCATTACAGTTGATCAACTGCTGTACTTCGCCTTCGGCAATGACATTGGTTGCCGATGACATAATGGTTAAGACTTTGAAGGATTCAACACGAACCATCATCTGGAATGAACGGGTGTAAATATAATCGCCGACTAACACGCTCGCTGCATTGCCAAACAGTGCATTAGCGGTCGATTTACCACGACGTAAATCAGATTCATCAACTACGTCATCATGCAATAATGTCGCCGTATGAATAAATTCAATGAAAGCGGCGGTAATAATCTGCTTATCACCGTGATAATTGAGTGCCTTAGCAATTAAAAGTGCCACCATCGGGCGAATACGTTTACCGCCATTATTAATAATATAATTACCAAGTTGGTTAATTAAAACAACATCAGAGCTCAGTTCAGCACGTATTGCGGCATCGACTTTGCTCATATCATCTTGGACAAGTGCCAAAATGTCATTCATAGATTGATTATTCATAGTATTGATCGTAGTTAATTATAAAAGCTGTTTTCTATCATTATCCGATAAATATAACATCAAGTCTATATTGGTTTCCCTTAAAGGCAGTGACAAAGTCGATGAGGATTGATTATGAGAGATGGTGATAAAGAGAGATGGTGATAAAAATAGTCTGTTTTTTTAGCACTATACGGATAGTGGCGATCAAAATAGTGCCGTGCCTGCATAATTTCGTGAACCGATAAAACAACCTAACGAAAGCGATTTTTTAGAAAATGCTACAAATGATAACAGTTTTCATTTACAATTACCGCCACTAAAGCTAATAAATCTTACAATTGCCATGAATTTTGATATAAATGCAATAAATATTGACATAATCGATGATATTAAAACACCGATAAAAGCTAAAAAATCATCTAGCAGTATGATGTATAGTTTGGTTTCTATCGGTGCACATTTACTTTTCATCGGCTTATTATGCAGTAGTTTATTTATTGCAAGTAATGCGGTGATTAAGGATGAAGGTGATAAGGAAATCCGCGCTATTATGGTCGATTTGTCGAAAATTGCGGCACCCGCACAATCGCTCGCCGAAGCGCCACAAGAAGCCAAAAGTGCTGACAAAACTGAACAAAAAGTGGACGAAGAGAGTCAGTCACAACCAGAACCACAACCACAATTAGAGCCAGAACCAAAGCCTGAATTCGTGGTCAAACCAGACGAAAAAGTAGCCGAGAGCGTGAAACCGATAGAAAAACCGAGTATCAAGCCTCGCGAAAAACCGGTCAAAAAACCGGTAAAAGACGCTGTTGCTAAACGGTCTAATCAACCGCCTAAACCACAACCGCAAGCGATAGGGCAAAATACAACGCAATCACAAGCGCGCCAAGATATCGTCAGTGATAATGTCGCCCCTGTTTCATCTGCCCCCGCAATTGCGAATAACAATAAATATTCAGAAGCACCTTCGCCTATTAGTCGTAATCAACCAGAATACCCGCGCCGTGCATTGGATATGCGGTTAGAAGGATATGTTGTTGTGCGATATGATATTAATAGCGAGGGTCGCGTTGAAAATATTCGTTTTGTTGAATCTATCCCCGAAAATGTATTTAATCGCGCTGTTGTTACCGCGATGAGAACATGGCGATATAAACCGATTGCCGCAAAAGATTTAACGATTAAAATTATTTTTAATCGTAATCAATCCATTAGCTTAAGCAATTCGTAATGCATGTTGTTAGAGTATAGTCTTAAGGCATAGTTGTTAAGACATAGTTTTTTCAGGCATAATTATTGATTATGCCCGATCAACGATCAGGCACCTAACATTAACTGTTCGATCTCGTCGATATTTTTAGGCACATCTGCAGTGAGTACGGTATTGCCATTTTCAGTGATCAGAATATTATCTTCAATACGAATACCAATACCTTTATATTGTGGCGGCACGTCAGCATTTTGGTCAATATACAGCCCGGGCTCTACAGTTAACACCATGCCGGGTTGTAATAAGCGATCACGGCCGCTACCAACATCATGCACATCCATTCCTAACCAATGACCTAGGCCATGCATATAGTATTTTAGATAGGCTTTATCTTGAATAAGTGTGTCGATATCACCTTGCATGATTCCTAATTTAACCAAACCTTCTACCATAATGCGGATAACCTGTTGATTGACCTGTTGGATAGAGACGCCCGGCTTAAATAGTTCGATAGCCTTATATTGCGAAGCTAAGACAATCGCATAAATTTCGCGTTGTGCCGGACTAAATTTGCTATTCACAGGGAAAGTTCGGGTAATATCACTTGCGTAATAATGGTATTCACAACCGGCATCAATCAGGACTAAATCACCATCACGTAATTGCGCACTATTATTTTCGTAATGCAGTGTACAGCCATTATTGCCGCTTCCGACAATGGTATTATAAGATGGCCAGCGTGCACCATGCCAAGCAAATTCATGTAAAATTTCTGCTTCTAATTGATATTCATACATGCCTGGTTGGCATTTTTTCATGGCACGCGTATGGGCTAATGCAGCAATTTTCCCTGCTTGGCGCATAATGTCGATTTCGCCATCCGATTTGAACATACGCATTTCATGCACAATAGGGCGCCAGTCAATAAAGACATTAGGTGCAGAAAAATTTTGTCTACAGCCTTGGCGTAAGGTATTGATCACATTTTTGACAATCTGATCAGCATAAAAATATTGATTATCGGCATGATATAACGCTGTTTTCCCGCTAATTAGTGTAGGTAAAATCGTTTCGATATCGGTAAATAGATACGCTTTATCAACCTGTAATTCGGTTAATGCGGCTTGTTGCCCTAACCGATAACCGGTCCATGTTTCCGCTAAAGGATCTTTTTTACGATTAAAGATAATTTGCTGATAAGTATGATTATCATCGTGTTTGATCAGCAGCAAGGCCGCTTCTGGTTCCTCAAATAAGGTAAAATACCAAAAATCACTATTTTGTCGATAAGGATAATGAGTGTCATTACTGCGGACGACTTCAGGTGCCGCAAAGAAAAGAGCAGCGCTATTAGGCTGCATTTGTGAGATAAATTGGTTACGACGAACCACTATTTCATTTTTAAGTTTGTTCTTCATCATGGTTTTCATAGTCACAAAAGTGCTAATAAGTGGATGAGATTTTAATGGATAGTTGGCGTGGTATACGATTCATTAAATTCATCATGGCATAAAATTGCAGTGATACGAACATACTCCTGAATTTCTTCAAAAGCAAATCCAAGCTCTTCGAGATCATCATCGGCATCATAACCTAATTTGACAATTTGGCGCAGATCATAAATGGCTTCACCGACATCGCCTTTGACTTTTGTTAATTGCGGTTGCATAAGGCCAATGCCTAATAAAAAATAGTTCACCCAACCAATTAAATCATCGATACGAGAAAAGAGATCACTATCACCCAGCAATAACTGAAAATCAAAATCATCTTCTGAAAACTGTTCGCGCGTTTTGTCGTAAAGCGTTTTGATGTTTTGCATTAAAGGTTGAGGAATTGGCTGTCCATCATTTAGCATATCATTAGTGAGTGGTTGCCAACTTTCATCATGATTGCCACCCGCTAAAAGGCCAGAAAGAAAGCCATGTAACTCTGCCGCAGTGATTCCCAGGTTATATTGTACTAATTGACGAGTTAAATCGTCATATTTAATCGTATCCATCATCATTTCACCTTGATGTTTGTATATACTTACTATTTGGCAATATCGTTGGCGATTTTGCCAATTATTGTTGACGAAGCCGTGTTACTTTTGTGGTAGATGATGCGTCAATAATGCTGACTCAATGGGTATTCTCTAACCATGTCACACTGCACTTTAAGCAAATATTAGTATATAATTTACCACTAATTAATAAATAATAAACGGGTTGGCTATTTTTATAAAGAAATTCTTTTATTACACCATGATATCTTAAAAAAGTTATAGCTGTCGTACAATTATCGTCATAGTAAGCGTGTGATATGATTGTCGTTTTGTAAGATTGAACAAAACTTGCTAGCCTTTCCACCCGTTTTTATTTATATTGATTTAATTTATAGTGATCGTTTATCACATTATATCTGGAGTAAATTAACTATGTATAAGCAAGATGTCACAATTATTGCATTGAATGGTCTTCACACCCGCCCAGCGGCTCAATTTGTTAAGGAAGCCAAAACCTTTAATTCTGACATTACCGTCACATCTAATGGTCAAAGTGCAAGCGCGAAAAGCTTGTTTAAACTACAGACATTAGGATTAACACAAGGCACGACGCTAACCATTTCTGCTGAAGGCGAAGATGAAAAAGCTGCCGTTGATCACCTAGTTAAATTAGTCCCTGAGTTAGAATAACCATAACCCAGTAATGAAGAGCACTGTTTTTCATGTTATTACCCATAGACAGTGTAATTAAAAATCAGTTTTTAAATTGAATAAGGATTAAATATTATGATATCAGGCATACTTGTTTCTCCCGGTATCGCTTTTGCCAAAGCGCTATTGTTAAAAGAAGATCCTATTGTGATTAGCAATAGACAGATTCCGGATAGTCGAATTAATACAGAAATTGATCGATTTAAAGAAGCTCGCGCAAAATCAAGCGCCCAGTTACATGCGATTATGGAACGCGCAAAAGTCACATTAGGTGAAGATAAAGCGGCCATCTTTGAAGGGCATATCATGTTACTGGAAGACGAAGATTTAGAATCTGAAGTTATTAATCGTATTCAAAGTAAACATTCAACCGCTGATGCTGCTGTACAATCTGTATTTGAAATGCAAGCGAAAGAATTAGAAAATCTCGACGATGAATATTTGAAAGAACGTGCGGCTGATATTCGTGATATCGGTAAGCGCCTCCTAAAAAATATTTTAGGTATCCAGATTGTTGATTTAGGGGCGATTAGCCAACCCTGCATTTTAGTTGCCACCGACTTAACACCATCTGAAACAGCACAATTAAATTTAGAAATGGTACTCGGATTTATTACCGATGCTGGTGGACGTACATCTCATACTTCTATTATGGCGCGTTCTTTAGAAATCCCCGCTATTGTCGGCACAACTAACGCGACACAAGAGATCAAACAAGATGATTTTGTGATTTTAGATGCGATCAACAATGCCATTTATGTCAATCCAGATCATACTACGCAAGAAAGAATGAGACAGATCCAAAATCAATATCTATTGGATAAAGAAGAGCTCGCAAAATTAAAAGATTTACCAGCTGTAACATTAGATGGTCATCAAGTTGAAATTTGCAGTAATATTGGTACATCACGTGATATTTCTGGCGCGGAACGTAATGGTTATGAAGGTGTCGGTCTTTATCGAACTGAATTTTTATTTATGGATCGCGACGCTTATCCTGATGAAGAAGAACAATTTAAAGCCTATAAAGAAGTAGCCGAAGCAACAGGTGGATTACCGGTGATTGTTCGTACCATGGATATTGGTGGCGACAAAGAAGTACCTTACATGCATCTACCGAAAGAAGAAAACCCATTCTTAGGTTGGCGTGCAATCCGTATTTGCTTAGATCGTCGTGAAATATTACATGCGCAATTGCGTGCTATTTTACGTGCCTCTGCATTTGGTAAATTGCGCATCATGTTCCCGATGATTATTTCGGTTGAAGAGATTCGTCTTTTAAAATCTGAACTCAACATTTTAAAAGAACAACTAACGGCTGAAGGTAAAGCGTTTGATAAATCTATTGAAATTGGTATTATGATTGAAACGCCATCTGCGGCTGTAATTGCAAAACATTTAATCAAAGAAGTAGACTTTTTCAGTATTGGTACGAATGACTTGACCCAATATACGTTAGCCGTTGACCGTGGTAATGAATTGATTTCTCATCTTTATAATCCATTAGCACCTTCTGTATTAACATTAATTAAAAATGTTATTGATGTTTCCCATCAAGAAGGTAAATGGACCGGAATGTGTGGTGAATTAGCCGGTGATGAGCGTGCGACTATTTTACTGCTGGGTATGGGCTTAGATGAATTTAGTATGAGCTCAGGATCGATTCCAAAAATTAAGAAATTGATTCGTAATACCAATTATGCTGAAGCGAAAAAATTAGCCGATACGGCGTTAGAAAAAGCAACCGCAAAAGAGATCATCGACTTAGTGACAAAGTACACAGATGAAAAGCAAATTTGCTAGGAGAAATTATGGGTTTTTTCGATAAAATAAAGCAGTTGGTTTCTGACGATGACAAAAACAGTATCGACATTATTGCGCCACTAAGTGGTGATATAGTGAAAATTGAAGATGTCCCCGATGTGGTTTTTGCAGAAAAAATTGTCGGTGATGGTGTCGCAATTAAGCCAGCAGGTAATAAAATTGTCGCGCCAGTAAATGGCAAGATCTGCAAAATCTTTGAAACTAATCACGCTTTTGCGATTGAATCTGATGAGGGTATTGAACTTTTTGTTCACTTTGGCATTGATACCGTCGAGTTGAAAGGTGAAGGCTTTAAACGTATCGCTGAAGAAGGGCAACAAGTGAAAGTCGGTGATACTATTATTGAGTTTGACTTACCGCTTTTAGAGAGTAAAGCCAAATCGGTATTAACGCCGGTTGTCATCTCTAATATGGACAGTATTGCCGAATTAACCAAATTATCTGGCAGTGTTGAAGCAGGTAAAACACCGATAATGCGTGTCAAAAAATAGCCACTTATTCCCTAATTAACTGCAAATTTTGCACAAAGAAAAATACCGAGTATCGCACTCGGTATTTTTTTATAGATCTCTTATTATCTCGACTTTAACGCCACTTCTTATATTGATTAATTAAATTATTCGTCGATTCATCATGGGATGTGACTGATTTATCATCGGCTAATTCTGGTAAAATACGACCCGCTAACTGTTTGCCTAACTCCACGCCCCATTGATCGAAACTGAAAATATTCAAAATCACCCCTTGGATAAAGATTTTATGTTCATACATCGCGACTAATGCACCTAAAGTGTAAGGCGTGATCTCTTTAACTAAGATAGAATTGGTTGGTTTATTGCCGGTAAAGACTTTAAACGGCACGATGTCTTTCACTTCGTCTAAAGTTTTACCGGCAGCTAAGAACTCTTGTTCCACTTGTTGAGCAGTTTTACCAAAAGCCAAGGCTTCAGTTTGTGCAAAAAAGTTAGACAATAATTTTGGATGATGATCACCTAATGGATTATGGCTAATTGCAGGTGCAATAAAGTCACAAGGTATCAGTTTGGTTCCTTGATGGATTAATTGATAAAATGCGTGTTGCCCGTTAGTACCAGGCTCACCCCAAATAATGGGTCCAGTCGAATAAGTGGTTTGGTTACCATTGCGATCGACACTCTTACCATTTGATTCCATATCGCCTTGCTGAAAATAGGCAGGGAAACGATGCATATATTGATCGTAAGGTAAAATAGCCTCGGTTTCAGCACCAAAGAAGTTGTTATACCAAAGACCAATAAAAGCAAGTAAGGCCGGAATATTTTTATCCAGTGGTGTATTTTTGAAATGCATATCCATCGCATGGCCACCGGCTAAAAATTGTTTAAAATTATCAAAGCCGATCGATAATACAATAGAAAGCCCAATGGCTGACCAAGAAGAATAACGACCACCGACCCAATCCCAAAATACAAACATATTATCGGTATCGATACCAAATTTTGCCACTTCCTTACTATTGGTTGAAATCGCAACAAAATGTTTGGCGACAGCGCTATCGTCTTTAGCTGCCTTGAGTAACCAATCACGTGCACTTCGGGCATTGGTCATTGTTTCTTGTGTGGTAAAGGTTTTTGATGCAACTAAAAACAGTGTTGTTTCAGGATTAAGTCCACGTAAATTTTCAATTAAATGCGTGCCATCAACATTAGAAACAAAATGCATAGTCAGATGATTTTTATAAGGTCTTAATGCTTCGGTAATCATCACTGGACCCAGATCTGATCCACCGATACCGATATTAACAACATCTGTAATCGCCTTACCGGTATACCCTTTCCATTCACCATTAATCACTTTTTTACTGAATGATTCCATTTTAGCTAAGACGGCATTCACGTCATCCATCACATTTTTACCGTCTACATAAATGGGGGTATTGGCAATATTTCGTAACGCCACATGTAATACCGCACGATCT
This sequence comes from Orbaceae bacterium ESL0727, assembly GCA_029433345.1. Lineage (GTDB taxonomy): Bacteria > Pseudomonadota > Gammaproteobacteria > Enterobacterales > Orbaceae > Gilliamella. Next base: position 889,020 of record JAQTHY010000001.1, read on the forward strand.
TCCGTACGGTTAATCTTTTCGCCGCTAAACATCGCTTGGGTCGCGCCTTTTAGATCACATTCTTCGGCTAATTTATAAAATAGTGATAATGTCTCTTGCGTGATACGATTTTTTGAAAAATCAGCTAACAGTTGATCTTCAAAATTGATAGTCAGTTTGCCAACTCGCCCAGGCTCATCATGCAAAATTTGTGCAATAGTCTTATCTTTATTCTTATCATAACTTGTTTGTAGTGATTGCCAAGCAGCAGTTGTGGTTGGATTAATTGACTTTAACATAGAGATTCCTTACGCAATATGAATGGATAGATACAATCATAATATAACTATCCCTTTTGCCATTCAAGGTATCTCGTTAGGCATTATTCTGAAAGATGGGTAAAGCCATAACGTGATTATCAACACAAGTATTAATAAAAAAATAAAGCGACTAATCAATCGTTAAATTGCGCGTTTTTAAATCAAACGGTGTTAATTGGTAAACATAATAGTTGAGCCAATTACTAAAAAGAAGATAAGCATGACTGCGCCACGTCGCTTTCGGAGATTGATTAGGATCATTATTCGGGAAATAATATTGTGGGATCGCAGGTGCTAGCCCCGCTTTAACATCACGATGATACTCATTGGCCAACGTAAAAGCGTCATACTCTGGGTGCCCAGTCACGAATGCCATCCGTTTATCCGCAGTTGACATTAAATAAGCGCCAGCAATATCAGATGCCGCTAAAATCGTCAGATCAGTATAGTTTTGAATTTTATCAACCGGGAAATCGGCATAACGGGAATGGGGTGCCACAAAGGTATCATCAAAACCACGCGTTAAAATTGCATTTGATTGTAACGTGTTATGTTGATAAACGCCGGAAAGTTTTTGGGTGCGAGTCAATTTTGGTAAATCATAAAGTACATTTAGCGCAGCTTGTACCGCCCAACAGACGAATAATGTCGATGTGACATGCTCTTTGGCCCAATTGACAATCTCAACAAACTTATCCCAGTAAACAACATCAGTAAATGGTACTTTTCCGAGTGGCGCGCCAGTAATAATTAGGCCATCAAAGTTTTGTTCGCGAATATTATCAAAATCACAATAAAAACTATTGAGATGTTCGGCCGGTGTATTTTTAGATTCACGCTGATCAATGCGTAATAATTGGATATTAATTTGCAGCGACGAGTTAGAGAGCAGGCGTAAAAATTGATTTTCGGTCTCAATTTTTTTAGGCATGAGATTTAAAAAGAGTAATTTTAATGGTCGTATTTCTTGCGTATTTGCCCGTGATGAGAGCATAACAAATACATTTTCATTGCGTAGCACATCAACTGCAGGTAACGAATCAGGAATACAAATTGGCATAATACACACCTCGAGAATCAATTTTCAAAGCTATTTAACCGCCTAAACATTTAGACGTCTAGATATCCATATATTTCAATATACTTTTTTTATTATTTATTGTCGAGTGTTTTATGATTGATTAAAAACAGCATTTTTATTTCGAAGTTTCAGAACTATACTATGTTTATGTAAAATTTTTAGGGGTGGATTTATTTTTTCTCTCTAATCTTTCCTATTTTTTTTTCTCTAATTTGATTTTTCGCTTTTTGACTTCAATGTCGCTTATCCCTTTTCAGGCCAATAAAAACGTATATTTTACTTGGGGGATTTTATCAATTTCTTGATTAAATGATGAAATTAGTCATTTATCTTACGGGTGTGATTATTTATTATTTTAAGCGTTTACGCTAAACGTAAACGTTAATCATTTAGGGTGATTTGGGTTTTTAGGATGCCAAAATTACAGCTGAATGTGAGTCTAACTGACTAAAACGCGTGACTGTTTTGTTGGATGTTTCAGAACTACTATACGTTTATGTCAAATTTTTAGGTGAATTTACTTTATAAATATAGCTAAAAAAAACAATTAATTAGCTAAGTAACAAAATAATCATTAGATAAATCAATAATAATTAGCGAGTTATTGTTCTTTGTAATTTGCTGCAAGAATGGAATGATAAGGAAGAAAATATGAATAAGCACTTTTATCGAGTGGTGTTTAATCGTACCCGGCGTATGTTGATGGTGGTGGCCGAGATTGCTAAGGCGCATAACGGTGAAAGTGCGGGTGAGGTAGCAGGTGCCGCTAATCTAGGCAATACAACTGCGCCAGCAATGGGGTCTCGGCTAACCGTGGCGCGATTATCGACGCTTACCTTTGCTACTTATTTAGCTTGATCTGCCCACATTTTAGTGGAGAGTTATTTTTAAATTATTAAATCACTTTTTCTTCAAATTGAACGGGGGATAAATAGTTTAAATAAGAGTGTTTTCTTACCCGGTTATAGTAAACCTCAATGTACCACAAGAGCATCGATTTTGCTTGTGCCATATTTTCTAGTTTGTATCGGTAAATCCATTCTGTTTTTAAAGTATGGAAAAAACTTTCAGCTACCGCATTATCCCAACAATTACCTTTGCGACTCATACTACACTTTAATCCATAAGCCGTTAATATAGCTTGATAATCCTCTGAACAATACTGACTACCGCGATCACTATGAACAATCACTTTACTCGGATACCCCCGATGACGCAAAGCCATGGTTAAGGCTTGGCAGACGAGTATGCTTTCCATATGCGTATCCATCGCCCAACCTATGATTTTACGAGAGTATAGGTCGAGTACAATAGCAAGATATAACCACTGCTCATTCACTTTAATATACGTTATATCCCATACCCAAGCTTGATTCGGTTTATTCATTGAAAAATGCCTATCTAAAATATTTTTAGCGATCGGTTTATCGTGGTTACTGTCCGTTGTTTGCTTATACTTCTTGCGTTGTTTTGCCTTGAGATGAAGTTTATGCATTCGTCGACGCACTCGTTCACGTGATAAACAATAACCTTCCTCCAAAAGTTCGACATGTAAACGTCTATAACCATAAAGATGTCGATGCGCTTCAAAGAGTGTTTCAATTTTTTTGTCAAGTTGCTCATTAAACAGCGCTCGTTGAGAAGGCAATCGCTTTAAATAGGCATAGTAACCACCACTTGACACGTCAAATAGATGAAACAAACGATGCTTAGATACCGTGTTTTGCTTTTTGATAAACTCGTACCTTGCTATTTCAGGCTCGCAAAGTACTGAGCAGCCTTTTTTAGGATGTCGATCTCCTTTTTACGTAATTCAAGTTCTCTTTTCATCGCTTTATTTTGACGCTCAAGTTCTTGATAGTCTGGTTTTTTATTTGATTTTATCGCGTGGTGAGTGGGTTTATTCATCGTTTGGTACATCCAATTACAAAATGTTTTATAATTTATACCTAAATCACTGGCTGTTTGTCGATAACTTTGTTTGCTATTTAGTGCTAAATTGATAGCTTCTTGTTTAAATTGAGGATCGTATTTTTTACACATATGAGACTCCTTTTTTGTTGCTAAAAAGTCTCCACTAAACTAGGGGCAGATCATACCTTGCTGAATCGCAACGCGGCATTAAATCTGTGTGATTCTGCTTATTATCGTGTGGAATTGAGTAGTACAGCTGGAGCATTGACCACTCGGTATGGTTACCCGCGTGCTAGCAATTTTACCGCCTCGAATGCCACTTATTATATCAAACCGTATGTTGATAGACCCTATGTCTGTTATGCGCAACCTAACTTAGATCATCAGATTTGGAATAATACAAGTTTGATCGGTTTAGTGAACCAATGGCGTAAAGATAAAGGGTTTATTGTGCAGAATATTAACGATCCTACGGCTAACTTCCCGACCACGGGAATAAATAATGTCTTTTTTAATCTCACCTTAGCGGGTGCACTAGTGAGCGATGTGACTTACGAGGCAGAACCAGCCAGTTCGGGGCTGCATCTGGATATTACTGGGAGCGGCAATGTGGCAAAAGTGACCTTAACCGGCCCGAGACATGGAGCAACACCGGCTGAAGCGGCGACTGCTGTACCAACTACCTTTACCTTATATGCTACGATTAATGGCACAAAGACTAAAATCTATAGTTTTAAGTTAAACAAATGGTTTATCGCCAGTCCTGATGAGTCGATTCTTCTATCCGAATATAATGAAAATTATTGTAATCGTTATGGTGCGGGTTATCGTATACCGCATATTGCTGAATTGACTAATGCCAATCGTGATTCTCGTCCTTATTTTATTTGGACAGGTAGTTTAGGGAATCGAGGAACTAAGTACTATACAAGGCAAATTGGCGGTGGTTTATTTGCGGAGTGGGGAGATATGTCAACGTACATTAATAATTATTACCCTAATACTGATTTTAGCCATGGCCCCATCATCCCCAATGGCCGTTTGTATGGGCTATAGACCGTATTTACTCCAATTATGCTACTGAAATCAACGCTATATTAGGATGGTTAGTTAGTGGTAATATTGGTCTATCATCACCGGCGAACGTGTCACATATCTGTGTCACACCTTAATTGATAAGTATTTATGTATTTTTTATATTTTGGTGCATAGAAAAGCGGAGTCAAAATGTGCGGGTGTCTGTGCGCCAAGTGTCTGCGGTGAGTGCTTCGCCGAAATAGCTGTGGATTAATTTTTGCGTAATGTCACTTAATGGTGAGGCCAGCACTTCGGCCGTATTGCCAGATTCTACGACAGTACCATTATTCATGACAATAATTTGATCACTAATATGTTTCATCATTCCAATGTCTTGGGTGACATAGACATAAGATATTTTCTGTTCTTCTTGCAGTGCTAACATAAGATTGATAATTTGTGAACGCATTGAAATGTCGAGTGCCGCCAGTGCTTCGTCGAGGATGATCACTTTCGGTTTTAGAATTAAAGCACGGGCAAGCGCAACACGTTGTTTTTGCCCAGCTGCCATAACTGATGGGTAATAAGAGGCATGTTCAGGTAATAATCCGACCTGTTTTAAGACAGCATAAATCTGTTTTTCGCGATCTTGCGCACTGTAATTGGCGTTATATTTTAGTGGGATTTCTAATAATTGGCCAATGCGTAATCTAGGATCGAACGAACTTTCAGCATTTTGGAAAATCATCCGAATTAATGGATAGCGGCTGCGATAATCGCCATATTCTAATTTATGATCCTCAATCCAAATATCACCTGAACTTGGTTTTATCATACCTACTAACATTTTGGCTAATGTTGATTTCCCTGAACCATTTTGGCCAATAATCGCTAATGTTTTCCCTTCGTTAAGTGAAAAAGACAGCGGTTTGACTGCATCAATATGGAGATGGCCAAAAAGCCCTTTTGATAGCGTGAATTGTTTGGATAAGTTACGTACTTTTAAAATTGGATTCATCTTTTCACTTTATCTCTATTGGTTAGCTCTATTTTACATATCCATATTTAATGGGAAATGACACGCAACGGCATGATCTTTAATCGAGATAAGCTCGGGCGTTTGGATGCATTTTTTTTGTGCATAAGGACAACGTGGTCCAAGCCGACACCCAATGGGCAAATGCTCTAATGAAGGAATGACACCGGGTAACGTATTTAGCGGGCTTTTGTGTGGCATGGCTTTACCAAAGTCGGGAATGGCATAAATTAATGCTTGTGTATAAGGGTGATGCGGTGATTTTATTAAATCTTCGCTATCGGCGATTTCGACAGTTTGCCCACAATAAAGAACATTAATGCGATCCGTCCAGCGAGTCACCATCTGTAAATCATGACTGATCAGTAGAATTGTGGTTCCCATATTTTGATTCATACTGGCTAATAAGCGAAAAATTTGCGCTTCTGTGGTCGCTTCCATCGCATTGGTCGGTTCATCGGCAATGAGTAATTTTGGTTGATTGGCCAGTGCGATAGCGATCATCACTTTTTGACATTCACCTTCTGTTAATTCAAAAGGATAAGATTTCATGATTTCTTTGTGTGCTTTGATCCCGACACGATGTAATAATTCAATCGCGCGATTTTTTCGCCAAAATAGCCGTTGCCAAAAATGACCTTTGAAGGTTCTTGATGGGATTGCCTCAATTAATTGCTCACCTATTTTCATTGAGGGATCTAAACAAGACTGTGGTTCTTGGAATATCATTGAAATATGCGTACTGATCACTTTACGGCGTTGCCTTGGTGATAGCTTGAGCAGATCAATATCGTTAAAAGAGAAGCGATCAGCGGCGATCTTCCAGTTATGATTAGTGATACCAAGAATAGCTTTGGCAATTAAGCTTTTCCCTGAACCTGACTCACCGACAAGCCCGCGAATTTCACCTTCTGACAGTTTTAAATTCACATGATCAATCGCCCGTAATAGACCATTCGGGGTAATAAATTCAATCGTTAAATTGCGAATATCGAGTAGTGCCATACATTAATTCCCTATTCGCTGATTATGTAATCCAAAACTCAGTAAATAAACTAAGGTAATTGTGATAATAATTGCCAGTCCAGGCGACAAAAAAGCCCAATAGTTGCTATAAATAATACTTTTCATTTGGAACATCATCATACCTAAATCGGGATGATCAATGTCGTTGGCGAAACCTAAAAAAGTGAGTGTGGTAATCGCTAAAATCATCTGTCCAAATAGTGAAATTATTTCGGTTAAATAAAACGGAAATATATTAGGAATAATGCAGCGACTGAGAATCTGAAATGATGACAAACCATCTAATCGATAAGCAGTAATATAGGTTTTTAGGCTTTCTTGAATAATTTTGGTATGCACATTGTAGATAAATCGCGGCATGTAGGTAAGGCCAATCACAATTAATAGATTGGTTGTACTATTTTTGAAGACTAAGCTGATCACAATCACACCCAATAGTGGTGGAATCGCCGCAAATAAGCGCAAAATTAATAATAATAGCGAGCGTAAAAAAGGAATGAAAAACAGTAAATAATTTATTATTGCGCCAAAAATGACAATATAAAGTAATGTTTTTATCGTCATCACGGTTGTTGTGCGGTAACTAATGAGCAAGTAATCGAAAATATCTTGTCCATTGATATCGGTACCTAAGATATGATTAACATCGCCATTTGCCCACCATGCAGGGGGGAGTGAAGCGATATAAATAGGGTCGACCTGGGCATGGAAAAACCATCGGGTAGAGAGTACCAAGCCAATGATGGCGATAATGCCATAGGTGCTAATAAGCAGATAAATGTTGCTATGTAATTTTTTTAATAATAGAGGTAGCCAATCAAAATGGATGATTGTTTTTTGAGTGAGCTGATTAAACATAATTTTCCTTATGACGCATAGGATAAATAATCAGTACCGAAATTTCACTTAAGAGTGTTAACAGGCTGGTGACTGTTCCACACGCCAAAATAGCAATAGCAATAATATTGTAATTGAATTGGTGATAAGCCATTATGACCCATTGCCCTAATCCAATGCGATTAAATAAAATTTCAATTACCATCGTTGAAAAGAGTAACGTTGAGGTATTGTAAGACAGTTGTGGAATAATTGCAGGAATAGAATTAGGTAATAGATGGCGCATGAGTACCTTTAAAGGTGATGCTTCGCGAATAATCGCCATTTTTATATAATTTTGGTGTGTGGTATTTTTGACATTTTGACTCACTAACTGAATCGTGATGATGCAGGGCTGAATAGCGAGAATAATTGTTGGCAATAAGAGATATTGGATCTGTTCGATAAATGCCGTAGATTTATCTATTCCTGGCGTGATTAAGATATCTAATAAAGAGAGGCCGGTAATAGCGGGTTGAGTATCAAGATTAATAAAAAGTGACCAGTTTGGCGATAATAGATACATAATCAGGATAACTAGCCAGATCAATGGGCAAGCGTAAATAACTAAGCAGGTTATTTTGATAATATTATTTAGCCAGTTAAGGTGACTGAGCCCAAGAAAAATACCGATAGGAATACCAATTAGAATGGATACAAATAGGGCAAGTAGACACAATTCGAAGGTGGCTGATAACATGCGTAATACCGGCACTGTTTCACCCGAGTCTAATGTAAATTCGCCCGATAAAAGCTGAGTAAAAAAAGATTGGTAAGCATCGAGTAAATTTAATGGATTTAGTAACGAATCTGGTGCGAAATACGCAAGGCAGAAGCTGATTTGAGCAAGCAAAAATAAAATGAATAAAAAGGTAAATATTTTTCTTAAAATATAGATAACCATTGTCTATCTCTATCTGTTTATCTTTATATCCATTACCATGCAATATGGTTGCTCTATTCCGCCACACCATGGTGGGGGAATAGAGAAAGGAAAGGTTTTATAGGGCTAGCTGCCCTATGAGACGTTTTTATTTTGATGGTAATACCGGTTTACTGGCATCGGCATAAGCATGATCGTGGGCACTCATCCCACCAGCGGCACCTTTACCTGTAAATGAATAAGATTCCTGACGTGTTTTGATCTCAATAACGGTATCATCGTAATGCGGTGCGGGTGCTTTGGTCATGGCTGATGATGCGAAACCTAAGCTTGTGAACAGATCAGGTTGTTGCATTGATTTCGCATTATCTGTGGCTTTATCATCCACCGCTGTTTTGCTTTCATTCACGTTAGGGTTAGTGTTGGTGCGATTTTTCGTCTTAGTTGATTTATCACTAGCACTTTTATTTTCACTGGTCGCGCTAACACTATTTTGATTCAATACCACCGGCAACAATAGATTTGGCATCGCTACTGTTTTGTTGGTTGTTTCATCATGATTGAGTGAATGATAATCAATATAGATTTTACCCATCGCCAATTCTGGTGAGGCAACCGCCATCGTTAATGGCATTGGTGATTGTTTAGGGTAATTATTTTTAGTGCGACGACGACGTTGTCCATTCATTCTTAAATGTCTTGATGAACGGCGTTGGCGTTTAGGTTGTGCTTCAGCTTGAGTAGTCGCATTAGCATTGTCTGCTACGGGTGTTATATCAGCTAGTACAACCGGTAATAATATTGATGGAATACTCACTTTTCCTGCAGCATCAGTTATCGCCTCATGATGGGGAATGCGAACACTTTTGCTGAGTTGTCGTGGTTGACGACGTGGTTTGGGGTCACGTGCTTTAACTGCCACTATCTCTTCGATAACTTTATTTGGTTTGTTATTCGATGCGTTAGTGTTGTTAGCCGCGCTACTATTTGCATTATTGTTAGCATTCTCATTAGTATTAACGGTTGTACCGTTATTGTTTTTCGGTCGACGAGAATGGCGTGATGGCTGTTCTTTTGTGGCATCATCCGTGGTGGTTTGGGTAACAGCTGTGGCAGCGCTATTATTTCTATTCGCATTACGTGGCGGACGACGATTATTATTTCGGCCTTGACGTTCTGGCTGTTTTACCGGTTTTGCTGGTGTTTCTGGTTGTGGTTTCTGCTCTTCGGATGAGAATAATTTTTGGATATTATGCCAAAGTGAATTAAATAACCCAACAGTCATCTCTTTTTTCGATTTAGTGACCGTTTTAGTCGGATTAATTTCTACTTTCGGACCGGATAGTACGGCTTCTTCGACCACGATATCTGGAATCTGTTCTTCTTCCTCTTCTTCTAATTCGCGGACGAGTTTCGGTAAATTATAGCTTAGGACATCGATTTCTTCACCGTGACGTTTACGGATCACTTTATACAGTGGTGTTTCCATTTCGGGATCGCCCGCAATGACAATCTTGACGTCAGGATACATCTGTTCGATACGGGTAATGGTGCGTCTTTTTTCGTTAAGTAAATAACTCGCAATCGGTACCGGTACAATGACATCGATTTGAATTGTATTTTCTTTCATCGCTTCTTCTTGGATTAGACGCAAGACAGATAACGAGAGGGAATTATTATCACGAATCGTTCCAGTACCTTGGCAACGCGGACAGATATGGTGAGTGGCTTCACGTAGCGATGGGCTAAGGCGCTGACGCGACATTTCTAATAGACCGAAACGTGAGATGCGGGCTGTTTGAATACGTGCACGATCCGTTTTCATTGCTTCTTTGAGTCGATTTTCGACTTCGCGTTGATTGCGGATTGGGGTCATATCAATAAAGTCAATGACAATCAAACCACCTAAATCGCGTAAACGTAATTGACGGGCTATCTCTTCGGCCGCTTCTAGATTGGTATTAAATGCGGTTTCTTCGATATCGCTACCACGAATTGATTTGGCTGAGTTAATGTCAATAGCGGTTAAGGCTTCAGTTGCATCAATGACAATTGAACCACCTGAAGGTAAACGGACTTCACGTTGATAAGCAGATTCAATCTGTGCTTCGATCTGGAAATGATTAAACAGTGGCACATCACCATCATATAGTTTTAGGCGACTGACATATTCTATACGACCCAGATCGGCGAGCCGTTTTTTGGCAATCTCAAGTACTTTAGGATTATCAATAAGGATATCACCAACATCATCACGTAAATAATCACGAAAGGCGCGGGTAATGATATCACTTTCTTTATGGATCAGGCTCGGGGCTGAATGATTTTTGGCTTCGTTTTGGATAGCAAGCCAGTAATTGACTAATGCATCTAAGTCTTGCTGTAGCTCTTCTTGTGTTTTGCCAACGCCAGCTGTGCGCGCAATAACGCCCATGCCTTTCGGCTTTTCTATGGCATCAATAATGCGTTTTAAGTCAGCCCGATCTTCCCCTTCAATACGACGAGAAACACCACCTGCACGTGGATCATTTGGCATTAAAACTAAATAACTACCGGCTAGGCTGATGTAAGTGGTTAAGGCTGCACCTTTTTTCCCGCGGATCTCTTTTTCAATCTGAATAAGAACTTCTTGCCCTTCTTGCAGATGTTTAATACTACGGCGACCGCTGATATTGGCTGGGAAGTAGCTTTCGGCAATCTCTTTTAATGGTAGGAAACCATCGCGTTCGCCACCGTAAGAGACAAAAGCCGCTTCTAAGCTTGGATTGATTTTGGTGATTTTCCCTTTGTAAATATTGGCTTTTTTCTGTTCATGGCCAAGGCTTTCGATATCTAAATCATAGAGACGTTGACCATCGACGAGTGCAACACGCAGCTCTTCTTGCTGGGTTGCATTGATTAGCATTCTTTTCATTATTCTACACTCTTAATTAATCGTGATTAATAGTAGGTAGAATCTCATTTTTAGTTTCTGTTTATTTTATTTAAGTAATTGTAAGTATTCATTATTTTATTTATTTTTGTTGTTATTATTATATTATGTGAATATCTTTCATTTACTTGTTATCAATCAATGATGATCCACATCGGCGTGGTTTTTACTTTAGCCGTTATGCCAATCACGCAATTGTTTTTGCAAATGCCGTTTTATCTGTTTTGCTGCTAACGCTACTCATTATTTTTAAAAAGGTTATTTTATTCCACATACTGTCACTTGTGGGAGTGTTGACGGGAGAAGAGCGTTGCTCTACGGCCCACTTATCCTTTTGTAAACCTTTAATGCTAAAGAGTATTGATAGTTAGCTAAACATTATTACTGTTATTTTTAATCATAATGAGGATGATCATTATGCGGAATTTTGCAGATTAACAGCCATATTGATGGCACAGTTTTGTGAATTTTAAAACTTATCCATCGTAAGACCCATTATTTGCAAAATGCCTCAATTGCAAAAGAATAACAGACCAAGAGACTTATTATTCTTCAAGATGATTACTTTGTTCTTATGGAATAAAGCAGAGATAAAAGTTATAGGATTGTTGCCCAGTAATCTGTTATTTTCTTGCTCATCTTCAGCAATAATGAGTCTATGCTGTTTTTAAAATAAACATATTATCTAATTATAAAGATTTTACTTACTTAGTTTTTCATAATCTGTTTTGTATAATTTATTTTTTATCACTTATGCTGTCTAACGCCATTGCTGCATCATAAGGATAAAAACACTAGCATATTATTCACGTTTCAGATCAGGATAGCAAGAAAATTAAATTTTTATTTTATAAATAGTTAGTTGTTTATTTTGTTTTTATTTTTTAATTCATTGCTTCATAAGCAAAAATAGAAAAATTTTACATAAACGTATAGTAACTCTGAAACATTGCTAAAAATTAGGCTGATTTAATGCAAAATAATCGTGGCAAAAGATTCTTTATTATTTTCAATAAGGTGATTTTATTTTGCTTTTGTTATAGATCAGATATCGCGATAAGAAGAGGAAATTATCAGGTTGGTTATAGTCAGAAAAAGCGGAACGTGGTAGACTGAATCAAACTCTAAAGCTTGTTTGCCTAAGTAATATTGAATGATCGATATGATATGAACTGGTGATATTTATTATGATAATAATCAATATTATAAGGTGAGTAAGCCGCGGCATAATGTAGAAATGCTTATGCTTCCCGATATTGGATAAGGTGTTTGGACATGCAATTAATTGATAATTATCAGCGTAGATTCCACTATCTACGACTGTCGATTACCGAACTGTGCAATTTTCAGTGTCAATACTGTTTGCCTGACGGTTATCATCCGAATAAAGATTCGGCATTAGATGGTCATAACCATAAATTTTTATCACTCTCTGAAATCGAAAATGTGGTCGCAGTTTTTGCCGATCTGGGTGTTCATAAAGTACGTTTAACCGGTGGTGAGCCAACTTTACGCCGTGATTTTATTGATATTTTATCGCTGATTTCATCTTATCCAACTATCAAAGTTCGCGCTATTACGACAAATGGCTCACGTTTGCTTAAGAATATTGCTAATTGGCAAGCAGCCGGATTAAACGCGATTAATATTAGTATTGATAGTTTATCCCCCTATTTTTTCAAATTAATTACTGGGCAAGATAAGTTATTTGAAGTGATGCGTGGGGTGGATAGATCGCTCGAACTGGGCATTGAGAAAGTCAAAGTCAATACGGTATTGATGAAAAATAGGAATGATAATCTAGCCGATTATTTGGCATGGATTAAAGATAGGCCTATTGATTTGCGTTTTATTGAATTGATGGAAACCGGTGATGATCGTCAATTGTTTGATCATTATCATGTATCTGGCAGCAAGATGGAAGCACAGCTTATTGAGCAAGGTTGGCAGTTGCAACCGAAAGAACGCTTAGCTGGGCCAGCTAAGGTTTATACACATGATGATTATCAAGGCAAGATTGGCTTAATTATGCCGTATTCAAAGGATTTTTGTAAAAGCTGTAATCGCTTACGAATCTCATCAGTTGGGAAATTACATTATTGTCTATTTGGTGATGCAGCTGTTGATTTGCGTGCATTATTGGCTAAACCAGAGCAGCGCGAACAGCTAAAAGTGCAGATTTTAGCGTCACTTGCCATCAAACCCGAAAAACATTATTTGCATGATCATAATGTTGGTATTACACAGAATCTATCTTATATTGGCGGTTAGTTTTGGGAATAGAGGCTATATTCCAATGCATCACTGCCCAATTGATTAACTGATCTTGGCTAGCATCTAACCAATCTGTCGGAATCTTTTGTCCTAAAAAGGTTAACGCTTTTATTGTCAATGATTTTACATTAGACAAGCTAAGGGGTGTCGCGTGATTCTGTTTAGAAAGCTTATTTCCATGCTGATCTAATGCTAAAGGGAGATGGCAATAATTAGGAACCTGCCAATTCAGTAAGTGATATAGTGAAATCTGTTTACCTGTAATGGATAATAAATCTGCCCCACGGACAATTTCTGTCACACCTTGAGCATGATCATCCAGTACGACAACCAGATTATAAGCAAATAAGTTATCTTTGCGGTGAATAATAAAATCTTCTTCGGCATTGCGTCTATCAATCTGTTGTTGTCCTTGGATCTGATCGCTGAATTGGTAGACGGGATAGGTCTGTTTTAGCCGAATAGCTAAGGGTTTGTTTGTCGGCTGTAAGTGGCGCGTACGGCAAAAATTATCATATTGCCCCTGTAATAATGTCGAAATACGTTGGCGACTACAATCACAATAATAGGCTAACTGTTTAGATAATAAAAAGTGAAGCGTTTCAAGATAACGCGCTGAACAGGCCGATTGATAGAGAACGTCCTCATCCCAATAGAGGCCAAACGCTTCTAATGTTTTTAAGATAAGTGCCGGTGCATCGGGGCATTCGCGGGGCGGATCAATATCTTCAATACGGACTAGCCATTTACCGTTTTGCGCTTTTGCTTGTAAATAGCTCCCTAATGCAGTAATAAGTGATCCAAAGTGTAAGGGGCCTGATGGTGAAGGGGCGAAACGACCAATATAAGACATATACACACTTTATGCTGTGCTCTAGCGGTCTGCTTTTTTAGTCATCATCATGTTACGATTAAACAGATAACGCTAGAGATAATTTTTATACACCCATCTGTTTTTCACGTAATTCAGCTAATGTTTTGCAATCAATACAAAGATCGGCTGTTGGTCGTGCTTCCAGACGGCGAATACCAATTTCGACACCACAAGATTCACAATAACCAAAATCGTCTGTTTCGATTTTCTTTAATGTTTTTTCAATTTTTTTGATTAATTTACGTTCGCGATCACGAGCACGTAACTCTAAACTAAATTCCTCTTCTTGTGTTGCACGATCCGCTGGATCAGGGAAGTTAGCTGCTTCGTCTTGCATGTGTGTCACTGTTTTACCCATTTCACCTTGTAGCTGTTTTAGCCAAGCTTCAAGAATCAGTTTAAAATGTTTTAACTGTTTAGGGTTCATATACTCTTCGTCTTTTGCTTCTTTGTAAGGCTCAAGGCCTGCAACAGCAAGTAAACTAAGAGAAGAAGTATTGATTTTTTGTTCCTTTTTCACAGAAATCTCCTTCAGGCAGATAATTGGCAGCGGTAGACTATAGCAATAAATTAGCCATTATCAAATTTTTTTATCAATTTTTTTTGTGATTAGTCATATGAGATAATATAACAGTATGTTTTTTATTATATTATTTATTTTCCCATAAAACCATTCCCTTTAAAGGAATTTTTGCTATCAGATCATATAAAGGTGTCTGATCGGGTAAGATAAGATTAGGTGCGATATCAAATAGTGGATAGAGGACAAATTCACGATTTTGCATATCATAATGGGGAATTGTTAATCTTTCATTGTCGATAATTAAGTTATCGTACAATAAGATATCTAAATCTAATGTTCTGGCGCCCCATCGTTGAGATTTGCGTATGCGTCCTTGTGATTTTTCGATAGATTGTAGATGATCAAGCAATTCGAGCGGAGATAAAGTCGTGGTTAATTCGATAACCGCATTAAGATAATCATTCTGATTTTGTGGACCCAATGGTTTACTGCGGTAAAACGGTGAGATTTGGGTAACATGGGTATGAGGTAATTGCTGTAATTGCTGCAAGGCCTGATTGGCTTGTGCCAGTGGATTATCTAGATTACTTCCTAAAGCAACAAATACAGAAGACATAAGTCAATCCTTTTTTATTCTACCAATAGTAATCGGCTATCAAATAATGCATGATTGATTGACGGATAATGCGGTTAGCCCCATTACCCATCAAGATGAACAAAACCGATAAAGCCATTAGGCTGATGTGGTCGGCAATACCTTAACAATCGATTCACATAAGCGTGACATATTATCTAATGTCATGCCAGCAACATTGATACGGCCAGAATTAACAATATAAATGCCATAATCATTACGTAATGTTAATACCTGTCCTTCATTGAGCCCGCTAAATGAAAACATGCCGTTTTGTTTAGCAATAAAACTAAAATCTTGTTTTGCTCCTTTTTCTTGCAATGTTTTCACAAATAGCTGTCGCATACGATAGATACGTTGTCGCATCGTAGTTAGTTCACTTAACCACTCTTCTTTTAGTTCGGGGGTGGTGAGAATATGTGCCACAATTTTAGCGCCATGTGCGGGTGGATTCGAATAATTGGCCCGGATAATGGTTTTGACCTGACTAAATGCGCGATCGGCAATATCGGCATTTTCGGCAATAAGTGTGAAGGCACCTACGCGTTCATTATAGAGACTAAAATTCTTTGAATAAGAACTGGCAATCAGGAGTTCAGGTTGACTTTTGATAAAGAGGCGCAAGCCATAGGCATCTTCGTCTAAACCTTGCCCAAAACCTTGGTAGGCTAAATCAAATAAAGGTAACCAACCCTTTTCTAAGGAGAGATCGGCAATGGCCTGCCACTGTTCTGGGGTAGGATCAATACCTGTTGGATTATGACAACAGCCGTGGAATAAAACGGCTTCGCCAGTGGTAACATGGCTGAGATCGGCCATCATGGCATCAAAATCAAGACTGTGATCGGTAGCATTATAGTAATGGTATTCCCGCACTTCTAGCCCAGCAGTTTGAAAAACGCTACGGTGATTTGGCCAAGTTGGATTGCTGACCCAAATCCGTTTTACTTTGGTTCTGCGGGCTAAGAAATCGGCCATAATACAAAGTGCGCCTGTGCCACCCGGTGCTTGTGCAGTACGTGCTCGCTGACTTTGCGTGTCAATAATTTCTGTGCCAAACAGTAACTGTTGGGTTACTCGATTAAATTCAGGTGAGCCTGTAATGGGAAGATAGGTTTTATTCTTTTCATGCTCTAATAAAAAAAGTTCAGCTTTTTTGACGCTACCTAAAATAGGCGTTTGTGATGTTTCGTCTTTATAGATACCAACACTTAAATTGATTTTATTTGCACGCGTATCGGCATTATAAAGATCAGCCAGTCCAAGAATAGGATCAGCGGGTGCTGCAGTTAGATTTTCAAACATAATTCACCTATTAATTATTTCTTCTATCGACAGTTAATTTCGGATGAAAAGCGCCAAAGAAGATGAAGATGGGTTTTATAATATAGCTACGAGTATAGCTACATAAGCATAAATACATAAGTATAAATACAGGATAACCCGTTTGTTGTCATAATATTTCTATTCGGCAAATAAGGTGTCTCACTATTTGCTTAATACAACTGTTTTAAAAATGTAGTTAAATTTGGTGCGAGTGTAAGGAGTTCACCCGTAATCAAGCTTTCTTTTACGATTTCACCACTTTGATTGTTAAGTGAAATGATATCACTATCTTCGGCTGTTGTGGCAATAAAAACAGTCGGGACACGGTTAAATTTTTTTTGCATGGATAAATGGGCAATTAAATTCTGTTCTAAACGGGAAAAATCGTCATCATTCCAAATTTGGATTAATGAAACGGGGAGGGGATGCTCATCTGCCGTGCCTTTAAATGTCACATTGATATCACCTGCATATTGCGTTCCATAAAAAACATGGGCAGAAGGATGCAAGGTAATCGCCATGACTTGCTCAACAATGTTGAGGTTTTTTGCCGGTACCATCAAAACTGGACGCCACGCAACCGCGAGTTGTGGGCGTTTTGTTGTCGATTGTTGTGAGTTTTCGACAATGCAAGGTGAAGGTATAGCATGTAATGATTCGCTATAAGGTGCTTCGGTAAATTGCGCCAACCAGCGTTGTGTAAATTCGAGTAGTGCGGTTTTATCTGTCATAGTGATAATCAGAGTATGGATACTCATTATTATTAAAGGGTTGCCAAAAATAAGCGGTTATCGAGTGAGTGTTTACCAACTGGGTCATTTTTCTCTTGTATTGACCATAATCGGTGGCATCTTTTAATCTAAGATACAACCACCGATTGGAAGGGTAATACCTATAGATGTTATGGATTAATCATCTGTCGATAAACACGATTATTTAAAATATTTTTAGGATCAAAGAGTTGTTTTATCTGCTCCATAATTTGACGATTTTCGAGTGGAATAGCGTCATTAAAGTAAGCAACTTTCGCCGTACCAATACCATGTTCGGCTGATGGTAATCCACCAAATTCAAGGCATTTTTGATATAAACCGTCATGAACCATTTTTAATTTACGTGACCACTCTTTATCATCCAAGTTATCCCGTAAAATACAGAGGTGAATATTACCGTCACCTGCATGTCCAAATGCCAACATGCGTACTTGGGTCTGTTGTTCTAATTGTTTTGTGTAAGCGATAAAATCAGCAATACGGTTAATTGGCACCACAATATCAATAGGATCTTGTTGAGAGACAGCTTCAACTGCGCGCACTAATGATCCCCTTACCGCCCAAATCTGTTGCGTTTCTTCGGCAGTCTGTGGAATCACGTAATCGACTTTACCCAGAACGGCAAGTAGGTTTTGACGTTGCTTAGTAATGTCATCATGATCCATACCATCTAACATAACAATCAAATAGGCTTTTGCTTGTGGTAAAGGGAAGGTTACACCCGAATACTGTTCTCCCCATTGTGCGACTTTGCGTTCAACAAATTCAAGTGCTGTGGGGGTTAATGTCTGTAATATTGTGGTGATATTGGCAATGGCTTTTTCAATACTGTCGAAGCCTAAAATCAAGGTTTCACTTGCCTTGGGTTTGGCAATCACTTTCAATGTACATTGGGTAATGACACCGAGTGTCCCTTCACTGCCAATAAATAAATTTTTTAAGGATAAGCCAGTATTATCTTTGATATTTTTACTACCAATTTTTAGCAAGGTGCCATTGGGTAAGACGACTTCTAAGGCTTGTACATAATCACGCGTTACGCCATATTTGACGGCACGCATACCCCCAGCATTGGTACTGATATTTCCGCCAATAGTTGACCGTTTTTCACCTGGATCGGGCGGATAAAAAAGCCCCTGTTTTTCAACAAATTGTTGTAAATCAATTAAGAGCACGCCAGGTTGTACGGTCACGGTAAAGGTCTCTTTGTCGAGTTCAATGATATTATTCATTAATGAGAGATCTAAGATAATGCCGTGATTTGGAATTGTTGAGCCAACTAAGTTAGAACCGGCACCGCGTGATGTGACATTGATCTGATGCGTGTTAGCAAATTGCATAATAGCACAGACTTCTTGCGTCGTTTTAGGAAAGATTAAGATATCTGCTTCGCCAAAAGTCTGTTTTAGTCCATCGGTCAGGTAAAAATGTTCAATTGCCTGCCCTATGATGACACGATTGGCATCATTAATAAGATCACTAAGATATTGCCATTGCATAATAGAGTTCTCGCTATTTTTATATGTTATTTGCTTAATAACTATCTAACAACTTGCTTTTTATCTCGTTGTTTTGTTATTTGTTTTTTTACTATAGTCTATCGACTGTTGTTGGTAGATCTATGCCTATATTTATATCACTTGGCGATCGTCACTCTGTCGGTGGCAGAGTGGGTTAGTTTGCTGCCTTTTTATCCGCGTTACTGTCATCTATCATTTATTATCTAATATTATGAATTTAATGATTTTTAATGTTTGTGCTTATCAAGGTGATCTGCGAAAGTATCGCCTAAAAATTGTAATACTTGCACAATGATGATCAAAATTACAATACAGATAATTAAAACTTCAGTGACGTAACGTTGATAGCCGTATCGAATAGCTAAATCACCAATACCACCACCACCGACGATTCCCGCCATGGCGCTATAACCGATGAGTGAGATAACCGTTACTGTGGCATGTCGAACCAGTTGTGCAAACGCTTCAGGAAATAAAATGCCAATAATAATTCGATAATGAGACGCGCCACTCGCAATTGCAGCTTCAATCACGCCGTTATCGACTTGGCTAAATGCATTTTCGGCTAATCTAGCATAAAAGGCAATAGCGGCAACGGCTAATGGAAATATGACAGCTTTAGGACCAATAGATGTACCCACTAAATAAAAACCGGCAGGTAATACGGCGACCATTAAGATCAAAAAGGGAATAGATCGCGTTGCATTCACAATAAATCCTGCAATTTGGTTAATGATTTTATTTTTAAAGAAAAAACGATTAGCGGTCAGATAAAGGAAAAGTCCAATTATGGTACCGAATAAAATAGCGGCCAATAATGACCAGCTGACCATAGTAAACGTCTCTTTGGCTGCGATCCACAAAAGATCACATAATTCGTTAAAAGTTAGGTTCATGATATATCCTCAATAATCACATCATGATCTTTTAATAATTGGATTAGGGCTTGTATATTATCTGGTTTACCAATCAATTCCACCACCAAATTACCTAATGCACGATCGTTAAAATACTCAATGAAGCCATGTAGAATGTTAAACTCAACATGCGTTAATTGCGCTGATTGATATAAGATGGGTTGAGTTGCATTTTCATGGATGTAGCGTAAACGGATCAAGGTTCCCTTTACGTTATTCTTGATGTTATCCGGTAAGAGTGTATTTTCATCGACATTCAAGAAGGATTGTGTGAATGCTTGTTGTGGTTGTGAAAAGAGCGCAAACGTGTCATTTAATTCGACGATTTTTCCATTCGACATGACGGCGACACGATTACAGATCTTTTTGATAACATCAATTTCGTGTGTGATTAAGACAATTGTTAATTTAAAGTCGCGATTTAGCTGTTTTAATAGCTCTAAAATAGCAGTAGTTGTTTGTGGATCAAGCGCACTGGTCGCTTCGTCGCACAATAAAATTTTGGCATCATTCGCTAATGCACGTGCGATACCCACGCGCTGTTTTTGTCCGCCACTTAGCTCAGCAGGATAGGCATCAGCCTTATCGCTTAATCCAACTAGCGTGAGCAATTCTTGCACACGTGATTTAACGGCTTCCCCTTTTTTACCTGCCGCTTTTAAGACAAAAGCGATATTTTCATAAACAGTTTTGGAGGCGGCTAAATTGAAATTTTGAAAAATCATGCCCATTTTGAAGCGAAAATTTTGTAAGGCTTTACCCGATAAGGTCGCAATATTCACGCCATTTACATCAATTTCGCCAGATGTCGGATCGGCAAGACGATTTAAAGTACGGACTAACGTACTTTTACCTGCACCACTTGAGCCAATAATGCCGAAAATATCGCCTTCGTATACATCAAAAGTGACATCTTTTACCGCATGTATAGTCTGTTTTTTGCTCTGAAAAGTGACGGAGACATTTTTTACTTGAATAAGAGGTATATTTATCATCGATTATGCTTGTTCTATTATTGTTTTTGTTTTGTCTATGCTGCGCCGACGTGAATCGGCGCAATAAAGCAATCTTTGAGAATGGTAACTTGTTGTTATCTATTCTTAATCGTTATCTATTTTTAATCATTATCCACTTTTAATAAAGTTGATAGTCAGGTTTTTGGAATGTATAAAAAATATCATTCTTATCATCAATAACACGATTAAAATCATCAGATTTTAAGACATCAATAATCGCTTTACCTAAAGTGTCAACAGTATCAGTACGAATAGCGATAACATTTTTTAAATCTTTGTCGAGTTTTTCAGTATATAGCGCTTTGGAAAGATCAAGTCCTGCACCTATAGCATAGTTACCATTTACGACGGCAAGTACTGCACTGTCTAGTGAACGCGGTGTTTGTGGCGCTTCAATTGGTACGATGACCAGTTGGTAAGGGTTATCAATAATATCTTTAGGTGTCACTTCACCTGCAGCTGTATTTGGATTGAGTTTAATTAAGCCGGCAGATTGTAAAATACGTAATGCACGGGCTTCGTTAGTTACATCATTTGAGATGGTGACTTGATCGCCAGCTTTGAGTTGGGAAAAATCGCTAATTTTATTTGAAAAAATACCGGCTCCGGCAGTGGGAACAAAAGCGATAGCGGTGATATTATCAATCTTGCGTGCTTGTTTGAAATTATTCAAATAGGCTAAATGTTGGAATAGATTGACGTCAATTTCTTTATTGGATAACGCGATATTGGGTTGGACATAATCACTAAATTCGCGAATATCAATTTTATAACCTTGCTTTTCAAGACCAGGCGCAATGGCTTTTTTAAACATATCCCCATATGGGCCGGCAGCGACGCCGACAACTAATTTGTTTTCAGTTTTATTGGTTGTCGTATTTTTGTTGTCATCACATCCGGTTAGGGTAAAGAGCGATAACGTTGTGATAAAAACAAAACTGATAATCTTTTTAACGGTTAGAGATTTTAATGTGATTGACATAATAACTTTTCCTTAATATGAGACAAACGTTCTAATGCGTCTAATAAAGTTTCCTCTTTTTTAGCAAAATGAAAACGGATATAGCGATATTTTGTTGTATCGGGATCAGAATCTTTAAAAAATGCAGAACCGGGTACGGCGGCAACGCCAACTTCTTTTATTAGCCATTCACAAAATTCTAAATCAGTTTTGAATGGATTCAGTGTAGAGATGTCGACTAAAACATAGTAAGCACCTTGTGGTTCGTAATAGGATAAACCGATTTTATCTAGACCACTTAAAAAGAGTTGGCGTTTATGGGTATAGAGTTTAGTTAGGTTATCATAATAATCTTGCTTCAACGCGAGACCTGCACAAGCCGCTTGTTGTAGAGGTGCAGCTGCGCCAACCGTTAGAAAATCATGGATCTTTTTACAACCATCAATAATGTCTTTATCCGCAATAATATAACCTAATCGCCAACCGGTAATCGAATAAGTTTTAGAGAGAGAGCTACAGGTAATTGTTCTTTCTTTCATACCAGGAAAGTTAGCCAAATAAAGGTGTTTATAAGGTGCATAGACGATATGTTCATACACTTCATCGGTAATCACATAAGTATCAAACTCAATGGCTAACTGGCTAATATAATCGAGCTCTTCTTTGGTAAATACCTTACCGCATGGATTGCTTGGATTACAGACGATAATTGCCTTAGCACCTTGTTCAAACGCTGCTCGTAATTGCTGTTTATCAAATTCAAAAGTGGGTGGAATCAGTGGGACATAAATAGGTTCCGCGTCTGATAAAATCGCATCAGCACCATAGTTCTCATAAAAAGGTGAAAAAATAATCACTTTATCTTTGGGATTACAGACCGTCATCACGGCGCACATCATTGCTTCAGTACTGCCACAGGTAACTAAAATATTTTCGTTTGGATTGATCGCCATGGCCATTAATTTTTCTTGTTTTTGGGCAAGTAGCTGTCTAAATTTTGCTGATCCCCACGTGATCTCATATTGGTGAGGACCATGATCGGCCACTTGTTTTAATGCATCAAGTAATGGTTGCGGCGGATCAAAATCAGGAAAACCTTGTGATAGGTTAACGGCATCGTATTGGTTGGCGATTCGCGTCATGCGACGAATAATAGAATCCGAGAAGTGATCTAAACGATTAGCGAGTTTATTCATAAGTTTTTAAATAGCATTTAAGCGTTATTTTGATAATTAGCGTATTATACAACATTGATTGGTAAAAAATAGTTAAAAAAACAGTTAAAACCGCGGTTAAAATAGCCAACTAAATTAGGATTATCTGCCTTAGAATTTTTGCTGTTTTGGTGGGATAGCGTATTATACCTATACAGATTAGCTAACCAATCATACTATAAATAATCATATTATAAATAATAGAACGTTTATCACTGAAACGTTTATTATTAAGCTGGAGGTTTTTGTGATTACACAGATTAGCCCATTAGGATCGATGGATCTTCTTGCCCAAGTTGAAGTCGATGTTTTAAAAAAGTCAGCCGGTAGTGAACTTTATCAGCTGTTTAGGAATTGTTCATTGGCGACACTTAATGCCGGCAGCAAAACCGATAATACCCAGCAATTATTAGAACGATTTAAATCTTTTGAAATCAATGTGGTGAGTCGTGAACGCGGCGTTAAGCTAGAGCTGATTAATGCGCCACGTACGGCCTTTGTTGACGGTAAAATTATTCGCTCTATCCAAGCCAATCTGTTTGCGGTATTGCGTGATATTCTCTTTATTAATGGCGAAATTAGCACCATCAAAGAGTTGATGGATAATGTCAAATTACAGAAAAATCAATCATTTTATATTACTAATTTAGTTTTTTCGATTTTACGTAATGCTAAAGCACTGCATGTGGGTGAAGTGCCGAATCTTATTGACTGTTGGGGTGGGCACTCAATTAACGAAAATGAATATGTGTACGCCAAACACGTCGGTATGCAATTAGGGTTACGTGAGCTCAATATTTGTACAGGTTGTGGTCCGGGGATCATGGAAGCGCCAATGAAAGGTGCTGCTATCGGGCATGCGCAACAACGTTATAAAGATAGCCGTTTTATTGGGATGACCGAACCGTCTATTATTGCTGCTGAACCGCCAAATGCGTTGGTGAATGAGCTTATTATCATGCCGGATATCGAAAAACGGTTAGAGGCTTTTGTGCGCATGGCTCACGGTATTATTATTTTCCCTGGTGGTCCCGGAACGGCGGAAGAGTTACTCTATATTTTAGGCATTTTGCTTAACCCTGCCAATAAACAACAAGTTTTACCACTGGTTTTAACCGGACCGAAAGCATGTACTGACTATTTTACTGCGATTGATAATTTTGTGCGTAGTACCTTAGGTGATGAAACGACGAAACTGTATCAGATTGTGATTGATAATCCGGAGCAAGTTGCCCGGATTATGAAACGCGGTGTTAGACAAGTGAAAGCGGCACGGTTAGCTTCGGGGGATGCCTATGGATTTAATTGGACGCTTAAAATTGATGAATCTTTACAACATCCATTTATTCCGACACATGCCAACATGGCTGCACTGAACCTTCATAAAGATCAACCTGTTGAACTTTTAGCGGCTAATTTACGGCGTGCTTTTTCGGGTATTGTGGCTGGCAATGTGAAAGACGTCGGCATGAAACAGATTGCGAAGCACGGGCCTTATAAACTGCAAGGTGATCCACAGATTATGAAGCAATTAGATCTATTATTGCGTAGTTTTGTCACACAGCACCGGATGAAATTACCGGGCGGCACCAAGTATAAGCCATGTTATGAGATCTGTTATTAATGATCCCATCTTACATCTCATCTATTTAGGGGAATTTATGGGTGATGTGGGAAAACATCACCTGATTTTTAAAAATTCCCCAAAATATCAATTGCTTCAGAGATTTTCTTTACACCAAAAAGTTGCATATTTTCCACTTTCTTTTTAGGCATATTGGCAATAGGAACAATCGCCTTGGTAAAGCCATGTTTGGCCGCTTCAGCGATGCGTTCTTGTCCACTTGGCACAGGACGGATTTCACCACCTAGGCCAATTTCGCCAAAGATGACCAGATCTTGCGGTAACGGGCGATTACGAAAACTGGACACTAAGGCCGCAATTAACGCCAAATCGGCACTGGTTTCGGTGACTTTTACGCCGCCGACAACATTGACAAAAATATCTTGATCGGCCATTTGCAAACCACCATGACGATGTAAGACCGCCAGTAATAAAGCTAGACGATTTTGATCAAGACCGACAGCAACGCGCCGTGGATTGCCGTACATAGAATGATCGACCAGTGCTTGGATTTCAACCAGTAAAGGACGTGTGCCTTCCCAAAGTACCATTACCGAGCTGCCCGGTAACATCTCAGCGCCGCGGCTTAAGAAGATAGCAGAAGGATTACTCACTTCTTTTAGACCTTGTTCGGTCATCGCAAATACGCCCAGTTCGTTCACGGCACCAAAACGGTTTTTATGGCTGCGCAATGTTCTAAAACGGGAATCGGCATCGCCATCTAATAAAATAGAACAGTCAATACAATGTTCCAGCACTTTAGGCCCAGCCAATGAACCATCTTTAGTCACGTGTCCGACCATAATAATGGCAATACCGTGTGTTTTGGCAAAACGGGTGAGGTAAGCTGCGGTTTCGCGTACTTGTGCAACACTACCCGGCGAAGAACTAATATCGGCAAGGTGCATAACTTGGATTGAGTCAATCACCATAAGTTTGGGTTTGGCCTGTTCAGCCAGTATACAGATCTGCTCAATACTTGTTTCTGACAACATATTCAGATTTTCAGTAGGCAGATTGAGTCGATTAGCACGCATTGCCACTTGCTGGAGTGATTCTTCACCAGTCACATAAAGCGTATCCATCTGCTGGGACAGTTTGCTCATGGTTTGCAACAATAATGTACTTTTACCCGCACCTGGATTACCGCCAATTAGAATGGCGCTACCCGGTACGACGCCGCCACCTAATACCCGATCAAATTCTGAAAAACCGGTTGAAAAGCGTGGTAACTCGGCAAGACTAATCTCGGACAGTTTTTGGATTTTACTTTGCCCAGCTACACTACCTGCATAGCCAGTTAATCGTTCATTACGGCTAGGTGCCGCGGCAAGGCGCACTTCTGTAATGGTGTTCCAAGCATGACATGCACTGCATTGCCCTTGCCAACGAGGATAATCCGCACCGCATTCATTACAGACATAGGCGCGTTTGACTGTTTTGGCCAAAATTGCTCCTGATTATTTTCGATTTAGGGTTAGATTATATCACGAGGTGGTGCGTTAGCCTTCACTTAATAAGCTTGTTGATAAAATGCACCATAAGCCGGTTAAGTCAGCATAATTGATACTAATTTTCGCTTTTTCTACCACTTTGGGTTTGCCATGGTAAGAAACCCCCAGCCCTGCAATACGAATCATCATCAGATCGTTAGCCCCATCACCGATGGCGACAGTCTGTTCGATAGGGATATTAAGCTCAGTAGCCAGCTGCTGTAATGTTCTGGCTTTATATTTGGCATCAACAATTTGCCCAATGACTTTGCCGGTTAATTTGCCATTCTTAATTTCCAAACGGTTTGCTTCGGCGGCTTCTAGTTTCAGTTTATCTTTTAAATAATCGGCAAAATAGGTAAATCCCCCCGAAGCGATAGCGACATACCAGTTTCTTTTATAGAGTTCTTTGACCAGATAAGTTAAGCCAGGCATGATGGGCAGATTATTTTTCACTTCTTCTAAAATCTGGGCATCAGCACCTTTTAATGTCGCGACACGTTTGCGTAAACTGGCCGAAAAATCCATCTCACCACGCATAGCTTGTTCGGTTACCGCACTGACCAACTCACCGACACCTTGTAATTTTGCCAGCTCATCGATACATTCCACGCATATCGCGGTGGAATCCATATCCATGACTAATAAACCGGGGGAATGTAAAGTCGGTAAATTATCAATAGGCGACACATCGACACCTAACGTGTAAGCAATCGATTTCGCTTTTTTAGGAATTTCCCCTGCAATGCGTACGATTTGGTATGTTTTAATCTTCCATGACGAGACAATAACCATCGGCATCGCCAATTGATCTTGAAATTTAGAGAGTAAGGTTTTGTTTAGTTTTTTCCCATAGATAATCCAACCTGTTTTGCCGGCGTTATAGTCAAGCGGCACCACTTCGCAACCATTCAATGACAGCGGTAAGCCTTGCCAGTGTTGAATATTTTCAGGAAGATCATTATAGGTTAATGTATATGCCATAACAGAAAATCGTTTATCCCAAAAAGACTAAAAATGGAGTAGGAATTTATCATATCTCCCTAGCATTGTCCAAATTGCTGTCAGCGTTTTGGCGGTAAGGCTTGGCGAGGGCTGATAAAATATTTTTATTTGGATGTTTCAGAGTTAGTATACGTTTATGTCAATATTTTATCTAGAGAGTTAACGATTAAAACATTATGTTTAGAAGTATTTATCTTATACTATCTATCATATAAGATAGGTTAACGCGATAGCTGACTTTTAGAGATTTTGATCATATGAATTTAAAGCAACTTAAATATTTTCAATTGCTTGCTAAAACACAACATTATACCTCAACCTCAGAATATTTTTCGATTAGCCAGCCTAGTTTAAGTCACTCGATTGCCGAACTGGAAAAAGAGGTTGGCATAAAATTATTCCAAAAACGTGGGCGAAATGTCGAATTAACCAAAGAAGGGCGACAGTATCTCACTTATGTTGAGCAAGCATTGGCGGCTTTGAATGAAGGTGAGCAATTTGTCAAAGAGTTGACCAGTATCTCTAATGGGCATATTGGTTTGGCATTTATCTATTCTATCAGCGCAAATTATATTCCTAAAATGATCAAAGCGTTTTTAAGTCATCCTGAAAATAAAAATATTACTTTTTCATTTTATGAAGGATTATCACAGCAAATTGTCGATGGGCTGAAAAATAAACGTTTTGAGATCGGTATCTGTTCACAGCTGCATGATGAACCTGATATTCATTTTCAAAAATTAGCCAAGCAAGAGTTGGTTTTTATCATTTCCAATACGCATCCTTTATCTAAACGCAAAAAATTAGCATTGAAAGATATTATTCATGAACCGCTGATTTTGTTTACTGAGCGCAGTGGTATGAAGAATGTGATCGATACTATGTTTGAGAAAGCGGGTATTAAGCCCAATGTGGCTTGTCTTGTTGAAACTGAAGGGGCAATGATGGGATTGGCATCGATTAATTATGGGATTGGTATTATGCCGAGAGTCTCTATTCCGGAAGAATTTAATGTCACGTTAGTGCCGATGAATAAAAATGATCAAAAGCGCGATATTTTTATTGCTACTATGGCCAATCGACCACTTTTACCCGCTGCACAAAAGTTCTACCATTTTTTAATTGAAAATAGTGATGATGCGATTTTTGGCCGATAAGTTAGCACAGAGTTCCCTTCTTTTCGGAATAAGTGTTATGATAAATTTGAAAATAGCGCCATTTTAATCGCTTTGATATCGCATTATTATTGCTTGAATATGGTCGATCTTTACTTTATTTGTAACTTACACAAGGAGTTAATATGAGTCAGTTTACACCTTATAGTATATACGGAATTATTGGTTACCCACTTGGACATAGTATGAGTCCGCTTATTCATACCATGTCGTTCCAAGATTATAATATTCCAGCCGTATTGGTTCCTTTCCCTATGCCTTCTGAAGATATTCCGACTCTTTTTAAATCAATTCGACTATTAAATATTCGTGGTTTATGTGTCACTATTCCTCATAAACAGACGATTATTCCTTATTTAGATGAAGTCACTGATCGCGTCAAAAAAGCGGGGGCAGCAAATCTTATTTATTGGGATGGCGATAAATTGTGCGGTGATAATACTGATATTATTGGTTTTATGGAGCCATTACGTCACAAAAATCTGAGTGCTGATTATAAAAAAGTGTTATTACTTGGCGCAGGTGGTGCGGCGCGAGCTGCAGTGGTTGGTTTACATGATCTTGGCTATACCGATATTACCGTTACCGATATTGTCGATGCGTTACCTAATGCTTTGGCGGCAGAATTTAATTTGAAGGTAGTGCCATGGGACAAGCGTAATGAAGTTGAAGCACAAATTATTGTCAATGCAACGCCATTAGGTATGCAAGGTAAGTTTGAAACAGAAACAGCTTATGAACAGTCTTGGTTCAAAGGTAAAGGTGTGGCCTATGATATCGTTTATACGCCGTACCATACTTGCTTTAGAAATGCAGCCGAAAAAGCGGGATGGGAATCTATTTCGGGTCGTGATATGTTCATTGGCCAAGCGAATGCGCAATTTAAAATTTGGACTGGCAAAGATCTTTCTGTCCGCGCTAAACAAGCCGTTATTGATGCACTAGCAGGAAAATAAGGGGATTTTTATGACTAATGTAGAATTGCAAGCGTATCGCCGCTTTTTGATGTTGAAAATATCGGAAGCGAGTCAATATGTGGGTAAAACCGAACCTAGCGTTTGGCGTGAATGGGAACAAGGTTCACAGCCGGTGCCTGAATTTGTTGCAAATGCAATGAATGAATTAAAAAGACAGCGGAATGATAAAATTAATATCATTATTAATGGTATTAATGATCGCGTAGGGAGCAGTTCTATTCGTTATTTTATGACTTATGAAGAGTTTCATAAAATGAATCCTAATTTGGATCTGATTCAATGGCGATTACATCAATCTATCGCCACAGAACTTTACTTTAGAGGGCTTGAAAAGCTCTGTTAAGTTTGGGGTGCTAATATGGGGCTTATTGCCGTTGGCTATGCCCCATTTATTTTTGTCCATTTACCATTCTGATAAATATCATATCAACAAACCCAGCCATTTTCTGGATTCCCTTTTTCTCTTGTTATCGTTTTGGGTTTGATGCAGCGCGTGACATAGGGTCGTTTTTTTTGCATAAAATCGCGAAAGATTCGAAATAGTTATTATTGTAAATATTAATTTACAAAAATATTTAAAAAAATATATATAAATCATAGAAGTAATATAACAAGCAAAAAGTGTAAAATATTTGTTGCAAATGCGTCATGTAATTACTAGCATAGTAAACAGTTGCATTCTGGTATTTATAAAAAGGATCGAATATGAACCAAACAATTTTTTTAGTCGGTGCCCGTGCTGCGGGTAAAACGACGATGGGAAAG
Organism: Orbaceae bacterium ESL0727; assembly: GCA_029433345.1. Taxonomy (GTDB): domain Bacteria; phylum Pseudomonadota; class Gammaproteobacteria; order Enterobacterales; family Orbaceae; genus Gilliamella. The sequence continues at coordinate 919,155 of JAQTHY010000001.1, forward strand.
ATGTTAGCAAATGCGTTATCATTTTCATTTATTGATACAGATTGCTATTTACTCGAAACTACCCAAAAAACGGTTGCCGAAATAGTTGAAAAAGAGGGCTGGGAAGGCTTTAGAGCGCGGGAAAGCTCAGTACTTGTCGAAACTACAAAACCTAATCGCGTGATTGCAACCGGTGGCGGCATGGTGCTGGCTAAACATAATCGGGATTTTATGAAACAACACGGAACTGTCCTCTTTTTATCTGCGCCAGCGGCAATACTTGCAGCGCGATTAATGAAAGATCCGAATGTTGCACAGCGTCCTTCCTTAACTGGCTTATCTATTGTTGATGAGATGGAAAAGGTGTTGGAAGATCGCATGTCGTTATATCAAGATGCTGCGCATCATGTGCTTGACGTTGCACAAGATGAATCGAAAATTCTTGCGCAAATGTTAAGCGTGCTAAATGTTAAAAACGGATAAAATCTAACCGAACCGGATGTGTTAACGGCTATAATCCACACCATAAATTCAAAGCCTTGTTGAGATATCAATAAGGCTTTTGTTTTAGTCGCATTGATGAGGTGAGCCGTTATCAAACCGCATGACAATCATCTATAGTGAATCGATGTCCATTCATTGAATGGATAAAATGGATTCTATTGGATCTGCATCAACCTAAAGCTGCAATGCGCATTTTTAATGCACAATAAGCCTAAAAGATCGTCATATAAATAACTTTCAGAACGCCTATCCATTTCAATCAAAACGCTATTTTTTAGGGTAACTAGCATCGTCCAATGAATAGCGCATATCAGACAAAATCTTATTGTTTATCTTATTGTTACTAAAAAAGATGGCGTATATTTTATTCGTTTATCATCATCCATAATAGCTGGAAAAAATCAATACAGATCCTGATTTTATTAGCTTCCCCAATTAGAAATTAAATTTATTTTTGTTCGAAAACATTTAAAATAACTATAGATACGGGTCGAATTATAAATTTTTGTGAAGAATATTAAAATTTCATAATAAATTTAAGCATAATATTTTGTAATTAAGATTAACGATTGTATATTGGTTTCAGTTTTATTTTTGAGTTTTTAAATTTTAATTTTGGAGTATGACAATGAATAATCAGCCGATCCATTCTTATGGAATTGTTGGCTCGATCTATGCAAATTATATTATGCAAAGTATTGCATTAATTGTGATTATGCAATTTTCGACTGACCTTTCTAAACAGCTAAATACCGATATTGTCGGACTTGGCTATGTTGCCTCGGGTATTGGTATTGGGAAGATATTACTAATGTTTATTGGTGGCGTCCTGTCAGATAAATTTGGACGTAAACCGTTTATCTATATTGGTATGCTTTGTTACGTGACCTTCTTTTTGGGGATCACTTTCTGCAATGATATTCATCAAGCCTTCTTTTTAGCGATTATTGTGGGGGCCGGCAATTCATTTTTAGATACCGGATCGATGCCGACGTTAACGGAATGTTTCCCGAAATCTGCTGGTACCGCCAGTATCTTGATTAAAGCGTTCATTTCATTAGGTTCGTTGATTTTGCCGTTAATTGTCTATTTTATTGATGGGCACCATATCTGGTTTGGTTGGGCATTTGTCGGTTTTTCTCTCTATCTATTATTAAATGGTTTGATTTTAGCACCCCAAAAGTTCCCGTCTAAAGATACCGCGATTACGGGGAATAATGGTGATAGCGATTATTTTATCAGTAAACCTAAATTTTGGTTCGAAGGTATTTTATTGATCTTGATGGGATTCACCACCACGGCAACCTTTACCGTGATTTGGCAATGGCTACCCGAAATTGCACATCGTGGTGTGGGTATGGATGAGCTTTCGGCAAAACAGTTGATTAGCTACTATAGTACGGCATCGATTATTTCTGTTTTCGTCACGTCTTATATCGTTAAAAAAGTGCTACAACCGGTTTATTGTATTGTTATTTTGCCACTTCTATCGGCTGCCTTTTTGGCGCTCTTCTTTTTTAATTTAACACCGACTATGTGTTTTATTGCCGCAATCGGTATCGGTTTTACTGCCGCGGGTGGTGTGTTGCAACTCACATTGGTGGTTATGCAGCAATTATTCCCTAAACGCAAAGGGTTAGCGGTTGGGTGTGTATATACACTCAGTGGTTTTTCTTACATTATTGTGCCGAGTGTGATTCCTAAGCTGACAATGATTAATGTGAGTTATGCCATTTTGATTGATCTTTTTATCGCCTTGGGCAGTGTGGTATTAGGGGCAGTTGTCTGTTATCGATTTACGCGAATCGTTGATATGAAAAAAATTTAATAGAAATCATTAATTAGTATAGGAACGTTTAAATGAAAAATAGGTATTTAGGGACGTCGGTCTGTTTATATATTAACTACTTTGTGCATGGTATGGGCGCCATTATTCTGGGCTTAAATGTTGATTATTTAGCCGCACAATTTAATCCAGAGATCGCTTATTTATTTACTATTGCCAAAGATCTTCTAACGCCTGAGCAAACACGGTTAATTAGCCAGGCTAAAGGGGGCGTTTATGATGTGATGGTTGGACTGGGCGTTGGGCGTTTATTGGTTCTGTTTATCATGGGGACACTGTCTGATAAATTTGGTCGTAAACCGTTTATCTTTTTAGGTGGGCTATTTTATATCGGTTTCTTACTCGGTATTTTAGTCAGTCCGAATGTCCATATCGCCTTTATGTTTGCCGTACTCGGTGGGATTGCTAATTCGACACTCGATGCAGGCACCTATCCTGCCTTAATGGAAGCTTTTCCAAAATCTCCGGGTTCTGCGTCTATTTTAACCAAAGCAGCAATTGCGGCCGGTCAATCAGTGTTACCGATTATTATGGGATTGATTATGGCGGCGCAAGGTTATTATGGTTGGTCATTCTTCTTCTGTTGCGCAATTTTGCTTATCAATGCATTAGTTGTATTAAAAATGCCATTCCCGAATTATAAAATTACACCACAACAAGAAGAGAAGGATCTCACTGCGGTCGATACCTCAATGCCAACTCTAAAAACTAAAGCTAATTTTTGGATTGAAGGGATCTGCTTTATTCTGATTGGATTTACCTCGACAGCAACATTTTATTTGGTTTCATCTTGTTTAAAAGATTTTTCACAAACTGTTGCGGGTATGGATGCAGCAGGTGCCGGTTATTCTGTATCTGCATATGGAATCGGTACATTAGCCAGTGTCTTTTTAACAGCTTTCTTGGTTAAAAGTTTGGTAAGACCCGTCTATATTGTTGTGTTGTATCCACTTCTTTCAACCTTAATGCTTATCACACTTTATCTCAATCCAACACCAATGATGTGTGTTGTGGCTGGTTTTGTTTTAGGATTTACTGCTGCAGGTGGGGTATTACAATTGGCCTTAACAACTATGGCGGAATTCTTCCCATCCGGTAAAGGGAAAGTGCTTGGTATCTTCTTTACGTCATCAAGTGTGGCGACGGCGACGATTCCATTTTTAATTGGTTATATTTCGAAGAATTTCGATCTGCGTTATGTGATGTTAAGTGATGCTGTTATTGCCGGTTTCGGAACATTATTAGCCGTGATTGTTTTAATTCGTTATCGCACAATCTTTAATTTCCCGAAAAAAAGTGCGTAATTTTTATTAACTTCTCGATTCCACTGACGTGAGTGGAATCTATCAAAAAAGGCGACTTATCAGCGTTGATTGGTCCGCCTTTTCTATTTTCCTTTCATTTTAATTGATTTCATCCTAACTACGGTTACCGTGAATGCAGTGATAACCGTTGGTTATAAGCAGATGTTTGATATAAACGTAAATTTGACATAAACGTATAGTAGTTCTGAAACTTCATAATCATATTTATGGGTATTTAGGCCGTTACTGTTTTTGTAAAACGGCATAGAAGAAACCATCACCACTATTTTCGGCCGGTAAAAGCTGTTTGAATTCACCTTGCGCTTTAGCATCAGTTTGTGTTTGTAAAAAGCGTGTAATTTGCCATTTATTTTCGTCTGGTAGCACTGAGCAGGTTGCGTAAACTAATGTTCCACCCGGTTTTAGGTAATCCCAAATTTTAGTTAAAATTGTTTGCTGTAACGTGACAAGCTGGGCAATATCGTCATCGCGGCGTAGCCATTTTATATCTGGATGACGGCGGATAACTCCGGTGGCTGAACAAGGGGCATCGAGTAAAATACGATCAAAACGTTTGCCACTGCACCACTGTTCGGGGGTAGTGCCATCGCCAACCATCACTTCTGCCCGTAAATTTAAGCGAGTCAGGTTTTCACTAATGCGTTTGGTTCGCCCTGCATCGACATCTACCGCGAATACATGTGCGTTAGGAGCCATTTCTAAAATATGGGTTGTTTTGCCGCCAGGTGCCGCACAGAGATCTAATATTAACTCACCATCTTTGGGTGCCAAGAGATAGGCGGCATATTGGGCAGAGAGATCTTGTACGGTCACACTGCCTTGCGCAAAGCCGGGTAAATTATTGACATTAGTCGGGGTCAGTAATCGTAATGCTGACGGTATATTGGGATCGCGTTCAGCCGCAATATCGTGCTCTGCCAATAGCTGTTGGTATTGGCTTGCCGTATAGTGGATTTGATTCACCCGCAACCACATAGGTGGTTTTTGATTATTGGCATGAACAATGTTTTTCCACTCATCGGGATAGGCCTGTTCAAGGCGTTTTAATAGCCAACTTGGTTGTAATGATTGTAAAGCAGCGGTTTGGTTTCTAAATTGCTGATGTAGTTCGGGTTGTTGGCGTAAAAATTCACGCAATACACCATTAATTAAGCCTTTTAAGTTGGATTTTTTTAAGCTATCAACGGCACCTACTGTTTCGCCTACTGCGGCATGCTGCGGAATACGAGTGTATAGAATTTGGTAAAGCCCTACCAGCAGAAGATAATGTAAAATCCGATTTTTACCGGTTAACACTTTGGCCATTAAGGTTTTTAGATAAAAATTGAGTTCGGGTAAAACACGCATCACACCAAAACAGATCTCTTGCATTAATGCGCGATCTCGCTCAGTAAGATGATGTGTTAACTGCGGTAAGATAGCTGTGAGTGATTCGCCTTGTTCGACGACCTGACACGTTGCTTGCGCACAAAGTGCACGGATATTGGGATAGGTTTTATGGATCGGTTTATTCATGGTTTATGGCCATTACCCTTTTTAATGGTTGATTTGCCTTGCCGCTTTTATCGATAAATGATCTATTGATTTTGCTTTACCCGATATGCGGCATTCATATTATGATTAATTATAAAATCAATGAGCCTAACCAACCAGCAATAAAAAGTGGAATATTAAAATGGATAAAAGTTGGAATGACGCTATCGCGGATATGGTCATGTTGCCCATCGGCATTTAGCCCAGCAGATGTGGCTAATATGGTATCGGATGGCGGTGAACCGGCGTCACCAATTGCGCCAGATGCACCAATTAAGCAGACAGTCGCAATAGGTGAAAAACCTAATTGTATACAAAGTGGCACGTAGATAGCGGTAATAATGGGAACCGTCGAAAATGAGGATCCTATACCTAGTGTGATAACCAGTCCGACCAGCATCATCATGAACGCCGCCACCGCTTTATTCTCACCAAACATTGCCGCACTATTGATCACTAAAGGTTCGATACTGTGCGTCGCTTTTAGGACTTCGGCAAAGCCTTGTGCCGAAATCATCACAAAACCAATGGTTGCCATCATTTTGACACCATCGGTAAATACACCATCGGCTTCGCCCCATTTGATTGAGCCCGAGGCAATAAAACAGATAAAACCAATTAATGCCCCAAGAATCATCGAGCCAGTATAGAGTTGTGCTGCAAATGAGAGCACGATTGCGCCTAAGGCAATTAAGAGTGAGCGGGGACTGACATTATCGAATTGGGTTGTGACAGGCCCTTCGTGGATTAATTTATAAGCTCTGGGTCTGCGATAGGTGATAAAAATGGAGCAAAGCAGTCCTAAGAACATGCCTAATGCCGGAATTGCCATGGCGTGCATCACATTGACATGACTGACATCCATGCCTGATGCGGTAATATTTTTTAATAAAATTTGATTTAAAAAGATATTTCCAAAGCCAACCGGTAAAAACATATAGGGGGTGACGAGGCCAAAGGCAATAATACAGGCCATCATTCGCCTATCTAGTTGCAGGCGTGACATCACATATAATAATGGCGGAATTAATAATGGAATAAAGGCGATATGAATTGGGATCACGTTTTGGGAAGAGATACTCACTAAGGCAATGAGAATAATCAGTGTCCATTTTATCCGTGTTTTAGCACCACTTGAGGTTAACTGTTTTATCACTTTATGGGCTAATAGTTCGGGTAATCCGGATTTCGAAATAGCGACGGCAAAGGCACCGAGCATCGCATAAGAAAGAGCAATATTGGCACCATTGCTGATCCCGGTATTGAACGCATCTAAGGTCTCTTTTAATGTCAAGTGACCACAAAGTCCACCAATAAAGGCACCCAAAATCAAACTAATCACCACATGTACGCGGCAGAGCGACAAAGTTAACATACAGATAACCGCGAGTACAACGGCATTAAAGGGGTAAATTGCATTAAATAGATCGGTCATAATCTCACGAGAAAGAAAGAAATAAATAATTATATAAATTAGCTGGATAAATTAATGAATGATAATTATTTGATAAAAAACAAGGGTGACATTTTAGGGGATGGGGGCGTAAAGTGCAATGTTTATGCGTCGCACTTTGGCGGAAATATCAAAATACCGAATTCTCCAATAAAATTAAAATAGTATCGCCCTATATTTTGCACACCTTGCTGGCGACCGTCATCGCGGAAATAAAACGCGATCACCCGCAAAATTCTTTCTAACACTTCCTTTTTATGGAATCTTTTTTAATGAATTTTTTACGTGAGAACCGATACGGTAGTTTTCACATGATAAAGAAAATAACTGTCTGAACTGATAAGATTTTGTTGATAATGATCCCATTTTTTAAAAATTTATCTTTCTTTTCTTGAAAAATTGACAATAAATGGCTATTTTAATTGATAGATATTTTTAATGAAATTTGCTCTATTTATAGAATTTATGTAATAGATAAAATGAGTCTTGAGGAGAAAGCGATGTCAGAACGTCCTATTGGTTTAGCTGCGTTAACGGTATTAGATGTTTCACCGGCTAATCAAGTTATCGTTGCCGCTGAAGCGGGTTATACTCATGTTGGATTGCGACTTATTCCGGCCACCCCGACTGAACCTGTTTATGCGACTGTCGGTGATACTCCTCTTATTCGTGAAGTTGAGCACCGTCTTAAAGAGACCGGTGTTAAAGTATTAGATGTTGAGATTTTCCGGTTAAAACCCGATACGCGTGTGATTAATTTTTTACCTGTTCTGGAAACCGGTGCGCGGCTGGGTGCCAGTCAGGTTCTCCTGGCGGGTAATGATCCCGATGCGAATCGTTTAGCCGATAATTTTGCTGCACTGTGCGAAATTGCTGCGCCATTAGGGATAGCGATTAATATCGAACCGATGCCGTGGACCAATGTGCCGAGTGTTAATTCGGGAACTGAGCTTTTAAAGAAGGCCAATCAAAGTAATCAAGGTATGATTATTGATCCATTGCATTTTGATCGTGGACCCAATACGTTAGAAGATTTAAAGAAAGTGCCGAAAGATTGTTGGCGTTATATGCAGTTATGCGATGGTACCAAAGAAAAACCAAAAGATACGGAAGGCTTGTTGTATCAAGCTCGTAACTATCGTTTATCGCCGGGATGGGGGGGGATTGATTTAGTTTCGCTTTTAAAAGCGCTACCCGAAATGCCTATTTCTATCGAGTGTTGTAATGATGAGTTAGCCTTATCCAAATCGCCAATTGAAAGAGCCAAAATGTATATTGCTGATACGCGCGCATTACTAAAACGTGTGGCAGATGAAGCGTAACGATACTTTATTAACATTTTATACACATTACACTTGATAGCCGACCAGTAGAATGATTAGATCATCAGCGAACTGGATAAGATCTGATAAAGTTCAGCTATTTTGTTGTTAATCATCAATAGGAAACGTGGCTATTTAGGCGGCAAGTGGTGAGACGTATTAAGACCCTATTAGAAACTTGATATTATAGAAATTAAGATTATAGAAATTAACATTATAAAAACTATGTTCGGAGCACAATAATGAGAGAAAAGATTGACGGTCATTTTTTATTGATCGGTTTGATGGCATACCCTATTCGCCACAGTTTATCCCCACAAATGCAAAATACGATCTATTCTAAATTAAATATTCCTTATGTTTATTTAGCCTTTGAAGTAGATCAAGAAAAATTACCCGATGCAATCAAAGGGATGAAAGCATTAGGGTTGCGTGGTACTGCGGTATCTATGCCAAATAAACAGTTAGTTTGCCAATATCTTGATAAGTTAACACCAGCAGTTGAGATGAGTGGCGCGTGTAATACGATTTCTAACGATGACGGTGTGTTAACCGGTTATAACACCGATGGTATCGGTTATATGCGCATGCTAAAAGAGGCCAATGTTAATGTTATTGGCAAAAAAATGACCATTCTTGGTGCCGGTGGTGCCGCTACTGCTATCGTAGTTCAGGCTGCCCTTGATGGTGTGAAAGAGATTTCGATTTTTAATCAAAAAGATGACTGTTATCCAAAAATCGAAGCGGTAGCGAAAAAATTAAATGCCAATACAGCGTGCAAAGTGCATGTTTTTGATCTTGCTGATAAAGAAAAACTTCGCCAAGAAATTGCCAGTAGCTCTGTGCTTTGTAATGCAACTGGCGTTGGCATGAAACCTTTGGAAGGGCAAAGCCTTATTACTGATCCGACGATGTTACGACCTGATTTAGTTGTGACAGATTGTATCTATAGTCCACGTAAATCTAAATTGCTCGAAATTGCTGAAAAAGCGGGGTGTAAGACTCTCAATGGTATTGGCATGATGTTATGGCAAGGTGCGGCACAAATTAAGGTTTGGACGGGTGAAGATGCGCCAATCGAATATGTAAAAGAAAAAATGGGATTTAATGATTAATCCGATTCATTGATGTTACGTGACGTAAAAATTAAGAAGAAATAGGGCATTGCTTTATAAAATCCCGTTACTATTTTTTAGAACGAATTATTTTTAGATAGGGTCGAATATGAAAACCATCACCATTAAAAACCTTGAAATTGGCAGTGGTGCGCCAAAAATCATAGTGCCTATTGTCGGTAAGACAGAAGCGGAATTATTAAGCGAAGTGGCTTTTTTGCAATCGATAGACTTTGATGTTTTAGAGTGGCGTGTTGACCATTTTTCGCAAGTTGATGATATTGATGCAGTAAAAGCGGTGGCAAAAAAAATCAGAGATTTGCTACCGATAAAACCTATTTTATTTACGTTTAGAACCGCTAATGAAGGTGGTGTCAAACCTTGGCCACTTATCAATTATATTGAGCTCAATAACGCAATGGCCTGTAGTGGATTAGTGGATCTGATTGATGTCGAAGTATTTATTGGCGATGATCATGTGAAGGATATTATTCGTGTTGCTCATCAACATCAGGTCGTAGTTGTGACGTCTAATCATGATTTTGATAAGACACCACCAAAAGACGAAATTATTGCGCGGTTACGTAAAATGCAGGATTTAGGTGCAGATATTCCTAAAATTGCCGTCATGCCAAGAACTACTGAGGATGTATTGACATTATTGGCCGCCACAACCGAGATGAAAGAGCAATATGCTACGCAGCCGCTAATTACCATGTCTATGGCTGGGCTTGGTGCAATAAGCCGCGTTGCTGGAACGACATTTGGTTCGGCGATGACTTTTGGTGCCGCTAAAAATGCTTCGGCGCCTGGTCAATTAGATGTTAAAGCATTGCGCTATATTTTAGATGTGCTTTATCACAGCTATGCCTAGGATAGTGAGATTCAGTTAGGCGTAGTTTAGAGCTATGTTTAGACGTAAACGGGGTGCGTTGCCCCATTTATGTTGCTTATTTTGTTGTCATCGCGATGAATTGATGCACATACCGGTAGTTGCCGAGTAATAACAGATTAACGATAAATTAATGTATTGGAGTATTTTATGAGTAATGGTTGGTTAGAACTAGAAAATGATGTTTGTGTGATTACTGGCGCAGTAGGTGGTATGGGATTAGAAATTAGCCGCGAATTTGCTAAACAGAAAGTTAACCTAGTCTTGATTGATCTCGATGAAGCGAAATGTCAACAGTTTGCACAAGAACTCGCCAGTGAATATGGTATTAAAGCAATCGGACTTATCTGTAATACGACAGATGAAGCGAGTGTTGATGCGGCTGTGGCAAAAGTAAAAGAAACCTTTGGGCGTTGCGATATTTTAGTCAATACTGCGGCTATTTTGCGTTTTTGTCCTCTTGAAGATCTGCCATTAGATGAATGGAATGCCACAATTAATGTTAACATGACCGGTTATTTTTTAATGTCACAACGTTTTGGTCGTTTGATGATCGAACAAAAATCAGGACGTATGGTGCATATCTCAACAGTTGCATCACATACGCCAGAAACTTACAGTGGTGCATATAGTGCCACCAAAGCAGCTATTTCGATGTTGTCAAAACAGATCGCGGCTGAATGGGGACAATTTGGTATTCGCAGTAATGCTGTGTGCCCATGCTTTGTTAAAACACCATTATCGCGTAAGTTCTATGAAGATAAAGAAGTTGAAGATGGTCGTACTCGCATGATCGCCAGTCGTCGAATCGGTGAGACTCGTGATATCGCTAATGCCGTTTTATATCTCGCCAGTCGCCGTTCAGACTACTCTAATGGCACAGAATTAGTGGTAGATGGGGGATATGAAGTGATGTTAGGTGATTTAGTCCCTCGCCCTGGTGGTCGACGCCAATTTGCAATACAACAACATGCCGCAGCGCAAGAAGCGAAAAAGAAATAATTGTTACTGATTAAATTTTAAAAATAGATCATTTGATTAATGGCTCTTGTTTTTTAGACAAGGGCCATTGAAGTTTGTGTTAATTTATAGATAAATTAAATAATTCTTATAAAATAGATGAAAATATTTTATCAATTAACCTTTTTATCAGTATTACTTTGTAAAATGATGGGATAGAAAAAACAAGCTTTTATAAGCTGTTAACGGATGCCCATCGATTTTTCATGCACGTTTATGCGTAATGCGTTGAGACCTTGTGTAGTTTGTTAAGCGATTTTTAGCAATCGATAACAAAATTGATATAAAAATTAATTAAAGGAGAAAAATGTGAATAATTTTTCTGCAATATTTGAGCCCATAGTGATTAATCGGACTCCTATTCGTAACCGTATTGTGATGCCACCTATGGGAAGTAATTATGCGACATTAAATGGCGAAATTGTCGAAGATCATATTCAATATTATGAGCAACGCGCTAAGGGCGGCACCGGATTAATTATTCTTGAAAATGTCTGTGTGGATTTCCCTTATGGTACCAATGGGACGACACAACTTCGTTTGGATAATGATCAATATATTCCAGGCCTTTATAATTTTACTGAACGTATGCATAAGCATGGTGCATCGGTTGCGGTGCAGATTAACCATGCCGGTGCGTCGGCGTTTCCTGGTCGTTTAAATGGATTACAGCCGATATCTTCTTCGAATATTCCTTCTAAAACAGGTGGTAATATTCCAAGACCCGCGACCTTAGATGAAATTCATCATGTGGTAAAACAGTATGGTTTAGCGGCTAAACGTGCGCAGCGTGCTGGATTTGACGCGGTTGAAATTCATGCCGGTCACTCTTACCTATTGAGCCAATTTATCTCACCACTTTTTAATAAACGAACTGATGAGTTTGGTGGCTGTGCTGAAAATCGTGCACGTTTAGCTCGTATGGTTATTGATGAAATCAGAGCGCAAGTAGGGCCATTTTTTCCTATTTTATTACGTGTTAGTGCTACCGATTTTATTGAAGGGGGCGCGACATTAGAAGATACATTAGAAATCCTCACCTATCTTGATGAAGGTGTCGATGTTTTTGATATTTCAGCTGCACAAAACGATACTATCCAATATCAGATCGATGAAATGAATCTGCCTGATGGTTGGCGTGCATATATGGCCAAAGCGGTACGTGATAAATTTAAAAAAATTACCATTGCTTCGGGTAATTTCCGTGATCCAGCTATTGTGACCAAAGCACTTGAAGAAGGGGCAGCCGATTTGATTGTTTTAGGGCGTGGGCTGATTGCAGAACCTTATTGGGTGGAAAAAGTACGAAATAATGAGGTTGATACATTACGCAAATGTATTTCGTGTAATATCGGTTGTGCCGATCACCGTATTGCGCGTGCTAAACCGATTCGTTGTACAATTAATCCTGATGTCATTAGTTATGAAGATTATAAACATTATCAGGTTAGCGTTCCCCTTAATATTGTTGTGGTTGGCGGTGGTAGTGCTGGGCTTGAAGCGGCTTGTACAGCAGCTGAAGTGGGGTGTAATGTAACGCTGTTTGAAGAGAAGTCCTTTTTAGGGGGATTATCAACGATGATCTCACGTTTTCCTTATAAAAAGCGGATTGCAGATTTACCTAAATTCTTAGTGAATCGTGCCAGCACATTATCGAATTTAGAAATCAAACTTAACACCAAAGCGACACCTGAAATTATCGACGCTTTAAAGCCAGATTTAGTTGTCAGCGCAACCGGTTCTAAACCACTCTTGCCACCGATAAAAGGGTTACGAGAACAATTATCGGCGCCAAATAGGAAAGTTTTTTCTATTTTCGATATTATGAATAATTTTGCACAGTTTACCGATATTCCTAATAAGAAAGTGGTTGTGATTGGCGGTGGAGCAGTTGGACTGGATGTTGTTGAATATTTCTCAGAAAATAAAGCGCAATCAGTCGATATTGTCGAGATGAAAGCGGCATTGGCCGAAGATCTGGATTATGTTGGACGCATTGCGATGATGAATATGTTAAAACGTAATCATGTCAATGTGCACCTTTTAACGACATTACTGGAAGTTGCACCGGATTATTTCTTAGTTGCAGATAAGGAAGGTAATCAAGTTAAGCTGGAGTTTGATTACGGCTTTGTTTGTCTTGGCATGCAACCGGTGAATGAATTTAATGATGCTTTTACCGATCATGCTAAAGCACATCATTATCTGTTCCAGAAAATTGGTGACGCGAAGCAAGCAAGAAAATTAATTGATGGTATGCGTGAAGGACGCGATATTATTGCGACAATTCAACAAATTGAGCGAATGAAGGGGAAAGAAATCCGCGGGATTGATATTAATAAACCTTTATAATATCGATAGTTATCCTATCCATTCCCCAATAAATACTTTCAAAGTAACCCGATGACAGCGTAATTTACGCTGTTTATCCGCATTATTCCTTAATAAGCGTATAAATATGGAATGGATAGTTATCTTCCTTCCTTTGGTTGGCTGCTATTGATTGTTGTTAATCAATGAGCGCTTCCATCTTAATGATAATGACTCTATAATTGTCCGATTAAAGTTAATACGTAAGCATGAGGTTTATTTGTTATGTCTTCTTGGTGGACTCGAGTCTATTTTTTTATCATCCAGATACCCGTAAAACTGTTTGTAAAAAGTAAACCAATTCCAACCGATCCCATTACTGAACTGAATATTGATCCTCATCGGCCGATTTTATATGTGCTGCCTTATAATTCTATCATTGATGTGATGGTGGTGCGATCGCTCTGCTTAAAGTATCATTTTCCGGATCCATTAAATGCGATCCATGTGAGCGGTGTAACATTACCTGCTTTTGTCTATATAGATAAAGGGCCGGGGATGTTTGCCTCAAATAAACAGAAGCAGAAATCGATTGAAATCCTTAGAGATTATATTACCGCGCATCAACAAGATCGCCAATTAGATGTGCAGATGCTACCTGTGTCGGTGATGTTTGGTCGCAGTCCAGATAAAGAAGGCAAAAAAACGGTACCTTTGCAAGTATTAGGGGCAACGTGTAAATTTATCAAGATGATTCTTTCTGGGCGTGATTGTTATACGCGATTTTCTCATCCTGTCTCTTTTAAGAATATGAAAGTTGATTCGGAACAAGATATTCCTGCCTTAGCCCATAAGTTAGCACGCGTGGCGCGTATCCATTTTGCTAAACAGCGCATCGCGTCAATTGGACCTAAATTACCGATTCGACAAGCGATGTTAAATAAGTTGCTCAATAATCCCTTATTGTCAGAAGCGATTGCTGAAGAAGCAAAAAGTAAAAATATTTCGATAGAAAAAGCGAAGAAAAATGCATTTGCGTTGTTAAATGAAATTGCGGCGAATTTTTCGTATCGGTTGTTGCGAATTACGGATGTTGTGTTGACATGGGCCTGGCATCGACTTTATCAGGGACTAAAAGTCACCAATGCCGATCCGGTGCGAGAACTGGCGCAAAAAGGATATGAAATTGTTTATGCTCCTTGTCATCGTAGTCATATGGATTATCTTTTATTGTCGTATGTACTATATAGACAAGGCCTAGTACCACCACATATTGCGGCTGGAATCAATTTGAATTTTTGGCCAGCGGGACCTATTTTTAGACATTTAGGCGCTTTTTTTATTCGTCGTTCCTTTAAGAATAATAAACTTTATACCGCTGTTTTCCGTGAATATTTAGCAGAGTTATTCATTCGTGGTTATGCCGTTGAATATTTTATTGAAGGTGGACGATCACGAACCGGCCGCTTATTAGATCCGAAAACAGGTATGTTGCTAATGACAATTCAGACACTGTTACGCGGTGATGCAAGGCCTATTGCGGTGGTTCCTGTTTATATCGGTTATGAACATGTTCTGGAAGTGGCGACCTATGCGAATGAATTACGCGGTGCAACCAAGCAGTCTGAGAGTTTATGGCGGACGATTAAAGCCTTTTTTAAGTTGAAAAAGTTGGGGTATGGTTATGTCAATTTTGGGCAACCCATTCAGCTCAATCAATTTTTAAGTGATCAGATTCCAGATTGGCAGGACGCCATCGATCCGACAGGTATGCAGAGACCTAACTGGTTAACGCCAACCACCAATCATCTTGCTATACAGATTATGCAGCGAATTAATGCCTCTGCAGCGGTCAATCCCATGAACTTATGTTGTTCGATTTTGTTATCTGCCCAGCAACGTGCATTGACTAAATCTCGGTTACTTGAACATATTGATCATCTATTGATGATATTAAGAAAAATTCCTTATTCTAACTTAGTGACTATTCCTAATAAGACCGCCGAAGCGCTATTTGAGCATGCCAAGGATATGGGTAAATTTGTTATTACCAAAGATGAGGCGGGCGAAATTGTCAGTCTGATGCAAGAACAAGCTATTTTGATGACCTATTACCGTAATAATATTCAGCATTTATTTATTATTCCGGCGATTGTGGCGCGCATTTTGGTCAAACATAACCGTATTTCGCCTCAAGAATTGCATAAACAGGTGAATTTACTTTATCCATTAATTAAAGCTGAGCTGTTTTTATATCATGATAATCAACAGTTACAGGATTATATTGATAAAACTGTGTCAGTATTTGCAGAACTTAATTTGATCAACTATTCGCCAGAAAAGATCAGCCTCAATTATCTAAAAATAACTAATTTGCAACTGTTAGCTTCATCTTCAAGAGATACCTTACAACGTTATGCTATTGTGTTTTCGTTATTGCAAACTGATCCTACCAGTAGTCGTGCTACGCTTGAAAAAGAAGGGCGCTTAATTGCTGAACGGTTATCTGTATTACATGGTATTAATGCACCAGAATTTTTTGATAAAGGTGTCTTTGCTATTTTAGCGTCATCCTTACGTGAGCAAGGATATTTAGATGATAAAAATGGGGCAAATTTAGATAAGATCAAAACCATGAATGAAATATTACGGCCGTTAATTACGCGTCAAGTGATGCAAACTATCGAAGATATCCGTTTTTCATAATCCATATTGGCCGTGTGAATGAATCTACCTAAACGAATTTGACATAAACGTATAGTAGTTCTGAAACATTATAATAATTGTATGCGCTGTTTTCGTTGGAAAATCCTTGTAAAACTATCCTGCCTATTTTGCAGCTGGCAATTCCATATAAAACTTGACATTAATCTTTATGGGGGCTAGACTCTTGCGACCCAAAGTTCATATCATGGGCTTTGGCTTACAGTTATTTATTACGTATCTAAAAAGCAATTTTAAATTTATTATAATTAATCAGGAGCTTATTAATGGCAACAATTAATCAGCTGGTACGCAAACCTCGAGCAGTAAAGGAAGCGAAAAGTAACGTTCCTGCTCTTGAAGCATGCCCGCAAAAACGAGGTGTTTGTACACGTGTTTACACGACTACACCTAAAAAACCAAATTCAGCATTACGTAAAGTATGCCGTGTACGTTTAACTAATGGTTTTGAAGTCACATCTTATATTGGTGGTGAAGGTCATAACCTACAAGAACATAGTGTGATTTTAATCCGTGGTGGTCGTGTAAAAGATTTACCAGGTGTTCGTTATCATACTGTTCGTGGTGCACTAGACTGCGCAGGTGTTAAAGATCGTAAACAAAGCCGTTCTAAATACGGTGTGAAAAGACCTAAAGCTTAATGAAACTCTGTTAAGTAAGGCCAAACTATACTATTCCATTTAACTCATTTGAGTTTTGGGTAAACCTGAAAATTTTTAATTTATAAACGGAGTATTCCATGCCACGTCGTCATGTTGTCGGTCAAAGAAAAATTCTTCCTGATCCGAAGTTCGGTTCAGAGTTACTGGCAAAATTTGTAAATATTTTAATGGTAGATGGTAAAAAATCTATCGCAGAATCAATTGTATATTCAGCTCTTGATAAATTAGCTGAGCGTAGTGGAAAAGACCACTTAGCAGCTTTCGAAGTTGCATTAGATAACGTAAGACCAACTGTAGAAGTTAAGTCTCGCCGCGTTGGTGGTTCTACATACCAAGTTCCTGTTGAAGTGCGTCCGGTTCGTCGTAATGCACTTGCCATGCGTTGGATTGTAGATGCTGCCCGTAAACGTGGCGATAAATCAATGGCTTTACGCCTAGCAAATGAACTAATGGATGCTTTTGAAAATAAAGGTACCGCCGTTAAGAAACGTGAAGATGTTCATCGTATGGCTGAAGCTAATAGAGCGTTTGCACATTACCGTTGGTAATTCAAATTTGTCCGCAAAAGCATTCCAATGTGAATGCTTAACAGCGCAATAAATAAAAAAGGTACTTGAATTTAGATTAATAGTACCTATTTATTGTCAGATATTTGAATATACTATTTTTTAGCAAACGTATCTAAATAGAGGATTAATATGGCTCGTACAACCCCTATAGCACGTTACCGTAATATTGGTATCAGTGCGCATATTGACGCAGGTAAAACAACAACGACTGAACGTATTTTGTTTTATACCGGCGTTAGTCACAAAATTGGTGAAGTTCATGATGGCGCAGCTACCATGGACTGGATGGAACAAGAACAAGAACGCGGTATTACTATTACTTCTGCTGCAACAACAGCATTCTGGTCTGGTATGTCAAGACAATTTGAGCCGCATCGTATTAATATTATCGACACCCCGGGACACGTTGACTTTACTATCGAAGTTGAACGTTCTATGCGTGTGTTAGATGGTGCAGTAATGGTTTACTGTGCGGTTGGCGGTGTTCAACCACAATCTGAAACTGTATGGCGTCAAGCAAATAAATACCAAGTTCCTCGTATTGCATTCGTCAATAAGATGGACCGTATGGGTGCTAACTTCTTACGTGTAGTTGAACAAATCAAAACACGTTTAGCGGCTGTTCCTGTACCGTTAGTCTTACCTATTGGTGCGGAAGATGCATTTACAGGTGTCGTTGACTTAATTAAACGTAAAGCGATTAACTGGAGCGATGCTGACCAAGGCGTCACATTTACTTATGAAGATGTGCCAGCTGGAATGGTTGATCAAGTTGAAGAATGGCGTGCAAACTTAGTTGAAGCAGCAGCGGAAGCTAATGAAGAGTTGATGGAAAAATATCTTGGTGGTGATGAATTAAGTGAAGAAGAAATTCGTCATGCATTACGTGAACGTGTGCTAGCCAATGAGATCATTCCTGTAACATGTGGTAGTGCCTTTAAAAATAAAGGTGTTCAATTCATGTTAGATGCCGTCATTGAATATTTACCATCACCAACTGATGTACCTTCAATTAAAGGTGAATTACCAAATGGTGAACCTGCTGAACGTCATTCAAGTGATGATGAACCTTTTGCCGCATTAGCATTTAAAATTGCGACTGACCCATTTGTGGGTAATTTAACTTTCTTCCGTGTTTATTCCGGTGTGGTTAATTCTGGTGATACTGTTCTTAATTCTGTAAAAGATAAGAAAGAACGTTTTGGTCGTATCGTACAGATGCATGCTAATAAACGTGAAGAAATTAAAGAAGTTCGCGCAGGTGATATTGCCGCTGCTATCGGTCTAAAAGATGTGACTACCGGTGATACATTATGTGCCGAAAGTTCACCAATTATTTTAGAACGAATGGAATTCCCAGAACCAGTAATCTCAGTTGCTGTTGAACCGAAAACTAAAGCAGACCAAGAAAAAATGGGCCTTGCATTAGCGCGTTTAGCTCAAGAAGATCCTTCATTCCGTGTACATACTGATGAAGAATCTGGACAAACTATTATTTCAGGTATGGGTGAATTACACTTAGAAATCATCGTTGACCGTATGAAACGTGAATTCAAAGTGGAAGCGAATGTAGGTAAACCACAGGTTGCTTACCGTGAAACTATCCGTAATGAAGTTGAACAAGAAGGTAAATTTGTTCGTCAGTCAGGTGGTCGCGGTCAATATGGTCATGTATGGTTAAGAATCAAACCATTAGAAGCAGGTGGTGAAGGCTACAAATTCAACAATGAAATTGTTGGTGGTGTGGTTCCTAAGGAATATATCCCAGCTGTGGATAAAGGCTGTCAAGAACAGATGAAAAATGGTGTACTTGCAGGTTATCCAATTGTTGATGTTGAAGTCACTATTTATGATGGTTCATATCATGATGTTGACTCATCAGAAATGGCGTTCAAAATTGCTGGTTCTATGGCCTTTAAAGATGGCTTTATGAAAGCAAAACCAGTTCTTTTAGAACCTGTTATGAAAGTAGAAGTTGAAACACCAGAAGATTATATGGGCGATGTTATCGGTGACTTAAACCGTCGTCGTGGTATGATCGAAGGTATGGAAGATACTGCAACTGGTAAAACTGTTAGAGCACAGGTGCCACTTTCAGAAATGTTTGGTTATGCAACTGACCTTCGTTCACAGACACAAGGTCGTGCTTCATACTCAATGGAATTTTTGAAATACAATGAAGCACCAAGTAATATTGCGACAGCAATTATTGAAGCGCGTAAAGCTAAATAGTTTTATATAAATCACTTTATATAAATAAGTTAATTTCCCCTTATGATAATAAGGGGAATGAGTTAATTAAGGATCATTAAGATGTCTAAAGAAAAATTTGAACGAAAAAAACCCCACGTTAACGTAGGTACAATCGGCCACGTTGACCATGGTAAAACAACGTTAACAGCGGCTATTACTAGCGTATTAGCTAAAAAATATGGTGGTCAAGCACGTGCATTCGATCAGATCGATAATGCACCAGAAGAAAAAGCACGTGGTATTACCATTAATACATCACACGTAGAATATGATACACCAACCCGCCATTATGCACACGTTGACTGCCCAGGCCATGCGGACTATGTTAAAAACATGATCACAGGTGCAGCACAGATGGATGGTGCGATTCTAGTTGTTGCGGCAACAGATGGCCCAATGCCACAAACTCGTGAACACATCTTATTAGGTCGTCAAGTAGGTGTTCCTTACATTATCGTCTTTTTAAATAAATGCGATATGGTTGATGATGAAGAATTACTTGAATTAGTTGAAATGGAAGTTCGTGAACTCCTATCACAATATGATTT
Source organism: Orbaceae bacterium ESL0727 (assembly GCA_029433345.1). Lineage (GTDB taxonomy): Bacteria > Pseudomonadota > Gammaproteobacteria > Enterobacterales > Orbaceae > Gilliamella. The sequence goes on from JAQTHY010000001.1 coordinate 939,210, forward strand.
CCCAGGTGATGATACACCAGTAATTCGTGGATCAGCATTAAAAGCATTAGAAGGTGATCCGGTATGGGAAGAAAAGATCATTGAATTAGCGAACGTATTAGATACTTATATTCCTGATCCAGTTCGTGAAATTGATCAACCATTCCTATTACCAATCGAAGATGTATTTTCAATCTCAGGTCGTGGTACAGTAGTAACAGGACGTGTAGAACGCGGTATCATCAAAGTGGGTGAAGAAGTTGAAATCGTAGGTATTCGTCCAACCATTAAAACAACATGTACTGGTGTTGAAATGTTCCGTAAACTGTTAGACGAAGGTCGAGCAGGTGAAAACATTGGTGTGTTATTACGTGGTACAAAACGTGAAGAAATCGAACGTGGTCAAGTATTAGCAAAACCAGGCTCAATCACACCACATACTGATTTTGAAGCTGAAGTGTATATTCTAAGCAAAGATGAAGGTGGACGTCATACACCATTCTTTAAAGGATATCGTCCACAGTTCTATTTCCGTACAACTGACGTAACAGGCACCATCGAGTTACCAGAAGGCGTGGAAATGGTTATGCCAGGCGACAACATCAAAATGAAAGTAAGCTTAATTCACCCAATTGCGATGGCCGATGGCTTACGTTTTGCGATTCGTGAAGGCGGACACACTGTTGGTGCTGGTGTGGTTGCTAAGGTTATTAAGTAAGTTAATAACTGTTAATGAGAAACCAATAAAGAGCATCTTAGGATGCTCTTTTACATTCAGTGCGTGTTCATTTCACGCATTTTTTATTTTTATGTTGTTAAAATCGTATTTAAGATAACTAACTTACACATCTAACTTGATGTAGTACAGACAAATCGGTTATATTAACATTTCGCTTGCTAGCTATTTAACTAATCGAGTTTATCATGGATTTGACTATAAAAAAGATTGTTACTTTTGCTTTATCATTTATTACGCTATTTTATGTAGGAACCACATCGGCGAATGATTTAATTAAGCCAGAATCAAATGATATTTCGATTGGTATTCAACCTTGGTTGGGTTATGGCCAATGGTATGTTGCAAAAGAGAAAGGTTTTTTGGCACAAAATGGTTTAACGAATGTGACGATGACCAATTTTGTTGAAGATAAGGATATTAATGCAGCTTTAGCAAGTAAACAAATTGATGGTGCCAATGTGGCAACACACACAGCAATGAGCATGGTTGCTGCTGGGATTCCAGTAAAAATTGTTTTATTGCTAGATACCAGTAAAACGTCGGATGCTATTTTAGTGAATCCGAATATTAAAACATTAGCAGAATTGAAAGGTCAATCTATCGCTTATGAAGAAGGTACAACAAGCGATATTTTATTGCGCAATGCGTTAGATAAAGCTGGTCTAAAATGGGATGAAATTAACCCTGTACCTATGCCTGCTGCTTCAGCAGGCTCCGCATTGATTAGTAAACGAGTTGCTGCTGCAGTGACTTATGAACCTTATATTACTGTTGCACGATCTAATGATGCAACTATTCATGTTCTTTATGATGGGACACAAGCCCCTGGAATTATTAGTGATGCGTTTGTTGTTCGCAATGAAGTGATTGAAAAAAATCCGGGTAAAGTTTATGCATTAATTAAGAGTTGGAATGATGCTGTTCGCTATTACCGTGAGCATACTCAAGAAGGGCGCGCAATTATTGCTAAAGGGGTGGGTGAGTCACCAGACGAAATTACCACTGCCTTTAATGGTGTAGAATATCTCTCTGTTGCTAATAATCATGATCTTTTGCATGCTGCGTTCAAACAAACAACTTTTGCTCAGATATTAAAAGCCGCAACATCAGCTGATATGATTATGCAACCAATCACTTATGAACAAGTCATTGATAGCCATTTTGTTGATGACCTATCTAAATAAACAGATTAAGTTAGTGTGTTATTAATAGTACCAAAATAATAATAATGAGTTTTAATAAGGCCTTAGAGTCATGACAACATCACGGTTTTCTAAAACCAGTAAACACACATCACAACGATTATTTACTATTGGTCGACCATTAGCACGTCAAACTATGCTAATGATTACGATATCAGTTTTTGGCCTATTATTCATTGCTTGGTGGTTTGCAACGACGTATGGCTTCATTCAACCTATTTTTATTCCCTCTCCACAAGCAGTTTGGCAGCGACTTATTGTCTTGTTAGAAAACGGTACACTTATCTCGGATATTCAAGCGAGTGTCTACCGTATTATGGTTGCTTTTGTTATTTCATCCATTATGTCTATCATTATTGGTGTATTAGCGGGTTGCTTTAGCGTTGGACGAGCAATTGTTGAGCCATTAGTTGATTTTATCCGTTATATGCCTGTGGTGGCGTTTGTGCCATTAACCATTTTATGGTTTGGTACAGGGGATGAGCAAAAATTTATTATTATCTGGATAGGCACTTTCTTTCAGCAGGTTCTCATGGTCATTGATGCAACAAAACGGGTACCGCCTGATTTTGTTGGTTTAGGACGCACTCTTGGTATGAGTGAAAGTAAGATTTTATTTAAAATTGTTATTCCATCAGCCTTACCGGCGATTTGGGATACATTGCGTATTAGCCTTGGTTGGGCATGGACATGGTTAGTTGTTGCTGAACTTGTTGCAGCTACATCTGGTTTAGGTTATCGAATTTTACTCTCCCAACGTTATTTTCAAACGGATACCATTATCGGTTATATTTTAATTTTAGGTTTGTTAGGATTAGTTACCGATCAAGTAATGCGTTTCCTTGAAAAAGTTCTGTTTCGCTATAATATGAGGTCTAAATAGTGGCAACATTAACTATTAATCACCTACATAAAAGTTTTACGTTTGGTCAGCATAAACGTGAAATCTTAACAGATGTTAATTTATCTATCAAAGATAATGAGTTTGTTTCAGTGGTAGGTGCTTCTGGATGTGGTAAAAGTACACTTTTATCGATTATTGCAGGGCTTGAGCCTTATGATAGTGGTGAAGTATTAGTCGATAATAATCCTATTTACGCACCCGGTTTAGATCGTGGTGTTGTTTTCCAATCTTATACGCTATTACCTTGGCTGACTGTACAAAAAAATATCGAATTTGCATTAAAAGCGGCAGGTTATGCTAAAAATGAAAGTATTGAGATCGCGAAAGATCATCTTGATTTAGTCAATCTTTCAGCGTTTGCTAATGTGTACCCCAATCAGCTTTCCGGTGGCATGAAACAGCGTGTTGCCTTAGCTAGAGCTATCTCTTATCGACCCAAAATCTTATTAATGGATGAACCATTTGGCGCATTAGATGCAATTACGCGTAACCAAATGCAGGAACTATTAACAAAAATCTGGGAGCAACATCGCTTAACAGTTTTATTTATTACGCATGATGTGGAAGAAGCGATTTATCTTTCTGATAGGATTATACTTTTATCGGTTAAGCAAAAAGGCATTAAATCTATTTTCGATGTGAATCAATTAAGACCACGCAATAAAACCACACTTTCTTCAACGCATTTTATATCGTTGCAAGAGAAAATCTTAGATGAAATTAATCAAGATATTGATTAATGATTCTATCTTAACCACGTTGTTATTATTAATGGATATTGTCTACTCGTGTGCATTAATAATAGCCCTGTCTATTAATCGGAATCTTACTAATTAGTCGATAAACTCGAGCTCTCAATATTTGAATATTTTGATTATCACTAACGCTAACCACTAACCGCACCAAATCATTAAATAATCTACTTCATTCATGTATGATGTCCATAGATTTCTTTTAATTTAATATTAGATTATGGAGGCTGTATGAGTAGATTGTTTAATTTAAAAAATAAAGTCGCTATCGTTACAGGCGCATCATCTGGGTTAGGTGTGCAATTTGCTAAGGCTTTAGCAAAAGAAGGCGCAAATGTGGTTGTTCTGGCTCGGCGAATTGAAAAACTTAATCAGGTAAAACAAGAAATTGAATCACAAGGGGTAACATGTTTGGCTCTGCATTGTGATGTGAATAACAATGATGAAATTAAAAGTGTGGTAAAAACAGTCGTAGATCAGCTGGGGCGAATTGATATTCTGGTTAATAATGCTGGTACCGCAATCGATATTCCGGCAGAATCAATAACAGATGAAGAGTGGCGACATGTGATTGATACTAATCTTAATAGTTTATATTTTATGGCACGTGAAGTTGGCCAAGTTATGTTAAAACAACATTATGGCAAAATTATTAATATTGGTTCGATTCATAGTACAGTCGCCATGAAACCCAGCTACTTAAGTGCATATTGTACATCTAAAGGTGGCGTACTTATGTTGACGAAATCATTGGCTGTGGAATGGGCGAAAAAAGGGATTACGGTTAATGCAATTGGCCCTGCTTATTTCCCGAGTGAAATGACAGCAGAAACAATGAGTAGTAACGACTTTGAGCATATTATTGATACTTATTGCCCAATGGGCCGTACTGGGCGTGCAGGTGAATTGGATGGTGCATTAATCTATTTTGCATCAGATGCCTCATCTTATACAACAGGGCAATTGTTGACAGTTGATGGTGGCTGGACAGCAATTTAGTCATCAGATTGATATTCTCACCTGTCATCTATCTCACCGATTATCATTGGTGAGATAGCAAGCCTATTGCGATTTACTGAGCAATATCGACTATTCTCGCTATTTTGGTTGGATTATTTTTGATAAATGGTGGGATTAGATAGCAAAAAAACTGCATAAAGCAACTTTTTTTGAGTCTGATTTTTTAATTCAGAAGTTGGCTCCCCCAACAGGACTTGAACCTGTGACATACGGATTAACAGTCCGCCGTTCTACCGACTGAACTATGGAGGAACCGAAAAGGTAGCGCGCATAATATAGATTTAATGCGCACCTGTCAATAGCTAAATACGGTTATACTCACGAAATTTAGTAATTATTTCAAATAAGGGTTATGTCTGCGTTCATCCCCTAATGTTGACATAGGACCATGCCCAGGGATAAAAGCAATATCATCGCCTAGCGGTAACAGTTTCTGAGTAATGGAATTAATAAGATCTGTATAGCTCCCACGCGGAAAGTCAGTTCGTCCAATACTATTTTTAAATAAAACATCGCCAACGAAAGCAATTTTTTCTGCTGGACAAATAAATACCATATGACCCGGTGTATGGCCTGGACAGTGAAGTACATTCAAGGTAAGTTGACCAATTTCAATGGTATCGCCTTCGTTTAACCATTTATTCGGTAAAAATGGTTTAATATAAGGGAATCCAAATTGCATACATTGTTCAGGTAAGCTATTAAATAAAAACTCATCATCAACACCAGAACCGATGATCTCAACGTTATAATGTTTCGCTAACTCAACCGTCGCGCCGACATGATCAAGATGCCCGTGTGTGATTAATATTTTACCAATTTTAACACCTAATTTTTCAACCGCTTTTTTGATTAATTCTGCGTCACCGCCAGGATCAATAATTGCGGCATCGTTGGTTTTATCACACCAAACAATGGTGCAATTCTCTTGATATGAAGTAACAGGAATGATTTGATACTGTAGCATAAATTATCTCCTAAGCGGTTTTTTATCTCTTGTGTTCATGTGTGGTTAGATTTCTGCCATCTTGTTTATGCAGTGCTGCAAACACAATTGAAGAGATAATTGTTTCTATACCTAAAATGATAAACGCCATTTGGAAAGCGTGGATAGTCGTTGTGTGTATACCAATCAAACGAATTAATACCGCACCAAAGGCGATACCGAAACTGATAGCGAGTTGTTGGTTTACTGCCATTAAGCTATTACCGCTACTGGTTTGCTCAGTAGTGAGGTCTGCAAGTGTAATACTATTCATGGAGGTAAACTGCAGTGAATTGATGCTGCCAATACAGAAAAGCAGTGGACAGAGTATTAAAGTAGACGTTGCCGGACTCACTTGCGATAAAGTGATGATCAATATACCAGCCAGTATTGTATTAACAATCAGCACTTGACGATAACCAAAGCGACGTAAAATACGTGGCACAAACGTTTTCATAATAAGGGATCCCAATGCCATTGGTATTAGCATAATTCCTGCAAAAATAGCGGAATAGCCAAATGCAACTTGGAGTAGCAATGGAATTAAAAAAGGAACGCCCGAAATTCCTAGACGACTAAATAGATTCCCTAAAATGCCCAATTTAAATGTTCGTGTAGCAAACAGTGACAAAGGGAATAGCGGCGTTGCAACACGTGAGGCATACCATTTATAGATGAATAAAAATAATACACAGGTTATTGCTAATATGAGCGAAAGTGAACTGTCTTCACCATGACTTAAAAATTCGAGACTCAAGGTAGCACTAATAAAAGTGATAACGATACAAAGAAATCCAAAATAGTCGAATTTAAGGCGTTGCCCTTTGATATTAGGCATATACTTCCAACCCACTATCATGCCAATAATTCCAATTGGTAAGTTAATTAAGAAGATCCAGTGCCATGTTACCATCTCAACTAAATACCCACCAATTACCGGACCGATAACCGGGCCAATAAGCCCCGGAATGGTTGAAGTATTGAGTGCGGCTAAAAAATCACTCCGTTTAAATGACTTAATCAGTACCAGCCTTGATACAGGTACCATCATTGCGCCGCCCACACCTTGAATGACACGTGAAATATCTAAAAAGAGTAATGAATCAGATAAGGCACATAGCAATGAACCTAAAGTAAACAAAAAGACAGCCGAAACAAAAATAAATCGAGTACCAAATCTATCCGATAAAAAACCACTCACCGGAATAAAAAGTGCCAATGTTAATGCATAGCTAATAACTGCAGACTGCATATTGAGTGGTGATTCACGAAGATCCTTAGCAATCGCTGGTAGTGCCGTATTTAGAATAGAGGTATCTAAAGTCTGCATTAAAAAAGCGATCGCCGCAACCCATGGCAAAAGACGGAATACAAGAGGAGAAAGTTTTATTTCGTTGTCCACGATAATTTACCCGAGTTTAATCACGAAGATTATTTGTTAATCGATGCCGTATTAGCGGATTTTGCCGGTTTACCTTGCCAATAACCAGCCAATAATGATCCCGAAATATTGTGCCAAACCGAAAATACTGCTGCCGGTAAGGCAGTTAATGATGAGAAATAAGTATTGCCAAGTGTTGCTGCTAAAGCAGAATTTTGCATACCTACTTCTAATGACATGGTACGGCAAGTTGACTCATCAAAGCCAAGTAGACGACCACCCCAATAACCGCCCAGTAATCCTAAACCATTATGCAATATGACAGCGAGAATAACGGTAAAACCGACTTGGCCGATTTGGTCATGACTACCGGCAACAACAACGCAGATAATCAACAAAATGCAGATCATAGACATTAACGGTAAAAAACGTTCGCATTTTTGCACCCATGCAAATAACAGATGATGCACAATCAGCCCAAGGACAATTGGAATGAGTACGATTTGTACAATATGTACCAGCATACTCCAAACGGGAACTTCAACGGTTGTTCCGACTAATATATATGTTAATAAAGGTGTTACCACAACACCAACTAAGGTAGAGACGGATGATATTGTCACTGATAAAGCGACATCACCTTTTGCCAAATAGATCATCACATTCGATGCAGTACCACTGGCGACGCTCCCAACTAATACCATACCAACTAAGAGTTCAGGACGCATAGTTAACAATTTAGAGAGCAATAGCGCCGCTAATGGCATGACAATGTAGTGCAATAAAGTACAGGTAATAACGGCTTTAGGTTTGGTGACTACCCGTTTAAAATCATTAATGCTCAGCGTTACCCCCATAGTGAACATGACAAACATTAATAGATGTGAAGTTTGTGAACGGATAGGTAAAAAGTAATTGGGCAAAAAATAGGCTGCAATAGCACAAAGTATTGCCCATAAAGGAAATAAACGTGTTAAGGAAATCAGCGATTGAACAAACAGTTGATGAGAACGTTGAGTCATAGAAACCTATCTTATCGATATTCAACAACATAACCCCATAATTATTATAAAGTTATATTAAACGTTATGCGGATACATCCATTTTATTAATTCTTGGAAATAGCGTCAAGGTATTTGTTGTAATGGTTTGCAGTATTTGTTCTGCTGATTCGGAGCGTAATTGTGTCAAAATAGTGAAGATTTGCGCAATATTTTCTGGGCGATTAGGTTGCCCTTGCTGACCATTTAATGGCATATCCGGTGCGTCAGTTTCGAGTAACAGACAATGAAGTGGCAATTTTGCAATAGTCGTTCGTGTTTTACGAGCTCTTGGATAACTAATCACGCCCCCGACGCCAATATAATAGCCTAATTTGACGAATTGCATGGCTTGTTCATAGCTACCCGAAAAACCGTGAATCACACCGCGACAAGGTAAATTTGCTTGGCGTAACTCATGATAGAGTGCATCATGAGCATGGCGAGAATGCAGCAATAGTGGTAAATCAAATTGTTTGGCCAGTTTTAACTGTTGTGTGAAAAAATATAACTGTTGCTGCCAATCAATGGCTAAATTTGGTTTATCAAGAATGTAGCGATCTAATCCCACTTCGCCGATCGCAACAAGTTTAGGTGATTGGGCTGATAGCTTTTCGGTTAAATAGTGTAAGTCAGACTCGATATGCTGAAAAATAGGATGTAAACCTAAGGCGGCATAAATTGCGGGGTGGTTTTCTGCCAACGATAATACCATATCAAAACGATCAGACGATACCGATGGCACAATTAATCCTTTGATATTAGCCTGTGCAACACGCTGTAAAGCATCGGTTAGATGATTAAGAAAAAGTGGAAAATCAAAATGGCAATGTGTATCAATAAACATGATTTTTATTCTCCGTTGTTATGGGTATTGGTGGTCAGTTTTATCAGTTATGCGGTGACGTAATAGCGGCAATAAAAAATGGTTAGCTGCCGTGGTTATTTGCGCAATTAATTCAGCGGTTAATTCTGGATAAAGTCGAAAATAGTAATCATCGCATTCAGCGGGTTGATGAAATCCACCTTGCCAGGTATTAATCAATTTATTTTCTGCTTTTAATGATGGTTCAGTTTGCATTGTACTGTCATTATAAGCGTCTTCTAACCAATTCCAGGCACTTTGTAACGGCATAAATAATGGTGAATTGAGGCCGTGTACATAACCTGCCACTAATGTGGTCAGAATAGTTAAGGCTTCGTCAGTAGTAAGGTATGAAAATTGCCATTGACTCTCTTCGCGTCCATATATTCGATTGCGACTTGCCCGTTTTTCAGGATTTAGTAGGCAATAGACTAAATGATCTATCCAAAGCGTCATGCCATCACGGATAGATAGTTTATTTGGGCGCCATTGCAAGATACCATCATCTTGTACGCCTGTTAACCAACCTTGTAATTGACAATTCACTGGATGATGACCCACATCTATATCTACCGTTGATAAGGATTTAGTTAAGGAAGACGATATGACAATCGATAAGTTGACCTCTTGAGTAAACTGAAAGTGACGTTCTTGATTCACTCTATCTGCGAGTGATTGCATCATTTCATGTTGTTCTTCATAAATAATCTTGCCAAAAGCGCCATCGGGTAATTCACCACTCAGTGATAAACAGTGATAAAAATCATCTTGCTCGGATTGAGATAATGCAGGTTGTGGTAAACCAGATGAATGGGTTGCTTGTGTTTGTAAATCACCATTAGCTTCAATTAATTGCGTGAAAATACGTTGATTAAGTTGATAACGTTCCAGCCCATTTAAGGTGAAATTTTCTGCATCCGGTAAATTATCATCAAGATAGTTCACATAATAGTTGAGTCGTTTTTGTAAGAAGAAGCGAATCGTGTGTTGATAAAAACGTTTTAATTCACTCAGATCAACTCTATCGATGGTGATGGGCGGCAGATCACTGATAAAAGGGCGCTGAGAACCAGTTTTGACAGCTGCAGGTAACCATTCAGCCGCATAACTTTTAGGTTCGAGCAGATAATTTTTAGGATTAAACGGCGTCCGAGTATGGGCGATCCGTAAAAAATCTAAGCTAGCAGGTTGGTGATCTTTAATTGCTGAAGAATGGGTTGCGTTAGCTTTTTCTTCGACTTTTTCGACTTCTGCAACGTGGTAATGTTGGGTAATGTATTCCCACAGCTCATCGATTAACACAGATGGGTAACATTCACTGTTGTCTTTAATGTTTCGTCCAATATAACTCAGATATAGCTGATTTTGTGCCGCTAAAATGGCTTCTAAAAATAGATAACGATCATCGTCACGGCGACTACGATCACCGCGTCGAGCTTGGTAAGCGATTAAGTCAAAATCGAGCGGTAGTGAGGTTCTGGGATAAGTGCCATCATTCATTCCCAACAGGCAAACCACTTTAAAAGGAATTGAGCGCATAGGCATCATCGTACAAAAATTAATTTTACCGGTTAAGAAGTGATGGGCTAAGTGGCGCTGTTCTAAACGTGATTGAATGGCATCATGTAAAATAGTGGCTGAAAGCGAATCGCTAAAATTAGCGGCGAGTATGTTGGTCAGTAATGTTTGCCATTCATCTTGAATCAACAATAAAATAGCCTCATTTTGCGGCGTAGTGATAAAAAAATCATCGAGCAATTCAGTGCAATAACGTTGCCATAGCGGTATAGTTTTAGGTTCACTTAATAAGGCAAACCATTTGCGGACAATAGCTAAAAATTCGGCAAATGGACCTATGAGTTCAGCATCTAATCCCGTTGCACCATCGTAAGGTAAAATATCTTGCCAACTCCCTTGCTCACTATCCATCAGATAGCCTAACAACAATCGTTCAAGGCCAAATAACCAACTATGTGACTTTTCTAATCCCCAGCGAATACCTGACTCGATGATCCAGGTACGAAGAAGGACTAATTGTGATTCTGAAATAGCAAATTTTTCAGCTATCGCAGGAATTTCTAATAAATTAAAGAGATCTTCGGTGGTAAAACGGCTATGTGGAAACAGTAAAATAGATAAAAAACCTTGCACAATAGGATCAATGTTACGCGCTTTTTGATCCGAAATGGTAAAGGGGAGATAACAGTCATTATCTATACGGCGATTACCAAAGACAGCTTGAATGTAAGGTACATAACGATCAATATCTGACACCATGACGATACAGTCACGTAACTCGAGATCGGGATCATGATCAAATAAAGTGAGTAAATAATCATGCAGCACTTCGACTTCACGTTGTTCACTATGGCAATCGTGTACTGTGATGGAGCCATCATTGCGGCTCACCGTATGTTTACGATGATCATCTTGATAGAGATCCAAAATATCTTGCTGTACCGCATGTAATAAGCTGGTCTGCTCATAATCAGAAAAAGCTTCGATATCACGTTTATCATTGAATTCTTGTAGTAAAAAAAGATTGTCTCGACCTAATTTACCCCATGAGGTTAAGAGAGGATTAGGGATATCCGCCTGCTTTGTCTCCCCATTTAGGTCCGATGCCAATAACTGTTTATCAACTATATCTCCCCAGTACCAGCGGCAAGGGTTATTAAACATCATATGTACATCAATGTGCTGCCCTAAAGCGTGCAGGAGATCTAAATAGATAGGTGGTAACGATACAATGCCAAAAATAAAAATACGTTTAGGCAGCGTCTGTAAACAGGTGGAATCAAAATTGACATCATTTAATATCGCTTTCATCTGCTGGTAAATATTACCACGATGGTTGATGGTATTTCTTGTAATCAAAATACGCCAGAGTTCGGCTTGCCATTTTTCGGATGGATGTTGATTCAGTGTCGTTACCGTTTTTCCGGCTTCCCACGTGGCAATCCAATCTGGACGATAAACTAAGTATTGATCAAATAGACGGGCAATACGGATCGCTAACTGATAGAGTTTGCGTTCATGTTTATCGTGATTAGGTCTGTTAATGCGATTAGTTGTAAAATTATCTGCCTTATTCGGATCCACATAGGGATCGTTTGGGCATTGATTATGAAGCTCCTCATTATCTAAATATTCATCACTTAAATAGTGCTTTAATGAGTAGAATTCCGCTTTATTGATCAAATCAGGTAACAACGAAAACAGTTGCCAAGTCATCGATTCCATATCGAAGTTATTTGCCAGAGGAGAATCAGGTAGCAGTTTTTGATAAAGTTTCCAAATGAATTGATTCGGAAAAGGAAATTCAATATTTGCCGCAATATTTAGCTTATCGGCTAACTGTATTTGCAACCACTGCGCCATCCCTTGGCTTTGTACTAATATCATTTCAGGGGTGAAAATATCTGCCAATGGATCACCTTGCATTAACTCGCTCACGAGTGAAGAGAGTAAATCAACTTGGTTTGCATGATAAACGGTAAACATAATCACCAAAGCGCTGTGGTTAATAGTAACGGGTTAATAGTAAATGACTAATAATATAGGATTAATCATACCATGATAGACAATGACATGGCGATAGTGATACCGCCATGCAATAGCTTACGAAATGCGCATGCCAGGTTTCGCACCACTATCAGGGGATAAGAGATAGACACCTGAATTTGCGTCTTTGCCACTGGCACAGAGCACCATTCCTTCGGAAACACCAAAACGCATTTTACGTGGTGCCAAATTGGCGATCATAATGGTTAGCCTGCCAATTAAGCATTCAGGATTTGGATAATACTGCTTGATACCCGAAAACACATTACGTGTTTCATCACCAATATCTAACGTCAATTGTAGCAATTTATCCGAACCTTCAACAAACGTTGCATTTTTGATTAACGCAACACGCATATCGATTTTGGCAAATTCATCATAATTAATGGTATCGGCGATCGGTTCAGCGGTTTGGTTTGACGAAACGGCGGTTTTTACAGGGGTGAGTTGTTCTTTAGATTCTTCAATCATGGCAGTAATTTTATCCATATCAATACGATTAAATAACGCTTTAAAAGGATTGATAGTGTGATTAGTTAAAGGATTATTTATCGCCTCCCAGGTAAGTGGCGTATTTAAAAAAGCTTCTGTACGTTCAGCAAGGGATGGCACAATCGGTTTTAAATATGTCATTAGTACCCGAAATAGATTGATGCCCATCGAACAAATTGCTTGTAATTGCTGATCTTGCCCTTCTTGTTTGGCGATTACCCATGGTGCTTTTTCATCGATATAACGATTAGCTTCATCAGCGAGTGCCATAATTTCGCGAATGGCTTTACCAGATTCACGTGCTTCGAAGTAATCAGCAATAATAGGCGCTTTATCGACAAACTGGGCATATAATTCAGGTTCAGCTAATGTCGCTGACAGTTTACCAGCAAAACGTTTGGTGATAAAGCCTGCACAACGTGAGGCAATATTCACCACTTTGTTCACTAAATCACTGTTGACGCGCTGCACAAAATCTTCAAGATTTAGATCAATATCATCAATATGTGGTGATAATTTAGCGGCATAATAGTAACGTAAACAATCTGGATCTAAATGTTTAAGATAAGTATTGGCTTGAATAAAGGTGCCTCTTGATTTAGACATTTTAGCACCGTCGACAGTCACATAACCGTGTACAAAAATATTAGACGGTTTACGGTGTTGGCTCCCTTCAAGCATCGCCGGCCAAAATAGGCTATGAAAATAGACAATATCTTTACCAATAAAATGATACAGCTCGGTTGTGGCGTCTTTAGCCCAAAACTCATCGAAGAGTGGTTTATTTTGCTTACGGCAATAGTTCAAAAAGGATCCCATATACCCAATTGGTGCATCTAACCAGACATAGAAGTATTTGCCGGGTGCATCGGGAATTTCAAAACCAAAATAAGGTGCATCGCGGCTAATATCCCAAGGTTGTAATCCGGCTTCAAACCACTCTTGCATCTTGTTAGCCACTTGTTCTTGTAATGTTCCTGAACGAATCCACTCTTGTAACATAGTGGAAAAAGCAGGAAGATCAAAAAAGTAATGTTCTGACTCTTTCATAATGGGTGTTGCGCCCGATACAGCTGATTTAGGATTAATCAGTTCAGTCGGATTATAGGTTGCGCCACACACTTCGCAATTGTCACCATATTGATCAGGTGCTTTACAACGAGGACAACTTCCTTTCACAAACCGATCCGGTAAAAACATCTGTTTTTCGGGATCAAAGAGTTGAGAAATAATTTTTGTTTTAATATAACCGCCGGCTTGCAATCGTTTATAGATCGCTTCAGAAAGCTCACGATTTTCAGGGCTGTGCGTGGAATGATAATTATCATAACTGATATTAAAACCAGCAAAGTCGCGTTGATGCTCTGCTTTTACCTCACCAATCATCTGCTCTGGTGTGATCCCCAGTTGCTGTGCTTTCAGCATTATTGGTGTACCATGAGCATCGTCTGCACAGATAAAATAGATCTCATTACCACGCATACGTTGATAACGAACCCAGATGTCCGCTTGGATATGTTCCAACATGTGACCTAAATGAATTGCGCCGTTAGAATAAGGCAGAGCGCAGGTGACAAGTATTTTGCGTTGAGTTGTCATATTGATTGATTACCTTGTTGTTATAGACTACTGTTACAAACATAATAGCGGAAATAGTACATCAAACATGTGATTATCACCAGATTTATGCCATAATTTATTGAAAAATAGGTTGGTTAAAAACAGAAAGTGTTATGTGATAGATTTTTTTTAAATTTTAAAAATAAAAATATATATAAAAGTAAAATCGGAAATGCAAATGGAAGCTCAAACAAAAGTTCAGATAGAAAATTGTCTTAAAAATTTTACGCATCCAACTTTACAAAAAGATTTAGTGACGTTGGGTGCAATCAAAAAATGTGATTTGATTAATGGTTGCTTAACGATAGATTTGGTTATGCCGTTTGTTTGGCAAACACCTTTTATGGCATTGCAGTCAGCCGTCACACCGCAACTCCTAAAACTGGCCGATGTGACGGATGTTAAATGGTCGTTAACTTACGATATTGCGACCTTAAAACGGGCGAATGATCAACATGCCATTAATAATATTAAAAATATTATTTCGATCAGTTCTGGTAAAGGCGGGGTCGGGAAATCCTCAACAGCAGTAAATATTGCGTTAGCGCTAGAAAAAGAGGGCGCTAAAGTGGGTATTTTGGATGCAGATATTTATGGCCCATCGATCCCAACAATGTTGGGTACGCAAAATGCGCATCCTCTAACACCTGATAATCAACATATGACGCCTATTATGGCATATGGGTTAGCCAGCAACTCAATTGGTTATTTAGTCGAACAAGATGGTGCGATGGTTTGGCGAGGTCCAATGGCAAGTAAAGCGTTGTTGCAAATTTTGCAAGATACACTCTGGCCTGATCTGGATTATTTAGTGATCGATATGCCACCGGGAACAGGCGATATTCAATTAACCTTAGCGCAAAGTATTCCGGTGACAGCGGCGGTTATTGTGACCACACCACAAGATATCGCCTTAATTGATGCCCAAAAAGGGATCACCATGTTTAATAAGGTAAACATCCCAACTATCGGTATTATTGAGAATATGAGTTATCATATTTGCGAAAATTGTGGTCATCATGAAGCAATTTTCGGCGAAGGTGGTGCAGCGCAATTAGCGGCGAAATATCATACTCAATTGCTTGGACAAGTGCCATTACATCGCATGTTACGCCAAGACCTTGATATTGGTAAACCAACTGTTATTCGGCACCCTGAAGGTGAATTTAGTCAGATCTATTATCAAATAGCTGATCGTATTGCGGCAGAGCTCTATTGGCAAGGCGAAGCGATATTACCTGACATATCATTTAAGGCATTGTAGTTTGTATAAATGTAGCGTTTATATAACCGTTTAGGATAAAAAGATTTATGCCACAGCTCACTTATCAACGGCTTTTACTTATTCTTTGCTTATTGTTAAGTTCCACGTTAAGTCATGCCGATGATACTGAGCAGCTAAAATCCTTGCGCCGTTCTATTCAAGAACAAGAAGCTAAACTTGCTGAACAAAAAGATCAACGCATCAAATTAGTGGGCGATCTGAAAGTGCAAGAGACGGCAATTGCGGAATTATCTGCATCGATTGAAAAAAACAATCTTGTTCTTAAAAAGCTAGATAACGAAATTACCTATCTCATTAAACAGATAACGGATCTGCAAACTAAGCAAGAACAGCAACGGAGTGTATTGGCCAAACAGTTAGAAAGTGCCTTTAAACTGGGTAGAGCAAGTGGCATGGATCTTATTTTTTCGGGTGCGGAAAGTGAACGTAATGAAAGAATCATCCACTATTATGGTTATATTAATGACGCGAGGCAAAAGCAGATTAGTGAGCTGCAAGAAACACAATCGCAGCTGGACGATAAAAAAATAGCGTTAGAAAGTAAACGGCTTGCGCAAAAAAATGTGCAAGGTAAACAAAAAGAAGAGCAAGTTGGGTTAGAAAAGAATCGTCAGAATCGCCAAAAAACGATTGATTTATTAGATTCATCAATGCAAGCCAATCAACAAAAACTGATTGATTTGCGCGATAATGCCAACAAACTACAAGCAAAAATTGCTGAAGCAGAAAAAGAGAGCCGCCGTTTAGCGCAGGAAGAGGCAAGACAGGCACAATTAATTAAGGATAAACAGAAGAAGAGCAATTACACACCAAATTCTAATGAACAATCATTGATGGCACGTGTGAGTGGGATTGGTAAACCGCAAAATCAGTTTAATTGGCCGGTATCTGGTACCATTGCGCATCGTTTTAATGAACCTTTACAAGGTGAATTACGTTGGAAGGGTTTAGTCATTAATGCCAAAGATGGTACGCAAGTGAAAGCCATTGCCGATGGTCGCGTCATTTTGGCGAGTTGGTTACAAGGATATGGTTTTGTCGTGGCATTAGAACATGGTAAAGGTGATATGAGTTTATATGGTTATAATCAACGCACATTAGTGGAAGTAGGCGATAAAGTTGAAACAGGCCAAGCTATAGCGGTGGTGGGGTCGAGTGGTGGGCAAAGCACGCCAGCACTCTATTTTGAAATTCGCCGTGATGGTAGAGCGTTAGATCCGAGTGCATGGCTAAAACGATAAGCATTGCCTAAAAGTGAGAAACCATTTAACCATGAAGTTCATACCTAATTTACTGATTATTCTTTTATTATCACTGTTTGGTAGCGCATCTGCTTTAGCTGCAAAATTGGCGATCGTTATCGACGATTTTGGTTATCGGCAACATAATGAAGAACAGATTATTGCCTTATCACCCAATATTACCATTGCGGTTTTACCCCATTCACCCAATGCCACGAAAATTGCGACATTAGCCCATAGTCGAGGTAATGATGTGATAATTCATTTGCCTATGGCGCCGCTCGGGAAACAGCCTTTAGAAGTTAATACACTATTTCCTTCCATGGATGAACAGCAAATAAGTAAAATTATTACAGGAGCAGTTAGCCGTGTGCCTTATGCGGTAGGGGTTAATAACCATATGGGTAGCTTAATGACGGGTGATGCTATCGGTATGCAACGGGTAATGAAAATATTAGCTAATTACCCTTTCTTTTTCTTAGATAGCAAAACGATTGGTCGCACGCAAGTCAAACAAGCGGCAAAAATATATAACATTCCAGTGATTACCCGTGATATCTTTTTGGATGATCAGCAAATCGATAGTGCGATTGCACGTCAATTTGATCTCGCCGTAAATCTGGCTCGTAAAAATGGCATGGCGATTGCGATAGGTCATCCACATCCACAAACTGTCAATGTATTAAAAAGTAAATTAGCTACGCTTCCGGCTGATATTCAATTGGTCAAAGCACGCCACTTGGCATTTTCCGCTACCCAACCTTCATCCATTGATCATCCATCGAGTGCACCATTACCAAACCATCCGTTACCGGTTCATCAACAACCAGTAGAATCGAAAGTAACATTGGAAATAATTTTCGAAAAATATCGACAACGTTGGCAACAAGTTATCGCTATTTATCAGGGTGAAGTACAAAAACCAGAAGCGCCAAAATCAAAAGCGCATAAATAAAAGATAACTGGTGGATGGTTAGTTTTGGGTGATATTGTCAATTATTTGACATAAACGTCTATATATTCTGAAACATCGCGTAAAAATTACCTCATCACATCATCAGTGCGCATCAATAAGATAACTGTAATAAAATAACTATGTAGACTATTTTTTTTCTAATGTACGATGGCGAGTTTGTACTTGCTTACCGTGAGTTCTAAATAGTTCCGCTAACTGTTCGACTATATAGACAGAGCGGTGCTGTCCACCTGTACAACCAATCGCGATAGTCAAATAGCTGCGACTGTTTTTTTCTAACATGGGTAACCACTGCTGTAAATAATTAGCGGTTTGATAGATGAAATTATTGACCTCAAAATGTTTAGCCAGAAAGGCTTTGACAGGTTCATCCAGACCAGTGAGTGGGCGCAAACTTGGATCCCAATGCGGATTCGGTAAAAATCGCACATCAAAGACAAAATCAGCATCAGTCGGGAGCCCATATTTAAAGCCGAAAGACTCAAAAATAATGGTCAGTTCGCGTTCCTTTTTCCCCAATACATGTAGTCTTAATACATCGGCTAATTCATGCACGGAAAGATTATCTGTGTTGATGATTAAATCAGCATGGGCTTTTAATGGCTCTAAATATTGGGCTTCCAGATCAATAGACTCTTCGAGTGTGCGTTGATCTGATGAGAGTGGGTGAGTACGTCTTGTTTCACTGTAACGGCGGATTAATGTATTGCGATTACAATCAAAAAAGAGGATTTCGGGTGTTACCGAGTCAGGTAACCGTTTGATAATATCACGTTCAAAATCGAAATTATTTGGCAAGTTACGAATATCAATGCTCACTGCAACAGGCGTATTATTCCCTTTGAGTGAATTAGCTAATTCAGGTAATAACGCGACAGGGATATTATCGACACAATAAAAACCCATATCTTCTAATGCCCGTAAAGCAATTGATTTACCCGAACCTGAGCGTCCACTAACTATCATTAAAATCACACTGTTTACCTCATTTTGCTTGACCTGATTATTATACATCGTTTTACGTTGCAAGGTGCAGGTTTATCTATTTGAATTGCGGATGCTTATTTTTATTATTAGGTTAATCTGCCGGCGGTAGATTCAAGTACGAAGTGCGAATCCTTTTTTGTAAAAGACTTGATTTTTTGCTTTCTTATTTCAATGCCGCTTATCCCTTTTCTGACCAATAAAAAAGCATATTTTACTTGGGTGATTTTATCAGTTTCTTGATTAAATGATGAAATTAGTCATTGATCTTATGGGTGTGATTATTTATTATTTTAAGCTTTTACACTAAACGTAAACGTTAATCATTTGATGGTGATTTGGGTTTTTAGGATGACAAAATTATAGCTGAATGCGAGTCTAACTTACTAAAATCCGTGACTGTTTTGTTGGATGTTTCAGAACTAGTATACGTTTATGTCAAATTTTTATGGATTATGCGGTTAGGAATAATGTTTACGGTAAAGAATGAAATTGCGCTGACTAAATGATTCACAGAGTCAGAAATAATAAGATAAATAATCCAATAAATAGACAAATAAACAACTAATTAGCTTAATAACATAATGATTAGTTAATTTATGAGTTTTTAGATAAATAGTCAAACAATATGACTAAATCATCAAACAGATAAAAAATAAATCAATAACAAATCAATAATAATTAGCGAGTTATTGTTCTTTGTAATTTGCTGCAAGAATGGAATGATAAGGAAGAAAATATGAATAAGCACTTTTATCGAGTGGTGTTTAATCGTACCCGGCGTATGTTGATGGTGGTGGCCGAGATTGCTAAGGCGCATAACGGTGAAAGTGCGGGTGAGGTAGCAGGTGCCGCTAATCTAGGCAATACAACTGCGCCAGCAATGGGGTCTCGGCTAACCGTGGCGCGATTATCGACGCTTACCTTTGCTACTTATTTAGCTTTAGGGTTGGTCGCCTTTTCGTCTTCTTTTATTTCGTCATCGGCTGTTGCCAGCACCATCAAAGCAGATACCAGTGCCCCTAAAAATCAGCAGCCGATTATTATCCCGACCGCCAATGGCGCCACGCAAGTCAATATCAAAACACCTAATAAAAATGGCCTCTCCCATAATAAATACAGCCAATTTGATGTGTCAGATAAAGGGGTGATTCTCAATAATGCCACTAAAAACAGCAAAACGCAGCTGGCCGGTTATATTCAAGGTAATGCGTTTTTAAAGCAAAGTGGCGGTGCCAAGATTATTTTAAATGAAGTCAATAGCCAAAACCCGTCGCAACTCAATGGTTATATCGAAGTCGCCGGGCAAAAAGCGCAGGTGGTAATTGCTAATGCGGCCGGCATTACCTGTCGCGGCTGCGGCTTTATTAATGCCGAGCGAAGCACCTTAACCACGGGGGTTCCGGTGATTTTAGCCGGCCAGTTAGCCGGTTATCGCGTCGAACAAGGCACCATTACCGTGACCGGCAAAGGATTGGATTCGAGTGGTCAGGATTATACGGATATCATTGCTAGAGCGGTGTCGATTGATCTGCCCACATTTTAGTGGAGAGTTATTTTTAAATTATTAAATCACTTTTTCTTCAAATTGAACGGGGGATAAATAGTTTAAATAAGAGTGTTTTCTTACCCGGTTATAGTAAACCTCAATGTACCACAAGAGCATCGATTTTGCTTGTGCCATATTTTCTAGTTTGTATCGGTAAATCCATTCTGTTTTTAAAGTATGGAAAAAACTTTCAGCTACCGCATTATCCCAACAATTACCTTTGCGACTCATACTACACTTTAATCCATAAGCCGTTAATATAGCTTGATAATACTCTGAACAATACTGACTACCGCGATCACTATGAACAATCACTTTACTCGGATACCCCCGATGACGCAAAGCCATGGTTAAGGCTTGGCAGACGAGTATGCTTTCCATATGCGTATCCATCGCCCAACCTATGATTTTACGAGAGTATAGGTCGAGTACAATAGCAAGATATAACCACTGCTCATTCACTTTAATATATGTTATATCACATACCCAAGCTTGATTCGGTTTATTCATTGAAAAATGCCTATCTAAAATATTTTTAGCGATCGGTTTATCGTGGTTACTGTCCGTTGTTTGCTTATACTTCTTGCGTTGTTTTGCCTTGAGATGAAGTTTATGCATTCGTCGACGCACTCGTTCACGTGATAAACAATAACCTTCCTCCAAAAGTTCGACATGTAAACGTCTATAACCATAAAGATGTCGATGCGCTTCAAAGAGTGTTTCAATTTTTTTGTCAAGTTGCTCATTAAACAGCGCTCGTTGAGAAGGCAATCGCTTTAAATAGGCATAGTAACCACCACTTGACACGTCAAATAGATGAAACAAACGATGCTTAGATACCGTGTTTTGCTTTTTGATAAACTCGTACCTTGCTATTTCAGGCTCGCAAAGTACTGAGCAGCCTTTTTTAGGATGTCGATCTCCTTTTTACGTAATTCAAGTTCTCTTTTCATCGCTTTATTTTGACGCTCAAGTTCTTGATAGTCTGGTTTTTTATTTGATTTTATCGCGTGGTGAGTGGGTTTATTCATCGTTTGGTACATCCAATTACAAAATGTTTTATAATTTATACCTAAATCACTGGCTGTTTGTCGATAACTTTGTTTGCTATTTAGTGCTAAATTGATAGCTTCTTGTTTAAATTGAGGATCGTATTTTTTACACATATGAGACTCCTTTTTTGTTGCTAAAAAGTCTCCACTAAACTAGGAGCAGATCATAATCGTTAGATGACGTTTCCCCCAATTGCCGATAGGCTAATGCCCTCATTTGTGTTAGAATTCCGCCATAACTATTTCGCCGCGGCGAAGTGATAAATTTATTTTAAAATCAATAAATAAGGATTTGATATGCAAACGCTTAAAGGTCAAGTAGCGGCACCAAACGCAAAGGTAGCGATTATTGTGGCGCGATTTAACCAGTTTATTAACGATAGTTTAATCAATGGTGCAATTGATGCATTAACGCGTATTGGTCAAGTTGACGAACAAAATATCACTGTGATTTGGGTTCCCGGTGCATTTGAGATCCCATTAGCGACAAAAATAGCCGCACAATCAGAAAAGTATGATGCAATTGTGGCATTAGGCACTGTGATTCGTGGTAGCACAGCCCATTTTGATTTTGTGGCTGGGGAATCGAGTTCTGGGCTGTTAAATAGCAGTTTAGCGTTTTCTATTCCGGTCGGTTTTGGCATTCTCACGACAGAGAATATTGAGCAAGCGGTTGAACGAGCAGGAACCAAAGCGGGCAATAAAGGTGCTGAAGCTGCATTAACGGCATTAGAAATGCTGAATTTAGTGAAGATGATTAAGGAGTAATTCGGTGGCATCAGTTAATCCCCGTCGTCGTGCAAGAGAGTGTGCTGTACAAGCACTTTATTCTTGGCAACTATCAAAAAATGATCTCTCTGATATCGAAACTAGCTTTATGGCTGAACAAGATATGAAGGGTGTCGATACTAAATATTTCCGTGAACTGTTAAATGGTGTGGCAAAAAATACACAAGAGTTAGATACCAAAATGAAGCCTTATTTAACCGAACGTTCGGTTGAGGAGTTAGGGCAGGTAGAGTTAGCTGTACTTCGCATTGCGATCTATGAATTGATGAAGCGTGAAGACGTACCTTTTAAAGTTGTGATCAATGAAGCGATTGAATTAACGAAAACGTTTGGTGCCGAAGATAGTCATAAATTTGTCAATGGTGTATTAGATAAAGTGGCGCCGACGATTCGACAACGTTAAAGTGAATGGTTTGATTAATAATAGATTAGCAATGATAAGCAGTGTAAACACGCAAAAGTGAGATTTATATGAATGATAATATAGATAAACCAAAACCAACTATATTTTATGCAACGAATAAAGATAACCATAAATCTTCACGGACGCAAAAAAACAGAAATAACAGTTATCATGAAGGCCGTAATGAAGGACGTTCTAAACGTGATAATAAGCAAGACCGTATTGAGACTTTTAAGCCGTTATATCCTAATAAGTCATCATATCCTAAAAAATCAGCGGTAGTTGCTCAAAATGCGGGCTCGGCTTCGCATTCTGCTAAATTTAAGTCATCGCGCACGACTGTTGTACGTGCTTATGATGAGAGTGAAAGTGGTTCACCTTGGAAGAAGAAAGTACGCGAAAATGAGCAGCTGCCAACCTTTACGCATGATGAACAACATAAACAGAAAAAAGAAGAAACCTTAGTTTATAACGAAAATAGTTGTCGTGCGGTTTTTACACATAGGCCTACGGCAATTGTGAAAGCGTTTATCACGCAAGAAATGACCTATCATTTTAAAGACTTGATCCAATGGTTAGTTCGTCAACATTTAGGTTACGATGTGGTGACCAATGAACAGATCACTAAGATGACCGAAACACCACACCATGGTGGCATCTGCCTTATTATTAAAAAACGGCAAGTGACTATGCTAACGACTTATTTACAGCAGCATCAAAATGATCAACAGGATCATTTGCTAGCGATTGATGATATTAATAATCCACATAATTTAGGTGGATTAATGAGAACTGCCGCATTTTATGGTATTAATGGCGTAATGTTAAGGCAGCCTAATTTGTTAGATAGTGGTGCAGCCATGCGCGTTGCGGAAGGTGGGATTGAAGCCGTGACACCGATTAAGGCCGATGATTTTGTTGACGCATTAGATCGATTAAAACAGGCGGGTTATCGTGTTATCGTCTTATTGCCTTGCCCAATGAAAGCGGTTAGTGCGACCGACTTACAACGTATTCCGATGAATTCAAACTTTGCTAAAGGCAAAACTGTTATGGTTATCTTCCAACAAATTAATATGAAATTGATTAATTGTGCGGATGAAGTCATCTACCTTAAAGGGAATGACAATATGACTGCACTGAATATTTCAGTGGCAACTGGAATCTTGTTGTCACGGCTCGCATAAAGGAATCATAACGGTCATCATAAAGATAGTCATAACGATAATTACCACAATGATTCAGTTAATCATATCGTTAGCGACAAAGCGTGATATCTCTCTCTACCTGTCGACTTCACTTGCCATCGTGAGTGGAGTCGAGTAAGTCTGCAAATAGCACCATTTGGTTAGACAGAAAAGTTTTTTACTATACATTGTTACCCATTATATCTTATCACTAATCTAATAGAATATTAGGCTATGGTTATGGCACTAGTACACCGCATCGGTTTAATCTTTGGTAAATTTTATCCACTACATTGTGGTCATATCTATTTAATCGAAAAGGCGATGAGCCAAGTCGATGAATTACATATCATGCTAGGTTGCGAAGCCACACGCGATAAAAAACTGTTTATCGAGAGTCATTTACCTAAACAACCGCAAGTGAGTGATCGCTATTTATGGCTGCAAAAAACCTTCAAAAATCGGCATAATATCCACATTCATGTTTTAGATGAAGCTGGCATTCAATCTTACCCTAACGGCTGGCAGGATTGGAGTGATCGTGTCAAAACGATTTTGCGTGAACATAATGTGCAGCCAACCGTGGTGTTTACCAGCGAACCTCAAGACGTAAAAAATCATGCGCTCTATTTTGGTTGTGATGTCAAAATGATTGATGCTGCACGTGACTTTATTCCAATTAGTGCCACTGAAATTCGTCGTAATCCTTATAAAAATTGGTCATTTATTGCTAAACAAGCCCAATCTTTTTTTGTGAGAAAAGTAGCAATTATTGGTACAAATAAAATGAAAGAGTTACCGATCCAGCTTGCCAATATCTACAATACTGAATATGTCGCTAACGGTTACATTAATTATATTGAACGTGAAATTTTGGTAAAGCAGAACCACCGTTACCTGAGCGAGGCGGATTATATCCGTATAGCGATGATCCATGCTGATCGCATTAAGCGTGCTAGTGATCGTGCGAATAAACTGCTGTTTACCTCGTTTGATTTTACTGTTTTGGCAAATTATTATCGTGATATCTTTAAGCAAGACAGTGAAGTATTAAAAGAATTAGCAAATAATTACCATTTTGATTTAGTCATTCATGAGGAAGATCTTAATCCGCAAAATAGTGAACTTGACAATTTCGACATTGTGACGAAACAGATTGAGGGGTTGCTGATTTAGTTCATCACATTTAAGATAGCTTATGCTAGAATGGGCAAAATCTTTTTATAGGTATCTTTTATGTCTCAAACTCCAGATAAACGTGATGATCAAAACCAAGATAAAATTGATTTTGGTTTTACGCAAATCCCTAAGCAAGATAAAGTAAAACGTGTCGAAAACGTCTTTAATTCCGTCGCCAGTAAATATGACATGATGAATGACTTGATGTCATTTGGTATTCATCGGCTATGGAAAAAAGTGACGATTGAATCAAGCAGTGTTCGGAAAGGGCAAAAAGTGCTAGATTTAGCCGGTGGAACGGGCGATTTGACAGCTAAATTTTCAAAGATTGTCGGTGATAATGGGCTGGTTGTTTTGGCTGATATTAATGCTGCAATGCTCAAAGTAGGGCGTGATAAGCTACGAGATGAAGGTTTATTCAAAAACATTGATTACGTACAAGCCAATGCCGAAGAACTCCCTTTTGCCGACAATTATTTCGATTGTATTACTATATCGTTTGGCTTGCGCAATGTGACTGATAAAGCCAAAGCGCTCCGTTCTATGTGGCGAGTGTTAAAACCAGGCGGCCGTTTGCTGGTGTTAGAATTTTCTAAGCCAGAATATAAAATCCTTAATAAAGCCTATGATCTTTACTCTTTTACCATGTTACCACTCATGGGTAAATTGATTGTACATGACTCAGATAGTTACCGTTATTTAGCCGAATCGATTCGTATGCATCCTGATCAAAAAACATTAAAAAAGATGATGGAAACAGCTGGATTTGCCGATGTGACTTATCATAATATGACTGGTGGTATTGTTGCGCTGCACATTGGTTTTAAACTCTAACTTTTAAATTCTAAATGGCTGGTAAAGCGATAAACGTGGGATGCGACATGACATTTTTTAGAATTTATAAAATAGTAGCTGTTTTTCGAGCTTATCAGCTAAAAGAGTTATTACCGGCAAGGCGTGGTACCAAGTGGTTCCTCTTTTTGGTATCGCTTTTATTCTGGGTAAGGCGTAAAAGTGTCGACCAAGAAATCGGTGAACGATTTCGTCAAGCCTTGCAAGAACTTGGTCCAGTTTGGATAAAATTTGGTCAGATGATCTCAACCCGCCGGGATCTACTACCCGAAAATATTGCCAATGCGTTGGCTAAACTGCAAGATCAAGTTGCCCCCTTTGACGGTAAAGTGGCGAAACAGTTAATTGAGGCTGCGTTGGGTGCGCCGCTGGATGATTATTTTACGCATTTTAATGAACAGCCATTGGCTTCGGCGTCAATTGCTCAGGTACATACTGCGGTGTTAAAACGGAGCCAGGCCGAAGTTGTTATTAAAGTTTTACGGCCTAATATTTTACCGGTAATTAAGGCTGATATTGCCTTGATGTATTGGTTAGCTAAGCAGTTTACCAAACGGATAAAATCAGGTGAAAAACTGCATGCTATTGAGATTGTGCATGACTACGAAGTCACCTTATTAAAAGAGTTAGATCTACAAAAAGAAGCGTATAATACTATTCGATTACGCGCTAACTTCATCCATAGTGATATGTTGTATATTCCTTTCGTTTATCAAGAGTTGTGCCGTAAAACTGTATTGGTTGAAGAGCGTATTAAAGGTGTACCGATTGCCAATGTGTCTGAATTAAAGCAGCACAATGTGAATATGAAATTATTGGCAGAACGCGGTGTGCAAGCCTTTTTTACGCAGGTTTTTCGGGATAATTTTTTCCATGCAGATATGCATCCAGGTAATATCTTTGTTGATATCACCGATCCGCAAAATCCGCGTTATATTGGTATTGATTGTGCAATTGTGGGGGAATTAAGCCCAGAAGATCAACGCTATTTGGCTGAAAATTTTCTCGCTTTTTTTAATCGTGATTATCGCAAAATAGCCGAAACCTATATCCTTTCTGGTTGGGTACCTGCCACAACGGATGCGGTAGCGTTAGAAATGGCGATGCGCGATGTGTGTGAACCGGCATTTGCCAAACCCTTAGCTGAAATCTCTTTTGCGCAAATTTTACTCGAACTATTCCAAGTGGCTCGCCAATTTAATATGGAGATTCAACCTCAGCTAACCTTGTTAGAAAAAACACTTTTTTATATCGAAGGTCTTGGCCGCCAGCTTTATCCCGAGCTTGATCTATGGACAACAGCGAAACCTTTTCTAGAACAGTGGTATAAAGATA
This sequence comes from Orbaceae bacterium ESL0727, assembly GCA_029433345.1. Taxonomy (GTDB): domain Bacteria; phylum Pseudomonadota; class Gammaproteobacteria; order Enterobacterales; family Orbaceae; genus Gilliamella. The sequence goes on from JAQTHY010000001.1 coordinate 966,585, forward strand.
CCTACAGTGTGAAAAAACTGGTTAAGCAGATCTGGGCTTCGTTGCCTGAATGGCGGATGCTGATTCCGGTGTTACCTGATAAAATGAATATTTATGAACGCGATAATAAACGTATTTTTACTGAAATGGCGAGATTACAGACACAATTACAAGATAGCCAAAAAAGGCAAAAACAGATATTGCTACTTAGTTGTGTTATTACGCTGGTAACTATTGGCATGGCAATAGTATACAGTATATAATCTGCCTAAACGAATGGGATAGTATTCTCATTTCCCCCCAAATCATGTGTGAGAACGAGTGGATCATAGGGCGGATAGCCTTATCAAATCCCCAAAAAGAGTGACGTGTGTTTGATATTAGTTTTGGTCAATTATTATTAGTGCTTATTATTGGATTGGTTGTATTAGGTCCAGAACGTTTGCCAATTGCAATAAAAACAGTTGCAGGTTGGATAAAAGTCTTGCGCCGAATGTCAGCATCTGTTCAACTCGAGTTAAATAAACAGCTGAAATTACAAGAGTTGCAAGATAGCCTTAAAAAAGCGGAAGAGAGCGGCTTAGATACCATTACCCCTGAAATTAAAGAATCTATCGATGATCTAAAACGTGTGACAGACTCTTTACAAAAAGAGATTGAATCAACAACGCAGACTCAAAGTGATACAGATTCTCACCTAACTTCTGACAAAGATAAATCATGACTGACGAATCCATACAGCCTTTAGTTGGCCATCTTGTTGAATTGCGCACACGTTTATTGCGTTGTGTCATCTGTATTGTACTGGTCTTAACCTGTTTGCTCTATTTTTCTAACGAGATCTACCAAATTGTGGCCAATCCATTAATACGTCAATTGCCACAAGGTAGCAGTATGATTGCAACAGATATTGCGGCACCTTTTTTTACCCCAATTAAATTGACGGCAATTGTGGCCATTTTTATCTCTATTCCTTATATACTTTACCAAGTGTGGGGATTTGTTGCGCCAGCCTTATATCAGCATGAAAGACGCTTAGTAATGCCGTTGATTATCTCAAGTACCGTGTTATTTTACCTTGGCATAGCCTTTGCATATTTTGTGGTTTTCCCCTTGGCGTTTTATTTCTTTATTCATACCGCGCCGGTCGATGTCGCAATTAATACAGATATTACTAAATATCTTGATTTTGTGATGACGCTATTTATTGTATTTGGCTTTGCATTTGAAGTCCCCGTCGCGATTATTCTACTTTGCTGGACGGGTGTGACAACACCACAGAGTTTACGTAAAAAGCGACCTTATATTATTGTTGGCGTTTTTGCTATCGCAATGTTTGTAACACCGCCAGATGTATTTTCTCAAATTCTTCTTGCGATACCGATCTGTTTATTATTTGAAATCGGTACCTTTTTTGCCCGTTTTTACCAACCCCGTGTTAGACACGATCACGATAATGGATCTGACGATAGTTGATTTAATGATTGTTAATGTCATTAACGTTAAGCTAATCCAAAATTAATTTAATTAATGTGATCATCCATTAATAAGGATAACCTATTATGCAAACATCATTATCCAATTTTAGTCATGCAACTATTTTAGTAGTGGGCGATATTATGCTTGATCGCTATTGGTATGGTGGGACAAATCGTATTTCTCCCGAAGCGCCGGTGCCGATTGTCAAAATTGATACGTTAGAAGAACGACCGGGCGGCGCAGCCAATGTGGCGATGAATGTGACTGCCTTAGGGGGTAAAGCACATTTGATTGGCTTAACTGGGATCGATGAACCAGCAGAAATATTGACCAAATGTTTAACGGCCCATAATGTACAGTGTGATTTTGTGGCGGTATCAACGCATCCAACTATCACAAAATTACGTATATTATCGCGTAATCAGCAGCTGATTCGGCTGGATTTTGAAGAAAATTTTCAAAATAGTGATGCCACGCCGCTTTTACAACGTATCCAAGCCGCGCTAAATAATAGCAAGGTGGTTGTGATTTCTGATTATGCTAAAGGTGCGTTAGCCTCCGTGCAAAAAATGATTCAGTTAGCGCGCCAAGCGGGTATCCCAATTCTAGTTGATCCAAAAGGTGTTGATTTCGAAAAATATCGCGGCGCAACATTATTAACGCCTAACATGTCGGAATTTGAAGCTGTCGTTGGGCACTGTGCAACAGAAGAAGATATTGTCAATAAAGGTTATCAATTGATTAAGCAGTTTGACCTGCAAGCGCTATTAGTAACACGCAGCGAAAAAGGGATGACATTATTGCAGCTGGATAAACCTGTGTATCATTTACCAACACAAGCAAAAGAAGTATTTGATGTGACGGGGGCAGGCGATACGGTGATTGCTTCTTTAGCCACAGCTTTAGCCTCTGGCGAATCTTTAGAAGATAGTTGCTTTTTAGCAAACGCAGCGGCGGGTGTCGTGGTAGGTAAACTAGGCACCTCTACGGTTTCGCAAGTAGAGTTAGAAAATGCGATTCGAGTACGCCTTGATAATGGCTTCGGGGTAATGAGTGAAACAGAACTCAAAGAAGAAGTTAAAAAAGCCCGTATGCGTGGCGAAAAGATAGTGATGACCAACGGTTGTTTTGACATTTTACATGCAGGGCACGTCTCTTATCTAGCCAATGCAAGAAAGCTAGGTGACCGTTTAATTGTGGCGGTTAATAGTGATGAATCCGTTAAAAAATTAAAAGGTGAATGTCGACCAATTAATCCTTTGCGGCAACGTATGATTGTGCTTGGTGCGTTAGAATCAGTTGATTGGGTTGTGCCATTTACCGAAGAGACACCGCAAAGATTGATTAGTGACATTCTACCCGATGTTTTAGTCAAAGGCGGGGATTATAAACCCGAAGAGATTGCGGGTGGTAAAGAAGTGATTGCGGCAGGTGGTGAAGTGAAAGTGCTAAACTTTGAAGGTGGCTGCTCAACAACTAACGTGATTAATCGGATTAAGACGAATACGGGTAACGCAATTTAGGTGCGCCAATATTGATCAAATTAGTTATATATAAATGGGTGAATTTGACATAAACGTAGGGTAGTTCTGAAACATTCATATAAAAATAGCGGATTTTATCAAGCATAAGCTGATAAAACAGATTATTTTTTATGTCGTGCCATAACAATTGGCGAAATAGGTGTATGGATAATAAAACTTTTGCGTTAAATCTTTATGTGTATTGGTTTTAATTAGCCATATTTAAGCAAATAAACAATGGCTAATTAAAAGGTCGAAGATGGATTGTTTACCATCCTGCCTGTCATAAGGGGTGATTAGTTAATATCTTGGACGATGAGAACAGCACGACCAACGATGTTATATTTATGGAAGTCTTTTTTGTCTACCGTAAAGGCAGCTGAGTTGTTATTATTACAAACTAGCGCCCAGCCATTCATGGTTAAATGAATTTTTCTTAAGAAAGTGAGATCTTCAAATTCGATGAGATAAATGGCTCCATCAACAATCTCATTCTTTTCAGTATTCACAACGACACCATTGTTATTTTTGATTTCCGGTGACATAAGATCACCTTTTGCCCAATAAATAATTAATTTTTTGATGTCTAGCCCACGGTGTTCAGCCCAGCCTTCTACAATAGGATAATTCATAACCGGGGGAGTCTCACGAATAAGACGCTGGGTCTTGGCTTCTTCTTTAGTTGGTAATTGCTTTTTATAAACGGGAATGCGATGGATATTTTCATTATAAACATCATCGTCATCTTTTTGGCCTAATATTTCTAATTTATAACCTGTTGCTAACCAGTTATATGAAATGCCACATTTATCAGCAATAACTTGTAAACGGCTTAATGAAGGATGTGTTTTCCCTGATAGATAATCTCGAATAACTGTTTCTGACATATTACATTTTTTGGCAAATGCAGATACTGACAATCCCTGCATTGAAAAATGCAATCTATCTTTAAATGTTTCGATATTTTTGTTTTTTATCATATATATTCCTAACTCCCTTATTATTAGCTTTTATCAATTATATTTCAAATTAAATATATATTATATAGTACTTTATATATTTGAATAGAGTGTAAAAGAAGTTTTTAAATGAATTTTTTATTAGGACAGAGATGAAAATTCGATGATTCAACAGTTTTATAGAAAACGGTTACATATTTATATTTATAAAACGATCGGATTAGTAAATTATTCTGTACAATATCATTCTTGCCAGAGATATTTACGCGTAAATTTAAAAATTCTCGCAAATAAAAAAGAAAGAATGAAAATAAAAGCATTGACATTTTTTCAAAAAAAGGGATAATAAAAAGCGTAAGGATTTTTCATTGTTTTCTTTCCTTATATTCCTTATATTTCATGTTTGCCTGTATATTTATATACAGGCTTTTTTTTTATTATTTCACTTACACCATTTTTTACGACTATTTTACTCCGTTTATTTATCTCTATTATTTTTTTATACGATGGTTTTGTTTCGCTAATCCTTGTCAGTAACATAAGAAAAAAAGCAGTGATAACATTTTGCCTGGTTGCCTAATGTTTATTTATTTTTAAGGATCCCGCGTCATCATTAAAGCAGAATGAGAATATTGATAAAGTCATCATGAAACTCTATTAAAAGTAGGTTATAATAGTCAAAGTATTTCCAATCTACTCTATGAACGTTTGGGTAGATAAACAGCCGATAGTTATAGGAGTCTTTCTATGTCATTTAGTATCCCACATTTGTTGGTTTTTCTTGCTGTTATTATTTTATTATTTGGAACTAAGAAATTGCGTAATTTAGGTTCAGATTTAGGTGCATCACTGAAAGGCTTTAAAAAAGCGATGAGTGATGATGAAGCTGAAAAAAAAGTAGAAGATAAAACTGACAGCACGGCTAAAACCGATCAAATCGATATTAAATAAGTTGCATTAATAGCAAGTTATCGGTATCGCAAGCAAAAATACGATGAATAATTTTGATATTGCTATTATTGGTGGCGGTTTAGTCGGTTTAGCGACGGCGTGCGCGTTAATAAATGATAACGAATCTTACGATCGTGGATTACGCATTGCGGTTATTGATAAGGGCGTGGCCCCTGATTATCTTGCTATTAATAAAGACGCTTTTCCTAATGCGATTACCTCTTTCAATGAGATCATTCCTTTTGATGAACCGACTGTCCGTGCTTCAGCGATTAATGGCGCAAGTCAACGTTATTTTAAGCAAATAGGTATTTGGGATGCGTTATCTCATAGCCACCGAGTACAGGATTTTTTATCGATAGAGGTGTGGGAAAAAATAGGGTCTGCTTATTTACATGCCAATTGTCGCGATTACGGTTATCCAAATCTTGGGTGTATCATTGAAAATAAGATGATCCACTATTATCTTATGCAGTTTGCCGCACGCTCTCCACAAATTACTTTTTTTAATCAACAATGCGTAAATAGTCTATTTGCTGATGATTATGCTTTTTTGACACTGTCAGATAATACTGTGTTACAAGCAAAATTAGTCATAGGGGCTGATGGCGCGCATTCATGGATTAGGCAACAAGAAGCGATTCCATTAATTGAGCGGAATTATCGTCATCATGCGGTGATTACGACAGTGACAACAGAATTCCCTCATCAAGCTTGTGCTAGACAACTTTTTTACCCAGATGGTATTGTCGCTTTTTTACCACTTTATCAACCGAATAAAAGTTGTTTAGTCTGGTCCACATCGCCCGAACAGGCCGAAGCGTTACAGACGATGTCTGCCGATCAATTTAGTGCTGAATTATTCGCCTTAACTGGCGACAAAGTAGGTGTGAGTCATATTGTTAACGAACGGTTACGCTTCCCTTTGAAAGCGCGTTTTGCTAAACGCTTTGTTAAGCATCGTTTAGTGTTGATTGGTGATGCTGCACATACTATCCATCCTTTAGCGGGACAAGGTGTTAATTTGGGATTCCAAGATTCAGCATTATTAACGTCAACTATCAAAGCGTTACACCAATCAGGGCAAGATATCGGTATGAGTTGCCATTTCCGTGCATTCCAATTTACACGTCGCAAAGATACATTAATGATGATGGCGGCTATGCGAACAATACAAGATATGTTTGACGGGCAAAGTAGCGTTAAAAAATGGCTAAGAGCTGCGGGTATGAATACCATTAATCATCTTTCACCATTGAAAAAACAGTTAATTAAGTATGCAATAGATTAATTAATTGCACGTTTTATCAGTTAATGTCGATAATCATGCAATATAATTAATCTATTCTCTATTCTCTATTCTCTATTCTCTATTCTCTATTCTCTATTCTCTATTCTCTATTTTTAAAGCTGCGCGTATTAATCGAAAGCACAGGCATAAGAGCTTGGAATAAAAGGCGATAATGCAGCTGATGCCGGTGTATGTAATACCCAATAAGGATCGCGCAGAAGCCCACGGCCAACTGCAATAAGATCAGCATCACCTGTACTTAGCACAAAATCAGCTAAATAGTGATCATCAAGCATGCCAACGGCAATAACCGGCAACTGTGTTGCTTGCTTAACTGCACGTGCTAAATAGACTTGATAACCAGCATGAAATGGCGGGGTATGTGATGCAGATAGATGACCATCACCACCACCGCTGACATGTAAGATATCGGCGCCAGCTGCAGCAAAGCGTTTTGCCATTTTACAACCATATTTAGCATCAAAACCATTTTCGCCATATTCTTGCGCCGAAATTCTCACGATTAAAGGCATATCAGCTGGCATCACTGATTTTGCAGCTTTAATGACTTGTTCGCCGAAAAGGAATCTATCTTGTCCATATTCATCAGTACGTAAATTGGATTTAGGTGAACTAAATTGGTGAATTAAATAACCATGTGCGGCATGTAACTCAATCGAATCAAAGCCGGCCTCAATAGCGCGCTGTACTGATTGCTTAAACTGTTGAATGATGATACTGATTTCATGCTGAGTTAATTCTCGGGGCGTCTGATATTGCCAGCGTTCTCCTGCTTCATTCGCGCCATCATATTTAATTGCCGAAGGCGCTACTACATCATCGGTACCTAATGCTTTACGTCCTGCGTGACCAATTTGGATGGCGATTTTTGCATTTTGTGCATGTACGGCATCGACAATGTGTTTAAATTTATCACGTTGTTGATCATTCCATAAGCCTAAACAGTTAGGTGAAATACGGCCATTAGGTGCGACATTGGTCATTTCGACAATAATTAAGCCAACTCCACCCACGGCACGTGAAACATAATGAACAAAATGCCAATCATTAGGCATGCCATCTTTTGCTTGATATTGGCACATAGGTGGCATGACAATACGATTTTTAACGGATAAATTCTTAATTGAAAAAGGGGTATTTAAATAAAACAGCTTTGTCATAGTGTACACTCCTTACATTAACCAAGTAATATAACCAACGCATATAACCAAGCAATATAATCAACCATGATGAGTAAATTATCATAATTAATTATTCTCACTGATTAATATAGTACACTACTATATACCGTCATGATCTTAAAAGTGTTATGAAATTGGGTTATTTTTTGTATATGTACTTTTACGATATCTTGCTTACTGTTTCATCATTTTAAATCATGATGTGACTAAAATGGTAAAACAGTAAACTTACCCAATTGTCATAACTTAATTAATAACTGCTTAATTAATCACTTCTTGAAGCACCATCAATATACGTTAACGAATATTATTCATAACCACTAAATTAATAAACAGTAGATTAATTCGCTAAAGCTGTTGTTGGCGCTGTTTTGGTTTCTCGAATGAAAGTCCATAGTACAATAGCACCGATTATGTCAAAGAATGCTAAGGCAATAAAGAAAGGACCAAAACCGATGATATGAACAAAAGCGCCAATAAATAAATTAAAAATTAACTGTCCTATCCATGCGCATGAACCTGCTAAGCCTACCGCTGTTGCAACTTCGTTCTTTTTAAAGAGATCACCACCTAATGTAGACGCAACGGTTGATAATAATTGATGTGAAAAACCACCTAAGCTAATTAAGAATACTGCGATATAAGGATTTTCGACAATACTGACTAAACCAATGGTCATCATTAAGACTGCGCCAATGGTAAACGTAATTAAGCGTGAGTTAATTAGACTAATCCCACGATCATTAAAGAATTTTGCCACAAAACCGCTAGCAAGACATCCCAAATCAGCCATCAAAAATGGTAGCCAAACAAACATGGCAATCTCTTTTAAACTAAAGTGTAATGTTTCAACAAAAAAGATCGGTACCCAGAAATTGATCGTTCCCCACGCTGGATCAGCTAAAAAGCGCGCAATACCAATTCCCCAAAAGTTTCGTTGTTTCAGAATAACAGCGAAAGAGACCTTCTCTTTTTTGACACTATCCAGGAATTTTTCTTGGCCAGCTTCGATATATTCACGTTCTGCAGGTGATAATTTTTTAGAATCTTTCGGATCGCGATAACAGATATACCAGACAATGGCGGCAATTAATGCTAATGAACCTGATACAATAAAAGCAAATTGCCAACTATGTAAATAGATACACCACGCGATTAATGGTGGCGCCAGCATAGCACCAAATGATGTTCCCATATTAAATACACCTGAGGCAATACCCCGTTCTTTAGCCGGGAACCATGTTGTTGCTGTTTTTATTCCCGCAGGAATGGCTGCAGCTTCACTAAATCCCATAATACCGCGCATAAACGCAAGGCCTTGCCAGGTACCGGTTAAGGCATGCCCCATGGTTGCTAAACCCCAAATTGTGGCACAAATAGCAAAACCAAGCCTTAACCCGATTGTATCTACAAAAAAACCGACTATAGGTTGTCCAAATGTATAAGCTAATTGGAATGCACTGACAATCCATGAATATTGTTCTTTTGTGATTCCGGTTGATTCTAAAATAGTCGGTGCGGCAATACCTAATGCGGTTCTATCCAGGTAATTGATAATAGTGATGGCACAAACCAGTAATATCATATACCAGCGAAAGTGTTTTATTGTTTTCATAATTTATCCTTATTTTTATGGGGTAAGCTATTTTTAAAATAAATGACCTTCTTATTATTATGTGACTATCGGCATTCAGTCTTATTTAGCGAAATAGTGATCGGCATTGTTAAAGCAGATATTACGAATCATATTGCCAACCCAATCAAAATCTGCTGGAATTTCGCCATTTTCCATCCAATTCCCTACCATATTGCATAAAATACGGCGGAAATATTCATGTCGTGTGAATGATAAAAAGCTCCGCGAATCTGTTAACATGCCGACAAACTGACTCAGTAATCCCATTTGCGATAGCTGGGTAAGTTGACGTTCCATGCCATCTTTTTGATCATTGAACCACCAAGCAGAACCGAACTGAATTTTGCCAGCAATATCTGATCCTTGAAAATTGCCGATCATCGTCGCAATCACTTCATTATCATTAGGATTTAGGCAATATAAGATTGTTTTTGGTAGCTCATCGGTCAGATCGAGTAGGCCGAGTAACGAAGAGAGTGGTTGAGCAATAGGGCGATCACCGATTGAATCAAAACCGGTATCTGGCCCCAATAACTTAAACATGCGTTGATTATTATTACGCAGCGCACCGATATGAAATTGCATTACCCAACCCAGCTTATGATATTGTTTACCTAACCAAACCAATATGGCCGTACTAAATTGCGCAATTTCGAATTCATCGACTGTTTGCCCTGCTAACCGTTTAATGAGGATTTCAGTCAATTTCTGTTCTGATGGGATATCGGCAAAACGTAGGTGATCAATACCATGGTCAGAAGCATTACAACCATGTTTAGCAAAGTGGGCTAACCGTTTCGTGAGTGCGGACAGTAAGTTATCAAATGAGCTAATCGCAATATCAGTAACTTGACCAAGTTGTGCGATATAATCAGCAAAACCGGGTTGCTCAATTTTAAATACTTTATCGGGACGCCAGCTTGGCCTCACTTTGGTGAGACAATGTTTATCTTGGGCAATTTGCGCATGATAGTTGAGTGAATCAATCGGATCATCCGTCGTACCCACTGATTTGACCTTCATTTTGGTCAAAATACCTTGCGTTGAAAAGTCGGGTGTCGCCAACAGCTCATTAGCTTGATGCCAAATCTTATCGGCACTTTTTTCATTAAAAATGGTATTTGTGATGCCAAACGGACGGCGCAATTCTAAATGTGTCCAGTGATATACTGGATTGCCTAATGTTAATGGTACCGTTTTAGCCCACATCTGATATTTTTCATAATCCGTCGCATCGCCAGTAATAAATTTCTCATTTACACCTGCTGTTCTAAGTACACGCCATTTGTAGTGATCGCCTGCGAGCCAAATTTCAGCAAGATTACGAAATTGCTTATTTTTGGCAATATCTTTAGGGGGGAGATGACAATGAAAATCATAAATGGGTTGATTTTCTGCGTAATCAAAATAGAGCCGTTGAGCTGCATCCGTTTGTAATAAAAAATTATCGTCTAAAAAAGGTTTCATCATGTTTTACCTAAATTTATAAAAATAGCGTTTTGATTGTTTGTTTTGCGCCGTTTTGCTGTAATGAAAGATAATGGTGCGTCACAATTTCACGAAATGGCTGATTATGAGGAAGATCAGTCCCAAAAACGGTGTCCAAACTTAATAATGCGTTGACTCTATCAACACCACCATCACTATCATTGACGATCTGTTTGAGTGTATTGACCATCGGATCACGAACATCAATAGTCTCGCCGTTGTCATCTATACCGCTGACATAACGCATCCATCCAGCTACACCTAAAGCGAGTAATGAAAAATCCGAATGATTTTTGATATGAAAACGAATTGAATCTAACAGGCGTTGAGGCAATTTTTGGGTACCGTCCATCGCAATCTGCCATGTTTTATGTTTTAACGATGGATTAGCAAAACGCTCGAGCAACTTATCTGCATAATCGTGTAGATTAACCTGATCAGGTACATGGAGTGTCGGCGCTTGCTGCGTGAGCATCAAGGCTTTGGTAGCTTTTCTATAGTTTTCATCATTCATACAATCATTAATGTGTTGATAACCGGCCAGGTAACCTAAATACGCCAAAAATGAGTGGCTGCCATTTAACATACGCAGTTTCATCTCTTCATAAGGCACAACATCATGGACAAACTCAGCACCTACTTCATTCCAGTTGGGGCGACCTGTCACAAAATTATCTTCAATGACCCATTGGATAAAAGGTTCACAAGCAATACCACACGGATCACTCATTCCCCCCAATACTTTTTTTATTTCACTTAATGTTTCGGCAGTTGCGGCGGGCACAATGCGATCGACCATGGTGCAAGGGAATGTGGTATTTGTGTCAATCCAAGCGGCTAGTTTCGCGTCGCGTGTTTTGGCAAGGCCTAAGACAGCTTTTTTTAATACCAAACCATTGGCAGGGATATTGTCGCAAGACAGTGCCGTAAATGATTTTAGTCCTCGTTGCATGCGTCTATTGAGTGCTTCAACAATCACACCCGGTGCTGACTGGGGCGCTGTTGGGTTGGCGAGATCGGCTTTTATTAAGGGATTATTCAGATCTAATTCTGCGCCGCCAGGTAAAATGCAGTAACCTTTTTCGGTTACGGTTAATGACACAATTTCAATCGCAGGATCAGCCATTTTTTCTAAAATAGCGTTGATGCCATCAACTGGCGCGAGTAAAGATTCCTTAACACTACCGATAATAATAGGTGTTTTTGTCGTGGCACCTTTCTCTAATACGGTATATAAATGATCTTGTTGGCGGATACCTTCAATTAATTGCTCGCCACCCACAATATTGACTTCACAAATTGCCCAATCACTTTTACCACTATTTAAAAGGCGGTCGGTAAATAATGCTTGATGGGCGCGATGAAAAGCACCAAAACCGAGATGGACAATCTTGCTCACCATTTTTTGGCGATCATAATGAGGATAATTTTCGATTGATCGCGGAAGATTCACGAGATTTAACATTTTTCGCACCATAATTAATTTATTAGTAGACTTTGTGGTTAGACATATTTTCATTTATTTAATAAAACTGCACCTCCAATTTTCAAATAATGTGATTTAAATCACTAAAATTGGTTTATATTTTATTTTATTTTTGACAATGTAGGCGTTGTTATATTAAATATTGGTATACCAATAATGAGGAAAATTATTTAATCAGCGAGAATTGGTTTACAGAAAAATAAAATGTTCCGATAAAGTTTGTGATTAGCGTATAATTCAGTAAATAATGTAATGAATAATATGGTTTAAAGAAGGTTGTAAAGTAGCATGACATCATCTAATCGACTTTATCAAGAAATTGGTAATGAATTAAAATCACTGTTAAAAATGGGCACCTATAAAATAGGTGATCGCCTGCCGCCAGAAAGAGATATTGCTGAAACATTTAGTGTGAGTCGAACAGTTGTGCGAGAAGCATTAATTATGTTAGAGCTCGAAAATCTGATTACGGTTAAGAAAGGTTCAGGGGTTTATGTAATTGGTTTACCAGATGATGTGCTATCTGAACAAGATAAATTGATCGAAGAGGAAGATTTTGGTCCTTTTGAATTGTTGCAAGCGCGGCAATTAATCGAAAGTAATATTGCTGCTTTTGCTGCAACACAAATGGTTAAAACTGATATTCTCGAACTTAGATCGATTTTAGAGCAAGAAAAGCAAGTGTTGTCGCAAGGTATTATGGATGATTATAGCGCGGATGAGATGTTCCATATTGCGATTGCGCGAGCAACAAAAAATTCCGTATTGGAAGGTTTATTACATGATCTCTGGCAAAAACGCCATGCCAGTAAAATGTGGGATAAATTGCATAGCCGAATTACTGATCACAGTTATCGTAAACAATGGCTTTTTGATCATGAAAAAATTTTACAAGCATTACAAATAAAAGATGCGAATGCTGCTCGTCAAGCGATGTGGCAACATTTAGAGAATGTCAAACAGACATTAATGACAGTTTCAGATAGTGAAGATCCAAACTTTGATGGTTATTTATTTGATTCTATACCCGTAACGATCGTTAGGTAATTACAATAATCTGCATAGTTTGTTTCTATTTCGAATCTGTAAAATCAAGAAAAATAGTTAAGGAGATTAAAATGGAGCAGACAATGCGATGGTTTGGTCCTAATGATCCAGTATCATTAGACGATATCCGTCAAGCTGGGGCGACGGGAATTGTGACCGCCTTACATCACATACCCAATGGCGAGGTGTGGTCAGTCGACGAAATTCAAAAACGTAAACAATTGATTGAAGCTAAGGGATTAACTTGGTCAGTGGTAGAAAGTATTCCCATTCATGAAGAGATTAAAACACATCGTGGTCATTATCAGCATTATATCAACAATTATAAACAATCTATTCGTAATTTAGCTGCATGCGGGATTGATACTGTTTGTTACAACTTTATGCCGGTTTTGGATTGGACACGGACTGATTTAACTTACGAATTACCTGATGGCTCAAGAGCCCTCCGTTTTGATCAGATAGAATTTGCTGCTTTTGATATTTTTATTTTAGCCCGTCCTAATGCTGAAAAAGATTATAGTTCATCCGATATTGCCGAGGCAAAAACGTATTTCGATAATGCGACGCAAGAACAAAAAGATAAATTAGTCAGAAATATTATTGCCGGTTTACCGGGTGCCGAAGAGGGATATTCACTCGATCAATTTCGCGCTCAGCTGGCCACTTATGATGGTATTGATAAAACTAAATTACGCGAAAATTATGCCTATTTTTTAGAACAGATTGTGCCGGTTGCCCAAGAGGTTGGTGTGGTTCTGACTGTTCATCCGGATGATCCACCGCGTCCTATTTTAGGCCTGCCACGTATTGTTTCAACGATTGAAGATATGCAATGGATCAAAGACACAGTTGATTCTATCCATAATGGTTTTTGTTTCTGTACGGGTTCTTATGGTGTACGTAGTGATAATGATTTAGTCAAAATGGCTGAAAAATTTGCTGACCGTATCCATTTTATCCATTTGCGAGCAACGGTACGTGAAGATAATCCATTATCCTTCCATGAAGGTGATCATCTTGCCGGTGATGTAGATATGTATGCAGTGATTAAAGCGTTAGTGGCAGAAGAAGAGCGACGTAAAAAGGTCGGTATTCAGCGATCAATTCCCGTTCGTCCTGATCACGGACATCAAATGTTAGATGATCTAAAAAAGAAAACCAATCCAGGTTATTCCGCTATTGGGCGTTTACGTGGGCTGGCCGAAATTCGTGGCGTTGAATATGCAATAAGGCGTGCCTTCTTCTAACTATTTGTTTGGTGATTATTGCTGTTGTTACTTATCCATGATACGAGACCATGACACGCGATGAGTAACAACAATTCATTACGCTTTGAATGCATGTAGCCGATTCATTGCGGCTTCAACACCTTTTTCTAGCATAATATCAATACAGCGCACTGATTCATCAATTGTTTGATCAATCAGATCTTGTTCAGTTTTGGATGGTTTATTGAGTACATAACCAGCGACTTTATTTTTATCGCCCGGGTGACCAATGCCGATGCGTAGACGATAAAAATTGAGGTTATTGCCCAATTTACTGGCGATATCTTTCAAACCATTATGACCACCATGACCACCACCAAATTTAAATTTGGCCATACCGGGATTCATATCCAGTTCGTCATGCACTACTAAAATCTCTTCGGGCTTAATATTATAAAAATTGGCCATCGCAAGAACAGCTTTACCACTTAAATTCATGAAAGTGGTGGGGACGAGTAGACGAATATCATGACCCGCTAAATTAATGCGTGCAGTGTAGCCAAAGAATTTACTGTCATTTTTTAAAGATTGATGATTCTGTTTGGCTAACAGGTCAACCAACCAGGCACCCGCATTATGGCGCGTTGCCGCATATTCTGCACCAGGATTACCTAATCCTACAATCAGTTTAATATCAGTTGTCATTTAGTTTTTACAACCTAACGTTCTTTATAGTAAAAATTTAGAATAAAAGTTTATAATCAAACTTTATAATCTAAAAAAGTTGTTACCAAAACAAAAGGGGTCATAAAGCATAGCCTTATAAGACCCCTTCGTACTCATTCCATCGATAATGATTGGGTAGAGTTGATTATGAATTAATAATGAAACATCGCTGAAATGGATTCTTCATTACTAATACGACGAATCGCTTCAGCCAGCATACCTGATAAGGTTAGTTGGCGCACATTGTTAAGTGATTTGACTTCTTCAGTTAGCGGAATAGTATCGCAAACAACAATTTCATCAATCGCAGAATTTTTAATATTATTGACGGCCTTACCTGAAAAGATAGGATGCGTTGCATAAGCAAAAACACGTTTTGCGCCACGTGCTTTTAAGGCATCGGCTGCTTTACATAAAGTACCGGCAGTATCAATCATATCGTCAACTAAAATACAGTCGCGATCAGTGACATCACCAATAATATTCATCACTTCAGATTCATTAGCGCGTTGACGACGCTTATCAATAATAGCCATATCGATATCATTTAACAGTTTGGCAATGGCGCGCGCACGTACGACACCACCAATATCGGGTGATACAACGATAGGGCGCTCAAATTCACGCTGTAACATATCTTCTAAAATCACTGGACTGCCGAATACATTATCGACAGGAACGTCGAAAAAGCCTTGGATCTGTTCGGCATGTAGGTCAACGGTTAAGACTCGGTCAACACCAACGGTCGATAAAAAGTCAGCAACCACTTTTGCCGTAATCGGTACGCGAGCAGAGCGGACACGGCGATCTTGACGAGCGTAACCAAAATAAGGAATCACGGCTGTAATACGACCCGCAGATGCACGACGCATCGCATCGATCATTACCAGTAATTCCATTAAATTATCATTGGTCGGCGCACAAGTTGATTGGATAATAAAAACATCTTCACCACGAACGTTTTCATTAATTTGGACATTGACTTCGCCATCGCTAAAACGGCCAACGACAATATCACCAAGAGAAGTATAAAGACGATTAGCTATACGTTTTGCTAGTTCTGGTGTGGCATTACCAGCAAAAAGCTTCATATCAGGCACGAGAAATCCTCAAGCATGTTATAATGATTACTTATCCGTAATCGGTTCAATTGGGACTCTAATTATATAATCATTTACCAAGAGTCCTCAACAATAATATGGATATTTAGGTGATTTATTTTGCAGCCATGAAATTTTACACTATACTCCAGCTTCTTTTTTTATCATAAATATGAACAGGTAATATGAATATAAACGAAACCATAAAAGCTATCCGCCCGATTCGTAGTTTTGTCTTAAGACAAGGTCGCTTGACCAAAGGGCAAGAACATGCGTTAACGACATTTTGGCCTATTTATGGCATTGA
Source organism: Orbaceae bacterium ESL0727 (assembly GCA_029433345.1). GTDB lineage: Bacteria > Pseudomonadota > Gammaproteobacteria > Enterobacterales > Orbaceae > Gilliamella. The sequence continues at coordinate 982,970 of JAQTHY010000001.1, forward strand.
TTATCATCCCAATGCGCCGATTTCGTTCGATCCTAATCAGAAGATCACACTCGAAATTGGCTTTGGTATGGGTGCTTCGTTTATTGAAATGGCACGCCAATCACCCGAGACCCATTTTTTAGGCATTGAAGTACATCGACCGGGCGTCGGTGCCTGCCTAATGGCGGCTGAAGCTGCCAAACTGACCAATGTAAATGTGATGTGTCATGATGCGGTTGAAGTATTGGAAAATATGATCCCAGACAATTCATTAGATAAAGTACAGATTTTTTTCCCAGATCCATGGCATAAAGCAAGACATAATAAACGTCGTATTATCCAACCTGAATTTGTTGCGCTCATTTATAAAAAATTAAAATCGGGCGGCGTGTTACATTTAGCGACTGATTGGCAAAATTATGCAGAACATATGTTAGCTGTATTAACACAAGCTGCAGGATTTAAGAATTTGTCTAACCGAGGTGATTATGTGCCAAGGCCGGTAGATAGGTCGGTGACAAAATTTGAAAAACGTGGGCAGAATCTTGGGCATGGTGTTTGGGATTTACAATTTATGAAACAGTCTAGCTGAGTGATATTGCCGTTTTTGCAGATCACAAAATCAAAAGATTAAAAAATTAAAAAATCAAGGGATCACCGGGTAAAACAGGATGATCCTTTTTTGTTATTATGGATTCGTACTTGAACCTATCTTCAAATATTTGACATAAACGTAGTATAACTCTGAAACATCCAATAAAAAGCGTGTTTATGTGAAGACAATAAAATTAATGAATATGATATGTAAACGTTTTCATAAAATGTTAGCTAGATCACTTTTTAACACGTTTATAAGTGTTAATATTTCGCCGTAAATTATGAGTAATCTGATTTTTTATTCATCTGTAACCGATTTCTTTTTATTCTATATATGATTGTGGGTAACTACATACCTAGACGATAAAATCACTACCTTGTCAAGTAATGGGTATATACTTGTTGCACGTGAAGATGTGTAAAATAAGCGCACTGTTCTAACATGAGTGCTTTATAAAAAACACTTTCTTTGCCATTTCGCGGATTGCAATAGGTAACCTAAAATGACGATTTTAAACGTAATGATTATAGATTTAATTTAAAGTGGATGAAGGAAGTTTATTATGAATAATCAAAGCATAAAATCTACATTACATAATACTAACTATTGGGTATTTAGTCTCTATTTCTTCTTCTACTTCTTTATTATGGGCGCCTATTTTCCCTTTTTTCCTGTTTGGTTGAATATGAATGGATTAAATCAGGCGGATACCGGCTATGTGTTTTCGTTTGTGTCATTATTTGCGCTAGTTTTTCAACCTTTATTTGGCTTACTTTCTGATAAACTCGGCCTAAAAAAACAGTTACTTTGGATTATTACCATATCATTAGTGCTGTTTGGACCCTTTTTTATTTTCGTTTTTGGCCCACTATTACACGTTAATGTTATTTTAGGCTCAATTGTGGGTGGATTTTATTTAGGATTAGTAAATGGAGGCGGTGGCCCTGCAATTGAAGCATTTGTTGAAAAGGTGAGTCGCCGTAGCGGTTTTGAATTTGGCCGCGCGCGCATGTTTGGTTGTTTTGGTTGGGCAATTTGTGCTTCGTTTGTGGGTGTGATGATTTCGCACAATATGGATCTGGTATTTTGGCTCTGTTCAGGATTTGCGATCATTTTGTTAATTTTAGTTAAAATTGCCAATCCGGAGCGTGGTACAACCATCACCGTTATTGAACAGATGGGACTTAATAAACCTGAACCATTAAATCTAAAATTGGCGTTAGATCTTCTTAGAATGCCAAAAATATGGTTTTTTATGCTTTATATCGTGGGTGTCGCCTGTACTTATGACGTGTTCGATCAACAGTTTGCGAATTTTTTCACATCATTTTTTTCCAGCGAAGAAGTGGGACGAGAAACGTTTGGTTATGTGACAACGCTAGGCGAATTTCTCAATGCGATGGTGATGTTCTGTGCCCCATTTATTGTGATGAAGATTGGTAGTAAAAATACGTTATTAATCGCGGGTGCGATCATGTCTATCCGAATTACTGGTTCAGCATTTGCAACCAATGCGGTCGAAGTAGTTATTTTAAAAACATTGCATATGTTCGAAGCACCGCTTTTACTTGTGGCTGCGTTTAAATATATTACGACACATTTCCCATTGCGTTTTTCGGCAACGGTTTATTTGGTTGCCTTCTGCTTTGCTAAGCAACTTTCGATTATGTTTATGTCAACTTTTGCCGGTTTAATGTATATTGAGATCGGTTTTAAGAGCGCTTATTTGGTATTAGGTATGATAGCGTTTATTTTTACATTTATTTCCTCGTTTACGTTATCGGGTCGTGGCCCTTACTCGCTTTTCAAAAAGAATAAACCTGATAATGATAAGTTAAGCAAAGAGTTTATTGCTGATTAATCCATAATATGTATCCTTTTAAGGGACAAAAATGGCTATTTTTAATCCGACTGATCATCCGCATCGCCGTTATAATCCGTTAACGGATCAATGGGTATTGGTCTCGCCGCATCGTGCTAAACGACCCTGGCAAGGCCAACAAGAGGTTATCTATGAGGATCCTAAACCAGAGCATGATCCTAACTGTTTTTTATGTGCAGGTAACAAACGTGTGACAGGCGAAATCAATCCTAATTACACAGGCACATTTGTGTTTACGAATGATTTTGCGGCGTTAATGAGTGATACGCCCATATCACCGGCGAGTTCAGATCCCCTTTTTCAACAACAAAGTGTCAGAGGAACCAGTCGAGTTATCTGTTTTTCGCCTGATCATAGTAAAACGTTACCCGAACTGCCGCTATCGGCGATTAATGGCGTTGTCAAAACATGGATAGCGCAACAAAATGAATTGAGTAAAAGCTATCTGTGGATACAGATATTTGAAAATAAAGGCGCGGTAATGGGGTGTTCGAACCCACATCCGCATGGTCAGATCTGGGCGAATGATTTTTTACCCAACGAAATTGTCCGTGAAGATCAGAATATGCACCATTATTTCGAACGCTATCACCGTAATCTGCTGCTTGATTATGTCGAAAAAGAGTTAACATTGGGTGAACGTATTGTGGTTGAGACCGATTACTGGGTCGCCATGGTACCGTTTTGGGCTGTATGGCCTTTTGAAACTTTACTTTTACCTAAACAACATGTCGCACGCTTAACGTCATTAACCGACGCGGAACAGCGTGATCTGTCCATCGCAATTAAAGCATTGACCACGCGTTATGATAATCTTTTTCACTGTTCATTCCCTTATTCGATGGGGTGGCATGGGGCACCTTATGAGCAGGTGACTTCTCATCTCACGACTGATCAGTTAAAACAAGAACCGATGCATTATTGGCAGCTACATGCCCATTTTTATCCTCCTTTATTGCGATCTGCAACAGTGAAAAAATTTATGGTTGGCTATGAAATGTTTGCCGAAGTCCAACGCGATCTCACGCCTGAACAAGCAGCGGAAAAACTACGTAATGTCAGTGAAATACATTATAAAGATCAATCAGCTGCGCCATCAACATTAGGACAATCTCAATGAATGCATTAATTGAAAAAAACAGTCGAATTTTCAATGAAAAATTTGGTTATGCACCCGATACCTTTATACAGGCACCTGGGCGTGTTAATCTGATTGGCGAACATACTGATTATAATGATGGTTTTGTGTTACCTTGTGCCATTAATTATCAAACGGTGATTGTTTGCCATAAACGTAATGACAATATCATTCGCGTCATTGCTGCTGATTATGATAATCAATGTGATCAATTTGATTTAGATAATAGCATCACATCCCACACTGATTTTCAGTGGGCAAACTATATTCGTGGCGTAATGGTGTATCTAAAGCGTCATACTGCGGATATGGGAGGTGTTGATTTTGTCGTCAGTGGCAACGTACCGCAAGGGGCGGGGTTGAGTTCGTCAGCTTCGTTAGAAGTAGCCGTCGCAAAAATGATGCAATTACTCTATAACTTGCCGTTAGATGGTCGAGAACTTGCTCTAATTGGTCAAGAGGCCGAAAACCATTTTGTTGGTTGCCATTGTGGCATTATGGATCAGTTAATCTCGGCATTGGGTAAAGCACAACATGCCCTGTTAATTGATTGTCGAACCCTTGAGAGCAAACCGATTTCGATCCCCGATGATTTTGCGGTTATGATTATTAATTCCAATATTAAACGGGGACTGGTTGATAGCGAATATAATACGCGTCGTCAGCAATGCGAGCAGGCTGCTAAGGCATTAGGTGTGAAAGCGCTGCGCGATGCTTCATTGGCCGATTTGCTGACTATTGAGGATAAATTAGATCCTGACGTCTTTAAACGTGCGCGTCATGTGATTACGGAAAATGATCGAACCCTTAAAGCTGCCGAAGCATTAACGCGTAGTGATTATAAACAGTTGTCGATTTTAATGGCACAAAGTCATCAATCGATGCGGGATGATTTTGCCATTACCGTCCCTGCCATTGATTATTTAGTCGATATTATTCATGATGTTATTGGTGATCAAGGTGGCGTAAGAATGACTGGTGGTGGTTTCGGTGGTTGTGTTGTTGCATTAGTGCCGAAAGATCGCGTTTTAGATGTGCAAACGGTGGTGCAAGATCATTATCAAAAAAGATTTGCTATCAAAGAAGCAATTTATCTCTGTACACCCAGCGAAGGTGCGAATCGACAATGTCTATAACCATACCAATGTTAACCGTATTTCCACAATTAGATGAAGAGATCATTACCTTAACCAATAAAAATGGTATGACTATTAAGCTTTCTAATTATGGGGCGACATGGCTTTCGTGTGTGATACCCATTGCAGGTGTCGCGCGCGAAATGCTATTGGGCTGTGCTTCACTTGCTGAATATAAACAGCAAACGGCCTATTTAGGTGCAACAGTTGGACGTTATGCTAACCGTATCGCGAATGCAATGTTTAACATTACCGGTAAACAATATATGTTAACTGCCAATCAAGGCAAAAATCAGTTACATGGTGGCATAAGTGGATTTGATAAACGGTTATGGTCAATACAAAACTGTTCATCGGAGCAGGTCACATTCTGTTTAGTTTCGCCCGATGGTGAAGAAGGTTTCCCAGGTAAACTGACTGTTGCGGTCACGTATCAGTTAACAAGTGATAATAGCGTAAGTATTCAATTTATGGCTAATACCAATAAAGCGACCCCAGTAAATTTGACTAATCATGCCTATTTTAATCTTGATGGGGACAGTGCGCATAGTGATGAAGAAAGTCGTTATTGTGATGCGCGATTGCAGAGCTTACAAATTCATGCAGATCATTATTTATTAGTTGATGCTGATGGTATTCCTACTGGCGATCTTATGCCGGTTATGCAGCATGATATGGATTTACGACAGCCAAAAAGGTTGATTGATCATTTTTGGGAAAGTCATGCGCGCCGACAAACGTCGGGATATGATCACACCTATTTACTGCATAAAAAACAGCCTATTGCAGCAACATTAACCTCGGCGGATGGCACTGTGGCGATGGATGTCATCACTTCACTGCCTGCATTACACGTTTATAGCGGTAATTTTTTGCAAGGAACACCTAATCGCTGGGGAGGCGCCTATCAAAATTTTGCTGGTATTGCATTAGAAGCACAATTTTTACCGGACAGCCCTAATCATCCCGAATGGCCACAACCTAGCTGTTTTTTACATCCGCATCAAACTTATCAGCATGAAATTTGTTACCGTTTCCATTCCAAAACATAACTAGGATCATTATAGTAGCGACACTGATTATTTTTGTCATAAGGGTGTTATGCTATCTGTTTTATGTTGTCCGTTTTATTCGACCAATCGTTGTCGCAAAAATATCGAGAAAAATGGTACGATTTGACGCGATGATACAGTGATATTTTTCTATCTATTGCTCACTATCACGCACATTAATTTTACGATGTTTCAGAACTACTATACGTTTATGTATAATTTTTTGATAGATCTTCCTGTAAGAGACGGATTTCGTGATTAAAAAGTGCGAGTGATCTCGCAAAAGAGTCACAATTAATCAAGTTGATTAAAAAAGAGTTGATACTGTATAACAATACAGTATAATGTTCACAAATATGAATCACATACCAACCCTTAATTCCTGAAAAACAGCATGAAAGAGAATAATATGAGCGAAAAAAATATGAATGAAAATAAACAACGTGCGCTTGCGGCAGCATTAAGTCAAATCGAAAAACAGTTTGGCAAGGGCTCCATTATGCGTTTGGGTGATACACAAACATTGGATGTGGATGCTGTTTCGACCGGTTCATTGGGGCTGGATATTGCCTTAGGAATTGGTGGTTTACCAATGGGGCGTATCGTTGAAATTTTTGGACCAGAATCATCAGGAAAAACAACATTAACCTTATCGGTCATTGCACAAGCACAAAAAGAGGGTAAAACCTGTGCTTTTATTGATGCTGAACATGCATTAGATCCTATTTATGCCGCTAAGTTAGGTGTACAGGTTGCTGATTTATTAATTTCACAACCCGATACTGGTGAACAAGCGCTGGAAATTTGTGACGCTTTAGTCCGCTCAGGTGCGGTTGATGTTGTCATTGTTGACTCAGTTGCGGCATTAACACCGAAAGCTGAAATTGAAGGCGAAATGGGTGATTCGCATATGGGATTACAAGCACGTCTCATGTCACAAGCGTTACGTAAATTGACGGCGAATATTAAAAATGCTAACTGTTTAGTTGTATTTATTAATCAAATCCGTATGAAGATTGGGGTGATGTTTGGTAATCCTGAAACAACAACCGGTGGTAATGCATTAAAATTTTATGCGTCTGTTCGTCTTGATATTCGACGTATTGGTGCTGTCAAAGAAGGTGAAGATGTTATTGGTAGCGATACGCGCGTGAAGGTTGTCAAAAATAAAGTTGCTGCGCCGTTTAGACAAGCTGAATTTCAGATTCTTTATGGTTGTGGTATTTCTAAAGAAGGTGAATTGATTGATTTAGGTGTTAAACATAAATTAGTTGATAAAGCGGGTGCTTGGTATAGTTACAATGGTGAAAAAATTGGTCAAGGAAAAGCCAATTCGATTAAATTCCTGCAAGAACGTCCCGAAATTGCGAAAGAACTTGAAACCAAATTGCGTGAGCTATTATTAAATAGCCCTGCTGCTTTCAATGAAGAGATGGGAATCGAAACTGATAATGCAGATGAATTTGCAGAAACTGTAGAGTAAAACGTGAATTGATGACAATATTGCGATTAAGCATGATTGATTCTTTTTAACGTTAGGTAACAGAATAGATAGGGCATAGCCAGATGCCCTGTCAATTCTTTATGTTTTTTTGCCCGTTGTTAATCGTTGTTGGCGACGTAAATGCGCATATTAAAGCGTAACAAGTAAATAATTAACTTCTGATAAAATTGACGATAAGCTATTGTTATGGATGAACAACTCACTAAAGCGCTTCGTAATCGTGCTATACAATTATTGGCACAGCGTGATTATTCTTCGTGTGAACTTTCACAAAAATTGATGCTGTTTTTACGTAAACAGTTCGAACCAAAGCTAAATCGATCAGTAAAGCGACAACGATATGGACAACCAGCAAAAACGTTCTTTGTTTCTGAAGATAGTTATGCGCTAGATAACACTATAAATAACAACATAGATAGCGATGATCTCTATGAGCAGTTAAAGCTACAATTTAACCAACAAATCGCAAACGTGATTGATTATTGTGTGGCAAATCATTGGATCAACGATGATGAATATGCAAAGAAATATACTGAAATGCAAGCCCGTAAAGGTTATGGTAAATATAGAATTAACATGGAGTTGACTCAGCGTGGTTTGTCTGCAGATCTGATCCAATCCGCTTTTTTACACGTAGAGATTGATTGGGTAGCTATCGCTGCAGCTCAGATGGCCAAAAAATTTAAACAGATCGACAAAAAAGATCTGTTACAAAAAAGGAAAGTCATGCAATTTTTATTAGCGCGAGGCTTCTCGCAAGATGAGATTAAATTAGCTTATTGCGATTTATAAACAGACTATTTTTTATCAAAATCATGCGCCATAACGATGTTTATTTTGATGATTATGTTTATTTTTATAGCTAAGCTGATCTTTATAAAAGAGATGCGCGCCATTCTATTTTTTGCTGGTAGACAAAAAAGATGGACGCTAAAGTAATATGCAATAAAACACCACTTCTCTCCTCCATTTCATAAGTAGCCGTTGTCATAATAACGATATTCGAGATAAAATTGCCATATTGAATAATAGCAGACATCAACCTGTTTCTGTCGTTGATAAATCTAATATTTGCTTTTACAACTTAAACTGTAAAAGGTATATTATTCAGAATGGAAAGTTCATTGTATTTTAGTTGGAAGCATAAATGAAAAGTACGGCTCAAATTCGTCAAACGTTTCTTGATTTTTTTCATAGTAAAGGTCATGAAATTGTTCCTAGTAGTTCACTTATTCCCCATAACGATCCCACATTACTTTTTACCAACGCGGGTATGAATCAGTTTAAGGATGTTTTTCTTGGTATTGATAAACGCCCTTATACTCGAGCGACAACTGCGCAGCGCTGCGTACGTGCAGGTGGTAAGCATAATGATTTAGATAATGTTGGCTATACCGCACGACATCATACTTTTTTTGAGATGTTAGGTAATTTTAGTTTTGGTGATTATTTTAAGCATGATGCAATCCATTTTGCATGGGAATTATTAACCGGTAAAGAATGGTTAAATTTGCCGAAAGATAGATTAACTGTTACCGTCTATGCAACGGATGATGAAGCATTTAATATTTGGGCCAATGAAATCGGTATACCAAAAGAACGAATTGTACGCATTGGCGACAATAAAGGTGCACCTTATGCCTCTGATAATTTCTGGCAAATGGGTGATACTGGACCGTGTGGGCCATGTAGCGAAATTTTTTATGATCATGGTGATCATATTTGGGGAGGACCTCCAGGAAGTGCAGAAGAGGACGGTGATCGCTTTATCGAAATCTGGAATATCGTCTTTATGCAATTTAATCGTAAACCTGATGGAACGATGGAACCTTTACCGAAACCCTCTGTTGATACCGGCATGGGACTTGAGCGTATAGCTGCTGTTTTGCAACATGTTGATTCTAATTATGATATTGATTTGTTTAAAAAATTAATCAAAGCGGCTGCAGATGTTATCCAAACGAAAGATCTTGAAAGCAAATCATTACGGGTGGTTGCTGATCATATTCGTTCTTGCGCATTTTTGATTTCAGATGGTGTATTACCATCTAATGAAGGGCGCGGTTATGTGTTACGTCGTATTATCCGTCGTGCAGTTCGCCATGGGCATATGTTAGGTGCTAAGGATGTTTTCTTCTATAAGTTGGTTAAGCCGCTTATCGATGTGATGGAAAGTGCTGCTACTGAGTTAAATAGTAATCGTAAATTGGTTGAAGACACATTGCGCATCGAAGAAGAACAGTTCTTAAAAACATTGGAACGCGGATTGCAATTGTTGGATCAAGAGTTAACCAAGTTGACTGGAACTGTTTTACCGGGTGATGTGGCCTTCAAATTATATGATACTTATGGTTTCCCATTAGATTTAACTGCGGATGTGTGTCGCGAAAAAAATATTACCATTGATGAAGCCGGTTTTGATAAATGTATGGAAGCTCAGCGCAAACGTGCACGTGAGGCAAGTTCATTTAGTTTCGACTATAGCAATGTAATTAAACTTGATGATAAGACAACGTTTTTAGGTTATGAGACAGCTGAAGCATCGGGTAAAGTCATCGCAATATTTAAGCAAGGTCAGAAAGTGGATCAGCTTAAAGAAGGTGAAGAAGGAATTATTATTTTAGATCAGACACCTTTTTATGGTGAATCGGGTGGTCAAGTAGGTGATAAAGGATTATTAACATCGACAACAATAGAATTTACAGTAACAGATAGCCAAAAATATGGACAGAGTATTGGTCATTTAGGGCAATTAGTGAAAGGTGCTGTCAAAGTAGGCGATACCTTGACTGCGGCTATTGATATTGAATTACGTGAACGTATTCGTCGCAACCATTCTGCAACGCATTTATTGCAAGCTGCATTACAACGTGTATTAGGTAATCATGTCCATCAGAAGGGATCGTTAGTAAACGAAAGTTATTTGCGGTTTGACTTTGCACATAATCAAGCTATTACTCGAGATCAAATTATTGAGATTGAAAATCTTGTCAATCGACAGATTCGACGTAATCTTCCTGTCACTGTTGAGCTATTACCTATTGCGGAAGCAAAGAAAAGAGGGGCGATGGCACTATTTGGTGAAAAATATGGTGATATTGTTCGCGTATTAACAATGGGTGACTTTTCGATTGAGCTTTGTGGTGGTACACATGTTGATCACACTGGCGATATTGGATTATTTAAGATTGTGTCAGAGTCGAGTATCGCAGCGGGTGTACGTCGTATTGAAGCGACATCAGGGCAAAATGCAATTGATTATATGCATCATGACGAAAATCTACTTAATGAACTTGGTTTGCTGGTCAAAAGCGATAAAGTAGCGTTGATACCGCGAGTGGAACAATTACTCGAACAGACTAAACAGCTTGAAAAAACCATAGATCAGTTAAAAGCACAACAAGCTAATCAGGTGAGCGGACGATTACTCAATCAATGTGAAAAAATTAATAACAAAAATTTATTAGTTGCAACGGTTGATAATGTAGAAGCAAAAGTATTGCGTACCATGATAGATGATCTGAAAAATCAATTAAAATCAGGTATTATTGTATTAGCTGCTATTAATGATGGAAAAATTAATTTAGCTGTTGGCGTAACAAATGATTTAGTGCAGTTTTTTAAAGCAGGTGAATTAGTTTCGCAATTGGCGTTAAAAGTAGGAGGTAAAGGCGGTGGACGACCTGATTTCGCTCAGGCAGGAGGCGTTAATATTTCAGCACTACCAGAAGCGTTATCCTCTATGAAGACGGAAATCAGTAATAAATTACAAGCAGAGTAGCTGTATACATAACTGAGAAGGAGGTCTAATGTTAATTTTAACCAGGAGAGTAGGCGAAACACTTATTATTGGTGATGATGTAGTTATTACTGTTTTAGGTGTTAAGGGTAATCAAGTTAGAATTGGTATCAATGCACCGAAAGAAGTTTCGATTCATAGGGAAGAGATTTATAACAGAATTCATCATGTAGATGACAAAACGGAGGATGAATCTGTATTAAAATAGCTCTAGTTGGGTAGGAAATAAACAACTAATACGCTTAAATGAATAAAGTGTTTGACTTATTTTGTGTAAATCGTAATATGTGCGCCACACATTATGTTTTTATTGTTGAGTGCAATGATAGCATAATGCTTGGTGAGATGGCCGAGAGGCTGAAGGCGCTCCCCTGCTAAGGGAGTATGCGGTCAAAAGCTGCATCGAGGGTTCGAATCCCTCTCTCACCGCCATTTATCGATACACTATTTATCTATTAAGTTATACACTAGTAGATTATGCATCCGTAGCTCAGCTGGATAGAGCACTCGGCTACGAACCGAGCGGTCAGGGGTTCGAATCCCTTCGGATGCACCATCTCCATATTTGTAATGATTTTAGATTAATAACGCATGCATCCGTAGCTCAGCTGGATAGAGCACTCGGCTACGAACCGAGCGGTCAGGGGTTCGAATCCCTTCGGATGCACCATCTCCATATTTGTAATAATTTTAGATTAATAGCACATGCATCCGTAGCTCAGCTGGATAGAGCACTCGGCTTCGAACCGAGCGGTCATGGGTTCGAATCCCCTCGGGTGCACCATTATTACCTCACTTTCCCTCACGTATAAAAAAACTATACAACAGGTATAAATATACTTTACTAATGATATATCGCTACATATAATTAATCAGCTATTAGCGTATTAATTATCTGCGTTTTATATTTTTACTAATTTAATAGAGGTAACAATTAAATGAAAATAGATAAAAATGCATTCTGTTGCGGTGTTTTATCAGGTATTGTTGCCTCATCAATGGTAAATGTAGCTACTAACCAAGTATCACGAAATATTAAATTATTCTCTTCTTATAAACGTCTTTTAAGTCGTCTTACGACTGATAAAGGTCAGATGTTAAAAGATTTTGGAGCTGTAGGGAATGATATGTGTCAAGCGATGAAATATTATGGCTAAAGATACATCACAAAATAGCAATCAACAATCTGTTCAAATAAGACAAGAAATAATCCACCAAGGCCCTATACCTAATTCAAATGAAATGGCTAAATACGAAAGTATTCAACCTAGTTTTGCTAATAGCATTATGACCATGGTAGAGATGATTAATGCAGATTGATTTATAACTTTATTCACTCTTTTTATAAAGATTATTTGTTAAATAATCGATTATCTTAATAATAAAAATGGACATTTTTTTATGTTAGATCCGAATTTACTACGTAATGACCTTGATCTGGTGGCGAAAAAATTAGCTCGCCGTGGATTCAAATTGGATGTTGATACTATCCGCCAACTAGAAGATGAAAGAAAAGTATTACAAGTTGAGACCGAATCACTGCAAGCTGAACGTAATGCACGTTCAAAAGCGATTGGCATGGCAAAAGCACGTGGTGAGGATATCTCGGCAGTGCGAGAAGAAGTGAATAAATTAGGTGAAAAACTCGATAAAGCGAAATCACAATTAGAGCAGTTACTGACTAAAATTAAAGATATCGCATTAGCGATCCCGAATATTCCAGATGATTCTGTTCCTGATGGAAAAGATGAAAAAGATAATGTTGAAGTATTTCGTTATGGTAAACCAAGAGAATTTGATTTTCCTATAAAAGATCACGTGGCACTAGGTGAACGTTTAGGGGAATTAGATTTTGCTGCCGGCGTAAAATTAACAGGAGCTAGATTTGTGGTAATGAAATCACAAATTGCACGTTTACACCGTGCGATTACTCAGTTTATGTTGGATTTACATACCGAACAACATGGTTATACCGAAATTTATGTGCCCTATTTAGTCAATCGAGCGACGTTATTTGGCACTGGGCAGTTACCTAAATTTGCCGCTGATCTATTCCACACTAAACCGCTAGAAGAAGAGTCTGAAACCAGTAATTATGCTTTAATTCCAACTGCAGAAGTTCCAGTTACCAACCTAGTCCGTGATGAAATTATTGATGAAGATGCGCTTCCTTTAAAAATGACCGCGCATACACCATGTTTCCGCTCTGAAGCTGGTTCTTATGGTAAAGATACCCGTGGATTGATTCGTATGCATCAGTTTGATAAAGTTGAGCTCGTGCAAGTGGTGAAACCAGAAGAGTCCATGCAAGCGCTAGAAGAGCTTACTGGCCATGCGGAAAAAGTATTACAACTGCTTGAGCTTCCGTATCGTAAAATCGTGTTATGTACCGGCGATATGGGCTTTGGTTCATGTAAGACATATGATCTGGAAGTTTGGGTCCCTGCCCAAAATACGTATCGAGAAATCTCATCATGCTCAAATATGTGGGATTTCCAAGCTCGCCGTATGCAAGCGCGTTATAGAAGTAAGGCTGATAATAAAACTCAGCTTGTTCATACCTTAAATGGCTCAGGTTTAGCGGTTGGTCGAACACTGGTGGCAATTATGGAAAATTATCAGCAAGCAGATGGACGAATTAAAATCCCAACTGTATTAATCCCTTATATGCACGGCGTTGAATATATCGGATAAAAATGGCATATTAATACCCGTAGCGCTAATTTTAGCGCTATTTTTTTGAAGGTAAGTTAACATGTTAAAAGGTATTCTCCTTTCCATTGCTGCATCTTCTCTATTTGGCTTCATTTATTACTATCCAGTGTTTCTGAAACCTTTATTTGTGATAGATATTTTTTGTTGGCGATTATTGATGTCTTTCCCTGCGATTCTTATTCTTATCACAATAGAAAGACAATGGTCAGTTATTTTTGCTTTATTTAATCGTATTAGGACTGAACCACTATTTTTATTAGGATTATTAACCTCGTCTTTTTTGCTGGGTATCCAAATGCTTATTTTTGTTTGGGCACCACTTACTGGGCATGGTTTATCAGCATCGGTGGGGTATTTTTTATTGCCACTTATCATGGTAATTTGTGGTCAAATTGTCTATAAAGAAAAATTATCTTTTCTGCAAAAAATAGCAGTTGGTATAGCCGCTTTAGGTGTCAGCATAGAATTTTATGTCACAGGTGCATTTTCTTGGGAAACTGTAGTGATCGCGGTAGGTTACCCCGTCTATTTTATACTCAGGCGTAAATTACAAATAGAAGGGTTAGCAGGCACTTTTTCCGATTTCTTTTTTATCTTTATCGGCTGTTTTATCTATTTTATTGTCAGTTATGATCTGACAAAAATCGCTGATGAATTAATCACATTTCCAATATATATTCCCATGTTAGGTATCATTACGGCGATTGCCTTTGCTATGTATTTTCTTGCACGGCGTTTATTACCTCTGGGTCTATTTGGTTTATTGGGCTATGTCGAACCGATATTATTAACTATCGTATCGGTACTCTTCCTGAACGAATCAATACCATCCGACCAGATTATTTCATATGGACTTATTTGGTTATCGGTTTGTCTATTGGCTTTAGAAGGCGGAATCTTTATCTTGAAGTCAATGAAAAGGAAGATCATCTACTAATAAGTAAAAATAATTAGCGATAACGCAATTAATGAGATGGATGATGTATATAGATGACTTATATGGATTGATATATGTAATGTAATTAATGGATGACCTTCAGGCCATCCATTTTGTTATTTATTTCGAGATAGCGACTATTTGCTTCAGCATATCTACTTACTAAATGTTGCCGCAACACCATAACTTTCTAAAATAGCTTGTATTCTATCTAAGGTTTCCCGCGGCGGTGGTTCTACGCCTTCAAGGCTATATTTATCACCAATATTTTTCCATTTATAGGCGCCTAGGCTGTGATAAGGAAGCAAATCAACTCTTTCAATATTCTTCATATCTTTGATGAATTGACCTAATAAATGTGCAGAAGCATCATCATCAGTCCAGCCCGGCACAACAACATAACGAATCCAGGTACGTTTATTGATTTTTTGTAAATATTGGGCAAATTCAAGTACACGTTTATTTGAAACACCGGCTAATTTTTGGTGAATTTCATCGTTAATTTGCTTAAGATCTAACATGACCAGATCAGTTACATCCATCAAATTTTCAATGGTTTGATCGATTTGTCTCGCATAACCATTAGTATCAAGACAGGTATGAATACCTTCCTCATGACAAGCGCGGAACCAGGCGGCAACGAATTCAGCTTGTAAAATAGCTTCACCACCTGACGCTGTGACCCCACCATCATTGGGCATAATGAAGTTTTTATAAGATACGATCTCTTTCATTAATTCATCAACGGTGATCTCTCGTCCTGCTTTGAGATCCCAAGTATCGCGGTTATGGCAATAAAGACAACGCATTAAACAGCCTTGAAAAAAAACAATAAAACGAATTCCAGGACCATCTACGGTGCCAAATGATTCAAATGAATGCATTCGACCTTTAATTGGTTCTTTTGTGGTTACAATAAGTTGATTCATAGAAAAAAGCTTCCAATTTGGACATTACTTTATATTATCTTCGATATGAATATGCAAAAGCAGTCATTATAGTTTAACTAAAAATAAAGGCCCCACAAGGAGCCTTTGTCTATTATTAAAACGATTATCTACTTACAAATCTTACATAGATTTGGTGAAAGTACGAGTAATAACGTCTTTTTGTTGTTCCTTAGTTAAAGAATTAAAACGTACTGCGTAACCAGAAACACGAATAGTTAATTGTGGATATTTTTCAGGATGATCCATTGCATCAAGTAATGTTTCACGATTTAATACGTTAACATTAAGATGTTGTCCACCTTCAACTGTTGCTTCGTGATGGAAGTATCCATCCATTAAGCCAGCAAGATTACGTTTACGCGCATCATCATCCTTACCTAACGCATTTGGTACGATAGAGAAAGTATAAGAGATACCGTCTTTCGCATAGGCAAATGGTAGTTTAGCCACAGATGTTAATGAAGCAACCGCACCTTTTTGGTCACGTCCGTGCATTGGGTTAGCACCTGGTCCAAATGGTGCACCAGAACGACGTCCATCCGGTGTATTACCTGTTTTCTTACCATATACGACATTAGACGTAATAGTTAAAACAGATTGTGTTGGAATAGCGTTACGATATGTTTTTAGTTTCTTGATTTTCTTCATGAAACGTTCAACAAGATCAACCGCGATATCATCTACACGTGGATCATTGTTACCGAATTGTGGATATTCACCTTCAATTTCGAAATCAACAGCAATACCATTTTCATCACGAATAGGTTTTACTTTCGCATATTTAATCGCAGATAATGAGTCAGCTGCAACAGAAAGTCCAGCAATACCACATGCCATTGTACGGATAATATCACGGTCATGAAGAGCCATTAATGAAGCTTCATAACTATATTTATCGTGCATATAGTGAATAGCATTTAATGCAGTAACATACTGTTTAGCTAACCAATCCATAAAATGATCTAAACGTGGGAAGACGGTATCAAAATCTAAATATTCGTCAGTAATACGTTCAGTTTTTGGCCCTACTTGTACTTTTGATTTTTCATCTACACCGCCGTTGATTGCATATAACAATGTTTTAGCAAGGTTGGCACGTGCACCAAAGAATTGCATCTGTTTACCCACGATCATTGGGCTAACACAACATGCAATAGCATAGTCATCATTATTAAAATCAGGACGCATTAAATCATCATTTTCATATTGTAAAGATGATGTATCGATAGACACTTTTGAAGCAAAGTTTTTAAAGCCTTGTGGTAACTGTTCTGACCAAAGAATTGTCATATTTGGTTCAGGTGATGGTCCCATAGTATAAAGTGTATTTAAGAAACGGAAACTTGTTTTAGAAACTAATGTACGTCCATCAATACCCATACCGGCGATAGATTCTGTTGCCCAAATTGGGTCACCAGAGAATAATTCATCATATTCTGGTGTACGTAAGAAACGAACCATACGAAGTTTCATAACGAAATGGTCAACGATTTCTTGTGCTTCTTTTTCAGTAATTAAGCCAGCTTTAAGATCGCGTTCGAAATAGATATCAAAAAATGTTGATGTACGACCTAATGACATTGCTGCACCATTTTGTGATTTAACCGCAGCTAAATAACCAAAATAGGTCCATTGGACAGCTTCTTGTGCTGTTTGTGCTGGACGAGAAATATCAAAACCATATTTGGCAGCCATTTCTTTCATCTGGCCTAACGCACGATGTTGATCTGCAATTTCTTCACGACGTTGCATAGTCATAACAAGATCAACGCCATTTTCAAAATCTTCTTGTAATGAAGTGAATTGTGCAAATTTATCTTGCATTAGGTAGTCAATACCGTATAACGCAACACGACGGTAATCACCAATAATACGACCACGTCCATAAGCATCAGGAAGACCGGTAATGATACCTGATTTACGGCAACGAAGGATATCAGGAGTATAGATATCAAATACACCTTGGTTGTGAGTTTTGCGGTATTCAGTAAAGATTTTTTTGACAAGTGGATCAAGGGTACGGTTATAGGCTTTGCAAGAATTTTCGATCATCTTGATGCCACCGAATGGGATGATAGCACGTTTTAATGGTTTTTCTGTTTGTAAACCAACGATTTTTTCAAGATCTTTTTCGATGTAACCCGCATCATGTGCGGTAATAGTCGAAATAACGCTTGTGTCAAAATCAACCGGTGCATGCGTTGCATTTTCGATTTTAACACCTTCCATAACTTGCGCCCATAATTTAGTTGTTGCATCAGTCGCACCAGCTAAGAAAGATTCATCTCCTTCATATGGGGTATAGTTTTTTTGAATAAAATCGCGGACATTAACTTTATCCTGCCATTCACCGTCAGCAAAACCTTTCCATGCTGAGATTTGTTGTTCATTTAGATTACTCATATAGTTACCTCAGATTAATAATTAGCGATCCTAAATTAGGATCAAAGCGTCTAAATTTAGTTTTATATACCCATTACCAGGGATAGTGAGTAAAAAGGTAACTATAGGGTGTAGCCTATGAATTATCTCTTTTTCTCGTTAAATTTCGTCGACATTTATCGGCGAAATAAATGACCATCAAAAGGTAACCGGAACATACTCAGTGGGGTTTACGTAAATATAAAGCCCAATACGGTAATGCAACAGCTAAACCACCTAAAATATTGCCTATCGTTACCGGAATTAAATTATGTAAAAAAAAGTTTTCAACAGTTAATTGCCTAAAAGTTTCAGGTGACGCACCAATTGACTGCCAGAATTCGGGTGAAGCAAAATTATTAATAACGATTCCCATTGGAATCATAAACATATTGGCAATGCTGTGTTCAAATCCGCTAGCAACAAACATAGCCACAGGTAAAATCATAACCAACATTTTGTCTAGCAGACTACGGCCTGCATAACTCAACCATACCGCTAAACAGACCATCAAATTAGCGAGGAAACCAAGACAAACCGCCTCAATAAAGGTGTGATGAAGTTTATGATCTGCTGTCTGTAGTACATTTAAGCCCCACAATCCCTTTGCGACCATATGTTGTCCTGCTAACCAGATGATTATCACAAATATTATAGCACCAATAAAGTTGCCAATATAGACTAAAATCCAATTACGGAACATACGCATCCAACTAATTTTATGCGTCATTTTGGGTAAAATAGTTAAGATTGTGGAGGTGAAAAGATCTGTCCCACAACAGACAACCAGCATTAATCCCAATGAAAAACAGATACCACCGATCAGTTTTGCTAAACCAAAAGCAACCGTCGCGGTACCGGTTGTCGCCGTAATATAAAAGACAAAAGCAATAGAGATGTAGATACCGGCAAGAATTGCGGAAAGGAGAGTGGCACTAGGATGTTTGTTAGCTTTGTAATCGCCAAGTTCTTCAGCTATCTGTGTCATTTGCGCAGGCGAAAACGAATCCACAATTTTGTCGGTGCTCAAATTAATACCCTCAAAAAAACTAAGTTCTTATAAGTCATAGTATACTAAAAATATGATATAGATCACCTTTTTTTTAATTAAAAGTGTTAATTTAGTATAAAGAATAAGGTGTTTTTGTGTTGTTTTTTTAGCGAGTTAATTCGGGACTGGTTCTGATTTACACATATTATTAACCTAAGATTACACCTTTATTAAGGTGATGGCTAATAATATGTGTTATGCAGAATGATTTTATTTATTATCTAAAATCCTACTTACTTTAATCAGATAATTACGTGACTCTTGTGAGACATGCGACGTAACTAATTTTTTATACACTTGTTGTGGTGTCATCGAATTAATGATGTCGATGGCGGCATTGCGATCATCCGAAAATGTACGTAATACACTACCTGCACCGCCATTGTAAGAGGTAATCATAGCATAGCGTAATGATATCGGATTGTTAATTCCGACCAAATATTTTGTTTTTAGTAAAGATAAATAAGCTGTGCCCATATCAACATTATTACGTGGATCGAGTAAAAATTGACGACTCGGTTCACCTGATTTTCCACGCAGTTTGAAAATGTCTCGTCCCGCGGTATGTTGTTGCACTTGCATTAGGCCAAGGGCATCGGTACGGCTGACTGCATAGGGGTTAAATGCCGATTCGACTTCCATAATCGCTAAAATTAAACGTTCATCGATATAGTAACGATTTGATGCTTCGGTTACCAAAGGTAAGAATTTACGCGCACGTTGATTAATATGGTTAGGTACTAATTTGATTTCAACATAAGTAATACGATGCGATCCCGATGAGCGAACTCTCATGTTATTGGCAATAACATAATCAGCAAATGTATTCGCACGACCGCTCCAACGAATAGGTTGCCTATCTTGATCTAATACCTGATTATAAAGGAAAGGTTCTTCAGTAAGATTCAGATCAACTTTATTTTTACGGATGATATCAACCGGTTCAGACATTAAAAGCGTGGATACAATGGCTTCTTTCAAACTCAGTTGTGGCGTACTTGAAAGTGTTTCAACAGTAATAACACCTGACACAAAATTAATATGTACACGTGTTTGTAAGTTATCTTCATATTGTACATAGTCTTTAGGCCCTGCAATCAATACCTCTTTTGGCCCCCAAATTTGTTCAATATTATTGGCATATTGACCGATTAATATATTGAAAGCGTTGGTATCTTTAACGTAATAATCTTGATCATTTTGTTTATTTCTACCAGAACAAGCCGTTAATAAACTGATAAAAATTAATAATATAATAAACTTATGACTATTTTTCATTGTCACTTCCGACTATTTATTAGGTTTATAGCCATCAATAATAATATCTTCACCATCAAAAAGAAATTTCACCATTTCGGCTTCAATCCTTTTGCGATGTTCAGGATTCATCATATTAAGTTTATTTTCATTGATTAACATCGTCTGCTTTTTAAGCCACTCGGCCCATGCGGGTTTCGAAATTTCATTAAAAATACGTTTACCAAGTTCCCCCGGATAAAGCTGAAAATCGAGACCTTCGGCCTCTTTTTTTAAAAAATGACAGTAAATGACGCGGCTCATAATAGTGGTTCTCAAAATGTAATGAATTACTTAAGACGTGATTATACCCAAAATAGTCTTAGAAAAGGAGATTATTATAGAGTGAATATTGAGAGATGATCAAATCATAGAACAAAAATAATCCCCATTACTGTTATTTTATTAACAATTTCTTCTTTACAATTTTTTACAAAAAAATGAATTTTTACTTAAAATAAATTTTCTTTAATGTTAGAATTCAAACGTAATTATCGCGAAGCCTAATTTTTAACTATATAGTGTGGCAATTAAACCGATAAATAAAAAATCTAACGGTAAAACTGCTTGCAGGCCGCCAACAAGGTATGATTTCTAAGGATAAGTATAAAAAATAAAAACAATAAAATTTAAAAACGAATTGACATTTGAAATAAAGGATAGTAAAATATAAAAGCCAAAAAACTTTCGTCTTGTTAGAGAGATTTTTGGTCGTTTTTCTAGCGTAATTCATTTTTTATCTGCTTCCATTTATCAAAAATATCGCGATCAAAATCGATCTATTCCACTATTTCTTCTAACATCATCTTATTTAAATCCGTTATTTTTACTATCACAACCGTTGCGCCCAAACTTTTCCCAACTGTTGTTTTCTCAAGTGCTGTTTTTTCAAGGACTGTTTTCTCGATTATCGCCTCTTAAATTAAGGCGTTATAAAGCACGCTTTTCTTCTTTTTCTCTGAAACGATTTTCATCGATTTCACTCACTTCCGTATTGCGTTTATCAAGCGATTTATTTTCAAATTAGTAAAACATGTTTTTCATGTCCTTTTTGGTGTGCCTTCGGGTGCACCGTTTTTTTTTTAGGAATTTCATTTTAGGCGGATACGGCCTTATCCACCCCTATCACAAAAAATATTCACTATACGCCGCTCTATTTTACGACTGACGGTGGACAAACCCAAATTACCCATTTAGACGGATTACCGACGATTAACGTCGAAGGAAAACACTGCAAAATCCGCATAATTAATCGATAAGTAAACCCGCTATCCTAGGGCGAATATCGCAAGATCTCAAATCCAAAAACAAAAATAATCACTATTATTGTTGATTTATCAGTAATTTCTTCTTTACATTTCTTTACAAAAAAGAATGATTTTTTACTTAAAATAAATTTTCTTTAATGATAGAATCCAGAAGATATTATCGTTAAGCATAATTTTTAGCTATATTGCTGCGTAATTATAACGGTAAATAAAAAATTAACCGTAAAAAATGCTGATCATGCCGCCAACAAGGTATGATTTCTAAGGATAATTATAAAAATAAAAACAATAAAATTTAAAAACGGATTGACATTTGAAATAAAGGATAGTAAAATATGAAAGCCAAAAAGCCAAAAAGCCAAAAAGCCAAAAAGCCAAAAAGCCAAAAAGCCAAAAAGCCAAAAACATCCATCTTGTCAGAGAGATTTTTTCTTATTCCGCTAACATAGCGCATTTTTTATCTGCTTTCATATTTCCAACCTATCGCGATCGACAAAGATCTATCCTACCGTTTTCAGTATCATCTTGTTTCAATCTGCCGTTTTTAGCATCTCAACCGTTACGCCAACAATTTTCTCACTTATTGTTTTCTCTGGCTGGATTTTCCAAGCTAGCCTTTTCTCAATTACCGCTTTTCAAGTTATGGTTTTCTAATGGATACCCTTATTTTTCTTTGTCTTTTTATTCGTCTTTTTTAGTGCGATTTTCATCTATTACTTTATGTCGTTTATCTCATATTTCATGCTTTACACAAAAAAAACAGGCTTCTCATGTCCTTTTGGGTGCACCTTTGGGTGCACTGTTTTTTTTAGGCATTTCATTTCAGGCGAATGCGGCCTTATCCACGCATACCACACAAAATATCCAAGGTACGCCACCCTATTTTACGACGGATGGCGGACAAACCAAAATTACCCAACCCGAAGGGTTATTGACGATTAATGTCGCGGGACAGACCTATGATAAAAATAATACCAGTAGTCCAGCGAAGCCGATTATTTTGCCACAATCAGACACTACGCTTGAAAATATCAAGATGCTGCTCCCTTTTATTAAGGACACTAATGGTAATGCTATCAGCGCGATTAATTTCAATGATTTGCTCAAGGCGCCTTATGCCTATTGGGGCGATGATGAAGGCGATGGTCAAGGGGAAAATGGCATTACTGCGACCGGAAAATTAACCGTTAAGGCGGTAGGGACCGGTCAATATGGTCGGCAACGCGAAGTGAATCGTGCCCAGCCATTGGATATCTGTGATGGTCCTTTTAAGGTGGATATCAGTAACGAAGCTATTCTCTTAAAAACCCAATATGGTTTACCGAATACGGCTAGTTATCCGGCAATGACCAGCAGTTATTATGTCAACCTTAGCGGTATTTGCGTCTATCCGGCTTATGATGCGGATAGTAACAATAAACGCCCACGGATGTGGGATGCCGCTGGGTTAACGTGGATACGACTGGGTGAAGGTTGGGGTAACGGGAAAGACCAATCTTATAATCACAACAATAATCCGTCGACTGAAACAAAACCGATTGTTCTGCCGATACAAGATGAAGCCCATCCGCCTGCCAAGCAGACCCTATTTGATGATGTGTTAACTGTTATCAAATCGTATGACCGTGATAAGGCTAAGGATGGCACAGTACCGATCAACAATAGTGCCTCGTTACAAAATATTATGGGCGCAAATATGAACACCAAGTGGTGGAGTAAATGGTGGTATGTTGGTAATACTGCGCCGAGTGGCGTAACCGTGATAGGGGATGATCTCCAAATAAAAGCAACGCGCGCCGGTTCGACCGAGGCGGTTGCCTTAAATGCGCCCCTTGAGATATGTGGTAAACCTTATGCGTTAACCCTTAGCAGTAATGGCGGCAAGATAACCGCGAACGATGGTCCTACCCGTTATACGACTTTTGCGGCAAAATCGACCACCTATTATATTACGCCAAGTGGTTATTGTGTCTATCCTGCTTATGGAGCGGATGCTAGTGGTCGCCATGCGCCTATGCAAGATGCCGGAGTATTAAATTGGGTAAAAGTAGGTAAAGGAACACGTGATGAAAAATCCTACACCGCGACGAATGCCGCAGCCACGCAAACCACACCGATTGTCATCCCATTAAAACCGTTAGCGAACGGGGCGACTCGCAAACCGCAAACTTTATGGGAAATTCAAACCGCCATCCAAGCGAAAGATGCCACTCAAGTGCTAACCAGCATGTCGCTACAAGATTTAATGGGTAACCGGATACCGGGTACCGATTTCGGACTATGGTGGTATACCGGTAATCAGCCAGATGCCGTGATAGTCACCGATAAAAAGGGTAATGAAGGTAAATTAACTCTGGAAGCCAAAGATAAAAATAACCGGACTATTGGTTTACAAGATGACTTAAATGCGTGCGCGGCACCGTATAGTTTAACCATTAGTAGTGGAGAAGGGGGCAAAATTACCGCCAAAGGCAGTGTGCCACATTATACCGAATTTGATGGGGTGACGAGCACCTATTATATCAACCCTAATGCGGTTTGTGTCTACCCGGCGTTTGATGCACAAAAGAAAACCCCTGTCAAAAATCTGCAAGGGCTGCACTGGATAGAGTTAACCAGTGGCCAACAGAAAGTGAGGAAAACGGCCACCAACACCGCTGATACTCCTTATGAATTGTTAGGTGACAATGATACCTTAGCCAATGTGGTGACACCAATTCGCGCTTACTACGCCAGTATCAATAACACCAGTAATCTCAATGACAAAGAGATTGCCTTGCAAAGCTTAATGGGCGGCGCCAAAGGGACGCCATGGGGAAATTGGGGTTACACGGGTAATATCGAGCCGAAAGATATCAACGTCACGGGTAGTCTTAAAGTGAAAGTGACTGATAATACCAATACCGACGTGGCATTAGGCAGTCAACTCGATGTGTGTAAAGCACCGTATAAAGTCCGTATTCAGACCAATACCGGCACCATGACGGCGGCGAAAACTGCAGACAATAAAGAGCTGGCACCTAGCTATAGCAGCTTTGCTGGATTGAACGAGAGTCACAACAATGCGACTGACTTCTATATCAAACCAAAAGGCACATGCGTCTTCCCGGCCTTTGATGCAGATAGACAGAAACAGTCGGCTAACCTTGAGGAATTACGTTGGATTGAGATAACGGAAAACAATCAAACCACCCGTTACACAACAAGTAATCAGCCAACACAACCTATCATTTTACCGACGAAGGATGCCAATACAGCGCAAACCTTATCTGAAGTGATGACCGTGATAAAAGGACGTAATGGTGCCAATAATAATGACGCCAGCATTGCCCTCCAAAACGTCATAGGAGCGGGTTATAAAACACTTTGGGGTAACTGGGGTTATCAAGCCTATAGCGGCAGTACGCCACCAAGCGAGGTGACGGTATCGAACAATAGTCAGCTTACTATTACGGCGTCGGATCGCCTCAATAGAGCGATTGGCTTAACCGATGCCCTAAATGCCTGTGATGCGCCGTATAAACTGACTATTAGCAATACGGCGGGGACGATTACGGCGTCTGGCTCGGGTGTTGTAATGCGCAATACGCCATTTAGTGCCGGTAGTACCACTTACTACATCAAACCAAACAGTTACTGTGTTTACCCAGCATTTGATGCAGACAGGAAAATAGCGGCAACCAATATGAAAGCATTGCAATGGATCGAAGTAGATAATACTCGGTACACCCCTGATGATACCAGTAAACCGGGGGCAACCTCAGCTAATCCGATCAATTTACCGATCATAGGACAAAGTGCCGCAGATATTAAAACAGCGCTTAAAGATTATGGTAGTAATGATAGTAGTCTTGGGTTAGATAAGTTAATTGGTGATAGTTATAAAGCAAAATGGGGTAACTGGGGATATCAGGGTGATACTCAACCAACAGGTGTCGCGGTTACGGGGCGACTTAATGTTACAGTCACAGATAAGAACGGTAATCCTGTTGATTTCAATGATAGACTCTATAATTGCACAAATCACTTATCACCTTATCAATTAACGATCAGTAATGAACGAGGTAAAATTACAGCCAATGAGTTTGCTAAGGTAGTGAATTATACTAATTTTGATGCGTCAAGTACGACCTATTACCTGACACCAAAACCGCCAACTACCATAACAACCACGTGGGCACAACCTAACTTAGCGTATAATGATGTCAATTATGACGGATCGGGAAGTAATAGTTGGGAAAGCGC
Source organism: Orbaceae bacterium ESL0727 (assembly GCA_029433345.1). Classification (GTDB taxonomy): domain Bacteria; phylum Pseudomonadota; class Gammaproteobacteria; order Enterobacterales; family Orbaceae; genus Gilliamella. The sequence continues at coordinate 1,008,941 of JAQTHY010000001.1, forward strand.
TCAGTTTGATAGTAGTAAAGGTTTTAGAATACAGAGCACAACGAATCCAGCAGTTAACTTCCCGACCACTGCTGCCAATGGATTATTCTTTAATTTACCTTTAGAAGGTCACGGCGTTGCATGGTGTGACTCATCACTAAAAGTTATTAAGGAGCCTGCCAATTCAGGTCTAAATATCGAAATTAGCAATGGTGGTACAGGTAAAATTATGAATGTTGCCAAAGTAACCATTAAAGGACCGAAAGATGGTGCATCGCAAGCTGAAGCAGAAACAGCCGTACCAACGACCTTTAAGATCATGTCAAATAATCAGGTTGTTTATAGCTTTAAAATAGCGCAATGGTTTATTGCTAAAAGGGGCGCAGATGTGCCTTTCTATGGGGGAGCTTTTAACTATTGTCGTAATACTTATGGAAACAAATATTCGTTGCCTACTGTTGGGAACTTGACTAATGCCAATGGGATATATTGGACTTCAGGATTAGCGGGACAACCAAATCATTATAAACGTCAAATTGGTGGTGGAATTTTTGCTGAATGGGGATATACCGTAGGTAATGCCCAACCACGAAATGGCTCACCGGCGGCACCTAATTATTATTTAGGCAGTGATTTTGATCACCATTTCCATTGGACAGTGAATTCATATGATGATAAAAGGCAACGCACAGTGGATTCATTTAATGGTTTTGTAGGTTTCCAATATAATAACACTGCGGTAGGAAGAATCATTTGTGTGAAGAATTGATAACACTATATCGATTAGCTAATCTAACCCAAATGCCGTCGACTTGACGGCATTTTTTTATGCTGTTTTTAGACGATTTAGGTTTTACATTCATGCTGACCAAAAGTTTTGTTGCTTTGCGCGTGAAGACATCTTAAGAAATTTGACATAAACGTATACTAACTCTGAAACATTATTATAGAAAATGGCTAAGTCAACCTGTATCAATTGGTCTTGAAATATTTTGGGTAAATAGATTAGCCGTTATTCACATTGTTGTAGCAGATTATAAATTGGCGCAGGTAGCCCTATTGGGGCATCTTTGGTTTTCAGGTCGTACCACTGTCCGTTTGCTTGATCCAAACAGTGCTGATAACTGATAACTTGGCAACGCATGGGGATAATATCTAAATGAAAATGGCTAAATGTATGCCGAAAAGCGATAAGTTGCTGCGGTTTGGTGGTGATAATACCTTGTTTATTTAGCCAATCGATTAAAGCGTGCTCATCAGTAAATTGTGGAAAACAGTATAATCCGCCCCAAATCCCTGATGGTGGACGTTTTTCGAGCCAAATATGGTGATCGCGTTCGAGCAATAAAAAATAGGCGGTTTTTTCGGGTATAGCCTGTTTGGTTTTTTTGGTTGGATAGTGTTGCCAACTTTCTGTTTTATAAGCAATGCAGCCCTGATGTAAGGGGCAGAGTGTGCATTTGGGTTTCGAACGTGTGCAGATCATTGCCCCTAAATCCATCATCGCCTGATTGAATTGGGCCACACCTTGCTGGGGCGTGACCTCGGCGCTTAATTGCCATAGTCGATTTTCAACCGTTTTATTGCCCGGATAACCTTCGACAGCAAAGTAACGCGCCAGTACCCGTTTGACATTACCATCTAAAATGGGGTAGTGCTGATTTTGTGATAACGATAAAATCGCGCCGGCAGTAGAACGCCCAACGCCAGGTAAGGCGACCACATCTGTAAAGTGCGTCGGGAAAATCCCCTGATAGTGTTGGGCAATAATTTGGGCTGCTTTATGTAAATTACGCGCACGTGCATAGTAGCCAAGTCCTGTCCAAAGATGTAGAACATCGTCAAGGGGGGCATTGGCTAAATCAGTAATGGTTGGGTAGTATTGAGTGAAACGATTAAAATAGGGTATGACCGTTGCCACTTGCGTTTGTTGTAACATCACTTCTGATAACCAGACATGATAGGCACTTTTTTCAAGTTGCCATGGCAAGGTTTTCCGTCCAAACTGATCATACCAATTAAGTACGGCTTGTGAAAAAAAGGTGATTGTCATGGTGATCTCGAATAAACTTATATGACAGCCGTAATCGAATCACTCGGATAACAACCCAGCACTTTTAAAAATAGTGTGATTGAAGAAAGTTCTTTCAGTGCCAATTGCATATCAAGCGAATCAATATTTCCTTGCAAATCGATATAGAACATCTCTTCCCACGGATTACCATGAATGGGGCGCGATTCTAGTTTGGTCATGATGATATGGTGTTGGCGTAGAACCATCAAGGCATCCACTAATGCACCTGCATGCTGACCAGTTTTGAGTAAAATCGTGGTTTTTGCCGGAATTTGTGATGATACCTCAACCGGTTTACGAGAAAGAATAATAAAACGGGTGATGTTTTCTTTCTGGTTGGCAAAATTATGCTCAAGCATCTGCAAACCGTAAAGTTCGCCGCCATCTTTATTGCCAATAGCCGCAATATTGGGTTGATTAAGTTTGACAACGGTTTCCATTGCCGATGAGGTACTATCGCAATAGACAATCTTCCATTGCGGGAACTTTTCTAAAAAGTGGCTACATTGCTGGAATGGTTGAGGATGGCTGTAAACCGTGTCGATCTCACTGAGTTTGCTATTCGGCATCGCTAAAATACAGTGATCAATAGGGAGTGAAAGCTCACCAATGATGTATAAATTGGTTTTCTGGAGCAGATCATAAACTTCATTAATCGAACCTGAGCTGCTATTTTCAATCGGTAAAATGCCGTAATCGACAAAACCTTTCTCAACTTGCTCAAAAATATCTTTAAATGTCTGGCAACCGGCTTCGATCATCTGCTCAAAATGTGCACTGGCGTAACGGCGTGCAGCTGAGTGCGAATAGGATCCTTTAGGGCCTAAAAAAGCGATTTTGGCGGTGATAATCGTATCATTATTGACCTTTTCTTGGAGAATCTTCCGCTGTAATAAAACAGAATCTTCAATAATAATTTGATAGAGCCGCTTAATAAACAGATCATCAAGATGGTACTGTTTTCCTTGATTGATTAATGTTTTAATTAAAGCATGTTCACGGGCAATATCACGCACAGGAATATTGGCAGCAATCTTGGCCTGCACGACTTGTGCCGACAGTTCGCGGCGCTTAGCAATAATTTCCAGTAATGTTTTGTCCAGTGAGGTTATCTGGTCGCGTAATGGTAATAAAGGATTGTCAAGCATGTTAAACCAAGTTGATTAAAAAGTGATGTTAAGTGGTTATTATACCAATTATTATCGCAACTATTATAATAAATAGTGCTGATGATAACTCTTTCTGATAATAAGCCTTTCTGAATAATCACTATTCGTGATAATAACTATTCCTGATAATAAAAATACCGGTAATGGATAAGCTAGCATTTAACAGATAAAGGCACATAATGTGTGCCTTTATTGATAATGCATTTAATTGGCCCAATCAAGGCACCAATTGTTACTCTTCTTCAGTCACATACTCTTTAATACTATCCATTGCGCGACGCGATTCACTTTTATGTTGCATTTTGTTTAGTTGTTTTTCAAGTTTGCTAATCAGCTCATTGATTGCGGTATACATATCGGTATGTTTAGCTGAAGCGACTAAAGGTGAGCCTTTGGTGGCAATGGTTGCATCAATAATAAATCCATCTGGTTCTTTGGTGAGAATAAAATGTGGATTAATCAGTAATGCACGCCATTTATCTAATTTAGAAAATTTTTCTTCTAAATAGCTACGGATTGCAGGGGTAATGTCCATTTGTTTACTGGTAATACTTAAAGTCATAATTGGCCTCCTTTCTAGTTGTTAACAGATCTAATCGTTAACAAAATGATTAACAAATGATACTAACCTAATTTGATACCTTTGTTACTACATTGGCAAATTATTATTAGTACGTCAATATGATATTTATAACTCATTGAAATTTGCCACTACTTGCTTATAAATTGTACATAATGCTTAATTATATGTCATTTAACTGATTTAAATGGGTGGTAGTTATGAAAGATCTTAACAACCAGTGTATGAGCGGCGCACTTTTACAAGATGATTATTAGACATTGAATTTTAATCAAAACCAGGCAGGATTTGCGAGTATGTTATTTATTGCAGGTATTCTTTTGGTTCATCTTCCTAGAAATACGGCTATAATAGGCAAAAATTATCTATTATCGTTAATGAGGCGGATGTGATTTTCCCTGATAATGTCAATAAAAATGCAGATAAGATGACAGCTTGTTGTGATGCAAATAATAACCAGCAACCAACTGATAATCATCCCACTTATGATGATTTAGCCAATATTAAAATTGTCTTAGTGGGGACGTCGCATACTGGCAATATGGGATCGGCTGCGCGGGCAATGAAAACGATGGGCCTAACCCAGTTATGTTTAGTGAACCCCATTGTCAAACCTGATTCGCAAGCCATATCATTGGCGGCGGGTGCCAGTGAAATTATTCAACATGCTCAGCTATTTTCGTCATTAGACGACGCGATTGCCGATTGTACGCTGGTGATTGGTACCAGTGCACGTTCACGTAATTTGGCATGGCCGAATTTAACGCCGCGCGCGTGTGGTGATAAAATTGTCCAGGCCGCAGCGCAGGGATCGGTAGCGTTAGTTTTTGGTTGTGAAAGGGTGGGATTAACCAATGAAGAGCTACAAAAGTGCCATTATCATGTCACTATTCCGGCAAATCCAGATTACAGTTCACTCAATCTTGCCATGTCGGTGCAGATACTCTGTTATGAAATTCGCATGTCGTGGTTAAATAATTTATTACCATTGAGTGAAGATCACCTTCATCCACAGATAGAACTACCTAAAGATAAAGATCTTGAACGATTTTACAGTCATCTAGAACAGACATTGCGGCAAACAGAATTTATCAATGCCAACCACCCCGGGCAGATTATGGGGCGATTACGGCGTTTATTTACACGTGCACATGTTGAACAACAGGAACTCAATATTTTGCGCGGCATTTTAACGTCGATTAATCGCGCCATCAATAAGGGGTGATCTGTTGTTGTCTCTGTTATTTTTCACAATAACCGGCTTGCGCGACTGCTTTACTCACTAGAAACTCATCATTAATAACTCATCAGTAGTAATTAATCATTAAGAATTAATTATTAAGAACGACTCACTAATGACTAATAATAGATAACCGTTAACTGTTTTTATGGCGCCAAGTGGTGCCTTCTGCGCTATCTTCTAAAATAATATTCATTGCATTCAGCTTGTCGCGCGCTTCATCTGCCAATGACCAGTTTTTGCTAATACGTGCATCATTGCGTTGTTTGATTAAGGATTCGATCAGTTCGACATCTACCGTATTTTGCCCTTTATTTTGTGAAAGGCCTTGTAAGAAAAGGTGAGGATCTTGATTTAATAATCCTAAAATATCCGCTAAATAACGGAGTTCAGCGGCCAGTTCTTCAACTGTTTGTGTGGCATTTTCAGCCTTCGCTTTATTAATTTCGCGTGCCAGATCAAAAAGTACTGAATAAGCTTCGGGAGTATTAAAATCATCATCCATTGCTTGGCAGAATTTACGGCGATAATCACTATCGGGTGTCAAATGTGGCGTATTTGGATCGGTATCACGGAGTGCAGTGTAGAGGCGTTCAAGTGCAATACGTGCTTGCTTTAGATTCTCTTCGCTATAATTGAGTTGGCTACGATAATGGCCAGACAGCAAAAAGTAACGCACGGTTTCTGCATCATATTGTTTTAGCACGTCGCGAATCGTAAAAAAGTTATTGAGTGATTTTGACATTTTTTCTTGATCGATCATCACCATGCCAGAATGCATCCAATAATTTACATATTCGCCATCGTGTGCACAGGTTGATTGCGCAATTTCATTTTCATGATGAGGAAACATTAAATCTGAACCGCCACCATGAATATCAAAATGGTTGCCAAGTTCGTAACTGTTCATGGCAGAACATTCAATATGCCATCCCGGGCGACCTTGCCCCCAAGGTGAAGGCCAACTTGGTTCATTAGGTTTTGACATCTTCCAGAGCACAAAATCCATCGGATTGCGTTTTACATCAACGATATCAACACGTGCACCTGCGCGGAGCTGTTCGAGATTTTGGCGGGATAAGATGCCATAACTTGGATCACTATCCACCGCAAACATTACATCGCCATTATCGGCAATATAGGCGTGATTTTTGGTGAGGAGTTCTTCGACAAGTTTGATAATTTGCGGCATATGTGCAGTTGCACGCGGCTCAATGTCTGGACGTTTAATATTGAGCGCATCGAAATCGGCATACATTTCGCGCAACATGCGATCAGTTAAGGCATCACAGCTTTCACCGTTTTCAATTGCGCGTTTGATAATTTTATCATCAATATCAGTAATATTACGCACATAAGTCAGATCATAGCCTAAGAATCGTAGATAACGCGTGACGACATCAAAGGCAACAAACGTACGACCATGACCGATATGGCACAGATCATAAATCGTCACCCCACATACATACATGCCGATTTTATTGGGTTTAATGGGCGTAAATAGTTCTTTTTCGCGGGTGAGCGTATTGTAGATCTTAAGCATGCGATTATCCTAAGCTAATAAAGAGACAAAATTTGCAATGTTGGCAATATAGCAAAATTTGCTTATATACTCAAATCTCTTCATGGCTAGATATCGCCTTGTTCTATCCAGATCAGTTTTATTGGATGTTTCAGAATCACTATACGTTTATGTCAAATTCACTTGGGGGAAGGTGATCCCCCTGAAATGTCGAGACGTTTTTTGATCGCAAAAAGGTCAACCGATTATTTTTATCCGGCTGATACCTTTTTGTGTGGTACCATTATTTTTCAAAAATATGGTGATGTAATAATTTAATAATCGCGTCTGCATCACTATTTTGCACTAAAAAACAGGCATTATGGGTGCTAGCGCCATAGCAGCAGAGTCGAATACAAAAATCATCTAACGCACCAAACACTTCTTTGGCTACCCCTTTGGTCGAAGTGATGTTATTGCCGATAATCGCCACTAAAGCGAGATCTTCTTGCACATCAACATGGCAAACAGTGGACAGTTCGTCAAATAGTGCTTTGGTTAATAGGCTGTTACCATCCGTATTGGTACCGGTAGTATCAATGGTGAGCGCAACGCTGACTTCAGACGTGGTGACTAAATCGACCGAAATATTATGTTTAGCTAAAATGGCAAATACATTGGCTAAAAAGCCTTGTGCATAAAGCATATTCAGGCTGGTCAATGTTAATAACGTCTGTTTGCGACGTAACGCAAGTGCGCGGAATGGGGGCAGGGTTGATGTGATACTGCCGGTATTGTAAACCATTGTGCCGCCTGCTTGTGGCGCTTTACTTGATCCGACAAATACAGGAATATTACTCCGTACCGCCGGTACTAATGTGGCCGGGTGTAGGACTTTAGCGCCAAACGTGGCCATTTCGGCTGCTTCAGCAAATGAAATTTCGTCGATCCGTTTTGCCGCAGGCGCAATGCGCGGATCAGTGGTATAAATACCGGCCACATCTGTCCAAATGTCGATTTGTGTTGCATTTAATGCTTCACCTAATAGCGCTGCTGTATAATCACTGCCGCCACGACCTAAGGTAGTGGTTTTACCGCTGCTTTCGGAGCCGATAAATCCTTGGGTGACAACAATCCCTTTCTGATCTAAAGATAAAATATCCAATGATTTTAGATGCGCACAGCAGAGCTGTTTGATCTCTTCTATTTTGGGTATTGCTTTGCCAAATTTATCATCTGTACGCATCACTTTACGCACATCAAACCAGATCGCGTCATAGTGCAGTTGTTTTAATATTTCGACAAATAGACGCGATGACATGATTTCGCCATGGCTGACGAGCTCATCGGTTAATGCCGGCGATGTGGCTAAACTTGCTGCTTCTGATAACGAGGCAATATTGGCCAAAATATTATCAATATCAGCTTGTAATTGTGGATTTTCTGGTAGATGTTCGAGAATATTATCTTGTATCTGTTTGATTTTAGCTAAATGTTGTTGGCGGATGTCGGGGGTACGTCCTTCTGCTAATGCAACCAGTAAATTGGTTACCCCTGCCGAGGCCGATAAGACCACGACTTTCACGTTAGGATTAGCAATAACGATATTTGCACTATTCACCATCGCCGGATAATCAGCCACGCTGGTACCACCAAATTTAGCAATAATAAATGATCTGTTCATGAATTCCTCATACTCTAGACATGCAATTCCACTGAAGCAAATCGGTGGAAAAAGTGGGACATTTTATTGTGCTATCACCTATCGCGTCTGCAACTGTTTGGATAATCGATGTAGTTGCGAACGGATGGGATGCCATAAAACAATCATCAATGCTGTATAGAATTGATGATTATGCAAAGCGTGTCAAGAGAGGATAAATTTATTTAATTATCAGGCAGATCTTACTTTAATAACTTATACTTGTTTCTTTTTACAGATCTATAAAACTGCAGATCTATAAAACTACAGATACATAAAACCACAGATACATAAAACCACAGATACATAAAACTACAACTGCATAAAATGGCTGATCGATAACCAGTCGATCACAGAGAATGCACTTGATCTGTTACAGCTCTTGATCAAAAAGTGTGATGATCGTTTTATGCAGTTTTTTAACTGAACACTCTTTGGTTGGCGTACTAAAAATGGTGTCATCACCCGCAATAGAGCCTAAAATACCTTCTGATTTACCAATCGAATCAAGTAACCGTGCAATCAGCTGGGCGGCGCCGGGGCTAGTGCGTATCACAACCATGGCATTATTATAATCAATATCTAAAACTAGATTTTTTAATGGACTACAGGTTGTGGGCACACTGATTTCGGTCGGTAAACAGTAAACCATCTCAGATTTAGCATTGCGCGTACGAACAGCGCCAAATTTGGTCAGCATGCGTGAAACTTTTGATTGATTAACATTGCTAAAACCTTGTTCCTGTAAGGCTTGCACAATTTCGATTTGTGAACTGAACTTTTCTTGTTGTAGCATCTCTTTAAATGCTTTAGTGAGATTATCTTGTTTCATACTACTCCGTGATGACTATGTTATCGATTCCTTCTGGTGAGGGAATCGAATTTGATAGCAAGTAGGTTGTTTTAGGCCATGGTTAACTATTTTTAGGGTCATATTATCGGTTACTATTACATAATTATGCACTAGTTTTGCATAAAATTAAAGATTCGTTTTTAGGGCACTTTTAGGACGAAAGGCTTTGATAATATGATCATCTGTTTCAATATAAGGGCCGTCTAATAACTGGATACAGTAAGGTACACTGGCAAAAATACCGGTGACGATCACCTCGCCTTGACTATTTTTAACACCTTCCAATGTCTCTTTGATTGATTTAGGTTGGCCGGGAAGATTTAAGATAAGGCACTGTTTGCGAATCACTCCAACTTGTCTAGATAAAATAGCAGTAGGAACAAAATGGAGGCTAATTTGGCGCATCTGTTCGCCAAAACCAGGCATGACACGGTCGGCAATGGCTAATGTGGCATCAGGGGTAATATCACGACGTGCAGGTCCGGTTCCACCCGTGGTGAGAATTAAATGACATTGCTGTTGGTCCACTAATTCGCATAATGTCTGTTCGACGATGGGCTTCTCATCTGGGATCAGACGTTGTTCAGTGGTAAATGGCGTTGTTAAGGCTGTTTGTAACCAAGCAAGCAATGCCGGAATACCTTTATCTTCATAAATACCTTGTGATGCTCTATCCGAGATTGAAACTAAGCCAATTTTTAACATAATATTGATATCCTTGCTATTTTTATAACGTTATTTTTGTAAAGCTACTTTTATAAAATCATTGCTATAACACTGTTTTTTCTAACAGGTTCTTCTAAAAATGTTTTCCCAAACTGTTTTTCCAAAGACGGTTGTCACACTTGGAGGTAGTCATTTTAGCGTAAATTTCCCAATTTTGCTGATCATTACTGATGATAAGCACTGATGATAGGTCGAAAAATAACTGTTTTGAGCGGATTTTTACGGTGATTGTTTGCCTGTTTTATCTGAATTTGCCACATTTTTTACCCAAAGGATTAGTACATGTGTTTGTATTGATTTAAGGGTGAATTTGACATAAACGTATATATGTTCTGAAACATCTTTACAACGATGCATCATTTTGTCAACATAAAGCCGCTAAAACAGGTTATCATATAGCAGTTACACTTCAAGATAGGTGATGACTATCAGCATAATCTTTTTGACGTCGCACTGAAAAGTGAATCTGCCATTGGGAACTATCTGATAGCCTGCTTTGTCACGCTGAGATCTGTTGGTGGCATGGGTGAAATTAAGATAAAACCGCCTGCTTGGAGAAGAGTCGATCTATTTGTTACTTATCAATTAGGATAATTTTATGTCATCTATTCCTGCCCTTGAACTTATTGCGCTCAAAAAAAGATATAAAAATGGTGTTGAGGCGTTGAAAGGCATTAATCTTACCGTACAAGCGGGGGATTTTTATGCGTTGCTCGGACCTAATGGTGCGGGGAAATCGACAACAATTGGTATTATCAGTTCACTGGTCACCAAAACATCTGGTCAAGTCAAAATCTTTGGTTATGATTTAGATAATGATATTGTCGCGGCCAAACGGCAATTAGGGTTAGTGCCGCAAGAGTTTAATTTTAATCCATTTGAGACAGTGTTACAGATTGTCGCGAATCAAGGTGGCTATTATGGTCTACCCCGAAAATTAGCGTTGCAACGCGCGGAAAAATATTTGCGGATTCTTGATTTATGGGATAAACGAAACAGTCGTGCCAGAATGTTATCTGGTGGCATGAAACGGCGCTTAATGATTGCCAGAGCACTGATTCATGAACCAAAATTACTCATTTTGGATGAACCGACAGCGGGTGTAGATATTGAAATACGGCGCTCTATGTGGAATTTTTTGCAGCAAATTAATCGTCAAGGCATCACCATTATTTTGACCACACACTATTTAGAAGAAGCCGAAATGCTTTGTCGCCATATCGGTATTATCCAACATGGCGAACTGATTAGAAATACATCGATGCGTAATTTGCTCGCCAATAGTCAGTCAGAAACCATCATTTTAGATTATATTCCTATGTCTACGCCGATTCACTTAGATGGGTATGATTTTTCTGAAGTTGAACCGGGGAGTATGGAAATAAAAATTGATAGTCAAAATAACTTAAATGATCTGTTTCATTTATTGAATGAAAAACAGATAAAAGTGATCAGTATCCGCACGAAGACAAGCCGATTAGAAGAGTTGTTTGTCGATATTTTACGACATGATGATACGGTAGAAACAAAAAAAGGAAATATAGATGAATAGTCTCTATTGGATAGCGTTAAAAAGTATTTGGCGCAAAGAAGTCACGCGATTTTTGCGAATTTGGATCCAAACATTATTGCCACCAGTGATTACGATGTCACTCTATTTTATTATATTTGGTAATCTGATTGGTTCACGCGTCGGTGACATGGGAGGCTTTAGTTATATGGCCTTTATTGTGCCTGGATTGATCATGATGTCGGTAATCACTAACTCTTATACCAACGTCTGTTCCTCATTTTTTAGTGCTAAATTCCAACATAATATTGAAGAGTTATTAGTGGCGCCAGTGCCGACTCATATCATTATTTTAGGCTATGTAGGTGGTGGCGTTGCACGTGGAATCTGCACCGGTATTTTGGTGACCATTATTTCGATGCTGTTTGTCCGCTACGAAGTGCACTCATGGTTTTTTGTGGTTTGTACGCTCTTACTCACATCGATTCTTTTTTCATTAGCCGGCCTGCTAAATGCCGTGTTTGCTAAATCATTCGATGATATCAGTATTGTGCCGACCTTTGTGCTTACGCCGCTCACTTATCTTGGCGGGGTATTTTACTCGTTAACATTATTGCCCACTTTTTGGCAATGGGTCTCAAAATTCAATCCAATTGTTTATATGATTAACGGTTTTCGTTACGGCTTCTTAGGGATTACCGATGTGTCACTGTTAATGACTTTTTCGATATTGATCTTATTTTTAGTGGGGCTTTATCTGATTGTGTGGCGACTGATTGAGAGTGGTAGAGGATTACGGAGTTAGGCAGAAATAGATTCTCCACCCTCTTGATAGGGTGGAGAATAATATAGAGAAATGGATAAACTATTTTGTTGCTCCAGCAACCGCTGCCTGTGCCAGTTGGGTAATTTTTGCAAAATCACCATTGGCGATCGCATCGGTTGGAATAAACCAAGTACCGCCAACACAAAGCACATTTTTTAATGCTAAATAATCATGGTAATTTTTTTGGTTAATGCCACCGGTTGGGCAGAACTTCATATAGCCACAAGGACCAGAAAACGCTTTAAGTGCTGCCACACCACCATTGATTTCGGCTGGGAAGAATTTGAGTGCAGTCAAACCATATTGTTGGGCAGTTAATAATTCTGAAATAGTTGCAATACCTGGAATAACAGGAACAGAACCGGCAACGGCAGCTTTTAAAATAGACTCTGTGATGCCCGGGGTAATAATAAATTCTACACCCGCGTCGGTGACCTGTTTTAACTGTTCCACTGTGGTAACGGTACCTGCGCCGACGATAGCTTCAGGCACTTCTTTGATGATTTTTTTGATAGCATCCAAGCTGCATTCGGTGCGTAATGTGACTTCTAATACTTTTACGCCGCCGGCAACCAATGCTTTGGCAAGGGGCACGGCATCGTCGAGTCGTTCAATAACAATAACCGGCACGACAGGACCCATAGTTAGAATTTCTTCGGCACTTCTTTTCCAGTTTTTCATTTGCGATTCACCTATTTAACCGTAGATACCTAATTTCTTCTCTAAGTAGTGGATATTGGTTCCCCCTTTTAGGAAGTTTTTATCGTTCATGATCTCAACATGTAATTCAATATTGGTTTTAATGCCATCAATAACCAGTTCTGCTAATGCATTTTTCATTCTTGCAATTGCTACATCGCGTGTTTCGCCATAAGCAATCAGTTTGCCTATCATTGAATCGTAATAAGGCGGCACGGTATAGCCTGCATAAATATGTGATTCCCAGCGAATACCAAATCCGCCCGGTGCATGAAAGCGCGTAATTTTGCCCGGTGATGGCAGAAATGTTTTCGGATCTTCCGCATTAATACGGCATTCAATGGCATGTCCTTTGATATGAACATCACTTTGCTTAAAGGATAAAGGACGACCTGCTGCAATTGAAATCTGTTCTTTGACAATATCAATACCGGTGATCATTTCGGTAACAGGGTGCTCAACCTGAACACGGGTATTCATTTCGATAAAATAAAATTCATTATTTTCGAATAAAAATTCAAATGTCCCAGCGCCGCGATAACCAATTTCAATACAGGCATTGACGCAACGTTCGCCGATAAATTGACGCATTTTCGGTGTAATACCAATGGCAGGTGCTTCTTCGACCACTTTTTGGTTACGGCGTTGCATTGAGCAATCACGTTCGCCTAAATAGACGGCATGACCTTGCCCATCTGCTAAGATTTGGATTTCGATATGACGCGGATTTTCAAGGAATTTTTCCATGTATACCGTATCATTATTAAATGCAGTTTTGGCTTCTAATTTAGTCATTTTGATGGCTTGTTCGAGATCTTTTTCTTGACGAACAATACGCATTCCGCGGCCACCACCGCCACCCGAAGCTTTAATAATAATGGGATAGCCAATTGTTTTGGCAATCTGTTTGTTGGTTTCGATATTATTACCAAGTGGGCCATCCGATCCCGGTACACAAGGCACGCCGGCTTTTTTCATTGCGGCGATCGCCGAAACTTTATCGCCCATCAAGCGAATAGTTTCTGGTTTAGGGCCAATAAAGATAAAACCAGAACGCTCAACTTGTTCAGCAAAGTCAGCATTTTCAGATAAAAAACCGTATCCTGGGTGAATAGCGGAAGCGCCGGTAACTTCGGCTGCTGAAATAAGTGCAGGGATATTTAAGTAACTTTTTGCTGCTGGAGCAGGGCCGATACAGACAGTTTCATCGGCCAGTAAAACATGTTTCAAATCTTTATCGGCGGTAGAGTGTACCGCGGCTGTTTTAATACCAAGTTCCTTACATGCTCGTAAGATACGCAATGCGATCTCACCACGATTAGCAATAAGAATTTTATCAAGCATACCTCAACCTCTTATTATATAGATAAATAAAAGAAAACTTATTCGACAAAAACTATTCAAGAATAAATAGAGGTTGATCAAATTCAACAGGTTGACCATTGTCAACCAAAATCGCTTTGATGACACCCGATTTTTCGGATTCGATTTGGTTCATCATTTTCATTGCTTCAACAATGCAAAGCACGTCGCCAACTTTAACGGTTTGTCCAACTTCAACAAACGGTTTTGAATCAGGACTTGGTGTACGGTAAAAAGTCCCCACCATTGGTGATTTAATTGTGTTATCTGCAGCAGCAACAGGGTCTGCTGATTGGGTTGGTTCGGTTGTCGTTGGCGTTACAACAACTGGAGCAGGTTGTGGAATTTGAATGTTTTGTATTGGCGCAGAGTAGTTCGCTTGTGGGATATTGCGACTGATGCGAACCGACTCCTCACCTTCAGAAATCTCAATTTCTGAAATGCCTGATTCTTCAACGAGTTCAATTAATTTTTTAATTTTTCGTATATCCATGAATAACACCGTGTTTTGTTTAATATAAAAAAATAATAATTTTTAATGTAAACTCAAACCCTGTTTAGTGCACTTTTTTTCGTAAATACACTTTCTTATAAAGTTATTCTTTTCATAAAGATTACTTTAACTTGGTTGAGCTTAGATCTAAATATTTGCGGGGAAGCATACACTGTAAAATGGAATTTGTCATTATATATTCTCTAGGTATTATTTTATAAATGCGATACAATACCGTCTTTCTATCTTATATCCGTTACCCGTCAAGATGATTATCTTATTCCACAGGTTATTACGGTTGGAATACTGAAAAGATAAGGGATTTATAAAGATTCACCTATGCCCATTTATTTTTCAATTTGATTGCGTATTGCTTTAGGTTATCGGTTGCAGATTATTGTTCCAAAAAATTTGTTTCAAGAGAAAAGTTATATTTAAACAAGATTAATTTTAGGAAGCGTTTTTATTATGTTCAAAAAAATTCGAGGCTTATTCTCTAACGATTTATCGATCGATTTAGGTACTGCTAATACACTTATTTATGTAAAAGGACAAGGTATTGTTCTGAATGAACCTTCAGTGGTTGCGATTCGTCAAGATCGTTCAGGTACACCTAAAAGTGTTGCTGCCGTTGGCCATGCTGCTAAACAGATGTTAGGGAGAACACCGGGTAATATCGCTGCTATACGACCGATGAAAGATGGTGTGATTGCGGATTTTTCAGTCACAGAAAAAATGCTCCAATATTTTATTCGCCAAGTCCACAGTCATAGCTTTTTAAGACCAAGTCCACGTGTTTTAGTCTGTGTACCGGTTGGAGCAACCCAAGTTGAACGACGTGCGATTCGTGAATCTGCACTGGGCGCTGGCGCAAGAGAAGTTTATCTGATTGAAGAACCGATGGCTGCCGCGATTGGTGCTGATTTACCTGTATCTGAACCAACGGGATCGATGGTGGTCGATATTGGTGGAGGAACCACCGAAGTGGCGGTTATCTCATTAAATGGTGTTGTCTATTCTGCCTCAGCGAGAATTGGCGGTGATAGATTTGATGAAGCCATTATCAATTATGTTCGCCGTAATTATGGCTCATTAATTGGTGAAGCAACTGCAGAAAAGATCAAACATGTTATCGGTAGTGCTTTCCCTGGCAATGACGTGCTCGAAATCGAAGTGCGCGGGCGCAATTTAGCCGAAGGTGTCCCACGAAGTTTTACCTTAAATTCCAATGAAATTTTAGAAGCCTTACAAGAACCGTTAAGTGGTATTGTTAGTGCGGTTAAGGTTGCTTTAGAACAGTGTCCACCAGAATTAGCATCAGATATTTCTGAACATGGTATGGTCTTAACAGGTGGCGGCGCATTATTACGTAATATCGATAAATTGCTTTCTGCCGAAACGGGTATCCATGTCGTCGTTGCTGAAGATCCACTCACTTGCGTGGCAAGGGGCGGTGGTAAAGCATTGGATATGGTTGATATGCACGGCGGCGATCTTTTTAGCGAAGAATAGTCGCCCGTATTCACATTAATATTACAAAAAATCACTTTGCATCTGTTAACTAAGCCAACTAACACCGGCTTAGCTAACAGGTGAGTATTCAACGATGAAATTACTGTTTTCAAAACAATCACCACTTAGCGTACAACTTTTTATTGCTTTAGTCTTGGCTTTAGTTCTGCTTGGCCTAGATATCAGTTATCAGCCGTTTAAAACTGTCCGTTATTATTTAGATACCCTTATTTCGCCTCTTTATTATATTTCGAATTCACCGCGAGTGACCGCTGACAAACTGTATGAAATGTCAAAGTCACGTGATGAGTTAGCGATAGAAAAATCAAAATTAACCGAAGAATTATTAAGCAAAAAAAGTGATCTTTTATTATTAGAACATTTGCGTCACGAAAATAATCGCTTAAGAGAGTTATTGGGATCGCCTCTCCGGCACGATGAACATAAAATGGCCGCACAAGTTTTGCTGGCAGACACTGATCCTTACGTATATCAAATCGTCCTGAATAAAGGTAAAAGTGATGGCGTTTATGTAGGTCAGCCTGTTGTTGATGGTAAAGGTATTGTGGGACAAATTTATGAGATTGCGCAAACTACTAGCCGTGCCATTTTGGTTTGTGATTATCAACATGCCATTCCCGTGCAAGTATTGAGAAACGATATTGCGATGGTTGCGGTTGGTAATGGCTGTAGTAATGAATTAACCCTCGATTTTTTACCGAATAATGTTGATATTAAAGTCGGTGATATTTTAGTCACCTCTGGTCTGGATGGACGTTTCCCTGAAGGCTATCCCGTGGCTATTGTGAGCTCGGTTAAATTAGATATCAATGATTCAACACCGGTTATTTCGGCTACCCCAACGGCTGATTTAAAACGATTACGTTATTTGTTATTGCTGTGGGGTGAGGGAGAAAAGAAAGATAATGGATCGTAACCGCACATTTATTATTTGGATTACATTATTCATCGGCCTTTGCTTACAAATTATGCCATGGACAGCTTCATTTTATATGCTAAAACCTCATTGGCTGATGCTTATTTTAGTTTATTGGCTATTAGCATTACCGCATAGAGTGAGTATTGGCACCGCGTTTATTGTTGGGATTATTGTTGATCTGTTTACCGGTACCCTTTTAGGTGTACATGCGTTTATTTTTTCAGTTATCGCCTATTTAGCGGTGTTTAAATTCCAATTAGTGAGAAACTTAGCTTTATGGCAGCAGTCGGTGATCATATTTTGCCTCTCTGTTTGTTATGATGTTTTATTGTTTATCTTTGAAGTGAGCATATATCATACTATAACCATGTCTCCCCTTATCTTACTGTCTAGTTTAGTTGATGGATTATTATGGACATGGATATATCTATTATTGCGACAAATAAGGCGTCATTTTGACATAAATTAAAAAAAGATAAATCAAAGGAAGATGTATGTCAGTTGAGTTATTAATGAATGTGACGCCATCTGAAACCAGGGTTGCCTACATTGAAGATGGTGTGTTGCAAGAAATCCACGTCGATCGTGAATCGAGACGCGGTATTGTGGGAAATATTTATAAAGGCAAAATTATCCGTATTTTACCGGGAATGCAAGCAGCGTTTGTCGATATTGGGTTAGAAAAAGCGGCGTTTTTACACGCCTCTGATATTATGCCGCACACTGAATGTGTTTCCAACTCCGAACAAGAACAATTTCAAGTTAAAGACATTTCTGAACTTGTCCGCCAAGGCCAAGATTTAATGGTGCAAGTCGTCAAAGATCCGATTGGTACTAAAGGTGCTAGGCTGACAACGGATATCACGTTACCTTCGCGTTATTTAGTTTTTATGCCCGGTTTAGGATCGGCGCATGTGGCAACTTCGCAACGGATTGAGTGTGAAGAAGAACGAGAAAGACTCAAACGTATAGTGGAAGCCTATGTGACTGATGAAGGCGGATTTATTGTGAGGACCGCTGCCGAAGGGGCACATGCCCATGAACTTGAGCAAGATGCCAAATTTCTAAAGCGCTTATGGGCGAAAATTCAAGAGCGCATGGCAAGACCGATGAGTAAAAATTTAGTTTATGGTGAACTTGCCTTAGCTCAGCGGGTATTACGTGATTTTGTGGGGGATCCGATTGAACGTATCCAAGTGGATTCGAAATTAACTTACGATCTGCTGGTTGAGTTTACCGAAGCATTTATGCCAGAAGTGACGGATAAACTCTCCCATTATCGTGGCAGTATGCCAATTTTTGATCTTTATGATACCGAAAATGAGATCCAACGCGCCTTAGAACGTAAAGTTCAGCTCAAATCAGGGGGGTATCTCATTGTTGATCAGACCGAAGCGATGACAACGATTGATATTAATACTGGCGCATTTGTTGGTCACCGAAATTTAGAAGAGACTATATTTAACACCAATATCGAAGCCACTCTTGCCATTGCTAGGCAGTTAAGATTGCGTAATTTAGGCGGCATTATTATTATCGATTTTATCGATATGCAAGAGTCACTACATCGGGAACGTGTTTTACAATCTTTACAAGAATCGTTACAAAAAGATCGGGCAAGAACAACAATTAATGATTTTTCGCCACTTGGATTAGTCGAGATGACACGTAAACGGACGCGAGAAAGTATTGGTCATATTTTGTGTGAAGAGTGTCCCACTTGTAAAGGGCGCGGTATGGTAAAATCGGTCGAAACAGTTTGTAATGAAATTTTACGTGAAATTGTTCGCATCCATAAAGCACACCGTTCAGAATACTTTTTGGTTTATGCATCAACGGCGGTTGCTAATGCATTAACTAATGATGAATCTCATGCACTTGCCGAGGTAGAAGTCTTTGTTGGTAAAAATGTCCAAGTAAAAACCGAACCACTTTATATGCAAGAACAATATGACGTGGTTTTAATGTGATGAAACTGATGTCATAAAACTATGCCATGAAGTTAATGTCATGAAATTAATGCGATGAAACTGATATTATGAAGATAGTATCATACCTAACTATTCCATAGGTGGTTATCGCCGGGATACAAAAGCGTATGATCTATTGTAATGTTTCAGAACATATATACGTTTATGTCAAAAATAGACAGTTATCCTTTCTAAAAATGAGACAAAGTAAGGAAATTATGCTAATAACGGATGTGAGTGAGCGTCTGCTTACCCCAAATAACTTAACGCTTTTAGAATTAACACATTTATTAGATATGCTAAGTTCAAAGCGTATTGATTTTGGTGATCTCTATTTTTTATCAGGCTATTACGAAAATTGGTCGTTAGACGATAGAATCATTAAAAATGGTTCTTTCCATCGCGATCAAGGCGTCGGTGTCAGAGCTGTGGTAGGCGAAAAAACGGGCTTTGCCTATACAGATCAAATAACGATGGCGCGTTTGGCGCAAAGTGCACGTGCCGCCAGTACCATTGCGACTGAATCGGCACCGTTAATTACCACATCGCTAAAGATGGGTCAACCGAGCTTGCCTATTTACGCAAGCATCAATCCGATAAATAGTCTTGCACAAGAACAGAAAATTGCACTATTACAACATGTTGATCAATTTGCGCGTGCATTAGATCCGCGTGTAGTGGAAGTATCAGCAACGCTTACCGGTAGTTATGAAGATATTTTAATTGCCGTAACTGATGGAACATTAGCCGCTGATATTCGTCCATTAGTCCGTTTATCGGTTTCGGTATTAGTCGAAAAAGAGGGTAAACGTGAACGGGGTTCGAGTGGTGGCGGTGGTCGTTTTAGTTATGATTATTTCTTTTCTATCAATCCCAACACAGGCGAGAGTTATGCTGATGATTATGCACGCGAAGCGGTGCGACAGGCCTTAGTGGCGCTTTCTGCGAAAGCTGCTCCAGCAGGTACAATGCCAGTCGTATTAGGTGCAGGTTGGCCTGGCGTATTGCTACATGAAGCGGTGGGTCATGGTTTAGAAGGCGATTTTAATCGTAAAAATAGTTCTGTTTTTTCAGGTAAAATAGGCGAAAAAGTGACGTCTGAATTATGTACTATTGTGGATGATGGTACCTTGGCTGATCGCCGTGGTTCGTTAACGATTGATGATGAAGGCACAACAGGACAAAAAACCACATTGATTGAAAATGGTGTTTTAAAAGGTTACCTATTTGATAAACTGAATGCGCGATTAATGAATACGCATTCAACCGGAAATGGCCGTCGTGAGAATTATGATTGTCTACCTATGCCACGCATGACTAATACTTATATGCTAGCTGGTACATCGACATTTGATGATATTATTGCGAGTGTCGATTATGGTATTTATGCGCCTAATTTTGCTGGTGGACAGGTGGATATCACGTCTGGCAAATTTGTGTTTTCGACCTCAGAAGCCTATCTGATTGAAAAAGGCAAAATTACCACGCCGGTGAAAGGCGCCACTTTAATCGGATCGGGTATTGAAACGATGCAACAAGTATCGATGGTGGGGAATGATCTCGCCTTAGATGCGGGTGTGGGTGTTTGTGGGAAAGCCGGGCAAAGCGTGCCTGTCGGTGTAGGTCAACCGACATTAAAAGTGGATAATTTGACTGTGGGTGGTACTATTAGCAGCTAATAGCGCAGGGTTAATAACGAAAGTTGCTAATGCGTCATAGAGTGAAAATCGTCAATTTCTTCTTTTTGCGGCTATTTCCCTAATCATAGCAGGCAAAATAGAGATATATTTATTAAAAAGAGAGCCAATAATGGATACAATCATGACGTTGTACCATGCTTTTTTAAGCATGAACATCGAAACCTTATCCGATCCGAAAGTGTTATGGACGCTTTACGGTATGTTATTTGTCGTCTTATTATTAGAATGTGGCGTATTACCTGCGGCTTTTCTACCTGGCGATAGTTTACTTTTCTTAACCGGTGTATTGATTAGTTTGGATGTCTTCCATTTCGGATTAATTAATGTGATTCTCATTGCCGGCGCGGCATTTGGTACTTGGCTCGGTTATATTCAAGGCCGATGGTTAGGGAATACCCGCATGGTAAAAAATTGGATGGCACACCTGCCGGCTAAATATCACCAACGAGCAGAAACGTTATTCCATAAGTATGGATTATTTGCCCTCTTTTTTGGTCGTTTTATTGCCTTCGTGCGGACGGTTATGCCTATTATGGCTGGGCTTTCTGGGTTAAAAAGTAAATATTTTCATATTTATAATTGGTTAAGTGCCACCTTATGGATTTTTTTAATTGTTACCATGGGGTATCTTTTTGGTTTATCACCACTTTTCAAAGCCTATGAAAAACAGATGATGACCTTTCTGATGTTAATCCCGGTATTTTTACTGGTGGTCGGATTGATTGCCTCACTGTGGGTGGTTATTCAGCGATCACTTAATAAGAAAAAACGGCAAGCCGCTAACAGCGATGATCACTCATCATTGCAAAAATAACAGAGTCATTGTCTCTATTGGTTTTTATCTAATGTATCAATGAGATTCACTTTTTTACCCGCAGCTGTTTATGGCCCCTAGATGATTTCAAGGTTATCTAGGGGTTTTTTGATCTGTTATTGATGTTTTGGTCTATGGGTATTAAGCATGTGAGGATAAAAAATTAGCGCCGAGTGGCGCTAGCAAATACAAGATGAAATAAATAGATGAAATTAACCGATAAGCCGGGTTCTGTCGTGGACAATCATTCCTCTAGGCTAATACTCGCGCATTAGCTCAAGCAGTCTACCCGGATTCAACGCGGGCCGCGCCAGTGAATCCCTATTTGACCTTGCTCCGAGTGGAGTTTACCCTGCCACAACTGTTACCAGTTGTGCGGTGTGCTCTTACCACACCTTTTCGCCCTTACCTGTGCTGCAAGCAGCCATTGGCGGTATACTTTCTGTTGCACTAGTCGTGAAATTTAGCTCTCGCCAAACTTCCCCAGGCGTTACCTGGCACTCTGCCCTATGGAGCCCGGACTTTCCTCCCCTTTGCATTGTCCCTTTTTATTCCTAAAAAAGGCCATAACAAAGCAGCGATTGTCTGGTTAATTTCGCTAAGGAGAATACTATAATCGAAAAAGTGTGTAAATAATTAATTAGCATATTATGTCAATATATTTAAAGGTGTCAGTATATGATAATTCAGTGTAGATCAGATATGGGCACTATCCATTAACTTTATATAAGGAGATTCAAATGTCGAGTTTATTGCAGT
This sequence comes from Orbaceae bacterium ESL0727, assembly GCA_029433345.1. Taxonomy (GTDB): domain Bacteria; phylum Pseudomonadota; class Gammaproteobacteria; order Enterobacterales; family Orbaceae; genus Gilliamella. The sequence goes on from JAQTHY010000001.1 coordinate 1,031,350, forward strand.
TGATTTTCAAACTTATTCAATCAAGTTGGCTCTATTTTTTAGCACAGATATTGGTGACCTCTTCAATGTGGCGCAGCGGTTTTACAAAGTTAATAAATTTTAATGCTGCTGTTGAGGAAATGGCAGAATCTGGACTGAGTCCCGCTTTCTTTTTTGCCGCACTGGTCATTTTTGTCCAACTCGCCGGTACCTTTTTAGTTATTTTTGGTCGTCGCTGGGCATGGTTAGGTGCAGGTGCACTCGGGGTATTTACTATTATGACCATTTTTGTGATACATCATTTCTGGACTTATACAGGCGTACAATATGATGTCCACTTAACGGCGTGCCTAAATCACCTTACTTTAATCGGTGGCTTGATACTCAGTGCTATCGCCTCTGTGTTACGCTATCACAGTGACAGCTTGGTGACAGTGACTAAAAAGTAACGTGATTTCCTATAGATATTTTATATCGAAGCTATGTAGGCGTGATCCTTAATTGTGCCTTTTTATTTAAAAATGGCGCATAAGGAAACAGATTATAAGCTCTCTTGCTCTTTCCATTCAATATTCATAGTGTGATAGCTTTGGCGATCACACTATTTTTTTAGCTAAAATCAAATCCAATTATTCTTTACCTAAATAGCAGCTAAAATAAAATGTTTTAATTCATTAAAACTTATTAAATATATTTATAGATAAACGATTATATCGCGACATTGGTTGTCAGCTAATTGTTGATTAAGTATACTCTTTTTGTTGATCCGATTTATTCAAAATAATAGTAGAGGCTGTATGAAAGAGATACGCAGTATTTTAGTTGCTAATCGTAGTGAGATTGCTATTCGTATTTTCCGCGCTGCTTATGAACTTGGTATTAGAACAGTAGGTATTTTTTCGTATGAAGATCGTTTAGCACTCCATCGCTTAAAAGCCGATGAATCTTACATGGTTGGTAAAGGTAAAAAACCAATTGAGGCTTATCTAGATATTGATGATATTATTCGCATCGCCAAAGAAGCCAATGTTGATGCAATTCATCCCGGTTATGGTTTTTTATCTGAAAACCCAGATTTTGCTGATGCATGTGCTAAAGCCGGCATTGCTTTTATTGGGCCAACCGGTGAAGTAATGCGTAATTTGGGTAATAAAATTGCTGCCCGCCATATGGCCGAAGTGGCTAAAGTTTCGGTGGTACCGGCAACCGAAGCATTACCTTATGATATTGAAGAAGTCAAAAAGATGGCCAATAAAATTGGTTATCCTTTTATGTTAAAAGCGAGTTGGGGTGGCGGTGGGCGCGGTATGCGCGTTGTTGAAAACGAATCTGAACTCGGACCGGCAATTGATGTGGCACGTCGAGAAGCCAAAGCTGCTTTTGGGAATGATGAAGTTTTCTTAGAAAAATTGATTCGTAATGCTCGACATGTTGAAGTACAAGTGCTTGCTGATTTGCATGGTAATTATGTGCATCTTTTTGAACGTGACTGTACCGTTCAGCGACGTAATCAGAAAGTGGTTGAACGTGCGCCAGCACCTTATTTTACTGAACAACAACGCACAGCGTTATGCCAAGCTGCTTTGCGTTTAGTGAAAGCCGCGCATTATACACACGCTGGTACCGTTGAGTTTTTGATGGATGTTGATACCGGAGCCTTTTACTTTATAGAAGTGAATCCACGTATTCAGGTTGAACATACGGTTACCGAAGAAGTGACAGGTGTGGATATTGTCAAAGCACAGATTCGTATTACTGAAGGATATCAAATCGGTGATGAAAAAAGTTATGTTCCTAAGCAGGAAAACATCCATCTATTAGGGCATGCCTTGCAGTGTCGTGTAACGACAGAAGATCCGGAAAAGAATTTTACTCCTGATTATGGCCGCATATCTGTTTATCGAAGTGCATCGGGTTGTGGTATTCGCCTTGATGCAGGTACCGCCTATACAGGTGCGGTGATTTCACCTTATTATGATTCTTTATTAGTGAAAGTAACCGCACGGGGGCGAACCGTTGAAGAAGCGACCTCGACCATGTCGCGGGCGTTACGTGAGTTCCGTATTCGGGGACTGGCGAATAATTTATTATTTTTACAAAATGTGATTTTACATCCTAAATTTAGTAAAGGGGATTACAATACGCGGTTTATTGATAATACACCTGAACTGTTTAAGTTTACCAAACCGCTCGATCGGGCAACGAAATTAGTTAACTTCTTTGCTGATATGGCTGTTAATGGTAATCCAACCATGAAAGGCCGTACTTTACCTGAGTTGCCAATCAGTGAACCAATTTTACCTAAAATGAGTTTAGCTACACCAATTCCGAAAGGAACACGTGATAAACTCCTTGAATTAGGGCCTACCGGTTTTGCCAATTGGATGAAAGAAAATCCTAAAGCCTTAATCACTGATACTTCGATGCGTGATGCTCACCAATCATTATTTGCAACGCGTATGCGTACCCATGATATTCTCAATATCGCACCTTATTATGCCCGTATGGCACCTGAACTATTTTCGTTAGAATGTTGGGGTGGCGCCACTTTTGATACAGCGATGCGCTTTTTACATGAAGATCCGTGGGAACGGCTGATTCGTTTAAGAGCTGCTGTGCCGAATATTTTATTGCAAATGCTATTACGTTCCTCTAATGCGGTCGGTTATACCAATTATGCTGATAATGTGGTGCAATTTTTTGTGAAGCAGGCAGCAGAAAATGGCATTGATCTTTTCCGCGTTTTTGATTCACTGAATTGGGTTGAAAACATGCGTGTTGCGATAGATGCCGTGTTAGATTCGGGTAAACTGTGCGAAGGCTCAATTTGTTATACGGGGGATCTCTTTGATAGCAAACGCAGTAAATATAATTTAGATTATTATGTCAAATTGGCTAAACAGCTAGAAAAAGCCGGCGTACATATTTTAGGTATTAAAGATATGTCTGGCATTTGCCGTCCGCAAGCTGCCAAATTATTAGTGAAGACCTTAAAAGAAGAGACCGGCCTGCCAATTCATTTCCATACACATGATACAAGTGGTATCGGTGGCGCTTCCGTATTGTCAGCATTAGAAGCCGGTTGTGACGCGATTGATTTGGCCATGGATGCATTAAGTGGTTCGACGTCACAACCTAATTTGGGATCCATTGTGGCTGCGTTAGAACATACCCCACGTGATCCGGGACTCAAGCGTGATCATCTTCTCACTCTTTCTAATTATTGGGAAGAAGTGAGAGCGATTTATAAACCGTTTGATGTTCATATTACAGGCACATCTGATGTATACAATCATGAAATGCCGGGTGGGCAATATACAAATCTACGTGAGCAAGCAAGATCAATGGGACTGGCTGAACGTTGGCCAGAAGTGGCTAAAGCGTATGAAGATGTCAATAAACTGCTGGGTGATATTGTCAAAGTGACACCAACGTCGAAAGTGGTTGGCGATTTAGCGATTTATATGGTCGTGAATAATCTTTCAATTGAAGACGTCGCTAATCCTGATTATGAAATTGATTTTCCTGCATCCGTTGTTTCTATGATGAAAGGCGAATTAGGCTTCCCACCTGATGGATTCCCACCGGCCATTCAAGCGCGTATTTTGAAAGGTGAAAAACCGTTACCAGGGCGAGCAGGTGCCTTTATTCCACCTGTCGATTTAGAGAGAACCCGTGCTGAACTTGCCAGGAAATTGCATAAAAAAGCAGTAGATACGTCAGACAATGAATTGGCTTCGTACTTAATCTATCCAAAAGTCTTTTTAGATTTTAAAGAACAGATTGAAAAGCTGGGTGATGTTTCCTGTATTCCAACCGCCAACTTTTTTTACGGGCTACAAAATCAAGAAGAGATCAATATCGAAATTGAAAAAGGTAAAGTTATTATTATCCGTGCAACAGGAAGAGCGGAAAGTGATGATAGTGGCTCTGTAAAAATATTCTTTGAGATGAATGGTCAGCCAAGAACAGTTGTTGTTGCGGAAAAAGGTAAAACTCAAAAAACAGATAATCGCCATAAAGCCGAAATCGGCAATCCTTTGCATATTGGTGCGCCAATGCCAGGGATGATCGCGATTTTATCAGTCAAGGCAGGACAAAAAGTTAGCAAAGGTGATCCACTATTATCTATTGAAGCGATGAAGATGGAAACCACCATTACGGCAGAATGTGATGGCGTAGTTAAAAATGTTTTTGTCAAACCGGGTAGTGTCATTGAAACTAATGATTTATTAATTGAGCTGACCCGCTAATGACTTCATTTTTTAGTGAGATCATTTTTAGTGAGGTAGTTTTTAGGAAGAGAGTTTTTTAATGACATTAGTGCTTTAATCATATAGTGCTTTAACAGTAAGGGCATCATAATGATGTCCTTACTTACTTTATCATTTTGTTATTGAGCAATGCAGTATTACCATTTCTTCTGTTTATTGTTTTCGTTATAGTTAAACCAAGTTACGATGCCCTTCGTTACCACAGCATCAAGTGTTCCTTCAATAATATTGTATTGTGTTTCACCAAATAACGCATTCATTGTCGATGTTTTGCGAACATATTTATATGTCCATTGTGTCGCATTGGTATTAACGACAGTTTTACTGGTTGGTTCACCAAAAAGAGCGCGTAGTTGCGATTCGGTTGTGACACCTTCCGTAATTTTACTCACCTTTTCTTTACTCAGCGGCGTACCTTGCTCAACTAAATTAGTTTGTGAACAGGCGGTCAATAACCATGTTGAGAAAAGTGCAACAAGTAATAATTTGAATTTTTTCATTTTTATTATCCGATAATTAAAAGAGTGTTGTTAAAAATTGCCGCCAATCATAGCATATGTCCATACGTGTTACCATTCCAGATGAGCGCTTTTGCCCGGATAGGCAAGAAAAAAAGAGAAGAGAATACGAGGTTTTGCCTGATAAAGCATCGGCTGCTTAACGTTTAGATGTTAATGTAGAAAGGAATGCTTCTCTTTTTGATCATCCGTATCGCATATCATTATGTTAATAACTTTCAGAAGTACTACCCATTTCAATCAAAAATACCGAGTGAATGCAAGTTTGGTCAAGGCAATTTGTCACCAAATTGCTTTAATCACAACTACCTTAATCATCACTACCGTAATCATAGTTTATCAGGTAGATTTTAGTATTTTGACAGAAATGGATATGTTTAAAATGTTTCTTATTATTTCCATATTAGCTCTTGTAATGCGATAAAATAAGGTCACTTATCGTATCATGTTGGCTGGCAGGTTTTCTTTTCTCGTAATACCCGTTTTTTGGGTTGTTTTGTATCAAAATTTATATAGCGGCTAGGCCAAATTTTTTCTGGATCAACACCTAAAGCATTGGCAATAATAATTTCACCTTTTGTCCATGGGCGAACTAAGGCATTGCTTAGGGTCGACGAACTTAGACCTGATTGACGAGATAATCGAGCCAAGGTTGTCCCTTTCTTTTTTAATGCAGCAATAATATCTGCTTGATGCCAATCGTTACATTCTATTTTCATTTTTCCTATCTCCTTATTTATAACTAATAATAATTGTGTTATGCTCTTTTCAATACCAAAACAAGTAAGTATAAATAGTAACTATGATGAATAATGATTTTTGTTTCTTATTTATTTTAACAAAATTTCTATTATTTCAATAATGTTTTCTTTATTTCTCAATTAGGTCGTTTAAAATGAAAGAGTGGTTCTCACCTAAAGAGTTAACCAATATTGAAGGAATGCCGTCGACAACGCAGGGTATTAATCGGAAAGCAAGAGCTGAAAATTGGACTTCGCGTAAACGAATGGGTGTTCGTGGAAAAGCGCTAGAATATCATATTGGTAGTTTACCTAAAAAAATTAAAGAAGTATTAATGGTTGAAGAGGAGCGGGCAACCTATGTGGTGCCGTCGATTGAACCTTTACAGCTTTGGATTACGGCATTTGAACAGTTATCGAGAGAAGAACAATCGATTGTTGTTTCTTGGCTGATGCGTAATGGCATTAAAGATTTTGTGGCTTTTATTGATAAACGCGAAAAAGATAGTTAGTGTTATTGTTTAAGCTGATATATACTTTACCCCGAATAAATTAACCATAGCAAACGAGTGATTGTGGAATAACGAATGGAAAGCCAGTTTCAATTAACAAATAGTAAAGAGATTATTGCTTATTTAGCTAAACATTTTCCCAATTGTTTTATTTTAGAAGGTGAAGCAAAACCGCTAAAAATTGGAATTTTTCAGGATATCGTCGACCGATTAGGCAATGAAGATATATTGAGTAAGACGAAGCTCCGCGTCGCATTACGTGCTTACACCATGAGTTGGCGCTATTTATATAGTATTAAAGAAGGTGCACAACGTGTCAATTTAGACGGTGAGCCAGGTGAAGTGATAACGCAAATACATGTGGAGCATGCTAAACAGCAGCTAAAAGAGAGTAAAGAACGTGCTAAAGAGCGCGCACTTGAAAAACGCAAAAGCGTATCCAATTCTGCTAAGCCACCAGTTAAAAAAAGAACATTACCTAAAAAAGAAAAAGTGATCAATGTTGGGGATACAGTCAAAGTGGTGTTAAGTCGTAAACCGATTACTGTGCAAGTAGTGAATGTTGAAAAAGAACAAATTAGAGTCAAAGTTGCTTCAGGTATGGAGTTGACTGTAAAGCGCGAACATATTATCACCCAGTAACCATTTATCACTTAGTCATGATAAGATAATCGATAAGTAAAAATAGATAATTAGAGAATTTTTGATGAATAAATTAGTGAAGGCTTTCGTTAAGTTAACTCTTATCTTATGTCTTGTTAGTCAATCTGTTCAGGCAAAAGAGAGCAAAGAATTAACTGCCGATCAGCTGCCAGTATTAAAACAAGATCCTATCCATGAAGTGGTCACAAGACGAGTGACCAATTTTTTTACCCAATCTCATTATCGCAATTTTGCCTTAGATGGCGCATTTTCGGCGAAAATTTTTGATCGTTATTTTAAATTATTAGATGCCAATAAAGCTATTTTTATCCAGAGCGATATTGATAAGTTTCGAAATAAGCAAGAACAGCTCGGTACAGAACTGCTGGATGGTAATTTACAAACTGCCTATGAGATCTATAATCTTTCATTAAAAAAGCGATTTGAACGTTATCAATATGCTTTAGCATTATTAAAGCAACCGATGGATTTTTCGACTAATGATGAGATTGATTTTAAACGTGATGATATGGCGTGGCCAGCATCAGAACAAGAGTTAGATGATTATTGGAAAAAACGCGTCAAATATGATGAGCTAAGTCTGGCTTTATCAGGTAAAAATGAAACACAAATTCGCGAAACATTAACTAAACGTTATGATCGGGTGTTAAAAACATTAACACAATCGAATACCGAAGATGCCTTCCAACTCTTTATGAATGCGTTTGCGCGTGAAATTGATCCACATACAAGCTATTTAGCACCGCGTAAGAAACGTGATTTTGATTCAGAAATGAGTCTTTCATTTGAAGGCATTGGTGCAACATTAAGTCAAGAAGATGACTATACCGTGATTATGTCATTTGTCACAGGCGGTCCTGCTGAAAAAAGTAAACAATTGGCTATCGGCGATAAAATTATCGGTGTTGGGCAGAGTAATACCCCAATTGAAGATGTGATTGGTTGGCGTTTAGATGATATCGTCGATAAAATCCGTGGTCCTAAAGGGACAACGGTGAAATTAGAAATCTTACCTGCTGGTAATAAAAGTAAACCGAAAATAGTTGAGCTAACACGCGATAAAATCCACTTTGAAGATCGTGAAGCGAAATTAAAGGTGATTGATAATCAACGTGGCAAAGTTGGTGTGATTGAAATCCCAAGTTTCTATATGGGACTCACGGATAAAGTTGCCCATCTGCTTGAACAAGCCAACAGAGATAATTTACAAGGTATTGTTATTGATCTCCGTGATAATGGCGGGGGATCATTAGCTGAAGTGATCGCATTGACGGGGCTATTTATTGATAAAGGTCCAGTTGTGCAAGTACGTGATAACTTACAAAAAGTTACTGTCTATGATGACAAAAATAAAGGTATCGAATATACCGGTCCGATTGTTGTGATGGTGAATCGTTATAGTGCATCAGCATCAGAAATTTTTGCTGCAGCTATGCAAGACTACGGGCGGGCAGTGATTGTCGGTGAAACAACGTATGGTAAGGGAACTGTTCAAACATCACGTAATATTAGTTATCCGGTTGATGCACGATTACATCCTGAGTGGCCAGAACTTGGTGGCGTACAATATACTGTTCAGAAGTTTTACCGTATTAATGGCGGCAGTACACAATTAAAAGGTGTCGAACCCGATATCGAAATGATTAAAACAAAATATGTGGATGAAACCGGTGAACGCTATTTAGATAATGCTATGCCGTGGGATAAAGTGCCTTCTGCTGAATATAAACCGGTGGCAAATGTGGCAACGATGTTACCTAGTCTGAAGTCACAACATTTAGCGCGTATTGCTAAGAATCCAGAATTTGTTTATCTTGAAGAAGATATTACTCGTTATAATGATAAAAAAGATCGCGAATATCTGGTTTCTTTAAATAAAGCTAAGCGAGAAGCAGATCAGAAAGCGAATGATGATCGCGATCTAAAAAGAATCAATGAACGTTTAACACGAGCCGGTTTACAGAATGTGACCAAATTGGAAGATGTGCCGAAAGATTTTAAAGTGCCAGATCCTTATTTAGATGAAGCGGTCGAAATTACACTTGATTTGGCACCTAAGTACCATAAAATAGAAAATCCTAAAGCAGAAAGTAATATTTCGGAGATGAAAATTATTTCATTAGATGCACCTGTGAAATAATGGCATAATTGATTACGCTATTATTTGGAATAACCGTGTTGTTGAGATTATTTGTCGATATTTTGATGATATAAATCGTATCAACAACCGGGAAGATTCGTCAGGTATTTTTATTCTATTTGATTACAGTCAAAATGATTACAGTAAAAATAGAGCAAAGTGTGATTCAAAGAGGAGATAGTCTATGTGTACTGATTTAAAATATGCGTTGATGATGGTTGTTTTTGCATTTGTTGTTATAGGCATCTTTGCTTCTTTTGTCGTGATGCACTAAAAAACTTGATTAATTCTGCACACATCATTATAGTATGCGCCTACTTAGAGCTAAGTGGGCGATAATAGATTCGGTGAGGTGTCCGAGTGGTTGAAGGAGCACGCCTGGAAAGTGTGTATACGGCAACGTATCAAGGGTTCGAATCCCTTCCTCACCGCCACCACTTGGAGCATCATCATGACAAATTTACGTACTATTCAAGATTTTATTCGTTTTGCCACATCACAATTTAACCATTCAGATATCTATTTAGGGCATGGCAGTGATGATCCTATTGATGAAGCAAAAAATCTTATTTTATCCACACTCGGTTTGCCACAAGTTATTCCAGCTGAATTTTATGCTGCCAATCTTACTGATGATGAAAAAATCCAATTAACAGATATTATTAATCGTCGCGTAGAAGATCATGTTCCTACTGCTTATCTGATTAATCGTGCATGGTTTTGCGGACAAGCTTTTTATGTTGATGAACGAGTACTGATTCCGCGTTCACCGATTGGTGAATTGATCGAGAATCATTTTGCTGGCATTTTGACTTATCCACCACAGACGATTTTAGATCTCTGTACAGGCAGTGGTTGTATCGGTATCGCCTGTGCGTATGCCTTTCCAGATGCTCAGGTTGATATTACCGATATTTCACCTGAAGTACTTGATGTTGCTCAAACAAATATTGAAATCCATGCGATGGAAGATCGGGTAACGCCGATTTTGTCTGATCTTTTTACGGCTATTCCATCTACACAATATGATCTAATTGTCACCAATCCCCCTTATGTTGATGCAGAAGATATGCATGACCTTCCTGATGAATTTCTATTTGAGCCTAAAATGGCATTAGAAGCCGGTTTTGATGGATTGGATTTAGTGACACAAATATTGCGTGATGCACCTAATTATTTAACACCACAGAGTGTATTAGTTTGTGAAGTGGGTAATAGCCAAGTTCATTTACAAGCTAAATATCCAGATGTTCCTTTTAAATGGATCAAGTTTGAACGCGGTGGCGATGGTGTCTTTTTTATGACGCGTGCAGAACTTTTACAATACAATAGCTATTTCCAATAACTGATCTACTTGAAATAGATCACCAAACTGGACTATAGCTGTAACGCTATATATTTCCTTATTTTCCCGCAAAAATCGCTTACCAAAGCAGATCATATTATTGGGATTATAAGGAATCGTCTTGATAATAATGAATATAAATTAAACTATTTGGAATGATACATTATGGCAGGAAATTCAATAGGCAGTGCGTTTAAAGTGACAACCTTTGGCGAATCACATGGTGTAGCGTTAGGCTGCATTGTGGATGGTGTTCCGCCTGGTTTAGCCTTAAATGAAGCTGATATGCAGCAAGATCTTGATCGTCGACGACCGGGATCATCACGTTATACCACGCAGCGACGCGAAGCGGACACAGTAAAAATTTTATCGGGCGTTTTTGAAGGTGTGACCACAGGTACCAGTATTGGTCTATTGATTGAAAATACCGATCAGCGATCACAAGATTATAGTCGAATTAAAGATATTTTCCGGCCAAGCCATGCCGATTATACATATCAGAAAAAATATGGTATTCGCGATTATCGTGGGGGCGGTCGCTCTTCCGCGCGCGAAACCGCGATGCGTGTTGCTGCCGGCGCAATTGCCAAAAAATATTTATATGAAAAACTGGGGGTGACCATTCGTGGTTATTTGGCACAGATGGGCGATGTTGTTTGTGAGCCGACTATTTGGACACCCGCACATTGGCAGCAGATTGGGCAGAATCCTTTTTTCTGTGCGGATGAAACGAAATTGGATAAGCTTGATGAACTTTTACGGACTTTAAAAAAAGCAGGCGATTCAGTGGGGGCTAAAGTTTCGGTTATAGCGGAACATGTTCCTGTTGGTTTAGGTGAACCAGTATTTGATAAACTTGACGCTGATTTAGCAAAAGCATTGATGAGTATTAATGCTGTAAAAGGGGTCGAAATTGGTGATGGTTTTGCGGTGGTGAATCGCCGTGGTAGTGAGAATCGTGACGAGATGACCTCAGACGGCTTTTTATCTAATCATGCCGGCGGTATTTTAGGGGGTATTAGTTCAGGACAGCCCATTTTGGCGAGCATTGCGCTCAAACCGACACCCAGTATTGAAATCCCTGGCAAATCGATTAACATTCATGGCGAAACCGTTGATATATCAACACATGGACGTCATGACCCGTGTGTCGGTATCCGGGCTGTACCTATTGCCGAAGCGATGGTAGCCATTATTTTGATGGATCACTATCTGCGCTATCGTGCTCAGTGTGGTGAAAAATAGCCGTCGTATATTATCGTCGTACTGAATAAAAGATTCATCACGCTTATAAAGTGGCAATCATCATCATTTGATGAGATTGATAAATATAGTGCTTCTTACATTCATTTCATCAACTATAGTGAATGGCATAGTGGCATTCAAGATAAAATCGTTAGTTTGCCTCATCGCAAATAGAGACGATAAGCGATAAATAAAAATGATAAGTTATGAATTATTAATATTGTTATTTGTTATTGCGATATTTGCAGGATTTATTGATACGGTTGCCGGTGGTGGGGGATTATTAACGTTACCCGCATTGTTAGCCGTTGGGTTACCGCCTGCGAATGCACTGGCGACCAATAAATTACAAAGTTGTGGTGGTTCGTTTTCGGCGAGTCTCTATTTTATACAACAGCGAATGGTTAATTTAAAACAGCAAAAATGGTCGATTCTTTTTGTTTTTGTCGGTGCGGCATTGGGTACTATGCTGATTATGCACATTAAGACAGATTTTTTACGCGTATTATTGCCACTATTGACCATTAGCGTTGGGCTCTATTTTTTGTTGTCACCTAGATTGGGTGAAGATGATCGTAAAAGTCGGTTATCAACGTTTCAATTTGCGTTACTCCCTGCCATGGGTGTCGGATTTTACGATGGTTTTTTTGGTCCCGGTGCCGGTTCTTTTTATGCATTATCTTATATTACGTTAGCCGGTTTTAATCTTACTAAAGCGACTGCACACACTAAAATACTTAATTTTACCTCCAATATTACAAGCTTACTGTTTTTTATTTTAGGGGGTAAGGTAATTTGGATGATTGGTTTTGTGATGATGATTGGTCAGTTTATTGGCGCGCGATTAGGTGCCAAAATGGTTGTTGCTAAAGGTCGTAAATTAATCAGACCAATGCTGATTATCGTCTCTACTATTATGAGTATTAAATTAATTTATGATAACTTCTTTTAGATGGGCTAGATAAGTTTTTTGGATGTTTCAGAACTTATATACGTTTATGTCAAAAACAGCTAATAAAACGGTAAATTGACTGAATGAAATTACAACAATTACGTTATATTTTAGAAATTGCGCGTGCGGGTTCGATTAACGAGGCGGCTAAAAATCTCTATATTACTCAGCCTAGTCTTTCTACCGCGGTGAAAGAGTTAGAATCCGAGTTTGGTATTGATATTTTTGTGCGTACTTCAAAGGGCGTTTCACTCTCGACAGATGGCGTTGAATTTTTAGGTTATGCTAAGCAAGTATTGGATCAAGCTGAGCTGTTAGAACAGCACTATTCTAAAAAAGAGCCATCCAAACAGTTATGTTGTATTTCAACTCAGCATTATGCGTTTGCGGTGAATGCTTTTGTCAATTTGATTAAGAAGAATCATACTGGCGAATATGAATTTACCTTAAGGGAAACCAAAACCTATGACATCATTACCGATGTTGCCAATTTGCGTAGTGAAGTGGGTATTTTGTATTTGACGGATTTTAATCAAAAAGTCATTTTGCGATTATTGAAAGAGCACAGGCTCACCTTTAATCCGCTATTTGATGCTAGTCCGCATGTTTTTATTAGTACCCACCATCCTTTGTCAGCAGCAGTATCGTTAGGATTAGATGAGTTGGAAGATTATCCTTATCTTTCTTTTGAGCAAGGCGAATATAATTCATTCTATTTTTCGGAAGAGATACTCAGTACGGTTTACCATAAAAAAAGTATTCATGTGAGTGATAGAGCCACATTATTTAATTTACTGCATGGCCTAAATGGCTATACCATTAGTACCGGCGTATTAAGTACAGATTTAAATGGATCGGATATTTTGTCTATTCCGCTCAATGTTGATGAAAAAATTCATATTGGTTGGATCACTTCACAGAAAGTACAACTTAGCCAATCGGCACAAAATTATATCCGCGAATTGAAACAATTGATTCAAGACGAGTATGGTTTTCACTTGAAATAAGTGAATAATGTTAGTAACAATAAATCAAATTGCTATTTGGATAAATTAAAGTATAATTGCCTGCGATTCATTGTTAATGATTGTCTATTTTTGATAGGCGTTAATGTTAAATGAATGTCGCGGAATGACTGAATTAGAGATCGGTTTTTCCATTTTATGTTTTAATTTAATCAATTAGTTTAATTTCAGAGGTTAATTATGTCTCTAACTGTAGATGAGAAGGCAAAAATTGTTGCAGAATATGGTCGTAGCGCTAACGATACGGGCTCAACAGAAGTGCAAGTCGCACTGTTAACTGCGCGTATTAATGGTTTGCAAGGTCATTTTGCTGAAAATAAAAAAGATCACCACAGTCGTCGCGGTTTGCTACGCATGGTTTCTAGCCGTCGTAAATTATTAGATTACTTACGACGTTCAGATATTGAACGTTACAACCAATTAATCCAAAAATTAGGTTTACGTCGCTAATCATCACTATCTTAAGAAGAGGCCAAGGCCTCTTCTTTGTTTGTGTAAATTTTGTTGATATCAATGCTGCTGCTCGCAGAGTATTGATATAAGTTATAAAAAAATACAAGTTATTAGCAATTTATAAAATAGCTTGAATTTGCTGTATTTAATGTATTAAAAAGCAGAAAATTAAAAGATTATATCTCATGTTCCGCGCGACTAATGAGAACTCTATGGGTTAGGTTAATGCTCATTACTTTTTCAGACGAGCGATGAATCAAAAGCGTTATCGGATGAACGCTTATTAACCCCTTCTTGTTGTTAAATTTCATCGATAATCAGATGGAATATACAGATATATTAAATGGTTATCCACTAACTATTTAATAAAGAAAGTAACTCTATAGATTTGTCATTAGTCGTGACAGTGAAATGATCTTTTTATTTAATTTTCTATTATTGAAAGAGTTGTTATCAGTTTTTAACTATTTTTAACTCATTCATTTCAATAAGTTTGATAAAATTCTTATATAAAAAGGGGAAACTATTTTGTTTAATCCGACTACTCAAAAATTTAAATATGGTCGTCATACTGTCACATTAGAAACAGGTATTATGGGGCGTCAAGCCACCGCCGCTGTGATGGTTAATATGGATGACACTGCAGTATTTGTGACGGTTGTTGCGCAAAAGAAAGTTAATGAAGGTCAAGATTTCTTTCCTTTAACCGTTAACTATCAAGAACGTTCTTATGCAGCTGGGCGTATTCCAGGTGGTTTTTTTAAGCGTGAAGGTCGCCCAAGTGAAGGGGAAACATTAATTGCACGCCTTATCGATCGTCCACTTCGTCCACTTTTCCCAGAAGGTTTTGTTAACGAAATCCAGATTATTGCCACCGTTGTTTCGGTTAATCCTGATGTAAGTCCAGATATTGTTGCGATGATTGGTGCTTCTGCTGCACTTTGTTTATCTGGTGTCCCTTTTCATGGCCCAATTGGCGCAGCACGCGTTGGTTTTATTAATAATGAATTTGTGCTAAATCCATCCGTTAAAGAACTGGCTGATAGTCGTTTAGATTTAGTTGTTGCTGGGACTAAAAATGCGGTATTAATGGTTGAATCAGAAGCCGATTTATTAACTGAAGATCAGATGTTAGCAGCCGTTGTATTTGGTCACGAAGTACAACAAGTTGTGATTGATAATATCAATGAATTTGTGGCTAAAGCTGATCGTCCAAAATGGGAATGGGCGCCACAAGCGAAAAACAAAACACTTTATAATGCGGTGGTTAAGTTAGCCAAAGATCGCATTGGTGAAGCGTATCGTATTACTGAAAAACAGGCACGTTATGCACAGATTGATAAGATTAAAGAAGATGTATTAACTGCACTGAAAGCGCAAGATCCTGAATTAGATGAGAACGAAGTACTTAATATTATTGTTGATTTAGAAAGCCAAATTGTACGTCAACGCGTGATCGCTGGTGAACCGCGTATTGATGGACGCGAAAAAGATATGGTGCGGGCATTAGATATTCGTACAGGTGTTTTACCAAGAACTCACGGTAGTGCGCTATTTACGCGTGGTGAAACACAGGCATTAGTTACAGCAACATTAGGGACTGAACGTGATGCCCAAGTGATTGATGAAATCACCGGTGAATATACTGAACGTTTCTTATTACACTATAACTTCCCGCCATATTCTGTCGGTGAAACCGGTATGGTTGGATCACCAAAACGTCGCGAAATTGGCCATGGTCGTTTAGCGAAACGTGGTGTTGCGGCAGTAATGCCAGATCGTGATGCTTTCCCATATACTGTTCGCGTTGTTTCTGAAATTACAGAATCGAATGGTTCATCTTCAATGGCTTCAGTATGTGGTGCCTCTTTAGCGTTAATGGACGCAGGTGTGCCAATTAAATCTTCTGTAGCCGGTATTGCCATGGGGCTTGTGAAAGAGGGTGATCAGTTTGTAGTATTATCCGACATTTTGGGTGATGAAGATCACCTTGGCGATATGGACTTTAAAGTTGCCGGTACCCGCGACGGTGTGAGTGCCTTACAAATGGATATTAAAATTGAAGGTATCACCAAAGAGATTATGCAAATTGCATTAAATCAGGCTAAAGGTGCACGTTTACATATTTTGAATGTCATGGAGCAGGCGATTAATCAGCCGCGACAAGATATTTCTCAATTTGCGCCGCGTATTTATACGATTAATGTCAATCCTGATAAAATTCGCGATATTATCGGTAAAGGTGGTGCAACGATTCGTGCTTTAACTGAAGAAACAGGTACCACGATTGAAATTAGCGATGATGGTGTCGTGAAAATCGCTGCGTCAGATGGTGAGAAAGCGCAACATGCAATTGATAGAATTCATAATTTAATTGCCGATGTCGAAATTGGTAAGATCTACACAGGTAAAGTCACACGTATTGTTGATTTTGGTGCTTTTGTTTCTATAATTGGTAGCAAAGAAGGTTTAGTGCATGTTTCTCAAATTGCGGATCATCGCGTAGAGAAAGTGTCTGACTACCTGAAAGTTGGCCAAGAAGTGAAGGTGAAAGTGTTAGAAATCGATCGTCAAGGACGTATTCGTTTAAGTATGAAAGATGCAGTTGAGTCAGCAGTTGACGCCACTCCTACATCAGAATAAATTGTTTGTCAGTAGGAGTTAAACATGGGACTATTCAACCTGAGAATCGTATGCTTTATGATAGCTACCATTCTTTTATCGGGTTGTTCTAGTTCTCTGCCGCCACCTGTTCTCGCTGTACCTGAGCAAGTTTCGTATGATGATGAAGTGAAAATTGCTCAGCTTAGTCAACAGTTAGCTCGCAGAGATATTGATAATGTAACACGTATGCAGCTCTATTTTGAGCGAGGTATTGTTTACGATTCGTTAGGATTTAAGGCTTTTGCACAGAGCGATTTTTCGACTTTATTAAATTATAATCCCGATATTCCTGATGTGTATAATTTCTTAGGTACTTATGCATTGCGCGATGGTGATTTTGAAGCGGCGTTTTTAGCCCTCAATACCACACTTGAATTAGATAATAATTATGCATTTGCTTATTTGAATCGAGCGATTGCATTATATCGAACTGGTCATTATCAATCAGCCAAACAAGATGCATTCAAATTTTATCAATACAATGTAAATGAACCAATTAGGATTCTTTGGCTTTATCTGATTGAAACTGAGACAGACAGCAAAGATGCCTTGAAAATGCTACAAAAACGTTATGATCAAATGAGTGATAAAACCGTTTCAGGTGGCGATATTATTGCATTTTATCTTGGTCGTATTAAAGAAGATAAATTAATGCAAAATGTTCAAAAAGGTGTAGAAAATAATCGGCAACTTGCTGAACGCCTTTGCGAAACTTATTTTTATTTAGGTAAATATTACCAAAATAAAGGTGACAACGAACGTGCCAAATTGTTATTTAAATATGCGTTAGCAAATAATATTTATAACTTTGTTGAACATCAACAGGCACTCTATGAAATGAAGTTATTTGATGAAAAATAGTGGTTATAACCTACTGTAATTCTGAAAGTAACTTGGGTCATGCCAGTTTTAAAAGTGAAAATATTGTTATAGCGTAGTTCTAAATAGCGTAGCTGATTATCCAATTATTCAGAGAGTTATGACTAACAATAGATTGAAAAGCAATGAGAGATTATTCTCAATCTTAATCGGTTTCGGTCTATCGTTTACAGGTCAATAAATAGTGATTGGTAACGAGTTATTGGGGTGAGTTGTAAATTTTCAATTTAGTAAGCTGGCATTATGAGAATTTAAAACAATAGTTTTAAGATGTAATCTGTAACAGATTATTTTAAAACATAATTTAAAAATTATAAGCGAGTTTACATGACAATAGAAGTCTCTTTTATTGACCTTGGTTTATCCGAGGATATCCTTAATGCTTTAAATGATTTGGGTTTCACTAAACCCTCACCTATCCAAGCTGAATGTATACCACTGTTATTAGCCGGTAATGATGTGCTCGGTATGGCACAAACCGGTAGTGGTAAAACAGCGGCATTTTCCATTCCTTTTTTGATGAATATCGATGCAAGTTTGAAAGCACCACAACTCTTGGTTCTTGCGCCAACTCGCGAATTAGCCATTCAAGTTGCTGATGCGTGTGCTGAATATTCTAAATATATGCAAGGTGTAAAAGTACTTGCCTTATATGGCGGACAACGTTACGACGTGCAATTGCGTGCTTTAAAACAGGGGCCACAAATTGTCGTTGGTACTCCAGGCCGTCTGCTTGATCACCTTAATCGTAAAACATTAGATCTGTCTCATTTAAAAGGTTTAGTGCTTGATGAAGCGGATGAGATGTTACGCATGGGATTCATTGAAGATGTCGAAAATATTATGGCAGCAACGCCAGACGATCATCAAACAGCTCTGTTTTCGGCAACCATGCCAGCGCCAATTCGTCGAATTTCTAAACGTTTTATGCATAACCCACAAGAAGTGCAGATTAAAGGTACAGCGCAAACAGTTCCCGATATTGACCAAAGCTATTGGTTGGTCCGTGGTATGCGTAAAAATGAGGCCGTTGTTCGCTTTTTAGAAGCAGAAGATTTTGATGCGGCGATTATTTTTGTCCGTACTAAAACTGCGACTTTAGAAGTCGCTGATGTGCTTGAAAAACATGGTTATAATTGTGCAGCGTTGAATGGTGATATGACACAGCAGTTACGTGAACAGACATTAGATCGTTTACGTAATGGACGTTTAGATATTTTGATCGCGACAGATGTGGCGGCGCGTGGTTTAGACGTGGAGCGTATTAGCTTAGTGATTAACTATGATATTACCTTAGATTCTGAATCTTACGTACACCGTATAGGACGAACTGGTCGTGCGGGTCGTGCTGGACGTGCTATTTTGTTTGTTGATAGTCGTGAACGTCGATTATTGAAAAATATTGAGCAGTTGATTAAAAAGCCTATTCCAGAAGTGGGATTACCATCTAAAGAGTTACTTGAACAACGCCGCTTGGCTAAATTTACGCAACAAATTCAGCAGCAGCTTGAGAGTAAAGATCTGGAACAATATCATCAGTTATTAACTAAAATTCAAGCAGCAACAGACAGTGATCTTGAAACTTTAGCGACAGCACTGTTGAAATTAGCACAAGGCGAACGTCCACTTATTTTACCACCTGATCCAGTTTTCAAACCATCACGTGACATGAGTGATCATGATCATCGTGGTGGCGAACGTCGACTACGCGGTGATAATCGTGAAACACCGAAACGTCGTGAACGTCGTAATGTTGGCGATATGGACTTATACCGTATAGAAGTGGGTAAAGAGCAGGGCGTTGATGTGCGTCATATTGTGGGTGCCATTGCCAATGAAGGTGATATTAGCAGCCGCTATATTGGTAATATTAAGCTATACGAAAATTATTCAACCGTTGAGCTACCAAAAGATATGCCTAATGAAATGTTGAAACATTTTGAAAGAGTTCGTGTACTGAATGTGCCGATGCGAATGAGTTTAGTGAAAGGTGCCGCTGCACCATCAACAACAAAATCGCCGCGCAGTCGTAAAAATGATAGGATGACCGATTCAGGTGCGCCTAGAAAACGCGGCCGTTCTTCTGCACCAAAATTCTAATGACTTTAGCTTCCGCTATGATGCGGAAGCTTTTCTTCTCTCTTTTTCCTGACTTTTCCGTATTTATGCTATGATTAGTTTAGCCATTCACGAATTTAGTTAGTTAACGTTTGACTTAATATAATTCCGTTCAGCAATTAGCCCATGCCAAAAGTGATCCTAAAATATTCTTCTTTCCTTTCTCTATTCTCTATTCTCGATAATTGATATTTTTTCGATGATAATCAACAGACTACGTTAGTTTTAGATTTGATTATCATATTGAATAATAATCACTATTTATTCTCTTCTACTCGTTCATCCTCTTTTGACACACTGATGAAATAGATAAAAAAGTGCGCCAAGAATTTTTGGAAGTTTCAGAGTATATATACGTTTATGTAAAAAAGTAGTCATAGCATCTTTTTTATGATCAATCGCTTACAACACTGTCATAAATTAATTAATGAAATCCCTATTAATTTTGTTACTTTTGTGGTAAAAAGTGGGGATAAGTGGTAAAAATAGACGAATTATATAACTTGTTGATTTTTAAATGAAAAGATTAAACAATTAACGGTGCTTTTATGTTTAGTGGTGCAACTTCAGTCAATCTGGATGGTAAAGGACGAATAGCTATTCCTACGCGTTATCGAGATGCGTTAGGCGATGGCATGGTCTGTACTATTGGTTTGTATCACGCATGTTTAACACTTTACCCTATATCTGAATGGGTAGAACTTGAAAAACAGTTAGCCACACTTTCGTCTGTCATTGAGGCAGAACGCCGTATTAAACGGCTGTTATTAGGTTATGCAACAGAATGTGTTATGGATAATGCCGGACGCATTTTATTGCCGCCTACATTACGCACTTACGCTAAGTTAGATAAATGTACAATGTTTGTGGGGCAATCAAATAAGTTTGAGGTATGGGATGAAACCATATGGTATCAGCAGATCAATGATGATATTACGACCTTGCTTCATGACACAGAAAATCTGTCAGATAATTTAAAAAAACTGACGATTTAATTCATTAGTATTTAAACGTTATGTCGATTTTATCTTTAATAATGAGTGAGATAGATAGCGGATTTTGTAGAATAACAAATTTAGATCATTTGGTTACTTATCTGTAATCAAATGGTTAGAAAAATTAATGTGAGTTATAAAATTTATGGATTATCAACACCAAACGGTTTTACTTAATGAAGCAGTTGATGGCTTAGCAATCAAACCTGATGGCATTTATGTTGATGGTACCTTTGGGCGAGGTGGTCATTCTCGTCAAATTTTAGCGCAATTAGGTATACACGGAAAGTTAATTGCTATCGATCGTGATCTCCGTGCAAAGCAAGCTGCCAAAGAGATTGATGATGAACGTTTTACGTTTATTCATGGTGAGTTTTCACGGGTAGCTGAATATATCGAAACGATGGGGCTGACCGGTCAGATTGATGGGTTTTTATTAGATTTAGGTGTCTCATCGCCACAATTGGATGATCCGGATAGAGGATTCTCATTTATGCGTGATGGCCCGCTCGATATGCGAATGGATATGACAAAAGGCATGACGGCGAGTGAGTGGTTACTCAATAGTAGTGAAGACGATATCGCCTGGGTATTGCGGACTTTTGGTGAAGAAAAATTTGCTAAACGAATTGCTAATGCGATTGTACAACAGAATCAGATCGAACCTTTAACGCGAACAGTTGCATTAGCGAATGTGATTGCCAATGCTTTACCTTATAAAGATAAGCATAAACACCCTGCTACGCGCAGCTTCCAAGCTATTCGTATTTATATTAATAGTGAGTTAGAAGAGATAGAGCGTGCGTTAAAAGCAAGTTTAGCGATATTGGCTGAAAAGGGGCGATTTGCGGTAATTAGTTTTCATTCTTTGGAAGATCGTCTTGTTAAACAGTTTATGAACAAACAGAGTAAAGGGCCACAATTACCCGCAGGCTTGCCATTGACTGAAGCGCAAATTCAACAATATGGCGGTGCCACATTAAAAACGTTAGGCAAGATCAAACCCAGCGCTTTAGAAATTAGTCATAATCCGCGATCACGTAGTGCCATACTAAGGGTAGCAGAAAGAATAAAATGAGTGAGATGACTAACAATAATCATCATGAAGCTGAAAGTCATGATGATGAAAATGAGACATATAGTAATAAAGATAATCTTAAAAAACCCATTACGAGTCTATTGGGTTTGATTATTAATGATCTCGTGCATAATCAAAAGATTTCCCTGCTATTGCTCGTATTAATTATTATTTCTGCTGGTGCAGTCTTAGTTACCACGCAGCAGGTGCGTAAACAGTTATTTGAACGTGAACAACTGTTATTAGAGCAAGATGTGTTGGAAAGTGAATGGCGTAATTTAGTAATCGAAGAAAATGTATTAGCTGATCCGAAACGTGTAGAAGATAAAGCGCGAAATCAGCTAGGCATGACCAATGTCACGCCGCAAAATGAGACAGTCATTGTCATAAAGAACAACGTGATAAGAAGTAATCCCGTAAAAAATAATGTGAAAAATAGTAATGGGTTAAAGAATCAGTAATGGATAAAGAGTAGGTAATGAAATCTATCGCACTGGGTAAAACTAATAAAGTAAATAAAACGAATAAAAGCAGCGTTAAAAAACAATTTTTTGCGCCGTTACGTTTTAATATTGTGTATGGCTTTATTATTTTTGCGATTTTTTGCTTAGTGATTAAAATGGCGATTTTGCAGGTTATCAAACCTGATCGCTTGATTGCTGAGGGGGATAAACGTTCTATCCGTTATCAAGATATGGATGCGCCACGGGCGATGATAACAGATCGTAACGGTAGAGCCTTAGCGGTTAGTGTGCCGATGTATGATGTGTGGGCTGATCCAAAGATTGTGGTACAAAAAGGTGGTGTGAATGCCAATGATATCCGTTGGCAAGGTTTAGCGAAAACGTTAAATATTCCGATGGCAACGCTAGAGCAAAAATTAAGCAATAGTGCTATGCGTTTTGTCTATCTTTCGAAACAGGTAACACCCACCATATCTGACTATTTGAAGAAATTGAAATTACCGGGTATCTCCTTTGCAAGAACATCCAAACGCTATTACCCCGCTGCAGAAAATGTGGCGCAATTAATTGGTCTTACTGATATTGACGATAATGGTAATGAGCGGGGATCGGAAGGTATCGAAAAAAGTTTTAATAAATGGCTAACAGGTGAAGCCGGCCAACGTATTGTTAGACGTGACCGTGTTGGGCGCGTTGTTGAAGAGTTAGAACGAACCGACAGTGAAACAGCCGACGATTTAACCTTAAGTATTGATGAACGTTTACAATCATTAGTCTATCGAGAGTTAAGCCAAGCGGTTGATTTTAATAAAGCGGATAGTGGTACGGCGGTACTTATTGATGTTCATACCGGTGAAATTTTAGCCATGGCGACCAGCCCTTCTTATAATCCCAATAATCGCTCAATACTGGATTATAATTTGTTACGTAATCGTGCTGTCACTGACTCATTTGAACCTGGGTCGACTGTTAAGCCATTGATTGTTATGGCCGCATTAGAAAAGAAAATTGCTGATTTAAATACCGTCATTGATACGCGACCGTTTTATGTGAATCGTTATGAAGTGAAAGATGTTTCGTATCAGAAATCGCTAAACTTAGCCGGTATTTTAGAAAAATCGAGTAATGTTGGTGTGAGTAAGTTAGCGTTACAGATGGAATCGGGTGATGTCGTGCAATATTATAGCCGCTTTGGATTAGGTCAACCGACTGGACTCGGTTTAGGGGGCGAAGTGAGTGGTTCGATTGCTGCTGATCGTACTCGTCGTTGGGCCGATATTGAACGTGCTACGTTTGCTTTTGGCTATGGTTTGAATGTGACACCATTACAATTGGCGCGGGCGTATGCAACGATTGGGAGTTACGGTATTTACCGCCCAGTGTCGATTCTAAAAGCAACTGAACCGGTGAAAGGTGAGCGTGTCGTGCCCGAAAAAATAGCAAAAACAGTGGTTCAGTTGATGGAAGCGGTAGCCGTTACGGGTGGGGGAACTAAAGCATCGGTACCTGGCTATAGTGTTGGCGTTAAAACAGGGACAGCCAAAAAATTAGGTGCAGGTGGTAAATATGTGAATCAATATCTGGCCTATACTGCGGGTATTGCACCTGCAACAGCACCGAAATATTCCTTAGTGGTGGTCATTGATAATCCAAAAGCAGGTCAATATTATGGTGGATCGGTTTCGGCTCCTGTCTTTAGTCGTATCATGGGCGGGGTATTGCGCACAACCAATGTCCAACCTGATCGCCAAGTTGATGGGCAAATGATTATTTATTAATAGGTGACTGTGATGGCAATATCAACATTTAAAGCATTATTGACCATTTTAGGTGGTCATCTTGATGCAAACGCAACAGATTTTAAGCTAAATAAGTTATGTATTGATAGCCGGAAAGTTCAGCAAGGGGATGTCTTTGTTGCTATAAAAGGATCAATGCTTGATGGCGAAGCTTTTATTCCGCAAGCAATCCATGCAGGGGCATCGGTTGTTTTAGTTGAAACAACTAAACGATCAGCTGATTTGAAAATTGATTATCTGGTGCCAGAACAGAAAGAGAACGAAGAGAATTCACTCGCACAACAGCGCATTCCACGCATTCAAGTATTTCGCTTGCCTAAGCGGTTATCTGATATAGCTAATGCTTTTTATCGGTTCCCTTCCAAGAAATTAGCTGTCGTGGGCGTGACAGGAACCAATGGCAAAACCACTGTGACACAGTTAATCGCGCAATTAGCGGTATTATTAAATCAAAAAAGTGCTGTTTTAGGGACCATTGGTAATGGAATTTATAATCAATTAACCCCTTCTATTAATACCACACCATCAGCGATTGATGTCCAAGAATTATTGGCCGATTTTGTCAATAAAAAAGTGAAGTTAGTCGCAATGGAAATTTCATCGCATGGTTTGGCGATGGAACGCGTCGTAGGGCTAACCTGCCAAGCGACGGTTTTTACTAATTTAAGTCGTGATCATCTCGATTATCATAAAACGATGCGTAATTACGCCAAAGCAAAATGGTCACTGTTTAGTCCAGATGCGACAGAAAAACGGGTGGCGAGTTCAGGTAAATCGATCCTCAATTACGATGATAGCTATGGTAAACGTTGGCAAAAAAAATTATCACAAACTACGATGGTTTCGAGTCAACCTAAAAATTTAGCTAAATTGAAAGCGTTAGCTGTTCCTTATGTGGGGGTTAACCAGATCGAATATGGTGATAAAGGCGCCAAAATCTATCTTGAATCGAGTTGGGGAAATGCCATTGTCTATAGTCGATTATTGGGCGAGTTTAATGTATCGAATCTATTACTTGCTTTAGCAACAATGTTAACATTAGATTTTCCGTTTTTTGCTGTGATCAATATGGCGGCGTATTTAAAGCCAATTTGTGGGCGTATGGAAGTCTTGCATGCTCCAAAAAAACCAACCGTGATTGTCGATTATGCACATACACCGGATGCTTTGCAAAAAGCATTACAAGCAAGTCGTATTCATTGTAAAGGTGATTTATGGGTTGTTTTTGGTTGCGGCGGCGATCGGGATAAAGGTAAACGTCCATTGATGGGGGAAATTGCGACAAAATATGCAGATAAGATTATTTTAACTAATGATAATCCAAGAACAGAAGATGAAATGGCTATTTTGACGGATATTAAAGGTGGTTTATCGCGGCATGATAATGTGCAAATTATTCCAGATAGAGCCGCGGCTATTGCTCAAGCATTACAACAAGCCAAAATGGCTGATGTCATTTTAATTGCCGGTAAAGGGCATGAGGATTATCAAATTATAGGTAAAACTAAACACCACTATTCCGATCAAGAGGTGGTTAAACAGTTATTAGGAGTAACGAGTAAAGCATGATTCCGTTAACGCTTAAGCAGATCGTAACACTCACGCATGGCCAGTTTGATGGCGTTGTTGATGGTGAGGAAACTATTGTTGATACCATCGCTATTGATTCACGAAAAATTAGTCAAGGTTCGCTTTTTATCGCACTAAAAGGCGAAAAATATGATGGACATGCATTTGTCGAACAAGCGATTCAACAAGGAGCTGCAGCTCTGATTGTGAATCATCATGTCGTTATAGCAGATGCACAAAAATCCATCCCACAAATTATTGTGCAAGACACCCGATATGCCTTAGGGCAAATTGCCGCTTATGTTAGGTCGCAAATGCCGGCAAAAGTTGTGGCATTAACCGGATCATCGGGTAAAACATCAGTTAAAGAGATGACAGCGGCAATTTTGCAAAATTGTGGTCAAACCTTGTATACACAAGGTAATTTTAATAATGATATTGGTGTGCCATTAACTCTTCTGCGGTTAACGCCGAAAGATCAGTTTGCTGTGATTGAGTTAGGTGCGAATCATATTGGTGAGATTGCGTATACGACTGCCTTGGTAAATCCACAGACGGCATTAATTAATAATATTGCGCAGGCACATATTGCCGGATTCGGTTCACTAGCCGGTGTGGCTAAAGCGAAAGGTGAGATTTTTCAGGGGTTAACGAAAGATGGCACCGCAATTATTAACTTGGATAGCTGTTCTAAGCAATGGTTTACCACGTTAAATAGTGAAAAGGATAATCATAAAAATACGGATCAGCATAAACGGGTATGGACCTTTTCATTAAATAACAAAGCCGCCCATTTTTATGCAAGTGATATTGATCACAGTAAAAATGGTATAACGACATTTATGCTACATACGCTACAAGGTGAATGTCGTATTGCATTACCCTTAGTGGGCGAACATAATGTGGCTAACGCCGTGGCCGCCTCTGCCTTAGCGATTTCTGTTGGTGCTGATTTTACGGCAATACAACAAGGCTTAGCCAAGTTAACGCCGGTTAAGGGCAGACTATTTCCGATTAGATTAAATGAAAACCAACTCATTTGGGATGATTCTTATAATGCCAATGTGGGATCGATGTCTGCCGCGATTCATGTATTAGCTGCGCAACCGGGTTATAAAGTATTGGTTGTGGGTGATATGGCTGAACTTGGCGAACATGCTGCAGATTATCATCAACAAATTGGCGAGTTAGCCAAACAAGTAAAGCTTGATTGTGTGGTAAGTGTTGGTCAATTAAGTCAATTGATCAGTCAGTTTAGCGGAGTAGGTCACCATTTTACTGATAAACAATCAGCAGTAGATTTTTTATTCACATTATTGCAGCAACATCCATCTTTAACTCTATTAGTAAAAGGATCGCGTAGTGCAAAAATGGAAGAAGTGATCGAAAAATTGGTCAATTGTCGTAGTACGGATAACATGAATGCTAAACAGCAACAATAGATAAGAACAATAGACAATCATAGTAGACAAAAACAGTAAACAAAATTACATGAGACAGAATTAAAACGTAGGATTAAATAAATTATGTTGGTGTGGATATCAGAATATTTAGTAAATTATTTTACTTTTTTTAATGTATTTTCTTATTTAACAGTGAGAGCAATTTCTGGCTTATTAACAGCTTTATGTATTTCCTTATTTGCAGGGAAAAAAGTGATTGCGTGGTTGCATAAATTGCAAATAGGTCAAGTCGTACGAGACGACGGACCACAATCACATTTAAGCAAGAAAGGGACACCAACTATGGGTGGAGCCTTAATTTTGGCGTCAATATCACTGTCTGTTTTTTTGTGGGCTGATTTACGTAATCCCTATGTTTGGGTAACCATGTTTGTATTGCTTGGGTATGGTGCAGTCGGTTTTGCCGATGATTATTTGAAAGTTGTGCGTAAAAATAGTGCAGGATTGATTGCGCGTTGGAAGTATTTTTGGCAATCCGTGATTGCGTTAATTGTTGCTTTTGGTCTTTATGCTTATGGTAAGGATACTGCAGTTACTGTATTAGTCGTGCCTTTTTTTAAAGATGTCATGCCACAGTTAGGGCTATTTTTTATCCTCTTGGCCTATATCGTGGTTGTTGGGGCAGGGAATGCAGTGAATTTAACCGATGGTTTAGATGGTCTTGCAATCATGCCAACAGTATTTGTTGCGGCTGGTTTTGCATTGGTCTCTTGGGCGACAGGTAATGTCAATTTTGCCACTTATTTACATATTCCCTATATTAAGTTTAGTGGTGAACTTATGATTGTTTGTACGGCTATTATTGGTGCGGGATTAGGCTTTTTATGGTTTAACACCTACCCAGCCATGGTCTTTATGGGGGATGTGGGATCCCTCGCATTAGGCGGGGTACTGGGTATTATCGCCGTTTTATTACGCCAAGAATTTTTATTATTTGTGATGGGCGGTATCTTTGTTATTGAAACGTTATCTGTGATTTTACAAGTCGGATCGTTTAAGTTACGTGGCAAACGGATCTTTAAAATGGCGCCGATTCATCATCATTATGAATTAAAAGGGTGGCCAGAACCTCGTGTAATCGTCCGTTTCTGGATCATTTCATTAATGTTGGTGTTAATTGGATTACTGACTTTAAAATTGCGTTAAAACAATAATGTTAGATGCGCTGGTGCAGTAGCTTTGGGCTGTTATCAAAACTCTTAACGCATAATAATATGTAGGCAGGATTAGGTTATGGTGAGTTATCAAGGTAAACAGGTTGTCGTGATTGGGCTGGGTATCACAGGGCTTTCTTGTGTCGATTATTTTTTGGCACAAAACGTGATCCCAAAAGTGATTGATACACGCAATGTGCCATCAGGTTTAGATAAACTGGATAAAAAAGTGCCTTATTATTTGGGCGGACTTAACCTTGATTGGTTATTGGCGGCTGATCTGATTATTGCCAGTCCTGGCATTGCATTATCGACACCAGAGCTGCAGCAAGCAATGGCTAATGGTGTTGAAATTATTGGTGATATCGAACTATTTTGCCGCGAAGTGAATCAACAGACAGATAAAAAAATTGTCGCCATTACAGGATCCAATGGTAAAACAACAGTGACAACACTGGTGGGTGATATTGTTAAAGCTGCCGGTATTAATGTGGGTGTGGGAGGGAATATTGGCCAACCCGCGTTAACCCTGCTTGAGCAAAATTGCGATGTTTATGTGCTCGAATTATCTAGTTTTCAACTTGAAACTACCTATAGTTTACATGCCACCGTGGCGACGATTTTAAATGTGACGGAAGATCATATGAACCGTTATCCACAAGGCTTAATGCAATATGCAGCGGCTAAACAGAAAATTTATCTGAATGCACGCTACTGTTTGATTAATCAAGATGACAAGCTGACCTTCCCCCCGCATGATGCCAATGTGATTTCGTTTGGTTTAAGACGCGGTGATTATCATTTGAGTGACAATGACACCTACCTTGTGGCACAAGGCGAAAACGTATTAGCAACAGACAAAATAAATCTGATTGGTCGTCATAATTATCTAAATGCCTTAGCGGCGTTAGCGATAGCGGATAAGTTAGCCATAGATAGGAAATCTAGCTTAACAACCATTGCACATTTTCAAGGTTTAGCGCATCGCTTCGAATTGGTTTTGAAAAAAGATGGCATTAGCTGGATTAATGATTCTAAAGCGACCAATGTAGGGAGTACAGAAGCGGCTCTAAATAGTGTCGTTTGCCATGGGAAACTGTTTTTACTCTTGGGCGGAGATGGTAAAGCTGCTGATTTTACCCCGCTGTTACCATATCTACAAAACCGATCTGTTGAACTATTCTGTTTTGGTCGCGATCGTTTTATTTTAGCTAAATTATTACCCGAAAGTACTACCGTAACAGAAACACTTGCACAAGCCATGCAGATTATTGCCACCAAAGTCAAAACAGGTGATGTAGTTTTGCTTTCACCAGCTTGTGCCAGCTTAGATCAATTTAAAAATTATATCGAACGGGGTGTGGTATTTAGACAATTAGCTGAAAAACTGACTGAAAATATGGGGATATCATCTTGCCAATGAAATTCTTTTATTTTAAAAAACAGGTTAATCCACAAATGCCTTTTGATAACCAACTGTTATGGACAGTCTTGGGGTTAATGGTATTGGGTGTTGTGATGGTCACTTCGGCGTCTATGTCGTTGAGTGAAAGTAATCCATTTTTTTATACTCAACGTGAATTGGTGCAGTTAGGGTTAGCTTTATGCCTCATGGTAGTAACACTCTATATTCCAATCAAACATTGGCAGCAATGGAGTATTATTTTACTGATGCTGGCGATTATTATGTTGGCTATTGTACTTTTAATCGGTTCTTCGATTAATGGTGCATCGCGTTGGATTCCATTGGGTGTCTTTAACTTCCAACCGGCAGAGCTTGCTAAGTTGTCGTTATTCTGCTTTTTAGCAAGTTATCTAGTCCGGAAATCGGATGAAGTACAAAATGGTTTTTGGGGCTTTTTTAAGCCAATGGCGATCATGGCTGTTTTGTCGGTTTTATTATTACTCCAACCCGATTTAGGGACAGTTATTGTGCTGTTTATTGTCACTATCGGTATTTTGTTTATTGCTGGCGCAAGAATGTGGCAATTTATTGCTATCCTTTTAGTAGGCGTTAGCGCGGTAACCAGCCTAATTTTATTTGAATCTTATCGATTAACACGATTATTAACCTTTTTAGATCCTTGGAAAGATCCGACAGGTTCTGGTTATCAATTAACAACTTCACTCATGGCAATTGGTAATGGCGGTTTATTAGGGCAAGGATTAGGCAATTCGGTACGAAAGTTGGGCTATTTACCTGAATCTCATACTGACTTTATCTTTTCTGTTATTTCTGAAGAGTTAGGTTATTTTGGTGTTATTGCGGTTCTATTATTGCTATTTTTCCTGACTTTTAAAGCATTAGCAATTGGTTATCGTGCATTGAATGTAGGCATGCAATTTGCTGGTTATTTAGCTTGCGAGATTGGTATTTGGTTTGGTTTTCAAACATTTGTTAATGTTGGTGTAACGTCAGGTATGTTACCAACAAAAGGGCTGACTTTACCTTTTATTAGTTATGGTGGCTCAAGCTTAATTATTATGAGTGTTGCTGTTGCGATATTACTCCGGATTGATTTTGAATTTCGGCAAGAACAGGCGCAAGCAAGGATTAGGTCAATAAGATGACAAAAAAATTATTAATTATGGCAGGTGGTACAGGCGGTCATGTGTTTCCGGGTATTGCGGTTGCTGACTATTTAAGGCAACAAGGTTGGCAAGTGAGATGGTTAGGGACTAAAGATAGGATGGAAGCCCAGTTAGTTCCTGAACATGGTATTGATATTGATTTTATTGAGATATCTGGGTTGCGCGGTAAAGGTTTGTTGGCTTTATTAAAAGCACCGTTCCGAATTAGTAAAGCCGTTTTA
Source organism: Orbaceae bacterium ESL0727 (assembly GCA_029433345.1). Taxonomy (GTDB): domain Bacteria; phylum Pseudomonadota; class Gammaproteobacteria; order Enterobacterales; family Orbaceae; genus Gilliamella. The sequence continues at coordinate 1,062,192 of JAQTHY010000001.1, forward strand.
CAAGCACGCAAAATCTTGCAAGCATATCGTCCTGATGTCGTATTAGGGATGGGGGGATATGTCTCTGGACCCGGTGGAATTGCGGCTAAGTTATTAGGTATCCCAATTGCATTACATGAACAAAATGGTGTCGCCGGGCTGACTAATAAATGGTTAGCTAAGATCGCTACACATACTTTCCAAGCTTTCCCTACCGCGTTTCCGCATGCCGAAGTGGTGGGTAACCCAGTGCGAGATGATCTGCTAACATTACCGGCACCTGTACAACGGTTTTCTGATCATCAAGGCCCTATCCGTTTGTTAGTCATGGGGGGCAGCCAAGGTGCTAAAGTATTGAATGATATTGTACCGCCAGTTTTTAAAAAATTATTACAACAATCAGAAACACCCAATTTTGTGATTTGGCACCAAACCGGTAAGGGAATGTTAGATCGTGTGATGGAATCTTATCAAGACTGTAATATGCAAGGTAGTCAAGTGACAGAGTTTATTACTGATATGGCTACAGCTTATAGTTGGGCTGATTTGGTGATTTGCCGTAGCGGTGCATTGACGGTGAGTGAGATTGAAAGCGTAGGTATTGGCGCTATTTTTATTCCTTTTATGCATAAAGATCGTCAGCAATATTGGAATGCGAAACCCTTAGCGGATATTGGTGCGGCTGAAATTATTGAGCAACCCAAATTTAATGTAGATAGCTTATATCATCTATTATTAACGCTAGACAGAAAAACATTATCTGACATGGCGAGTAAAGCGAAAAGTGTATCCATTGACAATGCGACAGAAAGAGTAGCAGAAAGATTAAAGAAAATGGTAAGATAATTGATTTTGATATATACGGATGTTTCAGAGTTACAGTATGTTTATGTAAAATCTGTCATGATAATCACCCATATAGAATATTAACTTCAGAGGTATCATGGCGATAGTATCAATTGCCGTAATGAATAATTGTGCAATTGAACAATGAGGAGTTGTAGAGTGAATGTGAAAAATTTAGCAGAATTACGGGCAATCATTCCCGAAATGAAACGTGTCAAACATATCCATTTTGTGGGTATTGGTGGTGCGGGAATGGGCGGCATTGCTGAAGTTCTTGCTAATGAAGGTTACGAAATTAGTGGATCGGATATTGCTGAAAATGCGGTAACCCAACAGTTGGCTTCATTAGGTGCGAAAATTACAATTGGTCATGCCGCTGAAAATGTGCTTAATGCCAGTGTTGTCGTCATTTCATCGGCGATTCCACACGATAATGTTGAGGTAATTGCGGCGAGAGAAGCCCGCATTCCTGTAATTCAACGCGCAGAAATGTTAGCTGAATTAATGCGTTTTCGCTATGGGATTGCCATTGCCGGTACACATGGTAAAACTACTACCACCGCGATGGTTACTGCAATTTATGCAGAAGCCAAATTAGATCCTACCTTTGTTAATGGTGGCTTAGTTAAAGCTGCGGGTACCCACGCACAATTAGGCAGTAGCCGTTATTTTATTGCCGAAGCAGATGAAAGCGATGCATCGTTTTTGCATCTACAACCGATGGTTTCCATTGTGACTAATATTGAAGCGGATCATATGGATACTTATCAAGGTAATATTGATAATCTCAAACAGACGTTTATTAATTTTTTACATAACTTACCTTTCTATGGTTTGGCTGTAATCTGTTATGACGATCCTATTAATCGTGAATTATTACCAATTATTGGCCGTAAAATTATTACCTATGGTTTTGATGAAGGGGCTGATGTAGTTATTAAAAATTATCGGCAAGAAAAAGGGATGAGTTACTATACAGTTTGTCGTCCTGGCTGTGCAGATTTAGACATTGAATTAAATGCGCCGGGTCGACATAATGCATTAAATTCTGCCGCTGCAATTGTGGCAGCAACCGAAGATGGTATTGATGATGAATCTATTCGTCATGCGTTGGCAAAATTTGCCGGCACAAGTCGGCGTTTTGATTTATTAGGTATCTTCCCACATCCAAAAGGTGGCGATATTATGATGGTGGATGATTATGGTCATCATCCAAGTGAAGTGAATGCGACTATTCAAGCTGCCAGAACCGGTTGGCCGGAAAGACGACTCGCCATGATTTTTCAGCCCCACCGCTATACGCGAACACGTGATTTGTTTGATGATTTTGCACAAGTTCTTTCCCAAGTTGATGTTTTAATTATGTTAGATGTGTATCCTGCCGGTGAGCAACCTATTGCAGGTGCAGATAGTCGTTCGTTATGCCGCTCTATTCGCAATAGAGGAAAGGTGGATCCTATTTATGTGACTGATTTGGCAACTTTATCTGATATTGTGGCGGAAGTTGTACAAGGTGGTGATCTACTATTAACACAAGGTGCAGGTAGTGTAGGGCGAATTGCGCGTCAATTGGCCAATGCGCAGTTATTTTTACAAGGAGATAAATAATGACTGATAAAGTTGCTGTTTTATTTGGCGGTACCTCTACCGAACGCGAAGTATCAATCAAATCAGGGAATGCTGTTTTAACTGGGCTATTAGCTGGGGGCGTGGACGCTTATCCTATCGATACGAAAACGTATCCTATTACGCAGCTAAAACAAGATGGTTTTACTAAAGCTTTTGTGATTTTACATGGTCGTGGTGGCGAAGATGGTATTGCGCAAGCCATTTTAACGTATCAAAATATTCCTTATACAGGAAGCGACGTTTTGTCGTCAGCGTTAACGATGGATAAATTAAAAACTAAATTGATTTGGCAAGCATCTGGATTGCCTGTCGCCAATTATATTATGGTGGAAAAATCGCAACCTATTGATGTAAAATTGATTATTGAGAAACTAGGTTTGCCTTTATTTGTAAAACCGAGCCATGAAGGTTCGAGTGTTGGCATGACACGTGTTAATGAAGAGATAGAACTGCAAGCAGCCATTAATTTTGCCTTTAAATATGATAATTTTGTGATGGTGGAATCTTTTTTAGCTGGGCCTGAATATACAGTTGCAATAGTGGGTGATGAAGTTTTACCATCAATTTATATTAAGCCAGCAAGTACTTTTTATGACTATGAAGCAAAATATCTTTCTAATAAAACCGAATATTATTGCCCAAGTGGATTGCCAGACGAGAAAGAGCAGCAATTAAGGAAATTGGCTTTTGACGCCTATAAGGCAGTAGGATGCCGAGGTTGGGGACGGGTCGATATTATGTTTGATGATAAACAAAATCCGTATCTACTTGAAGTAAATACGGCGCCCGGTATGACTGATCATAGTTTGGTACCTATGGCGGCTAAACAACATGGGTGGTCTTTTAGCGAACTTGTTTGCCAAATTTTAAGCTTGGCAACAGTGTGATGGCTTTTGTTTTATGAAAATTGTTTTATGAAAAATAGCGTTTTTATAAAAAAGAGTTTTTTATGATCAATAAGTCTGATAAGCAAAAATCGTTATGAAAAAAATTCGCCAAGCAGCACATAGAAAAAAGAAGGAGAAACAAAAAAGGAAGTTGTTTCTTTTTCGTAATGCTGAACAGGCGTTTGGATTTATCTTTTTTATATTGGTTATTTATGCAAGCGTTTGGGTTGTACAAAGTGTAAAAGCGTGGATGGATGATCCAGAACGGGTTGTATTGTCACAATTAACCCTGAGTGGCGAACATGTTTTTACGACAGAAGACGATATTCGTAAAGCTATCTTAGGATTAGGATTACCCAATACATATATCGCGCAAGATGTGGATAATATTCAACAAGAAGTATTACGATTGCCTTGGGTAAAACAGGCGAGTATTCGTAAGCAATGGCCTGATAGATTACTGGTTCATGTCGTTGAATATGTGCCTGCATTTTATTGGAATGACCTGTTTTTATTAGATAAAGATGGTGAAATGTTTAGTGTGCCGCTCGATCGTATTATCAATTTACAATTGCCACAATTATACGGTCCAGAAGGCAAACAAAAAATGGTTTTAGATGAGTATCGTAAATTGGATAATCTTTCTAAACAATTAGCGACGAGTCAGTTGATGCTCCACATTAAGGCGGCGATTGCCGATGAACGGAGCGCTTGGCAACTTTTTGTTAAGCAGTGTGTGGCTAATTTTTGTATTGATAATCAAGATATTAAGTTAGTGCTTGGTAGCGAAGATATCGAACAGCGATATCAAAGGTTTATTAAATTATTCCCAGAAATCCAGGCGAGAATATCCGATAGTGAGAGAATAGTTGTGGCTGATTTACGTTACGAAAATGGTATTTCAGTACAAAGAGAAAAAATAGTGCAATGAGGAATATATCTGTTACCTTTATAGGTGATTGATAAAGTATATCTGACATAGGAGTAAATCCTGTAAAACTTTCTCTTTTACACTCTGGCGACAACCGTTGACGGAATAAATGATCATCTTTGATGGTAATAGAGTATAAATGAAGGCTGAAGACGTATGAAAGCAACAGAAAAGAATTTAGTCGTTGGATTGGAAGTAGGTACATCTAAAGTACTGGTGCTGGTCGGCGAAGTGCTTCCTGATGGTATTGTCAATATTATTGGGGTTGGGCATTGTCCATCTAAAGGTGTTGATAAAGGTGGCGTGAACGATCTTGAATCTGTAGTGAAATCTATCCAACGTGCTGTTGATCAGGCTGAGTTGATGGCTGATTGCCAAATCTCTTCTGTCTATTTGAGTTTATCAGGTAAACATATTAGTTGCCAAAATGAAATTGGCATGGTGCCGATTGCTGAAGACGAAGTGACGGCCGAAGATGTGGATAGTGTTGTGCATACGGCAAAATCAGTACGAATTATGGATGAGCATCGGATTTTACACGTTATAGCACAAGAATATTCGATAGATATGCAAGAAGGGATAAAAAATCCAGTCGGACTATCGGGCGTTCGTATGAAGGCTAAAGTACATCTCATTACTTGCCACAATGATATGGCCAAAAATATTGTTAAAGCAGTGGAGCGTTGTGGGCTTAAAGTTGATCAACTTATTTTCTCGGGTTTGGCATCGAGCTATGCTGTTTTAACGGAAGATGAAAAAGAGTTAGGTGTTTGTGTGATCGATATGGGGGGCGGAACGATGGATATTTCCGTCTATACCGGCGGTGCACTCAGGCATTCTGCTGTCATTCCTTACGCAGGTAATGTTGTCACCAGTGATATTGCGTATGCGTTTGGCGCGCCTCCCACAGATGCTGAAAACATTAAAATTCGTTATGGTTGTGCGGTTGGATCATTAATAGGTAAAGATGAAATCATCAATGTGCCAAGTGTGGGTGGACGACCATCAAGATCATTACAAAGGCAAACACTTGCTGATGTGATTGAGCCTCGTTATTCAGAGCTTTTATCATTAGTGCAAAAAGAGTTATTAGCATTACAAGAAGATTTAAAAAAACAGAATGTCAAATACCAACTGGCCGCTGGCATTGTTTTAACCGGCGGAGCTGCGCAAATTAAAGGCATCGTGGAATGTGCCGAAAAAGTCTTTCAAAATCAAGTGCGTATTGGCCAGCCTTTGAATATCTCTGGATTAACAGATTATGTACAAAAGCCTTATTGTTCAACAGCGGTTGGCTTATTGCATTATGGAAAACAGAGTCTATTAAACGATGATGCAAAAGATAAAGATAAGTCACCGTTTAAGGGATTAGCAAAACGATTAACTGGATGGTTTAAGAAAGAGTTTTAACTAATATATTCTTGTAATATATAACAAGAACTTCATAGACATTGTAGAGGGTTATCTGTACAATGTGAGCAGATTGTAAAGTTGGAGATAAATTATGGTTGAGCCTATGTTTGAGCCTATGTTTGAACCTATGGCTGCAGATGATGAAGCCGCAGCGGTCATTAAAGTTATTGGTATTGGCGGCGGCGGTGGAAATGCAGTTGAACACATGATTGCTGAACACATTGAAGGTGTTGAGTTTTTTGCAGCTAATACTGATGCGCAAGCATTAAAAAGAATCAAAGTAGGGCAGATTATTCAGATCGGCACAAATGTCACTAAAGGACTTGGTGCTGGCGCGAATCCTGAAGTAGGCAGAAATTCTGCCGAAGAAGATCGTGAATTAATTCGTAATGCGATTGAAGGTGCTGACATGGTATTCATCGCTGCTGGAATGGGCGGTGGTACAGGAACCGGTGCCGCACCTGTTGTTGCTGAAATTGCGAAAGAACTGGGTATTTTGACTGTTGCTGTCGTGACTAAACCGTTTGGTTTTGAAGGCAAAAAACGCATGGCTTTCGCAGAACAAGGTATTGCAGAATTAGCAAAACATGTTGACTCACTGATTACCATCCCTAATGATAAACTCTTAAAAGTACTGGGGCGTGGTGTAACCTTATTAGATGCATTTGCTGCAGCTAATGGCGTTTTAAAAGGTGCTGTCCAAGGTATTGCTGAATTAATTACCAAACCAGGCCTTATCAACGTCGACTTTGCCGACGTCAGAACCGTTATGTCAGAAATGGGATATGCGATGATGGGATCAGGTAAAGCGAGTGGTGATAATCGAGCCGAGGAAGCTGCCGAAATGGCCATTTCTAGCCCACTCCTTGAAGATATCGATTTGACTGGTGCGCGTGGTGTATTAGTTAATGTCACTGCTGGTTTAGATTTAGGCTTAGAAGAGTTCGAAAAAGTGGGTAGCACGGTTAAAGTGTTTGCTTCTGATAATGCAACTGTTGTTGTGGGAACAACTTTCGATCCTGATATGTCTGATGAAATTCGCGTAACGGTTGTTGCGACAGGTATTGGTATGGAAAAACGTCCTGAAGCAAAAATTGTTCAAACAGCGCAAGCTCCACTATTCCATCAACCTGCAAGATCTAATCAACCTGATGTGAAAGTAGCACAAGCTGTTAATGATCAAAATCCAATGGATCAAAATAAGATTTTTGATATTCCTGCTTTCATTCGTAAGCAGATGGATTAGGATGAACTTATTACGCTTTTTGTTGTCTAAATCAATAGTACAGTAAACAATGTAGGTGCAAAGTGAAACAAAGAACATTAAAAAAGACAATCCAGACAACAGGTGTTGGCTTGCACACTGGCAAGAAGGTTACTTTGACATTGAGGCCTGCACCTGAAAATACAGGTGTGATTTATCGCCGTACAGATTTGACACCACATGTTGATTTTCCTGTGGATGCGAAATCGGTTCGTGATACTATGCTATGTACTTGTTTAGTCAATGAAGATAATATTCGTCTCTCAACAGTAGAACATATCAATTCTGCATTGGCAGGACTGGGTATTGATAATATTATTATTGAAGTTAATGCTCCAGAAATTCCAATCATGGATGGTAGTGCGAGTCCTTTTGTTTATCTACTCCTTGATGCTGGTATAGTTGAACAACAAGCATTAAAGAAATTCTTACGCGTGAAAGAAAAGGTAAGAGTTGAAAATGGTGATAAATGGGCGGAAATCAGACCTTATAGTGGTTTTAGGTTAGATTTTACGATTGATTTTCATCATCCAGCAATTGATAGTAGTTCTCAACGTTATCAATTTGATTTTTCAACAGAAGGATTTATACGCCAAATTAGTCGAGCTAGAACATTTGGCTTTATGCGTGATATTGAAGCTCTGCAATCGAAAGGATTATGTTTGGGGGGAAGTTTAGATTGCGCGATTGTTGTTGATGATTATAAAGTCTTAAATGAAGAAGGCTTGCGCTTCGAAGATGAATTTGTCCGCCATAAAATGTTAGATACAATTGGTGATCTCTACATGTGTGGGCACAATATGATCGGTGAAGTAGTATGTTACAAGTCTGGTCATGCATTAAATAATCAATTATTACAAGCATTGTTAGCAAAACAAGATGCATACGAATACGTTACCTTTACGGATGAACAAACAGTTCCTGTTGCATTAGGTACCAAAGCATTGGTGTTTGCTTAATTAGTTTATTTGATTAATTAATCATTGATTGAAACGCTTTCATCTTATAATGAAAGCGTTTTTTTATTTGCAATACAATTAGTTAGAAAGCATATTAGTTAGAAATACTATCAGTTAGAAAAAGCTAAAAGAGATAAATAGTTATGCAACAAAGCCATTTTTTTGCTCACTTGTCCCGCTTAAAATTAATTAGTCGTTGGCCTTTAATGCGCAATATCAGAACTGAAAATGTATCTGAGCATAGCTTGCAAGTTGCATTTGTTGCTCATGCACTTGCGATTATTAAAAATAAATACTTTGGTGGACAGGTTAATCCAGAACATATTGCCTTATTGGCGATGTATCACGATACCTCAGAAGTATTGACGGGCGATATGCCAACGCCAACAAAATACTATAATCCACAAATTACTACTGAATATAAAAAAATTGAAAAAATTGCACAACATAAATTAATTGAGATGTTACCTCCAGATCTACAAGATGATTTTCGACCATTGATTGATGATGATTATTATAGTGAAGCAGAAAAAAGTATTGTAAAACAAGCAGATGTGCTTTGTGCTTATCTTAAAACAATTGAAGAAATTAGCGCAGGGAATAATGAATTTAAGTTGGCGGAGCAACGGTTGAAAAAGACATTATCAGAACGTGATAGTCCCGAAATGGATTACTTTTTAGAGGTTTTTGTGCCCAGTTTTAATTTATCATTAGATGAAATTACATTGGAATAATCAATATGTTAGTGTCGTGATCAGTCACATTGACTATTCACTATCTAGAAAATTTATTCACAAAAGGAAATCTAGGGCATGTCCTAGATTTTTTTTAGTTATTTCTATATGGTCTGATCGCAAATACGCAACTTGATGAAACCAATAATGGCAAAGCCAAAATAAGGAAATAATAGCCACGTGGTAGTTCTACGGCAATTAGCAAACCAGCTATATAAGGTCCTAAGGTTGCGCCAAAGCGAGCTAATCCTAAAACGATTCCAGTGCCAGTTGCGCGAACTTCTGGTGGAAAGACTGCTGGTGCTGTGGCGTATAAACCTGCCATAGCGCCTAGTACAGTAAAACCAATCAAGCCAATAATCACAAAAAGGATTGGTAAAATATTGCTACTAAAGCCAAATGCTACAACGGCTATAAATCCAATCAGAGTAAGTAATGCGGTAATTTTTTGTACTGAATATTGTCGCGAAAACCAACCTAAAGCTAATCCACCAGCAATCCCTGAGATATTCATGACAAGCGACCCCATAATACTGAGATCTTTCGAATAACCTAAATCGACAAAGATTTTTGGCGTCCAATTCATCAAAAAATAGAGTGAACACATTAGCATAAAATTACTGATACAAAGTAGAACAGTTGCTCTAAACATGCGTGGTGTGAAGAGTAATTTCAAGCTTGTTTTTTGATTAGTTGTTACTGCACTAGGGAATTCCTGACAGAGTGGAATATGCAATTTTTTTAATACATAATTCAGCTTGGCTAAACTTTTTCCATTCGCTTCTTTAGTGAGTAGAAAATCCAGTGATTCGGGTATATTAAACCAGGCAATCGGGAGCATTAAGAACGAAAATGCACTGCCAAAAAAGAAGACATATTGCCATCCTAAATATTTGATCAAGTAAATCGAAATGACGCCACCCACTACGGTTCCTACTGTATAACCTACAGCCATAATACTAATGGCAAGAGCACGGTAACGATTTGATGAATATTCTGCAACTACTGTATTAATGCCCGGTAAAATTGCTCCCATACCAATACCGGTAAAAATACGAGTGATGATAAGTTCAATATGGTTAGAAGATAAACCCGATAGGAACATGCCAACTGTTAAAATTGTTAAACAGCTTAGAATAATAAAGCGGCGTCCCAATTTGTCGGCCAATGGCGCAATGAAAAGCGCACCAATGATCATTCCCGCTAAACCGGCACTGAATAGTAAACCTAACTGTTCAGGCATAATATGCCACTGTTCAGCAAGCGATGGCGCCACAAAGGCAATAGTAAGTACGTCAAAACCGTCAATTAAGCTAATCATTACACAAATGGCGACGGCGATAATTTGGAATAATCCCATATTGTTTGTGTAAATAGTCTGTTTTATATCAATTGATCTCATTTTTCCCCCAGACGCTATGAGCAATATCGACAACAAGTTTGAGTTTGGCGCGTTCATCATCAACCGTAATATTATTGCCATGTACAGTACTGCTGAAACCGCATTGTGGTGAGAGTGCAAGTTGTTCAAGTGGCGCAAATTTCGCTGCTTCGTCAATACGGCGTTTTATCACATCTTTATTTTCAAGCTGTGGGAATTTACTTGAAATCAGGCCTAAAATAGCAATTTTACCTTTTTGTAAAAAGCGTAATGGTTCAAATCCACCACTACGTTCATCGTCATATTCAAGGAAATAACCATCGAGTTTCATTTCACTCAATAGTGCTTCTGCGACCGGGCCATAATTACCACTTGCGGCAAAGGTACTTTTGAAATTACCACGACATAAATGGATCGATAAAACAAGATCTTTCGGCTTCAAATCAACAACTTTATTAATGAATTCAGCATATTTAAACGGTAACTGGTTAGGATCATCACCACGTTTGCGCGCCGCTTCACGCATCTTTTCGTCGCATAAATAGGCTAAATTGGTATCATCCATCTGTACATGTCGGCAACCGGCATGATAAAGTGCGGTTAATTCTTGTGCATAGGCTTGTGCGACATCATTATAAAAATCTGGCTCAAGAATAGGATAGGCCTGTTTATCAATGCCATCGCGACCACCACGAAAATGTAGCATAGTAGGTGATGGGATAGCGACTTTGGGAACTGACGTGGTGGCAGCTTGTGATTGTAGATAGGTAAAATCGGCGACTTGGATATCTTGAATATGTTTGACTTTTCCGGTAACGCGAATATTGGGTGGGAGGAGTTTTTCCTTACCTTGGTCGTCTATAATGGTGCCAGGTGCGTCGGTTGTGACACCCCCTAATTGTTTTAGAAAATCTAAATGGAAGTAAGTACGACGAAATTCTCCATCGGTAACACTGCGAATGCCTATTTCTTCTTGAAATTTGACAACTTCAGTAATCGCCTGATCTTCAATTTTACGTAATTGTGTAATATCAATTTTTTTATCGGCAAATTGTTGGCGAGCATCTAATAAATATCGAGGTCTTAGAAAACTGCCAACATGGTCGGCACGAAAGATTGGGTAGGTACTCATTTTTATTCCTTATTTTAATATAACTCTCAATGTGGATGTATGGACGTCTAAATATCCAGGAAGTATATAAGGAAGTTATGTTATTGGCAAATTAGATTTTTATATATTTTTATATAGATAAAAACTATAAGGTAGCAAGCATAGAAATAACAGTCGAAATGATAGTTTTAGTTAAGGTAAGGCTATAGTTATTCCTTTGCAAAAGAGAGGGAAAGCAAGTAATCAAACATCCTGCTAGCATAAACCAACAGGATGAGCATGACATATTATTTTATTAATCTTTTTTACCACGGAGTTTACGGGATAAGCGTTTAAAACTATGGGCAAATGTTTTAAAGGCCATTGCTAACAGGGGAACCTTGATTTTTATATTAAAACGATCACGTAGTTCGATCGCATCATTGGCTTTGGTTAACCAGATAAAACCTGAATTTGTGAGGTCAATAACTTTGATCTTTCCTTCCGGTGTTAAGATAAAATTACCACCATGGATATCATTCGATACTAAATCGTAGCGATGTAATGTTTCAATACAATGCTTAATTTGTTCGCGATAAGTGTACATATCATCATGCGTTAATGATCGTCCTTCGATAAAATTAAAAATCATATAATGACGTTTGGTCTTTTGATCATAGGCGACTAAGTAGAGCTCATAGGCGATATCACAGTTATCTTGCGACATTTTTGCCAATTTATAGATTAAATTGAAATAAAAATCGCCTGTTATTTTTGCGATCAATTGCCGTTCTAAACGATGCTCAACACCACCGTCAATTTTGAAAATATATTTTGTATCATTCTGATTAATGCAGTAGGTAAATCTTTCTGGCTTATCACTTGGATCAAGTAGCTGACGATGTGCTTCATCCTCGATAAAATGATCAAATAGCTCAAGATAATTAACATTATCATTTTGGACATAAGCAAATTTCATGTCACCACGCTGCATAGTTATAATAGTTGCAAAATTATTCAAAATTTCTCGCCTCAGAACATCAAAAACAGGGTTAGTAGAGTTGGGCTATCTTAATCATTAATGTGATAAAAGTAAACGGCCACTAAAATTTAGCGGATTAAGTTTAAATTGAGAGCTACCTCTCAGCTAATAATGGAATTATATTTTATTATTTGCAGGCATTATATTCTCACTTACATTTCGGTTAAGAATTTTTTGTCAACGATGGTAGACAAAATCGGGAAAGCCAAGGGATTTATAGTGTAACACTCTATATTCTAACTATTTTTACCTATTTTTAGATGAAATATGTCTATGCGCGTTACCTTTCCCGTTGAATTTGCTGTAATGCGTATAGATGTATCGGTTAATCATGCAGTTCAATGAATATTCATATTTTATAAAAGGAATCGCTTTATGAAAAAAAGTATTATTTCTCTTATATCAATTGGTTTGTTTTGTCTGTCTGCGAATGCATCGGACAAAGGTGACTTAGTTGATTCTCAATATTACAGTTCACCCAATAAAGTCTATTCAGTCAATCATCAACCTAAAATAACCATTGCCAATTTTAATATCGCCGGTGGACTTAGGAATCATCAAGTTGATCTTGATTTAGTGGCGAATGCCATTAAAAAAATGGATGCTGATATTGTTACGTTAGAAGAGGTCGATCAAGGCACGACACGTAGCCATGGTGTTGATCAAGCTAAAATCATCGCAGAAAAAGCGGGTATGTATTATGCTTTTGGTAAAGCAACAGAGATGAAAGGGGGTAATTATGGTAACGCCATTTTGTCAAGATATCCGATAGAAATCACCAAGGTCTTTCCGATACCATCTGGAGAGTATGAACAAAGGGCATTGATGCTCAGTAAAATTAATGTCAAAGGTTTTGATTCGCCTATCTATATTTTTAATACCCATTTTGACTGGCATGAAGAAGATAGTGTGCGAATGTCGCAAGCACAATTTATCAACAGTATTGTTTTTGATGATCTGGATTTAGATGATGAATTCCCTAATCTTGCTTCGGGTATTATGATTCTCTTAGGGGATTTTAATTCTGTCGAAAATGATAGAGTCGTAAAAGAGTTGCAAAAATATTGGAATTTAGTCCAACAAAAAGGTGTTGATACTAGAACCTGGCCGGCAGGTAATCCAGGTTTAGAGTTGGATCACATTTTTACCAGTCGTAATCAAGTTTGGGGCGTTGAAAAAGTGATTATTCCGAATGATGGTGCGGAATGGAACGGCATTAAATGGCCATTAGTAAGTGATCACATACCAGTTATTGCCAAATTAAAATTGATAGAACAGTAATCAGTTAAGATAATCGCACAAAAATAACATTGTGATTAAATAGAATTGGATAAAAATAAACTTATTCAATGAGTTTGCTAAAACAAGGTGAGGTTTGTCTCACCTTGTATTTGATGAACATTGGCTTATGAAAGCGTGTTAATCAAACAAATTATAAAATAAATTTGCTTAGATCTTCGTCGGCAACCAATTTATCTAAATGCGCACTCACATAATTCGCATCAATCGTGATCACTTTACCGCTGAGTTCACTTGCTTCAAACGAAATATCTTCCATTAATCGTTCTAATACCGTGTGTAGACGACGTGCACCAATATTTTCGTTTTGTTCGTTAACTTGCCATGCAGATTCGGCAATTTTACGGATACCATCTTGGGTAAACTCAATATTGACGCCTTCTGTCGCCATTAATGCTTTGTATTGTACGGTAAGTGAAGCATTGGGTTCGGTTAAAATACGTTCGAAATCTTCACTCGTCAACGCTTGTAATTCGACTCGGATCGGTAAACGACCTTGTAATTCAGGAATCAAATCAGATGGACTGGCGGTTTGAAACGCACCTGAAGCGATAAATAGAATATGATCAGTCTTAACTGAACCATGTTTTGTCGATACAGTACATCCCTCAACAAGTGGCAGTAAATCACGTTGTACACCTTCGCGAGACACGTCAGGACCCGATGAATTACCGCGTTTACAAACTTTATCGATCTCATCGATAAAAACAATACCGTTTTGTTCCACTGCTTCAATAGCTTCATGTTTTAGATCATCTGGATTAACCAGTTTAGCCGCTTCTTCTTCAGTGAGTTGTTTTAATGCTTCCTTAATTTTCATTTTACGCGGTTTTGTTTTTTGGCCGCCAATGTTTTGGAACATGGATTGCAATTGATTGGTCATCTCTTCCATACCCGGAGGAGCCATAATCTCGACACCAATATTGACGCCAGCAAGCTCGATTTCAATTTCTTTATCATCTAAGGCACCTTCCCGTAGTTTTTTACGGAAAGCTTGACGAGCAGTCGATTCATTATTGTTTGCTTCGATTTGTCCCCAACCATCTTTGGCGGGCGGCACAAGGACATCTAAAATACGTTCTTCAGCAAGCTCGGTGGCGCGTTGACGATTTTTTTCAATAGCATTTTGACGAATCATCTTTACGGCTGAATCAGTAAGATCGCGAATAATCGAATCGACCTCTTTCCCAACATATCCCACTTCAGTAAATTTTGTGGCTTCTACTTTTATAAAAGGGGCGTGCGCTAATTTAGCTAAACGACGGGCGATTTCTGTCTTACCCACACCGGTTGGACCTATCATAAGAATATTTTTAGGTGTCACTTCGTGGCGTAATGCTTCATCAAGTTGCATACGCCGCCAACGATTACGTAATGCAATGGCAACCGAACGTTTGGCTTTTTCTTGGCCAATAATATGTTGGTTTAGTTCACTCACAATTTCTCTAGGAGTCATTTCAGACATAATATTATTCTCTTAATTAAAATGATGTATTAGTTAGTAATTTAGCTCTTCAATAGTTTGGAAGTTATTGGTGTAAACACAAATATCGCCAGCAATCGATAATGATTTTTGTACAATATCATGAGCAGATAAATCAGTATTTTCAAGTAATGCGCGTGCAGCAGCTTGTGCATATGGGCCGCCGGAGCCAATGGCAATTAAGTCATCTTCGGGTTGGATGACATCGCCCGTACCGGTAATGATTAAGGATGCGGTATCATCGGCAACCGCCAGTAAAGCTTCTAATTTACGTAACATGCGATCTGTTCGCCAATCTTTGGCAAGTTCAACGGCTGCTTTGGTTAAATGGCCTTGGTGCATTTCTAGTTTACGTTCAAAAAGTTCAAATAGTGTAAATGCGTCAGCCGTGCCACCAGCAAATCCTGCAATGACTTTATTATTATATAAGCGACGAACTTTGCGAGCGTTGCCTTTCATAATAATACGTTCACCTAAAGTGACTTGACCGTCACCACCAATAACGACTTGCCCCTTACGGCGAACACTTACGATTGTAGTCATATCTTAGTTTACTCCTAGTTATTTATATAAGTTATCTATATAAAATGGATATACTTATTTCCCATTCAAAGGCGGTCGTTTCGTGCTGTCGACTGTCGCCTAGGGATGCAGAAGTGGGAAGGATTTTAATAGCGCAGTGCCCTATGCACCATGATTTTTTGAATCCAATAACATAAATTTAAGTGAGTAACATTATGTTATTAATTATGTTATTAAATGAAGGTTCTTGAATTCATATTCTTTTTATTCACATTTAATGGTAAAGCATATCAATGTAATTTAAATCTGATAGAGCATATATTGGGATGAATACCTATTTTTCAATCTGTTTTTATCAAACCTAATAAAATGAAAATATTGTGATATACCTTTATTACCTTTGTTTATTCATCAGGTGAAGCAAATTTCTATAACAGATTATCAATAACGCATTTTCCTTTAATATATTTGAAGTTATCAAGAAGAACTGATTGAAATGGGTAGCAGTTCTGAAACTTATTTGTATAGTGGTAGATTATTCCTAGTATTTTTAAAGATGAGTATTACTTCTTAAAATCCAAGTACACTAAGGTGCCATAGGGATAGACCCTATGACCTTTAATTTGATAAGCGATTGGCATATTAATCTAATATCGAGATAAATGATAAGCGGTATGAATAGTGATTTTATGACAAATTTTCAGAACAACCATACGTTTATGTATAATATTTTGAGATTTAATCAATTATCTTGGTTGGAAATCAAGCGTCATTGTTTTCACTTCTTGGTAAAGTGTACTTGATGGTTTAGGTATAATGGCTAATTTTGTGGCAGAAATTGCTTCACGACATAACGCATCATCACCACCTTGGGAATCAACATTCAGAAGTAAACCATCTGGCGCAATCTGAATGCGGAGTACACAAGTACGTCCACTGTAGAGTTTATTAGGATTGATAAATTTGTTGCTGATTGCGTTAAGCACAAGCGATTTATATTTGTCCAATTCACCATCAGATACCCCTTTTCGTGTTGGGGGCGCACCAGTCGTACCTGTTGCACCGGCAGGAGAAGCGCTTGGTGCATTACTTTGGGACGTGTTGGGTGCATTGCTTGAGGTCAATCCACCTAACAGATCATCGACTGCTTTTTCATTTTTGGCATTTTGTGCCGCTTTTTGTTTAGCTGCCTTATCAGCAGCGGCTTTGGCTGCTGCGGCCTCTTTAGCGGCTTTGTCGGCGGCTTCTTTGGCCGCTTTATCGGCTGCTGCTTTGGCGGCTTTATCGGCGGCTTCTTTAGCTGCTTTATCGGCTGCTTCTTTAGCGGCCTTATCGGCGGCAGCTTTATCGGCGGCTTCTTTGGCCGCTTTATCCGCTGCTGCTTTCGCTTCTTGTTCTGCTTTTTGTTTAGCAAGTACTGCCTGTTTAGCTTGCTCTTCTGCTTGTTTAGCTTGTTCAGCAGCCTGTTTTGCCTGTTCTTCTGCCTGCTGTTTTGCTGCTAATGCGGCATCCGTTTCTTGTTTTTGTTGCTCCAGTGCTTTTAAACGTTCTTTTTCAAGCGCTTTTAAGCGTTGCTGCTCTTCCAACTGCTTTTCTTGGAGCTCTTTTGCTTGCTGTTGGATCTGTTGTTGGCGCTGTTGCTCAGCCTGTTGCTGATTCATTTGATGCTGGAGTTGTCGTTGATATTGTTGTGTCATCACAGACGGATCCACCATAATGGCATCAATTGATTGCCCAGTAACACTACCTGAATTGGTATCAGTATATTGCCATGCTTTATAACCCAACAGAGCAATAAGCCCTATATGTAATACAATAGAAGCTATAATTGGCAGACTGAGTTTAGATCTTTGTTTATGGAACATTGCTGACATTTTTAATTTATTATTTAAATAGATTAGTTAAATGGGCTGCGTCATTAAACCAACAGATTTAACACCTGCTGATTGCAGAAGATTTAATGCTTTAATTATTTCTTCATAGGGTACATTTTTAGCTCCCCCCACTAAAAAAACAGCTTTCTCATTGAGTGACATCTGTCTTTTTACTTCCGCAACGATCTGTTCTTGCGGTAGATTTTCTTGGCGATTTTGATCAATGATTAAAGCATAAACACCAATACCCGAAACTTCAATAATAACCGGTTTGCTATCTGTTTGTGCAACTGTTTTTGATTCAGAAGCTTCAGGCAAATCAACTTCAACACTTTGACTGATAATAGGGGCTGTCGCCATAAAAATTAATACGAGTACTAATAATACGTCTAATAAGGGTACAATATTAATTTCCGATTTGGTCGAATAACGAGAACGCTGACTCATAACAATTTCCTAAATTACTTCCTAATAGCCACTGCTTGTCGTTGTAAAATAGCAGAAAATTCATCTATAAAGTTTAGATAAGCTTGTTCGATTCGGCTTACACTTAAGGTTAAGCGATTGAATGCGAGAACAGCAGGAATAGCGGCGAATAACCCGATAGCTGTTGCAATTAATGCTTCAGCAATACCTGGCGCAACCATTTGTAATGTGGCTTGTTTTACTGCGCCAAGAGAAATAAATGCGTGCATAATCCCCCAAACTGTACCAAATAAGCCGATATAAGGGCTAATTGTACCGACGGTGCCTAAAAATGGGATATGTAATTCTAAATTATCCAATTCACGGTTCATGGCTAAGCGCATTGATCTGGCTGCACCATCCAGTGCTGCATTTGGCATGTTAGGATTAATTTGGTAAAGACGCGAAAATTCTTTAAATCCAGAATAAAAAATATGTTCTGTGCCTGTGATATCTTCTTTATTTATTTTGGCCCTCTCAAAGAGTCCATTTAAATCGTCGGCAGCCCAAAATCTATCATCAAATACTTCGACCTGTTTTTTCGCTTTACTGAGAATTTTGCTACGCTGAAATATAATTGCCCAAGACATGACAGAAAAAGAAAGCAATAATAACATAACGCATTTAACTAATAGACCCGCTTGTAAAAACAGATCAACAATATTCAGATTTTCCACTTATATAAACTCCGATACTAATAACTTTGGAAGCCCACAAGGCTTCATTTTAGTCATGTTAACACAAGCAATCATAACATTTGCACTGTTAATTAATTGCTGATTCTGATTAAAAATAGTTTGTTGAAAAATAATAGAAGCTTTTCGGATCTCTTTAACCTTGCAATGAATATTTAACTGATCATCTAGCTGAGCTGGAAAATGGTAGCTAATATCCATCTTTTTAACCACAAAAGCAATACCTTCTTGCAATAACTTTTGTTGGCTAATGTTAAATTGCCTCAACATCTCGGTGCGGGCACGTTCATAAAAGTGTAGGTAACGTGCATGATAGACTACACCCCCAGCATCAGTATCTTCATAATAAACTCTTGTATACCAATCAAACTCTTTCACGTGATCACTTACCGTTATAAATTGCTGTATTGCATAATTTGTGGGGCATATTATATATGAATCCAAAATTCGCTGCATTATGATATATAACTTAATAAATGAAAACAATTATCATTTATTACTGTTTTATGATTAAAACAAATAAAAAAGGTGACAATTATGCCACCTTTTGAGAATCTTTATAAAATTCTTATTGTTATTCGTTTTCGCTATTTGTTCGATCAAACCAAAGTCCGATAACTACTGAAAGCATACAAACAGCAACAAGGCCGATAAACCATAATACATAATACATGTATAATCTCCTTAATAAAGTGAATGTTTGTTGTTTTCAATATAATTTTTATCGATACGCCCATACATCTTGATGTATGACCAAATGGTGTAGAGAAGCACAATCGGTAAAAAGATAACGACGACCATAAACATCACATTCAATGTTAATTGGCTAGATGACGCATCCCATATGGTTAAGCTGGCTTCTGGCATAATGCTTGACGGCATAATGAACGGAAATGTTGCAATACCAAAGGTAAAGAGTACGCACGCAATGGTGAGTGCTGATAAGATAAAGGCTAAGCCATTTTTATTCAAACCAGAACAAATAACGTTCAAAATAGGTAATACAACACCCAGAGCAGGCACAACCCATAAAATAGGGTAGTTATGATAGTTGGTAAACCATGAAACATCGGTGCTAACCGTTTTAGCTAATGGTGTTGATGCGGCATTGTGGTCAATCACACTGGTGATTTCATAACCGTGAATGCCAAATAACACCCAAACACCGGCTAAGACAAAAGCCACCATCATAATTAAGCTTGCGATTTGGGTTGCTCTTTTGGCTCTAAGGTAGAGTTCACCTGATGTTTTCATCTGTAACCATGCACCACCATGTGCAACAAATAACATTAAACTGACGACGCCTGTTAAGAGTGCAAATGGATTGAGTAAGCCAAAGAAGTTACCTTCGTAATAGACACGCAAAAAGCTATCGAATCTAAAAGGGACACCTTCTAATAAATTACCGAATGCGACACCAAAAACCAAAGCAGGCACAAAGCTACCGACAAAAATACCGCAATCCCATAGAGTACGCCATTTTGAAGTTTCAAGTTTGCTGCGGTAATCAAAGCCAATAGGTCTAAAAAATAGTGCACATAGAACCAAAATCATCGCAATATAAAAGCCCGAAAACGATGCAGCATAAACATCAGGCCAAGCAGCAAAAATACCTGCACCAGCAGTTATTAACCAAACCTGATTGCCATCCCAATGTGGGGCAATAGAGTTAATCATGATTCGGCGTTCATTATCGGTTTTACCAATAAAAGGTAATAAAATACCTACTCCCATATCAAAGCCATCTGTGATAACAAAACCGATTAGTACGACACTAATCAGTACCCACCAGATAACACGTACAATTTCGTAATCAATCATTGTGTATGCTCCTATGTCTTATTTCGCAGTCGCTAACTGGTCTTTTTCATAATATGTTTTTTCATAATGATAGTTGCCAGTGCCTAAAGAACTTGGCCCTAATCGTGCAAATTTAAACATTAAGAACATTTCTGCAATTAAAAATAGGGTGTATAAACCGCAGATTAATAGCAGAGTAAAGAGTACTTCCCCTGCAGTTAACGATGAATTAGCAACGCCGGTTGGTAACACGCCATCGATTGCCCAAGGTTGTCGTCCATATTCGGCAACAAACCAACCACATTCGCATGCTAGCCATGGGAAAGGTAATGAACATAACATAAAGAGGTGTAACCAACGTCTTTTCCCAACTTTATTTTTATAGGTGGTCCATAAAGAAATACCGGTACCCAGAATCATTAATAATCCTAAGCCAACCATAATTCTAAATGACCAAAATAATGGCGCAACTGCAGGAATCGAATCTTCGGTTGCTGCTTTTATGTGTGTATCAGTTGCTTGTGGAATAGTTAGATTGTCACGATCAGTGAAACGCTTAACTAAATAGCCATAACCTAAATCAGCTTTATTATCTTCAAACGCTTTGACAACATCAGGATCAGTGTTGCCTTGTTTGATCTTTTCTAAATTAGTAAAGGCAATCACACCATTACGAATTTTAGTTTCGTTCTGAGATAAAATATCTCGAAGTCCAGGGACTTGTTTGTCGAGTGAACGTGTGGTCATGATTCCCATTGCATAAGGGATTTGAATCGAAAAGATGTTTTCACGTTTTTGTTGAGATGGAAAAGCAATAACGTTAAATGATGCGGGTGCTGGCTGAGTTTCCCATTCACCTTCAATAGCCGCTAATTTTGTTGGTTGTACTGTGGTCATTTCGTGTCCTGCTTCGTCTCCCATTAAGGCGACGGCAATAGACATAGCAAAACCAAACATTGACGCAACTGCAAAAGAGCGTTTAGCAAAAGCAAGATCACGATTTCTTAATAGATAATAAGAGCTAATAGCTAAGACAAACATCGAACCGGTTAGATATCCAGCCGTAACGGTGTGTAAAAATTTGTATTGCGCAACAGGGCTGGTCACTAAGTCAAAGAAACTGGTCATTTCCATGCGCGAATTAATCGGATTGAAGCTAGAACCTGATGGGAATTGCATCCAACCATTGGCGACCAAAATCCATAAGGCTGAAAGATTCGAACCTATGGCAACACACCAAGTAACTAAAAGGTGTTTCCCACGACTTAAGCGATCCCAACCGAAGAAAAATAACCCTACCATGGTGGATTCTAAAAAGAATGCCATCAATCCTTCAATAGCCAATGGCGCACCAAAAATATCACCCACATAATGTGAATAATAAGACCAGTTAGTCCCAAATTGGAATTCCATGGTCAAACCGGTGGCGACACCGAGGGCAAAGTTAATACCAAATAACTTACCCCAAAATTTTGTCATATCTTTCCAGATTTGCTTCCCACTGACAACATAGACAGTTTCCATAATTGCTAACAAGAACGCTAAACCTAGTGTTAATGGTACAAAAAGGAAATGATACATTGCTGTAAGTGCAAATTGGAGTCGTGATAGTTCTACAATATCTAACATATTTGCTCCCTAAACTTTTAAGCCCACAAATTTTATACGTTATTTGTCGGCTATTGTACACGAATAATTCAAGAATAAAACTTGATGAAGGTCAAAAATTATACATTAAATTAAATTTTTTACAGTATTACCTATATCTGCGAGGTTAGTGACGACGGTCACTCCAGCAGCTTTTAAGGTTTTGGTTTTTTCTGCTGCAGTGCCTTTCTTTCCAGAAATGATCGCGCCAGCATGCCCCATTCGTTTGCCAGCAGGAGCAGTAACACCGGCAATATAGGCAACGACAGGTTTAGTGATATGTTTTTTAATGTATTCAGCCGCCGCTTCTTCCGCGGTACCGCCGATTTCGCCGATCATCACGATAATTTCTGTTTTAGGATCTTTCTCAAGTAGCGCAAGTATGGTGATAAAATCTGTGCCGGGAATGGGATCACCGCCGATACCGATACAAACTGATTGCCCAAAACCAATATCAGTGGTCTGTTTTACTGCTTCGTAGGTTAGCGTTCCTGAACGCGAAATAATCGCGACATTGCCTGCTAAATGAATATGCCCTGGCATAATACCAATTTTACATTCATCCGGTACAATAATGCCTGGACAATTAGGTCCAATCATCATGACATCATTTTGTCGTAACTTTTCTTTGACAATTAGCATATCTAAGGTCGGAATACCTTCTGTAATACAGACAATTAGCTTAATGCCTGCATCAATTGCTTCTAAAATGGAATCCTTACCAAATGCGGCAGGTACATAAATTACGCTAGCTGTTGCACCTGTTGCGGTGACAGCTTCTTTTACTGTATTAAATACAGGTAAGCCTAAATGTGTTGTGCCGCCTTTCCCTGGGGTGACGCCACCCACTAATTTGGTGCCATAAGCTAATGCCTGCTCTGAATGGAAAGATCCTTGACTACCGGTAAAACCTTGACAAATGACCCGGGTATCTTTATTGACTAAAATTGACATACTGCTTTCTCCATTCTTCTTTCTATTAGGGTTTTCTATTTTGCGATGTTGGAAATTTTTTGTGCTGCATCAGTTAAGCTAGTGGCAGTAATCACATTTAGTTTGCTGTCAGCTAAGATTTTTCTGGCCAGTTCGGCATTATTTCCTTCTAACCTTACAACAACAGGAACGGATAATCCGATCTCTTTGATTGCGGCAATAATTCCGTCTGCAATCAAATCACAGCGCACAATCCCGCCAAAAATATTCACTAATATCGCTTTTACATTTTTATCAGAGAGAATTAGTTTGAATGCTTCGGTGACCCGTTCTTTAGTTGTGCCACCACCTACATCGAGAAAGTTAGCCGGTTCCCCGCCATAAAGTTTGATAATGTCCATAGTTGCCATTGCCAAACCTGCGCCATTCACCATGCAGCCAATATTACCGTCTAAGGAAACATAGCTAATACCTTGTTCGGCGGCAATAGATTCACGTTCATCTTCTTGTGTTGTATCCCTAAGAATACTCAGATCGGGGTGTCTAAAAAGCGCATTGTCATCTAATACAATTTTTGCATCTAAACAGATTAATTGGTCAGATTGGGTGATAACCAGTGGATTGACTTCGGCAAGCGACACATCATTGTCTAAAAAGAGTTGTGAAAAGTTAAGAAATAATTTGGTAAATTGATTAACTAATTTCCCTTGCATACCTAATTTGAAGGCTAAGGCTCGACCTTGATAAGCACAAGGCCCGGTTAGCGGATCGAGAGCAACTTTATGAATTAAATGCGGGAATTTTTCGGCAACTGTTTCAATTTCAACGCCACCTTCTGTAGATGCCATCACAACTACACGTCCAGAACTACGATCGACTACTGCACCTAAGTAGAGTTCTTTGGCGATATCGGATCCCTTTTCGATCAAAATTTTATTAACAGGTTGCCCTTCTGCTGTTGTTTGATAGGTAACCAGATTCTGTCCTAGCCATTTTTCAGCAAATTGTGCAATTTTATCTAGCTCTTTTGTACAAATCACCCCACCGGATTTTCCTCTGCCACCTGCATGAACTTGGCATTTCGCTACCCACATTCCTGTATAAGTTTGTGACGATAATTCGGCTAAGATATCTTTAACTTCATCAATTGAATTACATACATAGCTTTCCGGAACAGGTAAGCCATATTTTTTAAATAAACATTTAGATTGATATTCATGCAATTTCATAGAGGGTTCCACAACGTAATTTAACGTAAATTAAACGAAAACAATTAGTAATTCTAATCCAAGATAGATGAATTGTGTAGCAATAATATCTTGCTGTAGCTTACCTTTAGATAAGTTAAATACTGAGAAGAGGCTTGATAATTGAATATTAAAGTGAAATTTACTTATAATTCGACTGATAACGGCGCTTATCTAGGCATTTATCTTAAATAATTGAGAATGATTGCTGATATCGACTGGCGGTGATATACTCGGATGATAAATAATTGTATCTATTCAATGATACAAATAAGTAATTCTTTCTATCTATTCTGTTTTTATAAAAACTTTTTAAAAGGTAATGATATGGCAAAAGTTGGTATTTTTTTTGGTAGTGATACGGGTAATACAGAAAATGTAGCACAACAAATCCAACGTTTATTAGGTAATGATAAAGCAGACCTTTTTGATATTGCTAAAAGCACCAAGGAAGAGATCGAAAAATATGATTATCTCTTCTTCGGTATTCCAACTTGGTATTATGGTGAATCTCAATGTGATTGGGATGACTTCTTTCCTAATCTAGAACAGATTGATTTTTCAGGTAAAATCGTCGCTATTTTTGGTTGCGGAGATCAAGAAGATTATGCCGAATATTTTTGTGATGCTATGGGGACTTTACGCGATATTATTGAACCTAAAGGCGCAAAAATTGTAGGTAATTGGCCGACTAAAGATTATCATTTTGAAAGTTCAAAAAGTTTAGTCGATGCAGACCATTTTGTTGGATTAGCTATTGATGAAGATCGTCAACCAGAGTTAACTGAAGAACGAATTAATAGTTGGGTTAAACAAGTTGTTGGTGAAATGAATCTTTAGGCTTACTCATTGTTTTCTTAATTATTGTTTATAATTCCATGATTTATTAATAATACTCATTAGCTAATAGAATAAACCTGTTAAAACGATATCTTTATTTTTTACCAAGAGTTTTTATAATAGGTACTAAATACAAGATAAAAATAGAGATGTAATTATGACAGATCATGATCGTGCTAATAATGTGGCACTTAAAAATGCTGGTTTAAAGGTAACCTCTCCAAGGTTGAAAATATTAGAAATTTTGCGGGATCCAGAATATCAACATGTTACCGCAGAAGATCTTTATAAGAAACTACTTGAGCTAGGTGATGAGATTGGGCTTGCAACGGTTTATCGTGTATTGAATCAATTTGATGATGCGGGAATTGTTACTCGTCATAATTTTGAAGGTGGTAAAGCAGTATTTGAGCTTGCAACGCAAAAGCATCATGACCATTTAGTTTGTTTAGATTGTGGTGAAGTGTTTGAATTTCGTGATGAGATTATTAATGCTAGGCAAAAAGAGATTGCTGAGCAGTATGGATTACAATTAACGTACCATAGTTTATACCTTTATGGCCATTGTGCTTCGGGTGATTGCAAAAAAGATCCATCACGCCATACGAAAAAATAGTCATAATCAAAAATTATATTAAAAGATAAAACGCCTATGGTAATTCGATAGGCGTTTTTGTCTTATTAAGTGCTATCTATTCATAGTCCTATTGGTTAAGTAAATATGTATTGGGTTAATCATAAATGAAGCAACTTATTAATTTTATTCCATTAATCGCTTTTTTTGTTTTTTTGACGTTATATGATATTTTCGCGGGTGTACAAGCGTTGATGATTACAGCAACGATAGCGTTTGTGGTGATATTAATTATCTATAAAAAAGTGACAAAAGTAGAAGTGATCTCTTACTTGATGATTATCATTTTTGGTGGATTTACACTCTATTTCCGTGAGCAAAATATTATCAAATGGAAAGTGACGATTATCAACTTCCTTTTTGCGATTGTTTTATTGGTGAGTCAATTCTTCTTTAAAAAGAATTTAATCCAAAAAGCGATAGGTAAAGAACTAAAATTAAGTGCTACCACATGGAATAAATTGAATATTATGTGGGTACTCTTTTTTATTGTTTGTGGATTGACAAATATTTACGTCACTTTTTATACCTCGAATGAATTTTTTGGTATTTTTAAAGCATTTATTTTACCCGGCGCCTCGCTTTTATTGGCTGCCATATCAGGTATTTATATCTATAATCAGATGAAAAAATTAGATGACCTCGATGATCAATCCTAAATAACAACATATAGAATAAGGTTACCAAGTATGAATAACGAAAATAATAATAGCCCCAAAGGGCAATTGACGCTCCGTACACTTGCTATGCCAACTGATACCAATCCACATGGACATATCTTTGGTGGATGGATTATGTCACAAATGGATTTAGGCGGTAGCATCTTAGCACAAGAGATAGCGAAAAGAAGAGTGGTTACCGTCAATGCCAGCAGTATTACGTTTCATCGTCCCGCGATGGTTGGTGATGTTGTCTGTTGTTATGCGCGCTGCTTAAAAACAGGTATTACATCTGTGACGGTAGAAATTGAAATTTGGGTTAAAAAAGTTGCTGATAGTAATGCTATGTGCCAACGTTCACGAATTACTGATGCTGTATTTACGTATGTTGCTGTGGATAGACATAATTTACCTAAAGCGTTACCCGAAGAGTGTCAGCATTATGATTGCAATAAAGATGATATTGCTAAATTAAATCTAAATAGTATGTCATAAGTTATTAATGAGCAGCTGATGAATCTTTCCTATACGTCATTTAACGCACTAATTAGTTATTTGATATTTTTTACCTATTGGTTAGCTATCGTTGCCACAACGCTTAGAATTGTTTTTCGGCGTAGGCCAACAACCTATGTTGTGGCCTGGATGTTAGTGATTTATATTTTACCTATTCTAGGGATTATCCTCTATTTTATTCTTGGTGAAGCACATTTAGGGCAAAAACGGGTTCGTCGTGCGCAAAAAATGCGGCCGATTATTAATAAATTTATTCATCAATTAGGTTCTTTTGCGGATATCTTTACCACGCATGTCAGTCCAGTTAGTCAGCCTCTTTTTAAATTATGTAAACATGAAACAGGACTAGACGGTATTAATGGTAACCATATTGAGCTAATTAGCGAGACTAGCGTTATTTTTGATCGTTTAATTGATGATATTAATCAGGCAAAATCGAATATTGAATTAGTTTTTTACATCTGGCAGAAAGGTGGGCGCGCGGATGATGTTGAAGAGGCTTTGATTAAAGCAATAGAACGTGGTGTGACCTGTCGATTGATGCTCGATTCTGCTGGTAGTCGTCATTTTCTTAAAACAGACGATAGCAAACGCATGCGTGAAGCAGGCATCATTATTGTTGAAGCATTACAAGTTAATTTATTGCGTTTTATGTTTAGGCGATTAGATCTTCGTCAACATCGGAAAGTAGCTATTATTGATAACTATATTTCTTATACGGGCAGTATGAATATTGTTGATCCTCGCTATTTTAAACAGGATAAACATGTGGGCGAATGGGTTGATGTTATGGTCAGAATGTGTGGCCCAATTACTATATTAATGGGGACAATTTATGCCAGTGATTGGGAAATGGAAACGGGTAAACACTTAGCCTTGCCACAAATTACAGATTTTGCTGAGCAGCCCGAAGAAAGAAAGCATATTATGCAATTGATCGCATCAGGACCCGGTTATATGGAAAATATGATCCACCCGATGTTATTAACTGCTATCTATTCTGCACAAGAACAGATCATTTTTACGACACCATATTTAGTCCCAAGTGATGATATTTTACATGCCGTTTGTACGGCAGCGCAACGTGGAGTCGAGGTGATTATTATTGTGCCCGAAAAAAATGATTCTGTTATGGTCAAATGGGCAAGTCGTGCATTTTTTTCGGAACTATTAGAGAGCGGAGTCAAACTTTATCAATTTAAACATAATTTACTGCATACCAAGAGTGTTCTTATTGATAATCAATTAAGTTTAGTCGGAACAGTGAATTTGGATATGCGGAGCTTGTGGCTGAACTTTGAAATTACAACCGTTATAGATGATGCCGAATTTGCGGCATCGTTGGCATCATTATTACATGGTTATTTAGCTAATTCGAAGGAAGTGCATATCACAACATGGAAAAAACGACCATTCTGGCAACCTGTTATTGAAAGGTTATTCTACTTTTTTGCGCCTTTATTATAAGACTAAATATTAATTTTATAATCATAATATTAGCTATCGAGTCACACCTATATCTATAATCGATAATGCAAAATATCACTCAAAAATTATTTAGCTATATTTTATTCACTATCAATGTTTTTCCCCCATATTTTGCCCATAATTATGGGAAATAGGGTAACGTATAATCAAAGGGAAAAGATAGCGAAGATCGATTAATAACCATTTTGAGACATATCAGGTCGAAAAAGCTCATTATTAATTCGATAAACTTTTGACTCGATAGTTCCTTGGGTGCTCAGCTCTATTTCACGCCATCCCGGCGAGTCTTCATTCGATAATTTAAAATGATGGCATTCAGGCTCAAATTGAACGCACGTTGATGGTGTTGAAAAAGCAAAACAGTGATGCCACATTTTATCTTGTTGCTGATGGATATGTCCCCAACCAATACCTTTTATTTGCTTGTTATTTTGGATAATCTCACTTAGATCAGCACTATTTTTTAACGCATGTTCATCTAACCAGTGACAACCAGAAGTAATAGGGTGGTGATGCATAAAAAGTAAAGCTGAACGTTCGGGATAGCGATTTAAGGTATGTTGTAATAAATCGAGCTCTGATGGTGGCAAAAAACCGTAAGCCTGCCCCACAACTTGACTATTTAATAAAATAATTAGCCATTGTTGACCAAATAAGATCACCTTATTATCGGCGAGCTGATAGGCATTAAAGATATTTTGCATAGATGAATAAACATCGTGATTACCAGCTAGCCAAACACAAGGGGTGTTAAATTGTACAATTTTTTGCGCAAATCGCTCATAACCTTTTTGCGAACCATCTTGAACAAAATCCCCTGTAGCAATAATTAAATCGAATTGTTTTTGTGAATCGACAGCTGCTTTAGAATCGATTGAACGATGACGATTTTTTATCTCATGAATGACAGTTGAAAAACTTGCATCGGAATTCACCCCTAGCAATGTATCATTTTGATTTGCAAAAAGGTGCATATCCGTAATATGTAATATTTTTCCTTTGTCTTCATCGGTTGTGCAAAGTGATAAATGTGATGCTAAACTCACCTCGATTGTCCTTTATATATAGTGATTACAACGACTATTGTTATAGCTAATTATATCAGTACAAAAACCGATCAAATCATCGAAATAGTATATAAATCTATTATAAATCTTAATGTTATATAAAAAGTATAAACTAGATCACATTTTTAGAATAAAAATGCTATTTCTTATCAATAAATGAACAAATAGGTGATGAATTAGTCAATTAGCACCACTCTTTTTGTAAAGTGCGATAATGTAATTGTAACCATTGTAGGGCAATAATTGAGGCTGCATTATTAATTAGACCATTTGTAACCCATTCATAGGCTTGCTCACGACTGACAACATGAACTTTGATGTCTTCATTTTCTTCAGCAAGCCCATGAATGCCATTTGCGGTTGATGCATCAACTTCACCCACTAAAATATGTAATTTTTCGGTTAATCCCCCTGGACTGGCTAAATAACTGATGATAGGTTTACAACGATTAATCGTGATACCCGCTTCTTCCATTGCTTCACGGCGTGCGACATCCTCGATAGATTCATTTTCGTGATCGATCATGCCTGCAATCAATTCTAACAACCAAGGACTTTCCTGGGTTTCGATAGCCGCAATACGGATTTGTTCAATTAGTACCACTTTATCTCGGTTAGCATCGTAAGCCAGTAGCACGACAGCATTCCCACGTTCTAAAATTTCTCTTGTCACGGTTTCGCTGATACTGCCGTCAAATTTGCGATATTGAAACTGATAAGATAGTAATGTAAAAAAACCTTTATATAAAACGCGTTTAGTTAGATTAAACACATCATTTTTGCCGAAGTGGATGGGGTTATTTTTAATTTTCATGAGTTTGCTCTCTTAACAATAACTAAAATAAATAGTTAAAATAATAACTTAGAATAAGTGATTACAATAATTATTTAAAGGGATCAGCTAAAAATTAACTAAAATAGTAAAATTGAGATTTATTCGCTTAATAAAAATGTAAATTTAATAAAAAGTGCGGATAGTATAAAAAGCATTCTTTCTATATGTTGATAATCTGTTAAAATTACAAAGCTAAGAATACTACTATACCCGTTGCCATTCAAGGTGGCTTCTGTATTCCTCGGGCTATTTCCCGCTGAATATATAGGAAAGTATAGGCAAGTACCTATAGAAGTAGTACCCAATGGAGCACAGAAAGGAGTATCGAAGGCGCGCAGAAGGAAAATTTATCAGGTTGATCGTCTGTCGTCTTTCCCCTCCATCTTTAATGATAACCAGTATCTATTTTGATGTTTTTTTAAAGAGAAGATTAATGAAAAAAACCATAACCTTTCTAATTGGCCTTGCACTTAGCCAATCGGCGTTTGCTGAAAATCTTGTTCAAGTCTATGATCAAGCCAAAGAAACGAATCCAGAATTGCGTAGTTCCTATGCTGAAAAAGAAAAGGCTTATTCCGCTATTTCAGGATCGCGTGCCAGTTTATTACCTCAAGTCGGCTTAAGTGCTTCTTATGGGGTAGATCATGGTCGACGTGATACCAGTGGTGTTAAAAGCAAGAGTGGTAATTTATATAATTTAACACTATCACAGAGTATTTTTGATTATTCTAATTGGAAAGCGTTAGACATTACACAAAAACAAGCCAGTATTTCAGATATTGCCTATCAATATCAAGGGCAAACCTTAATCTTAAATACATCGGTTGCTTATTTTAATGTGTTAAAGGCGCTAGATGCATTAAGTTTTATTGATGCACAGAAAAAAGCAATTTATCGTCAATTAGAACAGACTCGTCAACAACATAATGTTGGCTTGGTGGCGATTACCGATGTGCAAAATGCCCAATCAAATTATGATTTAACTGTCGCCCAACAAGTGAGCGCACTGAATGAATTAAATAATTCGATTGAAGATTTGCGTCAAGTGAGTGGACGTTTCTATTCTAAACTGGCCACAATTAATACAAATACCTTTAAAACCGAAGCACCAACCAATATCAATACGCTACTTAAACAGTCAGAAACCACTAATTTAAATTTGCTGACTATGCGTTTAAATCGTGATATTGCAAAAGATCAAATTAAATTGGCCGAATCAGGCTATATGCCAACCGTCAGTTTAGATGCATCGACTAATTTGAATAAAACCGATAGATATGGAACACGCACAACCAGTATGAATAATTATGGTAAAACTTATTCAGGTGATAATAAGGTTGGTGTGAGTGTCAATATTCCGCTTTTTTCGGGTGGGGCTACCATGTCGCAAGTTTCACAAGCACAACAAAATTATGTGAGTTTTAGTGAACAACTAGAAAGCACTAATCGTAGCGTGATTAACCAATTGCGTTCATCTTACAATAATATTTCATCATCGATTAGTTCGATTAAAGCTTATCAACAAGCTGTTGTTTCAGCACAAAGTTCTTTAGAAGCAACCACATCTGGCTATGAAGTGGGAACACGTACGATTGTAGATGTTTTAAATGCGACAACCCAACTATATAGCTCTAAACGTAATTTATCTGATGCGAAATATACCTATTTAACCAGTTTATTGCAGCTTAAATATGCTATAGGGACATTAACAGCAGAGGATTTAGTGACATTGAATAATATGTTAGGTAATGAAGTTAGTACTGTAGTGACAATGAATTAATGCGTTACTCATCAATATAAATCAAGGGTTTTATAGGGCTTTTGCCCTATAATATCCACTTAATTCGATGTAACTCTTCAGCTATTCTACTTTTCGGTCCAAAATCCCGTCACATCAACGTTATTTTGTTGTAAAATTGCGCGAATTGGCATATCCGTAATATCTTGTCCTTGTTCTGCTTTTTTAAGCACAGCTTTTTTACTTGCACCGACTAAATGCAAATAGATATGTTGACTATCTAAAATCGCGGGCAAAGTTAATGTCATGCGGTCAAAAGGTGCATCTAAAGGTGTCATGCCTATCACTTTTCGTTTGGAATGCATATCCAAGCCTTTGGCAAGATTAGCTGCATGAGGGAAAAGTGATGCCGTATGCCCATCTTCACCCATACCTAAAATCACTATATCAAATGGCATCGGGATTTTAGTGAGCATTTGATTGGTAATAGCTTCGCCTTCAAAAGGTGTTGCACTGTTATTTTTCAATCCGATAAAATTTGCTAAGCGCGCTTTATCTTTTAATAGATAAGTAGTAACTAACTTTTCATTGCTCGCATCATCGGTATTATCGACCCAACGATCATCAACCAGCGTAATAAAAACGCGATTCCATGCAAGTTCTTGTTGGCTTAGCAAAGAAAATAAGGGAATAGGTGTCTTCCCGCCCGACACTGCCATAGAGGCTTCACCTTTCTGGTCAATTGCTTGTTTTAGCACAGTAACAATATGTTTGACTAAATCTTCGGTCAACAATTGGCTATTTTTATATTCATGCAAGGTAAACATATACTATTCCTTTTTGGTTTTACTCTGGTTACTTTTATTCAAATTCACTCCATGAGCGGCCATCTTTGGTAATTAATGCAACTGACGCAACGGGCCCCCATGTGCCGGCTTGATAAGGTTTGGGCGATTCGTTATCGAGCTCCCATGCGTGCATAATTGAATCAACCCATTTCCAAGCAGCTTCGACTTCATCACGATGTACAAATAACGCTTGGCGACCACGCATAACCTCAAGTAATAAACGTTCATAAGCATCAGCAATATGTTGATGAAATGTTTTACTAAAACTCAAATCCAGTTTGGTTGTTTGTAATCGGTGATTATTTTCTAATCCAGGTATTTTATTGAGGATCTCAATATCTACACCTTCATCAGGTTGTAAACGGATAGTTAATTTATTTTGTGGTAATTCAGAATAAGATTCACTAAAAAGATTCAGTGGTGGTGTTTTAAAATAGACAACAACTTCAGAACATTTACTTGGTAATCGTTTGCCTGTTCTTAAATAGAATGGGACACCCGCCCAGCGCCAATTATCAATATCGACACGAATAGCGACAAAAGTTTCGGTATCGCTCTTTTGATTGGCACCATCTTCTTCTAAATAACCCGGAACGTTGACGTTATTGACAAAGCCAGATGTATATTGTCCTCGAACTGTTTTTTCGCGGATATTGCTTTTATCAATAGGACGTAATGCATTTAAGACTGCAATTTTTTCGTTACGTAGACTATCATCATCAAGATTCGCGGGTGGGGACATTGCAATCATGGTTAAGATTTGTAAAAGGTGATTTTGCACCATATCGCGCATTTGTCCCGCCTTATCGAAATAACCCCAACGGCCTTCAATGCCGACCTGTTCAGCAATCGTAATTTGTACATGATCAATCGAATTTCGATCCCAAAATGAGGCAAAAAAAGTATTGGCAAAACGGAGTGCTAATAAGTTTAATACTGTCTCTTTACCTAAATAGTGGTCAATACGATATACTTGTGATTCAGTAAAATATTGTGCAACAGAATCATTAATATCTTGTGATGATTTTAGATTAGTACCGAGTGGTTTTTCCATCACAATACGGTTTTGTCCTTTGTTTAATCCGGCATGGGCTAAGCCACGGCAGATAGTACCAAAAGTACCAGGATGCATCGCAAAATAGAAAATAGCGGGACGAGTTTGATCCAATGAATCTTTCAGTCCCATAAAAGCGTGGGTTTCATTGACATCTAATTTATGAAAGTTTAATCGTTGACTCAGGCGTTTCCAAACCGTTTCATCAATAGGTTCAGCCATAAAAGTAGTTAATGCTTCTTTGGCAACGTCAGCATAAGCTGCTTGATCCCAGTCAGCACGACCGACACCTAAAATTTTGGTACCTGTTGGGAGTTTACCGTATTTTTCTAATTGATAGAGTGATGGTAATAATTTACGTCTTGTTAAATCTCCTTTCGCACCAAAAATAACGAGATCACAGGCGGGCACATCAGACATATTTTTCTCCTTAACAATTCTTCTAGAAGGACTTTCTTGTACAAAAATAAAGGTCACCTATATGGGTGACCTTTAGTATAGATGAACCTTAGTGAAGGTGTAAGCAGTATAAAACGAAATTTGCCTATCTACTCATCAGCCTTGGCTATTTGTCAAATATGTGACTGTTATTAATTGATTAAACTCTTACAAAATCCATATGAACTAATTTTGGTTTAAATGGATGGCGTTGTACAGCTTGCAATTTAACATTAACAGTTTTACCAGCGATATCAATTACTAATACATCAGAATAAAATTCTGGTTTTGTTTGCATATTAAAGACTTGATCGTGATCTAAAATCACAGGAATTGCTGGTTCATTGCCACCATAAATAACAGCGGGGAATTTACCCGCGTGACGCAGGCGGCGGCTCGCACCCTTACCATGCTCGTTTCGTACTTCAGCGTTTAATGTAAACATAATTGCTCCATAAAAGATAAAAACCAACCGCAGGCGACCCAGCAATTGGCTATATACTCGTTATAAAATGAATGCCTTAAAAGGCTGGGCGATTATAGCGTAAAGGCGCTTTTAACGCAACTTGACTTTCACTTATAAAACGTCAATCTTAAAACCATAAGTGGTCTTTTCTGTCGGTGAAAGCCTTAATGGCCGATTAATTCTTCCTGTCTCAACACATAACATAATTTTATAACTGTCATTATCGAGATCGGCTATGGTTTTTACTTTGTCGATCCAAGAATTCCATGTCACCACATCATTTGCATTATAATTGGTTATTTTGATGATACGTTTTTTGTCATTAATTGTGATGATATCCTCTGCGTCTGCATAAACGCGATCGACTTCACGATCAATCGTTAATTGCCCAGCGACTTTGGGTCGATTTTCAGTGGCTGTTTTTTCTAGATAATCATCACTTAGCCCACTGACGATGACATTCTCAATATTATCAACAGCGAAGTAGGTATGTAATGCGGATGTTGCTTCAAAGTCGCCTAAACAACTTAATGAAATTTGGCAAGTTTTACCAACATGGATCGCTAATGAAAGTGAAAAAGGTTTGCTGAAATAGTGGGATGTTTGTGCTGTATTTGTCAAAGATAAAGTGAGATCAACACCATTATCATCTTCTTGCACCGATGTTAATTGCCACTCCACGATGCGAGCAAAGCCATGCATAGGATCGTTTACTTTACCAAACCATGGCCAACAAACGGGAACACCACCACGGACAGGTGTACCTTTTTTAAAAATGGCTTTGTCACTGAGCCAGATAACCGGTGTGGCTTGCCTTGTAGGCTGCCAAAAAAGGAGTTGTGCACCTTGGAGCGAAACAGCTGCGTGGCATGTGTTATGTGTGATCACTAAGATAGGCAATTCACCAAATGTAGATTGGCTCACTGATGCACTAAGTGGTTTGCCTGTTTTTTTAGTCTCTAAAAGGGTCTGTATAATACTCATTTTTTCTCCTAAAAATAAAATCGGTTTAGTACCTATTGGGATGATAACTGCTCACGATAACGCATAAAATAAATCAACAACATTGCATGATAATGTAGATAAATTGTACGCTTTTTGATAATTGCGTAAATAAAAATAGCGGGAAATTGCCTAAGGAAAGATAAATAATAATTATTTGGAAGTTTCAGAGTTACTATACGTTTGTGTATAATAAATCTGTTTTTATTTCATGATATACAATATTATATGTTATAATACAGTACATTAGTTACGTTATGTCGATCAGATTATCACAAACATTAATTAAGAAAATCAGCCATGAAAACATCAACCACGCGTTCACGTATTTGGTCATCCATTTTCTGTTTAGCTTTTGCGGCATTCGTCTTTAATACCACAGAATTTGTGCCCGTTGGATTATTACCCAATATCGCCGCAAGTTTTTCGATGGATGTGGCTCATACCGGATTATTGTTAACTGTTTACGCCTGGTCAGTCTCATTATTGTCATTGCCACTCACTATTATTACCGACAAAATGGATCGCCGTAAGTTACTCGTTTTTTTATTTGGATTATTTATTGGTAGCCATATTTTAGCCGGTTTTGCGTGGAGCTTTTATAGTTTAATGGCTGCGCGAATTGGTATTGCGTGTGCACATGCTGTTTTTTGGGCGATTACCACTCCTTTAGCGGTACGCTTAGCGCCCAATGGTAAAAAAGCGCAAGCGATGGGATTTATTGTCGTCGGTACATCAATGGCGACGGTTTTGGGTATTCCTATTGGCACGATGATTGGGCAGGTGGCAGGTTGGCGAGTCACTTTTTTATGTATTGCAGTTATTGCTTTCGCGGTAATCGTTTTATTGCTCTATCTGTTGCCTGATGTACCGAGTAAAAGTAATCTTCCCTTGCGATTGATTCCTCAAGTTTTAAAACGTCCATTACTATTAAATGTCTTTTTATTAACAGCAATTATCATTACAGGCCATTTTATAGCCTATACTTATATTACTCCGTTCATGCAGAAAATAGGGGGCTATACGCAAGATACTGTGGTTATGTTACTTTTAATGGTCGGTTTTTCGGGGATTATTGGCAGTATTTTGTTTGCACGATTCTCTACCGCACATCCCATAGCCATTTATGTGATTCCGATTATTACTTTAATTGTCAGTTTATCTGCACTTTATGTTTGTTCATGGAGCTTATATACCGCTGTTTTCCAATGCATGCTGTGGGGATTATCGATTACGATTATTAGTATGGTAATGCAAAGTAAAGTGATTGATGCAGCGCCCGATGCCACAGATGTTGCGACAGCTGCTTATTCAGGTATTTATAATATCGGCATTGGTAGCGGTGCTTTTATAGGGAGCAAAGTTATCCTCTTTTTATCTATTGGCGAAATTGGTTTTGTTGGCATGCTTTTCGCCGTGACCGCTTTATTGCTATTCTGCTTTATTTCGCGAAAATATTGGTTAAATACGGTGAATCAGTAAAACAGTAGCTATCGCCTAAAGCACTACCTTGCACACCAAATTGCCTCAGATTATGGTCGATGGCATTCATCGATAGCCAATGATTTTCACACCAATCTGGGGCGAGTAAAGTGGGTTTACGGGCATTGGCGGAAACGCGGTGATAGAGTATTTCCTTAGGTGTATTGCGAATCATTTCACCCGCAATATCGACATATTCATCAAGCGACAGGACTTTTAAACGGCCAGCTCGCCACGCTTTAGCCATAATGCTCCCTTCAACAACATGGAGTGGATGCAGTTTGAGTCCATCAATACCACAATCTAATACTTTATTAAGCGTGATTAAATTATCTGGCTTGCTCTCTTTCGGTAAGCCAACTATTAAGTGCGCACACACTTTTATTCCCAATTTACGCGCTTTTTGGGCTGTTTGATAATAGTCCGCATAAGTGTGTCCACGGTTAATTGCATGCAATGTTCTATCATTCGCGGTTTGTAAACCGAGTTCTAACCACACTTCATAGCCTTGTGCCTGGTAATCGGCTAATAACGCTAACGCTTCATCGGGTACACAATCTGGGCGAGTACCGACACAAAGCCCGACAATATCGGCACTGGCAAGTGCTTGTTCGTACATGTTTTTTAAAATTTCAACTTCAGCATAAGTACTGGTATAGGCTTGAAAATAAGCTAAATAGCGTTTGGATTTTTTCATCTGTGCCGCTTGCGAGGTGAGCTGGTCGCTAATGGATTTAACCTGAATAGATTCGTCAATAATCGATGCAACATTACAAAAAGTACATCCACCACGGCCAAGTGTACCGTCCCGGTTGGGGCAGCTAAATCCGCCATGTAGCGTTAATTTGTAAATCTTTTCACCATAACGGCGCTGCAAATCAGCACCAAAGGTGTTGACGACTAAATGGAGTTGCATAATAGATTCATGGATAGTTGAAAATTTTGGCCTATTTTATGTGTATCAAACCGCTATCGCAAGCAACATAATAATAGCTGATAGACATTATGGCATGATATAAGGTGGTGAGAATCAATAATTATTAAATAATAGCTTATAAAAATTGCATTTTTTCTATGTTATTAATGACAATTTGTGAATTTATCTTCATTATTTGATAGCAATAAATAGCACAATGATTTATCAGTAAAAAAAGATTGAAATAACCCAGTTATTGAGTAGGATATAAAACTAAAGTTGACTTTGTTGCCACTATTTTAGGCAACTTCCTGTCGAAAATATTAGCAGCAATATGACAATTAACGAAATATATGATAAGGAGCCCAAATGTTTAATAAAGAAATGACCATTGCCGAATATGACCAGGAGCTATGGAATGCGATAAAAGGTGAAGAGCAACGTCAAGAAGATCACTTAGAATTAATTGCGTCTGAAAACTACACCAGTCCACGTGTCATGCAAGCGCAAGGCTCCCAACTTACGAATAAATATGCGGAAGGTTACCCAGGAAAACGTTATTACGGTGGTTGTGAATATGTTGATATTGTCGAACAATTGGCTATCGATCGTGCTAAAGCTTTATTTGGTGCAGACTATGCTAACGTCCAACCGCATTCAGGTTCACAAGCCAATTTTGCTGTCTATACGGCGTTGCTAAAACCAGGTGATACTGTATTAGGCATGAACTTATCTGAAGGCGGCCATTTAACGCATGGTTCACCGGTTAACTTTTCAGGAAAACTTTATCATGTTGTGGCTTACGGAGTTGATGCAACAGGTCATATTGATTATGACGAATTGGCAAAAATTGCGAAAGAGTCACAACCTAAAATGATTATCGGTGGTTTTTCTGCTTATTCTGGGATTGTCGATTGGAAAAAAATGCGTGAAATAGCTGACAGTGTAGGAGCTTATCTATTCGTTGATATGGCGCACGTAGCAGGCTTGGTTGCCGCAGGTGTTTACCCTAATCCGGTTCCTTTTGCTCATGTGGTAACAACCACAACACACAAAACCTTAGGTGGTCCACGTGGTGGTCTGATTCTGGCTAAAAATGGCAGTGAAGAGCTCTATAAAAAATTGAATTCGGCTGTTTTCCCTGGTGCACAAGGTGGCCCTTTGATGCATGTCATTGCAGCTAAAGCGGTGGCACTAAAAGAAGCAATGGAACCAGCCTATAGAGCCTATCAACAACAAGTTGTTAAAAATGCTAAAGCGATGGTCGAAGAGATTGTCAAACGAGGATATAAAGTTGTTGCTGGTGAAACACAAAATCATCTATTTCTGATTGATTTGGTCGATAAAAATATTACCGGTAAAGAAGCCGATGCTGCATTAGGCCGTGCAAACATTACCGTGAATAAGAATGCTGTGCCGAACGATCCGAAAAGTCCATTTATCACGTCAGGTATTCGCCTTGGTTCACCGGCTATTACTCGCCGTGGATTTAACGAAGCGCAATCACGTGAATTGGCTAACTGGATCTGTGATGTGTTAGATAATATTAATGATGAACAAGTTATCCAGAAAATTAAGTCTAAAGTGATAGATATCTGTCGTCGTCTACCTGTTTACCAACACTAAAAATAGGTTATGTAAATCGTAAAAATTGACCTTTATTTTATGAGATAAATTAACCATTATGATCATAATCGAAACCTTTTTTTAAAAGGTTTCGTACTTTTCATCTGTTCCTTTTTGCTCACTTTAAAAACATAACTAATTGAAATAATTTAATAAAATTAAGTGTAAGTAAGTTAATCTAAGTGACTCACTTAATTGACTTATTAGAGTTGTTGTTCCTTTTTATTCATCGTTTCATTTCATCTCTTCATTTTATTATCAGACATTATTAGACAAAAACAAGTATACAAAAAATAATCGAATGATTTTTTATTTTTTTCTTCTAAATTCACGTTTAAAGATCTTTTTTTGTAAAAAATAGATCTTTTCTGACGTATACGATCTATTTATAGATATCTTTTCGCTAAAAGAAGTAAATGTATTATTTTAATTTTTTATTCTCTATGATAATATCGAAAAATAAGTCCGCGTTAGTTTTAAAAGTATTGTGAATATCTTTGAAATAATAAGGAGAAAAATTAATGAAAAAAAGAAAAAGTTATAATTAACAGGCGAACTAATTTATCCAAAACAAGTCTAGTCATTTATTATCTATTTTCCTCATTTATGGCACACGCTGCATTATCTGCTAAGACAAGTAATCAAATACAAGGCCATGCTCCTTATTTCACTTTTGATGAAGGTTATACTAAGATTACTAATACGGATGAATTACTTGATATTACATTATCTGATGGGACTAAATATACGAAAAAAAATAATACATCTAGTCGTAATAAACCTATCACCTTACCCGTAGAAGGGCAGACGATAGCCGATGTAAAGATGTTAATCCCCAAAATAGTTGATAATGTTGAGTTAAATACATTAATTACCTCACCTTATAATTATTGGCGTGATGGTAATGGCGATGGGCAAGGGGAAAATGGCGTGAATGCAACGGGATCGTTAAGTTTGACCATTACAGATATTGAAGATAATCCAATCAGCCGCACAGATACGCTTAAAGCTAGTGCACCATATAAAATGACCTTAACGAGTCAGGCGGGTGAGCTCAATACACAATACGGCTATCCCAATAAAACTAAATTTAGTTCCACTTCGGCAAGCTATTATATTAATCCTAAAACGTCACCGATTGTCTGTTTTGTGAAACCGGCTATCGGGTTGCGGGTTGAAAGTGATGGCCCCGCGGAGATGTGGGATCGTAAACGCGGTTTTTTATCACAATCTCTCCACGAGCCCTCGCTTAACTTTCCTTCAACGGGATTTAATGGTGTCTATTTTACTATCTATGTGGGAAATGGTAGGGGGAGTGAGATAACATGGACTAAAGAACCAGCAGCATCTAATCTTGATTTAGCTATAACGCGTAGTTAAGGGGAAATGGCCGTCATTGCTCTAAAAGGTCCTAAAGATGGTGATTCGCAATCTGAAGCTAAAAATGCTGTACCTACTCTCTTTACACTCTATTCTGACGCCAGTAAAACCCATAAAATATATACGTTTAAAATTAATAAATGGTTTATTTTTAATCCTGCCAGTACCACTTATCCTATATTAGAAACATATTGTAATAATTTAGGTTATCGCGTACCGATTGTGACTGATTATACTAATGCAAATGGTAATGTGAATAATAGTAATTTTCTTTGGACAGGTGGTTTAGCTGGGCAACCAAATTATTTCCAGCGGCGAATCGGTGGGGGATTATTTGCTGAGTGGGGAGGATTTTCAGAGTACAGTGATATTATGTCTCCCCCTGGACTGACTGTTTGGACATCAAATATGTATTATAACAGTAATAACTGGCTAATTCGTTATGCTGTTTCGCCTAGCCTTGGTGCGATTAGTGGCACCAATCAGAGTTTAAATGCTGAAAATGGAGCGGGTTGCGTTTATCCGTGAAAAAACCAATGAACACGATGTGTTGTGATCACTGGTTGATACCTTTAAAAAAGGGCGTTAACTAAATGGTGTTAACCATTCCATTAAATGACCACTAAACCAAAGCCAGCTGGTGATGGCGATAATAATAATCAATAAAAAAGAAATAACTATTTTATTACTACTGTTATGCATCGGATCGACTAAATTGCGTTTGGCATTTCTAGGTAGTTCAGCCTTGCTAGTTAGAAGTTTTCCTAATAATAAACTGATTTTTATGTGACCGTTAGTTGCCCAACCCGAGGCTTCTAACAGCGGTCCTAATGTTCTTCGTCTTAATTTTAACCACGCTAAAATAACGGAAGGACCAGAAATAATTAGGAATAGCGCAACAATCACTAATGGAAATTGCCACCATTTGAGCCCAAATAACGCTTGGCAAAGTGTAGCAAATGCGGTACCGATGGCGCCAATAGCTAGACCAATTGCAGCAAAAATACCTACACTTTTGCCAATATCAAATTTGTTATCACCGGTCGTTATTGCTTTGCTGCTTGCGCTATCAATACTGGCATCTTTATTATTTGCCCATTTCGTAATTTGGGCAGTAATGAGACGGCCAATACGTTGATATGGTGCCCAGACGGCTTCGCTAATGCTAATAGGCTTACTTATCATCTTAACCACGGTGGCATCCCAATCATTTCCTTCAGAATCGATAAAAACACCATTACGTCCTTCCATTAACAGTTCACCGTTACCGGCTGTGATAGCTGCGGCGATAAGCTGTTTTTGGTCATGACGCGTACATTCACAATATAATAAACAGAGTTCTGAATAATTTGCTAATACACTATGTTTGGCTATATCTTTTACAGTAACACACAGTGTGGCGCAACGGCTATCAATATACAATTTTCCTGTCTGAAATATTGCGCTCCGATCAGATGAAAAGAAATCAGCAAAAGAGACAAAATTGACCAATAAACGGTATAGATATTTATGAAAAAGTACCAATTTTTCTAATGCCA
Source organism: Orbaceae bacterium ESL0727 (assembly GCA_029433345.1). Classification (GTDB taxonomy): domain Bacteria; phylum Pseudomonadota; class Gammaproteobacteria; order Enterobacterales; family Orbaceae; genus Gilliamella. The sequence continues at coordinate 1,104,839 of JAQTHY010000001.1, forward strand.
ATACATCGGTAGTTGCAATGGGGATTTGGTTATCTTTGGCAACCATTTGGTTAAATTGGTCAATAAGATTCTCATCTAGGAGCTGTGTTATTAGATCGTTAGGTAATTCATCAATCGTTGCGGTTGGTTTGGTTGTCACCGTGACAGTTGTCATGTTAGGTTTGGCGTTAACTACGTTAACATAAGGGGCGAGATGGCGTTGTATCTCTTGCCATTCATGTTGAGAAAGTTCATCGCGATTAGCTAAAATAGGTAGAATCAGTTCTCTCAATTGTGCAATTTTATCTTGCCAAAATGGATTGATACCATTGACCAAATTTAATGCTTTACCTGGTTCGATTTTTGATAGAGGCAATTGTTCTAAAGCTTCATCAGAAAGTAAGCCATTGCCTTGAGATACAATATATTTTTCGTTAACATTTAATGCAATTTCAGCTTGTGGAGCATATTGCGCCAAGTTAACGCGCAAAAAATAGTCATCGATTTTAGGTTTGAGGAGATGGACTAATTTGCCGATTTTAGCAACGTTTTCACCAAAAATTGTTTTTGTTTGCCAAATGGCCTGCTGCCAAGTATGCCATGTTTGCAAATCATGTATAAAAGCAGAGGCAATCGCTTGATTAATGCCATCTTGGCCACTTATATCCTTAATTGCACCGACAATTTTGATAGCAGTTTGAATAAATGTTTGCATGATCTGATCGAGTTGATCAGACGGAGGGAAAATCGCATCACCATTATAGAGTTTTTGGGCATTAATTGTGACAGCTTGCTGGACATCAGATTGTGTTAGGTCGTGGCTTCCTGCTTTACCAAGGCTCGCCAGTACATATTCGGCTGTCGCCAGTCGTTTTGTTCCTTCTGCTGACGATGTATTAATTTGTGAGAGTGGTAATCTATCCGATGCGGAAAATAACATATCTAACGAGGTTAATTGATGACTTATCCAATTAATGGCCTCAATAATGTCAGGAATGCGAATCCGCCCATCATGATCCGTATCTAATAGCATGAGGGTTCGTTCGTCAAACTCAAGGCCAGTGGTTGGGCAACTTAACGCAACCCATAATTTTGGATCTAAATTGGATAAATTGAGAATATCATCGGCATTCGCTAATACCACTTGATCTAACCCACCGATACGTTGAAAAGTCCATGTATGATTCATAAACCCACCTATCTCTAATGATTAGCACTCTACTTTATGATAGAATAATCCTTTATTGTTTAATATCCAAACAAAAATTGACTATGTCATTAATTAATCTCACAAATGCTTATCTTTCATTTAGCGACGCCCCACTTCTTAATCATATCGATATTAACATTGAAAGCAATGAACGAGTTTGCTTAGTTGGTCGTAATGGTGCAGGTAAATCGACGTTATTGAAGATTCTTAATAAAGAAATCCCTTTAGATGAAGGGCAGTTGGTTTATGCCGATAATGTTGTTGTATCAAGGCTACAGCAAGATCCACCACGCGATATACAAGGCAGTGTATTTGATTTTGTGGCAGAAGGGCTAAAAGAGCAGGCACAATTACTCAAAGCATATCATGAGTTATCCCTCCGCATTGCTAAAGATCCGAGCGAAAGTAATTTGCAACAATTAGCCAAATTACAAGAACAGCTTGAGCAGCAAAATGGCTGGCAGCTAGAAAACCGAATTCATAATATATTATCGGCGTTATTACTAGATGGTGAGGCAAATTTGTCATCATTATCGGGTGGTTGGTTACGTAAAGCTGCATTAGCCAAAGCATTAGTCTGTCAACCGACGGTCTTGTTACTTGACGAACCGACTAACCATTTAGATATTGAAACGATACAATGGTTAGAAGAGTTTTTAAAAAGCTTTAATGGCAGTATTGTTTTTATTTCACATGATCGCTCTTTTATCCGTAGAATGGCGACGCGAATTATCGATCTGGATCGCGGTAAAATTGCTTCATGGCGTGGTGATTACGAAAGCTATTTAGTGGGTAAAGAAGAAGCATTACGGGTAGAAGCATTGAAAAATGCGGAATTTGATAAAAAATTAGCCCAAGAAGAAGTATGGATTCGGCAAGGTATTGAAGCGCGCCGAACTCGTAACGAAGGTCGAGTACGTGCATTAAAAGCGATGCGACAAGAATATTCGCAGCGTCGGCAGGTAATGGGTAGTGCCAAAATGCAAGTCGAAGAAGCGTTGCGTTCGGGGAAGATTGTCTTTGAACTCGAAAATGTTAGCTACCAAATTGCCAATAAACAACTGATTCATGATTTTACTGTACAGGTGTTACGCGGCGCAAAAATCGCACTGATCGGCCCGAATGGCGTAGGCAAAACAACATTGCTTAAACTATTATTGGGCGAAATCACCCCAACATCAGGATCTGTCCATTGTGGTACTAAATTAGAAGTGGCTTATTTTGATCAGCATCGTGCAGAACTTGATCCTGATAAAACGGTGATGGATAACCTGGCTGATGGTAAGCAAGAAGTGACCGTTAATGGGCGATCTCGTCATGTGCTTGGTTATTTACAGGACTTTTTATTCCCACCTAAACGTGCACGGACACCGGTGAGTGCACTTTCTGGTGGAGAACGTAATCGATTACTGTTAGCTAAACTATTTTTAAAACCAAGCAATTTATTAATATTGGATGAACCGACTAATGATCTCGATATTGAAACACTCGAGTTACTTGAAGAGTTAGTGAATGATTATCAAGGTACAGTGCTATTAGTTAGCCATGATAGGCAATTTGTTGATAATGTCGTTACGCAGTGCTGGTTTTTTGAAGCGCATGGACATATTGGTGTTTATGCAGGTGGTTATGAAGATGCATTACAGCAACAAAATAATGTGCAACAATCGGCAAGCATCCAAGGAAAGCTGCATAAAGCGGCAAATAATAGTGCCAATGTCGCTGATAACGTTGCTAAAAATAAAGTGATTGATGATAACGCCATTAAGGCGAATAATAGCACTTCGAAAAAGAAGATCAAACTGAGTTATCATGAACAACGTGAGTTAGAACAGTTACCATCGAAAATAGAACAACTTGAGCAAGAGATTGCTGAATTACAAAAAGAGATCAGCGATAGTGATTTCTTTAATCAATCTCACGAAAAAACAGCACTGACATTACAAACCTTGGCTGCTAAAGAAACTGAACTAGAAGAAGTTTTTACGCGATGGGAACAATTAGAATCACAAACCAAATAGAATAGATAAATCAGTCGATTAATTGATTGATAATAAAACGATTAACTAACTAATTAATAAATAAACATAAGGAGGGCGTAATGACTATCGATAAACATCAGTATGTGTTATGTCCTCATTGTGATTTACTGGTACAGTTACCGGATATTGCGTTATCACATAAGGCCGTATGCCCAAGATGCCATACGTTACTTGCTAAAAATAACTGTCATATGAAATTGCATACGACGATTTATGCGATTTGTTCACTGATTATGCTGATACTGGCGTCAGGTTTTGTTTTTATTGATATCCGAATTGTTGGAAATTTTAATGGGGTGAGTGTATTTAATATCCCCGAAACATTATATTCTGATAACTACCGATTTATTTCATTATTGTTTGTACTCTTCGTTTTAACCTTTCCTGTTTTCAATTTGCTGATTATGCTGTTACTTTGCTGCAAAATTCCGCTCTCAAAATATCGAAAGCGTGATTTACTGATCGTCTATAAAAAATTTGCGCATTGGTGTATGCCCGAAATATTTTTAGTGGGTATTTTAGTCAGTTTTGTGAAACTGATGAGCTATGGTGAAATCGGCGTGACGAGTACTTTTTTAGCATTTTGCCTGTTTATCTTCTTTTATCTTAAAGCGTATATCTGTTTCTCCCCTGAAGAAATTTGGAATGAATTGGCTTCTAATAATTATGCGCGCACACCACTCATTGTCGGTAAAACCGGCATCAGTCAAAATTTGCGGTTATGTCGTTGTTGTCATGCGATTTTACCTGCCCAATCTGCGCACTGTCCACGTTGTAAACAGCGTGGAAAAATCCGTAATCTTGATAAAATGCAATGGACTATTGCGCTGTTAGTGACGTCATTACTTATTTATATTCCCGCCAATGTATTTGGTATTATGATAACGGTTATTTTTGGATCAGGATCGAGCGCGACTATTTTAGATGGCGTGATTTATATGTGGCATGCCGGTGATATTCCTGTGGCGTTAATTATCTTGACGGCGAGTATTGTTATTCCAATTCTGAAAATTATTTCGCTCAGTTGGCTCTGTTATTTTGCCGTAGCGGCTAAGCGTAAAAATAAATATAGCTGCCGTCATATGAACGCACTTTATAATGCGGTGGAATTTATTGGCAAATGGTCAATGATTGATATTTTTGTGGTATCCGTGATTTGTGCGCTTGTCCGTAATCAACAGATGATGGCTATTTATCCAGATATCGGTATTATATTTTTTGCGATGGTGGTTATTGTCACAATGATTGCCTCACAACAGTTTGATCCAAGGTTGATTTGGGATCAAATATATATTGAAAAATCAGAAAAGAGAGAAAAACCAGATACAAATGGTTCTTAAAGATTAATAAAAATAGGATCTTAAGGCTGTTTTATCGAGTCTTATCTCTTTGTTGCAGATTATCGTCGATAGTCAACGAAATAGTGTCATCAACTAAAAGATAAAAAGTATATATTGAGTACGAAAAAATAGGGAAAATATGTCAACTTCGCGTAAATTAGCTAAGATTGTTAAAGTAAAAGGAATATCTGCAATTTGGATTATTCCAATTGTCACCGTGATTGTCGGATTATGGATTATTTATTCTCATTTTGCCGATAAAGGGACAGAAGTGACATTATTGGCAAAAGATGCCAGCGGTATTGTGGCAGGTAAAACGGTAATTAAAAACCGCAGTGTTGATATTGGTATTGTTGATGAAGTGACCTTATCAAATGATTTTCAACAAGTTGTGATTAAAGGGCGCATCTATAAAGATATGGATCCACTGCTGACTAATGATTCACTTTTTTGGGTTGTCAAACCTGAAATTGGTCGTGATGGAGTGACTGGACTAAGTACCATATTATCAGGTGTTTATATCGAACTGGCGTCAGGTAATAATAAAAAAGATTTTAATCATAAACCGTTTATTTTGTCTGATAATCCCCCTTTATCTGATCCTAGCGTTAAAGGTATTCGCCTCAATCTCGAAAGCGATCAAAATGGTGTCATTCCACGTGGTGCGGCGGTTATGTTCCGTGGCTATCGTGTAGGTAATGTTGAATCATCCGATTTTGATGTCGGCTCCCGTAAAATGAAATATCAGATTTTCATTAAACAACCGTATGATGTATTAGTGACACAAAATGTTCGTTTTTGGAAAGAAGGCGGTATTAATTTTACCTTTTCACAACGTGGTGCTAATCTCGAAATTCCTTCTTTAGATGTATTACTTGCGGGGGGAATTAGTTTTGATTTGCCGGAAGGATCCAAATTTGGCGATCCCGCAGTACAATTTTCAGTTTATAAACTTTATGAAGATAAACGTTCCATTCAAGATTCTCAATACACTGATTATACAGAATTTTTGTTAATGTTTTCTGATTCTATTTCGGGTTTATCTGAAGGTGCACCGGTTGAATATCGGGGTATTCGAATCGGTACTGTGAGTAAAGTACCTTTTTATACGCCGGAAATATTGCAAAAAACATCAATGCTTAACCAAAAAATCCCGGTGTTAATTCGTATCGAACCTGATCGACTCTCTGAGCTGGTTGCTGAAAAAATTGATATTGCTGCAATGATTATTAATGAACAGAAAAATGGTTTTGGTGCAGCACTTAAAACAGCGAATTTGTTAACGGGTGCACTTTATATTGATCTCGATTTCTATCCAGAATTAAAAACCAATTACAATGCGAAAAATCAGCAAAAATATGGTTATAATATCATCGATACCGTACCAACTGGACTGGCGCAGATTCAAGCAAAAGTATTGCAATTATTGGATAATTTTAATCATTTACCACTGAATAATACGGTAGCACAATTTAATAAATCGCTACAAACCAGTGAAAAACTGATGGCATCATTAAACAGTATGACAGCCACAAAAGAGATGCAGAATCTACCGAAAGATCTGCATAACGCATTACAGACATTAAATCAAACTATGAAGGGATTACAGCCTGGATCAGATTTGAATAATCAGATGAAAGATAGTCTGCAAAAGGTACAACAGATGATGGATGAATTAACACCACTTTTAAGTACCCTGAATAATAAAAGTAATGCATTGATTTTTTCAGCACCAGGTAAAACCGATCCAGAACCTAAGGCGAAAATCCATAATAAAGGAACCAAATGATGAAGGACTTAGCAGCAATGATAGCATGTATGAAGAAAAGGGCCGTTATAGTGTTTGCTATCCCTTTGCTGATATTAGCGGGCTGCTCATCTCGTGTGGCAGATAAAAGCTATTATCAGTTAGCCGATACGCTTAATCATACAACGACACCTAGCACGCAAACGACCAATCGAATTATGTTTATTGAGCCGATTGAAGTCGCAAGTTTTTTGGATAAAAGTGGTCTGGTGCTACAAACAGAAAGTATTAAATATATTATAGCGGCTAATAATTTATGGGTTGCGCCTTTATCTCAACAGCTAGAAGAGCGTGTAGTACAAGATTTAACGGTTCTATCACCACACTATTTGATCACCAGTCAACCAATCGCAACGCCAACCATTAAAGTAAAATTGGTCATTGATGGTTTTCACGGTAGTTATACCGGCGATGCGATAATTAAAGGTCGTTGGATTGTCACACACAATAATGGTGAGATTTCCAGCAAAGCTTTTAATCGCCAAGTTCCCCTATTAGGAAATGGTTATGATGCACTCGTCCAAGCGTTATCAAAAGGTTGGCAAGATGAAGAAGCAGATTTTGTTCATCAAATGAAATTTTGATAGGCTACCGATTTTTACTGTATTGGTTATTCGTAAAACTCGTTATTTGCAAAATTTATTATTCACGCAATTTATTATTCACAAAATTCGTTACCCGCAAATAGGTTATCGAGTTGATTAATAAAAGTAGCATCGGGACGGTGGTAGAAAATACCTTTATTTGGCATTCCGCGTAAAAAGAGGTAATAAATACCACCAAAATGTTGATTGTATTGATAGTTGGGTAGGCGGCTTTTTAAAAAGCGTTGTAGCGCTAAACTATACAATTGATATTGCAGCTCATAACGATGTTCACACATCGCATGACGAATAGCTTCTTCGCTATAATCTTCGGGTGAGTTACCTAACCAGTTTGATTTATAGTCGACAATATAGAATCTACCTTTAAATTCAAATATTAAATCAATAAAACCTTTCAGCATGCCTTGTACGGTATCAAAATCGAGTGCAGGGCATTGACGTGATAATTCATCATATTGTTTACATAATTTATCTAAAGTTGCACAACTTATTGGCTGGCGGATGGGGAGATAGAATTGTAATTCGTGTAAACATTTCCCGCGTAAAACGTGTGAGAGTAATAATTGATCTGAATCTTGCTGAATAGGCGATAAGGGTATAGGGAATAATGGGGTCGATAATGCACCTTGTAGCCAATCCATCAATACTGGTTGCCATTCCGGGGTGAGCGCAAGCTGGGTAATGACTTCATGACAGCGATCATCCATTTTTTGGCTATGATCAAGTTCATCTATACCAATATTTTCTAGCAATTTATGTAGCCAGAGGCCAACTTGTCGCCCTTTAGGAAAATGATAAATATCATAATACTGCACTAAAACAGGGCTAACATTATCATCGATGGTTGGTAAGGTTGCCGACTCAGTAATCAGGCCTTCCTGATGATCAATAACATCATCATCTTCTAATCGTATCGGCGAATAAGGCTGTAATTCGTGGTAGGTTTGTAATCCCGTGTAACTTGTTACCCGCCAATCATGATTTAATTTACGACGAAAGATAGCGGCATTAAGCGTTTGTGGTGGTAAAACCGGTGGCTGATAATAAGAAATTGGATAAGATTGCTCAGTCATTGATGGTAATACAATTAACTCACCGATTTGCGCGATATTTTCAACGTTATTTTGCAGTAGATAATTAATTGCTGAATTGTTTTTTTTGAGTTTAGCAAGCCCGATACTACAGTGATAAACCGAACGAGTCATCGCGACATATAATAAACGTAGATCTTCGGCAACTCTTTCATTCTCGATCTGTTGTTGAATCGTTTCGGTGAGTTGCCAAGCGTAAGTTTTACGGTAATCTCTCTCTTTATCATGATAAAACGCAGTGTCAGTGGTGCGATATTGCGCAATAAAAGGGAGCCATACCAGTGGGAATTCTAGTCCTTTTGCTTTATGAATGGTGATGATTTTAACTAAATTTTCATCACTTTCTAATCGCTGTTCGTGGTTTTCCGAATTGCGATCAGGTTGGCTAATCTGCTTAGTTAACCAACGAATGAGCGCATTTTGGCTATCAAGTTGATATGACGCAGCTTGCAGTAATTCGCCTAAATGCATTAAGTTAGTTAATATTCGCTCACCTTTAGGATGGGCAAGAATATTTTCTGCTAACTGTCTCGTTTGCATCATGCGTCTTAACATGACGAGCACACCATAATAGGACCACACGGTTTGATATTGCTTGAACTCTTCGATCAGGTTTTCCCACTGATTTTGATCGTCCGCAATAGTCTCAATATCCGCCATAGATAGCCCGAGTAAGCGAGTCATTAAAGCTGCCCGCAGTGCCGTTTCATTTTCTGGCATTGATGCCGCTTGTAACAAGCAAAGGAGCTCTTTGGCTTCAATTGATGAAAAGACACTATTACGATCAGAAAGATAAACGCTTTTCACACCACGCAATGTTAACTGCTGTTGTATCAGATCGGCTTCACTCCCTGTCCGCACTAAAATGGCAATATCGGCAGCGGTAACTGGTGTGGTGATTCGTTTTCCCGCTTTTTGATCAATGAGCAACGCATCGCCCGCTAGCCAAGTCACAATTTGTTCGGCACAGCAACAGGCCATCTGAGTCTGATATTCAGCAACCGTTACGGCATCATCGGGTAATAAGTAGGCATTGACGGCTTCTGTTCTTTTATTTGCTAACATCAATCCTTTATCGGGATTTTGGTCGGCCGCGTGCATTGCCAAAAACGGAATCTCGCTAAAAATAAATGGATTATCATGTTGTGTGAACAGATTATTGACAGCCTTAACCATGGCACACGATGAGCGCCAGTTGGTGTCCATCGTATAATGGTTATTTTGTCCTGTTGATTGTTTTGCCTGAATATAAGTAAAAATATCGGCACCACGGAAACTGTAGATCGCTTGTTTAGGATCACCAATAAAGAGTAATCCTGTTTCTTGTCGATTTTGATAAATACGGTCAAAAATCTGATATTGGATGGGATCCGTATCTTGAAATTCATCAATCATCGCGACCGGATACTGCGTGGCGATATCGTGTGCCAGTTTTTGGCTTTGCGATACGTTGTTTCCTGTTGCCTGTAACGCATGATTGAGCCGTTCGAGTAAATCGTCGAACCCCATTTCACCACGTTCTGCTTTTTCGTTAGCCAATCCTTGGCGGATTATTGCCACAATCGTCATTAATATATGACTACGCAAGTCGAGCGGAGTGCATAATAGCTGTTCTATCTGGATAAAAATAGGGTGATCAGGTGCCTGTTTGCCGATTTTTGTTTTGGCAATTAATGTTGCCTGACTAAATTTATCAAGTTCTTTTGGCAAGGTAAAGTGAGTTGTATCGCTTCTTGCCCAAAGTGTCACTTTCTCAAGCCAATTAGGTAAGTTCCGGCTATTGTAAGACTGTTTACTCACGTCGGAATCTGTAATTATGGGCAGCAACTCATCACATACGGCCAGCCATGCTTGTTTGAGTGCATTAATTTGTTGGCTAGTGTGCTGATAAAAATCGGTAATAGTTGCAGTCAGATTATTGGCAGAAGGTTTTTCTTGTCGAGACACATCATCCAACTCGCTGGTAAGGTAAGGTTGGATGTCTGTCAATAAAGAGGCAGGATCTTGCCAATATTGCAGAATTAGCTGTGCTAGCGGCTTATCTAAAGGAGTGAAATAGTGGCGCCAAAAGTCTTGTGTAACTTGCAGACGTAACTGTTGTTCATCGGCTACTAAGGTCTGCTCAAATAAAATGCCGGAAGCAAAGGCATGGGTAGTGAGTATTCGCTGGCAAAAGCTATGGATAGTATAGATTGCCGCCTTATCCATGGCTTGTCCTGCTTCGTTTAATAGCTGAATGGCTTTTTTACGATCAGGGATAAGCTCGACTAATTGTGCGTAGATAGGATCTTGATTTTGCTCAGATCCATCTATTCCTTGTGAAAACGGTTGTGATAACAACATATTACGCAATTGATAAATATTTTTGCGGATACGCGAATGCAGTTCTTGGGTGGCGGCTTTAGTAAAGGTGACGACTAAAATCTCATCCACTTTTAACGGTCTTTTATAGCAATTTTGCCCAATAGCGAGAAGTAATCTTAGGTAAATAAAAGTCAGTGAATAGGTCTTTCCTGTCCCAGCCGAAGCCTCAATTAACGATCTACCGGTTAGGGGTAAGGTAAAAAGATTGAGTTTTTTTACATCTCTTGATGCATCCATTCCAGCGTTCCTGATCCCGCTAATAATGTATCTTCCGATGGTAAACGTACACAAGCAATCGCTGCTGTCGAAAACATAGGTGGGGGAAGTTGTGGACAGAGTTCATTCACTAAATAACCGACTAAGGGGAGATGCGATACGATAATAATGTTGTCTAATCCTGTTAGTTGTTCAGATAATGTAGCTATGACTTGGTTAGGATTACCACCCGGTACTAAATCTGCCAAGGTTTGCCGTTTAGCAATCTGTACTTTGGTTGCCAAGCCATTTAAGGTTTGCTGTGCACGTACATAGGGGCTAACGAGCGCTAAATCAAAAGCAAAATGTTGTTCATATAGGAACTGCCCAGCGATGATCGCCTGTTCGTTTCCCCGTGGTGTTAATGTTCGGTTTGCATCGGAAGAGGCGGAAAAACCAGCCTCACCGTGTCGCATAATACAAATTCTCATATCAAATGCGTAAATGAATAGTTTAGCGAAGTTTTAATTGGAAGATCATACATTCCGCACCACAGCAGAAGGTAAATTTTGCTGTTAATTTAACGCCATTCGCAACTTTTTCAATCTGGCTATTAATCTCGCAAGGAGTGGTTTCTACGGTTTTCGCTGCTTGGGTAAGCATGGCGAGTTTATCTTTTGCTTCTGCTTCGCTAGCAAAGACATGTTCATATTCTGCTGTGCAATCTTCGTTATCGATAATCGTTCCAACATCGACGCAACAACATGCTGGGGTTTCATTGGCACTACATTTATTGGTTGAATTGGTCATATGGTTACCTCTCGCTATGTCAATTTTTTATCTATTTTTGCGTAGTATACCTGAATAATAAGATAGAACAAATGCTATATGTCCGTTATCTTTCAAGAAGATGATTTTAGTTTTCACACAACTCATTTATTGGTTGCTGTCGATGGGGCAGCCTAAAAAGAGTGATATATTAGGTGCCGCTTTATTTTGCATGGTTTTTAGTGTGCCGTTACCTAGCAACGTATTATCATCATAATGTAAATAACTTTCAGAACTACTACCCATTTCAATCAAAATTATCGGCTAGATGAAGGTATGCTACCGACTGTTATCTGTAGCATAATGAAAGATTTTTATGCTGTTTTATTTATCGTTTTATTTAAAGAATGTCTTTTGTTGATATCTATATCAATTTGATTAATATAGATATTGCTGTGATGATTAACGCGAACCTTCTTGTAACCATTGTGCGACTTGTTTAGCAAAATAGGTGAGTATGCCATCGGCACCGGCACGTTTAAAGCAGAGCAACGATTCCATAATGGCCGCCTTTTCGTCTAACCAACCATTTTGAATGGCAGCCATCAACATTGAATATTCACCAGATACTTGATATGCAAAGGTAGGCACGGCAAAGGTATCTTTGACGCGGCGGACGATATCTAAATACGGCATGCCCGGTTTTACCATGACCATATCTGCACCTTCTGTTAGATCTTGATAGATCTCTTGCAGGGCTTCATCACCATTAGCCGGATCAAGTTGATAGGTTTTTTTATTGCCGCCTTTGATATTTTTATTTGAGCAGACGGCGTCACGGAATGGACCATAAAAACAAGAAGCGTATTTAGCGGAATAAGCCATAATTTGTGTATTGACGAACCCTTGCTCTTCTAACTCATCACGAATGGCACCAATTCGTCCATCCATCATATCACTTGGTGCGATAATATCTGCGCCGGCTTCTGCTTGCACTAAAGCTTGGCGAGTCAATGTGGCAACAGAGAGATCATTTTGCACATAACCATGATCATCAATAATGCCATCTTGCCCATGAGTGGTGTAAGGATCTAAGGCGACATCGGTTAAAATACCCAATTCAGGTAATGATTTTTTAAGGGCACGGATTGTCCTTGGAATTAAGCCATCTTGGTTATAGGCTTCTTCTGCGAGTAACGACTTTTTATTAGGTTCGATAGCCGGGAATAATGAAAGGACGGGAATACCAAGTTTAGCTATCTGTTCTGCTTCTTTTAATAAAACATCAATACTCATACGATTCACATTCGGCATGGAGGCCACAGGCTCTATGATTCCTTTTCCTTCTACTACAAAAACCGGATAAATTAAATCGTTCACTGATAATTGATGTTCGGCCACTAATCGACGGCTAAAGTCGTTAGCGCGGTTACGGCGTAAACGGCGTTGTGGGTATTCTCCAGTAATAAAAGATGCCATAAATGAATGCTCCTACTGCTTAGTTATAAATCTTTTTAACAATTCTTTTTAACAACTGTTTTTAAGAATGCTTTTTAACAATGTTTCTTATGAAGTTTATTAATCACTTTTTTTTAAAAACTGTTTGTACAAATCACGTTCTATTTCGTCATCACGGGCGACTATTTGAACGCTTTTTGTGCATCTGCAATGATTATAAGTCTATTATCGGATTAGATCCGCTATTTAGCAAATGAATTTGCCCTTTGCACAAAAGCAAATGTAATAAAACGATTTTCCACTTTACAAGCAGTACCAATTAGAGGTAGAATTCGGCACTAATTTTTATTTACTCGTGATATTTAAACAATTTTGAGGTGAGAGGCACATGCCAGTAATTAAAGTCCGTGAAAATGAACCTTTCGATGTAGCATTACGTCGTTTTAAACGTTCTTGCGAAAAAGCAGGAATCTTAGCTGAAGTTCGTAACCGTGAGTTTTATGAAAAGCCGACTACGCTACGTAAACGTGCGAAAGCAGCAGCAGTAAAACGTCATGCTAAAAAATTAGAAAGAGAAAACGCACGTCGTATTCGCCTATACTAAATTTAGTCAAGTTTGCTGTAAAATTTTATAAAAAATTTAAACAAGCCGTACATTAGCTACGGCTTGTCGTTTTTCTATGAATAGCTTATCTCAATAGCAATAGCGGTTGAAATCATGAAAGGCCATATCCCACGCGATTTTATCATAGATTTAGTTGCCCGCACGAATATCCTCGATGTGGTGAGTAAACGCGTTAAGATGAAAAAGAAAGGTAATAACTATTTTGGTTGTTGTCCTTTTCATAATGAAAAAACGGCTTCATTTTCGATTAGCGAGTCTAAACAGATCTATTACTGCTTTGGCTGTGGTGCGTCGGGATCCGTGATCAATTTCTTAATGGAATATGAACATCTTTCCTATCCAGAAGCGATTGAAGAGCTGGCTAGCATGCAAGGTACACAAGTGCCTTATATCGATAGCAGTAATAACCACATCGCACCATCCAAACAGGTTGAGTCGCGAAATTTACGGCGAGATTTGTATACTTTAATGGCGAAGATTGCCCAGTTTTATCAGCAACAACTTTTGCATGCCGCCGATGCTAAGCAGTATCTTGCAAATCGTGGATTAAATGCTGAAATTATCGAACGATATAAAATCGGTTTTTCGCCTAATGAATGGCGTATGACAGCAAACAATGTTGTCAAAAATAGTACAGAAGCAGCGCTTTATGATAAAGCGGGAATGCAAGTTACCAACAGTAATAATAACCAATATGATCGTTTTCGTGGACGGATTATGTTTCCGATCCGTGATAGGCAAGGGAATATTATTGCCTTTGGTGGGCGCACAATCGGTAATGATTCAGCAAAATATATCAATTCACCGGAAACACCGATTTTCCATAAAGGTATGCAGTTATATGGATTGTATGAAGCGTTAGAAAGCAACCGCAATCCAGAACAACTGATGGTGGTCGAAGGCTATATGGATGTTGTCTCGCTGGCACAATATGGCATTACATATGCCGTCGCTGCATTAGGTACAGCTACATCTGAAGAACATATAAAACTGTTATTTCGTGTGACTGATTCGGTTACGTTTTGTTATGACGGTGATACCGCGGGGCGAACAGCTGCTTGGCGTGCATTAAATGTATTACTGCCTTGTTTGATTGATGGTAAGAAAATTACATTTGTCTTTTTGCCACCCGAAGATGATCCGGATAGTTTAGTGCGTAAAATAGGTAAAGCAGGTTTTGAAGATTATTTACATCATTCACCTAATTTATCGCAATTTTTATTTACTGAATTACTAAAGCAAGTGGATTTGAAAACGGCAGAAGGTAAGGCGAAATTGAGTTCGTTGGCACTGCCGCTATTAGAGAAAATACAAGCTAAAGCGTTTAAATTAAATTTGTTACAGCAGCTGGGTAACTATTTGGGACTGCTTGATATCTCACAATTAGAGCAATTAATGGATAATCCATCCCCAAATAAGAACAATAACGTCAATCCCCCGGTTTTACAGATGAAATTGACGACTATGCGGATTTTGATTGGCTTATTAATTCAATATCCGCATTTGGCGAGTCTGATTGTCGATATTACGCCGCTTAAGCAGGTAAAATTAGCCGGAATTGACATTTTTATACAATTACTTGAGTTGTGCAAACGTTATCCCAATATTACGACTGCGCAGATATTAGCAGAAAATATAGAACAACCATTTTATAAACAGCTCAGCCGTTTAGCTACATGGGAGCATTGTTATCAGCCCGACGAAATAGAAACAATTTTTTCAAATACGATGAAAGAGTTATATGATAATATACTTGCCCAAAGGCAAGATGAGCTCATTGCTAAAGAACGTGTTTCAGGGCTTACCAGCGCGGAGAAAAAAGAATTAGCCACGCTGCTACTTGTTTTATCAAAAAAAGACTAAATATAGAGATCATCTACTTATTATCCAATATAGGGTAGGGGTGATTATCTAGGATTACATACGTTATCAATCGAGATTAATAGAAACTGATTAGGTTAGACAATGGTCATAAAACGCATTGTGGTGGAACCTATTTTTCGCATCGACGATATTCGATAGCATAAACGCATCTCGACAAGTAACGTTGATAATTAATTATACATAACTAACTAAATGTGGATACCTTTTTATGGAGCAAAATTCGCAATCACAGCTAAAACTCTTAATTATTCGTGGTAAAGAGTTAGGATATTTAACCTATGCTGATGTCAATGATCACTTGCCTGAAGAAATTATAGACTCGGATCAGATCGAAGACATTATCCAGATGATTAATGATATGGGGATTCAAGTGCTTGAAGAAGCCCCAGATAGTGATGAGCTATTACTCTCGGAAAATGTCCCTGACGAAGAAGCCGTTGAAGCAGCCACTGCGCTAGTATTATCTAATGTGGAATCTGAAATTGGGCGTACTACTGATCCTGTGCGTATGTATATGCGTGAGATGGGGGCAGTAGAACTTTTAACGCGTGAAGGTGAAATTGATATTGCTAAGCGGATTGAAGATGGCATTAACCAAGTGCAGACTTCGGTATCAGAGTACCCAGAAGCGATTACTTATCTGCTTGAGCAATATAATTTAATCGAAAGTGGTGAAGTACGTCTTTCTGATCTTATCACTGGATTTGTCGATCCTAATGCAGAAGAGTCAACAGATGAACATCCTGAAGATCTTGACGTGACTGAAAAAGAGATCGATCTGGATGATAACGATGATGAAGACGAAGATGCTGATTCATCTGCTGATGATGATGTTTCTATCGATCCAGAAGTGGCAAGAGAAAAATTTGCTAAATTACAAGAACAACACGATAAAACATCTGCGGCCATTAAAAAATATGGTCGAGCACATAAGAAAGCACAACAAGAGATCGAAAACCTTTCCGAAATTTTCAAACAATTCCGCTTAGTCGGTAAACAGTTTGATATTTTAGTCAACAATATGCGTAGCATGATGGAACGGGTTCGAATTCATGAACGTAGTATCATGAAAATTTGTGTTGAACAGTGCAAGATGCCGAAAAAACAATTTATGACCTATTTTACCGGCAACGAAAATGGCATGGATTGGTATAAAAAAGCCTTAACCTCAAAAGCGGCTTTTGTGGCTAAATTGAAAGAATTCGAAGAACCGATTAACGAACAGATCCAACAGTTACAACAGATTGAAACAGAAACCAATCTGTCCATTGAACAGATCAAAGATATCAATCGCCGTATGTCGATTGGTGAAGCGAAAGCTCGCCGCGCTAAGAAAGAGATGGTCGAAGCCAATTTACGTCTGGTTATTTCGATTGCCAAGAAATATACCAACCGAGGCCTACAATTTTTGGATCTGATCCAAGAAGGTAATATCGGTTTGATGAAAGCAGTTGATAAGTTTGAATACCGTCGTGGTTATAAGTTTTCTACCTATGCAACATGGTGGATTCGTCAAGCCATTACCCGTTCAATTGCCGATCAAGCACGTACTATTCGTATTCCGGTACATATGATCGAAACGATTAATAAACTTAACCGTATTTCGAGACAGATGTTACAAGAAATTGGTCGCGAACCAACACCCGAAGAGCTTTCTGAACGTATGCAGATGCCGGAAGATAAGATCCGTAAAGTATTAAAAATTGCCAAAGAACCTATCTCAATGGAAACCCCCGTTGGTGATGATGAAGATTCACATTTGGGTGATTTTATTGAAGATACTGCGCTAGAACAACCGCTAGATGCGGCAACATCAGAAAGTCTACGCAATGCAACACGTGATATTCTATCTGGCTTAACCGTAAGAGAAGCCAAAGTATTACGTATGCGCTTTGGTATTGATATGAATACGGATCATACCCTTGAAGAAGTGGGTAAACAGTTCGATGTAACACGTGAACGTATTCGTCAAATTGAGGCAAAGGCATTACGTAAGTTACGTCATCCAAGCCGTTCTGATGTCTTGAGAAGTTTTCTAGAATAGTCAATCAAACGCGTTGGTTATTCGTCATAGGACACTTAACGATTCATCCTTTCTCCGCCGGCAACTCCCGGCGGAACAATGTCTCGATATCGAAAGTCATTGCTCATAAGGGATCTTTATTGGTCTCTTCATTCTTTTATTTTATTCGTGGCGCAAAACTATTATCTTTAATTGTAATGAGCATAAATATAAAAAATTACTTTGCTCATCGACAAATCTTTAGCATAATAGCCACGTTATTAACAACAGAAAGACACTAATCTATGTTTCATCTATTTTCTGACTTAGGATTTTCAACCATTATATTGCTGGTATTGGCGCTCCTTTTCGTTCTTTTTTATGAAGCAATTAACGGTTTTCATGACACGGCGAATGCAGTCGCAACAGTTATTTATACGCGAGCATTAAAAGAACAATTTGCCGTGATGATGGCCGGTATTTTTAATTTTTGTGGAGTATTATTAGGCGGATTAAGCGTTGCTTATGCGATTGTCCATCTATTACCAACTGATTTATTGCTAAATGTAAGTTCCATGCATGGCTTGGCTATGGTGTTTTCTATTTTATTAGCAGCGATTATTTGGAATTTAGGGACGTGGTATTTAGGTATTCCTGCATCAAGTTCACACACATTAATTGGCTCGATTATTGGTGTTGCCTTAGCCAATGCATTTTTGATGGATACATCGATTATTGAAGCTTTAAATATCCCGAAAATGGTCAGTATTTTATTGTCATTAATTCTTTCCCCTCTTGTTGGATTAGTCTTAGCGGGAGTGATGATTTTCTTATTACGAAAATATTGGACTCGCCGCGGGCAAAGCAAAAAAAGCAGCAAAAAGCGCGAACGCATATTTATGACACCTGAGCAGCGCGAAAAATTATATGATAAAAAGAAGCCACCTTTTTGGATTCGGATTATGTTAATTTTATCTGCGATTGGCGTCAGTTTTTCGCATGGCGCGAATGATGGACAAAAAGGCATCGGCTTGTTAATGTTAGTGTTAATGGGAATAGCGCCGGCTGGTTTTATTGTTGATATGAACGCCTCGACTTATGAAATCACCAATACCCGTAATGCGATTCATAATATTGAAGACTATTTTATTACGCATAATGATGAATTAAATAGTGTCATCGGTAAACAATCTGTTGTTGACGCCAACATTCCTATCACGGATCTCAATAAATATCATTGTGATTATTCACGATCTTTTATCACGATTGGTATTGCAAATACATTATTCAATAAATTAGATAATTATGATGCATTAACCGTAGAACAGCGTTCACAAACGCGACGCATATTACTCTGCTTATCAGATACGATTGCGCATGTGGCTAAACAACCGAATATTTCATCCGAGGATGCTAACTATTTAACGTCACTGAAAAATAATTTACTTGTCACTGTCGAATACGCACCAATTTGGATTATTGTGGCAGTTGCCTCAGCATTAGCGGTAGGGACAATGATTGGCTGGCGTCGAGTCGCCATTACGATTGGTGAAAAAATTGGTAAAAAAGGGATGACTTACGCGCAAGGTGTCACGGCACAAATAACCACGGCGTTTTCTATTGGTATTGCCAGTTACACAGGTATGCCAGTCTCGACTACCCAAGTATTATCGTCTTCGGTTGCTGGCACCATGCTAGTTGATGGCGGCGGAGTACAGAGCAAAACGATTAAAAATATTGCGTTAACATGGATTTTAACACTCCCAATGTCGATTTTATTATCAGCATTACTTTTTTGGCTTGCTCAAAAGTTGATTTAGTAGTAAATATAGTATCGTGTTTTCGACTAATATGTTAAATTCGACAATGTGTTAGATGTAACAATGTGTTAGGTTTAGCACCGTTTTAAATTTCATTGGGAATCCGTAACGGGAAAAAGGAGACTATCATGGCCTATAAACATATACTTGTAGCAGTTGATCTATCACCAGAAAGTGGTGTGCTTGTTGAGAAAGCCGTTTCTATGGCTAGACCATACAATGCGCAAATATCACTTATTCATGTAGGTATTAACTATTCTGATCTTTACACAGGATTAGTCGATATCAATATGACGGATATGAAAGATCGTATTACTGAAGATGCGCATATCGCGTTAAATAAATTGGCTGATGGTGCAGGTTATCCTATTACTCATACGCTTTCCGGTAATGGTGAATTTGGTCAAGTATTGATTGAAGCCATTCAAGAATATGGTGCTGATCTGGTTGTGTGCGGCCACCATCAAGATTTCTGGAGTAAATTGATGTCATCTGCACGGCAGCTCATTAATACTACCCATATTGATACATTGATAGTGCCATTGAAAGATGAAGAACCCGCTGAAGAAACAACGAAAACTAAAGCGTAAAAGCATCAACATTAACCCGCGTCATAGAGCGGGTTTTTTTGTCATATAATATTGTACTTATCTATTAATGGTTTGATAATCAATAGATATACCCGGTTTTATTCAAGATAACGTCATGACTTATAAGGGTAATGACGATAAACGTAATGATGTAAATTTGATGTTTCAGAACTACTATACGTTTATGTAAAATTTTTGAGCTACCAATAAGGGGAACAATCATGAATACAGCTTTAGTCACAGGTGCATCAGCCGGTTTTGGTCAAGCAATTTGTCGTAAATTAATTGCCGATGGTTATAAAGTCGTAGGCATAGCAAGACGGGAAGATAAATTACAAAATTTAGCCAAAGAACTGGGTAGTAACTTTTTACCATTACAGTTAGATATTACTAAAAAAGATGCAGTAGAATCCATTTTATTACAACTACCCCAAAATTTTCAGCCAATTGATATTCTGATTAATAATGCTGGGCTTGCTTTAGGATTACAACCTGCCTATGAAGCCGATTATGCTGATTGGGAAACCATGATTAACACCAATATTATCGGATTAGTCCATTTAACACGCCAGATTTTACCCGGCATGGTTGAGCGTAATTTTGGTTATATCATTAATTTAGGTTCTGTCGCCGGAACATACTCGTATAAAGGCGGTAATGTGTATGGTGCCACAAAAGCATTTGTTAAACAATTTAGTGCTAATTTGCGTACTGATCTCCTAGGAAAGAAAATCCGCGTCACCAATATTGAACCTGGCCTTTGTGGGGGTACCGAGTTTTCGACAGTGAGATTCCATGGTGATGAAAAACAGGCTGCTGCGGTATACCAAGATTCACTGTTTATTACCCCCGAAGATATCGCAAACACGGTATCATGGTTAGTTAATACACCGGCTTATTTCAACATTAATTCATTGGAAATTATGCCTATCTCGCAAGCGCCAGCTGGGCTTACTGTTGTGAAAGAAGCAAAATAAATCATATTTATTGGTGTAGAAAATTTTATTTGCTTACAAAATAGACTTGCACTTATTTTAACGGATTGCTATTCTTTGTCCTTATACTTTTGATCGAGGTTATTTTCAATGACATTTTCTGAAGTTGTAAAAACATTTGCAGAAAGTTTGCCCGGAACCGATACTTACGTAAAGTTGCGTAAATCTATGCAAACATTGATCCATGAGGATCCGGCTAATGCTGCAGTCTATTTTTTATTTTTTGGTTTTGCCCGCACTTATGTAATGTTGTATGAAGATCAAGAAGTATCGCCAAAATTTGCTGAAGAAAATCAAAAGGTAATGTTATCTTATTTAAATGCACTTGATGCGGCATTAAAACAGCATGATGTATCAAAAATATATGCTGTACTTAGTCACGTCGTGAATGAATACGAAAATGGCAAAAAAGTTTTTTAATATTACAGCCTGACATGAAAATGTTAGGCTGTTTTGTTTTAGGTATTAATTTAATAGGGAAATGCTAATGACGCCAACCATTATCCTAACAAACGTAGCAACGATTCAATTAGCTACCATGATTAGCATGACAGATATTATTATGATAGGCGCTTTTATGACAGGTACCATTATAACAGGCACCATTACAAAAAATGGGGCGGGTTGACTTTCTCTACCAGAGTAAAAAACCCGCTAAATATTGGCGGGTTTTTTGTTTTTATATGCTGATAAATAAACGATAGTAAATGAATGAAGGTGAAAAATGAAAGTTTTAAAATTTGGAGGAACATCGGTCGCTAATGCAGAACGCTTTTTGCGCGTGGCGGATATTATCGAAAATAATGCTAAGCAGGCGCAAACGGCCGCCGTGTTATCTGCACCAGCTAAAATCACCAATCATTTGATCGCGATGGTCGAAAAAACCGTTGCTGGACAAGATATTCACAATCATATTTATGAGGCAGAAAAAATTTTTGCTGATCTATTAGCCGGAATAGCAAAAAAAGAACCTAATTTTGCTTATGCTGAGTTGAAAGCATTTTCATTAAATGAATTAAATCATATTAAGCAATTATTTGAAGGCATTCGTTTATTAGGGCAATGCCCAGATAGCATTAATGCGGCAATTATCTGTCGAGGCGAAAAACTATCGATTGCAATTATGGCTGGTTTACTTAAGGCGAAAGGACACCCAGTTACCGTGATCGATCCGGTAAAAAATCTGTTAGCTGTTGGGGAATATTTAGAATCTACAGTTGATATTAATGAATCAGCTAAACGAATTAATGATCTGCATATTCCTAAAAAGAATATTATTTTAATGCCAGGATTTACCGCGGGTAATGCAAAAGGTGAGTTAGTGGTATTAGGTCGTAATGGTTCGGATTATTCAGCCGCCGTATTAGCAGCTTGTCTTCGCGCTGATAGCTGCGAAATTTGGACTGATGTCGATGGTGTGTATACCTGCGATCCACGCATTGTGCCTGATGCAAGATTGCTTAAAACCATGTCTTATCAAGAAGCGATGGAGTTATCCTATTTCGGGGCCAAAGTGCTACACCCCCGAACTATTTTACCAATTGCACAATTTCAGATTCCTTGCTTAATCAAAAATACCAATAATCCTGATGCGCCAGGAACATTGATTGGCACAAATATTGTTGATACATCGACGCCGGTAAAAGGCATTACTAATCTTAATAATATGGCGATGATTAACGTTTCAGGACCAGGATTAAAAGGTATGGTGGGCATGTCAGCGCGCGTCTTTTCAGCCATGTCTTATGCCGGCATTTCGGTAGTATTAATTACGCAGTCTTCCTCGGAATACAGTATCAGTTTTTGCGTACCGCAAGTTGAACTTTACCGTGCCGAACAAGCCTTACAAGAAGAATTTTATTTAGAACTCAAAGATGGATTATTGGAACAATTGGAAGTCGTGGAAAAATTAGCCATTATTTCGGTTGTTGGCGATGGTATGCGAACTTTACGGGGATTATCGGCTAACTTCTTCACGGCCTTAGCGCGTGCTAACATTAATATTATTGCCATTGCGCAAGGTCTATCTGAACGTTCGATTTCGGTTGTCGTCGAGAATGATGTCGCAACAATTGGTGTTCGAGCGACACACCAAATGTTATTCGGTACCGATAGAATTTTAGATGTTTTTGTCGTGGGTATCGGTGGCGTTGGGGGAGCATTAGTTGAACAGATCGCGCATCAACAAAAATGGCTAAAAAACAAACAGATTGATCTCCGTGTATGTGGTTTATTTAATTCTAAACATGCCCTGCTTAATCGCGATGGGCTTGATCTCACGGATTGGAAAAATCAGATTAAACAGAGCCAAGAAAGTTATAATTTAGATAAGATTATTGAATTTGCTAAACATAATCGACTGCTTAATCCTATTTTAGTGGATTGTACATCCAGTAGTGATGTAGCAAATAAATATGCTGACTTTTTAGCCAATGGTTTCCACGTCGTTACCCCTAATAAAAAAGCGAATACTAGCTCAATGGCCTATTATTTACGTTTACGCCAAGAAGCGGCTAAAAGCAAACGTAAATTCCAATATGATACTAATGTTGGTGCAGGTTTACCGGTTATTGAAAATTTGCAAAATCTACTCAATGCAGGCGATGAGCTGATCCGTTTTTCAGGTATTTTATCCGGCTCACTGTCATTTATTTTTGGTAAACTTGATGAAGGTTTGTCACTATCAGAAGCAACCAAATTAGCGAAAAAAGAGGGCTTTACCGAGCCAGATCCCCGCGATGATCTTTCAGGAACCGATGTGGCTCGTAAACTCTTAATTCTTGCTCGCGAGGCTGGCTTACAATTGGAACTTGATCAAATAGAGGTCGAATCAATTTTACCGCCGGAATATTCTCAAGGTAATATTACTGAATTTATGGCAAAATTACCGCAACTTGACGCCCAATTTAAAGCAGAAGTTGCGGCGGCAGCTAAAGAAGGCAAAGTGTTACGTTATGTCGGCAGTATCGAAAATAATCACTGTAGTGTTAAAATTGAAGCTGTGGATAGCGATGATCCGCTTTATAAAGTGAAAAATGGTGAGAATGCGTTAGCGTTTTATACGCGTTATTATCAACCAATCCCATTGGTATTACGTGGTTATGGTGCAGGTAACGATGTCACAGCGGCGGGGGTATTTGCGGATATTTTACGTACAACATCTAGCAAAATTGGTGGATAATGAGCAATAGTTATAATTAATAAGGTAAATAGAATAACAATGAATAACACAAATAATCGTCGTATTAAAGTTTACGCACCTGCCTCTATGGCTAATATCAGTGTTGGGTTTGATATTTTAGGTGCCGCTATTCACCCAATTAATGGTGCAATGTTAGGCGATTGTATTACTGTTGAAACGGCAGCTAAATTTGAGCTTATGAGCCGTGGCCATTTCGTTAAAAAGTTACCGAGTAATCCTAAATACAATATTGTTTACCAATGTTGGCAACGTTTTTGTCAAGCGATAGGTAAAACATTACCGGTTGCGATGACACTCGAAAAAAATATGCCAATTGGTTCGGGATTGGGCTCAAGTGCTTGTTCTGTATCCGGTGCATTGGTTGCTTTAAATGAATTTTTTGATAAACCGTTTAATGAACAGCAACTGCTCACGATGATGGGCGAAATGGAAGGCAAAATATCAGGGAGTATTCATTATGATAATGTAGCGCCTTGTTATTTGGGCGGGATGCAGCTTATTATCGATGAATTGGGCACGATTAGCCAATCTATTCCTGTCTTTGAAGATTGGTATTGGGTGATGGTCTATCCGGGTATTAAAGTCTCGACGGCCGAAGCAAGAGCCATTTTACCAGCGCAATATCAAAAAGCAGATTGTGTTGCTCATGGGCGTTATGTCGGTGGTTTTATTCATGCTTGCTATACCAAACAACCGAAATTGGCAGCAGCTATGCTACATGATAATATTGCCGAACCTTATCGCAAACAATTATTACCGAATTTTGACCAAATCCAAAAAAATGTACAGCAACTGGGTGCATTGGCATCGGGAATATCGGGTTCGGGACCGACTATTTTTGTGATTGCAGATAAATTAGAAACAGCACAACAGATAGAATCTTTATTAAAAACAAATTATTTACAGAACAGCGAAGGCTTTACCCATATTTGTAAAATAGATACATTAGGCACACGCGTTATTTAATTGGATGTAGGAATCTAGCACATTATGAAATTATATAATTTAAAAGATCACACAGAGCAAGTTAGCTTTGCTCAAGCTGTACAGCAAGGATTGGGTAAAAATCAAGGTCTCTTCTTCCCACAGCTGTTACCTAAATTTACAGCGTCAGAGATAGATTCGTTATTAAAACTCGATTTTGTCACGCGTAGCGCAAAGATTTTATCTGCATTTATTGGTAATGAAATTAATGATGATGATCTATTAAGATTAGTCGGTAATGCTTTTCAATTTCCTGCACCAGTTAAGGCTGTGACCGACGATATCGGTACCTTAGAACTTTATCACGGCCCAACATTAGCCTTTAAAGATTTTGGTGGACGCTTTATGGCACAAGCATTAGTGCAAGTGGCAGCCGATAAGCAGATCACCATTTTAACCGCTACCTCTGGTGATACTGGTGCCGCGGTTGCTCACGCCTTTTACCATTTACCAAATATTCGCGTGGTGATCCTCTATCCAGAAGGGAAAATTAGCCCACTACAAGAAAAACTCTTTTGTACATTGGGTGATAATATTCATACTATTGCGATTAAAAGTGATTTTGACGCCTGCCAATCATTAGTCAAACAGGCGTTTGACGATGAAGAGCTAAAAACAAAAATCGGTTTGAATTCCGCTAATTCAATCAATATTAGCCGTTTACTGGCACAGATTTGCTATTACTTTGAAGCTTATGCGCAGCTTACACCAAAGCAACGTGAGCAATTGGTGATTTCTGTCCCAAGTGGCAATTTTGGCGATTTAACCGCCGGCTTGCTTGCGAAAACCATGGGGCTTCCTATCAAACGTTTTATTGCTGCTACCAATGCTAATGATACTGTGCCTCGTTATTTAGATACCGGTAAATGGCAACCTCATCAAACTGTGGCAACTTTATCGAATGCGATGGATGTGAGTCAGCCTAATAACTGGCCGCGCATTGAAGAGATCTATCGCCGTGAAAGTTGGGTTTTATCATCGTTAGCGCATGGTGCGGTATCGGATGATGAAACTAAAGTCGCTGTGCAAGAGCTCGATGCGCAAGGTTATCTCTCTGAACCGCATGGTGCGATTGCTTACCGCGTATTGCGCGATCAGTTACAAGACGGTGAATATGGGCTATTTTTAGGTACGGCTCACCCAGCTAAATTTAAAGAAGTGGTCGAAGCGATATTACATAAAACTATCCCATTGCCAGAGGCATTGGCAGCAAGGGAAAATATGACTCTCTTATCGCATCACATGCCAAATGATTTTGCTCAGTTGCGCGACTTTTTGCTCGCATTACATTGGTAATCACAAAGGCGGGAATATCATCCATATTTACCCTATAGAGGATAACATTTATGCACTGCCCATTTTGTAATGCTGAAGATACTAAGGTGATTGATTCCCGCTTAGTTGGTGGAGGATTCCAAGTACGCCGTCGCCGGCTATGTGTTGAATGCAATGAAAGATTTACCACGTTTGAAGTTGCCGAATTGATAATGCCTAATGTGATAAAAAGCAATAAAGTGCGTGAGCCGTTTAATGAAGATAAATTGCGTAATGGTATGAAGCATGCGCTTGAAAAGCGTCCAGTTAGCCTAGATGCTATCGAAGATGCGATTACCCGAATTAAATCGAAATTAAGAGCCACAGGCGAGCGCGAAGTACCGGCAAAGTTGATTGGTGATTACGTGATTGAAGAACTGAAAAGTTTAGATAAAGTGGCGTATATTCGCTTTGCCTCAGTCTATTTTAGTTTTCAGGATATTGAGCAATTTAGTAACGAAATTGCTAAATTACAACAAAAATAATTTACCTGCTTACTGGGTACGAATATAACGATTAATTAAACGTTAGAGACGATGATCATCACAGAAACCGATCTTTTTTATATGCAAAAAGCGCTAGCGTTGGCTAAATTAGGACGCTTTACCACTACACCTAATCCAAGTGTGGGCTGCGTCATTGTCAAAGATAACCAAATTATTGGCGAAGGCTATCATCGCCGCGCGGGCGGGCCTCATGCCGAAGTTTATGCTTTGCAAATGGCGGGGCCATGTGCACAAAATGCGACGGTTTATGTCACCTTAGAGCCGTGTAGCCATTTCGGACGTACGCCGCCATGTGCGAATGCGTTAATTCAGGCAGGTGTCAAACGCGTAGTAGTTGCTATGCAAGATCCCAATCCTAATGTCGCCGGTAATGGGCTTGCGCGTTTAAGTAAAGCGGGAATTATGGTTGATGTTGGTGTATGTCAAAAAGAAGCGGAGCAGATTAATCGCGCTTTCTTTAAGCGAATGCGCACCGGGCTACCTTATGTACAATTAAAACTTGCAACATCGTTAGATGGTAAAATTGCGATGGCCTCGGGCGAAAGCCAATGGATTACGTCACCTACCGCCCGGCAAGATGTACAATGCTTTAGAGCACAAGCCAGTGCGATTTTAAGCACGTGCGCCACTGTACAGGCAGATAATGCCAGTTTGACCGTTCGCCATACTGAATTACCGGAAGCGATCCAATCGATTTATCCATCAACAGACGTTCGTCAGCCAATACGGGTGATTCTTGATGGTCAAAACAGATTAGTCGGTTGCGAAAATATTTTCCAACAACCAGGTGATACATGGGTAGTCAGAAAAGAAAATACCCCCATCAATGCACCTAACAGCCAACTGTTAGTTGAGTCTTCTCATTATCCTCATATCAATTTGACGGCATTATTAAAAATGCTAGGCGAAAGACAGATTAATTCACTCTGGGTTGAGGCGGGGGCACATTTAGCAGGTGCATTAATTGAACAAAATTTAGTCGATGAGTTGATTATCTACTATGCGCCGAAGTTGTTAGGCCACAACGCATTAGATATGTGCATTTTACCTAAGCTACAACAATTAGCATTGGCGCCGGAATTTGTCTTTCAATCCGTCACTATGTTGGGGCATGATCTTCGTGTGATCTTAACCCCAAAACAGTGAAACCTTTATAGAAGAATCTTCACCTTGGAATCTTCACATTTAAATACTAGCATTGAAATGTGAGCTGATAGCGATATTGCTTATCTGTTAGTAAAAATTCACGATGGACATTAGGCGTCCAAGAATCATCGCCACCGATTCCCATATGATAAGCATCAATGCTAACATGCGCAAAACCATTAGATACTAAGAGATGGCGATGGCTCTTTTCAGTGAGTTCATGCGTACCATATCGGTTGATATTGAATTTGAAATGATAACCAGTCACAGTCATGGTATTTAACTGTAATTTATCGACGTCACAGCGCAAACCATTCTCACAAGGGAAGATATAAGGTGTGTACAACTCGTCGAACGGCAATGACCAGTCAGCAAAACTAGCCGATGTTTTGCGATCGGGATAGTTTTCGTGAGGACCCAATCCAAGCCAGTTAACGTCTTTCGGAATATCGTGGAGCTGATAAGTCAAGCCAATCCGGGCTGGCGGGGGAATATCATCCGCAATATCGACTTGTACCGTGATAGTCAATTTGCCTTCGCGATCCAGCACATATCGCCATCGACTTTCGATCAGCGTTTTATCGGGAACCGCCTCTGTTTTGGCGACATAAGCGTGCCGCGATTCAAGGATGATATAATCTGCCGACTGTTCAACTTGGATGCCGATACAGTGATGACTCAGATCATAATAGCCAGCCGCTTTCCATTGCTCAACCCAAGCAAACGGGTTGTTCTTGCTATCAAAATCACCACTAATCCCGATATCATTATCGATAGGTGCACGGATAAATTGGTCGCTAAACGGTACGGCTAACAGCGGTTGCTCTTCTTTTAGCCATTGTGTGAGCTGCCCTGTAGATTTATCAAATAACCAACTTTGATTTGTGGTGCCCGATGCGGCATGTTGTGGCTGATTGTTATCAGGCTGAAAGCAAATTAGATAACTATCATGACGTTCAGTTATTGTCAGATTACCATTAGGTTGACCACAATTTGGGCTAAATGAAACTGAGGGAATAAAGCGACTTTTTAAAGGCCATTCGTCCCATGCGACAAGGTGATTGGCGGTTGACCATGGTGTTGCTTTAGGTTGGATAATTTTAGTGGCTAGCGAAAGTGTACCTTCCGTTAGCTGTTGTGGTAATTTCTCAAGTAGTGTGATTTGTTGATTGCTTGCCGGTTGGATATCAAGTACTATCGTGCCAGCAAGCGGTTTCCCTCCAATAACGACAGGTTTCCCCGCACTGAGCAGTTCCCATTGCAAGACCTCATTATCACTGTGTCGGAATAGATATTCACTTGTGATATCAATAACTAATGGTATTTGGCTGATTAATTTTAATTGGAATGGCTGTTGTACTTTTTTGGCCTCAATTAAACTTGGATGCGGTTTCCTATCCGGGAAAACCAGGCCATCAAGACAAAATTGCCTGTCATGATAAGCTTCACCAAAGTCACCGCCATAAGCCCAATAGCTTTCCCCAGTTGGACGATAACAACGAATACCGTGATCTGCCCATTCCCAAATAAAACCGCCTTGTAAGCGGGGATATTGTCGGAAAGCTTGCCAATATTTATAAAATCCACCAAGACTATTACCCATCGCATGGGCATATTCACATAAAATAAGTGGACGTGTTTCACCGGGTAGGCTAATCCATTTCTTTATCGCCCATTTCGGGACGCGTGGATGGGGCTGATCTTCCTCAACGCGTGCATACATTGGGCAGAGAATATCGGTTGCTGATGTATTAGCACCGCCACCTTCATATTGCACAGGACGCGTTGGATCATTGCTTTTTATCCAAGCATAAAGTGCATCATGGGTCGCACCGTGTCCTGACTCATTACCGAGTGACCAGATGATGATTGCGCTATGATTACGATCACGCATTACCATGCGGGTAACGCGTTCAGCATACGCGGCGAACCAACGGGGATCATCCGATAGACGTGACATAGGGAACATACCGTGTGATTCAATATTCGCTTCATCAACCAAATAAAGACCATATTTGTCGCACAGATCATACCAACGTGGTGTATTAGGGTAATGGCTACAACGCACTGCATTGAAATTATGTTGCTTGATTAATTTAATATCCTCAATCATGGCCGCTTCTGTGATGGCATAACCTTGGTCAGGATAAAATTCGTGGCGATTAGTACCTTTAATTAACAGCGGTTTGCCATTAAGGCACAACAGGCCATTTTTGATTTCGACAGATCGCAGACCAATAGAATACGCTTCGGCCTCGATAAGGCCCTTTTTCTTATCACATAAGTTGATCACTACTCGATAAAGGAAAGGGTTTTCTGCACTCCACAAGGTCGGATCGCTAATCGGAATTTGGCATAACGTGCGATCATGGTATCCCCCTTTTTCATCAATCGATTCAGTTCCTATCTCGGCAGACTGTGTGGCGATAAGTGTCTCTTCTTGCCACACGGTTATATCGAGAAATAGATCATTGAAATTATCTTGATGCGCAACATCGATTTGCATATGAATTGTTGCATTATGATAAGCGGCGTCGAGCTGTGTACTGATCTGGATATCGCGTAAATGCGTTTTGGGTTTATTCAGCAGTGTCACGTCGCGGAAAATACCACTTAATCGCCACATATCTTGATCTTCTAAATAACTGCCATCACACCATTTGAGTACTAAGACGGCGAGGCGATTTTTACCAACTTTAAGGTAAGGCGTGAGATCAAATTCTGCTGCTATACGGCTATCTTGTGAATAACCGACAAACTGTCCATTACACCATAAATAAAAGGCCGCGCTAACCCCATCGAAAATAATGCGCGTATCGCCTTTTGCTAACCACGCTTCGTCAATCTCGATATAACGTGAATAACAACCGGTAGGATTTTCGTCAGGTACGAAAGGGGGATTGTAAGGGAAGGGATAACGGATATTTGTGTAAACCGGGGTATCATAACCATTGGTGGTATTACTGTGCAGCTGCCAATTGGCGGGTACCGGAATGGTTTGATCGTCAATCTCTTTGCTTAGCCATGATTCGGGCACATTGGTTGGTTGCTTAAAATAACTGAAGAACCAATTGCCATTCAGTGACCGAATTGAATCAGAGGTGTCCCCTTTTTTAGCTTGATCTTGGTTGCGCCAACTATGAAAGGGTGCATGGGTGGGGAGACGATTTAGGCTAAGTACCGATAAATTATTCCAGTCGCGTGCGCTTAAAATATCATGCAAAGAATGGGGGTTATGGGAATGGCTCATAATCTCTCCTTATTTGTGATGTAAGGTAATGTAATGTTGTTCTTTGATGGTCATTATCATAACGTGTTTGTTATAAAGTAGCTAAACAAAAAGTAGTCATGTCAACATAATTAACTGTTTTCAATATAAAGGATTATTCAATATAAAGGATTATGCCAATGTAAAGAACAGACGGTTATCCCTGTCGATTTAGTTTTATATTTTATTGATAATAACTATCAGTTTGATTAGTTTTATGGATGTTTCAGAACTACTATACGTTTATGTAAAAAATAGACGATTATGTATAAAATTGAGGCGTGTATTTACGTTGCTGCGGTATTTTAGTGTTGTCATGGGCGGGAGTAGTGAAAAATAGTTTATCAACTGTACACTACTCGCCGTCTATTTTGTTGTCGATAATGGTTAACTGATGAAATTAATCGAATAACGTTTGGTTAACGTAGGGGTGAACATATTAGTCAGATTCTGTGGCGGTTGTTTGCCTTTCGCTAACTCAAGGGAGAGTTCGGCAGCTTGTTCAGCCATTGTTTGCAATGGGTAACGGATAGTGGTTAATTTAGGATGTAAATAGCGGGCAATCGGTAAATCATCAAAGCCGATAATTGAGATATCAGCGGGAATGTTGATACCATTATCATAAAGCACTGACATAGCACCTGCTGCCATGGAATCATTATAACAAGCAATGGCAGTAAGGTGGCAGTTACGTTCAAGTAGTCTCATCATCGCTTGTTCGCCACCATTGCTATCGGGTGAAGCAAAAGCAATATTTTTATCATCCACTGCGATCTGATGTTCAGTTAATGCATCACGATAACCTTGTAGTCGATCAGCCGAATCGGAAATTTTATGATCAGAACATAAGTAACCAATCTGTTTATGTCCATGTTGGATTAAATGTTTGACAGCTAAGTAGGAACCATAACGGTCATCAAGGGCAATGCAGCGATGTTCAAAACCGGCTAACATGCGATTAATCAACACCATGCCCGGTATCTGTAACATGAAGTCAGTAAGCGTTTCATCTGATAACATTTTAGCATGCACAACTAATGAAGCGCAGCGATGTTCCATCAATTGGGTAATGGCACTGTATTCTTGTTGTGCATTATGATAACCATTGCCAATTAATAAAAAATGACCTGTGCGGAAAGCGACTTTTTCTATCGTACTGACCATTGCACCAAAAAAAGGATCAGAAACGTCGGCAACTACAATGCCGATAGTCTTGCTATTTTGTTGCGAGAGAGCACGGGCATTGGCATCCGGATGGTAATTAAGTTGTTCCATCGTCTGCTTAACAGTGTTGCGAGTTGTATTGCTAACATTTTGTGCATTATTAATGACACGAGATACTGTGGCAACAGAAACATTGGCTAAACGTGCCACATCTTTTATAGTAACCATAGAAATACCTTTTATTATATGTTATGCAAAAGTCAGATATAGCCAAGTATGATAAGGGTAAAATTACATTTTGCCAATTTCATTATGCAATTCTGCTATTATTTATAATAAAATGATTTCTATGGATTATTTTATAGGATAAACGGAGTATATAATTATTATCCTTTCGGGGCTGTTTTATTCCGTTGATTAGTAACAGCCAAGATAATAAATACACCTATTACGCTGTTGCGATCACCTGAATTAACATAGCAGTTTCCGGATCCAACACAGGTAAAGGCAAGCCTATATTCATTAACCAATCACCAGAAAGCACGGTATCACGGCTCATCCATTTTGGTAATGCCTTCATAGTATGGGCATTATTTTTAGGATCGATATTGGCTGGCATATCCAAGACAATAATACGATAATGCCGATCTGTTGATAGACCTGTTAAACGCAAATTACCACTGAGTGCGTAAGTTGGCATCATCAATTGAGCGATGATAAAAACTGCTTCTTGCTGATTTTGACTAATGACGCCATAACTTTGCATTTTTTCTGCATCATCGACATCTAAGCGGACACAAGTACCACTATGTAATAAGTTGCGTAACTGTTTATGCAATGTAATGTAATGGCGAAAAGCGTATTGTTCTTCTTTTGGCGTTGTAATTGGATCAAGCTCAACCCCCATATGACCAAATAAAGCGGTCAGGCCGCGAAAATTGATATGATGCTGGCGGAAAGTGGTGTGGCAAACCGCACCGCCGATATGGGCGCCCATGACTTCGGGAGGGAAGAAGTAACTCATACCTCGCTGAATGATCTGTCTTTCTAAAGCATCATTTGAATCAGATGTCCAGAATCGATGCGTGCGTTTTAATATTTCATAATCGATACGTCCACCACCCGATGCACACGACTCGATTGCAACGTGCGGGAACTTATCACGTAAAATATCGAGTAGGCGGTAAAGTGCCTGAGTTTGCCCAACTATTGCGGGATGGCCTTGGTGTCCTGGTTGGACGATTTCGCGATTCATATCCCATTTGATATAGTCAATATCATAACTTCCTAGTAACCACGTTAGGCGTTCGAGCAGATAATCAAAGACAGCAGGATTTTGCAAATCCAGAAGATATTGGTGACGACCTTCTGGTTGGTTATAACCGGTTAGTTCGAGCAACCAATCGGGATGCGCACGGTAAAGATGCGAATTTTTATTAATCATCTCAGGCTCAACCCAGATACCAAACTCCATACCGAGATCTTTAACTTGTTTGATGATCGGCTCAAGTCCATTAGGGTATTTACGTTTATCTAAGTACCAATCGCCTAAAGCTTGGTAATCATCATCACGGGTACCAAACCAACCATCATCAATAATAAAACGTTCCACACCCAGTTCAGCTGCTTTGATAGCCATTTGCTGAATATATTCTGGTCGATGATCAAAATAGATGCCTTCCCAGGTGTTGAGGTGGACAGGTCGTGAGGTGGATTGGCAATCGGATTTAGGCGTATGGAGAATATGCTGGCGGACAAAGTGATAAAAATTCTGGCTCATCTTATTTAATCCTTGCGCACTATAGGTCGCATACAGCCAAGGCGTACTTAGGGTTTCGCCTTTTGCCAGTTCTATTTCGCCGGCTAAATAGAGTGCTTCGGCTTGAATAAAGCGTTTGCCATTACTTTTGACTGCAACGTGGATATGATGATTGCCACTCCAACCTAAATGGAATCCCCACACTTCGCCTTGCTGTTCTTTAAAACCGGTATCACCAATCATGACCCCTGGGAAATATTCATGAGATGTGCGTCCGCGACGATTTTCTTGTAAAAAACCAGCATGGGAAATTTGGACACGATAAGCTTGGAACTCTTTTGTCCAGCGGCCATTAAAGGCCATGAGCTCTTTGGCTCGTTCGGGAAGCGGAATGGTCAATGCGAGTCGATTCACTTGATAAGGTTGATCACTTAAATTAGTCAAGCTATTTTGGCACTGTAATACACCACTGCTATCCAAAATCAGTGTGCTGGTGAGGCGTAATTTGGCGATCGCATCTTCACTGATAATGGTGACGCCGTTTTCTATCGGTGCGATTGTTTGTGTCACAAAAATAGGTGACCAATCCTTCCCATTGCGATGTCCTTCGACGCCAGACGTACTAAAATTCCCTAATCCTTCAGCCGGTACTAATGTAAAGGGGACATGGGTATCTAATCGTCCATTAGGTACTGCCGGTATGAGAGAATCTAGGCTATCTATCTCTGGTCCATGTTCTTCTGGTCCATGTTCTGTTATTGGGTTTATATCCGTATTATGTAATCGTTTACCAAAATAGCTTAATTCAGCATAAGGTTTTGTGCATAGAATAATATCAATATCATGGCTGCTTAGACGGTAGGTCATAAAATCTCCTCATCATCATTGAAGTTATCGCAATCATCCTTTAAGGCTGTTACCGCTTAACGAGCGGGCAGTTATCAAGTTTGGTTTATCTTAAAGGGGAATGCATCTATTTTAAAGCAAAGCACTATTTATTTATGGGGAACTCTTTATTTATGGCGAACTATTTATGGTGAACTATTTATTCATAACAAACTATTAATGAAAAACTATTAATCAAGTACTATTCATGAAAAACAATAAACGAGGAACCAAAAATACATGTTATAAGTAGAGTATTATAAACAGAGTATTATTAATAGAATAACCGCAACACGATCATGGATAATGGTATGTAAACGTTACCAGATATCCTTCTTATTGAAAAGGAAAATGTATGATCGATAAAAAGGATAATCGCGAAAATTTGATGGCTATCCAATATTTTTATGTAATTGAATTAATAATCTATCCATAGAGCGATAACTCAGTGCTTCGGCAATATGGGGTTGTTCTATATTTTTATGGCCAGCTAAATCGGCAATGGTGCGCGATACTTTGAGTATACGGTGCCATGCTCTGGCAGATAGCCCTAATTTTATTAATGCTTGTTCTAAATAGTCGTTATCCGTTTGGCTTAATTGACAGATGTGTTGGATCTCATTTGGGGTGAGTTGGCTGTTAAGTTTATTGGCACGTTCCAACTGTATTTGCCTTGCATGATGGACGCGTTGCCTAACCGACTCGGTAGATTCTGTGAGTGTCGTTTTTTGGCTTAGTGATCCTTTCGGTAATAACGGCACTTCAATTGAGAGATCGAATCTATCTAAAAAAGGGCCAGATAAACGATTTAAGTAGCGAATAACTTGTCGGGGTGTGGTGCGGTTATGGGTACCTTGATAGTGACCAGTCGGACTTGGATTCATGGCTGCAATCAATTGAAAACGAGCAGGAAACTTTATCTTGGCATTAGCTCTTGAGATAATAATTTCGCCCGATTCGATCGGTTCGCGTAGCGCATCTAGCACTTTACGATTAAATTCGGGTAATTCATCCAAAAATAACACACCATTGTGGGCAAGTGATATCTCCCCCGGTTTAGGTGTGGTGCCACCCCCCACTAGCGCGGCGGCCGATGCGCTATGATGTGGTGATCTAAAAGGGCGTTGGCGCCAATTTTTAATCGATCCATTTGGACTGACTAAACTGGTAATCGTGGCACTTTCTAAAGCTTCGTCGTCATTGAGTGGTGGTAATAGTGCCGTGAGCCTTGTGGCTAACATTGTTTTCCCTGTACCGGGGGGACCAATTAATAAAAGATTATGCCCACCGGCGGCGGCAATTTCTAATGCGCGCTTAGCATGTTCTTGGCCGATAACATCTTGCAAATCGCCATATGGCTTATCGCGATCTTCGTATTCACGATATTCTACTTTAGGCAAGGTGATTTCATGATATAGATGCTGGCAAAGCGCTTGTAAATTTTGGGTAATGAGAGTGTTATTATGGTGGATTAACGACACTTCGGATTGATTTTCTTGCGATAGAATGAGGGTCCGGCCTTTTCGTTGCGAAGCAATGGCAGCCGGAATAGCCCCTTTTATTGCGCGAATATCCCCCGATAGCGCCAGTTCACCTAAAAATTCATACTGTAACAGCTCATCGGTGGGAATCTGCCCGGTTGCGGCAAGTATGGCAATGGCGATCGGCAAATCGAAACGACTCCCTTCTTTGGGGAGATCTGCCGGTGATAAATTAACCGTAATTTTTTGCGCGGGGAAAGTAAAACCACTATTAATAATTGCACTGCGGACTCTATCTTTGGCTTCTTTGACGGTGGCTTCGGGTAGACCAACCAGAACAAATCCTGGCATACCATTGCTAATATGAACTTCGACATTAATTTGTGGCGCTTGAATACCAATTGAGGCGCGCGTGTAAACGATAGCGAGTGACATAGTAAGTTAATCAATAATCATCAGTTAAGTAAAAATAATGTCGCCAGCTTAGCTATTTTTACATTTTGCGCTAACGCACAATGACTAAATTGGGAGATACCTCACATTAATTATAGTCGAGTGCTATTTTTTATTATTTTTTTACGACAGCGTTCCCTTTTATGGTTAACTTGGTTTTGATGATTGATCTTATTTTTATGATCAATAATGTGATGAAGAAAAGCGCGGTATTACTTAACACGACAGATGGGCCTGTTGGTGTGTCGTAAAAGAGTGAAAAGCACAATCCACCCAGAATAGATAACATGCCAAGAATAATGGCAAAAAGTGCCATTTTTTCAGGAGAATTGGCATAATATTTGGCTGTGGCGGCTGGAATAATCAATAACGAGGTAATAATAAGTGCGCCGACAAATTTCATCGAAATACCGATCGTTAACGCCAATAAAATGGTCAAGATAAGTTTGGTTAACGGAATATTAATTCCGTTACTAAAGGCCAGTTCT
This sequence comes from Orbaceae bacterium ESL0727, assembly GCA_029433345.1. GTDB lineage: Bacteria > Pseudomonadota > Gammaproteobacteria > Enterobacterales > Orbaceae > Gilliamella. Next base: position 1,142,264 of record JAQTHY010000001.1, read on the forward strand.
TCACTGACTGTGATGTAAAGAAAATCATTCCAACGCCAAAGCAAAATGGCGCCTACAAGGGCGACCCCCGTGATAATTTGGTACAGATCCTCCCACGTAACTGACAAGAGATCACCAAATAAATAGCCGATAAGATCGACACGAATATCTTTCATTAAGCTGATAACAACCAGTCCTAACGATAACGCACTATGCGCCAAAATGCCTAATAACGTATCAACCGATAACTGTTTTTGTGATTCTAACCAAATCAGTCCAAACGCTAAAATTAATGTAATAAAAATGATGGCGTAAAAGAGATTAATATGAAACAGAAAGCCAAACGCGATACCTAATAATGCAGCGTGTGATAACGTATCGCCAAAATAGGACATTCTGCGCCATACCACAAATGTTCCTAATGGCCCAGTAATGAGCGATAAACATAATCCTGCACAAAGACAAGGTAATAAAAGTGCAATCATTATTTTGCCCCTCGATTAAATAATGTCATAAAGGCGGGATCATTGGCGACAGCTGCTGGTGTGCCTGTACAACAGATAGTGTGATTTAGACAGATAATTTTATTGGCATTTTTCATGACTAAGTCGAGATCGTGGGAAACCATCAAAACGCCACATTTTAATTGTACGCGTGTATTGGCAATTAAATCGTATAACAAAACTTGGCCATTGACATCGACACCTTGCGCCGGCTCATCGAGTATCAATAATTGCGGCTGTTTAGCGATTGCTTGCGCCAGTAAGACTCTTTGCAATTCACCACCAGATAATTGTTGCATCGCTTCATCGATAAGATGATCTGCCTTTACTAAGGCTAAGATCTGTTTCACGGCGCTTTTAGTCAATTGCCGATTCAGATGCATAAAACGGCCGACAGTAATGGGTAGCGCGGGATTGAAATTGATCGATTGCGGCACATAGCCAATCGTGAGATTGGGGGCGCGTGTAACGGTCCCTGTGGTTGGCGACATTAATCCTAACACTACTTTGATTAATGTTGATTTCCCTGCACCATTGGGGCCAAGAATGGTAGTGATTTCATTGGCATTAATGGTTAATGAAATTTGTGATAAGATTTTTTGATGATTAATTTCGACACCCACATCTTGCAGTGAAATTAATGGAGACATAGTCTTGCTGCCTTTGTTTGCCATGCTGGTTAGGATAAACATTTTGGTTATGCTTTTTTATTGTTATAATATAACATAACACTGTTATGGCTATTTTATAATATTTCCTCACTATTAGGTACTCATATGCAAAAATTTATGGCACTATTTTGCCGATTTTTCACGAAAGTAAGCGTGCTTTTTTTATTTATGATCACGTCGTTGTCAGCGGCTCACGCAACTATTGTTGTTTCGGTAAAACCGATCGGCTTTATTGTGGAGGCGATTGCTGATGGCGTGACCGATACGTCAGTTTTACTTCCCGATGGTGCATCGCCACATACTTATTCATTAAAACCTTCTGATCTGGCTAAAATTCATTCGGCTGAATTGGTTGTGTGGATTAGTGAAGATATGGAAACATTCTTACCGAATGTGTTAAAAAGTGTGGCGGAATCGAAGCAGTTAGCGTTAACGGCTATTCCGCAAATTCAAACGTTATTACGTAAAGGGCATTCTCAGGCGAACGGTGATTCTGATCATCATGATGATGCAAGCGATCATGACCATGATCATGGCACACATGATGAACATATCTGGTTATCGCCGCAAATTGTTAAAATTATTGCGCACACTATACGTGATAGATTAATTGCGCAATACCCTGATAAACAGGCTGTTGTTGATGAAAATCTAAACGAATTCATGATAAATCTCACGGAAACGGAACAAAATATTGCAAAAAAATTAATTCCCGTCCAAAATAAGGGCTATTTTGTTTTTCATGATGCTTATGGTTATTTTGAATCGCAATTTGGATTAAAAAATTTAGGCAGTTTTACCCTTAATCCAGCCGTTCAGCCCGGTGTTCAAACAGTCTATGCTATTCAGCAATCACTCAAAGAACATCATGCCGTATGTGTATTTAGAGAACCACAATTTAGTCCGTCAGTTATTGATAAATTAGTGAAAGGTACAACCGTTAGAGTGGGTGAATTAGATCCATTAGGGACGGGAATTGCCCCTGCAAAAGATGCCTATTCGCAGCTATTATTGAAATTAACTGGACAGTTGTTGGCTTGTTTAGATCATCAATAACCTAAGTTATTCAGACTAAATTATTCGGGCTAAGTTAGTTATGTTAAGATTATTTAGGTTAAGTTATTAATACTTCACTTATTATAACTAAGTTATCAAGAATTTTTAGCACTAATTTTTAGTAATAGAGCATTAAGGTTAATTTTGGCGCAACAACTTACATCACCGCGTATCTCAATAAGTCGTGTTCGTATTCCTTATTTTTCGGTATTAGGTGTTTTTGTTATCATTGTACTTTTTTCTTTTTTATGGCGACCTTTAAATTTAGGGCGAACAACTTATGTGCCTTTAACGCCACAAGCTGAAACGACGGTTTTGGATCAACATTTGGTATTAGGTGGCACGCGCGTCGATATTGTCGATGATAAAGCCAAATCTCAGCAGGCCACCGAATCTTCTGATATTCCTGAAGATAATATTGATAAAGATGAACTCGATGACATTATTGATGATAAAGATAATAGTGTGCAATATACCATTGTGCGCGGCGATACCTTGCACGATGTGTTAGTGCGTTATAATGTCAATCGTAATGATATCTATCAATTAACCACACAATATAAACAACTGGCAAATTTACGTATTGGTCAACAAGTGAGTTGGACAACCGATGATGATCATAATTTGCAATCATTTAGCTGGACCATTTCGACCAATAATATCCGTTTCTATGAACGATCCGGTAACAGTTTTGTCGAAAGTTCAGAAACGACCGAAGGGGTCTCACAAAATATTACCGTCCAAGGGGAAATTAAAAGTAATTTTGTTGTAGATGCACGTCGAAGTGGTTTGACTAGTCGCGAAATCAATATTATTACCAAGGCATTACAGTGGCGGCTTGATTTCCGTAAATTGCAAATTGGCGATAAATTTATTGTGCTGCTTTCCCGCGAAATGCACGGTAAACGCTCAGTCAATAGCCAACTATTGGGTGTGCGCATTAAAAATGGCAGTAAAGATTACTATGCTATTTTAGCGGATGATGGCAAATATTATGACATCAATGGTGGCAGTTTATCGCAAAGTTTCCTGCGTTACCCTTTAGTACGTCAATCGCCCGTTTCATCAGGATTTAATCCAAGACGTCTTAATCCAGTCACCGGTATTGTCGCACCACATAATGGTGTCGATTTTGCGGTATCGCGCGGCACATCAGTTTTATCGGTAGGCGATGGGGAAGTGGTCATGGCGAAATACAGTGATTCTGCCGGCAACTATATTGCTATCCGCCATGGTCGACAATATATGACCCAGTATATGCATCTTGATAAAATTTTAGTCAAACCTGGTCAGCAAGTTAAACGTGGCGATAAAATTGCGTTGTCTGGAAATACTGGCCGCTCAACAGGCCCGCATCTCCATTTTGAGCTTCATATCAATAATCGACCGGTAAATCCATTAACAGCAAGTTTACCAATATCAGAAGGATTAACCGGTAAATCCAAAGCTGCATTTATTGCGAATGTCAAAGATATCAAATCGCAGCTAAGTTTATAAGCGCGCCACCTTGCGCGCTCGTAATCCCTTTTCCCATCTTTAAAAAATGGCGCTCTTTTCCCTTTTTGCAAAGCAACTGTTTTTCAAGGTAACTGTTTTCAAAATAACTGCTTTTCAAGGCAATTGATTTTTAGGCTAATTATTTTTCAAAACAGCTTGTTTCTCTAAGGTAAGCACTTTTCAAGATAAACGGTCAGTCGGTAAAGACTATGTGCATTGCGCTCAACACTATCGATAGTAAATTGACAGCAATAAACTGATTGAAATGGGTAGTAGTTCTGAAAGATCTTAACATCATGATTGGGATTATTTCGAAAGATAAACATTGGATTTATGATCTGACGTGGTCAGTGGTAACTCTGTCTCATCAACTGTCTAAAATTGTGTTATTATGGGCGAATTTCTGATTAAGCATAAAGACTTGGTGGCAAGTGAGTAAAAAACGAAATCGATCTAATCAACAAGAAGATAACGTTAAAGTTCGTCCGTCGTGGCGTCGACGACTATTTTGGTTATGTTTTAAACTTTTTTTAATTTTCGCGGCGGCGACGGCAATCTATGGCGTCTATCTTGATCAACAGATTAAAGAGCGTATTGACGGTAATGTGTGGGAATTGCCAGCGGCAGTTTATGGGAAAATCTCTGATCTCGAACCCGATAGTGAATACAGCCTAAGCGACGTTGTGTCACTTCTGTTGGGTGCGCAATATCGTCAAGAAAGCAAAGCGACACGTCCAGGTGAATTTGTGGTCAGTGGTGATAGTATTGAGATCTATCGTCGACCATTTGTGTTCCCGGATGGTGAAGAACAGGCGTTTCGTGTCAAAATCACCTTTTATCAAAATCGCATTGATCGAATGACCAATCTTGATACAGGGCGTGATTTTGGTTTGCTTAAGATCGATCCTAAATTGATCACCATGCTACATTCTCCCAATGGTGAGCAGCGGTTATTTGTGCCATTAAAAGAGTTCCCCGATTCTTTATTACAAACATTGATTGCCACTGAAGATAAACGTTTTTATCAACATGATGGTATTAGCCTTTACTCTATTGGGCGAGCCATTTTTGTCAATCTGACAACTGGGCGTACGGAAGGCGGCAGTACCTTAACTCAGCAAACGGTTAAAAATCTTTTTCTCTCCAATGAACGTAGCTTAAGTCGTAAATTGCGCGAAGCTTATATGGCCTTGATTTTAGATGGGCGTTATAGTAAAGAGCGAATTTTGGAGCTCTATCTTAACGAAGTTTACCTCGGGCAAAGTGGCAGTGAAGAGATTCATGGTTTCCCACTTGCTAGCCTCTACTATTTTGGTCGACCGGTTAACGAACTTACACTTGATCAGCAAGCTGTTTTAGTGGGTATGGTCAAAGGTGCTTCACTTTATAATCCTTGGACACAACCTGCGCTAGTGACTGAGCGGCGTAACGTGGTTTTAAAATTGGCGGAAGAGCAAGGTATTATTGATGATGAGCTCTATAATTTGTTAAGCCAACGGGCATTAACCGTGTTACCTAAAGGTGGCGTGATTTCGCCGCAACCGGCGTTTATGCAGGTGGTGCGTAATGAATTGCGAAAACAGTTAGGTGATCAGGCTGATCATTTATCTGGTATGAAGATTTTTACTACCTTCGATCCGGTCGCACAGGCCGCGGCTGAGCAGGCGATCACTGATGGTATCGAAACATTGCGCAATGCTACATCTAAGGATCTGCAAACTGCAATGGTGGTTGTGAGCCGAGAAACCGGTGAAATCCGCGCGCTAATTGGTAGTGCTGAGCCGCGTTATCCTGGTTATAACCGTGCTTGGTTAACACGGCGTGCGATAGGTTCGCTGGCTAAACCGTCGACCTATTTGACCGCCTTAGGCCAACCCGATCGTTATCAACTGAACAGTTGGCTAGAAGATAATCCGCTTTCGATTAAGCTCGACAACGGTACATATTGGGAACCACGTAATTTCGATCGCAAATTTCGTGATCGGGTGATGTTAGTCGATGCATTAGCCTTATCGCTGAATGTACCAACAGTTAATTTAGGTATGGCACTTGGCTTAGGCGCCAGTAAAAATACGTTGCAAGCGCTAGGGGTACCAGAAGAGCGTATCCCTAATCTACCTTCCCGTTTACTGGGGGCAATAGAGTTGACACCACTTGAAACGGCACAGATGTTCCAAACGATTACCAATAGCGGGCAACGTGCGCCACTCTCTATTTTACGCTATGTATTAACTGAAAAAGGCGAGTTGATTTACCAAAATTATCCGCAACAAATCCAAGCGGTTTCGGGGCAAGCGGCTTACCTGACCACATTTGCCATGCAACAAGGGGTTGAGTCGGGTACATCGCGATCGTTAAAAGCGAAATATGGTGCGTTCAAATTAGCGGCCAAAACCGGGACCAGTAATGACTCACGCGATAGCTGGTTTACTGGGGTAGATGGTAAAAATGTTGCGGTTATCTGGATTGGCCTTGATGATCACTCGCCAATGAAATTAACCGGGGCGACAGGTGCGCTTAAAATTTATGGCGAGTATTTGCGACGTAATCCGCCGAAGAAACTCGAGTTACCTTTACCACAAAACATTGTTTATATGCCTATAAATAGCAATGGCCAATGGTTATGTGATGGAGGCAGTGGACGGATGTTACCGGTCTGGACAGCTAATCCACAAAGCTTTTGTTCATCAAACAGTCAAGCTGAGCCTGATCAGCAGACAGCGCCAACTTGGGTAAAAGATATGTTTGGCCAATAAAGCAGAGTGAAGAGGTGAGGTAATTAAGGGGTAAGCGAAGCGTTATTTTAGTGCTGATTTATTAACATTTGCTTATCAACGCTTACTTATTAATGGATTACCTTTTGAATATATCGATATGAAAAGTTATGTGGGAGCCTATCTGATTTATGCCTGAATTACCGGAAGTCGAAACGAGCCGTCGTGGTATTTTGCCCTATCTCAAAGGGCAAACGATTGGGCAGATTATTATTCGTCAACCTAAATTACGTTGGTTAATTGATGATGCGATTTTACAGGCACAAGGGCAGGTGATTGTTGATGTAAAACGGCGTGCCAAATATTTGCTATTAGAACTGCAATCGATAGAAGGTAAAAACAACATTTCACAAACATCAGCATCGACTATTCATTGGATCGTGATTCACCTAGGTATGTCGGGGAGTTTACGGATTTTACTTACACCAGAACCTGCACAAAAACATGATCATGTTGATCTAATTTTAGCAAACGGTGTTACGTTACGGTATACCGATCCGCGCCGTTTTGGCGCATGGCTTTGCGCCTCATCGCTTAATGATTTATCCCAATTAACCCATTTAGGGCCAGAGCCATTAAGTGACGATTTTTCGGCAGATTATCTATTTAGGCAGGCAAAAAATCGGAAAGTACCGATAAAAAGTTGGATTATGGATAGTAACATTGTGGTTGGGGTGGGTAATATTTATGCGTCGGAATCACTATTTATGGCCAAAATCCATCCTATTCGCCCCGCTAATTCATTGACATTAGCGGAATGTGAACGGTTAGTGGTGGCGATTAAGCAGGTACTTGCGAAGTCGATCGAACAAGGCGGCACAACCTTAAAAGATTTTTTACAATCCGACGGTAAACCTGGCTATTTCGCCCAACAGCTACAGGTGTATGGGCGAGCAGGGGAAGCGTGCTTTATCTGCCAAGCGAAAATACAATCCCTCAAAATCGGTCAACGCAACACCTTTTTTTGCGAGAAGTGCCAAGGGTGATCACAGTAAATGATTAACTCAAAATTAAGGTGTTACGCAGGCGAAAATATTATTATTAGTATAATCGAGATCTATTGCACCATCCATGCTACCAACAGCAATGAATTTATTGCCTGAACTTATCTCGATAGCTCAATATGAGTGGGTACGTGTATATGAGGGGCTAAAGTCACTATCTATATAAGAATACGACACGTTCTTTATTGCTCCCCATTCTGCAAATAACCCTCCACCAATTTTACGTTTATAAGACCAATCCGTGCTGCCGCCAGGATTTGCAGCCCACCCCAAATCCTTATCAGGTCCTGCAAATGTTATTTGCCCATTGCTATATTCCCTTACTCTAGGAATACGATAACGGTTTCCATAGTAAGTTGCACAGAAATCAGCCTTGTAAGGGCCTTGATGAGCAGGACTTGAGATAAACCATTTACCGATATAAAAACTGTAGAATTTAGTTTTTGTTGTGCCTGTACCTGAGTATAACGTAAAAGTGGTTGGTACGGCAGTTTCTGCAGTCGTATAGGTCGCTTCAGTTGGTCCTTTTAACGTTATTTTGGTGTTAATCAGCGTTGGATTATCCGGTTCTTCGGTAGAGGGTTCTATCGTTAAACTGAGACCTGAATCTGTGGGGAATTTTTCGTAACTTATCTTCCCTAAGGGACCCGCAACGGTTAAATTGAAAAACAGATTATTTGCCCAATTGTAGGGAAGTTAGAGGATGGCATAGTGATATTTTGTGGAAGAAATCCAGACTCTTTATACCATTGTGTCTCATCATAATTATCCGACCACATGATATTGGGTTGGACATAACAGGTTAAGGGCCCTGTTAATTTGGGTTTTATGTAATAAGTTATGGTGGAACCGGCGAAATTACTACTTCGAGGTATACCATATTGAGTACTCAGTTCACCACCATCACTGGTGAGTGTGATTTGGTAAGGTGCGTGACACGGATCTAATCTTGCCCCATGATTTGCAAAGATATCACCATACACATCTTTTATTTCGACGGTAATATTCCCCGTCACAATGAGCCCATCTGACCCTTCCCCGTCGCCATTATTATCATACCAATAATTATTATTACGAATTGGTGTGCTTAAATCAGCTGTATTGGATGTGACAGGAACAGGCATTTGGACATCATGTAGCGTTTGATCTACAACAGGCAATTCCATCGGTGTTGCTTCTGTACATTGATTGTTAGTTGGCGTGCACATTTTACCATCAGACAGTTTTAATGTGAGCAAAGGGGCGGTATCTGGTGCTTGCGTCACCCCATTATCAAAAGTCAAATAAGGCGCTTGACCTTCTATTGCACGTGAGGTAATCGCAGAGAGTGCTGCTTGCACTGTCAACGGCATAAAAAATAGTGTTATAACAGATAATCGGAAAAATAGAGAATAAAGGGATTGTGTTACGTGGTGTGATAAAAATAACGACCAAAAATCATTTTGTTTGCTTGTTTGCTTGTTTGCTTGTTTGCTTGTTTGCTTGTTTGCTTGTTTGCTTGTTTGCTTGTTTGCTTGTTTGCTTGTTTGCTTGTTTGCTGCATTATACGGTTCCTTTATTCCTTTGCAACTTAATTTCTGTTAACACTTATGGAAATTATTTCGTTATTTTAATGCTAAAAATAAAAAACGTAAGTTTTATAGGCGTCTTTTTTGTAAAGATTTGTAATTTTTCAGTTAGTTAGATAAAAAGATCGTTTAAATTAAAGTTGTAGCATTAATGTTAAGCATAAACTTAAAATTTGACATAAACGTAGTGTAGTTCTAAAACATCATCATAAAAAAATGATAAAAAGTGATTGGATTTTTAAATTCTTGCCATTTTTATGCGGTGTAATTACTCACAAGCAGATAGCCATTTTTCTCGATAAGATAAGAGATTCATTTGAAGAATAATGCATAAAAAATCGCCAAGTTAAATAAAATTGGCGGTTTTTATTGACAAGATTATTGACGGGATTATTGATCAAGAAGCGCCATAATTGGGAGCGAATTGGTCTGTTTTACCTGTTCGTATTTTGGCCGCTTCTGATGTTTTCGATTTTTATTTCTATTATTGTTTTAGGGTTGCTTATTCAGCCGCATGTTGGTTAACAAGATCTTGTTCAGTGTAATCGCATGCTGTTGTCCTTTGTGCTAAGGTATCTTGCGCTGCTATTTCGCGTGCAATGGCACGATAACCAATATCATGACGATAGAAACAGCCATGCCAATGGATATCGTTTACCTGTTGATATGCGCGCGTTTGTGCGGCAAGCACGGTATCGCCTAAGGCAGTCACACAAAGTACACGCCCGCCATGTGTACAGATTTTCCCTTTTTCAAGGCTGGTACCTGCATGGAACACTTTGCAATCTTGGTCTGAATGTGTTGGTAAACCAATGATTTCATCTTGCGTATTATATTGTCCTGGATAGCCACCTGCTGCCATGACAACGCCTAAAGCGGGTCTTGGATCCCATTGCGATTTTTGACTATCAAGTGTGCCAGCGGTTGCTGCTAAGCAAAGTGCCACTAAATCGGATTGCAATCGCATTATAATCGGTTGGGTTTCAGGATCGCCAAAACGGCAATTAAATTCGATCACTTTGGGATTGCCTTGTTTATCTATCATCAGTCCAGCATATAAAAAACCGGTATAGGGATTCCCTTCTTGGGCCATGCCATTGATAGTTGGGTAGATGATCTGTTCCATGACCTTAGCAAAAACCGTGTTGGTCACAACAGGTGCGGGGGAGTAAGCCCCCATTCCACCAGTATTAGGGCCAGTATCACCATCGAAAGCACGTTTATGATCTTGGCTAGTGGCCATCGGTTCGACATGCTTGCCATCTACCATGACGATAAAGCTGGCTTCTTCGCCGTCTAAAAACTCTTCGATAACAATACGATGACCGGCATCGCCAAAGGCGTTACCCGCTAACATGTCGCGAATAGCCGCTTCGGCCTCTTTGAGTGTCATCGCAACGATAACACCTTTGCCCGCCGCTAAGCCGTCGGCTTTAATGACAATGGGCGCACCTTGTTCGCGAACATAAGCGATCGCGGGATCGATTTCGGTAAAGTTTTGATAGGTCGCCGTTGGGATATGATGACGCGCTAAAAAATCTTTAGTAAAAGCTTTCGAACCTTCTAGTTGTGCCGCTGCTTTAGTGGGCCCAAAAATTTGTAGACCTGCTTTTTGAAAACTATCAACAATCCCAATAACCAGTGGCGCTTCAGGACCGACAATGGTGAGATCGATTTTTTCTTGTTGTGCGAAAGTGAGCAAGCCACTGACGTCGGTCGCTTTGATATTGATATTTTCGAGCAAGGGTTCTTGTGCCGTGCCTGCATTACCTGGAGCGACAAATACTTTGGTGACTAATGGCGATTGTGCCACTTTCCAAGCTATAGCGTGTTCGCGTCCACCATTACCAATAATTAATACTTTCATAAACTGTCCTTGCTCATTTAATGTCTAAAGTGACGCATGCCGGTAAAAATCATAGCAATATTATGCTCGTTGGCCGCTTGGATCACTTCGTCATCTCGAATCGAACCACCCGGTTGGATGATACAGGTGACGCCGACTGCGGCGGCGGCGTCAACACCATCGCGGAAAGGGAAAAATGCGTCAGAAGCGACCACTGATCCTGCCACGTCGAGGTTTTCATCTTGTGCTTTGATGCCCGCAATTTTGGCAGAATAGACGCGGCTCATCTGCCCAGCACCAATACCGAGAGTCATGTTATCTTTGGCATATACGATCGCATTAGATTTCACAAATTTGGCGACTTTCCAACAAAATAGAGCGTCTGCTAGCTCTTTTTCGGTTGGTTGACGTTTAGTGACGATATTTAGTTCATTTTTGGTCACAGTACCCGTATCGCGTTCTTGCACCAGTAATCCACCATTAACGCGTTTAAAATCAAGTTGGCTGATTGCGATTGGTGAAGTCGGTTCGGTTGCCGCGGTGGTTGACCATTCACCACACTCAAGGACCCGGACATTTTTTTTGGTCGCGGTGATAGTGAGTGCTTCTGGTGTGACAGACGGGGCAATGATCACTTCGACAAATTGGCGATCAACGATAGCTTGCGCAGTATTGGCATCGAGTGGGCGATTAAAGGCAATAATTCCCCCAAAAGCTGATGTTGGATCGGTCTTAAAGGCACGCAAGTACGCATCGGTTGCACTTTTGCCAATTGCGACACCACACGGATTGGCATGTTTGACAATAACACAAGCGGGTTCGTCAAAACTTTTCACGCATTCAAGGGCGGCATCGGTATCGGCAATATTGTTGTAAGAGAGTGCTTTACCTTGCAACTGTTTGGCGGTTGCAATAGACACATTGGCGCGGTTAGGTTCGGCGTCGGCATGATGTCGGTCGGTATTGGTTTCTTCAACATAAAACGCGGCGTGTTGGTGTGCATTTTCGCCATAACGCATATTCTGTTTTTTGATAAATTGCAGATTAAGTGTACGTGGAAATTCGCCTGATGGCTGATCGGTTTCGCCCAGATAAGGGGCAACACGTTGACCAAAATAGTTGGCAATCATGCCGTCATATTTAGCGGTGTGTTCAAACGCTTTAATCGCGAGATTGAAACGGTAATCAAATGTCAGTGAGTTTTGGTTTTTATCCATCAGATCGATGATAGTTGTGTAATCATGATGATCGACAACAATTGCAACATCTTGATGATTTTTCGCGGCTGATCGCACCATAGTAGGGCCACCAATATCGATATTTTCGACCGCATCGGCTAAGGTACAGTTAGGTTTAGCAACGGTTTGGGCAAATGGATAAAGGTTGACAACAACCATATCGATAGGCGCGATTTGCTGTTGTTGCATAATGGCATCATCAATGCCACGTCGACCTAAAATACCGCCATGTATTTTAGGATGTAACGTTTTGACACGTCCATCCATCATTTCAGGAAAGCCTGTGTAGTCGGATACTTCGGTAACGGGAATGTGGTGTTGCAGTAATAATTTTGCGGTGCCGCCAGTTGATAAGAGTTCGACATGACGATCGGTAAGCGCTTTTGCAAATTCTAAAATACCTGTTTTATCCGATACACTTAATAGTGCACGGCGGATGGGACGATGTTGCTGCATTGACGGTGCTCCAAAATCGATTCTGATAAGAGAAATGCGTTAGGCGTTTATTATATAGAAGATCATAAAAAATGTTTAGCGATAACTTTGCTCGTCCAACTTTGTCCGCCCAAATTTGTGTCTCTGCAAAAAGGGGCCGGTTATCGTATTTGCCTTATCAGCTAAGGTTTTAGGGGATTGATAAAATCAAACAAAAAATGAGTTGTCTTGTATGATATCTGCGTGAGTCTTGCGAATAAATGGTGTAATTAAAAATCTTGATTGAGATCACAAAACAGAACTTTTTGCCATAAATCGGCTTCCATTGACTTTTATTTTCCCTTTTTTTGTCGTAATGTTACGCGTAATTGTTACGCGTAACTATTTTGGATGTTATGTTTGTAACACTGCACTTAATGAGCAAAATGAACGCTTCATAAGAAATATAAAAGGAGAAAATGTTATGCAATCGTTATTTGATTTGACAGGTAAACGTGCACTGATAACTGGGTCGGCGCAAGGTATTGGGAATTTACTGGCGAAAGGGCTGGGTGAGTATGGGGCGAGTATTGTGATTAATGATATTACACAAGAACGTGCCGATGCTGCGGCTAAAGCTTTACAGGAGCAAGGTATTGATGCAGTAGGTGTGGGGTTTGATGTGACGAATTCGACGTCGGTTAAAAATGCGATCGATCATATCGAACACGATATTGGTCAGATCGATATTTTGATTAATAACGCCGGTATTCAACGCCGTCATCCTTTTACCGAATTTCCTGAAGCCGATTGGGATGCGGTGATTAATGTTAACCAAAAAGCGGTTTTTTTGGTCTCACAACAAGTGGCTAAACATATGATAGCGCGTAAACAGGGCAAAATTATTCATATTTGTTCAATGCAAAGTGAGTTGGGTCGTGACACGATTACTCCTTATGCGGCGTCGAAAGGGGCTGTGCGGATGTTAGTGCGTGGAATGTGCACTGAATTGGCTCGTTATAATATTCAGGTAAATGGTATTGGGCCAGGTTATTTTGACACAGCTATGACCAAAGCGTTAGTTGAAGATAAGGTATTTTCGGATTGGTTATTTAAGCGCACACCGGCAGCACGTTGGGGACAACCCGAAGAGTTGATTGGTTCAGCTGTCTTTTTATCTTCTGCCGCCTCTAATTTTGTTAATGGACATATTGTTTATGTCGATGGTGGTATGTTGGCCGCTGTCTAAGTGGTTGCTCTTATTCATTCCCATCAAGGTGAGGGGAAAGGTGTTGCTCCACTAGCGTATAGGGACTACGTATAGAAAATAGGTATAGGGAGTAGTGAGTGAATCTTTATTCACATTTTCCACTTGAACCCACCGATGACCATCGAGGGAGTCACATCACCTTTTTTAAGGAAACTGGGGATATTCGTGTATTTGTAAATGCTGTATTTATAAATGTTAGTTAACAAGATAAATTCAGGAATAACAGTTATGGAAACAATAAAAGTTCGATTAGCACCTTCTCGTTGGTGGCGGTTAATGCCAATTATTTTTATCACCTATAGTCTGGCCTATTTAGATCGTGCTAACTACGGTTTTGCTGCAGCGGCGGGTATTAATAAAGATTTAGGTATTACGGCTGGGACATCTTCGCTTATTGGTGCACTCTTTTTTTTAGGTTACTTCTTTTTCCAGGTGCCGGGTTCGATTTATGCGGTTAGACGCAGTGTGCGTAAATTGATTTTTGTCTGTCTTATCTTATGGGGACTTTGTGCTGCCTTAACGGGGATGGTGAGTAATATTCCTTCTTTGATGGTGATCCGTTTTATTTTGGGGATTGTGGAAGCAGCTGTCATGCCTTCTATGTTGATCTACATTAGTACGTGGTTCACTAAGGCCGAACGCTCTAAGGCAAATACATTTTTGATTTTAGGTAATCCTGTTACTGTACTTTGGATGTCGATTGTTTCTGCACATTTGATTGATCTGTATGGTTGGCGCGAAATGTTTATTATCGAAGGGTTACCTGCGGTGGTTTGGGCACTCATTTGGTGGATTTTAGTGCGTGATAAACCTTCTGAAGTGACATGGTTAACGTCGCAAGAAAAAGCCGATTTTAAAGCAGCGATGGAGTTGGAACAGCAGAATATCAAACCTATGCGAAATTATGGCGAAGCGTTCCGTTCAGGTAATGTGATTAAGCTTTGCGCAGTGCATGCACTTTGGAGTGTGGGTGTTTATGGTTTTATGATGTGGATGCCTTCTATTATTAAATCAGCGGGTAATATTGATATTGTGTCTACCGGTTGGTTGACAGCAATTCCTTACCTTGTTGCAATTACGTTAATGCTAATTGTCTCTTACTTATCTGATAAATTGCAAAATCGCAAACTGTTTGTCTGGCCATTACTTTTGGTTGCAACAATTGCATTTTTTACCGCTTATTTATTGGGCGCAGAACATTTTTGGATCTGTTTTGTTTTATTGGCTATTGCAGCAGGTTGTATGTATGCACCTTATGGGCCTTTCTTTGCGTTAATTCCAGAATTGCTACCAAGTAATGTCTCTGGTGTATCAATTGGTTTGATTAACAGTTTTGGCGCATTGGGTGCATTTATAGGTGCATGGTTAGTTGGTGTGATTAATGCGGCAACTGGCAGTGCAGGTGCGTCTTATGTTTTTATGGGCGTGGCATTGGTGTTGTCAGTGGTGTTGATGGCGAGTGTGAAGGCCGCTAAATAGTTATCATATCAAACTGTTTCGCCGATGCGAATCGGCGGCCAGTTAGCCAAGAGATTGAATAAAACATTGCTATAAATATTGAAGATAAAGTCATTCCGTCAAAGGCAATGACTTTATTTTTATTTGAATGTTTCAGAACTATACTACGTTTATGTCAAATTTTTAACAAAACCTTGTGTCAATTTGTGGGTAACTCCTGGTTTGCCGATAAAATGGTTTGCTGATAAAATGCCTGCCTTAGGATTTTTTGAGGCAAAATATAAAGAAGTGATGAGAGAAAAGCGGGTTAGTTTACAAGATATTGCTGATTTGACCGGTGTAACGAAAATGACAGTGAGTCGTTATTTACGTGATCCTAATCAAGTATCCGATAAAAATCGCGATAAAATTGCCAAAGTCCTTGAAGATATTCATTATATCCCTAATCTGGCACCACAAATTATGCTAGGGTCGCGCAGCCGTTGTATCGGTATTGTCATACCGTCATTTAATAATCAGATTTTTTTAGATGTCTTAGCTGGCATTGAATCTGTCGCATCGAAAAATCATTATCAAACGATTATTACCAATTATGATTATGATCGTGTTATCGAAGAGGAAAAGATTTTAAATTTGCTCTCTTACAGTATCGATGCATTGATTTTAATGGAAAAGAAACATACCGTAAAAGCTTTGCGTTATTTGAAAACGGCGGCAATTCCGGTGGCTGAATTAATGGATATTACGCCGCGCTGTATTGATATCCAAGTCGGTTTTGATAATGAACAAGCTGCCTTCGCCATGACGATGCAGTTAATTAATAGTGGTAAGCGAACGATTATTTATTTTAATTCAGTCGATAGCAGTCGTGATAGGCAGCGTTATGAAGGATACAAGCGTGCCATGGAGACAGCTGGATTAGTCGCCAGGCAAATTTTGCCAAATCAAGTCTCGTCGATTGATTTGGGGAAAGCCTTATTTGAGCAAGCTTATCAACACTATCCAGATATGGATGGTATTTTTTGTACTAATGATGATATGGCGATTGGGGCGCTGTTGATGTGTCAACAAAAGAAGATTGACGTACCGCGCGAAATTGCCATTGCCGGTTTCCATGGCTTGGATATCGGCAGGGCGAATCAGCAAGCGATCGCGTCAGTGATTACGCCACGGTTTGCGATGGGTAAGCTGGCGACTGAGTTATTATTAAAAAAACTAAATGGTGAGTCAGTGACCTCCACATATTCTTTAGATTATACGCTTTCGCTTGGACAGACCGTTGGGATGGCGGAAAAGTAGATCTTTTCCGCTATTAGTTAGTGATCGTCACTATAACCTAGACTGCGTAAGGCACGTTCATCATCCGCCCAACCTGCTTTGACTTTGACCCAAAGTTCAAGATGGACTTTGGCATCAAAAAAGGCTTGCATATCTTTACGTGCTTCGATACCAATCTGTTTGATTTTTTCCCCTTTACTGCCGATGACCATCTTTTTTTGCCCTTCACGTTCAACCAAAATGAGTCCGTTGATGCGATATAGGCCGGTTTTTTCATCGATTTTGAATTGTTCTATCTCAACGGTGACAGAATAAGGGAGTTCTTCGCCAAGAAAGCGCATCAGTTTTTCGCGAATGATTTCTGATGCCATAAAGCGTTGTGAGCGATCGGTAATATAATCGTCTGGGAAATGGTGTTCGCCTTCGGGTAAATATTTTTTGACGATGGATTTGATCGTATTTACCCCTTCGCCGGTTTCGGCACTAATAGGGATAGCTTCGATAAAATGGACTTTTTTACTGATCTCTGTGATATGCGGGAGGAGTTGGCTTTTGTCCGCAATATTATCAATTTTATTGATCACCAGCAAAATTGGGCATTTACATTGTTTGAGTTTTTCGGCAACCATGTCATCGTCTTCGTTCCAACGTGTGCCTTCTACGACAAAGAGCACCAGTTCGACATCACCGATTGAGCTGCTGGCTGCGCGATTCATTAAGCGATTAATGGCGCGTTTTTCTTCTAGATGAAGGCCAGGGGTATCGATATAGATAATTTGATCGTCACCTTCGGTATCGATACCGAGAATGCGGTGACGCGTGGTTTGTGCTTTACGTGAAGTGATTGAGATTTTTTGGCCTAATAATCGGTTAAGCAGTGTGGATTTACCAACGTTAGGGCGTCCGACGATTGCAACAAAGCCGCAGTGTTTTTTTGTCTCTACCATCATATGCTCTCATTATCATTAAAAATGGTTGTCTATAAATTCCGTAGATTGTTATCTGCGAAATGGTGGGGTGGGATTGCTTGGATAAACTATTTTATCAATCCCATTTTTTTAAATATTTTCAATATGTAATGAGTATATACTCATCGTCTTATAAAGTGAACGGAAAAGATAAATGGTTAAGAATGATTAGCCATTATTTTATTCCGAGCGTATTTAAGGCAAGCTCGGCGGCGGCTTGTTCTGCTTTTCGGCGACTGAGTCCACGTCCGAGGTATTCATGCTGATCACCTTCAATTTTACATTGCACAAGAAACTCTTGTTCGTGATTTTCGCCAACGACTTCGATAATTAAATATAACGGCCTTTCTTGATGAATACCTTGTAGATATTCTTGTAATCTTGTTTTGGCATCTTTTTGTTTGATACCAGGTTTGATGTCATTGAGGCGCGATATATACCAAGTGAGAATTAATTGGCGGATGGTGTCGACATTGCTATCTAAATAGATAGCACCGATAATGGCTTCTACCGCGTCGGCAATAATGGATTCACGTCGGAAGCCACCGCTTTTTAATTCGCCTTGGCCTAAGATAAGCCAATCACCTAAACCAAATGCTTTACCCATCACGGCTAAGGTTTGTCCACAGACTAAACTGGATCGCATTTGGCTGAGGTCGCCTTCATCAACAAGGGGAAAACGGTGAAAGAGTTCGTCGGCAATGACAAAACTTAAAATTGAGTCACCTAAAAATTCGAGCCTTTCGTTATGTACTTTACTGGCACTGCGATGTGTGAGTGCATGTTGGAGTAATGCTTCATTTTGAAAATGGTAGCCTAAGGCTTTTTGTATTTCACTAAATTTTTTCATTATGCTGTTTATATATCACTCTTAAAATACGGTTATCACTGATTGTGCATAACCGTTGGGTCACCTTTTATCATTAATGGATACGACCAATCCGATTAAATCGAACACCCGTTGGCCATTCATCAGGTTGTTTTTCAAAACTGATCCAAATCACAGAAGCGCGGCCGACAAAATTCTTTTCGGGTACAAAACCGAAGTAACGGCTATCACCACTGTTGTCACGGTTATCGCCCATCATAAAATAGTTCCCTTCAGGGACAACCCAGGTGGCGAGGGGTTGATTATTTTGGTGGTAAAAATAGCTCGGATCTTCTTGTGTATTTTGGGTTAGCAAAATTGTGTGTGTGACCTTACCTAAGGTTTCTTGCTGGATATTCATATCAAAGGTAGCGATTGATTCTGAATCAGTAATATTTTCTTGTTTATATTGCGTTAAAGTATAGAAATTGGGATTCGGTTTGAAGCGGTTATGGACTTCTTTCCATTGACTGGCTTCTGGTTCAGAATAGTGTAAATCAAGTGGCTCAAGCTGTTGGCCCGTACAATTTTGATCATTTGTTTGGCAAGCGGGGTAGATTAATAACTGTTTTTCTTTGACGAGATAAACAATTTTATCACCGGGTAGACCAACGACACGTTTGATGAGATCCATCTGTGATCCATTAGGGTGTTTGAATACCGCAACATCACCACGTTGGGGTTTCCCTGTCTCAATTAATACGTTATTCATGAGAGGATCGCGGATGCCATAGGCGTATTTTTCAACAGCAATAAAATCGCCAATTAGCAATGTTTGCATCATGGAACCTGATGGAATTTGGAAGGGCTCATAGATAAATGATCGAATAATAAATACCACAAATAAGACAGGAAAAAACGAGGCTAGCCCTTCTACCCAACCTTTAGGTTTGCCCACTTCTGCTAATATGCTGCCGTCAATATCACCGTTGCATTGTTGGCGCACTTCTTCAACTTTACGTTGTCGAGCTGGCTTCCATTTGAATTTTTCTAATCCCCAAAAGATGCCGGTTATTAAGGTGGCGAATGTTAATATGATGGCAAAGGTTCCAGCCATTATGATTCCTCTTTAACTAGTTAGTGTAATATTTAATCTGTATTGATTACCCTTCAAGATGGTGCTTTTCCGCTAGATTTTGCTAGCGGACATAAAAAGAGAAGGGACGTTATTGGACTCTCCCCTAAAATCCAACGGATTAGGTTTGTTATCTATTATTGGCTATCTGTTGTTTGTTATCTATGAACAATAGAAAATTCAATAAAATCAAACTAATAAAATCAGTTTTTAGGGTAAGTATCATCTATTAATCTTTTCCTACATGCAAGATAGCTAAAAATGCTTCTTGTGGTAATTCGACATTTCCCACCTGTTTCATGCGTTTTTTACCTTCTTTCTGTTTTTGTAAGAGTTTTTTCTTACGGCTTACATCGCCACCATAGCATTTTGCTAAGACGTTTTTGCGTAACTGCTTAACGGTTGATCGTGCAATGATATGATTGCCAATAGCGGCTTGGATCGCAATGTCGAATTGTTGTCGTGGAATCAGATCGCGCATTTTTTCGACCAATTCCCGACCGCGATAAGGCGCATTATCTCGGTGTGTGATTAAGGCTAATGCATCGACGCGTTCGCCATTGATTAAGATATCTAAGCGGACCATATCGGCGACTTGGAAGCGTTTAAAGCTATAATCGAGTGAGGCATAACCGCGAGAAGTCGATTTGAGTTTGTCAAAAAAGTCTAATACGACTTCGTTCAGCGGGATTTCATAGGTTAACGACACTTGGTTACCGTGATAAACCATATGCGTTTGTACACCACGTTTTTCAACACAAAGTGTGATGACATTCCCTAAATAGGCTTGTGGTACAAGGATATTACATTCGGCAATCGGTTCACGCAGTTCTTGGATATTATTGACTGCGGGCAATTTGGCCGGGCTATCAACATAAACGGTCTCATCGGCTGTGGTTAAGACTTCGTAGACAACCGTCGGTGCGGTTGTAATCAGATCGAGATTGTATTCGCGTTCTAATCGTTCTTGGATGATCTCCATATGGAGTAAACCAAGGAAACCACAGCGGAAACCAAAGCCTAAGGCACCTGAATTTTCGGGTTCATAAAAGAGTGATGCGTCGTTTAAGCTTAATTTACCCAGTGCGTCGCGGAAAGATTCATAATCATCAGAACTGGTTGGAAAGAGCCCCGCATAGACTTGCGGTTTCACTTTCTTAAAGCCAGGTAAAGGATGGCTTGCAGGATTATGTGCTAGCGTTAAGGTATCACCGACTGGCGCGCCTAAGATATCTTTAATTGCACAGACAACCCAACCCACTTCTCCACAATTGAGGCTATCTTTATCAATCTGTTTTGGCGTGAAGATTCCTAGGCGATCGACATTATAGGTCATGCCGGTACTCATCACTTTGATTTTATCGCCTTTGTGCAGTTTGCCATTTTTGATGCGAATTAAGGATACCACACCTAAATAGTTGTCGAACCAAGAATCAATAATCAATGCTTGTAGTGGTGCATCTGAATCGCCTTCTGGTGGCGGGATCTCTTTGACTAGGCGTTCTAATACATCTATTACCCCGACACCGGTTTTAGCTGAGCAGCGTACTGCATCGGTGGCATCAATGCCGACGATATCTTCGATTTCAGCAGCGACTCGTTCTGGTTCGGCGGCAGGTAGATCGATTTTATTAAGAACAGGGACAACTTCCAGGTTCATGTCTAAGGCGGTATAACAGTTAGCTAATGTTTGTGCTTCAACGCCTTGCCCTGCATCGACAACAAGTAGTGCGCCTTCACAGGCGGCAAGTGAACGCGATACTTCATACGAAAAGTCAACATGTCCAGGCGTGTCAATGAAGTTTAGCTGATAAGTTTGGCCATCTTTCGCTTGATAATCTAGGGTGACACTTTGCGCTTTTATCGTAATACCACGCTCACGTTCGAGATCCATCGAATCTAGAACTTGTGCTTCCATTTCACGATCACTTAGCCCACCGCAAATTTGGATAATACGGTCAGATAGCGTCGATTTACCATGGTCAATATGAGCAATAATTGAAAAATTGCGAATATTTTTATTCATATTAATCGTTACAGTTAAAAATTTAAGTAGCAATAAAAGTAGGCATTCTACACATTAATGGCCGGCAAGCATAGCCTTATCGATATTATGAGGGTGATTTCTCGGTAATATTTTGTGCGATGCGTTCAATAGTTGTTAAGGGTAAATTACCAATAATAATGATATTTTTTTTATTTAAATTGGTGGAAAAAATGGTTCTCCCGCCTTGCTGAATAAGTTGATTGGTTGGCGTGGTTTGTTCATCGGAAATATTGACCGTAAATGAAAATACACCATCAGAAAAGAGTTTTGTTGCGATATCGGAATTGTAAAAACTGATATTATAGGCGGCAATTTCTTTAAAACCGGTTGGTAGCCAAGTCAGTTGCCATTCATCTAGGTTATTATTCTTTTTCTCAATAGCTAGCAAAATGGGGTAAGTTCGGTTATCGATGTAGTTTAAGAGCTTTTTCTTATCAAAATTTTGATTAAATTCGACCACTTTCATCTGTTGTAGTAGTTCGTTATTGAGATCGATCAAATCAATGCGTAAGGGTAAATAAGTTTCATCGTCAATCCAGACAACATAATTATAGCGATCTTTATCTTTTGCGATAATTCTAATTAATTGTACGCTGCGGTTAGCCGTTCTTGTTTTACCTAATAGGATAAAATCATAGGTATTGGCAAGTTGTTTGAAATCATTATAGATGACATCTGGAAAGGCTTCGACAATTCGCGGACTTGTGATAGAAAAGGACGCACTATCCGGCTGGAAGTAGCTGGTAATATTATGATGTAAAATAATCTCTTTAGCAGGGCCTTCTAAGTAAAGTAAATGCGCCGCAGCGTCGTTATTTTTAACGTTACTATTTCTATGGATGAGTGACTCTGGGGTTGTTGCGCCGATATGGCTATATTCGAATGTAGTCACATATTGATTTTTATCTTGGGTAATAAAATTAATTTGATAATTTTGGGTTTGTACCGCGTTATTCATTTTATTGAGTAAATTGATCGCATCGTCGGTATCCGTTGCCAAACAAACTGAAGAAAATAGCAGGCTAAGTAGAGGGAAAAATAGTGTTAGTAAGGTTTTCCCTTGTTTACGTGGTAAGGTTTTAGCCACCTTATTTTGATTAGGCTGATATGTGGTTATGTGATTTAGTCGATTGTGGTTGGTAAAATAAGGCGGAAAAAAAAGATTGATAAGGCGTTGACCTATAATCAATCGATTTTTGTCCGCGCCTTTATGGGAAAGTCTATTATTGATAATAACGAATAAATTCATTGTAATGCGTAGATTAATTTCAATGGGTATTTAATCTTTTTTGCAATTCGTAATCTTGAACTAACAATCGGATTTTATCATATTGTCTTTTTTCAAAAAGCTGCTGTTCGCTAGGTTGTTGTTCACCTGGTTGTGCAATACCGCCAACCGGCGCAACATTTACACCAATAGGAACGGTATTTAAAATAGGTGCGTGGCTGTCGTTTGATTGCCCCTGATGATATTGGACACCGGCAATAATCGCTAAAGTCACACAAGCAGCTAAACCGACTTGGCTGGTGCGGATTGCCATCTCTTTTAGGTGTGCCCAAAAGAGATTCGGGGATTTAAGACTGTTTAGGTTAGGCATTTCGACGTTAGCGATAGCAGGTTGATCTGTTGCAGGTACGCCATATAGATTGTCATTAGCAATTGATTGCGCTACTGCACTTTCGATATCCAACGTTAAGGAACAGCTGTGTAAATTACCTTGCATAGCGTCTCTTGCTATATGATAACGATGCCAACAGGCGTGTAAACGTTCATCTTCGGTGATGGTTTGTAAAAAACGATCATCGGTGAACTTGTCATTGATGAGTTCACCATCCATCAATGATGAAAGGGTTTCATTCTGTTTTTGTTCTTCTTGCATGGTAAGTTGCATAGTAGATACCTTCATTAACCAACTAGAGGTTTTATCTTTTCATCGATTGCTTCACGTGCCCTAGAAATTCGTGATCGTACAGTTCCTACAGGCGTATGCATAATATCAGCAATCTCTTCATAACTTAGACCATCAATTTCACGTAATGTGATGGCTTTTCGTAAATCTTCAGGTAATGACTTGATCGTTTCAAATACCACTTTTTCAATTTCTTTTGAAAGAATCAGACTTTCTGGATTGTCAGTATCTTTTAATAAATCAGCACCTTCGTAACTTTCGGCTTCACTGGCATCGATATCTGATGCGGGTGGTCGTCTACCTTGAGCGGTTAAGTAATTTTTGGCTGTATTGACCGCAATGCGATATAGCCACGTATAAAAAATACTTTCACCTTTAAAAGAGCCCAAAGAGCGATAAGCTTTAATAAATGTTTCTTGCACAACATCGGGGACTTCAGATGTTAATACATAACGAGAAACCAAATGAGCTAATTTATTTTGATAACGAACCACTAATAGATTGAACGCATTCTTGTCTCCATGTAGTACGCGATCAACTAGCATTTGGTCTGTTACTTGTTCACTCATCTAAGGCCATTCTCCATCGTATTAACTATCTGTTGGCCTATTTACCCTTTATCAGAATTTACTTAATAAGTCTTAGTCTACATACGCATGACTTATTATCAAAAGCTCTTACAAAGATGTGCGCACAAATAGTTAGATTACAAAATTGCTAAAAAGTTCCCATTATTTTAATAGAAATCTAATTATTTGTTCTATTAAAAATGGCGTTATCTGTAATTTTTACATAAACGTTATATGATTCTGAAACATTCGACAATGGGTTTGATGATTAAATTAACCCAGTGGTAGAATTTCGCGTTGGCCTTTTGGATTATAAATGATTTGATAAAATTGTGGTAAGTTAAAATTAATCGAACTACTTGCGGCAAAACTGAAACGGTCATCTGAGAGCGCATAGAAATTATTAATATCTTTTAACATATTATATTTGTTCCCATTACAGTTACGGTAAATTTCGACTTGGTTGTGTTCATTTAAGATATAGAGATCGAAGCCGGTATGAGTATCTTCAAAAAAGAATTGGATAATTCCTTCGCAGGCAACACTGTCAATTTCAGTCGGCATTTCATTGGTTTCATCTAACATGTTGAGTGCACGGCCTTGTACTTTATTGTTCGAGACGGCACCATAGAAGTCGATGCTATTGGCGAATTGATGAAACGATACGCCTAAACGTTCAAAAAAGAGATACCAAGATGATCCGTTAATACGCAAAGGTTTGACTTGGGTTGAGTTATTTTGAGTCGTCGTGAGGCGTAACTCAATACAATCATCCATCAACTCTTTTATCTGTTGTTTAATATCGGTCTGTAATAATTTGCTATAGCAAAATATCTCTATCGAATTAGGTAAGTCAGCATCTTTATGCATGCGGTTCAGTAAGGTTTTGATTGCTTCAAAGAGGCATTGTGAACCATTAAAATGGAGTACGCGAATTTCGTTCCATGAGTTACGATAAAGCAGATCAATAGATCCAATTAGGCTGATCTCTTTCTTGCCATAATTGAGCACGCTATCGTTTAAGTGTGGTTCGTTGGTCGGATCACTATTGGTGGTGGTACTATTTATTTCGTCAGCAAATGATGTTTGTGCGGTCGGATCGTTTTCCAGATTGATCATAATGGCTAAATGTCGAATTTCACAAGGACCATAAAGTGCAGCTTCGGAAGCGGCCGGGACATCGATAGGAAAATAGTGTTGTAAATCTTTTACCAGCTGTTTGATTTTCGTATTATCTTTTTTATCGCCATCATAAAAAAAGAGTTTAGTGCTATCGACAATCAAGCCGTTAAAATAGCACCAGCCTACTAATTTGACTAAATATTTGCTGTATTCTAAATATTGGTGGCCGATAATAGTTTCTATTTTAGGTTGTTGATTATAGACATACCAACCGGCTCTGTTGATGCGATCTTTTTGAACGTGGATAAAGGTTAAGGCTTCTTCTTGCAAATTATTCGAAATATTGAGTTTTAGGGTTGTGATTTTCCCCGGTAATACTTCAAATTCGGCATAAAGTTTGCGCGTAAGCACCGCCAAGTCTTGCGGGCTGACTTGTGCATCTAAATTGTTACGGCGACCAAAATTTAATAATTTTCGGTAACCGGTCATCATTGTGTGCAATAAGAGTTCATGTATTTCACGAACCTGTTTTATCTTCCAGATATGACAGGCGTCGAGTTTTTCAATAGCGGGTTGCTGCCATCCCCATTTTGTCACCAGTTTGGTTAAGAGTGCTCTACGCCAAGAAGGTGTAGTGGTTGGCATGGAAAGTTTTTCATCGACTTTTAAGTAAAAACAAGCCCGCGCCAGCGCTAAACGTTGCCAGTCATTAATGTCGATGAGATAGGCGGTAATGCGTTCTAGCATCATATAATAGGAATCAAAATGGTTGGTTTGTTCCTCGTGTATATTCAGGTTCCCTTGTTGGATCCAAGTTTTCATTTCGTAAGCGATAGGGCGATTTTCAGGGTAAAGCCATGAGTAGGCTTCTAACAATAACGTTTTTAATACCGCTTTGAAAGGTGAATCGATACTTTTATAAAGTTGCCATAAGCTGGCGCCGAAATATTCTTCTGCCGATAATCCCCCTAATGAACCAAAATCAATCCATTCATCACGGTTAATTAGGCCATTATTTACTAACGCAGCAACGCATTCGTTATAGGCGTTATAGGTAATATTATTAACGGTAAGATCTTGTGGGACAGCAAACCAGAGCAAGTGCTTTCCGGCAATTAAATTGGCGGAGCGATAAAACTCTTCTAATAACAGCATATGTTGGGCAGAACCGCAGTTTTCACCCATTAAGCATTCATGATGTTTTTCGATAAATCGATTTACGTCGACCACAAATAGTGTCAATTTTACATTCTGTTCACTTGCCCATGCTTCGATTAAGCGACATTTTTTTTGTAAGCATATTTTTCTTTCTTCGGATAGGCTTTGTTCAATGCAGATCCATATATCGAGATCGGATTCCACAGATTGCCCAATCGAACCTGTGCTTCCCATAGAATAAATTGCTGAAATTTCGGCTTGGTGGTTCGGTAATGATGATGTGATTGATGCGATAGTAAGGTGAAATTTTTCGGTTAATAAGAGATCAATCTCACTATTTGCTTGATTGTCGTTAAATAAACTATCGTTAAAGGAACTATCTTTAAATGAACTATCGTTAACTAAATTATTTTTGACTAAATTGCTGTCATGGGATGGATTAGGATTAATGGGCTGATAATTAGCGATGCCGTGTGGCACGTTATCGTCATCCAGGTAACCGGGTAATCCACTATGATTGTACTGAAATAAAATGGGCAGTAGCAAAAAGACAGATCTAAATCCTACCGGCATGCCAACCAGCGTTTGTTCACGTTTTAGATGGGCAAGATCTGTAAGCGTTTTTTTTATTTTATGAATATCATTTATGTTATTTATATTGTATTGCATAACATCATTCGGGCAAAAAACGGGGAACTATTGACAATTTTTAATCTAACATTTTATCGTCATAACGTAAAGGAAATGTCCATTTTTAATGGCAAGATTTCCAAATAGAGACACTAGAAATAATGCATAAAAATAGCGATAAATTATAAATGGCTGGGGTACAAGGATTCGAACCTTGGAATGGTGGAATCAGAATCCACTGCCTTACCGCTTGGCTATACCCCAATAAGGTGATAGACGTTTATTACATCGTTTGAGCATTTATAATATAAACTATTTATAACCGCTAAATAGTTGGTACGGGTAGTGAGATTTGAACTCGCACACCTTTCGGAACTAGAACCTGAATCTAGCGCGTCTACCAATTCCGCCATACCCGCATGGTATTAAAAAAGCTTCATCGTACTGTCGTGATAAATAGTCTATTCTAAAACAAGACAAAATAAGATAGAAAAGCAGGTAAGTGACAAAAATTACATGACGTTGTGGACTAAATGGCTGGGGTACCAGGATTCGAACCTGGGAGTGGCGGGATCAAAACCCGCTGCCTTACCGCTTGGCTATACCCCAATTTAGAGGGAACTATTAAGTTATTTCATAGATAATAAGTTATAACACTAAATGGTGCGGGTGGAGAGACTTGAACTCACACACCTTGCGGCGCCAGAACCTAAATCTGGTGCGTCTACCAATTTCGCCACACCCGCATTGAATATCAGCAATAACAGTCTTTTATCGATTAGGTTATTTCATTAATCATAAAAGCTGTCTGTTATAAAACTATTCATTATACATGAAATCTTAATGGTGGCTACGACGGGATTTGAACCTGTGACCCCATCATTATGAGTGATGTGCTCTAACCAACTGAGCTACGTAGCCATTCATTCGCAACGTCATAACCAACACTGCGACGCGCATTATGCTTGGGTTATAACAAATCGTCAACCCTTTTTTTTAGATATTCCTAAAAATCAATGCAACTGATTAAGATACAAACAAATCCAGTCTGATAACAGTGCAATTCGCTGTTTTTGTAGTTCGATATGGATGGCTTGCCCCGTCAATCCTTGGGAAATAATCGCCTGTACATTAACACTATTGGCGATTTTATAAGCTTGTTTTAGGAAATCACCTTGCCGATAGGGACTATTTTGACTATTTTTTGGATGAAAATAGGCTTGGCTAGCGATAATTAATTGTTGTAAATGGTGTGGATGACGCCAGACATCGATGGTATTGAGTAATTGTAAGATCTGTTCGGCGGTAAATTGTTCAATCTGCTGTATAGATTGGTAATGTTGTTGTACTATTTGTGCTACTTTTCGATAATTATTGGGCGCTTTGATATCACTGCACAGTTGATTGACAAGTTGTCGGTTATCAAGTTGACTACACAGGAGCGCAAAGCGAATTTCGCGTTCTTGCGTTAATTGTGTGACATTTTTTAACGCATCCATCAAGGTATCTGTGAGTTTGATTTCGGGAAAGAGTGCCGCTAATGCACCACATTGTTCTAAAGTTTGAAAATAAATTTGTGGATCTTGTGTTGACAACGCTTTTTCGGTTTCTTTCCAGACGCGTTCTGCGGTTAAGTTTGCAATCTCTTTTGACGTCACAATCTGTGTCATTAAAGTCATTGTTTCATCAGCTATTGTAAATCCGAGATGATGATAACGCGCGGCAAAGCGTGCAACACGGAGGACACGAAGTGGATCTTCACCAAAAGCGGGGGAGATATGGCGTAATATTTTACGATGGATATCATCAATCCCATGATAAGGATCGAAAAGTTGACCTTGCTCGTCTTGGGCGATGGCATTAACCGTGAGATCACGCCGGATCAGATCTTGTTCTAATGTGATTTCCTTCCCAAAATCACAAATAAAACCGGTATAGCCTTTACCTGATTTACGTTCAGTTCGTGCTAAGGCATACTCTTCTTTAGTTTTGGGATGTAAAAAAACCGGGAAGTCCTTCCCAACTTGTTGATAGCCTTGCCCGAGTAACTCATTTGGGGTTGCGCCAACAACAACCCAATCACGTTCAGTAACAGGTAAATCGAGTAATCTATCCCGTATTGCGCCGCCGACAAGATAGATTTTACTCATATTAATTCATCCAACGATCTTTGCGACGGCGATTTGGGATAAGCATTGGTAAAATAAGACCCAATAACAAACCCGCACCTGCAACGCCACCACCATAAATAAACCATGTTTGAATCAGATTTTGTCTTTTCTCATCAACCTGAGTGGTCATGGAATCGATCTGTTTGTTCTGCTCTTTGATCTGTTTTTGTAAATTAGCGATAGTCTGTTCTGCGTCTTGCAATTTGGTCATATAGCTATCGATTGTATCAGCTTGATTCGTATCGGCATTGTTTGCTTGATCTGCTTTATTTTTATATTCCGCAAGTTGTGATTCGAGCTCAGTAAAGCGTTCTTTTAAGCTAGGCGTATCATTTAATTTTGACGTTTCAATCCAAGCAAATTTGCCTTCTGCATCTTGGATACGAGCATATTTACCATCTTGGCTCGTTTCTAATATATTGACTTTATCGCCTGCTTTTACTGAACCTGAAAAAGCATATTGCGCACCAGGGCCACGACGTAAATAGACATTGACATCATCTGTCACATATTTATCTAATGCATAGCTAGTCGAAATAGTGGCAGAAAGTGTAATTAGTGTCGCAAGAAATTTTTTTAAAATAAGTTGTTTTCTCATCATATTCTTCATCAGCAAGCTAAAAATAGCCTTATCATATCATAAAAGCGTGGATTTTCGTACACAGTTTCACGCGATACAAGGTCGTATTATTTGTCGGCCTCTATTCCACATGAAATTGATTATGTTATCCATCGACTATGATTAATTACATAGAAAATTAATCGTATAGAAACTAGTCGACGGCTCGCTTCATCTATAAATGTCGCTAAGATGAAAATCAATTATTTTTTACGTCAGATTGCCAAATAATATGAGGTATAGAGGCGCCTTTATGAGATGAGGTACCCTCTTCACTATCGGCATAAATAGATAATGCGCCTAAGTTCGGGATATCCATAAATCCTGTCGATTTTAATTTATTATCATCAATATATTCAATGGACCATGTGATGTGATTAGGTGTGTCTTCGTTATTGATATGATCAGCGAATTCAGAAAGTAAATCACCATAGATAGGATTACGCCAACATTCATCAGAATCATCAATACAATATTTTATGCTGACAGCTTGATATTTTTTATTTTGATTTACTAAAACGGGGACTGCTGTATTTTCTTTTGTATCAACATAGAAATAAAAACTAAATCCTTTGTCTAACGTCGCATTATATTTGATAAAACGGTTATTATTATTGTCAATCACGTTTTTTGTAAAAGAAGTTTTGTTGGTATTCGCGTAACTGCTATTGCTATAAAGTGTGCATAACAATAGTGTTAAAATTAATTTTTTCATTCTATTTCCTGTTTTGTTTATTAGTCGCGAAATAAAATCGTCATCTCGATTGCTAATCGTTATAGATATACCGCTTTGTTAGCATAATAAAATATCATGCATTTGTCACTAGAGAGTCGTGACCGCGGCCTTTTAATAAGGTGTTGTTATGCATGTTGAAAGGTGATGACAATTTGGGCTAATAATTACGTTTTATGTACATTGTTGTAGTTATAGATCGTAGTTATAGATCATAGTTATAGCAATATTGTAGTTATCGCGATAGAAACACCACTAATTTTATTAAATTAGCGGTATTTTATGATAGAAGGCGATCCATTAAGTGATGAATTAACACTTAATGGATCGAAATAAAACTGATGAGAATTTGTTTTACTCGGATTATCTTTGGGAATATCACTAGATTAGTTGATGGCTTTATTTAGGATTTTCTTAAAATCACCCCATGGACAGAGTCCTTGTTTATTTGTTTTACAGTTTTTCAGTGTTAATGTTGTTCTTCCAGGAGGATTATCCAAAGTTAACGCTGATAATTCTCTCATTTGTTGTGTGGTTTGATAGATATATTCCACTTTTAAGAATGGTGCATTGGTTTTTTTATCAACCCAGCGTTCGAAAACAAGTTTGCCACTAATTGGGGTTTTTTCGTATTGACCTGGTAAGGTGTAATCATTAAAACCAATCGCATTAATGATTGGACCAACAGTTGTATCATGGCCAACGATTAAGGTGACTTTACTATCTTTGTCTGTCATTTCTTTCGGAAGTTTGGTATCCAAATAGCTTAACATTGGGCGGATAATATTTTTAACCACAATAGGTTGATTATAAGCAGCCTCAATATAACTATTTCTTAATTTGGCTAATGCTTTCCAATCAGCATCTGTTTTTATTTTACCCCAAGCAACATCATTAGCAGGAAATCCTTCATAATTTTGCAGTATAAATGCATCAATAATCGCAAAACTGGTTTTTAGTGGGCCTTTTAATGACGGTTCTTGACCGTAATCTAAGTTAACACTATTACTGATAGTACTTAAATCACATACTTTTTTGTCAAGACAATCATTGGATTGGCTATAGTTAATGACGTCTTGTAATTTTTTATAAGATGGAGCAAGTTTTTGTTCAGCGATAAATTTATTAATTTCTGCGGTAGCCTTATTTTTGAATTGATCACTATTATCTTTTACAGATTGGAAGAAGAGTGGATCTTTATCTTTAACATTGGCTAAATGGTTAACGGTAATTTGGCAACCAGAAAATGCACCACTTAAGAAGTTTTGTGCAGTCGCAATGGTTCTTGGCATAACATTCGTATAAACGTAAAGATCATTCTCAGTAGGGCACACATCTTTTTTCAATAAACCTTCTTGATTGAGCCAATCAATAAAGTAACCGCCCATATAGACTTCGATGGCTCCCCCTTTGGTTGTTAATAATCCAGGTTTAGTGTTCCACTTAGGCCATTGTAATGATACAGCTTGTTTGATGTCATTGGCACCGTCTGTTAATGGTGATCGCAGTCCATGTCGACTCACAATAACGATCTGTTGTAATTGATAATTATCCATTCCATTAGTTGTTGGTTGTGGCTCTTGAGCATAGGCTTCATTGCATAACATACATAATGTTAGCAATGCCACTTTTTTTATATGTTTCACTTTTATCTCCTCGTTGTTTGCGAAAATTTATCTTAACAAAGAATAAATTGATAATCGTACTGAATTGTTATTTTTTTGTGATGTTTATCACTTATTTAAAATTAATAAATCTAAAATAAATGTGATATTTCTCACAAAATAAAATACTTTTATAAGTAAAACAATGGTTTTCTATTTTTTATTTTAGATGAAGGATTGGTTAGACTATCACGCAAAAGCGTGCCTAATTTTAAGGGAATATATCAATCATGATGTAATTCAAACCTTGTTATCCAGATTTGCTCCACGAGACAAGGTAAATTGGGTAGATGTAAGTTAGTTAAGAAATAGGGAAAAGTTGATTTTTAATGAGTTATTGATTTTTGTGGAATCGAGTAGATATGTAATTTGGTGCGTGGATGGGACTCAAATTATATGGCGAAAATCCTTTTGTAGGCTATACTTTTAATTTCTAAAACTCAAATCGTATAACTAAAACAAAAAGTGACCCCCTATATTGGTTATTTTTTAGTCTGTCTATTTGTGAGAGTATTTCCCGTTTTTTTTGAGATCATAGAAATTGGGTTAGATGGGTTACCCAAAAAATGGAAAGTAGAATTTATTTACCCCCCCATAAAAATAAAATTTTATGAAAAAGTGTTCACGGTGTTCACTCTTTTCGCTAAGCCTTATACCTCAAGGCTTTGGAGAGTGAAGAGTTAAAATATTAACTATGCACACTCTTCACGTTTTACAGGTTAGGTCTACACGATTGATGTTAATGAATAAAAAAACCGCCCCTAAAGGCGGTGTGAAGTGAATGAGTAAGAATATGGATAGTCTATTTTGTTAGCTGATTACTTGACATCATCAACCCTAGGTAGCCAGTCGCAACTTGTTTCTAGGTTGAGCTCAAGATTAGTTCTTATCCCTGCGGCAAAGCGTTTTTTAATATATTCCTTGCCGTTCTCTTTCATTGCATAATCAATCGATACTCCGAATTGAGTTAATGAGAGGGGGCGAGTTAATCCCATATTGACTGTATACTCGGTATAAGCATGGAAAAGATATCTTCTTGGATTAAAAGGAACAATCCCTAAATTGCCAACATACATGCCATCAGGTTCATCGAGTACGTCAAGGTAACTACAAAAATCAATCAGGTGGTCAGCTTCGCGTTTGATAATGGTTGCCTCCCCTGATTCGCGTTGGCGCTCTAATCGTGCTTTGGCATCTTCTGGATTGGGAAATTCAGCTAATAACAATCGGACAATAGTTGGGAGTTCCTGTTCTATTTTACTGATTAGGTTATAGTCGCGCTCTTGCTTAGGAATGACCTTGCCAAAGTGAAAGATTATCCTACGCCTTGATACCGCGCCCGTACGGTCAGTAAAGCGCATCGCTTCATTATTGACAACCAGCACCACGGCAGGAATTTTACAATCATAGGACTGTTTATATTTCGGGTCGATTTGGATGATATCATTGCCCGTAATAGCTTTAAGTCCATCACCCCCACCGACGTAGCGAGGTTGGTCAGGTAGGATGATTAAGGGTTTGCCGACAATGATGGCGCGCTCTCTTGGACTGTCGAGTGATGCCATATTGGTTGCGGTGGTGTTCTCTTTTCCGGCGAGCAGTGTTGCGATATCAGCAAATACACTTTTGCCGCTTCCGCCTGCGCCCGTCACTTCAATAAATAACTGCCAGTCACAGCGGTTAGCGAGTATCATATAAAGCGCGGCGAGGATATTTTTAGTTTTCTCAGGATTGCCATTTGATGCGCAATGAAGCCATTTAGTAAAATTAGGCGCATGGGCGTCTAAGGATTCTTTTCCGTTGGCTGGGTAGTAATCAATATGATTATTAACGGTTATCCAATCTGCTTTATGATGCTCCCTAAATTGTTGAGTCTTGGGGTCATAGATACCATTTTTAAAACAAATTACCCCTTTTGTGGCTCTCCCATCGCAGGTAGCGATAATTGTAAGGAATCGACGGCAGAGGTGATACGCATTGGATTATACGGCTCGCCTGATTGTTCGAATAGTTCAACTAAGGTACGCTTTAGGACTTTGTCACTAATCGGCTTCCAGACGTTATCTTGATAATGATAGATTTCATCACTATTAAGATTAATCGCTAAATTATCGTTATAGTGCTGTTTTAACAGTTCGGCGCGCTGACTAGATGCCATTTGTGATAGATTCATGGTGGATGGCTCATGTCTAGACGTGTTAGGATTTTCCTTTCTTGG
This sequence comes from Orbaceae bacterium ESL0727, assembly GCA_029433345.1. Classification (GTDB taxonomy): domain Bacteria; phylum Pseudomonadota; class Gammaproteobacteria; order Enterobacterales; family Orbaceae; genus Gilliamella. The sequence continues at coordinate 1,176,572 of JAQTHY010000001.1, forward strand.
CTCGGTTGGTTTTGTTAATGCGATTTGAAAAGCGTGGCACGTATACTCAAGTCCATATTGTTGACGATAATCATCTCAATCACATTTTTTATCTGTATCAGGAATCGTATATTGACCTTTAACCGCTTGTGCGGCTTTGATTGATTTCTCTTTACCACAATTAGGCTTTAAATGCGCGTCATTGTCGCCCGCAATGATGATATGCACGTTAGAGTTAAGGGTTTTGATATTCCTTGCCACATGAATCAAATTTCCCGCATCAATCGCGGCTAAAATCAGCGCATCAGGCTTAATCAGTGATAAGGTGATAGCTGTTGCTACTCCCTCGCAGATAATCACGTCACGTTCTGTCACTTCTTTTTTTATAGTATCTGCAAAATCTGCATTTTCTCCTTTTTTTATAGTACCCTTAAAATCCTTATTTTCCCCTATCGCAATAAATGCCCCCTTCTTATGGGTACCTTTCAGTAACCGTTTTTCTCCGTCTACGTCAATAAACTGTCCACCTGTATAATTGCCATGGATATCGATAACCGGCACAAAAATACGCCCGTTATCAAGTAATGGCAGCGCATAGGTTAAACCCTTGCGAGTGAGGTAGTCCGATTGACCTAAAGTGGTTTTACTGAGTAACTGGATAACTTGATTCTCTTTTTTTATAGTACCGGCAAAATCGGCAGAATCTTTTTTTATAGCGTCCTCAAAATCCCCAATTTCTCTGTTTTGTACTTGGGTATCTTTTGAATGATTAATATTATTTTGGCCAAGGTAAATCCCTGCATAGGCTACCGCGGTTTCTGCTGCTTCCCGACTACTACAATGGTGATAACGTTTGACTAGCTCTAACCCATCTCCAGCGCCACATTGATTACATATCCATGTCCCACGTCCATCGATATCATCCATGCGAAACCTATCCTTACCCCCACATAATGGGCAGGGGCAATGCTGATTTGTCTTAATATCTAGTCCGAGCTTATGAAACACAGTGAGCCACTGCCCATTAAGCTGGGTGACAATGTTTTTTATATTCATCTATTCCCCTATTAGTGTGTAGTGGGTACCAGTTTGTCGGCATTTTTTTCGGCCAATTGCTCAAATAGCCGTGTTAACAGTGTTCGCCCTTCTAAGGTAAGCTCCATGGTGGTTTTACCGTGTTGATAGATTTTGCTAAACATAGCGTAGGTACGATTTAGTCCTTTTTCTTCACCCAATTGGTTAATCAACATACTCTTGATATTAATCTTTAACGCTTGCATAACTAATACACGTGAGATGGGGAGCTCTATGTCGTTATGGATAAAAACAGCACGATTATTTTTCTGGATTTGTTCAGTTAAAAACAGGCAAGCGATGATTAATATCATGCTGTCAATCATAAGGTGATTCATTTGGTTTAATTCTTCTTGATTATTCATTGTGTTTTATCCTCTTATATTTTCCATATATCGTCTGACTTCGGGTGGCAGGTGCTGCGTAAAATCAGTTAATAATCGTGGAATATCTTGCAAGCCAAAGGTAAGTAATTCTACATAGCGATTATTTTTAAGTCTTAATGCGGTAATTGAGCCATTTTTGTTATGATTAAATTTAAATTCTTCCATGGCTATCCCCTTAGCGATTAATCGGGTCTGTATTACTACAGGTTTTATAAGGTTCTTGGCTACCTTCATATTTGCGATTGCGTATACAAAGTGTTATATCATCGAGCAAATCACTAAGTAACCACATCGCGTTATTAACCATCTCATTTTCTATGATATCTCCACGGCTTTCAGTAGCATCAGCTATAAACGCGACAAGTGTGCTTGATTGAGTAAGCTTTTTCATGATTTCATCGGCGGATTCTTCTGTCAGGGTGACTAATGGATTATTCATAGCTATCTCCATTAATAACAGCACGGCGAGGATATTCGATAGTAATTGGAGTAAGCCTAATTTGTGCGATAAAGATAAGGGATTTGTTGCCTAATTTTTCTCTGGCTTGGCGTTCGGTTGATGCGATGATTTCAAATACTTTGGTTGAGGTTAGATCGTAGAATTTGAATAGTTTTGAAGATTGCCCGTTTTTAGGGTATAGGGTATTATTACTATTAGCCATAGCATTATCCTTGTTAATGATTGTGGTTAGATAGCTCGTTGTATGCCAGTACTTCGGGCTATCGTTATTTTGGGAATATACCAATCTACTTGGTGTACCTACAATATAATTTATGGTGTACTTACAAGTCAAGGCTTTTTTGCTTCTTCTTTTTCCTGTATAGTGTAGGTACAGTAAATATAAATTTAATGGCTTTAATATGGTAACTGGGCGTAATAATAATAGTTCTAAACTTAAAAATATCCGCTTCCCCCATGACCTAATTGAGCAAATCGATAAACAAGCCAAGAAAGAAAATAGCAATTTCTCCGCTTGGGTGATTACGACTTGTCGCGAAAAACTTGATAAATCTAAATAATTCCCTTTTTTATGGAATCCGAAAATTCTTTTTACCTTCACATTAATTATTTTGTGAAGATGTTTAAGGATTAGAGTACGTTTCATAACAAACAGTAGGCGCGTTACTGCTTTTTGTTTATGTTGAACCTTAACATTTATTAACAGGTTTGCGCGCATGTTGATAAGAATTCTTGCCAGAAAGAGAGATTTCCCCTTCTGACTTGAATTTTGGATATCCGGTTTTATAAGGTTATCGATATCAAGTTTTGACAAGTTGTTATCCCGCGAAAAAGGCACCACAGGGCGATTATTCATCATTGGGATGTAAGGTTGTATCACTGGCGCGACAAATAGGCTTAACATCGCTCTCATTGCGTCACCTCATTCATTAGTCGCGTTAAGTAGGTCTGTGATAGTTTTGTAAGTTCGGTTTTTCGCTGCTGATAGTCCCATCCCACATCCAACAAAGTAATATTAGAGCGCTCAAGATAGGCTAAATGGCTGATTTGCTGCTCACTGAAATGGTTACGGATATCGCCTTTAATACCATGAGCCAAGCGATATGCTTTAGCTGGCACGCCAAGGATAATGCTATTAAGCATATCGTACTCATTTTTGTAATGATGCGGTTTAGTTTCCTTGCCTTGTGCTAGACGTGACATAGTTAATGCGTCACACATTGGGCGGCTATAACTCGCCGCTTCTAATCGCGCTTTTAGGCGTTTTAGTTCGCTTTTGTGAATGATGGGCGCAATATTTCTAAGTTGTTCTTCACAGCGAATAAAATGACGCCTAATAGCATGACCTTTCTCGTTGTTCTCTATCATGGCAAGTTCTTTAGCCATATTGAGAGTAAGGAAATAATCTTTTTCAGGTCTACCACGCCGGGTATTTTTCCCCGGATTTGGGGAATATTGTTTATTATTTGTACTTTGATTATTATCATTTGGATAATGTTGATCTGAGTTGAGCTTCCTCAGTTTTGAAGCAACTTTCTCAGTGATATAATCTTCCCCCTGAATAAAGCCATATTGTTTGATTCGGCTATTAAACCAAGTCGAAAAATCACGCCCTACATCAAGATAGGTATGCAATTGTTTCGCGCTAACGGTTTGTTGTGGCTTGCCGTTAATTTGTACCTCAGTAATTGGTACCAATTCATTAAATTTTGTCATGTTGCCTTATATTCTTATTTGGTTATTTGTCCCCTTATACCTAAATTTAGGCAAAGGGATATCATGAGCGCAAAATGCGCTTTGTTTTTAAATCAATGAGTTAAATGTGTGGCTTTTTGCTGTCAGATTGGCTATGATTGGCGTTTCCTAAGCTCCAACCAAAGCCCTCGACTATGTAAGGTAGAGAGGGTTTTTCTTCATAACCATAATGCCACCTCATAGCGTTCTCGCACGCGTAGTGATGTCAATAAAATCTTCATTGCCATCAAGCCACCTCACGTCGTTCTACTTTGCGGGATTCTAGCCATGAAAGAACCTCATCAAGACGATATCTTTTCGCCCGAAGACCTGCGGTTAATGGGCGTGGAAAGGTTTTATCCTTCTTTTGAAGGGTGTAGACACTGGTAGGTGATTTGAGTCGCAAGATTTCTAATAATTCTTGCATGGTGATTAGTTGGACTGTCATTAGTTACCTCGTTAAATGTTAAGAAAACAAGGTAACTGTAGCAAAATGGAACTAATAATATTGTAATATTACAATTCTTTCCGTAATATTCCTTGGGTGATTTGTAATATTACTAATCTATTTTAAATCGACACTATCAACCCATTGCTTAACAGTAACACCACTTGGCAAATTTGCATCTAATCCCTTTGCTTCAAAATCTCGCCTAATGTCATCAGAAGCACCATCAATACTAGGACGGGGATTATTTGCAATATCTGCACCATAAGTAATATAAAGTAATGCTTTGATAAATCTTGCTTGCGCATTAATTGTTTTGGGTGACTCTGGTTGGTTATTTTTATCAGTAGGTTGTTTTAATATTTCAATTTCTTTTTTAGCTTCGTTAAGTTGTTCAATTAGTTTTTGGTTATTAATTTTTAATTGTTTGTTTTCTGCTGTTAATTCTTGTTCATGATCATTTGTAGGATGATGTTTACCCTGCTTATAATCTTTTAAAAAATCATCATTATCTTTATAAAAAGGAACAGTCACAAAATTATCATTAACTTTTTTCTGTCTCTCTAATTCTTGTTTAAGCTGATTAATTTGTTCTTGAAGCTTATCATTGTTTTGGGTTGGTTCATCAATATTATTAACTAAGGTTTTATCATATAAATCATTGGAAGGCGATTGAACCATTTTTTTTGTAATGCAAGGTGGAAGTGGCATTTTATAAAAATTCAAGAATTTTTTTACTTCAGAACGTTTAAAATAAAATGGATTATGAAGTTCCCATAATTCGCTACCGTTTTTAACTAATCCCCAAAGTCCATTAGTTTCAATAACTCGTTTAGCCCCATTAGCTATTTCCATTAAATATTCTTTTTTACTTGAATAATTATAAATTTCCTCAAATCCTAAAATATCATCATACTCATAAAATTCAAAAGATGTTTCTGGTCTAGAAGAAACATAATCGTCATCATGATTTCGTATAAAAAATTTGATAATTGAAGAAATCGGTTGATCTATAAATTTTGATAATTCTTCAAATAAAAAAAGTGGATCTATTTTTTCATATTCATTGGACTTCTTTAATTCAAAGATATTCATACGCCCCTCACGCCCCTAAATGGTATTTGCGTCAGTCCGCTAGGGTTGCGGATGTTCGGGGATCAGCCTAGGCGCAAATAATAGTGTTAGTTAAAATTGTTAATTAATTTAGCATCTCGTAATGCTAAAATTACGCCTTTAAACAAAGCTGAATCAATTATTCTTAAAGAATAGGTTCTTGATTTATCTCCGATTGGTTGTAATAATTTTTTATCCACTAATTTACCGACTTGATAGGTTATTTGCGACGCTTTTAGATTAGGAAATATAGTCTTTAAATCGCCTGTTTTAGCCGTTTCTTGCGCTATAACATATAACAATATTCGCATCTGAATATCAGATTCAATTAATCCCATTCGACTTACATAATCTAATGCTGGATTGAGTATTTCTTTTCGGAGATAGTTAGGATCACTTAATTTATCCAATTTTTTCAATTCATTTAAAATACCTGATAATACATAAATACACCATTTTCCTAGTGATTCAGGTATTCCTTTATCTGCTTCAGATAACATTGCATAATAGGATTCTCTATCATTACAAAATACAGCAGTAGGATTTAATACTCGTCCACTCACTTTTACATTAAAACCGTATTTAATCAGTAGAGCATAAGTTATTAATCTTACAGTTCTCCCATTGCCATTTGAGAAGGGATGAATCCAACCAAAACGATGATGAGCCAAAGCAATTTTCATTAAATCGTATTTAGGTTTATCAATTTGATTAATGAAAGCAATAAGTTCATTCATATAAGTAGGTATATGGATATGATTAGGTGGAAGATGGCATGAACCACTAATTTTAATTCCATGATGCCTATAGGCGCCAGGTGTCTTATCTCCTTCAACATGTAAATCAAGCACTGTTAATTGATGAAGTTCCTTAATAAAATGTTCTGAAAGCGGATCACCTGCATGGAAATGATCATCAATAAATTTAAGCGCATTTTCAATATTCGCAATTTCTTTTAATTGTTCTGTTTGCGTATTATTCGTAAGTTTACTATCTACATAATCATCTAATGTTGTATGATTGCCTTCAATTCTTGCAGAGCCTAAACTTTCTAAAGTATGAAATATTTTTTTAATTTGATTAAAAATTAAAGGATTAACTTTTGTTTCAAATTTAGAATGTCTTAATAATTCTAATTCAGTTAAAACATCTACTAATTCAGAATCAAAAGACGGATTTAATAATCCTAAATCAAAATGAGTAAATTTTGCTGATTGACTCATTGAAGTCTCCAATTATCTCAAATACTATAGCTCAAACATCTAGAAAATTATTAAAAATCACTAATAAAATAAGCATATTAATGTGTTTGTAAAATAAAATTATCTATAATTACTAATTGCCATTATCTCAAAAAATATAAAAATTAGATATCTGTAATATACATTATAGTACTGTGGTTTTATACATTAAATAAATTTATTTAGAGGCTTTTGTGTGATTGAGGGAGATCATAGGTACTGCCATAAAATTAGTTAGACAATAACAGAAGTGGAAAGCATAGTTGGAGTTAATCTAATTTGACTTAATGTTCATTTTTATTAAATAGCTAATTGATAAGATTCTAATAATTTATAGAGTGTTGACAAATTACCATCAGGAAAACCCATTTGTTGAAATTTAATATATGGATTATTTTCAAAATGTTTAATAATTAACGTTAACCAGTCAGAATGATCACTCATTCTCAGCGTTAAACTCCAAATAAAATAGATGATACCAGCCATTTTATTGAGTTCAGGAGACTTTTTATTAAAAATGATAATATTTTTATCAAAATTATCAAACATTAAACTTTCAATAGCGTTTAACTCTATATTCCATAATCTAGCATGGTGAGCGCATTTATTTCTAATGGTATTTAATTGCTCTAAGGATGATTTTAATCCTGTTTTTATATTACTATTGTTAGGCTGATTAAATTTTAATGCTTTGCATATTGAAAATTTATATTCATCATCAAGCAAACCATATAATTTCGAGACAGTACCAAAGTCCCAAATATCCACTATTGCCCAGATAGGCACATCTTTATATTTATGGATATTCCAATCAATACAATCACTATTTTTACTACGAGCTAATAGACTATATACCTTACTTAACCAGATATTATGCTCATGATAAAATTTCCTAGCTATAATGTCTTTTGATAAATAGGATAAAGGTGAAATCTTACCAAGTTCATAAGCAATAACAGATTTAAGATATGTTTCAATTCGTTCAATCCCATAAAAAAGGATATTTCTTAGCTTTACATCAAATAAATAGCATTGATATACCTCAGAAAAATTAGTTCCTGACTGAAATGTTTCAAGCCTTTTTGATTCAATTTTATCGATTGGTTGAGGAGTTTTTAATTTTCTAAAAGGATACCAATATCCAGATAGACGATAATATCCTACATTTGAAAGTTTTTTGATAATTTGTTCTTGAGACAAATCAGAAAAATCCATTCCTCTACTTCTCAGTTTTTTTATCTGTTCTTCATAATTCAGATGAGGTTTTATGGATTGATTATCTTGCATAGTGGAATGATTGAAATAAGATAGCCCCAAACGTATCACATCCCAGGAACCTATCCAAATTACAGAAAGGCGACCAGAACATGTAGAGGTTATGAGGGGCACTGTTAGATCTAAGTTTACTTAGTTTTAATAAAATGTCTACTGTCATTTATTAACCTTTATTGACTCTTATTGATATAATAAAGTCATAAAACACAATATATGGTATAGTTAATTCATAAATTATAGCTAAATATTGTGTTTTTTATAGAATATTTATATGTGAACTACTTGATTGTTTTTTAGGCGATTACAAATCAGTTACATCCATTTTAATACATTAATCACTAGCCAAGGAAAGAATTCCATTATTGTGTTAAAATAAAGCAATATAAATCATTAAGGAGAATTAATATGCGTGATTCTTGTAAAAATCTTAAACACAAGTTTTTTTGTTGTAGAGCTGCTAAATGTCATGTTGCACGAATGACAGCAAGATAACCTTTAAAATAGATTTTGCAATTTAAACCCCATGAAAGAAAATAACAATCCCTTTATGTGTGTATACTGTGAATACTTAGTGAATACTAAAAAAATAAGTATACACTATATAATATATTGATATTTAAAGATATTTTTTAAATAGTGAATAGTGTGAACACTTAATTGAAAAAAACTTAGTTTATGGGGAGTAAAGATATAAAAAAACCAGTCGATTGACTGGCTTAATTCTACTGTTTAGTGGTATTTAAACAAAACCTGTTTTGTGCAGGAATTGAATAAAATCAATCTGCTGATTTTTAAGCTGATTAACCATTGATGATTTTCAATGCGCGATTGCCCGATAATGAGACATTCCCCTTACTGGCTTGCTCGACAAAGTCGCCCCACCAATCAAGCATGATTCTTTTTTGCTGGTCATATTCTGCCCTGTTATAGGCGCGTCTAACAGCATTTTTATCAACATGAGATAACGCACTCTCTATCACGTCATAATTGAATCCTTGCTCATTTAGCGCAGTGCTTGCTAAGGATCGCAGTCCATGCGCAACTAACTTGTCTTTGTATCCCATGCGTTTGATCGCCATATTGGCAGTTTGGCTGCTCATTGGTTTATTATAAGGTGGTCTAGCGGTTGAAAAAATGAACTCTCCTTTTTCGCTAGTCGGCTTCATAATCTCAAGGATTTTTAGAGCCTGCGATGATAAAGGAATATTATGCGGTCTATCCATTTTCATGCGTTCAGCGGGAATACTCCATAATTTTCGTTCAAAATCGATCTCTTGCCAACGTGCGCCAACTGCTTCGCTTGGTCGGGTCAATGTCAATAATTGCCACTCAATCACGCAACGAGTCTGTAATTCAATTCTAGCCATGGATAAAGCTTGCATAAATTCTGGTAAATCATTGGGGTTGATAGTTGGTTGATTTTTTACTTTTGGACTACTAAACGCGTCAGTAATTTTAGCTAATGGATTTGTTTCAATGATGCCAGTATTAACCGCATAATACATAATTTCATTAATTCGCCTACACACTCGCTTTACGGTTTCATGTTTATTATTATTTTTTAAAGGTTGTAGTGCCGTAATTGCTTTAACAGCAGTAACTTGCGCTATGGGGATATCTTTGATGTAAGGAAAAACATGATTTTCTAATGAACGCCAAGCTTTACTTAAGGTCTGAGCTTCTAATCCTTGTTCTGTTTTGAATTTATGCCAACGCTCAGCTATAGCATAAAATGTATTATTTAAGGCTAACTCTTTTTGTTGTTCCAATTCTATCTTATGTTCTTGTGGATCTATCCCTTGCTTAATTAGCTCACGCGCATCGTCTCGCTGTTTACGGGCTTGTTGAAGGGAGACTTCAGGATAGCTACCAAAGCTAATCGTTGTCCTTTTCTTTGTGATAGGGCGAGAATATCTAAATTGCCACATTTTGACACCTGTGGTTTTAATCAATAATAATCCGCCACCATCATAGATAGGATAGTCCTTATCTTTTGGCTTTGTGTTCTTAATTTGGGTGTCAGTGATTGGAGCTACATTTTTAGGCATATATTTACTTTTTTGGACTACGATTTTTTGGACTATCTAAACATAGTCCATAATATAGTCCTAAAAAATGTGGCTGTAAATGTATCTTACTGATGCTTACAGGGCGCTAAATTAGCTTTAAAGGCTTGTGGATGCTTGATTTGGTGTGTTTTAATGGATGTAAATGAATGTTGCTGATATGTGATTTGGTGCCGTGGATGGGACTTGAACCCATATGCCCTTAGAGCACTACCCCCTCAAGATAGCGTGTCTACCAATTTCACCACCACGGCACGATATTTTTATTCTGGAATATCCGATGTTGGATTTGTATTATTTGATTTAGTTGCTGGGCTTGTTGTCGCCGCAGGTGTACTATTTTCTTTATTCTGTTGTGTGACAGCTGGTGTACTTTCTTCAATGTTATCAAACTGATTGCTTGATGCGCTATTTTTATGGCTGCCCATATTGGCTAGAACGATACTTAACACAAAAAACAACACACCTAAAATAGTTGTGCTGCGCGTTAAAAAGTTACCGCTTCCTGATGAACCAAATAATGTTGCGGATGCACCAGCACCAAAAGATGATCCCATATCAGCACCTTTACCGCGCTGAATTAATACTAAAATGACTATCGCAAGGGCGATAATTAAGTAGCTAATTATTAATAGTTCGTACATTTCAACCTGTCAATATTATGCGAATGTTCTATAACAGAAATTATTGATGCGAAATATTAACGAAAGAGTGCCAAACAAGCAAGTAGAATTTCGAAATTTCTGTATTTATCATTAATTATCGCCATTATAATCAATCGATACTACGTTTTTAGCTAAAACGCAGTATAATGCACCCACTTTTAGTGTAGCTAATGTGTTAGTAGATAGACCTGTTATGAAATTTATTGTTAAACTTTTCCCTGAAATTACGATTAAAAGCGATTCCGTCCGTTTGCGGTTTATTAAAATTTTAACGAGCAATATTCGTAATATTTTAAAACATCATATTGCCGACGTGGCCGTGCTGCGGCATTGGGATTTTATTGAAGTTCGTCCAAAGATCGACAAGAGTGATGAGCAGATTTTAGATCTTTTAACTCGGATCCCCGGTATTCACCATATTTTAGCGGTGGATGAGCTGACCTTTACTGATCAGCATGATATTTTTGAAAAAGCACGCGATTATTATGCGCCACTGATAGAGAATAAGACATTTTGTGTACGCGTTAAACGCCGTGGTAAACATGATTTTACGTCGATTGATATTGAGCGTTATGTCGGTGGGGGATTGAATCAATCTGTCGCTAGCGCAAAAGTAAAATTGACTCATCCTGAGGTGACGGTAAATTTAGAAATTGATCACGATAAGTTGCTTTTAGTGAAAGGGCGTTATGCGGGTATTGGTGGTTTCCCAACCGGAACACAAGAAGATGTCATATCACTGATCTCGGGCGGATTTGATTCGGGTGTTTCGAGCTATATGTTTATCCGCCGTGGTTGTCGTGTCCATTACTGTTTTTTTAATCTAGGCGGAAAAACACACGAAATTGGTGTTAAGCAGATGGCTCACTATTTGTGGAACCGTTTTGGTAGTTCACATAAAGTCCGTTTTATTGCGATTGATTTTTCATCGGTAGTGGGTGAGATTCTTGAAAAGATCGCGGATGGGCAGATGGGGGTGATATTAAAGCGGATGATGATTCGTGCTGCCTCACAAGTTGCGCAAAAATATCATGTCGAAGCGTTGGTCACTGGTGAAGCTTTAGGCCAGGTATCGAGCCAAACACTCACTAATTTGCGATTAATTGATAATGTGAGTGATACCCTTATTCTACGCCCACTCATCACCTATGATAAAGAAACCATCATTAATATAGCGCGACAAATTGGTACTGAAGATATTGCCAAGACAATGCCTGAATTTTGTGGTGTTATTTCTAAAAGTCCAACAGTTAAGGCTGTTAAGGACAAAATCGAAGCCGAAGAAGCTCATTTTGATTTTACCATCTTAGATAAAGCAGTGAGTGAAGCCGAGAATATCGATATTCGTGAGATTGCGATGCAGGCCGATAATACCGTCATGCAAGTGGATACGGTGAGGGAATTAAATGGTGAGCAAATTATTATTGATATTCGTTCACCTGATGAGCAAGAAGATCATCCGCTTGATCTCAAATCGCTCACGCAACAACATATTGAGATAAAATCTATCCCATTTTATAAGTTAATCACGCAGTTTGGTGATCTCGATCAAGCAAAACAGTATTTGCTTTATTGTGAGCATGGCGTAATGAGTAAACTACAGGCTCTTTATTTAATGGAGCAGGGCTTTAGCAATGTCAAAATATTTAAAAAATAGATGAGATTTTATTGCGCGCATTGTGATGTCTTCTCTTTTTAGTAAGATGTGTCATCAATGCGCGTGAAATCGTTGTATTGAGAGTTTGTATTTGGATCTATGCATTATGAATCTACCAGAATAATTTGACATAAACGTATAGTAGTTCTGAAACATTGTATTAAATACCGTTATCATTTCGCTTCTTTTTTTATTCCCTTTTTATCTCTATCATCTCATTTTTAATCCAAAACAGTGCGCTTAAAAGGTGACGTGACTGTAATAATTCGCTAACATAGTACGCGCTTACGCTATAAAAAACATCATAACTATAATATAACTACATGATAAATATAAGATAAATATAAAATAAATATGAAGGAATAAAATTATAATGAAAATGAATAAACTTTTAATTGTTGATGATGATACGGATATTACGTTATTGTTAAAAGAGTTGCTGGAATTAGAAGGATTTCAGGTTGAAACTGCGAATAATGGTATTGAAGCATTAACCAAGTTTGATGAGACGATCGATTTGATTTTATTAGATATCATGATGCCTGAAGTAAATGGATTTAGTGTATTGTCTCAGTTACGATCTAAATGTACCGTGCCAGTCATTTTCTTAACAGCTAAAGATGATGAATGCGATAAAGTGATTGGGCTTGAGCTCGGCGCAGATGATTATGTATTAAAACCTTTTAATGATAAAGAACTTGTCGCCAGAATTAGGGCGTTATTGCGTCGGACATATTGGGGAAATCAAGAAAACCATTCCGATTTGAGTGATTCGAATAGCAATAACGTAAATCGTAATACGGGTATGATAAGTAGCAACGCTGATTCTAGTCATAGCGAAACAGAGGTCGATCAGTATATTATTGATAAACTGGTGGTGAATTGTAAACAACAATCAGTCTATTTTGATGGTAACCAGATTGAATTAACGGGAATGGAATTTCAAGTTTTGCTTAAATTATTGGAAAATGGCGGCAAGATTATCTCTCGGGATAGTTTGAGTGAATCGGTCCTTGGCAAAGAATTTATGCCATTGAATCGTTCTATTGATGTTCATGTGTCTAATTTACGTAAAAAATTACCGCCGCGTAGCGATGGTTTGCCATGGATTAAAACATTACGTTCTCGGGGTTATCTGTTTATTATGCATTATAATGACAATATTAATGAATAAGTTATGGAGCTGTTGTTATTAGACAACATAAAGGTAGAGTAAGATGTGGATCTTTGATCGCCTAACCCTTAGGATTTTTACAATATTTTTGCTAACGTTAACCTTCTTCTTAATGTTGGTGATGTTACTTCCGACATTAGATGCCCGGAATCTCATCTATTTAGCCAACAAAGAAGAAGAGGCGGGTAATGCGTTGGCGCAATCTATTGAAAAGGATCTGGTCCACGTCACAAAAGATAATTTTCGCTGGTGGATGCGTTTTATTGTGGTGATGGATAATCATCAAAAATTGGGGCAATTATTATTTGTGGTGACCCCTGATGATCAAATTATTACAGTAAATACGAAATATATTGAATTAATCCGTAAGTTTAGCGAGAAATCATTTAATACAGAAGATCCTGCAAAAAAGATTTATGATACGCAAGAAGTGCTGGGGCCATTTTTGATTCACTATGGTAACGAAGCGTATCGCCTCTATATTTTACAACCTGCGCAAGATAGCCAATCACAATTTGTGAATCTGATTTTTGATCACCCTTTTTTATTATTTAGTTTGACTATGTTGGCGAGTTCACCGCTGTTATTGTGGTTATCATGGAGTTTAGCCAGTCCTGCTCGGCGTTTAAAAAAGGCGGCTGATCAAGTTGCAAAAGGAAATCTACAAGAGTGGCCTGAACTCGAAACGATAGGATCTTCTGAATATAAGGCAACCGGTTCGAGTTTTAACCGGATGTTACGTGAGTTAAAGCGGATGCAAATGTTGCAGCGACGATTATTTTCGGATATTTCGCATGAATTGCGAACCCCATTGACGCGATTACAGTTAGCCGTTGCGTTGTTACGTCGTAAACAAGGCGAAAGTAGTGAATCTATCCGTATTAATAATGAAGCCGAAAAATTAGATTCGATGATTGGTGATCTTTTATCTCTTGCACGTCAACAATATGGCAACAATGAAATTCGTGAGCTCAAGCCGCTCAATATTTTATTTAAATCTGTTCTTGATAATGCTTATTTCGAGGCAGAACAGATAGGCAAAACATTTACTGTTATTCAAAAACCAACTGCTGATGGTCTATTATGTTATTCAGCAGCGCTTTGTAGTGCATTAGAAAATATTATTCGCAATGCTTTTCGCTATTCTCGCCACACTATTTGTATGAATTTTACCATTGATCAACAAAAGGTGATTATCACGATTGATGATGATGGGCCGGGTGTGGCGGATAATGAATTAGATAAAATCTTTAGACCTTTTTATCGCACAAATGAGGCTCGAGATTCAAAATCAGGTGGAACAGGCTTAGGATTGGCTATTGTCGAAAATTCGGTGGTTCGTGACAATGGGACGGTGAAAGCAGAAAAAAGCCCATTAGGCGGATTGCGAGTTGTGATAATATTACCGATACAGAAACATGGTCATTAAAGTAAAAATTTTGCTATGTTAACTCAAATGTCATGGGACGAAATGGCTAAAATAGCCGCTAAATAAATGTGAAAATCATCATCAACATAGACGTTTTAATAACAATTAAAAGAGAAAAATCGTGTCAGATACTGCATTAAATATTGTTTTATTCGAACCTGAAATTCCCGCGAATACAGGGAATATTATCCGACTTTGCGCCAATACTGGCTTTAATTTACATATCATTGAGCCGATGGGCTTTTTCTGGGACGATAAACGATTACGGCGGGCAGGATTGGATTATCAAGAGTTTGTTGATGTTAAACGTTATCAAAATCTTAACCATTTTTTAGACAGTAATCATCTAGATTTAGTCACGCAAGTGTATGCGCTAACCACGAAAGGGCGCAAACCGCATAGTGAGGTGCATTATAAATCGGGCGATTTTTTGATGTTTGGACCCGAAACTCGAGGTTTACCGGCGACGATTTTAGATAAGTTACCGGCAGATCAGAAAATCCGCATTCCTATGCTGGCAAGTAGCCGAAGTATGAATCTTTCTAATTCGGTTGCGGTAGTGGTATACGAGTCGTGGCGTCAGTTAAATTATGTGGGCAGCGGTTTTGCTAATCACTAATTCTGTTTTTACCTGATATCGTTTTTGACTGTGTATCGCAGCCTAACTTTGATTGAGGCAATCTGTTTGAAGATATTTTTATCAGGTTGGATGTCGCCATTACGTTGATGATCCATTCTGATTATGCTGGCTGGCAGGTATTGTGCTGTATGTATAAGCTGAGAGGGTTATTGTGATCTTTTTTGGCGCCCTAAGACGCCAAAATAGTAAAAAAGGCGTTATTATTTAACGCGTGAAACATATTCACCTGAACGTGTATCGACTTTTAATACTTCACCAACTTGGACAAAGAGTGGTACACGAACTACAGCACCAGTTGATAATGTTGCCGGTTTACCACCAGTGCCTGCTGTATCACCTTTTAAGCCCGGATCAGTTTCAACTACTTCGAGCTCGACAAAATTAGGTGGGGTAACCGCAATTGGTTGACCATTCCATAAAGTGAGAATACATTCAGCTTGTTCGACTAGCCATTTGGCATTATCACCTACTGCTTTAGCATCGGCTGATAGTTGCTCAAATGTTTCATTGTTCATAAAATGCCAAAATTCACCATCTGTATAAAGATAGGTAAGATTCATATCTATGACATCAGCGCCTTCAACAGTATCACCTGATTTGAATGTTTTATCGACGGTTTTGCCGGATAATAATTTTTTGATTTTGACGCGATTAAGCGCTTGGCCTTTCCCCGGTTTGTAAAATTCGTTTTCAACAATTGAACAAGGTTCGCCGTCTTGCATTATTTTAAGACCGGCTTTAAACTCATTGGTACTATAAGATGCCATAAAAAAGCTCCAACTTAATAAATTCGTGATTAATAAAAAAATGAGCCACATTATACAGCAAAAAACCGAACTGCCCAATAAAGATGAATGGATTTTTGAATTAGCGAATGTTGTAACGGATATTAATACACTGTATCGCTATTTAGAACTGGATCCGTTATCGATTTCGCTGCCTATGCAGCAGGCTAAAAAGCAGTTCCCTTTACGCGTTCCCGTCTCTTTTATGAATAAGATGAAGAAAGGTGATGCGCGTGATCCCCTTTTATTGCAAGTACTTTGCCGTGCCGATGAAATGGTCGAGGTGGCTGGTTATAGTGCGGATCCTTTACAAGAACAAGACAATGTGATGCCGGGATTGTTACATAAATATGCTAATCGTGCCTTGTTAATTACCAAAACAGCGTGTGCGATCAACTGCCGTTACTGTTTTCGTCGCCATTTTCCGTATCAGGAGAATCAGAATAATAAACAGAGTATTAATTTATTGTTGGATTATATTGCTAGCCATCATGAATTAGATGAGATTATTCTTTCTGGTGGTGATCCCTTAATGGCGAAGGATCATGAGATGGCTTTTCTGATTAATGCATTAGCGCAGATTCCGCATATTAAGCGTTTGCGTATTCACAGCCGTTTAGCCGCCGTGATTCCTGCTAGAATTACGCCGGCATTGTGCCAACTTTTTGCCCAAAGCCGTTTGCAAATTATTTTAGTCACACATATTAATCATCCGAATGAAATTGATCAAAGTGTCGTTGATGCCATGTGGCAGTTAAAGGCGCATCATGTCACTTTATTTAATCAAAGCGTGTTATTAAAAGATGTGAATGATAATGCTGAAATATTAGCCACCCTCAGCAATAAATTATTTGATGCGGGTATTTTACCTTATTACCTACACCTTTTAGATAGAGTACAAGGCGCGGCACATTTTGGGGTTTCTGATGAAAAAGCAAAACAACTTATGCGTGAGTTATCTGCACGTGTTTCAGGCTATCTGGTGCCTAGACTAGCACGCGAAGTTGGTGGGGAAAAAAGTAAACGGGTATTGAATGTGTTTGATGCGTAATATCATTATCTGCATCTTTTTTAACACCAAAATTAATCGTCGTTGGACTATCAAAAGTCAAGATAAGATGCCACTTTTAAAACCTGCGTCTATATAGATCTGTTTTACGATTTCTTGTCTTGAACACGGGATATTAGGTGATTTTTGCCTGGCATCGTATTGTTTTGCTATTGCCTATAACGGCATCTTATTTTGGCGCCAATGTTAGCTTAAATAATTGATGAATTCCCCTAAAAATAGCTATTGTCCATTGACGGATAACGAAATAACTACTATAATGCCGACCTCATTTTAGTGAATGCGGTGGAAATTTTTAAAACAAATTTCTACACCAATTAATAAATTAGATTTGGGTATAAATCGTTATGAAACGCACATTTCAACCATCTGTATTAAAACGTAACCGTACTCACGGTTTTCGCAGTCGTATGGCTACTAAAAATGGTCGTCAGGTTCTTGCACGTCGTCGCGCTAAAGGTCGCGTTCGTTTAACTGTTGCAAGTTGATCTAAAGTTGAGTGATTAAGCTCACTTTTCCTCGGGAGTTACGCTTACTAACTCCCCTTGATTTCAATTCTGTTTTCCAAGAATCCGTTAGGGCAGGTTCGCCTTACCTCACATTAGTTACCCGTGTTAATAATCTGGCGCATCCGCGGCTTGGCTTTGCGATTGCCAAAAAACAGATTAAGCGTGCACACGAGCGTAATCGCATAAAACGTATTGCTAAAGAATATTTTCGGCAACGTCAGTTAACCTTACCTGCTGTCGATTTTATTGTGATGGCAAAAACAACTGTTATAGAACTTGATAATGCACAATTAGTTGCGACACTTGATAAATTATGTCAACGAATCGTTGCCAAACAGACGGCATAAGTAAAGTTATTTTTAGAGTCAAACAATGCATTGATTTCTTTAAACTATTAGTGTTAAATGGTTTTGTTTTGCTTATCCGGATTTATCAACGCGCAATTAGTCCGTTACTTGGTCCACATTGTCGTTTTACACCTACCTGTTCGCAATATGCAATTATTGCGTTAAGACGTTTCGGATTACTAAAAGGTGGTTGGCTAACAGTTAAACGTGTATTAAAATGTCACCCTTTACATGAGGGAGGAGAAGATCCTGTTCCTCCTAAGACTAAAAACAATAGAGAAAAACACTAATGGCATCTCAACGTAATATTTTAGTTATTGCTTTACTTTTTGTATCTTTCCTAATTTGGCAGGCATGGCAAAAAGATCATGAACCTAAGCCGCCCAAAGCCAACCAATTGACGCAGCAAATTGCCGGTGAAGAAGATTCATCTGTTGCACTTGCCATGGGTAAAGCCATTACCATTAAATCGGATGTGTTATCATTGACTGTGAATACTTATGGTGGTGATGTCCAAGCCGCACAGTTATTAAAATATGATCAAACACTGCGTTCAGGTACCCCTTTTCAATTATTAACATCAACACCAGATTTTGTTTATGTTGCTGAGAGTGGTTTAACCGGTAAAGATGGTCCAGATAATGCATCACAGGGATCACATCGACCAATTTATCAAACAACTCAAAATGACTATGTGTTAGCAGATGGTCAAGATGAATTACGTGTGCCATTAACCTATTCAGTCAATGGCGTTAATTACACAAAATATTATATTTTACATCGTGGTAATTATGCCATTAATGTGCAATATGATATTGATAACCAAAGTAGTGCACCTGTAGAAGTGGCTATGTATGGTCAACTGAAACAGACGATTGATTTACCGAGTGGTCAAACCACAGAAGGGGGCAGTGGACTTGGTTTGAGCGTTTTCCGCGGTACCGCTTATTCTAGTTCTAGCACGAATTATAGCAAATACAGTTTTGATGATATCAAGAGTAAAGCGTTATCTGTTGAGACCCAAACAGGCTGGGTTGCTATGTTGCAACACTATTTTGCGTCGGCATGGGTACCTACACAAGATCAAAATAATTTATTCTATACACGTGCAACTGCAAAAAATTCGCAAGCTACCATCGGTTTTAAAGGCGAAACAACTGTTGTGCCAGCGGGTAAAACAGAATCGATTAATGCAAAATTATGGTTAGGCCCTGAAATCCAAAGCCAATTAAAAGAAACCGCTAATCATCTTGATTTAGTTGTTGATTATGGTTGGTTATGGTTCTTGTCACAACCATTATTCTACCTATTGAATTTTATTCATAGTTTTGTCGGTAATTGGGGCTTAGCGATTATCATTATTACTTTTATTGTGCGCGGAATTTTATTCCCATTAACCCGTACACAATATCGTTCATTAGCTAAAATGAAGTTATTACAACCGCGTTTGCAAGCCTTGAAAGAGCGTTATGGTAATGATCGTCAAAAAATGAGCCAAGAAACCATGGCATTGTATCGACAAGAAAAGGTCAATCCATTAGGTGGTTGCTTCCCATTATTGATTCAGATGCCGATCTTCTTATCACTATTTTATATGTTAGGTAATACGGTAGAGTTGCGTCATGCGCCATTTGCCTTCTGGATTCACGATTTATCAGCACAAGATCCTTACTATATTTTACCTTTATTAATGGGTGCGACCATGTTCTTAATTCAGAAGATGTCGCCTACAGCGGTGACCGATCCGCTGCAACAGAAATTGATGACATATATGCCATTAATTTTCACCGTATTCTTTTTATGGTTCCCATCTGGTTTGGTATTATATTATATCGTGAGTAACTTATTCACGATTGCCCAACAACGTATTATTTATTGGGAACTTGAGAAGAAAGGGTTACATGAGAAGAAAAAGAAATAAGATTGATAGAATGAAAGGAGAGCCTAGCTCTCCTTTTTGTTGATTGAGACTTATTTTCTTGTCGAGCTGAATTTGCTCGAAAATGTTGATTGAAATGGGTAGTAGTTCTGAAAGTTCTGAACATATATCAACTGAATGAGAATCAATAATGAATATAGAAAAACAGAGATATTTACAGGGTGATGAAAAAGGATATTGGTTTGTCAGTTACCAAGGTAAATTATGGCTTCCTGATGGTGAAATTCCGGCAGGTACTGCAGCTGATTTTGGTTTTAGCGGACTTTTGGCGCAACCGATTGGTGAATGGCAAGGACAAACGGCGTGGCTAATATCGAAAGAGATGGCAAAGTCGATGAACTCTATTCGTCCATTATTAAGGAATACCGATCCATCACTATTTTATATGGCTGGTCGGGCAGTACAGCTATCTGAGTTTTATCGTTCACATAAATATTGTGGTTACTGTGGGCATGAAATGTCCATTAGTCAAGTTGAATGGTGTTGCCTATGCCACCATTGTCACCAACGCTATTATCCGCAAATTTCCCCGTCTATCATTGTTGCTATTCGCCACCAGAATAAAATTTTATTGGCCAAGCATCAGCGTCATAATCGAGAAAATCTTTATACCGTACTTGCTGGCTTTACTGAAATAGGCGAAACCATGGAAATGACTGTTGTTCGAGAAGTATTTGAAGAGACACAAATCAAAATTAAAAATATTCGTTATGTGACTTCGCAACCTTGGCCATTTCCTAATTCAATGATGATGGCTTATTTGGCTGAATATGAAAGCGGTGAAATTACGATTGATAATAATGAATTGGTGCAAGCAGATTGGTTTCATTACACAGAATTACCTAAAATTCCAGAATATGGCACTGTAGCGAGGCGTTTGATTGAAGATACTATCGTACTTTGCCGTGAATATGATGAACATCATCAAGCATGATAAAAGAAATAAGCTAAGTCGCTGATCAAATAAAGCGTGATAGTCAGTAACAATTCACGCTAAAGGCAAAATATCATTGCATCGAATTGCATAAAAACGTTCTGATTAAGAACGTTCTTATGATCGTTATCGTGATAATTGATAACATTGAATAAAACAATTAACGTCCAAAGCGTAATCAAAAATAGGTGATGGATATTGCGCTATTGATATTGAATAGTGCGGACGAGATTAACTGTTTTTGCTTCCTCACCTGTGGTGATACATTGTGCTGTAGTCCAATCATCATTCTCATTATAATCAGAATACGTACATGTTTCAGTCGATTCGACTTCTTGTTCATTTTGTTGATTAATGATGATGTCGCCATTAGACGCTAATTTAAATGTTTTGACCACAGTCTGTGCTAACTGTTGATTTGCATTATAGATCACATTCTTTTCTTGTGAAAAGACAGGAAATTTTGTTTCGTCATCAACGGGCACATAAGCGGTATACAGTACCTGATCCACGCGATCTTGATCATAAATAATTTGACTACGGAAAATAATATTATTGCCGATAAAATGCGATAATACGGTTTCAATTAAATGACCTTGTTCGTCAAATTCTGATCGCGCAACAATATCACCCTCTGAATTTTTCATACCCAAAATATTTTTGATATTATCAAACGTAATATCGTATATGGTTTTATTATCTTTGACTTGGTAGAGGTATTTCCCTGTCTCGTAATTTACTTCTGCATGTAAATCTTGCAAATTATAACTAGCAACGTAGCCTTGAGCATTATAGGTGATCTCTTTTTCGCCTTGCCCGGTAACGCTTTGTTGTTTAATCAGTTTATGATTGGGGAGTAATTCTGGTTCAGTATGGAAGAGATAGCTGTTAATCACACCAACCGTGAGAGCTGATGTCGGGGCTGTAGGTGTGGTTGATTCGGATGATGTCGTGGTTTGTTCTGTCGCAGATTGTTGTTCTGATTTTGGTTCTGGAGATTTTTTATCGCAACCTGTACTCATGATTACCATACCGCATAAACATAAATACACAAGGCGAGAATAAGTTTTCATAACTTGATCCTATTAATAATAAAGTGGGTAATAATATAACCTATTTTTATAATAAATCACGTTATCAACGTGATGCGCATTAAGCTGAACTCTTCGCACCTAAGCTAGCAAACTTAAGCGCATAATGCAAAGATAAATGGTTTCCTTTAACCATGACAAGGCAACCGCGAGTTATTGATGGGTAGCGGAGCGAACAGTGTATGGCTAATGATTAAGCGTATGACCGGCTTTTTTACTGCAAGGTTGCTTAGATTCTAGTTCTTTCTCTTACCTTTAAGAACAGTCGTTAATCTATCATTAATCTGCCGATAACTTATCCTACGTTTGTATCTGCTGCCGGATTGGCGTAGCCGAGATAAAAGCGCGTACCTTATCACTTATTGCTTTATCACTTATTGGTTTTCCGTCTACTTTTATGGGTAAGGCGTATCTGGCAATATGTATCTAATCGCTAATTAAGGATGAGAACAAAAAATGGCTAATGCATTGCAATTCCATGTTTCCATCATTTGGCACCAAGCCCGACGCCATTTACTGACCGTATTGGCGTTGAGTTGTAATGCTTGGCTAATTTGCAGATTATTGTATCCAGCGACCAACAAGTCGATAAATTTTAGCCATAAATCGGTATGCGGTAAACGATTAAGTGGTGTATTGCCTAATAAATTAAAATTACACGCGCAAGATTTACAACGATAAGCTGCTCTTGCTCCTATTTTAACCGTATCATGCGACGAACAATGGATACAATTTATTTTTTCAGCAGATAATAATTGTCTGATTTTATCATGCACAATTTGTTTTTGTTGCTTAATGGTTGGGGATATTGCGGTGTACTGGCGGTTCTTATACCAGTTGTGGAGGGTCGGATAGTGCTGTTGTAAATAGGCAATCAATGCGTGATCACGACGCATCACTTTTTCAAGTGAACAGCCTAAATTCTTAGCAATAGTTTGATAACTTTGGTTTTGTATACGATTTTCAAAGATGATTTTTAACCAATTAAAAGGAATTAAGCGATTAAAAGGCGTATGCGTAGCCGAGGTCGAATATTTGTGACAAGCTTTACAACGATAGGTATAGGTAGATCGAGAACGGCTAACAAAAAATTGATCATTTCCACAAAATGGACAGATTTTAATTTGCTGTAAGGTGATTTTTTCTAAATCGCCATAAAATGCGTTAAGTTGGCTATGTAGCTCGGCAGGGATGAATTCTGAGATCATGGTCAATTCCTTTATCGACTTACTTGTACAGATAGTATCAGATTGTGACATAAACATATAGTATTGCTAACACTTTTTTACACATATTTTATTGAGTATTCATATTGTTAGCATATAGTTATTCCGTTATTAATCTACTGTAAATATCGATGAAGAAATCAGCGATGCCAGCATAGTGAATAATATAGTGAATAATTTAGTATCGGTTTTATCGATTACTTAATTACATAATATTTCTACTGCAATTTGTGGCTAATTTTCGCTATAATTCACGCTACACATCATAACAAAAATAATTAATCGATATGTTTAAATCAACTGTAACTTGTACCCATTATCGTTGGTGGGTGATTGGGTTTATTTTTATTATTTATACCGTCGCCAACGCTGATCGCGCCAATATTGGTTTTGCGTTGCCCTACATTCAAAAAGAGTTCGAACTCAGTAATACGACTGCTGGCATTATTGTTAGCTTATTTTTCCTTGGCTACTCTTTAAATCAGATCCCTTCAGGTATGCTGACCAGCAAATTTGGCGTGCGCAAAGCCTATACGGGCGGAATGTTATTCACTTCATTCTTTACGATTTTAATGGGAATCATTGATTCTGTCTGGGCGATTAAAATTTGTCGCCTATTGGTGGGAATTGCCGAAGCGCCTGTGGCCGTTGGTTCGAGTGTGACGATTAATAACTGGTTTCCACAAAAAGAAAAGGGAACGGCTGCCGGTATTTATCTCGCCAGTTCTAAAGTCGGGCCTTTGATTGTTCCCCCTCTTTGTGCGTGGATTATTATGCATTATAGTTGGCACTATATTTTCCTATTTTTTTCGATACCGGGTCTGATTGGTGCCATCTTTTGGTATGTCATGGTCCACAATAAACCGGAAGAAAGTCCGTTTGTTTCAAAGTCAGAAGTTGATTATATTCATCAAGATGATCATCAAAATAGTGCGGCTGTGATCCAAACTTGTGATCAAACTAAATCGGGAAAAGATTCTTTTTTATCATCCAGTCATCATACGTGGTTAGATAAATTGATCCGAACTAAAGCGGTCGAACCGTTAGTTAATACTCGACAAGTTTTCCGTTGTTGGGATATTTATGGCATCGCTTTTGGTTATTTTTTTATGGTAGGGACCGTGAGTGTGTTAATGGCATGGTTACCTAAATACCTGATTCAGGAAAGGCAAATTGCCATAATGAGCTCTGCTGTTTTATCTGCCTCACCTTTTTTAGGCACTGTGTTGGGGAATTTTTTAGGCGGATTCCTGTCAGATAATCTTTTTAGTAAACGTCGCAAGCCACTGATGATTATCAGTTCTATTTCGACCAGCTTCACCATGTACGCGTTAGTTTATGCGCCGGAAAATATCTTCTATTTAGGAACGTTACTTTTTGTGACCGGTTTTTTACTGGCATTGGGCTATTCTGCCTTTATTGTCTACCCAATGGGGCGTGTGAATAAAACCAGTTATCCAACCGCTTTTGCTATCATTAATATGGGCGGGCAACTTGGCGGTATGGCGGCACCTTTAATTGTTGGGATTATTCTTGATCATTTTAATTGGGATGCAGTCTTTGCGACTTTAGCAGTAGGATCATTTTGTTGTCTGATTTTAGTGTTATCAGTCATTGAACCTAAACCTGTCGAATCTATCTATAGAACCTAAATCTATCATAAACATTTTACATAAATATTTGGCATAAACATTTCACATAAACATAGTATAGTACTGAAACATTCAAATAAAATAGATATCAGAGATTGACCTCTGATATGCGAATGACTTGAGTTTAGCTTAATCTTAGCCTTAACGTTGACTGTAAAATGAAAGGTAAAACGACAGAACGATTATGCATCAACTTATGTAGGTAAGAAGCCTAAGTTTTTGATAACAGTTGGTGCAATAAAATAGTCATCATTGAATGATAATGGGTATATCATAAAAATTATGATATGCTTAGATAAAAGCGTGTTTCCTATATCGTATTTGCTGACAGGATATCCACCATGATAAACGATCCTTTTTTTGAACGTGAAGCTAAAAAATATGACTCCCCGATAGCGAGCCGTGAACTCATTTTGGATTATCTTCAGAAAGAAGGTAAACCAGCTAATTTAGATAAAATTGCGAAGGCGATGGCTATCACAGATGATGAGCAAAAAAATGCGCTGCACCGCCGTTTGCGGGCGATGGAGCGTGATGGGCAATTGGTTTTTACGCGCCGCAAATGTTATGCATTGCCCGAAAAATTAGATATGGTCAAAGGTAGCGTTATTGCGCATAGAGATGGTTTCGGTTTTTTACGGGTAGAAGGTAATCCTGTCGATTATTATTTAGCGCCTGATCAGATGAAAAAAGTGCTGCAAGGTGATGTAGTGCTAGCGCAGCCGATGGCAAATGAGTATCGAGGTAAACCCGAAGCGCGAATTGTGCGAATATTAGAACCCCGCAATAATCAAATTGTCGGGCGCTACTTTATTGAGCAGGGTGTCGGTTTTGTGGTGCCAGATGACAGCCGTTTGAATTTCGACATTTTGATTGCCGGTAAACCAAATATGACTGTTCGTATGGGATCGGTGGTGGTGGTTGAGTTACAACAAAGACCGCAACGACATCAAAAAGCAGTGGGTGTGATTAAAGAAGTCCTAGGCGAAATCATGGGTACCAATTTAGCCATAGATATTGCATTACGTAATCACGATATCCCTTATGAAACACCAAAAGCCGTGGAAAAAGAGGTCAGCAAATTTGCCGAACAGGTACCCGAAAAGGCCAAAAAAGGTCGTCAAGATCTCCGCGACTTACCCTTGGTGACCATTGATGGCGAAGATGCCCGTGATTTTGATGATGCTGTTTTTTGTCAGAAGAACCGGGGCGGTGGTTATCGATTATGGGTAGCGATTGCTGATGTTAGTTATTATGTCAGACCGGGCAAGGCATTAGATAAAGATGCCTGTTTACGTGGGACATCTGTCTATTTCCCTTCGCGAGTTATTCCGATGCTACCGGAAGCGTTATCCAATGGACTTTGTTCCCTCAATCCACAAGTTGATCGCCTCTGTTTTGTCTGCGAAATGACGATTTCGAACAGAGGTCGTATTACCTCTTATCAATTTTATGAAGCGGTGATGAATTCACATGCACGCCTTACCTATCACAAGGTGGCACAGATTTTAGACGGCGATACTGAATTGCGTCAGCATTATCAAACATTAGTCCCGCATCTTGAAAATCTCTATGGTCTATATCGCGTTCTTGATAAAGCGCGTGAAATACGCGGCGCGATTGGGTTTGAATCGGAAGAACCTAAATTTATCTTTAATGCAGATAAACGCATTGAAAGCATTGAACTTGTTGAACGCAATGTCGCGCATAAAATTATTGAAGAATGCATGATTGCAGCCAATGTGTCGGCGGCTAAGATGGTGATCAAACATCATATGCCGTCACTCTTTCGGGTACATGATAAACCTGATGCTGAACGTATCAATAATTTACGCAGTGTACTTAGCGAACTTGGTCTCACCTTGGAAGGCGGTAATGAACCTTCGCCTAAAGATATCGCGAAATTAATGCAGACAGTCGAAGCACGCCCTGATCATGAGATGTTGCAAACATTGATTTTGCGGTCGATGAAACAAGCGATTTATGATCCTGAAAATCGGGGACATTTTGGTTTAGCGTTAGCGGAATACGGCCATTTTACCTCACCGATTCGCCGTTACCCAGATTTGCTATTGCACCGTTCGATCAAATGGATTTTAGATCAAGAGCACGACAAAGTGAGCAAAACTGGGGGACATCTTTATACGGTTGATGAAATGCTCTATTTTGGCGAACATTGCTCGATGACCGAACGTAGAGCGGATGAAGCGGTACGTGATGTTGAAGATTGGTTAAAATGCGATTATATGCGCGATCATGTTGGCGAATTGTTTAATGGTACCATTGTGAGCGTCGCAAATTTTGGCTTTTTTGTTCGACTTGATGATCTGTTTATTGATGGGTTGGTACATGTCTCATCATTGGAAAACGATTATTATATTTTCGATGCCGCACATAACCGTTTAGTCGGCGAAAATAGCCGATTTACTTATCGCCTAGGCGATAAAGTGCAAGTCAGAGTGGAAAACGTCAATCCGGATGAACGGAAAATTGATTTCGCCTTAGTCGGTAGCGACAATAAACCTAAACGACAAGGTAAAACCGCGCGAGATAAAATAGCCAAAGGTAATCAGTCTAAAGGTAAGCAATCTAAAGCGACGCGTGCTAAAGGTAGCCTAGCTAAAGATGTTCGCTCTCAAGCGAGTCGTGCTAAAGAGGGGCGATCTCAAGAAAATCAATCTAAAGGAATGAGCGCCAAAGATTCCATGGCAAAAAAGGCAATAGAGAAGCAGAGCAAAGCGCAAGGAAAAAAACGACGTCAGGCAGAGCAAAAAAACAGCGAACTAAAAAGGAAACAACGAAAAAGAGATGAGTGAGATAGTTTATGGAACACACGCGATTACCGCGTTGTTAGCACGTTCACCAGAACGTATCATTGAAGTGTACTTGGCCAAAGGGTATGAAGATAAAAAACGGTTACCCTTGCTCCAAGAGCTGGAACAATTAGGCTTATCAATCAAAATAGCCAATCGCCAATGGTTAGATGAACAAACCAAAAGTGGTGTTCATCAGGGCATAATGGCATTTGTAAAAGAGAGCCGTGGTTATCATGACAATGATCTTCCTACATTAATAGCACAAAGCAAGACGCCGTTTATTCTGATTTTAGATGGCGTGACTGATCCGCATAATTTAGGTGCCTGTATTCGTACTGCCGATGCGGTGGGCATCGATTTTATTATTGTACCAAAAGATCGTTCAGCGCCAATGAATGCGACGGTGCAAAAAGTGGCGTGTGGGGCCGCTGAAAGTATACCGGTTGTGCGTGTGACCAATTTAGCTCGCACCATGCGACTGTTAAAAGAAGAGTATCAGGTCTGGATTGTCGGGACTGCTGGCGAAGCCAAAAATACCCTTTATCAAACTCATCTTGGTACACCAAATACCAGTTTGGCGCTTGTCATGGGCGCAGAAGGTGAGGGCATGCGCCGTTTAACGAAAGAACATTGTGACGAATTAGTCAGTATTCCAATGGCAGGGATTGTTTCTTCTCTGAATGTTTCGGTTGCAACAGGAGTCTGTCTGTTTGAAATTGTTAGGCAGCGATTAAGTTAATGGATGATTGCTGAAAACTTGATAGCGCAAGTGTGGTAAATTCTCTCTTTTATGTTCTGATGATATTTTTATTTTGATGACATTTTATTTTAGGCACGCATAACTGAGTGGAATAAAGTTACTGCGCTTGATAATAACAAGGATAATGTGGTGATTTTAATCAAAATGAAGGCGCCATCATCAGAAAATAGTTCAATTATGGGTTGCAATTTATTTTAAATGCAGATATAATCCCCACCATCTAGCGCGGGGTGGAGCAGCATGGTAGCTCGTCGGGCTCATAACCCGAAGGTCGTTGGTTCAAATCCAGCCCCCGCAACCACTTAATTTTTCATCTATAAAATTATTTCGTTTATAAAATTGTTTCATTTATAAAATAAGTTAGTTTTTATGTGAAAATCGGTATCAAGTGGCTCCATTATTGAGATTTTTTGAATGTAGCCTCGCATGTCGAGGTTTTTTTGTGTTTGTAATTTAGACTTATTATCGCCGGAGAAATCAATATAAGTAGGCAGGTAGAGGGCGAATGTGTGAGAATCTCTTTACCTACATCGTGATAATAAGAATAAGGAAAAGTTGGGCTTTATGCCCTTTTTTTATTTTATGCTGTGGAGGTTTTTTTGACAAATTTAGAACAGCAGCTAACCGCCATTATACAAGTGCCTGTTGCTGCACTTGGTTTCGAATTGGTTGGTATTGAATATATTCGTGGTCGTTATCCGGTACTACGCGTCTATATTGATAGCGAAGCGGGTGTGACTGTCGATGATTGTGCAGACGTGAGTCGTCAAATTAGTGCAGTGATGGATGTGGAAGATCCGATTAATGACGCGTATACATTAGAAGTGTCTTCCCCAGGTATGGATAGACCGCTATTTACCTTAGCACAATATGAGCGATTTATTGGTGAGGAGGTGAATCTCACTTTGCGGATTGCCGTTGCAAATCGCCGTAAGTGGAAAGGTCGAATTAAGTCTGTTGCCGATGAGATGATCACATTAATCGTTGATGGCCATGATGAAGTGTTTGCTTTTAGTAATATTCAAAAAGCCAACCTAGTCCCTAATTTTAATCTTAAATAGAACGTGGGTGTAAAGGATGAACAAAGAGATTTTAGCTGTCGTTGAAGCCGTATCTAACGAAAAATCATTAACTCGAGATAAAATTTTTGAAGCATTAGAAACAGCATTAGCCATCGCCACCAAAAAGAAACATACTAATGATATTGATGTTGTCGTTAGAATTGATCATAAAACAGGTGATTATGACACCTTCCGTCGCTGGTTAGTTGTCAATGAAGTGACACAACCCACTAAAGAGATCACACTCGAAGCAGCACAATACGAAGATCCCGCTATGCAGTTAGGGAATTACGTTGAAGAGCAGATTGAATCTGTCGACTTTGACCGAATTACTACACAAACCGCAAAACAAGTTATCGTCCAAAAAGTTCGCGATGCTGAACGTTCGATGATTATTGATATGTTCCGTAATCGACTTGGCGAAATTGTCACCGGGATTGTTAAAAAGACCAATCGTGATAGTGTGATTTTAGATTTAGGGAATAACGCCGACGCGATGATGACCCGCAACGATATGTTGCCACGTGAAAATTTCCGTATTGGTGATCGTGTTCGGGGTATTTTGTATCTAGTCGAACAAGACAATAAACCTGCCCAACTCTATGTGAGTCGTTCTAATCCTGAAATGATGGAAGAACTCTTCCGTATCGAAGTGCCCGAAATTGGCGAAGAGATGATCGACATCAAAGGTGTGGCTCGCGATCCTGGTTCACGCGCGAAAATTGCCGTCACCAGTAATGATCGCCGTATCGATCCAGTGGGCGCTTGTGTGGGCATGCGTGGTGCACGCGTACAAGCCGTGTCCAATGAATTTGGTGGTGAACGAATTGATATCGTGTTATGGGATGAACATCCTGCGCAATATGTGATCAATGCGATGGCGCCTGCAGATGTCGTTTCGATTGTTGTCGATGAAGATAAACACACCATGGATGTTGCTGTTAACGCCGAAACATTACCGCAAGCCATTGGACGTAATGGTCAAAATATTCGCTTAGCATCGCAATTAACTGGCTGGACATTAAATGTCATGAGTACAGAAGAGTTGCAAGAAAAACATCAAGCGGAATCTTTTGCAGCAATTAAAAATCTAATGAAACACCTTGATATTGATGAAAATTTAGCTCAATTGCTGGTGGAAGAAGGATTTACTTCATTAGAAGAGTTAGCTTATGTTCCCGTAGATGAATTACTGGCAATTGATGCATTAGACGAAGAACTTGTCGAAGCGCTACGCAGTAGAGCAAAAGATGCCTTAACCACTATCGCACTCGCATACAGTGGCGATAAAAGACCGGCACAAGATCTTTTGGATTTACCCGGCATGACACAAGAATTAGCCTATCAACTTGCACAAAATGACGTCGTTACCTTAGAAGATTTAGCTGAGCAAGGTACAGATGATTTGGTGGGTATTGAAGGTTTAACCCAAGAACAAGCTGGCGATTTTATTATGGCGGCACGTAATATTTGTTGGTTTGCAAATGAATAATTGAGGGATAGTAACAGATGACCAAAGTATCAATAGAAATATTGGCTCAAGAGATTAACACTCCAGTGCAAACACTTTTACGGCAGTTTGCTGATGCAGGAATGAAAAAAACTGCCTCAGATACAGTTAGCCAGAAAGAAAAGGAAGCCTTGCTTGCCCATTTAAATCCTCAGCAAGGTACCACAAAATTGACACTACAACGTAAAACGCACACGACATTAAATGTGCCGAGTAGTGGTGGCAAAAGCAAAGAAATTAAAATCGAAGTGCGTAAAAACCGAACTTTTGTGAAACGCAATCCAGCTGAATTACGTGCAGAACAAGAAGCTAAGCAAGAACAAGAACGACTAGAAGCAGAACGCAAAGCACAACGTGAAGCTGAAGAAAAAGCGAGACTTGCTGCTGCAGAAGCGAAGAAAAAACAAGAAGCTGAGCAGAAAGCGAATCGTGCAGCCCAAGAAGCCGCTAAAGCAACGGTAGCAACAACAGCTGCACATGCTAAAACGAAAAAAGGTCACGAAGAAAAAGCCCGCTTAGAAGCAGAAGCTAACGAAATCAAACGTAAAGCAGAAGAAGAGAGTCGCCGTAAACTGGAAAGCGAAGCAAAACAGATGGCAGAAGAAGCACGTAAATTGGCTGAAAAATATAATACCGAATCTGAATCAGACGGTATTTCTGATGATGACGATTATCATGTGACGACATCTAAATATGCGCGTGCTGCTGAAGATGAAACGGATCGCGAAGTCGAAAATGGTCGTGGCCGTGGTCGCAATAATAAAGTGACTAAACAGAAGAAAGGCAGCAAATTATCTGAAGGCAAAGCGGAACGTGAAGAGGCGAGAGCGGTCACCCGTGGAGGCCATAAAAAGAAAGGTAAAAGCGCTTTACAACAAAGCTTTACTAAACCTGCTCAAGCAGTCAATCGTGATGTCGTGATAGGTGAAACCATTACGGTTGCCGAACTGGCCAATAAAATGGCGGTAAAAGGCTCTGAAGTGATTAAAGCTATGATGAAAATGGGGGCGATGGCAACCATTAATCAGGTCATTGATCAAGAAACAGCGCAATTAGTTGCCGAAGAGATGGGGCACAAAGTGGTATTACGTCGTGAAAATGAGTTGGAAGAATCACTCATGAGCGATCGTGATACTGGGGCGGAAAAAGTGTCGCGTGCACCGGTTGTGACAATTATGGGGCACGTTGACCATGGTAAAACCTCTTTACTTGACTATATTCGTAAAGCGAAAGTGGCATCAGGTGAAGCTGGCGGAATTACCCAGCATATTGGTGCTTACCATGTTAAGACCGCCAATGGCGACATTACCTTTTTAGATACGCCGGGCCATGCTGCGTTTACTTCCATGCGTGCACGTGGTGCTAAAGCAACGGATATCGTAGTATTAGTGGTGGCTGCCGATGATGGTGTGATGCCACAAACCATTGAAGCGATTCAACATGCTAAAGCCGCTAATGTCCCTATTGTGGTTGCAGTTAATAAAATTGATAAGCCAGAAGCCGATCCTGAACGTGTCAAAGGCGAATTAGCACAGTATGGTGTCATGTCAGAAGATTGGGGCGGTGATGCTCAGTTTGTCCATGTATCGGCTAAAACAGGCGTCGGTATTGATCAATTATTAGAAGCGATTTTGTTACAAGCCGAAGTGTTAGAACTCACCGCTTATGAAACAGGTATGGCAAGTGGTGTGGTGATTGAATCTTTCTTAGATAAAGGTCGTGGCCCTGTTG
Source organism: Orbaceae bacterium ESL0727 (assembly GCA_029433345.1). Taxonomy (GTDB): domain Bacteria; phylum Pseudomonadota; class Gammaproteobacteria; order Enterobacterales; family Orbaceae; genus Gilliamella. The sequence goes on from JAQTHY010000001.1 coordinate 1,209,343, forward strand.
CAACTGTATTAGTTCAATCTGGTACCTTACATAAAGGCGATATCGTCCTATGCGGTTTTGAATATGGCCGTATTCGTGCTATGCGTAATGAATTAGGTAAAGAAGTTGCCGAAGCAGGACCATCAATGCCGGTTGAGATTTTAGGACTTTCTGGTGTGCCATCAGCGGGTGATGAAGCAACAGTTGTGCGTGATGAAAAGAAAGCACGTGAAGTTGCGCTCTATCGCCAAGGTAAATTCCGTGATGTGAAATTGGCACGTCAACAAAAAGCTAAACTCGAAAATATGTTCACTAATATGACTGAAGATGATGTGTCTGAATTGAATATCGTGCTCAAGGCTGACGTACAAGGTTCTGTCGAAGCAATTAGTGATGCATTAGTGAAATTATCTACCGATGAAGTGAAAGTGAAGATTATCGGTTCAGGTGTCGGAGGTATTACCGAAACAGATGCCTCATTAGCGGCTGCATCCAATGCGATTATTTTAGGATTTAATGTTCGTGCCGATGCATCAGCACGTAAAGTGATTGAATCCGAAAACTTAGATCTCCGTTATTATTCTGTTATTTACGATCTTATCGATGAAGTCAAACAAGCGATGAGTGGTATGTTGGCGCCAGAATATAAACAAGAAATTATTGGCTTGGCTGAAGTCCGTGAAGTGTTCAAATCACCAAAATTTGGTGCCATTGCTGGTTGTATGGTAACGGAAGGGATCGTCAAACGACATAATCCAATTCGTGTATTACGTGATAACGTCGTAATTTATGAAGGTGATCTTGAATCATTACGTCGTTTTAAAGATGATGTAAATGAAGTCCGTAACGGTATGGAATGTGGTATTGGCGTACGCAACTACAATGATGTTCGTGTAGGTGATACTATCGAAGTATTCGAAACGGTCGAAATCAAACGTACCATTTAATCTTGACGAGAGAGGGAAGGAATATGGCAAAGTCATTTAGTCGTGCGTCACGAGTGGGGCATGAATTGCAAAAAGAAATTGCAATTATTTTGCAACGTGAGATTAAAGATCCTAGATTAGGTATGGTTACCGTTTCTGGCGTCGATCTTTCTCGCGATCTGGCATACGCCAAGGTATTTGTCACCTTTTTAAATGATAGTGATCCGCATGCTATTGAGCAAGGACTAAAAGTCCTCAATGACGCAACGGGTTATATTCGTTCCTTGATTGGTAAAGCGATGAAATTGCGGATTATTCCTGAACTGAAATTTAATTATGATGAATCCTTAGTCAAGGGTATGCAGATGTCAAATTTGGTTGCTGATGTGATCAAAAATGATCATGAACGACATAAAGAATAATTCTGCATCAGAATAGTTGAGAAACTTATTCGATTGATTAAATCATTAAATCATTAAAGCTTATGGCGCAGTTGTGCCATAAGCGATTTTTTATTTTCGGCAGGTAAAAACTGTCGCTAAGTAAAAATGTATGGATTTGCAAACAAAACGCTATAAACGTCACTTGTTTCATATGACGGGTAATCAATAACAATATGACATTACCACTCTATCAAAGGGTGATGAATAGCGTAAATATAACAATCTAGTAACTATAATAATCTAGTAATTATAACAATATAGTGAGTATAACTATTTTGCCAACGATAAAAAAAATGCGCCGTGACCTCCACGGCGTATTATTATTAGATAAACCGCAAGGTTTGACATCAAACGACGCGCTGCAAAAAGTGAAACGTCTTTTCAATGCTAAAAAAGCGGGGCATACTGGCGCGCTAGATCCGCTTGCCACGGGTATGTTGCCTATCTGCTTTGGTGAAGCGACCAAATTTTCGCAATATTTGCTTGATTCCGATAAACGTTATCGTGTGATTGCTAAATTGGGTGAACGAACTGATACCTCAGATGCGGATGGCAAGATTATCAGTACAAGAGCCGTTAATGTTACGACATCTCAAATTGAGCAAGCGCTTACTCAGTTCCGTGGTGAAATTATGCAATTGCCAACGATGTTTTCGGCCTTAAAATATCAAGGTAAACCCCTTTATGAATATGCGCGACAAGGTATTGTGGTTGAGCGTGAGGCACGGCCGATTCATATTTATGAAAATAAATTTATCCATTTTAATCAAACTAGTGATGAATTAGCGCTGGAAATCCATTGCTCAAAAGGGACTTATATTCGTACGATTGTTGATGACTTGGGTGAACTGCTCGGATGTGGCGCGCATGTCAGTTATTTGCGTCGGCTCAATGTCTCCAATTATGCGATTGATAAAATGGTCACGCTAGATGCCTTGCAAACCATGGATGAATCCGATCTTGATGCTCTATTATTACCCGCAGATAGCCCGTTACAAGATTATCCGACCATTCACCTTACCGAGGCGCAAGGCTGCGATATTTTATTAGGACGAACTGTTCCAGTGTCGATGCAAGATAGGCAAAAATGGCAGCAAGCGGCACGACTTTCTAATCAAAAGAACTTATTAGCTAAGCAAAAAAATCTATTCTTAAATCAAGCAACAACATTAGTTAGGCTTTATCAAGGTGAACAGTTTATTGGTGTAGGTATGCTGAGCCAAGATCAATTATCACCTAAACGATTAATTTCGACATAAACGTAGGGTAGTTCTGAAACATCCTAATAAAAGTTAGGGTGATGACGCTTTAGGTTGAATGTCGAAAAATCATGGTCGTCTCTATTTGTTGTTTCAGAATCTGCCGATTAGCTGTCTCGGCATTTTTATTGGCTGTCAATAAATTTAGCAGCAAACGGACAGCACTTTCCCCCATTAGCTGTAAGGGTTTATTAACGGCACTTAACTTATCCAATTCATTGTACTGTTTTTGATGATCATGATTAAAATAGATCACCGATAATTGCTTCGGAATCGTAATGTCCAGTTCCTTACACTGTTTTAGCAAACCGTGTACTTGGCTATAAGGTGATGCATAGTTTTGTGCGGTAGGATTCAGATCTTCCATATAATTTAGACAGATATTATCAGAAACAATAATAGCAGTGGGCGGCTGCCCTTGCGTCATTAATGTTTTTAATGCTTGTTGGCCATTTTGATAATGAAAACAGTTATAAATAAGGTGGTGGGAATTAATCGGTAAATTAGCACGTAACAGCGCTTGTTGATATCCGGTGACTAAATGTTGGGTACTCATTTTATGCGTATCACCTAACAACATAGCGATATGTTTGTGTCCTTGTTGTAAAAAATAGTGCGTTGTTTGATAACCAATGGAGAGGTGATCGAAATAAACACAAGGAAAAGCTATCGAAAATTGATTGATCAACACAATCGGTGGTAGAGCATGCTGATATTGCTGTAATTTTTTTAAATATGGCGCATCATTAATGATCAAAATACCATCAAAGGCGTGATGATGAGTGTAATGAATAATCTGATAAATATCATTCTGATTACAATAAAGAAAGCGAAAATAGAACAGTTTATAACGTTTTGCTTTGAGTAATGTTTCAATGCCTTGATTAATTGAGCTTTGTGGGATAAGTTGATTATCTAAAATTAAGATTTTTTTGGTGGGTGAGACATTTTTATAGGTTTGTAAAAGATACTGTTTCCCCGCGTTTAAGTGATTGATTGCTTGATAAACACGTTCTCTAATTGTGGCAGATACCCTATCGGGTGTTTTTAATACACGTGATACAGAGGTAATGGATAAACCAGCTTGTTTAGCAATGGTATTTAAGGTGATTTTAGATTGTGTTGTCATAAAAGTGCTAAGTAAATTATTAATAACAAAAATATGTCGTCACCTTAACGATAATTGCCGCAGTTGTAACTTATTGGCTGTGATTTTTGCGAGTTCGCTTCCAAATTTTATCTGGCTGATAGCCAACAACAAAACATATTCCATTTCATCGTGAATTTAAGTGCTATAATCTTCAACAAGATAATCTATTAATAGAGGTATACAAATGTCTACTATATCAACCACCACCACCGCTACATGGAATATTGCCATTGTTGGCGCAACAGGCCAAGTTGGCGCAGCAATAGTTGAATTATTAATAACGCGATCTTTGTCAATTGGTATGCTTTATTTGGTAGGCAGTGATAACAGCGAAGGCGAAATTGTTCGTTTTGCTGGGAAAAATCTGACAGTTATTAAAAGTAGCGATATGGATTTTAGTGAGTGCCAATTTGCCTTTTTTGTGGCAGGTAAGCAGACCACTGAGCAGTATGCACAAGTTGCCGCCCAAGCTGGGTGTATTGTGATTGATGCGAGTGGTTATTTTGCTGCACAAGATAATATTCCGCTCGTCGTCCCACAAATCAATAACTTTGCTTTTGCTGATTATCGGAATGAAAATATTATTTCGGTTGCTAGCCCAATTGTTTGTCAGTTATTACGTGCTGTTGCTGCGGTGACGGATATCGAATTATTAACCAATTTGCATGCAATTAATTTTATCCCTGCTTCGCTTTATGGAAAAAAAGGGGTGGACGAACTGGCAGGGCAAAGTGCCCGTTTATTAAATGGTTTACCGATTGATAATGAACTTTTTGATCAGCAATTAGCCTTTAATTTATTGCCGATTCATCACCAGAATTCTGATAATGCATTAAACGAAAAGGTACTGGTAGATCAAATTTATAAGGTGACCAATAATTATCAATTACCGGTTTCATTTGATTCGATTACGGTTCCTGTTTTTTATGGATTAGCGCAATCAGTGAATATAACCAGTAGTATGCCGATCGAACTGGATAGCAGTCGATTTGGTGGGTTAGATATTGTTGTGCAAGATGAAGTGTTACCTACGCCAGTCACCGAAATGGCGCGTGCCAATAATGAAAGTGATGAAGATAATGACGATAATAGTCGTGCTAAAATTAAAATTGCTAATCTAAGGCACAGTTATGGTAATTTTGAGCAAGTGCAGTTTTGGTCAGTAGCCGATAATGTGCGTTATTTAGGTGCCTTAATGTTAATTGAAACACTTGAGATTTTAATTAATGATTACTTCTAATAAGGATGCAGATAACAGATTAACCACCAAGATAGCGTTAGGTGTGGAATATGATGGCAGTAGCTATTTTGGTTGGCAACGTCAACAATCTGTTGCATCTATTCAGGAAAATCTTGAGCAAGCACTTACCCGCGTTGCAAATCAGCCGATTACAGTTTTTTGTGCTGGTAGAACTGATGCGGGAGTACATGCGACTGGGCAAGTCATCCATTTTGAGACCTCGGCCATACGCTCATTAAATGCGTGGACAATGGGGGTGAATGCGCATTTACCTAAGAATATTGCGGTACGTTGGGCTAAAGAGGTCGATGAGACATTTCATGCTCGCCATAGTGCAACAGCACGACGTTATCGTTATATCATTTATAATCACCCGTATCGTTCAGCAATTATGGCGCAAGGTGTTGCACATTATTATCTTTTATTAGATGCTGATTTGATGCATCAAGCTGCACAGTCTTTATTGGGGGAAAATGATTTTACCTCTTTCCGTGCAGCGCAATGTCAATCTAAAACACCATGGCGTAATGTCCATCATATTTCGGTACAACGTCGTGGTGATTATATTATTGTGGATATCAAAGCGAATGCCTTTGTTCACCACATGGTCCGTAATATTGTCGGCAGTTTGCTCGAAGTTGGTAATGGCCATCAAGAAATAGGATGGATAACTTATTTGTTGCAGGCTAAAGATCGAACTTTAGCTGCCGCAACAGCCAAACCAGAAGGGCTCTATTTAGTGCAAGTTGATTACCCATCTCACTATGCTATTCCGCGTACAACATTGGGGCCGCTTTTTTTAGATAGTTGTCAATTATGAATTTTTAACGGCAGAGATTAATATAATTATACATAAACGTAGGGTAGTTCTGAAACATCGTAAAAAAATAATAATACTTACACAAAATTAACGGCAAACTGTGAAAAAACTTTGTGTGCAGCCTATTAATTAGTAGTACTATAGCCGGTTTTACTCGGTTGGATGTTTAGTCAGTTTTTATGCTAACCAAATGAATAATTTAGTGAATAATTTATGAATAATGCTACGAATAATTCGGTTAATAACGCGAGTCATAAAATTCCCGTTGGTATTATGGGAATCATTAGCGCTATTGGTATTGTCTATGGTGATATCGGTACGTCGCCACTTTATGTATTAAAATCGATTATCCATGGTTTACCTGATCATCAATGGGCTGACCCTTTTTATATTTTGGGTGCAGTTTCGTGTGTTATCTGGACATTAACCATTCAAACCACGCTTAAATATGTCATTATTACCTTAAAAGCGGACAATAAAGGTGAAGGTGGAATTTTATCTTTATATGCGTTAATTCGGCGACGTTATAGTTGGACATTCTTGTTAGCCATTGTTGGTGCAGCAGCGCTACTGGCTGATGGTGCGATTACGCCAGCCATTACTATTATTACGGCGATTGAAGGATTAAATGTCATTTATCCGTATATTCCGATCCTCCCTATTACCCTATTATTGATTGTGATTTTGTTTTTTATTCAGCCATTGGGTACTGGCGCATTAGGACGCTATTTTGGTATTTGCATGGTGATTTGGTTTACCACCTTAGGGGTTTTAGGGCTTAATCATTTATTACCCCATTTAGATGTATTAGTTGCATTTAATCCTGTCTACGCGATTCGTTTTATTGTCGAAGCACCTGATGCACTGGTTATTCTTGGCGCAATTTTTATGTGTACAACAGGTGCCGAAGCGCTCTATTCTGATTTAGGTCATTGCGGACTAAAAAATATTCGTATTTCATGGGGATACGTTAAAGTTTGTTTGCTACTGAATTATTTAGGGCAGGCGGCTTGGGTGATCCATGAATCACATATTACCGATCCTGATGTGAATCCATTTTTTATGATGATGCCCGAATGGTTTAGATTAACGGGGATTATCATGTCGACGTTTGCGGCATTTATTGCCTGTCAGGCATTAATTAGTGGGGCTTTTACGATTATTAGTGAAGCGATTTCACTCGATTTATGGCCGTCGGTACATGTGCAATATCCAACATTAGTGAAAGGGCAGATGTATATCCGTTCGGTTAACGCGATGCTATTTATTTTATGTGTATCTATGGTGCTGACTTTTCAATCTTCAATCCATCTAGAAGCTGCGTACGGATTAGCTATCACTTTGAGTATGTTAATGACAACGGTATTGTTGTTCTTCTATTTTATGAAAATGAATAAACCATTATGGTACAGTATTCCATTAACGTTATTTTTTATGCTAATAGAAACCGGGTTTTTGATTGCAAACTCACAAAAATTTTTCCATGGCGGTTTTGCCTCGATCTTGATTGCCGGATTCATTTCCATCATTATGTATGCGTGGTTCTCAGGAAGACGATTAAAACGGGATCACAACTCATTTGATAAACTAGATGATGAATATTTGGCGAAAATTATTGCGGTTAGCCATGACAAATCTATCGATAAAATTGCGACACATCTTTTTTATTTAACGCGCGCACAAAGTGCCCATGCCGTTGAAAATAAAATTACTTATTCGTTGTTTGAACGTAAACCTAAACGGGCTGATACGTATTGGTTTATTTCTATAAATCGTATGGATGAACCTTATCAATTCGAATATAAAGTTGAGATTTTGGTGCCTTATAAAGTGTTTCGTATTGATCTGAATCTCGGCTTTAAAGTCGATATGCATGTTGAGCAGTATGTGCAGTTGATCGCTAATCGTATGGAACAGCAAAATTTAGTTAATCTCTTTTCGCGCTACGCGTCAGTGAAAGAAAAGCGTGGTGATAGTTTGTATGTGATTATTGAGCGAACTTTACGCAATGTTGATTTGGATTTTGTTCATAAGCCAATTTTGGCGCTTTATTCATTTATCAAACATAAATTTACATCAGATACTGATATGTTTGATATCGATCCAACTGCGACGTTAGTTGAATTTGTGCCTATTGTGGCAAACGAATATGAGAATGATAATGAGACATTAAAACAGCTTATCGAACAGTCTGAAATGAGTATTTCCGGGCAGGTTGAAAATCATAAAAATCATGATGAAGGAACCACCACGACGACAGATTAGCTTATTATCCTAAAAATAGGGTAGAATAGCAGAACAAATATGGGGCGAAATCTTAGATACGTTTTCTTTTCAATATCTGCTGATGACAGTAGTTTATATAAAACTATTATCTGACAAAGATAATCGATAATTATCTATGTCATTTGTGATAGATAAAGTTGTCATAGCTCCATATTGTAATAAATATAGTTTTAATAAATATAATGTTAATAAATATAGTCCTAATAAATACAGTTCTAATAAATACCGTTTTTATTAATAGAGACAGCAAGGAATCAATATGGTAGGGAAGTTTATTGTGATTGAAGGATTAGAAGGGGCAGGGAAAACCACAGCCATTCAAACCGTTAAGCAGATCCTTAATCAACACCATATTGAGGATAAAGATATTGAATTTATTCGCGAACCTGGTGGCACTAAGGTAGCCGAAGCATTACGCAATATTATTAAAAATAGTATTGATAATGAACCCTTGACTGACAAAGCCGAACTGTTAATGTTATATGCTGCGCGTATCCAACTGATTGATAACGTCATTAAGCCAGCACTGAAGGCAGGCAAATGGGTGGTTGGCGATCGTCATGATTTGTCCACACAAGCCTACCAAGGTGGCGGACGGCAGTTAGATAGCCATTTTATGCAATTGTTAAAAGAACAGGTGTTAGGGGATTTTAGACCCGATTTAACGTTATATTTGGATATTGATCCGCGTCAAGGGCTTAATCGCGCAAGTCGTCGTGGTCAGTTAGATCGTATTGAGCAAGGTTCGTTAGACTTTTTTGATCGTATTCGACGCCGTTATCAAGAACTTGCCGCCCAAGATAAGACGATTTTAACGATTGATGCCTCGCAAGCCTTGCCCAAAGTGACACAACAGATAGAGCAGAAATTAACGCAATGGTTACAAACAGTTTCTATATAAATGGGTTATGTTATGCAATTAACTGATTACCCGTGGTTAGTCACCCCGTATCAACAGCTTGTCGCCCCTATCTTGCAACAGCGTGCTCACCACGCTTTTTTGCTTAATTATGTGCCGGGGAGTGGTGAAGACGCATTTATTACACAATTTGCTAAACGACTATTGTGCCAACAAGCCACGGGCAGTGAACCTTGTCAGAAATGTCATAGTTGCCAATTATTTGCGGTAGATAATCATCCTGATTATTATCAAGTTAGTTGTGAAAAGAATAAACACGCGATTGGGATTGATCAAATCCGATCGATGACGAGTAAGATATATGAAAAGTCTCAGCAAGGCGGTAATAAAGTTATTTGGATAAAGCAAGCTGCGCTGATGACTGAAGCGGCGGCCAATGCATTACTGAAAACAGTTGAAGAACCGCCGACGAACACCTATTTTATTTTAAGCGATGATCACAATCACACCTTGTTACCAACGATTCATAGTCGCTGTTTTGGTTATTTTTTGCCTATTCCAGCGCTAGACGTATCGGTGGCATGGCTAAAAGAACGCTATCCGCACTATAATGATAATGAGTTGGCGAGTGCGCTATTGTTAAATGAAAATGCGCCATTAGCGGCTTTGGCGTTATTAGCGGTCGATAAATGGCAACAACGCAAGCAATTTTGTGCCACTTTATTGGCAATTTTGCCGAATAATGATTATTGGTCGCTGGCTAAAACTATTGACGCTGAGCAGTTTATAGAGCGAATTAATTGGTTTTGTTCATTACTCAGTGATGCATTAAAAGCTAAACAAAAAGCGGGGCGATTTATTATTAATCGTGATGAAGTCCCGTTAGTACGTTTATTGGCTAGGCAGCAAATGAGCCAAATCATTCAACTTTATGATTTATGGTGCGATGCACGCGACAAGCTTTTTACTGTGACAGGTCTCAATAAAGAATTGATGATCTATAATGTGCTTGCTCAATCAGAATTAGTAAAATGAGATGGTGTTTTAGGATACATGGTTTTCTTAGAGAATTTAACGTAAGAAATAAAGGGATAGAGTGAGTTATTTATCAATTGAATTTGGTCTGCTATTTATTGCCTTTTTTGCTATTTATTGGTGCTTTAAATCGCAACCGAAATGGCAAAATAGATTACTGCTGGTCAGTAGTTATTTGGTCGTCTGCTCTTATAGTTGGCAATTTGCGTTGATTCTTTTTATCTATACATCTGCTATCTATCTGTTTTCATTATTAATATTTGATTCAAAACGTTATGGTAAACAATGGCTGATAATTAGTCTTTGTGTTGCTATGCTAAATTTAGCGGTATTTAAATATTTCGATTTTTTCCGTTATGAGCTGCAATTGTTACTTAATGCGCTGAATTTACCTATTTTGTTACCAGTCATTTCTTTAGTTTTGCCGATAGGAATCTCATTTTATACTTTCCATTCAGTTAGCTATTTAGTCTCTGTGTATAAACAAGAGATTCAGCCGACTAAATTTGCGGATTTTGCACTCTTTTTATCTTTCTTTCCAAGCATTATTGCTGGGCCAATTAATCGTGCGAAAACTTTTTTACCCCAAATTGTGATTGCGCAACCAAGGCAAATGTTGGAGCCACATCGTGCGTGTACGTTAATTATTTTAGCGGTGATTAAAGTCTATTGTTTAGGTGGGCTCTTAGCCGATAATTGGGTCAATCCTATTTTTGCCAATCCAATGGAATTTGGTTCTTTAGATCTGTTATTAGGATTATATAGTTATGCGATGCTGATTTATATAAACTTTTCGGGATATACTGATTTGGTGACAGGAATAGCACTGCTTTTAGGTTTTAGATTACCCATTAATTTTAATTTACCTTATTTAGCTGTCAATCTGCGTGATTTTTGGACGCGCTGGCATATCAGTTTATGTTTATGGATTCGTGATTACCTCTATATTCCATTAGGAGGGAATCGTAAAGGATTTACGCGAACACAGATAAATGTCATGTTAGCGATGCTATTGTCAGGCTTATGGCATGGTGCCGGCCTTAATTTTATTATTTGGGGTGCTTGTCATGGTATTGGGATCCTCTTTTTAAATATCACTGCTCGTTATTGGGGCGCAGATCGGGTGACAAAACATTCCATCTGGTTAGCCAGAATTTTTACCGTGCATTATGTCTGTTTGGCGTGGTTATTTTTCCATTGTGAAAGTTTTACCGATGCGATGGATTATTTAATGGCATTGCTTCATAATATTACGATTCATAATGATTATCTGGCCGGAATGCTGAGCATTTGTTTACTCTATTTCTGCTATCCATTATTGAAAAATGTACCAGATAGGTTTGCCCAAGCAATCAGTAAAATCAATTATTTTTACTTACCGTTCATTTTTATTTTTATATTGTGGGTGGTGATTCATTTTGCACCATCGGGAGTGCCTAATTTTATTTATGCTAGCTTTTAGTTATGAATCATAATAATGACAAACTCGATTAAAAATTTTTCATATCACCGCAAAAACGGTAGACGTAGAGTGCACCCCTTACCGCGCACTTTACCGAATAATGCCCGATACAAAACGCGGAAAGTAAAAAGCCAATTAAAGCAAAATAAGCAAATAAATACGGCTGCGTTATCGGTAAAGCAAATGTTTTATATTTTGCTGATCACTGCTGTGGGGTTGATCTGTTTTTATCAAAAATCGATAAAGATTTATTGGCAACAGACTTATCATTCAGATATTGCATTAAGTAGTTCGCTCTCGTTATTGCCTGCAGATAAGGGTGAAAATCAGCTGAGTAGCGATAATGAAGCAAGTCAGGGTAATGGATCTGAGGATAATTACACATCTTTGGAAGAATCGCCCAAATTAAATGTTAAAGATCAAACAGATAAACCGGCAGAGAAGTCTGGATTAAAACAAGATCAATTACATTCATCATTAAGCAAAGAGATAAAGCGTAATAGCATTGATGCATCGGTAACGGCAGGTGTGCAGGCGGACACGAATAAAAATCATGATAAAAAATATGAAGATAAAAATAGAGAAAAACAGACTAAATCGCAATCGGCCACTACAACAGTAGCTGAACAGAAGCCAATCGAAAAAAATAGTGCTGATCATGATAAAAAGACGACGCCTAATCCACATATTGAAAAGGGTTCGGAAACGCAGCCAGTGTTATTATCATCAACATTAGCAACGCCATCGCAATCGGCATTAGCGGCAAAAAGTGTGACAACGAAATCTCCTGAATCATCGACCTCGAAACAGCGTATTTTGCCTGAGCCTATTACATTAACGGCGCAAAATAAGGTCTTTTTTGCTGGCGATTCGTTAATGCAAGGTGTCGCGCCTTACGTAAAAAAAATATTATTTAAACAGTATAAAATTGAGAGTATTGATCTGAGTAAACAGAGTACAGGCCTGTCGTATCCAAGTGCATTTAATTGGCCAAAAACGATTAGTGAGCAGTTGGATGAAGATCCTGCTATTCATTTACTGATAGTATTTTTAGGCGCAAATGATCCGTGGGATTTCCCGGTAAAAGAATTAGGCAATAAATATGTCAAGTTTAAATCAGAACTATGGGAAGAGCAGTACCGATTGCGTATTAAGATGATTCTCAATAGTGCGAAAGAACACAATGTACAAGTGCTTTGGTTATCACCACCTTGTATGCGTAAACCGAAATTGAATGAAGGAATTATTTATTTAAATGATCTGTATCAATCAGAAATAAGGGAAGCCCAACAACACTTTTTAACCACGAATAATTTATTAGGTTGTACGTATGACAATTTTAGTAATTTTATTACGACGGATAAAGAAAAAATAAAAGTTAGGATTGATGATGGTGTACATTTTACACCAACGGGACAAAAGATATTAGCCAATGCCATTATGGAACATATCACCATTAAAGAAGTAGAGGGTAATAATAGTGATTAAATTTTATAAATATTTGATCTTTTTTATGGTAATAACAATGACTGCTGGGTGCAATGTGGCAGAAAGTAAGATAACCAATACACCAAATGCGAATTTACTTGATTTTGGTGATCCGAATGTTAAACAATTTATTACACGGTTAAATACGGTAAAACAGCGTGACAATCAAGTGGTGACTATCACACAGTTTGGTGATTCACATACTGCTGCAGATTTATTTACCGGTGAATTTCGTCATTTGATGCAAAATAAATATGGTAATGCGGGGATTGGTTGGATTACGCCCATTTTTGTGAAAGGGCAATATAACATGGAAGTGAAATGGAAAAGTGCAAATTGGGAACTTTTTAGTAGTCGTACTAATACTGGTTTGGACTTTCCGATGGGGGGCTTTATTGCTAAACCGACCAAAGATAATGCGACAATCCAAATCTTACCTAATGCAGCGGATAATCAATTATGGCAAGCACGATTAACCTTTAAAACGATGAGTAGATCGTATAATGCGTTATCTATTTATGATGCGAATAATCAACCGGTGAATGTAAGTTATGATTCAAAAGTCAATCAATGGAAAACATTGTCGACCACAGCCAAAATGCCATTAACAATTAAAAGCGCAAAAGATGTCGAATTGGGTGGGATATGGCTAACGCGTGATAAGCAACCGGGGGTGATTGTTTCCGCGATTGCCACGAATGGCGCAAGGCAATCTATTTGGCAAAAATGGGATATTAACTGGTTTCGAGAATTGGCGGCGACACAGAGTGATTTAGTCATATTAGCCTATGGAACGAATGAAAGTTTTGATAAAACGTTAAATTTAGAAGAGTATCGCCAAAATTTAATTAATAATATTCGTTTAATACGAAAAACATTGCCTAACGCGGTAATTTTATTGATTTCACCGCCGGATACATTAACTAATGGCGATGTGGCTCCACCTATGCTACAAGCTATAAAAGATACCCAAAAACAGATTGCGAAATCTGAAAAGACATTATTTTGGGATTGGCAAAAAGCGATGGGCGGTAAATTTGTGATTAAACAGTGGCTACGACAAGGTTTAGCGCGCCCTGATTTAGTTCATCAAACCCCACAAGGTTATAAAGAGAGTGCCAAAATATTTTATTTTGATTTAATTGAATTTCTTGATAAGAAATAGATCATCGTCTTAACCCCAAAAATTAAGGAAGCAATACGTTATGCCATCACCCATTATTATTGCAGTTGATTTTGCTGATGTTAAAGCAGCGTGGAATTTTATTGATCGTGTAGAACCTCAAGATTGTCGCCTCAAGATCGGAAAAGAACTGTTTACCCATGCAGGCCCTGATTTTATTCGGAAAATTCAACAAAAAGGATTTGATGTTTTTCTCGATTTGAAGTTTCATGATATTCCAAATACCGTGTCAAAAGCGGTTAGTGCTGCGGCTGATTTAGGTGTATGGATGACTAATGTTCATGCGAGTGGTGGTTCTCGTATGATGGAAGCGGCAAAAGATGCGTTATACTCTTATGGGGCGGATGCACCACTATTAATTGCGGTAACCGTATTAACTAGTATGGAGGCCAGTGATCTCAACGAAATCGGTATTAATGTGTCACCATTAGAACAAGCAACGCGCCTGGCTGTTCTGGCTAAAAGTTGTGGGCTGGATGGTGTGGTCTGTTCAGCTAAAGAAGTCCAAAGTTTCAGAACGCGTTTAGGCAGTGATTTCAAGTTAGTGACGCCAGGAATTCGTCCAGTGGGTACCGATCCAGATGACCAACGCCGAATTATGACACCACAACGTGCACAAGCGGCTGGTTCTGATTATTTAGTCATCGGCCGACCCATTACGCAATCAGACGATCCCGCCAAAACCTTAAAAGCTATTTTATCGACGTTGGAGTTAAATAAAAATAATGGGTAATCCAATTGTTTATTCAACTGAACATGGGCGTATGAAAGCGCCCAAACCAGTTGCGACGAGTCAACAAACTTCTGATCTGAAACGTGACGGTATTGTGCGTATTCAACGGCAAGTATCTGGTCGGAAAGGTAAAGGTGTTTGTGTTATCTCTGGCCTTGATTTAGACAATAGTGCACTACTTAATTTAGCTGCCGAACTAAAAAAAAGATGTGGCTGTGGCGGTTCAGTAAAAGATGGCGTAATTGAAATTCAAGGTGATAAACGGGATATTTTGAAATCATTACTTGAAGAAAAAGGCTTTAAAGTGAAATTAGCAGGTGGATAAATTCACCTGCTCGTTTTAGACATGGTCGTTATGAAAAACGGCTATGATTAGTTAGTTGAGCTGCTGTTATAAGCGCGCATTTTTTTGCTAATATCACGACGTTCTTTCGAAATTTCAGCATTTTTAATGATGTAATCATCAACACGATCATCATAATCACTTTTCATATTGGCAATAATTGCCTGCAACTCTTCGTAAGTTAGACCGGGTTTTAAATATTCGCTTAAATTTTCCAGTAATAAAACGCGTTTTTGGTTATCACGAATCTTCTTCTCATTATCCGAGATTTCTCGTTTTAATTTATTTAAGCGACGAGATAAACGAATATATTCTAAGACATCCTGGAATGACGGTGCGGCAGTTTTTTCTTTGTCCATCTATAACCTCTTATACCTATAAAATTGGAAGAAAATTGGGAGAGATCCTTGCATAAATAATATGCCCAAATTTGTATCTCAGTAACGATTTGTATCTCAGTAACTATTTATATTTTAGTCACTATTTATATTTTAATGACTATTTATATCTTATTAACTCAATGTGCACCAGTAACTCATTATATATGTATGATATGTGTCACAACATATATATTTATAATCGGTTGATTCATGAGTCATACCGAGTACATCAGTTATGCTATGCTCATTACCTGTTAACATCCTAGTCTATTCCATCGACTGCCGTCGGTAGACGAAAGGAGATAAGGTGAATAGTTAACCTAGTCTTATGACCTATTATTCTTTTGCTCACTTTCAAGCGTAATGAGGATATCCTCTAACAAGTATATACTAATAATGTTATTAGGTCATATGAATTCACGTTAATGTTAAATGAAAAGTTGCGTGGTTTGTTCAGAAAATATCATCATAAAAGCCAATACAGACAGCAACTATTTGCTTTATGTTATTTTATTATTGCATTAGAATAGCGCCAAAATTCTTTCTTAATAATGTTGTTTTTATAACGTTATCTTAAGAAAAGTTCACTTTTACTTACGCGAAAATGCGCACTTAATTAAACATAGTATCTTAATCAAGAAAAATGAATATTCCATGGCAAGATATTGATCCTGATACATTACAAAATCTTATTGAATATTTTGTATTGCGAGAAGGTACCGATTATGGTGATCACGAAAAATCACTTAATGAGAAAGTCAATGATGTTAAAGCACAATTAATCGACGGTTCTGTTGTGATTGTATGGTCGGAATTGCACGAAACCGTTGATATTCAACGAGTGAAATAAGCAAAATTTTAAAGATTACCGTTGGCAAGATTGTGCGGATTACTATTTTCAGCGGATCTTTTAAGATAAATGATCAAACGTGTATCGCACTAAATCTTATAAACTTATGCTTTTTATGTTGCGCGATGATAGTTACTCGAGTTAGTAAATGCAAGAGTAAGCCGTGATCTTGGATGGTAACAGGTATATAAATTATTGTGCAACTTTGTTATAGTGTGTACTCTTTAATTCGATACGAGAGGATCTCATGATTATTGGCAAACAACAATCAGATACCACATTGGAATGGTTTTTATCTCATTGTCATATTCATAAATATCCAGCTAAAAGTACAATTATCCATCAAGGAGAAAAATCGGAAACTCTCTACTATATTGTTAAAGGCTCTGTTGCTGTATTGATCAAAGATGATGAAGGTAAAGAGATGATTTTATCCTATTTAAGCCAAGGCGAATTTATTGGTGAATTGGGATTATTTGAAGAAGGTACTGAACGTAGTGCATGGGTGAAAGCCAAATCGAGTTGTGAAGTCGCAGAAATTTCATATAAAAAATTTAAACAACTTGTACTTGTGAATCCGGATATTTTAATGCGATTGGCAGGACAGATGGCCAGTCGCTTGCAAGTTACATCAGAAAAAGTGAGTAATCTTGCTTTTTTAGATGTAGCGGGCCGAATTGCGCAAACATTACTCAATCTTGCCAAACAGCCTGATGCAATGACGCATCCTGATGGCATGCAGATAAAAATTACCCGTCAAGAAATTGGCCAAATAGTCGGCTGCTCTCGGGAAACAGTTGGTCGAATTCTAAAGATGTTAGAAGATCAACATTTGATTTCAGCACATGGGAAAACGATTGTTGTGTATGGAACGCGATAAATAATAATCGATTTATTATCAAGGAATTTAATATAATTAAAAAATAATTTAGGTAAATCACCCTAGATAATGGATAATAGGGAAGAGATAAATTACAGTAATACAGGATATTACATGATGCAGCAAAGACATATTCCTCGCCACGTGGCTATTATTATGGATGGTAATGGTCGATGGGCAAAGCAACGCAACCAGTTACGCGCAGTTGGGCATAGAGCCGGTTTGAAGGCCGTGCGAAAAATTGTCAGCCATGCGGCTGAATTGGGTGTAAAGGTGCTAACGTTATATGCTTTTAGTAGTGAAAATTGGAAACGGCCAGAAACCGAGGTTTCTGCACTAATGTCTTTATTTATTTATGCGCTTAATCGCGAAATTAAAAGTTTAGCTAAGAATAATATTCAATTGCATATTATTGGTGATATTTCTAAATTTAGTCATCAATTACAAAATATGATTATTAATGCTGAAAAATTAACCCAAAATAATACAGGATTAGTGCTCAATATTGCCGCTAATTATGGTGGCCGTTGGGATATTGTTCAATCAGCAAAAAAGGTAGCTTTACAAGTATTACAAGGTGACATCACAGTAGATGACATTACAGAAGAACGACTGAGTTTAGGTATCTGTGCACATGATCTACCCGAGGTAGATCTGGTTATCCGAACCGGTGGCGAATATCGCATTAGTAATTTTTTATTATGGCAAATTGCATATTCAGAGTTCTATTTTACCGATGTTTTGTGGCCCGATTTTAATCGAACACTGTTTGAAGAAGCTATCAATACTTTTAATGCGAGAGAGCGACGTTTTGGTAGTGTGAATGTTGAGGGTAGTTTATGTTAATTTATCGTATACTTACTGCGGTTGTGTTAATTCCGTTGGTAATCATTTTACTTTTCTGGGCTTCATTCCCTCTCTTTGTACTCATCCTAATGGCTATTTGTGGCTTAGCTGCATGGGAATGGACACAGTTCTTACATCTGAAAACGTTGCAATCGAAAAGCCTTTTTGTGGTAGCGACGATCCTTGTGTTAGCCTTTTTCTACGTTGTGCCATTATCCCCTGATGCTAAAACACGATTATTTACTTCGATACTTACCTTATCTATTGTTTGGTGGTTAGTTGCCTTATTATTGGTTATTAGTTATCCAAATACTAATAAATATTGGCATTATTCAATTTCCGCTAAATTGTTATTCGCATTTTTTACGTTAGTCCCATTTTTTATTGGTATGATTAAGCTACGCGCGATTAGTTATGATACAAATACATATATTGGCGCAATGTGGTTGTTATATGTATTTGTCTTGGTTTGGGCGACGGATATTGGGGCTTATTTTGCGGGACGATCATTTGGTAAATATAAATTAGCGCCTAAAGTATCACCCGGGAAAACGATAGAAGGATTTATCGGTGGTGTGGCGATTGCGATTGTGATTAGTGTCATCGTTTATTGCTCAAAAATATTTTCTATTGGATTTAATGCGTTTATAATCAGCTCATTATTGGCAATTTTAGCTTCAGTATTGGGTGATTTGACTGAAAGTATGTTTAAACGAGAAGCGGGTATCAAAGATAGTGGTCGTCTCATCCCCGGCCATGGTGGTATCTTGGATCGTATTGACAGTTTAACTGCAGCAATTCCTGTATTTGCAGCATTATCTATGCATCTCTTAAAATAAAATCAGCATAAAAAAGGTGATAGATTGTGTTGTGGTCAATGCTATTATTTATTATTACCATTAGTATATTAGTGACAGTACACGAATTTGGACATTTTTTAGTTGCACGTCTGTGTGGTGTCAAGGTTGAATGTTTTTCAATTGGATTTGGTAAAAAGCTTTGGTCACATCGATTTTCCAGCGGTACTGAGTTGGTAATTGCTATGATTCCCCTCGGAGGTTATGTTAGAATGCTCGACGGGCGAACAAAGCAATTGACGAGTGAAGAGCAAAAATATGCTTTTAACTTGAAAAAGATTTGGCAAAGATCGGCTATTGTTGCAGCTGGACCAATTGCCAATTTTTTATTAGCATGGATCGTTTATTGGGTTATTTTTCAGTGCGGTGTAGTTATGTATCCGGTGAAAATCGAGCGTACTTTGCCTAATACACCGGCGGCGATGGCAGAAATTCCTGCTGGCGCAGAATTAAAGAAAATTAATCATACCCCAATAGAAAATTGGAACGATGTAAATACAGCCTTACTTGCTGTGATGGGCGAAAAAAGTGTCACCATTGCATATACGATAGACACGACCCATGAAAAGAGTCACGAAATTAACCAAACACTTGATATTAGCCACTGGCAATTTGATCTTGAAAAAGAATCAGCCATTACAACGATAGGTTTTGTTCCTAAAAACTTGGACATTTATCCAATAGTGAGTAAAATTGTGCCTGGTTCGGCGGCCGAAAAAGCAGGATTGAAAATTGGCGATGAAATAATTCGTTACAATAATCAATCTTATTCAACGTGGAATGATTTTGTGGCACGGATTAAGCAGGCGGGAACGATAACGTTAGTGATCAAACGAGATGATAAACTTGTCGATCTTGATTTAATACCGACTGTGCAAGCCAATGGTGAAGGGATTGCAGGTTTATATCCTACATCAGATGCTGTAATTAAGCAGTATGGTTTTGTGGATGCATTCGGTAGAGGATTTGGGCAAACCGAATCAACAATACGGTTAACAGTTCGATCGCTTTATCAATTAGTAACTGGTGTTATTGGTTTAAAAAATCTATCGGGACCAATAACAATAGCCAAAAGCGCGGGGCAAACAGCAAGCTATGGTATTGTTTCTTACTTATATTTTTTAGCCTTTATCAGTATAAGTTTGGGCGTTATCAATCTTGTTCCATTACCGATGTTAGATGGGGGACACCTGTTTTTTTTATGTCTAGAAAAAATAAAAGGTCGTGCCTTATCCGAAACAACCCAAGCGATCTGCTATCGTTTAGGGTTTGTTTTACTAATGATCATAATGGGTATTGCACTATTTAATGATTTTTTACGTTTGTAGTTATGATGAAATGGGGTTGTAAACTTCACAATGAAAATAAAAAAATTGCTCATAGCATCTTTGCTGTTTGGTACCACGACAATATATAGCGCAAGTGCATTTTGTGCTAATGATTTTGTGGTTAGGGATATTAAATTTGAAGGGTTACAACGCGTCACCGTTGGTGCAGCACTGCTTGAGACGCCAGTCCAAGTAGGTGATTACGTTAATGAATCAGATTTTGGTAAAATTATTAAATCACTCTACGCGAGTGGAAATTTTGAAAATATTACAGTAGCACGTGATGGTAATAAACTGATTATTCACGTTCAAGAACGCCCGACTATCGCCACGATTACATTTTCAGGTAATAAATCCGTTAAAGACGAGATGTTGAAAAATAACCTCGATAGTTCAGGTATCCGTGAAGGTGACTCGTTAGACCGTACGATGCTTTCAGCTATTGAAAAAGGCTTAGAAGATTTTTATTACAGCGTCGGTAAATATAATGCACAAGTAAAGGCAGTGGTTACCCCATTATCACGTAATCGTGTCGATTTAAAATTAGTGATTGCTGAAGGAAAATCAGCATTAATTGATCAGATTAATATTGTCGGTGCTAAAGCGTTTTCCTCTGAAGAATTAATTTCACGTTTTACATTACGTGATGAAGTACCTTGGTGGAATATGCTGGGTGATAGAAAATATCAAAAACAGAAATTAGCAGCCGATCTAGACGAATTACAAAGTTTTTATTTAAATCGCGGTTATGCACGATTTAATATCGAATCAACACAAGTTAGCTTAACGCCTGATAAAAAAGGCATCTATGTCACAATTAATATTCATGAAGGCGAACAATATAAGTTATCTGGTATTGACTTTAAAGGTAGTTATGCTGGACATAAAGATGAAGTTGCTAAAATCGCCAATGAAAAAGTGAAAGAAGGCGAACTTTATAACGGCAAAAAAATCACACAGATTGAAGATAACGTAAAAAGGTTAATGGCTAATTATGGCTATGCTTATCCGCGTGTCGTTATTCATCCTGAAATGGACGATACTGCCCACACAGTTAAATTGACAGTTTTTGTGGATGCGGGTCAACGTTACTACGTCAGAAATATTAAAATAGTCGGGAATACAGTAACCAGTGAAGGTGTTATCAGACGTGAATTACGCCAAATGGAAGGTGCGTGGCTGAGTAATGGTTTAATCGAATTAGGCAAAGAACGTGTTAATCGATTAGGTTTCTTTAGTACGGTTGAGACAGAAACAGAGCGCGTTCCTGGTAGTGATGATCAGGTAGATGTCACCTATAAAGTTGCAGAACGTAATACAGGTAGTATTAAATTCGGTATAGGTATTGGTTCTGATACAGGATTAAGTTTCAATGCCGGTATTTCGCAAGATAACTGGTTAGGAACAGGGAACAGTGTCTCTTTTGATGTGAACACCTCAAGTCGAGATAAAACAGCTTCAATCTCTATGGTTGATCCTTATTTTACAGTTGATGGTGTCAGCTTAGGTGGCAGCGTTTATTACAATACCTTTAAAGCTGACGATGATGATGATCGTTCTGAATACTCAAGTAAAACCTGGGGTGCGACCACCAATTTTGGTTTCCCAATTAGTGAAAATAACTTTTTACGTTTTGGGACTGAATTCGCTAATCACAAATTATCTGATATGGAACCTCAATATGGAATGTGGCGTTACTTTAATTCCGTAGGTGAAAAAGTCAAAGATAAAGACTCTTCGTTTACTTATACAACCAATGATCTGTTGTTAAATGCCTATTGGACTTACAACACGTTGGATAGGGGTTATTTCCCAACTGAAGGTTTGAAAGTCACAACAAGCGGTAAAATCACAACGCCAGTATTTGAAAACCGATTCTATAAATTAGTCTCTGATGCAACCTATTATTATCCAATTGATTATGATCATAAATGGGTCTTTTTAACGCGTGGACGTTTAGGCTATGGTAATGGTTTAGGCGGGAAAGAGTTGCCATTTTATGAAAACTTCTATGCAGGGGGCTCTTCTGTTTTACGTGGCTTTAAATCCAATACAGTTGGACCAAAAGCTGTTTATTTCAGATCGGGTTGTAATTTAGACAATACAAAAGATTGCCAACCTTCAAAAGATGCAGTTGGTGGTAACGCATTAGCCTTTGCGAGTGGTGAATTGATTGTACCAACACCATTTGCTAGCGAAAAATATGCAGATAGTATACGAACATCACTGTTCCTTGATGCAGGTACTGTATGGGATACGGAGTGGGATGTGACAAGTAATAGTGTTCCTGATTATAGTTCACCATCAGATATCCGTATGTCAGCAGGTCTGGCAGTACAATGGATGTCACCATTAGGGCCACTGGTCTTTTCTTATGCGCAACCATTTAAGAAATACACAGGTGATTCATCACAACAATTCCAGTTTAATATAGGATCGACTTGGTAATCTGTAACAAATTGGGTTTGATGTAGGGCATGTATCATTCTATGGATAGAGTCCTATAAAAACGAATCACTTCATCTCGCCGATGTGAGTCGGCGAAACAAAATGATCACTTTGCAGGGTGATCAATATAGATAGTATTTAAGTTGATAGTAAAACGTAATGATTAGTAAACAATCAATTGTTAAATACTAACAATTGGCAATCAATAACAACAAATGTAGGTGAAGAGAGTGAAAAAAATTATATACGCGGTAGGAATGAGTATTCTATTACTCTGTACAGGTGCAGCAAGTGCAGAAGTGAAAATTGCGGTTGTTGACGTCATGTCAATTTTACAAAAAATGCCGCAACGAGAAACTGTGGGCAAAGCATTAGATGCAGAATTTGATGCAAGAGCCAAATCTTTACAAGAAGATGAAAAGAAAGCAGGCGAAGCATCAGCACGTTTAAAGAAAGATGGCTTAACTCTATCTGCTTCTGAAAAAACAAAACTTAATAAAGTGATTTCTGATTTTGAAGCTAAAGCAAAAGCGTTTACTGCTGATTATCGCAAACGCGAAACAGAAGAAGCCGGTAAATTATTAGTAAAAATTCAGGAAGCCGTTAAAGCGATCGTTACTGCTGAAAAATATGATCTTGTCTTAAAAGCCGAAGCAACACTATTTGCATCGGATGCTGTTGATATTAGTAATAAGGTATTAGAAAAGGTTAAAAAATGATGTTTGCTTGCAAGCTTGGGCAATTAGCAGCGCAGCTTGGTGCACAGTTACACGGTGATGGTGAGTTAACCATTACCGGTGTTGCGTCAATGCAAAGTGCAATAACAGGGCAAATCACTTTTTTATCAGATAAAAAACATCGGTCAGAACTTGCTGACTGTAAAGCAACCGCGGTAGTAATGAGTGAAGAAAACCTTGAATACTGGCATGGTGCTGCGTTAATTGTTAAAGATCCCTATCTCACCTATGCAAAATTAGTACAACTATTTGATACTACTCCTCTTCCTGCACAAGGTATTGCCCCATCAGCCGTCATCGCGCCAGATGCAGTATTAGGCAACAATGTTGCTATTGGTGCCAATGCGGTGATTGAAAGTGGTGTAGTTTTAGGTGATGGCGCCATTATTGGTGCTGGCTGTTTTATTGGTAAGAATGCAGCTATCGGTGCAAATACTAAATTATGGGCGAATGTATCGGTTTATCATAATTGTATTATTGGTGCACACTGTTTGATTCAATCAGGCACAGTAATTGGTGCAGATGGCTTTGGTTATGCAAATGATCGTGGCAAATGGGTCAAAATCCCCCAATTAGGCCGTGTTGTTATTGGTGACTATGTCGAAATAGGTGCTTCTACGACTATTGACCGGGGTGCACTTGACGATACGATTATTGGTAATAATGTGATTATTGATAATCAATGCCAGATTGCACACAATGATATCATTGGCGATGGTACGGCAGTGGCCGGTGGCGTTATTATGGCAGGTAGCCTGAAAATTGGTCGCCACTGTTTGATTGGTGGTGCCAGTGTGATTAATGGTCATATGGAAATTTGTGATCAAGTTACGGTTACTGGTATGGGTATGGTGATGCGCCCAATTACAGAACCGGGTATCTATTCATCTGGAATTCCGTTACAAGAAAATAAAGTTTGGCGCAAAACAGCTTCATTAGTTTTACATATTGATGAAATGAATAAACGTCTCAAAGCGTTAGAGAAGAAAAGATGAAAAGTCTCGACGTAAACGATAACGGTCGGTATAATGCTCGACTATTTTGTAAACTTTTTGGCTTAGCTGTGGTTTCGAATGATTTTTAGAGGTTCTAACAAAAAGAGTTCTGAAACGCAATGAGCAACTATTTAGCTAATAATTCTGAGGTATAAAGATGCAAGTTTCGGTTGAAACAACACAAGGTTTGGGTCGTCGATTATCAATTACAATTAATGCAGATGACATCAAAAAATCAGTTGGTAAAGAACTTGTTAATACAGCAAAAAAAGTGCGTATTGATGGATTCCGTAAAGGTAAAGTACCATTAAAAATTGTTGAACAACGTTATGGTGCCTCTATTTTACAAGATGCGCTAAGCGATCTAATGCAGCAAAATTTTATTCAAGCTATTATTCAAGAAAACTTGAATCCTGCAGGTGCACCACATTATATTCCTGGCGCGGAATATAAAGAAGGTGAAGATTACACCTTTACTGTTGAATTTGAAGTTTACCCTAAAATTGAAATTAAAGATCTCGATAAAATCGAAGTTGAAAAACCTGTTGCCAATGTATGTGATGCGGATGTTGAAACAATGATTGAAACATTACGTAAACAGCAAGGAACTTGGCAAGAAGTTGCTCAAGCGGCTAAAGACCAAAATCGCGTCACCTTTGATTTTGTTGGTCGTATTGATGGTGAAGAATTTGAAGGTGGTAAAGCTAATGACTTTGCCTTAGTATTAGGACAAGGCCGCATGATCCCAGGCTTCGAAGAAGCCATTATTGGTCATAAAGCTGGTGATCAGTTTGATATTAATGTTACTTTCCCAGAAGATTATCATGCCGATAATTTAAAAGGTAAAGCTGCGGTATTTGCTGCTACACTTAAAAAAGTTGAAGAACTTGTCTTACCAGAACTCACTGCTGAAGTGATTAAACGTTTTGGTATTGCTGATGGTACTTTAGATAGTTTACGTGCTGAAGTCAGTAAAAACATGGCTCGTGAATTAAAAGCGACTGTCCGCAATAAGATCAAAATGCAAGTTATTGATGGTTTATTGAAAACCAACCCAATTGATGTCCCAACTGCATTAGTTGATCGTGAAGTAGACGTATTACGTCAACAAGCCATTAATCGTTTTGGCGGTAATATGAAGAAAACCCCTGAATTGCCAAAAGAATTATTTGAAGCAGAAGCAAAACGACGTGTGTTGACCGGTTTATTATTCAGTGAAATCATTGAAAGTAATAAACTAGAAGCTGATGAAGCACGAGTACAATCATTAATTGATGAAATAGCAACAGCTTATGAAGATCCTAAAGAAGTTTTAGCGTATTATAGTAAGGATAAGAAAGCGAAAGATAATTTACGTTCTGTCGCTTTAGAAGACCAAGTAGTTGATTTACTACTAGCGAGTGCTAAAGTGAGTGATAAATCTTATTCATTTTCTGAATTAATGGATCAACAAGCCAAATAAACTTCTTTTACCATGAAGAACAGTTGATTTTATAGAAATTGATTTTCTAAGATTATCTAAAAAATTATTTTTAAGCCCAAATAAAAATTTATTGTTTGGGCTCTTTTGTTTAAATAGAGGATAGAAATGTCTATAGAACCTTACATGAACGTTGTCCCCATGGTTGTCGAACAGAGTTCTCGGGGGGAGAGAGCTTATGATATATATTCGCGATTATTAAAAGAAAGAATTATCTTTTTAACCGGACAAGTTGAAGATAACATGGCGAACTTAATTGTGGCGCAAATGTTATTTTTAGAAGCTGAAAATCCAGAAAAAGATATTTATTTATACATCAATTCACCGGGTGGCGTAGTGACTGCAGGCATGTCTATTTATGATACCATGCAATTTATCAAACCTGATGTGAGTACCATTTGTTTAGGCCAAGCCTGCTCAATGGGATCGTTACTCTTAACAGCGGGTGCGAAAGGTAAACGTTATTGTCTACCTAATGCGAGAGTGATGATCCATCAGCCGTTAGGTGGTTTCCAAGGTCAAGCATCGGATATTCAAATTCACGCTCAAGAAACATTAAATATCAAAAATAGATTAAATGCGATTATGGCAGAACATACTGGCCAATCAATTGAAAAAATTGAAAAAGATACTGACCGAGATAACTTTATGTCTGCTCAACAAGCAGTCGATTATGGATTAGTTGATGCTATTTTTAGTAAACGATCATAATATCAGCGCAATTATAGATAGGTGGTTAATGTGAAGACAGAAGATTCCAATAAATTATTGTATTGTACTTTTTGTGGTAGAAGCCAACATGAAGTACAAAAATTGATTGCAGGTCCTTCCTCTATATATATCTGTAATGAATGTATTAATTTATGTAATGATATTCTAAAAGAAGAGGCTAAAGGATTATCTTCACATGAAGATTTTGTGACTAAACCATTACCGACTCCACATGAAATTAGAGCGCATCTTGATGAATATGTTATCGGGCAAGATCGCGCCAAAAAAGTTCTCTCTGTTGCTGTATATAATCACTACAAACGATTACGCAATAGTACACAAAACAGTAATGTGGAATTAGGGAAAAGTAATATTCTCTTAATTGGTCCAACAGGTAGCGGTAAAACATTACTTGCTGAAACGCTCGCCCGTTTTCTTGATGTTCCTTTTGCCATGGCGGATGCGACAACGTTAACCGAAGCTGGTTATGTAGGTGAGGATGTTGAAAATATTATTCAAAAATTACTGCAAAATTGTGATTATGATGTCGAAAAAGCACAACGCGGTATTATTTATGTCGATGAAATTGATAAAATTTCTCGAAAATCAGACAATCCATCCATTACCCGCGATGTATCGGGTGAAGGCGTACAACAAGCACTATTAAAAATTGTTGAAGGCACGATTGCCTCGGTACCACCAAAAGGGGGCCGTAAACATCCTCAGCAAGAATTTTTACAAGTCGATACCTCAAAGATTCTTTTTATTTGTGGCGGTGCTTTTAGTGGCTTAGATAAAGTGATTGAAAATCGTGTCTCAACGAATACGGGTATTGGCTTTGGTGCCGAAGTCAAAAGTAAAAAGCAAAAAGCGACCGAATCAGAACTTTTGATGCAAATCGAACCAGAAGATTTAATTAAATTTGGCTTAATTCCAGAATTTATTGGTCGATTACCTGTTATTGCCGCTTTAGCTGAATTAGATAAAAAAGCATTAATCAGTATCTTAACTGAACCTAAAAATGCCTTGACTAAACAGTATCGAGCACTATTTGATTTAGAAGGTGCTGAACTTGAATTTTCGCCAGAAGGATTAGATGCAATCGCCGAAAAAGCAATGCAACGTAAAACAGGTGCGCGGGGATTACGTTCTATTGTTGAAAATATTTTGCTCGACACGATGTATGATTTACCTTCTGATAAAAATGTGAAAAAAGTGATTGTCGAAAAAGAGACTGTTGAAAAATCGCAAGCACCAAAATTAATCTATACGCCCTCTGTTTGATCATATATAAAACAGGTGCTGAGTAAGATAGAAGATGGATTCTCGCATAAAACAGTAGCCATCTTTCTTCTATCTTGTTAACGTTATCTAGCGAACTAGTTGATTAAACTCAAGACAAAATTACTTCTTCTTGAAGAATAATGAATCGATAATATTTCAAAATAAGTAGTCGTTTGGAGCAAATTGTCAATTTGGCACTAACTTGAATATAGCAAAAGCGTCCCAATATTCTAATAATGAATTTGTACTACTAGAGAGAAAGATATGAAAACAAAACAAAAAAAACAGGTGGTAATGCCGGTTTTACCGTTACGTGATGTAGTGGTATTTCCTCATATGGTTATTCCTCTGTTTGTTGGTCGAGATAAGTCAATACGTTGCTTAGAAAGCGCAATGGAAATGGATAAACAGGTCTTTCTCGTTACACAGAAGAACCCATCGCAAGATGAGCCTGATGTTAATGATTTATACGAAACAGGGACGATCGCGAATATTCTACAGCTCCTACAATTACCTGATGGCACTATTAAAGTGCTTGTTGAAGGTGTTGAACGTGCACAGTTTACCGAAGTTGTTGAACATAATGATAAAGATTTTTTAATTGCTAAAGTGACTAAACTTAATCCGGATGATAAAGCGGATGACTTGAACGAAGCATTGATTCGTGTAGTCTTGTCCAATTTTGAAGAATATTCGCGATTAAATAAAAAAATTACCCAAGAAGTTGTTGACTCAATAAAATTAATTAAAGATCCATCACAATTGGCCGATTCTATTGCCGCTACCTTATTTTTAAAGGTAGAACAAAAACAGGATTTGCTCGTGATGGCTAATTTGGAAAAGCGTTTTGAGCTGCTTATTTCGATGATGGAATCTGAAATTGATTTATTGCAAGTCGAAAAAAATATTCGACAACGCGTTAAACAACAGATGGAAAAGGCACAAAAAGAGTATTATCTTAATGAACAAATTAAGGCTATTCATAAAGAATTGGGCGATATTGAAAATAAACCTGACGAATATGAAGAGCTGAAAGAAAAGATAACAAAAGCAAAAATGCCTAAAGAAGCCACTGAAAAAACAATGGCTGAACTGAATAAATTAAAAATGATGCCAGCAATGTCAGCCGAAGCGACGGTTGTGCGTGGCTATATCGATTGGATGCTACAAATTCCATGGCATAAACGCACTAAAGTGAAAAAAGATATTGAAGCCGCACAAAAAGTGTTGGATCAAGATCATTATGGACTTGAGCGTGTTAAAGATCGTATTTTGGAATACTTAGCCGTACAAGGCCGCATTAATAAAGTCAAAGGGCCTATCTTATGTTTAGTTGGGCCTCCAGGTGTGGGTAAAACATCATTAGGCCAATCAATTGCGAAAGCAACCGGTCGCCAATATGTGCGAATGGCGCTAGGTGGTGTACGTGATGAAGCAGAGATCCGAGGACATCGACGAACGTATATCGGTTCTATGCCAGGCAAACTGATGCAACGCATGGCGAAAGTTGGCGTTAAAAATCCATTATTTTTATTGGACGAAATTGATAAGATGGCATCTGATATGCGAGGCGATCCCGCTTCCGCATTGCTAGAAGTGCTTGATCCTGAACAAAATAACAGTTTCAGTGATCACTATCTAGAAGTCGATTACGATCTTTCAGATGTCATGTTTGTTGCAACGGCTAACTCGATGAACATTCCTGCGCCATTACTCGATCGTATGGAAGTGATTCGTCTTTCTGGTTATACCGAAGATGAAAAACTCAATATTGCTAAGCAGCACCTTATTGATAAACAGATTACCAGTAACGGTTTGCAGCCAAAAGAGATCGAAATTGATGATTCAGCGATTATTTGTATTGTTCGTTATTACACACGCGAAGCCGGTGTACGTGGACTTGAACGTGAGATTGCTAAAATTTGTCGTAAAGTTGTCAAAAAATTAGCTTTGAACAAAAAGCTTAAGAAAATCAAAGTGACACAAAAGAATTTGAAAGAATTTTTGGGTGTGGAACGATTTGATTATGGTAAAACAGATAACGAAAACCGCATTGGTCAAGTTATTGGTTTAGCCTGGACTGAAGTCGGTGGTGATCTGTTAACCATTGAAACAGCAAATGTTCCTGGCAAAGGTAAATTGACCTATACGGGATCATTAGGTGATGTCATGCGCGAATCAATCCAAACTGCGCTAACGGTTGTACGCTCACGGGCTGATAAATTGGGCATTAATCCTGATTTTTATGAAAAACGTGATATCCATGTACATGTTCCTGATGGTGCGACACCAAAAGATGGACCAAGTGCAGGGATAGCAATGTGTACGTCATTGATTTCATCATTAACAGGGAATCCAGTACGTTCTGACGTGGCGATGACCGGTGAAATTACGTTACGTGGCGAAGTATTGCCTATTGGTGGACTAAAAGAAAAATTACTGGCTGCGCACCGTGGTGGTATTAAAATCGTATTAATTCCGATGGACAATGTTAAGGATTTAGAAGAAATTCCTGATATTGTCAAACAAGAACTTGATATTAGGCCAGTAAAATGGATTGATGATGTGATCACCGTTGCTTTACAAAACAATCCGTTCGGTATTGAGACTGCTAATGATAAAGTGATCGTTAAAGGATCACCAAAAAGAGCGATTAAGAAAGTCAAAAATACCGTTGATACAACAGGTGAAATACTTAATCGATTAAATTAAGTGTATTGGATATAAAAGACCAACTCGTGTTGGTCTTTTTTTATACTTTTTTTCCGCTAACAACTGTTGACGGAACAACAACTATCTTGAATGGTCACGGGTATATGCTATACTTTCGCTATTCAAATTTTTCTATTAGATTTATGGAGAATCGCAGAATATGATGGAAAATATTCGTTCGGCAGCAAATCATATTGTTGTTA
Organism: Orbaceae bacterium ESL0727; assembly: GCA_029433345.1. Lineage (GTDB taxonomy): Bacteria > Pseudomonadota > Gammaproteobacteria > Enterobacterales > Orbaceae > Gilliamella. Next base: position 1,240,260 of record JAQTHY010000001.1, read on the forward strand.
AGATTATTTTTGCAATAATCGTGTTATGTTTTATGTTCACAGGTGTGGGTTTTCTTGGTTTTGGCGGTAGTCAAAGTTCCCGTGATGCCCAACAATATATTGCTAAAGTGGATGGTGAAGGATTAAGTCGTGCCGCATTTGAAGATCAAGCCAGAGAAGTGACCGACAAAGCAGGTACCATAGGTAATGATCAAAGTTTTATTCGTATGCTGCGTCGTGATGTGTTATTCGCACAAATCAATAACTATTTAGCGTATAAATTCTCACAAAATATCAAAGCCAGTATTAGTAATGATCAGGTAAAAGATTACATTAGAGATCAAAAAGTCTTTTTTGAAAATGGCAAATTTAGCAATAAAAAATATTTGGATCTTTTAGCGAATAATGGCTACACACCTGATAGCTATGCCGAAATTTTAAGAACCGCCTTACAACAGCAACAAGTTGTTGAAGCAGTCATTAATAGTACTTTTGTCCTACCTGTTGATTCCGAATTATCTGTATTGAAAGATGAAACGCGAACCGCCTATGTGGCCCAAATTAATCCATCGATTGTCAATATGGATGATGTGGTTATTTCACCGGAAGATGAACAAAAATATTATGATGAACATCAAAGTGAATTCTTTAAAAAAGAACGTATTAAATTCAACTCTGTGATGATATTAAAACAAGATATCAGACAAGAAACTAAAATTAAAGATGATGAAGTCAAACAAGAGTATGACAACAATAGTGCGGTATACACATTTCCTGCTAAAAGCAGCTATAGTGTGATTTATGTGACAAGCAAAGATAAAGCTGACGAAATTGTTAATCGATTAAAAACAGAAAAATTTGATGATGTTGTGGCAGCCACTAATAAAGATAATGTGATCTCTCCTTATGGAAAGAATGGATCATTAGGTTGGTTTGCTGATGATCAAACATTACCACAACCTTTTAAAGACGCTAAACTTACCGAAGTTGGGCAAATTTCAAATCCAATCGCGGTTGGCGATGGTTATGTGATTGTCAAACTTGATGGTATCCAAGCTGCTAAAAAGATGGATTTTGATTACGCAAAATATCTGATTCGCTCTAAATTAGAAAACCAAAAAGTTGATAATGCCTTTGAACAACAAGAACAGAAACTACGTACCGAATTAGCCAATAAATCTGAATCATTAGCGACTGCTGCTGAAAAAGTGGGGGCTAAAATGGAAACATCAAATTGGGTTTACTTTAATGATATGAGCTCAGTCATGCGTTATCCAGAAGTAAGAGATGTGGCATTTGGTCGAGACATGTTAGTCGATGGTAAAGCAACTAGCCAAATTTCTGAAATTATCCCGGTTGGTAAAGATCAAATTGAAGGCGGCGTTGTTATTCAGGTTGTTGATTATCGACCTGAAGGGATAGCACCTTTTGAAGAAGTTCAGCAAATTATTCACAGAAAGATCTATTCTGATATTGCTAATGAACGTTTCAACGCGGCTGTTGACGATATTATGAAACAGTTAAATGAAACAGGCGACGCGAAAAATGTTACATTTGCAAAACGTTATACGCTAACCCGAAATTCAACTGAATTTCCACCTAAAGTTGTCGATATGATATTTAATATTGTGCCATCCGTCACAAAAGCGAATACCTATGGCGTACAATTTATCGATAACAGTGCTTATATTGCGGTATTGTCTAAAGTGATACCACCAACAGAACAGCGAGATTTATCTGCTGAATTGTTACCGATATTTATTAATGATGGACAATATAACTTTTTATCTCAAATACGCTCTAAAGCGAAAATTGAGGTTATGCCAGACGCGAATTTGTGATATATCTCGCATAATTTTGGTATAAATTGAGAAATAGAAAAGCCACCTACGTGGCTTTTCTCATTTTTAGCACTATGATAATTTTTTTATTTTAATTAATGCGATAGTAGTCAGGCAATTTTACTTGCATGATTAATTAGTATAACTATTAAGGAGTTAATTAAATGAAATTATCTACATTATTATTCATATTATTTACCAGTGCCACTTTCGCTAATGTCAGTGTCGCTGCACCCATAAGTAACGAATCTACATCAAGACAATCGCTATCGTCTTCACAACAGCCATCCCAACCGGCAAAGTCATCCGCGTCAACCAATGCAACGACGACGCCATCTTCATCTGCAACTTCGACAAACCAATCTGTTGCACAAATCAATATTAATACTGCCTCTGTTGACGAATTGGCAAAATCCTTAAAAGGAATTGGCCTAAGTAAAGCACAAAAAATTGTCGAATATCGGGAAAAATTTGGTCCATTTGCTTCAGTAGAACAGCTAAAAGAAGTTTCTGGAATTGGTCAATCCATATTAGATAAAAATGCGGGCAAAATTGCTTTATAACGGTTGGTATGACTAAAAATTATAGGGTGAAAGCCCTATAATCCGCAAGTGGTGTAAGGTCAACAACCCATATCAAGCTCATAACTTAATATCAGATTAATCAGCCAATATTTACCACTCAGCATAAAAAAGGAAAGCGTTGTTTGTTAAAATCTTTCAGAACTACTACCCATTTCAATCAGTTATGCGTTACAAAATGTTGCTGTTGCGCACAGCTGTTACAGCAATAATGGTTAATTTTCCATTGGATCGACATCAATACTCCATTTTACTGATTTATGTTCTTGCCATTGATGAATGGCCGGCAAGAGCGTTGTTAAGATCTGTTGTAAAGATTGGCGACTGGTATGTTGTAGTAATAATTGCCAGCGATGATAACCGGCTTTTTTAGGTTGATTTGCAGGCATGGGGCCTAATAACCATAAGGCGGAATCAGCATGCATTTTTAAGAAATCATATATTTTTTGTAAAAACTGGGGTGCTTGTTGATTGTTGCGATCCGCCGCGCGGATCAACACTTGATGACTAAAAGGCGGTAAAGCGGTTTGTTGTCGTTCTTGCAATGTTTCTTGTGCAAAAGCTTGGTAGCCTTGTTTCAATAAGACTGTTAATAAGGGATGTTCAGGATGATAAGTTTGCAAAACTACTTCGCCCGCTTTGTTTGCCCTACCGGCACGTCCAGAAACTTGCGTATAAATTTGAGCAAAACGTTCAGTTGCACGAAAATCGCTAGAAAATAGCGCACCATCGACATCGACAATACCAACTAAGGTGACATCAGGAAAATGATGACCTTTGGCTAAAATTTGTGTACCAACCAAAATCTGTGCACCACCTTGCTTAACCGTGGTTAGATAACGATCTAAGGCACCTTTTTTACTGACCGTATCGCGATCAATGCGGCTAATGGGGACATCAGGAAATAGCATGACTAACTGCTTTTCAATCTGTTCCGTACCAAATCCAACCGGAACCAGATGGGTCGATCCACATTTCGGGCATTGCATAGGCACATTTCTTGGCGTATCACAATAGTGGCAATTTAGTTTATTTTGTTTTTGATGGTAAGTATAAGGGCGATCACAACGCGGGCACTCGGCAATCCAACCACAATCGTGACACATAAGTAGTGGCGCAAAACCGCGACGATTTAAAAAAAGCATCACTTGATTATTATGGCTTAAATGTTCTTTTATTTTATCGATTAAGGGAACAGATAAACCGGCAGCCAGTACTAATCCACGGAGATCCAAAATAGACTGTGATGCAAAGGTGGCATTGCCAGCTCTTTCCGTCAATATTAAATGTTGGTATTTACCATTTTGTACATTATTGAGTGTTTCAAGTGAAGGCGTTGCTGATCCCAATATAATGGGAATATGATCGATCTTTGCACGTATAATCGCTAAATCACGAGCATGATAACGCCAGCCTTCTTGCTGTTTATAAGAGCTATCATGTTCTTCATCAATAATGATCATCCCGAGGTGATGAAAAGGCGTAAAAAGCGCTGATCGTGTACCTATAATAATGGCATTATCACCACGTTTACTCCTTAACCAGACCGCTAATCGCTCTTTATCGGTTAATCCAGAATGTAAAATATCGATCGGTGCATTAAATCGTTGTTTAAAACGGGCGATCGTTTGTGGCGTTAAGCTAATTTCGGGAACCAGCACGAGTGCTTGTTTTCCTTGCGATAAAATATCGGCAAGTGCATTGAGGTACACTTCAGTTTTACCGGAACCGGTTACGCCATCTAATAGAAAGATACCAAATTGGCGGTTTTGCTGATGAATGATGGATATCGCGGTTTGCTGTTCTTGATTGAGCTGTAGATGGCTAGGATTAATTGAAAATGTTTGACGCCAATCCAAAACGCTCTTTTGATGGCTGACTAACTCAATAAAGGCTTTTTTTTGCAGCTGACGATAGATCGCACTATGAAAACCGTGATCAGTTTCAGCATCTAGTGTTTTCTGTTCGCGTAATAACGTTAATAATTGTTGTTGTTTAGGGGATCGCGCTAATGATTTCAGATCGCTAGTTTGGCCAAGTTCTGTGATCTGCCACTGTTGTTGGCTGGCGAGTTCTGCCGGTTTTCCTTGCCGTAATAAAATAGGCATGGCATGAAAGAGTATTTCGCCCAGCGGGTAATGATAATAATCAGCTGCCCAATGTAATAATTGCCAAATCGTTTTGGTAAAAAGAGGTGTGTCATCCAAAATAGCCGTAATTGGTTTTAATTTATCAATAACAATATCACTTTGCTGATCAAGACCCACAATGATGCCAATTGCGTGTTGCCGTTTGCCAAAAGGCACCTTGACACGCATACCGACTTGTATAGGGTAAGTGTGTTGGTTATGGCTGTCGGCTAGCGTCGATTGTGGATCATCAACACGATAATCAAACAGCCGATAAAGTGGCATTGGGAGTGCAATATGAGCAATCAGCATAAAAAATTCGATGTAAAAAGCGTTATCATGATCGGTTATTGTACGCAGTTTTTGATTGACTCGCAAAAATGAACTGCGTGAGCGCGATAAAAATTTTCATAAATGAATCAAAAAAACAGTGGTGATCTAAAAATAGTTTTGATCGCGGAAAAGCTAGATGGGACGAGGTTTTTTGCATAAAACTCGAAAAACCGCATAAAAAATTAATACGTTACGATGACGGAAAGAATTTTTTTATGTTAGAATTAGTCTGTGGGATAACATTACATAATTTCATGAAATAATGGTAGTGAAACTAAGGAATTTATCATGCATTCACTCGATACAGAACATATCATGATCAGGCAAATAAGCCGTCCGATATTAGCCACTATTTTCTTATTTTATCTTCCTTTCTCTGCACAAGCGATCAGTCAATCCATTATCACAGCAAATACGATTCAAGGTAGCGCGCCATACTTGACCTTTGATGGGGGTGTAACCAAAGTAAATGATACCGTAGCGCTGCAGAGTATCACGTTATCTAATGGGCAAACATTCAACCAAGCAACTAACCCCTCATCGTCAACCCAACCTATCGAATTGCCAGTTGAAGGGCAAACCTTAGCCAATGTAACGATGTTTGTTCCCACAACTAGAGATTCTATTGACTTGAATGACCTGATTAGTTCACCGAATAATTTTTGGGGTGATGATGAAGGCGATGGTCAAGGTACTAATGGTATTACGGCGACAGGAACATTGTCTTTGCAGATAACTGATGCCAATGGTAATACTGTAAGACGGAATGATCAGTTAACTTCTTGTTTACCTTATTATAAAATCACCTTAAGTAGCACGGCAGGGACATTAAAGACTCTGTATGGTAATCCTAATACTACGCAATTTGCGCCGGCAACAACTGTCTACTACATTAAACCTAAACCGCCGACTAGGCCTTATGTTTGCTATGCTCAGCCAAGTTTAGCTTTTAATGGCGCAAATTATGCTGGACCGGCTAGCCAGTGGGATAATGCAAGGGGCTTTATCCCACAAAATATTAATAACCCTGCGACCAACTTCCCAACCGTTGGGGCCTATGCGCTCTTTTTTAATTTAACAGTGGCTAATGGTAACTGGCAAGATATCAGTTATGATAAAACCCCAAGTAGTTCGGGGATAAGTATTACCATTAGCGATGGTGGTGCGACCAATATCGCTAAACTGTTTTTGACTGGCCCACGCTATAATACCAATAATGCAGCTACCGCTGTACCGACAACCTTTATTATCTATTCGGATAGGGCCAAAACTAATAAAATCTACAGTTTTACTATCAGTAAATGGTTTATCACAACGCCTGGCAACAATACAGCGGGAATTTATCGATCCACTTATTGCCGTGATACCTATGGCAATAATTACCGTATACCCAGTGTGGCAGAATACACTAATGCCAACAGCCCAGAACGGGGTTGGACCGGTGGGCTTGCTGGGCAAGGAAACAATTACCAACGGCGTATTGGGGGTGGATTATTATCTGAATGGGGACTGGTGAATACTCAAAACGGTTCTATCTACACGAGCAGCCACTTTGATTCGTATGATCTTTGGGCTATTGAGACGAATAGTCGCGGCTCGCAATTTTTGTCCATCAGAACAATGGCAGTATTGCTGATAGATTGACCGATACGCCAGTCGCGATGTATGGTCGTTTTGCGTGTGTTACGCCTTAACAGTTTTTTGCTTTTCTACTTTTTTACTTTTTTATGGCAGGATAGGTTAGCATTATAGGCAGAAAAAATAGATTAATAGATCAATTCTTATCACTTTTTTATTTAATTTTATACAATTTATTTTATAAATTTAAAAAATATTTTATTAATCACTTGAAATCGGCTTTATGTGTACTCATGTGATAACAAGCAGAGTGATTTAACTCGATGAACTTTATTTATTACCAAGGAGATAGTTTATGCGGTTAGACCGATTAACAAATAAGTTTCAGCAAGCATTGGCAGATGCGCAATCAATAGCTCTTGGTAAGGACAATCAATATATTGAACCTGAACACGTATTGGCAGCTATGCTCGCGCAAGAGGGCGGCAGTATCAAGCCTTTACTCAATAGTTCAGGGGCAAATTTGAATTTATTGGCAAAAGAGCTAGAACTTGCGATAAATCGGATTCCACAAGTCCAAGGCATTGGTGGGGAAGTGATTCCTTCACAGCAATTGATTCGTATTATGAACTTATGCGATAAGTTATCGCAAAAAAATCATGATAGCTATATTTCATCTGAACTATTTATTCTCGCTGCGCTAGAAGAAAAAGGTGCATTAGGTGATTTATTGAAAAAGGTGGGCGTAACGACTGCCAACTTTACACAAGCAGTTAATCAAGTAAGAGGAAATGATAACGTGAATGATCCAAATGCAGAAGATCAACGAGATGCACTGAAAAAATATACATTAGATCTGACGGAACGGGCAGAACAAGGTAAGCTTGATCCGGTCATTGGTCGTGATGAAGAGATTCGTCGTACGGTGCAAGTATTACAGCGTCGTACTAAAAATAACCCAATTTTAATTGGTGAACCTGGTGTCGGTAAAACCGCAATTGTTGAAGGGCTTGCTCAACGTATCGTCAATGGTGAAGTGCCAGAAGGACTCCGTAATAAACGTGTTCTTTCACTGGATATGGGCGCATTAATTGCGGGAGCAAAATATCGTGGTGAATTCGAAGAACGTTTAAAAGCGGTATTAAAAGATATCGCTAAAGAAGAAGGCAAAATTATTTTATTTATTGATGAAATTCATACCATGGTTGGCGCAGGTAAAAGCGATGGTGCGATGGATGCGGGGAATATGTTAAAACCAGCATTGGCGCGTGGTGAATTGCATTGCGTTGGTGCGACAACATTAGATGAATATCGTCAATACATTGAAAAAGATGCGGCGCTTGAACGTCGCTTCCAGAAAGTCTATGTGGCAGAACCAACTGTTGAAGATACCATTGCTATTTTGCGTGGTTTGAAAGAACGTTATGAAATCCACCATCATGTCCAAATTACCGATCCAGCAATTGTTGCCGCGGCGATGTTATCACATCGTTATATTTCTGATCGTATGTTACCGGATAAAGCGATCGACTTAATTGATGAAGCGGCGTCAAGTATTCGTATGCAGATGGATTCTAAACCAGAATCACTTGATCGCTTAGATCGCCGTATTATTCAGTTAAAATTGGAACAACAGGCACTGAAAAAAGAGTCTGATGAAGCCAGTAAAAAGCGCTTGGATATGTTAAATCAAGAGCTAGCTGAAAAAGAGAAAGAGTACGCATCACAAAATGAAGAATGGCAAGCTGAAAAAGCAGCCGTTTCTGGTACACAAAGTATTAAAGCAGAATTAGATAAAGCGCGTGTCGATATGGAAAAAGCACGTCGTGCGGGCGATCTGAATAAGATGTCTGAACTCCAATATGGTCGTATTCCAGAACTCGAAAAGAAACTTGCTTCGGCAACTCAGCTCGAAGGTAAGACCATGAAGCTTTTACGTAATAAAGTGACCGATGAAGAGATCGCTGAAGTCTTATCTAAAGCAACAGGTATTCCGGTATCTAGAATGCTTGAAGGTGAAAAAGATAAATTGTTACGTATGGAACAAGCGTTACATTCGCGTGTTATTGACCAAGATGAAGCTGTTGTTGCTGTGTCGAATGCGATTCGCCGTAGCCGTGCAGGGCTTTCTGATCCGAACAAACCAATCGGTTCATTCCTATTCTTAGGTCCAACCGGGGTAGGTAAAACTGAATTGTGTAAAGCTTTAGCTAACTTTATGTTCGATAGTGAAGATGCGATGGTTCGTATCGATATGTCAGAATTTATGGAAAAACATTCGGTTGCACGTCTAATTGGTGCACCTCCTGGATATGTTGGTTATGAAGAAGGCGGTTATTTAACCGAAGCGGTAAGACGCAGACCTTATTCTGTCATCTTATTAGATGAAGTTGAAAAAGCGCATCCTGATGTCTTTAATATTTTATTACAAGTCTTGGATGATGGACGGTTAACAGATGGTCAAGGGCGTACTGTGGATTTCCGTAATACCGTGATTATCATGACATCTAATTTAGGTTCAGAGTTAATTCAAGGTAAGATGGAATTAACATATGATGAAATGAAAGCGCTAGTGATGTCAGTTGTGACTAAACACTTTAGACCTGAATTTATTAATCGTATTGATGAAACCGTGGTATTCCATCCATTGAATGAAAGTGACATTAAAGCGATTGCGAAAATTCAATTGCGACGTGTTGAAAAACGATTGGAAGAAAATGGTTATACAATGGAAATTTCGGATGCAGCATTGGAACATCTTGCTAAAGTGGGCTTTGATCCAATCTATGGCGCAAGACCATTGAAACGTGCTATCCAACAAGAAATTGAAAATCCATTAGCGCAACAGATGTTATCGGGTAAATTAATTCCAGGTAAAGAAATTAAATTAGATCTTAAAAACGATACGATTGTGGCTAAACAGTAGTTATGGTTAGTTTTTACATTGAGATAATTGTGATGATTATAACATTAGCCATAAATTCATCGCTTTTGCGATGAAGCAAGCATAAACGGGTTATCGGGTAAGAAGGCGATAACCCATTTCCCCTTGCTAATAAGCTAAGTGCATGGAATTTATTTACGTATCTTATCCTAATTTTGCCGACGATGAAGGTCGGCATTTTTTTAGGTAAATTATAATTTTTTGGTTGGATCAAAATCGAAAGCGATCAGTGATTTCATGCCATTTGCTAGTAGCGGAATGATTTTATGTGCAACAGCGATATGATCAGGATGTGCAAGGTAATGATCTCTATCTTTAGCATTATCAAATTCTGTTTCAAAACCATATTCGAAACCTTTATTTTCGCCTTCGTGGCTTTCATATTTACCATAGGTAAAGGTTTTAATTTGTGGAATCGTTTTTTTGAGATCAGTTAATAATTCAAAAATGTGTTTAATTTGCTTTTCATTTGTGGTTGCGGCAAATTGCAAAAGTACAATATGTTTGATCATATTCATAACTCCTTAAGTGAATTTAGTTGCGTGTTATGGCTTTAAAATCTTCAGTTGTTTTCTTTAAGGCCACTTCGGTTGGTAAACGTTCCATTGAGCTTGCACCATAAAATCCGTTGCAATCTGGGCAATGTTGTAAGATGTAAGCGGCATCTTTTGGTGTAGCGATTGGGCCACCATGGCAAAGAATGATAATATCATTACGAATGGCTTTAGCTGCTTTTGCCCATTGATTAATCAATGGCACACAATCGGCTAGGGTACGCGCAGTTTCTGCACCGATATTACCCCCAGTGGTAAGCCCCATATGTGGTACAAGAATATCCGCACCGGCTTTGGTCATCGCAATCGCGTCTTGTTCACTAAAGATATAAGGTGTGGTTAATAGATCTCTTTCGTGTGCTTTGCGGATCATCTCGACTTCAAGCGCATATCCCATACCGGTTTCTTCTAGATTAGCACGGAAGTTTCCATCAATGAGTCCGACAGTTGGGAAATTTTGAACACCTGCAAAACCCACTTTTTTGATATCATCTAAAAAGTTATCAAATTGGCAAAATGGATCGGTACCATTCACACCGGCAAGCACAGGCGTATGTTTGACGACAGGTAAGACTTCTTTTGCCATATCCATCACGATTTCATTGGCATTGCCATAAGCTAATAATCCTGCTAATGAGCCACGGCCAGCCATACGGTAGCGTCCTGAATTATAGATAACGATAAGATCGATGCCGCCCGCTTCTTCACATTTAGCGGATAAGCCTGTGCCTGCGCCACCGCCAACAATTGGTTGACCTTTGGCGATCATGTCACGGAATTTAGCTAATAATTGTTGTCGAGTCTGTTTTAGCGTATTTGTTAACATAGTTTTCTCCTATTACTCGGTTTATTACTTTACTGTTTCGCTTCATCGGTCTTGATTTCCGGTGAAGTAGAGAACATTTTATGTCTGTAGTGCACGTGTTTATCTGTTCTCTCGTCTGTTTATGCTTATGCTTATGTGTTGATGTATTATCTTTCCCATCCATTAATCACAATCATTTGTTATCACGGAATCGCTCATTTTTAACTAAATTGCTGACATCAGCTGCTTAAATTCACTAATAACGTGCGAACAAAATTCAGGGGAATTAATGTGATACGGTAATTTAATTAATTGACGTTTTGGGGTCTGAATAAAGGTTTTTTCGAATGCATCAATAAATGCGCGATCCGCGTCTGGATCCCAAAAATCGCCGCCGGCAATATCAAGTGCTGAAAAACCTGCTTTTGGAATGATGAAACGCACTTCGCCTTGACATTGATTGAGTTTACTTGCAATCCATTGTCCCATTTTACGATTTTCGTCTACCGTTGTGCGCATTAGGGTCACTTGTGGATTATGTGGATAAAAATGGCGATGTTTATATTTTTCAGGAATAGTGTCTGGGCTACCAAAATTGACCATATCGAGTGCTCCACATGAACCGATATAAGGGACTTGGCTCCTTGCAATTGCACCAAAACGGTCTTGATCACAAGCAAGAACACCGTCGAATAGGAAATCGCACACTTCAGTTGTCGTCATATCAAGTACACCGCAAAGCAGGTGGCTATCCGCTAATTTTTCCATCGCTTTACCTCCACTGCCAGTGGCATGGAAAACGAGGCAATCATATTTATCGTGTAATTTAGGTGTTAAGGATTGGACGCATGGCGTTGTCACACCAAACATGGTCAGTCCAATAGCTGGTTTATCGGCAACGATATCGGGTGCCTTAAATAACATAGTGCCCGCAATAAAATGTGCTGCATTAGTCAGAACTTTGCGTGAGATTACGTTTAGTCCGGCAATATCGGTGACAGAATACATCATCGCAATATCACTGGCACCGATATAACCTGAAATATCTCCCGATGCCATGGTTGATACCATCAATTTAGGGATACCAATAGGTAAAGATTGCATTGCTGGTGTGATAAGCGCAGTTCCCCCTGATCCGCCTAAACCGATAATCGCACCAATATCGCTTTGTTTGGCTAAATAATTTTTAAATGCCGCTGCCATAGCAATCATCGCTTTACCGCGATCACCGCAAAAGACTGCATTTTGACCAAGTGGGTGATGACTTGCCACTGTTGCGGCGTCAATATCTGGATGATAATTTGATTGGTATTCTTGTGTCGATAAATCGACAACGCAAGTGGAAATATTGAGTGCATTTAGTAACTGTTTTACATAAAAAATCTCTTCACCTTTGGTATTAAGTGTCGTAACCAGGTAAGCGATCGTCTTATTTTGCATATTTATTCTCCTAGAAAGGTAAATAAGTTATGCTATTTTTAACAAAAGTAAGATGGCTTGTCATGAAGTATATATTAAAAATGATACTTGAGTCTCATTTTTAATTATCTTTGCTTAATTATTTAATCAATTAGCTAGGGTTAGTCATAAATATCAGTTATGATGTCGCTATGAATCCATATTTATTAATATGTTGTATCGTTATTTTTTATTAAAAATCAAATGAATGATAAGAATCTATATAGTGGCGTTAAAAAACGCAATTATCAACATTTAATCGATGTTGCTTTAAAAGCGTATGAAGCGGGGCAACTGCTTTCTATTACTGAATTAGCCGAAAAGGCGCATATATCAAGGGCAACCGCCTATCGTTATTTCCCAACACAAAGCCACTTAATTGCTGCCATTGTTGAAAACTCATTAGGTCCTATTTTTGATTGGGTGTCAGATAAAACGGATGTCGAAGAGCGAGTGTGTGATTTTTTAGCTTTTGCGTTTCCACAAATGCTTCACCATGAAGGGGCATTGCGGGCGGCATTGCAACTCTCTTTACAACAATGGTCGAAAGAGCGCGCGGCACCAAATTCACAAAAAAATAAATTAATCCGCGGCAATCGTAAGGAAATTCTTAATCGCCTGTTATCACCGCTAGAAGGGACGATAACGCCAGAACTTTATGAAACGGTGCTTTATGCACTCTCGATTATTTATGGATCCGAAATTTTTATGGTCTTAAAAGATATTTGGAAATTAGATAATGAAAAGATCATTTCATTATCTCAATGGATGGCAAAAGCGATTATTAATCAAGCGAAAAGAGAATCATTAACAGCGGAATAAAGGCGCTGTTATGATATTTCTTTCCACAAAATTTTATCTTCGGCTGCTAGATCAGCGTTATGAAAACGTGCTGTATTAGCAGGCACCGTTTTTGCATCAAAGATTTCGCGATCAAACGCTAAATCGCCCCCATCTATCGCCGTATCACCTTTTTTAATTCCTTTAAAATCAAATAGATGAGTGTCGCAGAGGTGAGAAAGCGTAATGTTTTGGGTTGCCCGAAACATGGTTTCTATTCGTCCAGGGAATTTTTTATGCCAATCGCGTAACATCTCTTTGATCACTTGCCGTTGTAAGTTGGGTTGCGCACCGCATAAATTACATGGAATGATTGGGAATTGCTTAATTTGGGCATATTTCTCAATATCGTCTTCTTTGCAGTAGGCGAGGGGACGAATAATAATATGTTCGCCTGAATCATTCATCAGTTTAGGTGGCATTGCTTTGAGCTTACCGCCATAAAACATATTTAAAAAGAGTGTTTCTAAAATATCGTCGCGATGATGGCCAAGGGCAATTTTGGTTGCACCAATTTCTGTTGCGGTGCGATACAAAATACCGCGTCGTAAACGTGAGCAGAGTGAGCAGGTTGTCTTCCCTTCAGGGATTTTTTCTTTGACAATCCCATATGTATTTTCCTGCACAATTTTATATTCGATGCCAAGCGAATCTAAATAGGCAGGCAAGACATGTTCAGGGAACCCTGGTTGTTTTTGATCTAAATTAACCGCCACTAAATCAAAATTAATCGGGGCGCTCATTTTTAGATTCAGTAGAATATCAAGCAGCGTATAACTATCTTTGCCGCCAGATAGGCAGACCATGACGCGGTCGCCTTCTTCGATCATATTAAAATCAGCGATCGCTTGCCCCGTTAATCGTCGTAACCGTTTATGCAGTTTATTTTGGTTATAATGTTGCTGATAGCTTGATTTAACCTTTGCTTCGTCATTGTTATGCTTAACTGTCATGTGATTTAGTCGGTACGTCCCATATAGCGGCGTTCAGCAATATGAATTTTGATTTTTTCGTGATTATCGATATATTCAGGTACCTGAATCACCAATCCTGTTGATAAGGTTGCTGGTTTAGTCCGTGCACTTGCAGAGGCGCCTTTAATACTTGGTGATGTTTCGACAATTTCCAGCTCAACTGTTTGGGGTAATTCTAAAGCAAGCACTTCACCATCGGCCATAAGCACTTGGATCCCTTCCATTCCACCTTCAGGAATAAACAGTAATTCATCTTCAATCTGTTCTTTCTTAAAAATGAACGGCGTAAAATCTTCGTTATCCATAAAAACGTATTCATCACCATCGATGTAAGAAAAACTAACCGGACGGCGAGAAAGTTCGATGGTATCAATAATATCATCGCCTTTAAAACGTTCTTCAACCTTTAAGCCAGTTTTAACATCCGAAAAACGCATTTTATAGAGTGTACTTGCGCCACGAGCACTTGGGCTTTGGATATCAATATCTTTGACAAGTAACAGTTTACCGTTATAAGTGACAGCATCGCCACGTTTAATTTCATTTGCTTTAGCCATAATAGTCTTATTTTTTCATGTAAAAAGGTGGAAAACAGTCTGCTATTTTACTGCTAATTACCACGACTCTCCATTAAAATTTTCGTTAATTATGTTGATTCATGAGTGTGATTATTTTTACTAATCTAGCTGATTATAAAAAATTTGTGATGAAAAATAGCAGTGATTAACATTAAAAGCCAAGTATAGTGGCAAAAAGATAACTTAGATATGAATTATAACGGTATGTGATAGCGATTTGATTCTTTACGATCTCACCCATGGCAAGAGACAGAACAAAGCCTTCCTTATCATTTGTTTAATCAAACAGGTTATTACTTTTGAATTATTATTAGAATTATTTATCTCGCCGATGGTTTTTTTTGGTACACTTCGCCACATTACACTTATTGATTACATTGACGATAAAAGAAGATGATTTTAGGTTAACTCATCTTCTTTTTTTAGACGAGTATTATGATGAAAAATAAATTAAAACGTGACTTAAAAGCGCGTCACTTAACGATGATCGCCATTGGTGGATCAATTGGGACAGGCTTATTTGTCGCATCGGGTGCAACTGTTGCGCAAGCGGGCCCGGGCGGTGCTTTACTTTCTTATGCCATTATTGGTGTGATGGTCTATTTCTTAATGACTAGCTTAGGTGAATTGGCCGCTTATTTACCTGTTTCAGGCACATTTGCAACCTATGGTGCGCGTTATGTCGATGAAGCTTTTGGTTTTGCTATCGGTTGGAATTATTGGTACAACTGGGCGATAACTGTCGCGGTCGATTTAGTGGCTGCCCAGCTGGTTATCTCTTATTGGATCGATTTAGGATCGTTCAGTTGGCTTTGGAGTCTACTCTTTTTGACCATTATTTTTACCCTTAATTATATTTCGGTGAAAGGTTTTGGTGAGGCAGAGTTTTGGTTTTCATTGATTAAAGTGGTGACGGTGATCATTTTTATTATTATCGGTTTATTGATGATTATCGGTATCTTAAATGGTGCAGAAGGGGCTGGATGGCATAATTGGCAAATTGGCGATGCACCTTTTGCGGGTGGTTTTGCGTCGATGATTGGTGTTGCGATGATTGTCGGTTTTTCATTCCAAGGGACAGAACTGATTGGGATTGCGGCTGGTGAATCACGCGATCCCGAAAAAAATATTCCACGCGCAATGAAGCAGGTATTTTGGCGTATTTTGTTGTTTTATATTTTTGCGATTTTGGTTATTAGCTTGATCATTCCTTATACCGATCCAAACTTATTACGTAATAGTGCCGGTGATATTAGTGTGAGCCCATTTACCTTAGTATTCCGTAATGCTGGCTTATTATCTGCGGCGGCGATTATGAATACGGTTATTTTAACTGCAGTATTATCAGCAGGGAATTCAGGATTATACGCCTCAACCCGTATGCTTTATGCGCTGGCTAAAGAAGGTAAAGCGCCTAAAATTTTTGCTCGCTTATCCTCATCGGGGGTACCGCGGATAGCTTTGTATGCAACCACATTGATTGCCATGCTCTGCTTTTTAACTTCAATGTTTAAAGATCAGCAAGTCTATTTATGGTTGCTAAATATGTCGGGTATGACTGGCTTTATTGCCTGGTTAGGTATCGCAATTAGTCATTATCGCTTTAGAAAAGGCTTCATTGCACAAGGCCATGATCTCAGTGAATTACCATACCGAGCCAGTTGCTTCCCGTTTGGTCCTGTATTTGCGTTTATTTTATGTTTGATCATTACATTAGGGCAAAATTACGAAGCCTTCTTACAAGATACAATTGATTGGAATGGGGTTGTTGCGACTTATATTGGTTTGCCGCTCTTTTTTGTGATCTTATTTGGATATAAGATAGTGAAAAAGACAAAATGGGTGAAATATAAAGATATGGATTTTTCTAAAGCAGACTAAATTATTAGCTAAAAATAGAGTTTGATGTGAACCGCCAGTTATATAAAATCTGGCGGTTTTGCTTTTATGTCTATACTTATATTAATAATAAGAAGTTTTATTAACCATAAGTTTTATTAACGATCAGTTTTATTTGACGATAAATCGATACAATTAATCAATCATCAAGCGCAGCGTAATAAAAATTTCGCTCAACTATATTCCACTAATAACTGTCACGGAATAAAACCATCACCTTTAAGGGTAACGGTTATAGACAATAGTAATAAAACAGCACGTTCAAAGCGCGTATCTCAATACAATGTTTCAGAACTATCATTTCAGAATTATCCTACGTTTATGTCTAATTTCTATTAGATATAGACGGTTAGATAGAGAAATTATGCTATTTGCGACTCTTTGCAACGTTAATTTAACACACGATTAGGTGATTATTTGTATTAGCGACTGCGGAAAATAATTCGCGCTTTAGATAGATCATAAGGTGTCATTTCAACGGTGACTTTATCGCCCGTTAAAATACGAATATAATTTTTTCTCATTTTTCCAGAAATGTGGGCAGTTACAACATGACCGTTTTCAAGTTCAACACGAAACATTGTATTAGGTAATGTATCGAGTATGGTGCCTTGCATTTCAATGTTATCTTCTTTTGCCATTGGGGCCTCTTAATAATAAACACATAGATGTACAAATATAGCGGCAAAATAATGCCGAAAAAAATGGCAGATGTAAAGCGCTTTCTGCAATTCAGCGTTGAAAAAGTTCAGAGATAAAAAATACTATAGGAATCATTATACGCGATAAACTGCTTTTGTTTCGGTTTTTTCTGCTGTATGCCTGTGAATTAGCATTAATCTTTAACGCCATACAGCTTTTCAGCCTGAATATATTGCCAAACTTTAGGTGGGAGAAGATCATCACAGTTCGTCTGTTGGGCAATGCGTTGTCTGATTTCAGTTGCCGAAATATCTTCTAATGGTGTATGTGCGAAATAGATATAACCATGAGGAGCCAGGTGCAGATCTTGGCTATTTAGGGTTTGATGGTTAGCAATCCATGCTTGTAACTCAGGATTATCTGTTTTTTCAGCATAACCTGGTCGACGACAGACTAATAGATGCGCATAATCTAAGAGTGATTGCCAATTATGCCATGTTGGTAAACTTAACAATGAATCTTGCCCCATAATAAAAGCGAGGCCAACGTGATTACCGTTTTCGTGCCGCCATGCCTGTAATGTGTCAATCGTATAAGAAGGATGCGTTAATCTGACCGATGATATTTCGCGCGCATCAATGGATAACATCGGTATCTCTTCGACAGCTAGCTGTAACATGGCTAAGCGTTGTGATGTTGTTGCTTCGGGTTGAGGTTTATGCGGCGGGATATGATTTGGCAATAAACTAATCTGCATCCTTTTCACCTCGTGAGCGATGGCAACTGCCGGGAGCAAATGACCATAATGGATGGGATCAAACGTACCGCCAAATAGAGCTGTTAACATTGATTAATTTCCTGTTGTGGCGTGATAAAGTTAGCCTATTTTGATAAGTTATCCATGCCCATAAATTGCATGGTAAAAAGTGACAATTGCTCCCAAATCAGCAAGCTATAATCATTTTTTAGCGCAATTTCAATTTCGGTTAATTTTGCTAATGTATGGTACAGATTTTCGAGGCTAACGCGCTGTAAATAATCGGTATAAAGAGCGCGTCGATTTTGCCAGATTTTGTAAGTATCATAGAGCTGTTTGAATGATGTCTGTGCAGACGCTTTTTTTAGGTTGATCACCAAGATTAATTCACGCTGCACTGTTCTTAATAAAATTAATGGCTCTACATCATTCATGTTAAGTTGTTGCAAAATATGCATAGCACGTTTAGCTTTATTGGCTAACATGGCATCTAGCCAATGGTAAGGCGTAAAAACAGTCGCATCATTGATATTATCTTCGATTTGCGCATAACTGATCGCTTTTTCAGGGTAAAGTAGTTTTAATTGTTCAATGAATTGCGTTAAGGCCAATAAATTACCTTCATAATAGTAACAGAGAAGCTCTATGGCCTTAGGATCAATCACCATATTTTGCTGTTGTAAATAATTTTTAATCCAGAGCGGTAATTGATGAATATCGGGCGTTGTGCAGTTAACCACCACTAATTCATGTGATAACGTTTTATACCAAGGCGCGTTTTCCTGAGCTTTGGTTATTTTAGTTAACGTAATGATAAGGACGATATCCGCGTTTAATAATGCGGTTAATGTCGCCAGTTTAGCGGCAATAGGCGCGCTCAGTGAATTATCGGCAAAATCTAATTGGATAAGCGTTTTGCTAGAAAAAAGATTTATAGCTTGGCAGCTATCATAAACCGTTTGCCAATCAAGGTGATTGTCAATCATAAAGGTGAGTTGTTCATCAAACCCTTGTTGTTTAAAATAGCCGAGCAGCTCAGTTTGCGCAAAATAACGTAAATAGGGATCGCTGCCTAATATTAAATAATAGGGGGCGCCTAATTTGGTATGAATATTTTCAGCATTAATCTTTATCATAACGACACATCATAACAACATTTCATAAAAACCGCTTAATTGGTCGTCCTAATCGTTTTTAATTTGCCAATCAGCTGTTTTGCGGCTTGTTTATACATCTCTTGTTCGATTAACGACTGTTCGGTGGTTTTTGCCAATGCCGTAGCCGGGTTATCGAAGAAGGTACGGAAGATACGCACATTTATCGGATAGATATCTTTACCCGCAATCACAACTTGCGCTTCAACGGTTAATACCAGCTGATATTCCGCTGCCTTACCATCTTGGTAAATAGAGATAGTATCTCTAGTTAGTTTGCTCTTGACTAGGCGCAAAGAGGGATATTTGCCTGAGGTGTCATTGTTAAGCAAATTGACCTTGTTATCGCTCAAGATCTCCTTAATATTACGGGATAATTGGCCATAAGGATCATAGCTGATATAAGACATGGTTTTGAACTGAGGGGGGACTTCTGTATCGTATTGCAGATGAAATCCACATCCTATGAGTAAGGTTGATATTGCTAATAATACAATATATGTTAAATATGCTTTCATACCTATTTGTTACCTGTAGTCAATACCATTGATAGCGTTGTTTTGTTCAGTTGACCATCGTCAACAACATGTAAAATGTAAAAAAGATCAGGCATTGAGCAGATTGTATCCGCTAACGCCTGAGATTTTTAGTGACTGTTTTATACAACAATCAGATTATCCCACAACCAGATTTAATAATTTACCGGGTACATAAATCACTTTACGAATAGTGACATCGGTCAGGTATTTTTGGATATTTTCTTCTTGTTGTGCTCTTTGTACCACAAAATCCTGATCAACATCAGCCGGGACAGTAAATTTACCCCTCACTTTGCCGTTAACTTGCACCACAATCAATTTCTCATCTTCAACCATTGCTGCTGTATCGGCAATTGGCCAAGTGGTATTGTCGATTGTTTCTTCATGACCAAGTGCTTGCCACATCATAAAGCAAGCGTGTGGCATCATCGGGTAGAGTAATCGAACTACTGCATCTAAAGCTTCTTGTAATAATGCACGATCTTGTTCGGTTTCTTGTGGCGCTTTTTGCAAGCGATTCATAAATTCCATAATCGCTGCGATCGCGGTATTAAATGTTTGACGGCGACCAATGTCATCAGTGACTTTAGCAATGGTTTTATGCAGTTCGCGACGTAAGGTTTTTTGCTCTTCGGTCAATGTAGCGAGATTGAGCGCGGCTGTTTTACCTTTTTGGGTATGATCATAAACTAAACGCCAAACACGTTTAATAAAGCGGTTAGCGCCTTCAACCCCCGATTCTTGCCATTCAAGCGTCATATCGGCTGGTGCGGCAAACATCATAAATAATCGCACGGTATCCGCACCATATTTCTCAACCATTTCTTGTGGATCGATACCGTTATTTTTGGATTTTGACATTTTCGTCATACCCGCATGGACTAATTGGTGGCCTTGATCATCCACCGCTTTGACGATACGTCCTTTGTCATCACGTTCAATAGTGACATGGGTTGGGGCTATCCAAATACGTTCATTGGTTGGTGATGTATAGTAAAACGCATCATTAAGCACCATACCTTGGCAAAGTAACCGTTTGGCGGGTTCGTCCGATTTTACCATGCCAAAATCACGCAGTAATTTATGGAAGAAGCGGAAATAGAGCAAGTGCATAATGGCATGTTCAATCCCACCAATATATTGATCTACCGGCAACCAGTAGTTAGCTTCTTTAGGATCTAACATACCTTGATCGTAATTAGGGCAGGTGTAACGTGCATAATACCAAGATGATTCCATAAAGGTATCGAATGTATCTGTTTCCCTAAGTGCAGGTTGACCATTCACGGTCGTTTTAGCCCAGTTAGGATCTGCTTTTATTGGGCTGGTAATACCATTCATTTCCACGTTTTCAGGTAACAGTACTGGGAGCTGATCTTCCGGCGTTGGTATGGTGGTACCATCGGCAAGTGTCACCATTGGAATTGGCGCACCCCAGTAACGTTGCCGAGAAACACCCCAATCACGTAGGCGGTAATTGACCTTACGTTTACCAATCCCTAAGCCCGTTAATTTATCGGCGATAGCATCAAATGCTTGCGCGAAATCTAAGCCATCAAATTCGCCAGAATTGAATAATTTACCATGTTCAGTATAGGCTTGGGTACTTAAGTCAGGTGCTTTACCTTCTTGATCTAAAATGACCGCTGTAATTGGGAGATGATATTTGGTAGCAAATTCATAATCACGTTCATCGTGCCCAGGCACTGCCATGACTGCACCTGTGCCATATTCGATTAACACAAAATTAGCCACCCAAACGGGTACTTTTTTACCGGTGAGTGGATGGATAGCATAAAATCCTGTCGCGATGCCACGTTTTTCCATCGTAGCCATATCGGCTTCAGCGGTTTTTGTGTTCTTACATTCAGCCAGGAATTTGGCAATGTCTGGATTATTTTGTGCCGCTAATTGTGCTAATGGATGTTCAGGTGCAATAGAGACAAAACTTACGCCCATTAATGTGTCTGGGCGCGTGGTGTAAACGCGTAATTTTTCGGGATAATTTTCAACCGCAAAGTCAAATTCGACTCCTTCCGAACGGCCTATCCAGTTCCGCTGCATGGTTTTAACTTGTTCTGGCCAGCTTTCTAAGGTATCGAGATCATTGAGCAATTCATCGGCATAAGCGGTGATTTTGATAAACCATTGCGGAATTTCTTTACGTTCTACCGGTGTATTACAACGCCAGCAACATCCTTCAACGACCTGTTCATTGGCAAGTACGGTTTGATCGTTAGGGCACCAGTTAACCGCAGAGGTTTTTTTATAGACAAGGCCTTTTTCGTACAGTTTAGTGAAAAACCACTGTTCCCATTTGTAGTATTCTGGTCGGCAAGTGGTCACTTCACGATCCCAATCATAACCAAAACCTAATAATTGGAGCTGCTTTTTCATATAAGCAATATTTTCGTACGTCCATTTTGCAGGTGCTGTATTATTTTTGACGGCAGCACCTTCGGCAGGTAAACCAAATGCATCCCAACCAATTGGTTGTAAAACATTTTTACCGTTAAGGCGCTGATAACGGGCGATGGTGTCCCCAATACTGTAGTTGCGAACATGACCAAGATGTAAACGCCCTGATGGATAAGGTAACATCGACAAACAGTAATATTTCTCTTTGTTAGGATCGTCAGTAACGTGGAAGGTTTTATTTTCTAGCCAGTGTTTTTGCACGGCAGCTTCAATTTCATCGGGGCGGTATTGTTCTTGCATAACGCGTAAATGTCCTATCTATTATGTTTATTAGCACTGCTGTTTATTTATTCTCAATAATCATTGATCATGAATCATCACGAATAACAACATATTATGAATAAAAACAGATTATCAATAACAACAAAACGTTGCTAATAAAAGCGCTGATTATGAATAAAATATTGCTAATTGTATTGGTTATTGCGCTGTTTTACAAACGTTATGTGATAGACCAAGATAAATGGTGTATTGACCTATGAGCAATGGATAGATTTGATGTATAAATTTGATATATAACTGTATGGATGGCAGTTTGTGCTAAAAATTATACATAAACGTAGGGTAGTTCTGAAACATCCAAATAAAAAGAGATGAAATAATCGGCGCGTTAAAAGAGAGATTGTTAAAAAGGATTCATTTTTGTGTGATAAATAATTTGTGTAATAAATAATAGGTGGATTATTTATAGATATTTATAAAGGGTAAATGACTTAGAAAGTGATTGCAGGCATATTGACCTGCAATCGTGATGTCAAAAAGATAATTAACTACCACTCAAAACGCTAGTCATTCTTGATAAGAATGAACGCTGTTCTTTTTGCGGCATATTATGCAAATTAGCTTGGATAAGGAGGTCGACTTTTTGTCTTTCGTTCACTAATCCTAATTGATCATAAGAATTACGAATTAAGAGTAAGGCTTCTTTAGTCGAATCGGTATCAGGGAACTGTTGTAACATGTTAATGACGCGATTAACTACCGCAACATAAGCACCACGTTCTGTATAATATTGCGCCACTTTTAATTGATAACGGGAAAGACGATTTTTTAGAAAGACTAACCGTTTTTGGGCATCGGCGGCATAAGGGCTGTTTGGAAATCCAGATACTAAGTAGGTAAAATCTTTAAACGCTGCTTGCGCGAAATCAGTATCACGATCAGAACGGTCAACATTGAACCAGCCTTGGATCATGTTATCATCTTGCGCCATATTTGACAGCCCACGCATATAAATGGCCCAATCAATATTTGGATGCGTTGGATTTAATTTCAAAAAGCGGTCGATAGAAACAACGGCCAGCGGCAAATCAGCTGATTTATAATATGCATAAATTAGATCGAGTTGCACTTGCTGAGAATAAGGTCCAAAGGGATAATTTTTATCCATTGCTTCTAAAAGCTTAATACTGGATTTTATATTCCCGCTTTCAAGCTCGGTTTGGGCTTTTTGGTGAAGTTCGATTTCTGGTACATGCGACAAATCAGACTTTGATGACGTACAACTGATTAACATGCCACCAACTATTCCACTAATAACAATAGCTAGCAAAGAGTGTAAACGCAATTTCATTCAATTCCCAAAATATAAAATAAACATTAACCAACGAGGATGGTATATAATACTCTAAAACATAGTAGCTTAAAACAGATAAATTATATATGCCTGAGTTAAAACTAACGACCGAAATCAAACCGACCCAGCTTGGAATGCGTTTAGATCAAGCTTTATCCGAACTTTTCCCTGATTATTCACGTTCACGAATTAAAGAATGGATTTTAAATGAAAGTGTTAAAGTGAACGGAAAGGTGGTAAATAAACCTAAAGAAAAGATGTTGGGTGGCGAAAAAATCACCATTTGCGATCAGATAGAAGATGAGACTTATCATCAAGCCGAAGATATTCCATTAGATATTGTTTATGAAGATGATGATATTTTAGTGATTAATAAGCCGCGTGATTTGGTGGTTCACCCAGGCGCGGGGAATCCGACTGGCACTATTTTAAATGCATTGCTACATTATTATCCACAAATTGCCAGTGTGCCACGCGCCGGCATTGTGCATCGATTAGATAAAGATACGACAGGATTGATGGTGGTGGCCAAAACGATTATTGCTCAAACCCATCTGGTCGAGTCTTTACAACTGCGTGAAATCACGCGGGAATACGAAGCCGTGGCAATGGGCGTTATTACCGCGGGTGGGATAGTTGATGCGCCGATTACGCGGCACCCGACTAAACGGACGCATATGGCGGTGTTTCCAACCGGGAAACCGGCGGTGACGCATTATCGTGTAATGGAAAGATATCGTCAGCATACCCGTTTGCGATTACGGCTAGAAACCGGCCGAACCCATCAAATTCGTGTCCATATGGCACATATTGCGCATCCGTTAATTGGCGATCCACTTTATGGTGGGCGCCCACGTCCGCCGAAAGGGGCAACCGAGGCGTTTATCCAAACATTACGTCATTTTGATCGTCAAGCACTGCATGCAACCATGCTAAGACTATTTCATCCAATTAGTGGCGAACAGATGGAGTGGCATGCGCCTTTGCCTGAAGATATGCAACAACTGATTAAAGCGCTGCAAGATGACACAGCACTTCATAAAGATGAATTAGATTGGTAAATGCGCTTGTACTCTATATTATCTGTCTGTACTATCTAATAGTCAAAAGGAGAATAATTAAGTGGAGATGATTTATCCTAATTGGCCAGCGCCAACGAATATTCATGCCTTTACCACGACACGGCAAGGTGGCGTGAGTTTACCGCCATTTGCTAGTCTTAATTTAGGGAGTCGTACCGGGGATAAGCAAGATCATGTAGCGCAAAACCGTTTGCACGTGAGGCAAACCGAAAAGTTGCCAAGTGAACCTTATTGGCTTTATCAGACACATAGTACGACTGTGCTGGATATTTCTCATTATCAACCTCAACAGACGCAACAAAATTGTCTCCATAAAATAAATTCTTCCCATAAAATAAGTTCTCTCCATAAAATCAATTCTCCCCTTAAAATAGATGAACAGATTAAGCTTGAAGCCGATGCATCTTATACACGGCAGGAAGGCAAAGTGAGTGTTGTGTTAACGGCGGATTGTTTGCCAGTACTATTTTGCTCACGTTTTGGTGATGAAGTCGCTGCAGCTCATGCGGGATGGCGGGGATTATGTCATGGCATTTTAGAAGCGACGAGCGAACGTTTTACTTGTCCTAAAACGGCTATTTTAGCTTGGTTAGGGCCGGCAATTGGCCCTCAGCAGTTTGAAGTTGGTGAAGAGGTTAGGCAGCAATTTATCGCTGTCGATCCTGAAGCAAGTAAAGCATTTCAGCCGATTCTTCCCACTTCACAGTGTGAATCAAAAATAGCAGAAAAAAAATATCTGGCTGATCTCTATTTATTGGCGAGACAGCGCCTTGCGGCTGTTGGTATTACCGATGTTTATGGTGGTGATCATTGCACTTATCGTGAAGCTGATAAATTTTATTCTTATCGTCGAGAAAACGTAACAGGTCGTATGGCATCGATGATCTGGTTTGAATAAGGGAAATCTGGTCGCCTTAAGACAAGAATTTGTTAAATTGGGTAGCACTTAATGAAAATATCAGCGATAATACGACCATTGTTTTTTGAAAATGGATTGAGTTAGATGCAGTTGCGTAAATTTACTACTTTAATGATTGTTTCTTGGACTTTGCTTAGCGGCTGTTCGTTAGTTGATCGCTGGGTTTATAGACCGGATATTAACCAAGGAAACTATGTCACCCAAGAAGCATTAGATAAATTACAAATTGGCCAAACTAAAGAACAAGTCACCTTTATTATGGGTTCGCCGATGCTCACTTCTGCATTTGGTGATAATACTTGGTATTATGTGTTTCGCCAGCAACCGCAACATGGTAGTGTGAGTCAGCATACTTATATTGTTTTGTTTGATAAAACTGATCATGTGATAGATATCAAAACGTCAGAATTAGAAAATTCTAAATCACTTGAAGAGATGGATAAACAAGGTATTTCTGACGATATTAGTAATCTTAAAGATAAAACAAGTGGCCAGCAAAAACCAGCTGCACCATCACAATCGCAACAAGGTCAGAACAAGAATTCTTCTTCATCTCGTTATTAATTCCTTTCTTAATCTATGCAGTCAGCGAATGAGTTGACTGCATGGTTTTTGTCTTCTATTTTTTTTTAAAATCTAACGAATAAAAGATAATAAAAAAGCCCCATAAAGAGGCTTTGATTAAATCCTATCTAACGGTACCCGAGAAAACGAGTTAGCCGTTGTTTATTTTATCTTTTCTAAGAATTTGACTAATTGATCTTTCCATAAATCCGCTGTCATAGTGGTACCGTGTCCGCTAGTTTTATCACTGGCTGGAATTAGGTAATATTGCGCGGTTGGAATTTTAGCAATAGCGGCTTCCATCAAGCCTGTTGAAGCTGGATTTCGTTCATCATCGGCAGAGTTGATTGCAAGGATTTGCGCTTTGATTTTTGATAAATCAGCAGTTGGGTCGAAAGTTCTTGATGCATTCCATTGATATAAGAAATCATTTGCATCCATAGTGACTTTCTTCTTGAGTTCGTTATTTAATACTTCCTCAGTTTTTTTAGTGGTAGGGGCTTTATTTTGCCACGCGATATCACCACCATTAGTCGCTATATTATAATAGGTATAGGCAGTTTGGAATTTTTCAGGTTGTTTTTTATAAAAACCATTTTTCCAATCTGGATCTTGTTCGATGGCATTAATGACCATTTTTCGCATTATCCAGTTACGGCTTGCCATTGGGGCTGGGGTAGCTGCCATTGGAATTGCTGCAGTGATGTAATCTGGATACATCGTCACAAATTTCCATGTATTCATTCCGCCCATTGAGTTACCAATCACTAGTTTTAGATGGTTGATTTTTAGGCCATCTTTTAATAATTGATAGTTGGCATTAACCATATCTTCATAATCATAACGAGGGAAATTACCTTTTAATCCATCAGATGGTTTAGATGAAAGGCCAGAACCGATTGAATCAGGAATAATGATATAATATTTTGCTGCATCAAGTGGCATGCCTTCAGCAAAAAGTTTTTGTCCAAAACTTTCGCCTAACATAGATTTAGCATCGCCAGTGGTACCATGTAGTACTAATACTGGCTGACCATTTGGGCTACCAAGTGTGGTGTAATGGATTTTGAGATTATCAATGGTTTTGCCATCATGAAAAGTAAATTTTTTGATGACATAATCACCTTCATGTTGATTAGTGAATGTTGCAGCATAACCAAAAGTAGAAAAAGATAGACAAAATGCAACGACTGCTACTGGTTTTAGAATAACTGAATTAAAATTTTTCATCGAATCTCCCTGTTTCTGTTAAATGATTTTAACTTGATGAATTTGATTTAATTACGTTAATATTGAAATAAGATGAATTGATTCAGTGTATCATCAATCTTTTTAACTATGAATTCTTCTTATTTATGCTCAATATTAGGTTAATGTTCTACCACAATGTTTTTTATAGGTCAATTAAAATGGAAATCTACGTAAATTTTCGAGTAAAAGAGATTTGAAAATTATAAAAAAAGTGAATAATATATTTTTATTCTGATATTTTTGGTTACAGCATGAAATCTACCCTAAATCGTTTTTCTGTCGCGCCCATGTTAGATTGGACAGATAAACATTGTCGCTATTTTCACCGGATTTTATCTAAACAAGCACTGCTTTATACAGAAATGGTGACGACTGGTGCTATTTTGTTTGGTAAAGGGGATTATTTAGCGTTTAATGAAAAAGAACAACCAATCTGCCTACAACTGGGTGGAAGTGATCCGCAAGCTTTAGCAAAAAGTGCAAAATTAGCGCAAGAGCGAGGATATAACGAAATTAATCTCAATGTTGGTTGTCCGTCTGATCGGGTACAACATGGTCTATTTGGCGCCTGCTTAATGGCAAAAGCAGCGCTTGTTGCTGACTGTATTCATGCTATGCAAGATGCGGTAACGATTCCAGTAACAGTCAAAACGCGGATCGGTATTGATGATCAAGATAGTTATGCCTTTTTATGTCATTTTATTGAAACGATCATGCCTTATACAGATACATTTATTATTCATGCCCGTAAAGCGTGGTTATCTGGGCTTAGTCCGAAAGAAAATCGCGACGTTCCGCCACTTGATTATGAACGTGTTTATCAGTTAAAACGTGACTACCCCCAATTGACTATTGCAATTAATGGTGGCATAAAAAACTTTGCTGAAATTAAGCAGCATTTAGCGCATGTCGATGGTGTGATGGTGGGTCGCGAAGCGTACCAAAATCCAATCTTATTAAGCCAAGTTGATCAACAACTATTTGGTAGTCAAACACCTATAGTTGATGCAGTTTCGGCTATTTTACAACTCTATCCTTACATTGAAGAACAACTTACCCAAGGTGCGCAATTGAATCATATTATGCGGCATACCTTAGGTTTATTTAATGGACGCAAAGGTGCTAAACAGTGGCGTCGTTATTTAAGTGAAAATGCACATAAAAAAAATGCCGGTATTGAAGTAGTTGAAAAGGCGCTCTCGTTCATCGAATCCCCGACTGATTGATTATGAATAAGAGAGAAAAATATTGCCGCATTAAGGTTCTTTTAAGGTTCCCCCTTTAAACTATCCCATAAAGGTAGCATCTACAAACAAAGAGAACTTCCCCTATATCGCTAACGATGAAGGTGAATATATGGGTAATTCTTATTTCCTCACGACAGCTATTTAAAAATGGCTAACAATGTTAAAAAAATGAAAAATGGTTAAAAACCGCTAATTGATTGCCAACGGTTAATGTGATTTTATGACAAGGTTATTGATTAAAGCGTTACTATAATTTTATGGTAGCGCGATGATTATTGCCTTAAGAAAGGGATGTATGAAACATTTTTTTACCCAGATAACGACACATGCAATCAGTATTAATCTATTGATTATCTTGATTTCGTTATATCAGGCGACATGTTTAAATCTAGCCTATTATCACCAGGTTTTGACAAGATTAGTGTTAAATTCATTGGACAATATTCTCTTTTTCGTATCAATGCCGATCGTGATTTTTTGTTTAGTATTTATTATCCTCAATTTATTAATCAATAAATGGCTGATTAAAATTGTGGCTGCTTTGTTGATGTTAATTGGCGCACCTCTCTCTTATTTTATGCTCAAGTTTAGTATCGTTATTGATCGTGGCATGTTACAAAATGCGTTAGAAACTAATTTGGCAGAAACAACGGCATTAGTGACACCAAATTTAATTGGCTATGTGGTGATATTGGGCGTGATTCCGGCCATTATCGTATTAATGGTAAAAGTAAAACCTTATCACAGCAGCTTTCATTTTATCTGCATGCGTCTTATTGCGATCATGGCAACACTCTTAATCATTGGATTGTTAGCACTACTTTTTTATAAAGATTACGCTGCATTTATGCGCAACAATAGTAAAATTATTAAGTACTTACTGCCATCAAATTACATTAGTGCTGCCTATGGGCAATATCAATTTGAAAAATATAAAAATCAGACTTTTTTGACGATAGGTGATGATGCACATCAGCGTGTATACAATGATTTATATAAAGATGATCTATATAAAAATGATCTGCCTAAAAAAGAGAAGAGCGCTTCGATGACATCGAGAAAAAATGTATTGATATTGATTGTTGGGGAGACCGCGAGGGCAGAAAATTTTTCTCTCAATGGTTATCATAAAGAGACAAATCCATTACTCGCGCAACGCGATGATGTGATTGCGTTCCAAAACGTTTCGTCGTGTGGTACTTATACGGCTTATTCGCTGCCTTGCATGTTTTCGAATATGCCACGTAAAAATTATGACGAAAATCGCGCACAGCATCAAGAAAATGTGTTAGATATTTTGAAAAAAGCTAATGTCGATGTGACATGGCTTGATAATGATAACGGTTGTAAAGGTGTATGTGATCGCATTAATCATATCGATGTGGATAAAGCATATCAGGCTAAAGCCAGTAAATTTTGCCAAGGTGATACTTGTTATGACGGTGTACTTCTGCAAGCGTTAGCTGAAAAATTACGCAGTATCCAGCAAGATAATTCTCGCAATTCGCCTAATAATATATTGATTGTATTGCATATGATAGGTAGCCATGGGCCCACTTATTATCAACGTTATCCCGAAAAATTTAAAAAATTCCAACCTACCTGTGATACGAATCAGATTAATAATTGTCAGTCAGATAGTTTAATCAATAGTTATGATAATACGATTGTGTATACTGACTTTATTATCGATCAAACCATTGCGATGTTACAAAATGGGCAAGATGAATTTAATGGTGCGGTAATTTATTTATCTGATCATGGGGAATCTTTGGGCGAAAATGGTGTCTATCTACATAGTTTGCCCTATTCGATAGCACCTAAGCAACAGACACAAATTCCATTGATTATGTGGCTATCAACAGCATGGCAACAGCAAAAGCATATTGATTATGATTGTGTAAAATCACTGGCGCAACAAAATGTATTTTCGCACGATAATTTATTTCATACTTTATTAAGTACTTTTGATATCGAAACCAAAGAGTATAATAAGTCGCTCGATATTTTGCACACTTGTACACTAAATCAATAAGTTAGATTAATGGATGAGAAAAGATGAAAATATTAGTTGTGGAAGACGATAATTTACTGCAAAAAGGACTCCATGATGGAATAACGTCGGCAGGTTATGTGTGTGAGGTAGCTGGAAATGGTAAACAGGCAGAACAGCATCTGCAATTTGGCCAATTTAGTTTAATTGTACTTGATTTAGGTTTACCCGATTGTGATGGATTAGAGTTGTTATCGCGGTGGCGTAAAGCAGGTATTGCCATACCGGTATTAATTTTAACCGCACGTGATACTATCGAAGATAAGGTGGAAGGATTAGATCTTGGGGCCGATGATTATTTAATCAAACCTTTCGCGTTAACCGAACTATTGGCGAGAATTCGCGCCTTAATTCGACGTAACCAAGGTACGGCAGATAATCTTTTGACTTTTGGTCCAATTGTTATCGATATCAAGAAGCAGACCGTTTTTGTCAATCAACAAGAAGTGGTATTAACACCGAAAGAGTTTATTATCTTATCCCGTTTAATGCTCAAAAATGGCGAAAAAGTGCATCGTGATTTATTGCAAAATGATCTTTATGATTGGCAAAATGATCCGAGTTCTAATGTGTTAGAAGTCTATATTCATGGATTACGGAATAAATTAGGCAAAAACCTGATTCGTACGGTAAGGGGGTATGGTTATCAAATGAGCTTAGATAATCAATAGATAAAATGAGATTGAGATAACATGATTGCAGATTCAATTAATAAAATTCGCCATAGTATCCGGTGGAATCTATTTTTTACGCTGGCGGCTATCATGTTGGTGTGTCAAATTATTACCGTTATTTGGCTATGGCATGAAAGCAAAGAACAGATTGATGTGTTAGTCGATCTTACGTTGAGTCAGAATAAAATTGATGAAGTGATCGAAGAAGAAGAGATTGAGGCGATTTTTGCCCTATTTTGTTCAGTCTTTACCATGATGTGTGTCACGCTATTTTTATCTTATAAAGCGATTAAATGGATCATTAAACCGTTAGAAATATTAGAAAATGATCTTAATCAACGTACTGATGAAAATCTCAAACCTATCCCTGAGATTAGTAATATGCGTGAAATCAAATCGATGACGACGGTACTGAATAATCTGTTTATGCGCTTAAATGATACACTTTACCATGAACGATTATTTACGGCAGATGTTGCCCATGAATTGCGCACACCTTTAGCGGGAATTCGGCTCCATTTGGAATTATTAGAGACAAAAAATCAGATTGATTGTACTGAATTAATCGATCGTATAGATAGATTAGTGAATACGGTCGAACAGTTATTAATGCTGGCTCGTGCAAGCCAAAAATTTACCGCAGGGCAATATCAACATATTAATTTTTATCATGATATTGAAGTTCCGCTTATCGACGAATTGAGTGAATTGATTGCCCCAAAACAGCAGCAATTGCGATGGCGTCATATTGATAAGACGGTCTCTTTTTATGGCGATGCTACCTTAATCCGTCTATTAATTCGTAATTTGGTAGAAAATGCATACCGATATAGTCCAGCTAAGAGCAATATTGATATTAGCTGTTATCGAAATAATATGCACATTGTGCTCGAAGTGAAAGACGAAGGCTCCGGCATTGATGAAAGTAAGAGCGAAAAATTAACGCAAGCTTTTTTTAGAATGGATAGAAAGCATGATGGCATCGGGCTTGGGCTCAGTATTGTGAGCCGAATTGCAAAATTACATCATGGCTGTTTTACGCTTACCAATCGCAAAGATGGTATTCGGGGTGCCATTGCTCAGTTAGAATTGATATCCTGAACCAATTTTTTAATCAATCTATTTTGCTTATTTTCGTTAATTATTGCGACTAAAAACCGTTGCCACGTGCGTTCAATTTTAGCCGTAGCCATAAAACCAAGATAATTTGCCACGGGAATAAACGTTGCATTACCAATATTATCAATAATAATTAAGCGATTTTTACCGTTAGATTCTATAGCGTTTTCAGGTGTGACTTGATGTTGAAAGAGAATATTTTTGCTCTTAATGGTCATCGTAATAATACGATCTTTCAATAATGCTTTTTTTAGATTTTTGAAGGAACTGACCAAGGCATCATAATACTTTTCTGTTAATTGTTCACTGGCAAGATAATGTTCTAACGGGGT
Organism: Orbaceae bacterium ESL0727; assembly: GCA_029433345.1. Taxonomy (GTDB): domain Bacteria; phylum Pseudomonadota; class Gammaproteobacteria; order Enterobacterales; family Orbaceae; genus Gilliamella. The sequence goes on from JAQTHY010000001.1 coordinate 1,273,140, forward strand.
CGAAATTTGGCCATCAGCATCACGAATAAGATCAAAAACATGACCGATTCCTTCATTCGTTTCAACAGGCCCATAATATTTGGCTAAACTATCCCAGTTAATCTTGCGTTTAATAAGGTGCTTGTAATACGCAATTTCGCGATTGGTCTCTTCCTCGGCACCGTCATTATAGTTCACCTTTATACATTTCTGATTATCTTCGGGATGAATATAACATTTACGATGCAAGCCGCGGCTAATATAGTATTTATCATTTAAATAGATCATGCTAAGATCACCTTATAAAATTTAGTCTTATAGTTATCTGTTTTATTTATCTGTTTTGAAAAAAACAGCATTACTCAAACCAATCAAGTCGATTAGCGTAACATAGATTATGACTGGGTGGGATGACTTTTCACAAATTTGGCTAAAATCAATACGTTTTTTTAAGCTGATTTTTTAAATCAATATAGTTTTTTTATACTTTTTCTGTATAATATTGCCACCCACGTTACAACAGTGTTATTCCCAACACTGTTTTTAGTTTGTAAAGGTTAATAAAGTGACTCGAAGGGGTTGACTGATTAATTGTTGCAGGCAAAAAGTGTCGATAAATCCTTTTCTAAAGCAGAAGTGATTTATTAACGTGAGATTAATTTTAATTTGGATAAATTATAAATGAGTACTTTTTCAGCAAAACCAGAAACAGTTAAACGCGACTGGTATATTGTCGATGCAGCAGGTAAAACGTTAGGTCGTTTAGCTACTGAGATCGCTAGTCGTTTGCGTGGTAAACACAAAGCAGAATATACACCTCATGTTGATACAGGTGATTACATCATCGTTATCAACGCAGAAAAAGTGGCTGTAACAGGTAGAAAGCGTACCGATAAAATCTATTATCGTCATACTGGTTACATCGGTGGATTAAAAGAAGCCTCTTTCAAAGAGATGATTGAACGCCATCCTGAACAGGTAATTGAAATTGCCGTAAAAGGTATGTTACCGAAGGGTCCTCTTGGTCGTGCAATGTATCGTAAGCTAAAAGTTTACGCCGGCAATGAGCACAACCATGCGGCACAACAACCGCAAGTATTAGATATTTAAGGGGATAAAAGATGGCTGATAATCAATATTACGGTACAGGTCGCCGCAAAAGTTCTGCTGCTCGTGTATTTATTAAACCAGGCAATGGTAACATTGTTATTAATAAACGTTCACTAGAACAATATTTTGGTCGTGATACTGCGCGCATGGTCGTGATGCAACCGTTAGAGTTAGTTGAAATGGTTGACAAACTAGACCTTTATATCACTGTTAAAGGTGGCGGTATTTCAGGTCAAGCGGGTGCAATCCGTCACGGTATTACACGCGCATTAATGGAATATGATGAAACATTACGTTCTGCGTTACGTCAAGCTGGTTTTGTTACCCGTGATGCACGTCAAGTTGAACGTAAAAAAGTGGGGCTACGCAAAGCACGTCGTCGTCCACAGTTCAGCAAACGTTAAGTTATATTTATCTGTTTGTTCAGAGGCACTTCCGCAAGGCAGTGCCTTTTTTTATGGAAAGAAATTGCATTTATTATCTATCTTGCCCAGCGATATCATAGCTCACTACATAGGAACCAAGTTCATTATTTTGTATAGTCACTAATGCTTGACCGCTATGCTTATAAAGTGACTCTATTATATCTAATTGATTATTTACGATTATTTTTTATTAATCTAACTGCCATATTTAATTTTGATGCTTTATTTAAAGCCATGAATGCGATAAACCCACCAGAAATTACGATATAACTAACAACAGCTATTTTTTCCCATGATAGTAATACATTAAATTTGTTTATGATATCATTCCCAAATAAAGTAGGTGCAAGCAAAGGACTAATTAACATAACACATCCTGCAAAATAGAGTATGGTAAGAAATAATTTTACAATGCCACGATAAAATTTATATTTATATCTTTTTCTAATCCATGAAAATTTACCATTTCTAGTGTTAACATTTACTGATAGGTAGTTGGCGCATTTACTGTATTTATCTATATCAGTGACAGGATCTGTTGAGCTTAATAAAACAAGCCGTTGTTCTATATTTAGCCCTTTGTCTCTGGTTAATGCAGCATATCCGTATTCTTTTGCAACTTTTTTTAAATTTTCATCTTCAAATTGTTTATATAATGCGTAGGAAAATTTACTTAACTCTGAACGTTGAGAAAAGATACGATCAGAACTATAAATCCATCCCGAACGCAAGGCAATTATTGATACAATTAATGAAAATATAGGTATAAAAAATTGGGGTATTAGATCTACTAGGTTTATTAATATATAGGACATGACTTTTACTCCATGTTTTATTAGTTTTTGGATATTATAATTATCGTTTTTCATATTGAATATTTATTATTATTGAATAATAGATAATATAATGATTAAAATGCGAGGGATAGATGAGTTATATTTTAGCTGTTTTAGTGTGACAGGAATAAGATCTTTTACCTATATCCATATTTGGATTAGATTTATCTTGGATAAGTTGGATTTTATAGGAAAAAGCGCTGTAATTTTTTATTTTACAGCGTATTACGGGATTGAATGAACTACTATGAAAAAATAGTTGGTGGAGCTGGGGGGATTTGAACCCCCGTCCGAAATTTCTACATCCTTGGCGCTACATGCGTAGTTTGTCTTTGAATTTCATTTACCCGCTGCGAACAAACACGCCACTGATAAACTAGCTTGATTAAGTTTAATGCTTCCGCCCCAAGCAAGGCTTCCACACGATCTCGTTTGGGTTTGACTCTCCTTGATCCCCGTCCTACGAGCGGAGGCTAGGGAGGAGAGGCTCTGAACAGGTTATTAAGCTGCTAAAGCGTAGTTTTCGTCGTTTGCGACTATTTTTTGCGGTTTATTTACGAGGCCTACCGCACCTCGGCATGCTCCTTGGGTTTCGCAAATCCCGTCGAATCCAGAATCAGCCCCAATAAGTTCTTACTACAGATATTGAGGCATTATAGGAGAATTCAAGGCTAAATACAAGTTAACAACGTAAAGTTAGCCAACATCGGGATTCACCCAATTTTGGGTTGGTTTTTCTTCTTTTAATGCAGCAATAATATTGTCAACAGCACATTTTGCCATGGCATAACGCGTTTCAGCGGTTGCTGAGCCCACATGTGGGGATAACAGAACATTATCGAGTTCGAGTAATGGTGAATTCATAGGTAGGGGCTCGACTTCATAAACATCTAATCCCGCAGCTCGAATGACATTATTTTGCAGCGCTTCGACTAAGGCAGCTTGATCGATAATACGTCCACGCGCGCCATTAATTAAAATTGCCGAAGGTTTCATGAGGGCTAATTTTTCTTTAGTGATTAATCTTTCGGTCTCTTTAGTCAGTGGCAGAATAACAACCACAAAATCGGCCTGTTTTAATAGATCATCTAATGGTAATCGTTTGGCACTCAATTCTTGCTCAATATCGAGATGTGTTGAGCGATTATAATAGAGCACGTCCATATTAAAACCACAATGGGCACGTTTAGCAATGGCTCTAGCAATTCGTCCCATTCCCAAAATACCGATAGTTTTACCAAATACATCCGTCCCATAATAATTCGGGGTAATGCTCTTCGTCCACTTTCCCTCATGGATAAGATTAGACAATTCCACTGTGCGGCGAGCGGTAGCCATTAAAAGTGTAAAAATGAGATCAGCGGTAGCTTCAGTTAAGACAGTTGGTGTATTCATGAGGCGTACACCATGCTTTTTTAATGCCGCCAGATCGTAATTATCAAAGCCAACCGAAATAGTTGCCGCCGCTTTTAATTTGGGCGTTTTAGACAAAAAAGCATCATCAATACGGGTTGCCATATTAGAACCAATCATGCCATCAGCCTGACTTAATGCGTGCATAAAATCAGCTTGATTGGCATCTGGACTTTTATCAAATACGGTAAGATTAAACTCTTTTTCCAATCTTGCTTGTTGATCAGCAGGAATCTTATTGAATAATACAACATTTTTTTTCATAGACTCTCCTTAGTATCCGGCAATAGTGAGATTATCATCGGTATGGGTTACTGCTTTTTAGGTGATCTTATTTCGTCGGCAAGTCTCGACAAACTGTATAGAAAGGGTAAATTTTATCGTTTTATAGGATTAGCACTCATAACGAATTTCTGGATTTAGTATAACATTAATTAGCAATGATGGCATAAACTGTTTTTTTCAATGTTTCAGAGTTATATGGCGTTTATGTCAAATATATTGGGTAAATTCAGCTACAAAGTGCATATTTCTTATCCGTAAAACGTGTAATTTGGTTTTGGTGATGATGATGGTAATAGTTATGATGATGTGATTAGTTTTTTAAATTATCTCTATCGCTAATTATATCTATCCTCTATCTCATTTTTTAGATAAATCATCTTTTCAAACGAAATAATGATAAAAATATAAAGTAAATAATTTTTTAAAATCAATAAGATAAAATAAAATCGATAAAATTATTCAAATAAATAGAATAATTTTGAACTTTTTATTATTTACACTGTCTATATTTGTACATTACGTTTTTTCATTTTTTGCCCTCCACTCGCCTTTTCGAGTGGATTTTTTTTGCCTACTGTTTTTATAACGGTGGATTGTCTATTTTTAAGCATCATTTAAGTGGACGAGGAATAATCATGCTATGATAGCACTATTTTTATGAATCGAGTGCTAGTCATGTTATTATCAACAAAAACAAAAGGGCATTTAATTGCCTTAATGACAGTATTTATTTGGGGTATAACTTATATTTCGACAAAAGTGTTGTTAGTCGATTTTAAACCAATTGAAATCCTTTTTTTCCGTTTCTCTCTTGGTTATCTTACCTTATGGATCCTATCGCCACACGTATTGCCGTGGCAAGGTGTAAAGCGAGAATTACTATTTCTCGGCGCCGGTTTTTGTGGTGTCACCTGTTATTTTTTATGTGAAAATATTGCATTGACCTATTCAACAGCATCTAATGTCGGAGTAATTACCACATTGGCGCCTATTTTTACGGCTATTTTGGCTATCTTCTTCTTAAAAACCGAAATGCCACCGCTGCGATTTTATGTCGGTTGTCTTTTTGCGATTGTTGGGGTCGCGTTAATCAGTTTTAATGGTAAATTTGTATTATCATTAAATCCCATCGGGGATTTTTTAGCTATTCTCGCCTGTGGTTTTTGGGCCTGTTATTCTATTTTGACAAAAAAGAGCAGTAATTACGGCTATAATATTATTCAGCTTACTCGGCGGTTCTTTTTCTACGGTATCCTTTTTATGTTACCAACATTCCCGATTTTCGGTTTTGAGTGGCAACTATCCCGTTTTGCCCATCCTATTAATTTAGTCAATATTGTCTTTCTGGGCATTGGGGCTTCAGCCATCTGTTTTGCATCTTGGAATTATGCAGTAAAATTAGTGGGTGCAGTGAAAATTAGCTTGTATATCTATCTGATTCCGATCATTACGATTATCAATGCGGTGCTGATTTTAAATGAAAAATTTACTTGGCTTGCTGCACTGGGTACGGCATTAACCCTTTGTGGATTATTGTTATCAGAAGGGAAAATTAAATTTCGCCAATCTAATGGTAAATAATAATGCTGAATGCGGGGAGTGAAAAATAGCTTATGGCGTTATTTTAACGGCTATAGAACCGATACTATGGTTTGAAGATTCCTTGATTAGATTGGTAGAATAGCGAAACACAAAGTGGATAGAATCTCTGTGTGGGCACTTTGTAATGATGCGAATCCGCGTTATTTTTAGCAAAAATGCAGACTATTCGTGCCCATTTGTTAGAGAAAGAATAAGTGATTATTGCATGCGTTTATCAATCGCATTCATAATGACTTGCCCTAAATGATCATAGTTTTCATCAAAATGGTGTCCACCTGGGAGCTGAAAAGCTTCACCTGTCATCTCTTTTTGTAAACAGCCACTCTCTTTCTTTTCATCTTTTCCATAGATACAAAAGAGTTTCTTGGACGGTATTTTGCTGACTTCAGAACCGGTTTGTGTTTCATCGGCCGTACCACCGACCCAGCCGGTTACGTCGATTTCAAAATCTGCAGTTTTAGAAAAGGCAATCAATATGAGTGCTTTTACGCTATTTTGATCAGCAGTGGACAGGCGATTATAGAGTGCGGGTAACATATCACCCCCAAATGAATAACCGGCTAGAACAAATTGTGTGGCGCCCCATTTTTCGCGATATTGCTGCATGAGATTAGCTAAATCTTTCGCGCTGCGTTCCGGTGAACGATGTTGCCAAAATAGTTTGAGTGCATCGACGCCTACCACGGAATAACCATGCGTTTGCATATATTCAGCTGAGACTTTATCCAGATCGCGCCAGCCGCCATCTCCCGAATAGTAAAATGTGACAGTATGCGGGTGCGTTTCAGGCTTTGATGAATTAACCGGTAATTCAATCACCGGCAACTCTTCGCGTTCGCCGAATAATACAGAAGCTAAATGTAAACTGAGTAATTCCGTCGGTGTAGCATCATATTCTCCAATCGCGGTATTGACCTGAATAGTTTTTTGTTCACGTGGGAAAAGTGCTACATCATCATCGGGTGGATTATTCCAAATCACTGTCCACTTACCATGACTAGCTTGTTTAGGTAACGGATCATCACAATCTTTATGATCTAATGTGAACTCAATAGATAAAGCGCTCGCGTTATCATCAGATTGTGTGGTTAGCCAACGGTAGGCAAATGCGGCACCTTCTTCCATGCCGGCAACCGCAAATGATTTTTCACCTAACATTTTTTGCGCTTGAGCAAAGCGGGCTTGTTGTTCAGCGCAGCTACCTTGTGGTTTTAGTTCGAACTGTACTAATTTAGCCCCCATCTGTTGTGATAAGGTAAATAGCTGTTCTTTAGTGAAGTGATTGTCTTGTGTTCCGGCAATAATTGCTGAGGCTTCCGGCGCTTTCTTTGGGGTGGCGATGATTAATGTCGTCCCTTCCTTAGTGGTAGTTTCAGTGACTGACGCAAGACTTCGATTTTTATAAAAATATCCCGCAGTGATAGCGATAATGATAATCAGAATGATAAAAAGGCTACCAAGTAATAACCGTTTTATTAAACGCCGTTTGGGAAAATGAGAATCTACTTTTTTGTTCATGTGATTAAGTTTATCTTTTATGTTGTTGATTTATTTTTCTTTAATCCACTAATGCCACCCGAAATCAGCATAGTTGTGTCGAGTAGAGCCAGTAATGGATCAAGTCCAGCAGGAACCGCCATATAACGTGATTCCCAATGCGTCGCAAATTTTTCTTTAAAACGGCGTAACCCTTGGAAATTATAAAAACGACCACCACGCCTAAAGACTAATGCACCTAAACGTTGGATTAATGGGGCACCGCGGCTTCTTTGCATACCGGAAAGGGGGACCATGCCCAAACTAAAATAGTGAAAACCACGTGCTTGGTAATGCAATATGAGTCCTACCATTAAAAATTCCATGGTCAATTTGGGAATATCTTGCATCACGCGCATCAGATCGATGCTCGCAGAGTAACATTGATCCGTTTCTAATAAATTGGCAAATGCAATAATCCGGCCATTATGTTGGATGGTGGCAATACTAAAATTATCCAAATAGGTTTTAGAAAACGATCCTAATGAAAAACCTTTTTCTTTAGATTGTTTGTTTTTTAACCATTCATCCGATACCTGTTTTAACGCGTCGAGTGGGGCTTCGCCCGGTGGATAAAATACCAAGGAAAGACCATCACGTTGCCCACGATTCCACGTATAACGGAGATCTTTACAGCCTTTTGATTCCAAATTAAAACTGGTCAAGTCAACTAGCGCCTCTTCACCTAATTTCACTGCGCGTAAGCCGATATCCATATAATAAGAGAGATTACTGGCATGGACTTGATAAAAAACCGGGCGTAAGCGGTGTTGATCGCAAAGATCACGGAATTCCCAAATTAAATCAGCACATTCTTGCGGATTACTGGTTTTGCCTAAAATAGGATCATAGAGCGCAATCATGCTGCGTCCCCGTCTTGCATACATAATAAAAGCGGTTTGGTTGGCATTAAACATTAATGATTTATCGCCACTCATCGCCAATCCACCTTCGGGCTGTTTCGAATCTAATATGATTTGACGCGCTTTTTGTAATTGTGCTTCGTCGGGTTTGGTTAAAATCGGTAAGGCAGGGCGGAATAACCAAAATAGCATAATGCAGCTTAATAACACAATACTGCCTAATGCGGCTCGCAGTGCCCGTGGTACACGGCTATTGAGTTCAAATTGCCACCATAATTCATCTGTATAAGGTACATCTTGATAGATAAATAAGATGACCCAAACAAACAGGGCAATGAGACAAAAGCAGATAACAAAAAATTTCGCCGAAAAAGGGATGATCGTTAAGCGGCTTTTGCGATAAAAGGAGCGTCTAAAATGGATGAGTAACAGGGCGATAGTGAATAATATCAGTGCCTCAACCCAATGTAATCCCCGTAATATCGAAAAAAAGCTCCCCGCCAACAGTAAAATGGTGCTGATTCCCCAAGCCGAAAAGAGTCGACGTCTGAGTCCCATCGCCATTAATAAACATAAGATACCGATCAAGCTGGCAACTAAGTGAGCAATGTTGATCACTTTGTCTGGAATTAAGGTGCTCACGAGGTGATGATTAAAGCCAGGGATGATGCTAGAGAACATCATGATGATACCAGCGGCAAATACCATGGCCGATAAAACCGGTGCCGCAATACCTGATGTGTTTTCTTTGGTTTGTTGGGGCGCAGTGAGATAGCGTTTACTTTCATTGAGTAATAACAGTATCGCAGCAATAATTAGCGGAATAATAATGTAGATGATACGGTAAATGACTAGGGCAACAGTTAACGATGCCGGGCTAATTGTGGATGAGAGTGCAGCTAGGATAATCGCTTCGAAAACACCGACACCACCCGGTACATGGCTAAGCACACCGGCAACGAGTGCTAAAATATAGACCATGATAAAGGTGATAAAGTTGGGTTGCTCCGGTAATAAAAAGTAGAGAATCGCACCAGCAAAAATTGCATCTAACAAGGTAATGGCAAATTGACTGGCTGCTAAGCGACAACCTGGTAAGCAGATCTTCCAACGAAAAATTTGAAATAATCGTGTATAAGGATTCGGTTTTTCAGGTAATTGTTGACGCCATAAAAACAGCAGTAGCGCAATATAAAGGGCGATGACAGCGAAGGCGATGCCTTTTACGCTATTTGCCGATAAATGCAGGGCTGACATCGTGTCATCAACATGAATTAATGCGGTAACGGCGGCAAGTAAAGGTAATGTACAACCTAGCGATAAGGTCACAAAGATAGACATGCGCGCAACCGCAATGGCGGTTAAGCCGTGTTTAAAATAGAGCCGACAACGAACCGCACCGCCAGATAAGGCGGAAAGGCCGATCGCATTGCCAATGGCAGATGCACAGATTCCCCCCATAATTAATGTGGGCAAGGGTAAGTTAACACCGGCATAACGTGCGGCGGAAATCTCATAAAAAATGAGCATAATATAGCTACCCATAGCAGCTAAGCAGGCATAAACAATGACATGGACTGATAATTGATGCATCGCCCATTTTATATCATCAAGATTAATCTCTTCTAGCAATTTCCAGCATACAAACAGCGCAATGACAAAAATCAGCAAGCCAAATAGCAGTACTAAAATTTGGCGATAACGTGAAAAATACTCAATAAGTTGCCAGGGTAAAACTCGACGAGTTAATGTTTTCACTTAACATCCTATTTTTGATCTACAAAAAATTAAAAACAGATTTCGTAAAGACTCTGCTTTATTGAATCAGGCATTCTACCGTTTTCATTTTATGAAAACAATTCTTTCCAGATAGAGACTTGAAAAAACTATGGGGATGATGTGGGTTGTTTGATTTAATGTGGAAATAATTATTTTTGCATTTTATTTAATGTTTATTTATTTTTGTTTTTATTTTTTATCTGGTTTCGTGTTGAAAAATTTTTTTTGATAAAAATAGTGATTTTATATTTTTTTGTTTTATTTGTTTATCTTAAATTGTGAAATTTCATCTTTTAAAGATAATTAGTTTGTTAATTTCTCTTAATAATAAATTTAATTAAATTTTATTCTGTTGTTATCATTGATTGTCTATTAAATAAGCGCTATCTTCATTCGTTAGATTCTATGTAAAAAAATTTTAATTTAAATTAATTATATTTTTTTATTTAAATTTAAATTTAAAAACGTTATTAGGGATATTATTTTATTTTTTCTGCTAAATTGGAATAAACGTGGAGGCGGCAGTATTGTATGGATACACAATTAACCAATAATATGGCAAGAATAAATTCGTTATTAAAAAGGCCATTATTATCTCATTGGTTATATAATATTGTTTTTGGTTGTATTGTTTTTTCGACTAATGTTTCTGCATCATTGATTGCCGTGACAAGTAATAAAATACAAGGCCAAGCGCCATATTTTACACTTAATCAAGGACAAACAAAGCTGACCACTCTGGATGAATTTTTAACTATTAAATTGTCGAATGGCGTTGAATATTCTATCGCGAATAATCCATCGCAAATTAATCATCCGATTGAATTGCCAGTTATTGGACAGAGTATGGCCGATGTCACGATGCAAATACCGGCTACGCTTGATAATGTTGCTTTTAATACATTTGTGAGTGATCCTTATAATTATTGGAAAGACGATAATGGTGATGGCAACGCAACCGCGACCGGGACATTAAGCGTAACAATTACCGATGTAAATGGTAATGCCGTTAATCGATCGACTACGTTAGATGGCTGTAATGCACCTTATAAAGTCAAATTAGCGAGTACCAATGTGACATTACGTACATTATATGGCTACACTAATAGTACCAACTATGCTGCAGTTAGTGCTATCTATTATATTAAGCCTAAAGTCGATACACCGTCTGCTTGCTTTGCTCAACCTAATTTACAATCACATGGACAAAATTATGATGGCCCGGCAAGCATGTGGAATGCAACGAAAGGTTTTATATTGCAATCATTGTCTGATCCATCAAAAAATTTCCCAACAATGGGGGCCAATAATCTCTTTTTTAATTTGACGGTTTCGGGCGTGTTTGGTAGTGACGTGACTTATAGTAAAACACCAAGTAATTCCGGGATTGATTTAATTATCGAACCTATCACTAATAAGAATGTGGCTAAGATAACCTTAACTGGACCTAGCAAAAGTGCAACAGATGCGGTGGCTGCCACAGCCGTACCGACAACATTTACCTTATATTCTGACAGGGATAGAAGTAACGCAATATATCGTTTTACTATCAGTAAATGGTTTATTGGTCAAGGTGATGATAAGATGACGCACACTCAATTAGCGTCACGTTGTAGTGCGATTCATTATCGAATCCCCGATGTCACTGAATATACTAATGCCAATTCTGGAGCAAGTTATGGGAATTGGCAAGGCGGTTTAGCGGGCCAGCCGAATAATTATCAACGACGTATCGGTGGGGGCTTGTTTGCTGAGTGGGGGAATACATCAACTCCTTACTATACTGGCAGTGATTATTCGAGCGGGGCTAATTGGGCGGCCAATGAGGGTGACAACAGTTCTTCACGAACGTTGTATTATATTGTCAGTTCGAATATCGGGTTTATTAATATCTATGACCAAACTATGACTATTTTCGGATCTTGTGTGACACCTTAATATCGAGATATGTTATAATTTCCTTATCTAATCATTTATTTAATCAATTGGTTAATCAAATGATTAAATAATTACTTAATGAATAAGGGGAGGAGTGATAATGGGACTTTCTATCAACACAACGATCACGTTAAGCAATACGGTTACGATTGAACAGTTGGGTTTTGGCACCTATAAATTGACTGATCCAAACGAACTAAAATGTGCAGTGGATGCGGCAATTCATGCTGGGTATCGTGCATTTGATACCGCCGAACTTTATAACAACGAAAAGCAATTAGGGCAGGTGCTAGCGCAATGTGGCGTTAAACGCAACGATCTGTTTATTACCTCAAAGATTGCCAACGAAAAACAAGGTTATGAAAACACCTTAAAAGGTTTTGAGCAGACATTAAACGATTTGCAGTTGGATTATATTGATCTCTTTTTGGTGCACTGGCCATTGCATGATACCTTTTTCGAAACGTGGGAAGCGTTTGAACGAATTTACGAGGAAAAACGAGCACGTGCTATTGGCGTCTGTAATTTCCAGATTTCCCATTTAGAAATGTTGGCCACACGTGCGAATATTAAGCCGATGATTAACCAAATAGAACTCCACCCTTATTTGACGCAAGAAGTGCTAGTGAATTATCTGCGAGAACAAGATATTGCTATCGAAGCCTGGTCACCATTAGCGCGCAATAAAGTCTTACACGAACCATTATTAATCAAAATGGGCGAAAAATACCACAAATCAGCGGCACAAATCACATTACGTTGGCAATTGCAACATGGTCATATTGCGATACCTAAATCAGGTCACCCTGATCGCATTGCTGCCAATGCTGATATTTTTGATTTTGCGCTTACCGCTAGTGAAATGGCACAAATCGATGGTTTGAATAAAAATGAACGTGTTGGGCCAAATCCCGATGATGTTTATCGCAACAATGGTTTTTTATAAATAGTTTGCTATTCCGTTGACGATGGTCAGCGGAATAGCGTTGCTTATGTTGTTAAAAAGGTACAGGTGCACCCACTAAATAGAGCACAATGGGTAATGTCACTAAACTGATCAGTGTACTGAAAAAAGTGGCGCTCGAAACCAGTTCTGGTTTTGTGTTAAATTGTACTGACATCAGTGTGGTATTGGCAGCGGTAGGCATGGCGGCAAGCACAATCAGTACCTGTTTATAGATAGGATTGATTGGCATAAAATAGACCAGCAGTAAGGCAACCAGTGGTGATACCACCATTCGCGTGCAAAGCGCAAATGAAATTTTCGGGTAATCTAGCTGTTTAATCTTTAATTTAGCGAGCTGCATGCCTAAAATAATCATAATTACCACGATAGACGAATCACCAATCATGGCAACTGACATCATAATCGATTTAGATAACGGGATCTGGCATAATTGGAAAAAAATTCCAAGAAATGCACCATAAGCAACCGGCATGCGGATCACCCTTTTAAGCACATCTTTTTGCGTAACCGTTTCGCTATAACCACTGCCTTTAGCCGCATAATAGATCCCAACAGTACTCATGACAAACTGTTGCAAGACCATCATAATAACCCCAAGATCAAAGCCAGTCGCCCCAAAAAAGACCAAAATTACGGGCGTACCATAATTACCGTTGTTCATAAAGCAAGAACTTAGAATCAACGCACAGCGCTCTTTAACCGAATATTTTAACAGGTAAGACCAGATAGAAACGATAATAACCAGCGCAAAGCAGAGTGCAAAAATGTAGAAAATATAATAGAGATAAGCGGTGGTTAAGGTGTGCGTATAAAAGGTTTTAAAGGCTAAAAAAGGTGATAATACATACAGGGACATTTTAGACAAAGCTGCGGTATCGAACTGTAAAGCTTTTTGCGCAATAAAACCGACAATAAAAATACAGAAAATAGGAAATAGAATAATAAAAAATTGCATAATAAATTCTTCGTGTTGATATTTTTAAGGTAAAAAACCGTTAATCCATCGCATCAACGGATGTCATGATCGCTTCACGTAACACGTAACAGATATCATCATTTAAGGCATTGTTATTATTATCGACCAAAATGAAAAGATCTTCTACATGTTCACCCATGGTAGCAATTTTAGCACTGCGTAATGAGAGATCTAAATTCGCAAATATCTCACCAACACAGGCAAGTAATCCGGGTCTATCTAAGGCAATGAGCTCCATATAGGTTTTGCGATCACTGAGCGTGGATAAAAAATTGACTTGCGTAGGTACCGAAAATGGACGCAAACGCTGCTTTAATGGTTTTAGCGGTGATCGCTTATAAATAGGTTGTTGTAATACTTTTTCAAGGCTTTGTTGAATCATTTGATGACGATTTTGCGCCACAGTTTGTCCATTAGGTTCTAATACAATAAATGTATCTAAGGCAAATCCTTTTTTGTTGGTGCTGATTAATGCATCATGAATATTGAGATTACGCAGATTGAGATCATTACAGACCGAGGCAAATAGATAGCGTTTATCGGGTGAATAGATAAAAATCTCGGTGCCGCCATGAAAAGGTTCTGTATTAATTAAGACTAACGTTTTACTGAGATCATGTCTGAGTAAGTTATGTGCATGCCAAACGATCTGTTCAGTCGTGTAGCGCACAAAATAATCAAACCGATAATCCAGCCAAAAAGTACGGATGGTTTGCGCATCGTAACCTTGTTGACATAAAATCGCAAAAGCTTCGCGTTTATGATTTCTGGCGATACTTCGTTGTTCGGGAATTTGGTGGATGCCTAAATCAAAGGATTGTTCGGCCGAAAAATAGAGTTCGCGCATTAAACTTTGCTTCCAACTATTCCATAATGTTTCGTTGGTTGCGCAAACATCGGCCACCGTTAAGCAGAGTAAATATTGTAAACGGCGTTTATTTTTTACTTGTTGCACAAATTCACGGATAACGGCTGGATCTTGCAGATCGCGACTTTGTGCGGTCACTGACATCAGCAAGTGGTAACGGACTAACCAGACAATCAATTGGGTATCTTTATCATCTAAGCCATGTTGTCGGCAAAATTTTTCGACTAATTGCGCGCCGAGTTCGGAATGATCCCCTTGGCGACCTTTAGCAATATCATGGAACAGTCCTGTAATTGTTAATAATTCGGGTTTAGCTAATTGGGCAAAGACGTGTGTACTGTTTGGGTGTTTTTGGGCATGGCTTTTGTTGCGTAAGCCATCGAGCTCAAGCAGCAGGCGAATGGTATGTTCATCGACGGTATAAGTATGGAATAGATCAAACTGCATCATGCCTGTAATATGTTTCCAATTAGGGATATAGGCAGCTAAAATGCCATGTCTATGCATCGGTAAAATCGCTTTTTTGATGGCATCGGGATGCTGAATAATGCGCATAAAAAGTTCGCGTGCACGAGGATCTTCACTCAGTAATGTTGGCAGTTTGCGTCTTGCTGATCGCAGCTGCCGAAGTGTGTTGGAATAAATGCCTATCACGTGCGGATGTTGTAAAAGCGTATAAAACAACTGCATTATCATTAAGAGGTCATGATGAAAAAGTTGATTATCACGGATATCGATCAGATTGTCACGAATTTGGAAATGTTCATCAATCGGATAAGGTTTATTGTTCGGTGTTAGCGCTAATATCGATTCGGCAAATAACTGTAATAAGAGTTGATTTAATTCGGTAATATTATGCGCAACACGATAATAATCACGCATCATTTTTTCGACAGGCGTATTGCGCTCACCTTTATAACCGAGCATTTTGGCAATGCTTAATTGGCGATCAAATAAGAGTCGATTATCGTAACGATTGATCACCGAATGTAGCGCAAAACGCATTCGCCATAAAAAGCGTTCACAAGTTTTGAGCTCTTCGAGCTCTTCGGGCGTTAAATAATTTAGTTGAGCAATGTCAGAAAGGGGCACTCCCCCAAAATGACGGATTGCAATCCAGTGGATGGTTTGAATATCACGCAATCCTCCTGGACTATTTTTGAGGTCAGGCTCAAGATTGTAGGTGGTACTATGGTACTGTTTATGTCGTGTCGTTTGTTCATCGATTTTAGCACGATAAAAGGTAGCCGATGGCCAAATTTTATTAGTAAAAATCTGTTTGCGTAGTGCCTCTAGCAAAGTGGGACTACCGGCGATAAGGCGTGATTCAATCAAATTGGTCATCACCGTAATATCATTTTTCGCTTCTTGTAGACAGGTTTGTAGCGTTCTGACACTTTGCCCGATATCTAAATGCAGATCCCACAGTAAACGCATCAGATTACCAATTTGCTCTTCTATCGATTTGGTTAAAGGTTTATCACTGAGAATCAAAATATCAATATCTGATAATGGATGTAGCTCGGCGCGCCCATAACCGCCAACAGCAATTAATGCGATACGGTTGCGCTTAAAAAGTGAGGAAACCTGTTCGGGAATTTGATAGTAATGCCATAAACGTTCGAGTAATTCATCAATAAAATGGCTACGCAAAGAAATGAGTTCTTCGATATCAATCTGCTGTTTATTCACGGATTGCTTAAGCGGCTTTTTTACCACATGTTCGGTAAACTGTTTGAGTGACCAAGCTTGGAAGGCGTCTAATTGTTGCTTTAAAAAGGTCACATTGATCTGATTATCCAGAAAATTAAGCGGTGAAATAGGATAGGTGAGCGATGATCGCTTGCATTCATTCATAACAACCTTATTTATAACAGTTGGCATTTGACACAGATAATAATAAGACACCCAATTTTAATTTGGATGTTTCAGAGTCACTATACGTTTATGTAAAAATTTTATTCTCATCCATGATTTCAGTAGGTTACCAATATACTCTATTATCTAAAATAGTGGTGAGAAACAGTTTATAACATTACTGAATAAATAACGCGAAAAAACTATCAAACAAACTACCGAACAAGCTACCGAAAAAACGCCTGAAAAACGACTTGATACAAAAATAGGCGAAATGTTGCTGCTGCGATTTAGGTACTAACTTCGGTATTGAGACGTTGTTGTTAGGACTTTGATACTGAGACTCTAGTATGGAGAATATCGTCCTCAGATCAGTTTATTTAGCCTGTTATGTTATTGATGTTGTGTGATTAATATTGTGTTATTGATAATGTACGGTGAAAAAAGGAATTTAGGATTTGCAAACTTAATGCTTTTTTCACCGTAACATATTATATTATACCGTAAGATACTATACCGTAACATACTATATCATAACATATTATAAGGGTATCACAGCCGATCTTAACCGATCATTCAGCTAGACTTAGAGTTCGAATTTACTCAGATCATGTTCGTCAATTTCGGAATCAATCTGTCCAACTAAATAAGAGCTCATTTCGGCTTCTTGCGGCGCGACTTGCACGTTATCCGAAACCAGCCAATTGTTAATCCATGGGATAGGGTTGGATTTGGTTGGGAAAGGTAAGGCTAGCCCAACAGCATGCATACGAATATTGGTGATATATTCGACATATTGACATAAAATTTCTTTATTGAGGCCGATCATCGAGCCTCCTTCAAACAGGTAATCTGCCCACTCTTTTTCTTGATTAGCGGCTTGTAAGAATAGGTCATAAGCTTCTTGCTCACATTCTTTAGCGATATCGGCCATTTCAGGATCATCTTCGCCACTGCGTAACGTATTGATCATAAATTGCGTACCGGTTAAGTGTAATGCTTCATCACGTGCGATTAGTTTGATAATTTTTGCGTTACCTTCCATCAATTCACGTTCGGCGAAAGCAAAAGAGCAGGCAAAGCTGACATAAAAACGGATCGCTTCGAGGGCATTAACGCTCATTAAACAGAGGTAAAGCTTCTTTTTCAGTTCTCGGCGGTTAATTGTTATCGTTTTGCCATTGACGGTATGTTTACCTTCACCCAGTAAATTGTAGTAGCTCGAATAACTAATCAGATCATCATAAAAACCGGCAATATCGCTCGCGCGCTTTTGAATTTCGGTATTGGTGACAATATCATCAAAAATAATAGACGGATCATTAACAATATTGCGGATAATATGTGTATAAGAACGGGAATGGATCGTTTCTGAAAACGACCAAGTTTCGACCCACGTTTCCAGTTCGGGAATCGAAATCAGTGGCAGTAAAGCGACATTGGGACTGCGCCCTTGAATAGAATCCAGCAGAGTTTGATATTTTAGGTTGCTAATAAAAATATGTTTTTCGTGTTCAGGCAAACTGGCGTAATCGATACGATCTTGTGAAATATCGACTTCTTCAGGGCGCCAAAAGAATGAAAGCTGTTTTTCGATTAATTTTTCAAACATCTCATATTTTTGCTGATCATACCGAGCAACGTTAACCGATTGTCCTAAAAACATCGGTTCTTTTAATTGATCATTATGCACTTGTGAAAATGTGCTGTAATTCATACTCATAAGAGCGACTCCTTAACGGAAAAGTAGGGGAAATATATAAGCATTGCTTCCCTAATTATCTTATTATGTTTGGTGATATTCGCTTAATCACTATCTTAAATTTTACACGCACCACCTGCGCAATCATCATCATTTGCTGTTGCGGCTATATCATCTTGCATATCTTCGGCACCATCGCGTGTATTATGGTAATACAATGTTTTGATACCATATTTATAGGCGGTAAGCAGATCGGCAAGTAGTTGTTGCATCGGTACTTTATCGTTAGGGAATTTAGTCGGATCATAATTGGTATTTGCCGAGATAGATTGATCGACAAATTTTTGCATGATACCCACTAATTGTAAGTAGCCTATGTTATTAGGAATCTGCCATAACAGTTCATAATTATTTTTTAAATGTTCATAATCGGGTACCACTTGGCGCAAGATACCGTCTTTTGACGCTTTTACACTCACATAACCACGTGGAGGTTCGATACCATTAGTGGCATTCGAAATTTGTGACGAGGTTTCGGATGGCATGAGTGCGGTTAATGTTGAATTACGTAATCCGTAGGTTTTGATGGATTCCCGTAAACTTTGCCAATCATAATGGAGTGGTTCTTGGGTTAATTTATCTAACTCTTTCTTATAGGTATCAATCGGTAAAATACCTTGTGAATAATTGGTTTCGTTAAATAATGGGCAGGCTCCCCTTTCTTTAGCCAGATTATTGGATGCTTTTAATAGATAATATTGCATCGCTTCAAAAGTACGATGAGTTAAATTATTGGCACTGCCATCGGAATATTTTACCCCGTGTTTGGCTAAATAATAGGCATAAT
Organism: Orbaceae bacterium ESL0727; assembly: GCA_029433345.1. GTDB lineage: Bacteria > Pseudomonadota > Gammaproteobacteria > Enterobacterales > Orbaceae > Gilliamella. The sequence continues at coordinate 1,292,123 of JAQTHY010000001.1, forward strand.
TAATGACGCCGATGCCCAGTGTGCGGCGATTGAGCGATGATGAGCGAGCCGCAGGCACAGGATAATCTTGGTAATCCAATAATGAATCGAGCGCACGGACCACTAAATCGGCTAAATCCTCGAAATCATCTAATGACTCAATTTGACCTAAATTGAAGGCGGATAATGTGCAAAGCGCGATTTCGCCATTGGCGTCATTAATATTGGTCAGCGGTTTGGTTGGTAACGCGATTTCCATACATAAATTAGACTGCTTAACCGGTGCTAGGCTAGCAATAAATGGACTATGCGTATTGCAATGATCCACATTTTGAATATAAATTCGCCCAGTCGAAGCCCGTTCTTGCATTAATAGCGCAAACAGTTCGGTTGCTTTGACTTCGCGTTTACGAATTTGCGGATCCTGCTCATATTTTTGGTACAGTTCTTCAAATTTAGCTTGATCAGCAAAAAATGCATCATAAAGCCCTGGGACATCGGATGGACTAAATAGCGTAATATTTTCGTTTTTGATTAATCGTTGATACATAAGCTTATTTAGCTGTACACCGTAGTCCAAATGGCGGACACGGTTTTCTTCAACACCACGGTTGTTACGTAGCACTAATAAGCTTTCCACTTCTAAATGCCAAATTGGATAAAAGACAGTGGCCGCACCACCACGTACGCCACCTTGTGAACAAGATTTTACGGCAGTTTGGAAATATTTATAAAAAGGAATACAACCTGTATGGAAGGCTTCGCCACCGCGAATAGAACTGCCAAGGGCGCGAATTCTGCCGGCATTCACACCAATACCCGCCCGCTGTGAAACATATTTGACAATGGCACTGGCAGTCGCATTGATTGAATCTAAACTGTCATCACACTCAATAAGTACACAAGAGCTAAATTGACGAGTTGGTGTGCGCACACCCGCCATAATAGGGGTCGGTAAGGAGATTTTGAATGTCGATACGGCATCATAAAAACGGTGAATATAATCAAGACGCGTTTCTTTCGGGTAATTAGCAAAAAGGCATGCCGCAACAAGGATATAGAGGAATTGCGCACTTTCATAGATCTCACCGGTCACGCGATTTTGGACTAAATATTTGCCTTCTAGCTGTTTTACTGCAGCATATGAAAAGGTCATATCGCGCCAATGATCAATAAAACTATCCATCTCGGCAAATTCTTCTGGCGTATAATCGGTTAATAAATGTTTATCATACCGTTTCATCGCAACTAATTTGCTGACATGATCATAAAGTGTTGGTGGCGTAAATTGGTTATACGCTTTTTTGCGGAGATGGAAGATAGCTAAACGCGCTGCTAAATATTGATAATCAGGGGCATCTTGCGAAATCAGATCAGCGGCTGCACGAATAATGGTTTCATGGATATCAGAGGTTCGAATACCGTCATAAAACTGAATATGCGAACGGAGCTCGACTTGCGACACGGATACATTGTGTAATCCTTCCGCAGCCCAAGTGATCACACGGTGGATTTTGTCCAGGTTAATTGGTTCTTTTTGTCCGTTTCGCTTAGTGACTAATATCGATTTGTTCATTCATTGTTACCCATTTTTCTCAACACATTACATAACGGTTATCATAATGGATATCTTGAATTAATACAATATATAGTATGTGCTAATATTTTTATTACCACATATAGTAGCTTAAGGCTAATAATTGTTTTTTAATCAAAATTGGGCAGGAGTGCGTATTTAATAACCAGGATTCGGTTGGCGTTGTGTTGGGTGCAGGCGTCTATTCCGCCACTGATGATCGACGGAATAGTATACTGCAAGATAACCACCATTGGCAAAGATAATGGTGGTAAACAAGTTAGCGAGAGGAGACCGAAGTACAGATCCCATTTTTTGAATCTGCTTCACTAACACAGTGATATTTCGCATTATAAGTATGTAAATCACAATACTGATTTCTGCCAGTATCATATAACCAAATACGACGATATGCATTCCCTTGTGATGACGCAGCTGCCCATGAACCTGGATAAGTGGTTTGGGTCGGATCGCCCCATTCTCCTAAAAGCGTCCCTATTTCACGGGTAAAGTTTGCCGAACCTGCCGAATTACCAAATGGGGCGTTACTGACTTCATCAGAATTGCTGATACGGTAGATTCCAGGCGTGTCTAAACAACCTGCCACAACATTAGGTGCCGATGTGGTATTGGCTAGATTTTTCCCTGCTTGATTTTTATCCCAACTGGTAAACCATTTAGTAATGGTAAACGGATACTCAATTTTATAACCGGTTGTTTTATGGATACCTTGTACAAGAACAGAATAACCGGTACCCGAACCGATGACATAATTCCAAGCGGTTTGTGAACTGAGTGCGGCAGCTGTATTAAACGTGATAGTCACAACGTTAGCATTGCTTGTTAGTGAAGCAAGTTCATTGCCGCGTACCAGTGTCCAATTATATTGATTTGCCACCCCATCTTTAGCTAAAAGTAAATCAAATTTCGCACCATAAAAAGCAGTGGTAGGGAAATTTATAGCTGGATTGGTATGGGATTGTATTAAAAAACCATTTCTAGCATCCCATTGTGTGGCTGATACCCCAGTTGCTTGGGTAGGATTCAATTCAGGTTTTGCATAACAAAATCCGGTATCTTCTAATATCGTATAAGTTCTCGACGGTTGGGTCGTCACAATATCATTAGGATATGGCGTATTAATCGGATTGCCATATTTGGATGATAACAGTAAATTAGCGGAAACTTTTACTTTGAATGGACCGGCTTTCCCTGCTTTAGTCAGCGAACAGAAGGTGTCGGTAGCAGTAGGGGTAAATTCGACTAATTTATTAGTACTATCAGTATAGTACCATGTCATGCTTATCGGTGAGGTCGCCACTAAATCTTTGAATTCATCACCATCAAGATCAACATATTCACTACTGTTGGGTTGCTTTAATGGCGCAATTGCAAATTTATCTTTAAAGGGATAGGCTGTTAATAAGAACATATTTTTGATATCATCACCATAATGGTTATTACCGTTAACAGCTAAACCAAAAAGATCAAGATTATCAATATGTGTTTCCATATCGGTTGTAAATGTTGGTCGATGGCCTTGCAATTCCTTGACAGTCGAAATATCTAAGGTTGCTTGACAAAGGGGGATTATGTTAAATAGCAATATGTTATAAAGCATTGTCTTTATAAATGCTTTTGAAACAAATTTTTTGCTCATAAAGCGACTTATTTTCATATTTTGTCCTTTTTTATTCACCATTGGTAAATAATTTATATTTATTATTTTTAAATTTAATTTTAATTTTAATTTTAATTTGAAGAGATAACGAATTGTTCTTTATAAAATAATTTGATTAAAAATCATTACGGTAAGAGATCGATTATTAAAAACTATCTATATCATTATTATCCTTCCTTAAAAATATCAATAATCATTGATGAATTATCTGTTTACCGTCTATAAATGAATAAAAAATAACTAATTCATATGATTAAGTTAATTAACTAACTGTGATTTGGTATGTTTTATTTTAGTGACGAAATGGAATTAAGTAAATAGATTATTTATATTAATTATTGCTAAATTGATAAAATATATAAAATATATAAAATAAATAGACTCTTAAAAGAGTTTAAGGGGCAATTTGTTTCTTTTTTTACGTGGGTGATAGGGTGATAACGATGCTAAAAACAATGGTAAAAAATGGAGATTCAAACTAATGCCTCTACATTGAAAGGCATTAGTTTGCGTATGACTATTATTTTTTATTGGTTGGATAACGCTTAATTGGACTATTTTGGTTTTGCATTTCGATCCACGCCAATTTTTCGCGATAGTTTTTTTCTGCGCCACGTGTAGTTGGATGGTAATAGTGAGTATCGGCCATTTCGGGTGGAAAATAGTTTTCACCTGCGGCAAACGCGTTAGGTTCATCATGTGCATAGCGGTATTGTGCGCCATAACCTAACTCTTTCATCAAGTTGGTTGGTGCATTGCGTAGATGATCGGGAACATCGTAATCCGGCAATGCTTTGGCATCTTTTATGGCTTGCTTGAAGGCGAGGTAAACAGCATTACTCTTGGGTGCACACGCCAGGTAAATAATTGCTTGCGCGATGGCTCGTTCACCTTCGGCGGGGCCAACACGCGTAAAACAGTCCCAAGCGGCTAGCGCAACTTGCATGGCTCTAGGATCGGCATTACCCACATCTTCAGAAGCAATCGCTAATAAACGACGCGCAACGTAAAGTGGATCGCCGCCGGCAGTAATAATGCGGGCATACCAGTAAAGTGCAGCATCGGGCGCTGAACCTCGAATCGATTTATGCACGGCAGAGATCAGATCATAAAAGCGATCACCTTGATTATCAAAACGTGCACTACGTTCCCCAATGACCTCTTTCAGTAAAGCAGGTGTTAAGGGCTCACCATTAGCCATATCGATCAACAATTCAAGAGTATTCAAGGCACGGCGCGCATCACCGCAGACAAATTCGGCAATCTGTTTTTGTGTCTCTTTCGGCAATGTGATGTCTGTTTTTCCATAACCGCGATCAGGATCACTCATCGCTTGTTGTAAAATCTTCTCAATATCTTCAGGGGTTAATGATTTTAAAAGATAGATTCGTGCTCGTGAAAGTAGTGCAGAATTTAATTCAAAAGATGGATTTTCGGTGGTTGCGCCAATAAACGTCACGGTGCCATCTTCAACAAAAGGAAGAAAAGCATCTTGCTGACTTTTATTAAAACGGTGCACTTCATCCACAAATAAAATAGTCCGAATACCGGCTTGTTGATTGATTTTAGCCCGTTCAACTGCTTCGCGAATATCCTTAATTCCTGCTGTTACAGCAGACAGTCGTTCGACTTTGGCATGGGCATGGTGGGCAATAATTTCAGCCAAGGTGGTTTTGCCTGTTCCCGGTGGCCCCCACAAAATCATCGAATGCAAATTACCGGCTTCGATGGTTTTAGGCAACGGTTTGCCTTTGCCAAGCAGGTGGGTTTGTCCAATATATTCATTTAATGTTCGTGGGCGCATGCGTGCAGCTAGCGGCTTGAATTCATCACTGTTGGCAAACTCAAAAGCAAGACTTGACATAAAAAATCACCTATTACTGTAAATCATTTTGTGATTGCAAATAATCGATATATTATACAACTTGCGCTGTAAAAGCGGTATCTTAAAAATGGTATCCTAACGACAGTCTTATAAAGAAGAAGGATTGCTTATGAAAAGTTTTTTATTTATTGTTGGATTATTTGCCTGTTTTGCTGTGTCGGCGGGTGATAAAGAGCTGTTACAGCAACGCTTAGATAAAATTGATGGTTTTTATGCTCGCTTTAGCCAAGATGTCAAAACAGCTGATAACCAACCTGTTCAGCAGGGGAAAGGTGATCTCTGGGTGACGCGCCCTAACTATTTTAATTGGACGATGAATGAACCCGATGTGACATCGATTATTTCTGATGGCAAAAATATGTGGGTTTATACGCCCGCGGTTGAGCAAGTGAGTATTATGTCCTTAAATAAAGCGGTAGATAATCGTCTATTACTGCTGATTACTGATAGTCATAGTCCAATTTGGGCGGCATATAATGTCTCTCGCAAACAAGATGCATTTACCTTAAAACCGACTGATGGTTCGAATCAAGATTTTATTATTTCTGTATTACCGACCGGTATGATTGCCAATTTCACCATTATTGATGAAGATGGGCAGCGCAGTTTTTATGATCTCTCCCATCAAGAATTGGGCAAAGTGGATCTGCAAAAATTTCAATTCACACCACCAGCTGGGGTCACCATTGATGATCAAAGATAATACTTTATTATCATTATAGATATTAGATATTAGATATTATAGATGTTATCAATGCGATAGATGATATCGATGTTTCAGAGTTACTATACGTTTATGTCAAATATTTTAAGGATAATTCAGCTAAATTGAAATTAAGGATGTAGCGCCATTTTACATTTAGTAAATTAACTAATTGTATTTTAATGAAATATCTAAAATAGATTGATTAGCGATACGCGTTTATTTGCTTTAGCGGTGATTATGTTGATTAACCTCTAAAAAGCCACCCGAAGGTGGCTTTGGCGTTAGATGAGAGACGTGATTATCTTCATCCATGATCTTAAAGTTGAGGACCTGTTGCAACTAATTTTTTCCCTTCATCATTCGTCGCAAATTTTTCGAAATTCTTAATATATTTTGCGGCTAACACTTTTGCTTTGACTTCCCACTGGGATGCATCAGCATAAGATGATCTTGGATCTAAGATATCGGACACATTATCTAAATGTGTCGGATAGGTCAGGTTGAGATAAGGAAGAGTCGTTGTGGCTGCGTTTTCGATAGAACCGTCAATAATCGCATCAACAATAGCGCGCGTATCTTTTAGCGAAATCCGTTTGCCGGTCCCATTCCACCCCGTGTTCACTAAATAGACTTTAGTATGATGTTGCTGCATTTTTTGTTCTAACGTTTTTGCATAAACAGTTGGATGCAAGGATAAGAACGCTTGCCCAAATGCGGCAGAAAAGTTAGGTGTTGGCTCGGTTACACCATTTTCGGTGCCTGCTAATTTCGACGTATAGCCAGAGATAAAATAATATTTAGCTTGCTCTGAATTTAATATCGAAACGGGTGGTAATACACCAAATGCATCGGCAGATAGATAGATGATTTTATTGGCATGTCCCGCTTTTGATGGCAGAACAATCTTATTGATATGATAGATAGGATACGAAACACGGGTATTTTCGGTAATCGATTTATCCGCAAAATCAGGTACGCCATTTTTAATGACAACATTTTCTAATAATGCATCTCGTCTGATTGCCGACCAGATATCCGGTTCTTTTTCTTCACTTAAATCGATCACTTTTGCATAACAGCCGCCTTCATAGTTAAAGACACCGTTAGCATCCCAGCCATGTTCGTCATCACCGATTAGATATCTTTTTGGATCAGCCGATAATGTGGTTTTACCTGTCCCCGATAAACCAAAGAATACGGCGACATCACCTTGTTCGCCAACATTAGCCGAACAGTGCATTGAGGCAATGCCTTTTAATGGATTGTAATAGTTCATCATTGAGAACATTCCCTTCTTCATTTCGCCCCCATACCACGTGCCACCAATAATTTGGATTTTTTCGGTGAGGTTGAACATAACAAAGTTTTCGGAATGTAAACCCTGTTTTTGCCAATGAGGATTGACGGTTTTAGAACCATTCATCACGATAAAATCAGGTTCGCCAAAATTGGCGATCTCATATGCATTAGGACGAATAAACATATTCGTCACAAAATGTGCCTGCCAAGCCACTTCCATAATAAAGCGTACTTTCATGCGCGTATCTAAATTGGTACCACAAAAAGCATCCACGACATACAATTTTTTATTCGATAATTGATCAGTCACTAATTTTTTACACGAATCAAAAATCGCTTTAGTGGTTTCTTGATTGTTTTCCCACCAAACGGTATCTTGAGTAGTCGCATCTTTGACGATATATTTATCTTTAGGTACTCTACCTGTAAACTTACCTGTGTTAACCGCAACTGCGCCAAGAGAAGTTAATTCTCCTTTCTCAAAACCTGCCGCGTTTGCCTGCATCTCATCTTGATATAATCTTTCATATCCAGGATTATGAATAATATCTATGGTTCCTGTGATACCAAGCTTTTCGAGTGATTTTTTTAATTGTTCCATAATTCCAACTTATGATATGTGTTGTGAGTTTGCCTTAACACAGAGCGTGATCGAATCTGTGTCGTGAGTTAATTTACAAGCATTATCATTTTGGCTTGTAAGCTATTATAACTTGAAATTTTTCTATTAGATAACCCAGTTTGGTAAAATTATTTTTTAACTTTGCATGGCTGAACAATAAAATCTCATTCAACAGAATTCTTATGCTAACTAACGCTTATCCTGCATAATTTTCACTCAAGATAGTATCCATTCCAGATAACGCGCATTTAAGATAAAATGTCTAAACGTATTAAGCTAAAACGGGATGCGGATAAATGGGGAGATAGTGACGGAGTAAATTCGGTGGGTACAACGCGTGTAGTCAGTATTGCCTTCTTTGTTGAGTGCAATACTGACGAATTAAATTATTTCTGTTTTATCGGCTTTGCAAATAAATAAGTTAGTGAGCGTGAATCAAAATCTGTTTTTGTAGCTGTTGGCTATGCTGCAATGATTTTTGGATAATCGCATCGCGAGTATAACCCGAAACCGTTGAAACGCCATATAGAATAATCAGTTCTAGATAATTCATTTGCGTATACATTGCCGATTTTCTTACTGATTGTAAAAAGTGATTAATTGTATTGTCGTTATCAGCGTAAAAATTTTTTTCAGGCTGCCCAACCGTTAAACTAACCAGTAATTTCTTGCCTTTTAATTTGTCCCCTTGTGAACCATACGCAAATTTATAGGTAAATACGCTATCAAACCACATTTTTAAAATCGCGGCATATTAAACCAATACATTGGATATTGTAAAACAATCAGATCATGTCTTAGTAATGCCGCTTGTTCTTCTTCTATATTAATTTGATAATCAGGATAAAGTTGATGAATATTACGGATTTCTGTATCAGGTAAATGTTGTTGCACACTTTCACTTATCGTTTTATTGGTAATGGAATGATCTATATCGGGGTGTGCTAATATCATTAATGTCATTATTATTCCTCCTAATTAGACTATTATTTTTATGGTTACTATTAATTTTATAGTAACTAAAGTTAGTTTATTTAAAAATAGTTTTATGGCAATATCTATCAAAATAGATAGTGGGGATATATATGAATCAAAATCTGCAAAAAAAGCCAATAGTCTACGAAGGGAAGTGTTTTGATTGTCCTATAAGCATGGCCATGGCATTAATTGGTGGTAAATGGAAGGGGGTTATTTTGCATTATTTAAAAGATAATCAAAAACGCTTCAATGAACTAAAAAAAGATATTCCGGCTATCACTGAAATGACGCTCAGTCTACAGCTAAAACAGTTAGAACAAGATGGATTAATCACGCGTCAAGTATTTGGTGAAAAGCCACCGATTAAAGTTGTGTATGCTTTGACACCTAAAGGACGCGACGTGAGTCCAGTTTTAGATGCGCTCTGTTTGTGGGCAAAAAAGATAAGCGAAGAAAATATAAGCAAAGAAAGTATGACGCAATCTGTGTAACAATTTACTCATCATAGAGATAGACATTGAAGTTCTGTCAAGTTAAGCGCTGCTTTGTCTAAGCATAAGCATATATTGATAGATAAACATAAAATTACTGGTTAAAAAGTAACCCTTATTCTTTTTGAAATTCTTTTTGAGGTATTTTTTGATGATTGGGTAATTTGTGCAAAGCCTTGTGGGAAAATGGCGGAAGCGCAGAGATTCGAACTCTGGAAGGGTCGCCCCTCGCCGGTTTTCAAGACCGGTGCTTTCAACCGCTCAGCCACACTTCCGCAATGCCGCAGAATATTAAAGTAGAGCGGACGGTTTGTAAATAGCTAAATTCGAAAAAAGATTTGTTTGCTTTAAATTTCACCAATTCCTATGGAATCATTTAGAATAGCCATGCTTTTGTTAGCAAAAATAGTGTTGCATTTTATTTAATTGGGTATAATACGGAGCAAATAAGATACGATTTTTTGAAAAATGTTAGAACATATTGAAACTGACGAACAAGGTTATTTAAAGAATTGGCAAGATTGGTCAGTTGATCTTGTTGCAGAACTAGCAGAAAAAGAGTCAATCACATTAACACCAGAACATTGGGAAGTGATTCTGTTTGTGCGTGAATTTTATTTAGAAAATAAAACATCACCGGCTATTCGTCTATTAGTGAAAGCGATGGAAAAAAAATTTGGTGCCGAAAAGGGGAATAGCCGTTATTTATATAAATTGTTCCCAGAAGGTCCAGCAAAACAGTCAACCAAATTAGCTGGCTTACCTAAACCAGTTAAGTGCATATAAAATAAAAGGTAATGATGAGATGATAAGATGGAAATTACCTTTATTATTGCTTGCTGTACTGGCGTATTTACAATACTCACTTTGGTATGGCAAAAATAATGTCTATGATTATCAGGATAATGTATTACTGCTTGCCAGTTTGCATGATGATAATAATCAACTCAAAGCGCGAAATGAACAGATGTTTGCCGAAATCGGCGACTTGCAAAAAGGTTTTGAAGCGGTAGAAGAGCGAGCGCGTAGCCATCTAGGTATGGTAAAGCCGAATGAATATTTTTATCGTATTATTACCGATTCTAATTCAGAGCAGTAAAGGTTAAAGTTGAAAGATATCCTGCAAAATACACAAAAAATAGTGGATAAATCCAAAATAGTGGCTATCGTGCCGGCGGCAGGGAATGGATCGCGTATGCATTGTGACATCCCAAAGCAATATTTGAAAATTGAATCAAAGACTATTATAGAATACACACTACAAAAATTATTAACGCATCCTCAAATCGATCATATTATTGTCGCGATTAATGCGCAGGATGCGATTTTTAATACATTGCCAATTGCGAAAAATCGTCGAATTACTGTTGTCACTGGTGGTCTTACCCGTGCAGATTCAGTGCTTGCAGGGTTACAACAGGTTGATGACAATGATTGGGCATTAGTCCATGATGCTGCGCGGCCTTGTGTGCAGCAAACTGATATAACGGCTTTGATTACAGCTGTTTTGTCAACACAACAAGGTGGTATTTTGGCGACGAAGGTTAGTGATACGATAAAACGTGCGTATCCACATGATGCGTGTATTGAATGTTCTGAAGATCGCACTTATTTATGGGCAGCGGCAACGCCACAGCTTTTTAACGCTGGTCAACTAAAGCGCTGTTTATTGAGTGCCGCGCAAAATGGGATAACGGTTACCGATGAAGCTTCGGCGATTGAGTATGGTGGTGGGCATCCATTATTAGTCGAATGTCGACGCGATAATATTAAAATTACAAAACCTGAGGATTTGGCGTTAGCCACTTTTTATTTAAAAACGGTTAGTTAAAAACAATTAGTTAAAAACGTTTAGTTAAAATTTTTTAATGCAAATTTTTCTTAAAAAGCTTTTTATTTGAAAGCGTTTTCTTTTAAAGAAGGCTTTAGTCAGCCGCGATAATTTAACTAAATTATTTTTTATGAAAAGTTTGCTTTAACAAGCTGATCTTTTAACCGCATGGTTTTGTTAACAAGTTTTTATCTGGCAAGAATTTTCGTTTAATCGATAGGTTTGTCATTAACAACCATCAAATAAGTTTTTACACGTTAATAGGTAGTAAACATATGAGAATAGGGCACGGCTTTGATGTGCATAAATTTGGTGGTGAAGGCCCCATTACCCTTGCTGGGGTAAAAATTCCTTACCAATATGGACTGATTGCACATTCTGATGGTGATGTTGTTTTACATGCCATTACTGATGCATTAATTGGTGCATTAGCATTAGGGGATATTGGCCAATTATTTCCTGATACCGATCCTAAATATAAAAATATCGATAGTCGATTGTTGTTAAAAGAGGTCTATAAAATGATCCAAGCAAAAGGTTATCAATTGCTTAATCTAGACACAACGATTATTGCCCAAGAACCCAAAATGGCGCCGCATATTGCGCAAATGCGCGTCAATATTGCAGAAGATTTAGGTGTTCATTTTGATCAAATTAGTGTGAAAGCGACCACGACTGAACACTTAGGATTTACAGGCCGTAAAGAAGGCATTGCCTGTGAATCTGTTGTTTTATTAAAAAAATTGCTATAAATTCATAATAGGGTAGATTAACTCATATGCAAAGTATAAGAATGCAATCTTTAATCAAATTATTGCGTCAGAAAGGGATCCAAGATGAGCGAGTGTTAATGGCTATTGCATCTATCCCTCGTGAACATTTTGTTGATGAAGCGCTTTCTCACCAAGCTTATGATAATCGCTCACTACCAATTGGTGCGGGTCAAACTATTTCTCAGCCTTATATTGTTGCGCAAATGACAGAATTATTGCAACTTAAGCCAGAATCGCGTGTACTTGAAATCGGTACCGGTTCTGGGTATCAAACGGCCATCTTGGCTAAATTAGTTGATCATGTCTGTTCGATTGAACGAATCAAAAGTCTGCAATGGAACACGAAGCGCCGCTTAAAACAACTGGATATCCATAATATTTCAACCCGGCATGGCAATGGCTGGTTAGGTTGGCCGGAACGTGCTCCCTTTGATGGCATTATTGTGACAGCTGCCGCCACCGAAGTACCTAAAAAATTATTGGCTCAATTAGCCGATAAAGGGCGTTTAGTCATTCCGGTTGGGACAGAAAATAAGCAAGTTTTACAACTAATTGAGCGAGAAGGTGATCGCTTTAAGGCACAAAATATTGATGAAGTAAAATTTGTGCCTTTAGTCAAAGGTGATATCGCCTAGCGTTACCTTGCTATTTTAGATCAAACCCACCTATTTTTCGCTATTTTACCGCGCTTGTCTTTACGCACGTGTTTTTGTAGAGATAGCTTTTATAGAAATAGTTTTTACAGACTTATTTTTATAAAACTTGTTGTTATAAAATCTGTTGTTATGGGACTGATCTTTTCGGTGCTTATCTTTACAGAACTTGTTTCTACAGAACGTCCTTGACAGAATCTGTTTTGCAACGATTTATTTTTAAGGAAAATGAATAGTCGACGTTCATTCTTTAAAAATATTATTTTTTATGTATTGATAAAATGTTTCTGCTTGGGGCGATAATTTGCGTTCTTTATGTTTTATTAAATGAATGGAACGTTCTAAGGTGATATCTTGAATACTTTTGATACGAATATCGTGGTGTTGAAATTGTGATAAAGCCAGAGCAGGAACTAAACTAATGCCATAATTAGTGGCAATAAGTCCCATCATAGTCGTCAATTGACTCACTTCCAAAATATACTGAATCTTAAAAAGATCCACTAATCTATCAGCATGAAGTCTAATGCTTGTGCCTTGAGTAAAACCAATCATATCGTAACAGATCAAATCACTCAGTTCGACGACATCCTTATTGGCTAAGGGGTGTTCTCGATGACAAACAAGGTAAAACTTATCCGAAAAAAGGAATTCTGACGAAAGTTCTGTCATGGCAGGCGTACTTGTCGTCAATGCCAATTCGGCATGACCCGCAAGGAGCATTTGTAAACAGAGATCACCTTGTAGATCGAGCAGTTCTATCGCGATTTTCGGATAATTATGATGAAAATTCGATAATAATTGTGATAACCACTGTACCACAATAGAGGGAATAGCCGCTAAAGTAAATTTAATTTGCCGATCAGTGGAATGCGTTTTTATTGCTGAAATTGTACGATCGTACGAGGTTAATAAGTCGCGGGCTAATTTGATAAAGTGAATGCCATTTTCATTGAGTTGAACTTTACGAGTATCGCGATCAAATAAGCGATAACCCATCTCCTGCTCCAAATTAGATATCAATGCACTAAAAGCAGGTTGCGATAAATGAACTTTTTGTGCAGCACGCGTAAAATTATCTTCTTCTACTAATGCTAGAAAAGCTTTTATTTGCTTTATGGATATATTCATTGCCTATAGCCTTTAGTCAATTATTACCTTTTGGTAATCTAACACACTCATTACCAAAAATACTAGTCAATTTGCTGCTTGATTAATCCGTTTTTCTTATAAGTTAATTTCAATTATCAATTAGACATTCTGCATGCCTGTGTGACAATGCCAATTGCTGTAATCGGCCAAAATTTAGTTCTAGCTAAATTTCGGGTCAATCCATAATAAAAAGGAGACGTTATGCTTGCGTTAATAGGTATTTTTACTATTGCTATATTGCTGTTTTGCATTATGAGTAAGCGGCTATCGCCTATAGTTGCTTTGATTGTTATTCCTGTTCTTGGCGCGATTGTTGCGCTTTATGTTTTACCTTTTTTCCAAGCGGGTGGCGATATTGCCGCATTACCGCATTACACTTTCATCCCTAAAATGGTTACCACAGGTATTGCGAAACTCGCGCCTATGGCGGCTATGTTTGTCTTTGCTATCATCTTTTTTGGTGTAGTTAGCGACGCGGGTATGTTCGATCCGATTATCGCTAAAATCTTAAAAGTAGTGGGAACGAATCCTAAAAGAATCATTATTGGTACAGGTGTTTTGGCACTGATAGCTCATCTTGATGGCAATGGTGCAGTCACTTTTTTAATCACTATTCCGGCGATGTTGCCGTTATACGATAAATTAGGTATCGATAAAAGAATCTTAGCCGGTATTACCGCATTAAGTGCGGGTGTGAACTTTTTACCGTGGACTGGACCGACTATCCGTGCCGCATCAGCGTTAGACATTACAACCCATGATCTTTTCGTTCCATTACTACCTGCTCAGTTAATTGGCCTCGCTTTTATGGTCTGTATGGGATGGTATTGGGGAAGAAGAGAAGAGCGACGTCTTGGTTTAGTGGGCTACACACATAAAGAGATCGCTAAAATGAGTCAAACAGGTGGCGAAACCGAAGTTGTGAGTCACTATCATACGAAAGAATTAACAGAAGAAGAGAAAAAGCTCCGTCGTCCACATCTGTTCTGGTTTAATATTATTTTAGTGATTTTAGTCATTACCAGTATGGTTGCCACTAAAATTTCGCCAGTCTTCTCTTTCATGGTGGCGTGCTGCCTTGCGTTAACCATGAATTATCGTAAACCTGCAGAACAAGCTGCTCGTATTAATGCGCATGCAAAAGGTGCATTAATGATGGCAAGTATTCTATTTGCTGCCGGTGTATTTACAGGCATCATGAGCGAATCAGGTATGATTAAGGCAATGGCTTCATCAGCGGGTGCTTTTGTTCCTGAAAGTTTGTCATCACATATTCCATTCATTGTTAGCCTAGTGGCGATGCCATTAAGTCTTATTTTCGATCCCGATTCGTACTATTTCGGCATCATGCCGGTTATTGCGAATTTAGGTGGTTTCCCGCCGGTTGAGGTTGCACAAGCTTCATTATTAGGGCAAATGACGACCGGATTCCCAGTGAGTCCACTCACACCAGCAACATTCTTACTTTGCAGTCTATCAGGGATAGATCTCGCCGATCATCAAAAATTTAGTATTCCCGTACTGTGGCTTGCGTCTGTTGTGATGGCAATTGGCGCAATAGTGACAGGTGTTTTTCCATTATAACGGTTTTGGTTTTTACACAGCCACCAACAAGCGTTGGTGGGATAACCATCTTGAATGGTCATATAGATAAAAGATAAGAGGTAGTCATAATGAAAAAGATCCGAATTGGTTCTGGTGCAGGTTATGCAGGTGATCGTATTGAGCCTGCTGTGGAACTTGTCAAAAAAGGCAATATTCAATATTTAGTGTTTGAATGTCTTGCTGAACGCACGATAGCGATTGGCCAACGACAAAAAAAACATGATCCCGAAACAGGTTATAACGAGCTTTTAGCGGCTCGTATGCGCGCAGTATTACCAACATGTTTAGAAAAAGGCATCAAGATTGTCACTAATATGGGATCAGCGAATCCACGTGCTGCTGCCAAAGTGACAGCAGAAATTGCCAAATCATTAGGTGCTAAAAACTTAAAAATTGCCATTGTTGAAGGTGATGATGTTTATGATGCCGTTATCAAACAAGATTTATTGCTTGATGAGCAGAAGAAAACCATTTCTCAATGTGGTAAAAAAATTATCTCCGCCAATGCCTATATCGGCGCACAACCTTTAGTTGAAGCATTAAATAATGGTGCAGATATTGTGATTGCTGGACGTGTCGCCGATCCTTCACTCTTCCTATCAATTATGCGTCATGAATTTAATTGGAGTGAAACAGATTGGGAACATTTAGGTAAAGGCACCATTATTGGCCATTTGCTTGAATGTGCGGGTCAAATTACCGGTGGTTATTTTGCCGACCCAGGCTTTAAAGATGTGCCTAATCTCGATAAGTTAGGTTTCCCGATTGCCGAAATTAGCGAAAATGGCGATGCCGTTATCACCA
Organism: Orbaceae bacterium ESL0727; assembly: GCA_029433345.1. Classification (GTDB taxonomy): domain Bacteria; phylum Pseudomonadota; class Gammaproteobacteria; order Enterobacterales; family Orbaceae; genus Gilliamella. Next base: position 1,308,158 of record JAQTHY010000001.1, read on the forward strand.
AAGTGGAAGGATCAGGTGGGGTTGTCAATCTAGATACCTGTAAAGAACAGATGCTTTACGAAATTCACCGTCCAGATGACTATAAAACACCCGATGTGATTGCCGATTTTACCCATGTCACTTTCACGCAAATCGCTAAAGATCAAGTCGCTGTGTCAGGCGGAACAGGTCATCCTCGTCCAGAAACGTTAAAAGTATCTGTAGGCTATGAAGATGGCTTTATTGGCGAAGGCGAAATGTCTTATGCCGGACCAGGCGCAGTAACACGTGGCAGATTAGCATTAGATATTGTCAAAGGTCGATTGGCGGTGATGAATATTCATCCTGAAGAAATTCGTTATGACCTTATTGGTATTAACTCATTACATGGCGATAAATTATCTCAACATAGCCAACCTTATGAAGTCCGTGCTCGTGTTGCCGCTCGCTTTGCAACCAAAGCACAAGCCGCAGCGATTGGTAATGAAGTCGAAACACTATATACCAATGGGCCAACCGGCGGTGGCGGCGCGATGAAATCGGTCAAAGAGATTGTGGCGATGGATTCGACTTATATTCCCCGTTCTCTTATCACAACAACTATTAATTATGTAGAGGTTTAATCATGAAACTTCGTGAAATTGCACATTCTCGTACTGGTGATAAAGGCAATATCTCCAATATATCTGTCATTGCCTACGACCCAAATGATTATGAAAAAATCAAAGCAGCCGTGACAGCTGAAAAAGTCAAAGCATTTTTCTCTGACATCGTAAAAGGCGACGTTGTTCGTTATGAACTCCCTAATGTTGGTGCACTTAACTTTGTCATGTATGGCGCTCTTGGTGGCGGTGTAACACGTACCTTAGCGTTAGATATCCATGGTAAAGGATTGAGTGCTGCATTATTAGAGATGGACATATAACAGATCAATAGATTATTTACACAATTGTGTTGGCAGATTGGCAAGTGAGCTTATCTGGATAGGTTTCTCAGATTATCTATCCAGACAAAGTGAGGCATGGTGTTGCCTATTTCGCCAACACTCACTGGCAATGGAGAAAACAATGAAAAAAAAATTAGCATTACACGATGTCAGCCGGTATTTGCATGATGATATGACCATCATGTTCGGTGGTTTTATGGGATGTGGTACACCGGTCAAATTGGTACAAGCCATATTAGATTCTGGGATTAAAAACATTACCTTGATTGGTAATGATACCGCGTTTGTTAATACGGGAATAGGGCCGTTAGCAGGCGCTGGACGCGTTAAAAAAGTGATCGCTTCACATATTGGTAATAATCCTGAAACAGGTAAAAAAATGATCGCCGGCGAATTAGCTGTTGAGCTCGTACCGCAAGGGACATTAGCTGAACGTATTCGTGCTGGGGGAGCTGGGCTAGGTGGATTTTTAACACCAACAGGTATGGGAACCGTTGTTGAAGAAGGTAAACAGAAAATTACGGTTGATGGTGTCGATTATTTACTCGAACTACCGTTAAAGGCCGATTTAGCGATTATTCAAGGTCATAAAGTGGATAAATTGGGTAATGTGGTTTATGCCTTATCAGCACAAAACTTCAATCCATTAATGGCATTGGCGGCGACCACCGTAATTGTTGAGGCAGACGAAGTTGTCGAAGTCGGTGAATTATCACCTGATGAAGTGGTTACACCAGCCGCACTTGTTGATTACATTGTTTATCCAGAATAAGCCTGAGGTCATTATGAATACCGTTACCACAACTAATACTACTAATACAATGAGTACCAAAGAATTGATTGCCCGCCGCATTGCGATGGAACTGAATGATGGTGATATCGTGAATTTAGGCATTGGTTTACCTACACAAGTTGCCAACTATATCCCTGACAACGTCCATATCACCTTGCAATCTGAAAACGGATTTTTAGGGTTAACTGCACTGGATCCGAATAATACCGATCCTAATTTAGTCAATGCCGGTGGTTTACCGTGTGGTATTGCCAAAGGTGGCTGCACATTTGATAGCGCGTTCTCGTTCGCACTGATTCGTGGTGGACATGTTGACGCCTGTATTTTAGGTGGTCTTGAAGTTGACCAACAAGCCAATCTCGCTAACTGGATGGTGCCGGGCAAAATGGTACCGGGAATGGGTGGCGCAATGGACTTAGTGACAGGCGCACGTAATGTAATCATTGGTATGGAACATTGTGCCAAAACCGGTAAATCAAAAATCCTCAAAGAGTGTACGTTACCGTTAACCGCTAAAGGTAAAGTCAACATGATTGTGACTGAACTGGCTGTTTTTGTTTTCGAAAACGGACAATTAGTCCTAAAAGAGCATGCCCCTGGTGTCGATTTAGCAACGATTAAAGCAAAAACTGAAGCAGATTTTATCGTCGCTAACGACTTTAAAGAGATGGCCATCAGTCAAAATAGGACGTAGCCTATGATCAGTCGTGTCTCAAAATTTATGACAGTCATTGTCAGCAAATATCTTCCCGATCCGTTAATTTTTGCGCTCCTTCTAACACTGATTGTCTTTTTCTGTGGCTGGGGATTGACCGATAATACGCCTATTACGTTAGTCCAGATGTGGGGTGACGGATTTTGGAATTTGCTCGGTTTTAGCATGCAGATGGCGATGATTGTGGTGACGGGTAACGCATTAGCAAGCTCACCACTTATCAAACGTTTTTTAAGCACCACCGCCGCCATTGCTAAAACACCCACGCAAAGTGTCATGCTCGTTACCTTTATGGGTGGCATTGCCTGCGCGATTAACTGGGGATTTGGTCTGGTTGTCGGCGCGATGTTCGCTAAAGAAGTGGCACGTAAGGTTAAAGGCACTGATTATGCGCTCTTAATTGCCTGTGCATATATCGGTTTTATGACCTGGGGTGGCGGATTCTCAGGCTCGATGCCATTACTGGCGGCAACGCCAAATAATCCAGTCGCGCACTTAATGGTCACTGACAGCAATCCACAAGGCATCATTCCTATTTCAGATACACTCCTTTCAGGCTATAACTTATTTATCATCGGTATGCTCATCATTACTTTACCATTTATTACCCGCATGATGATATCAAAAAATGGTGAAGTAAAAACGGTTGATCCAGCTTTATTGCAGCCTGATCCTGTCTTTAGCCGTAAATTAAAACCTAATGCCACATTAGCGGAAAAAATGGAAGAAAGCCGCCTGTTAACGGCTATCATTGCCGTGCTCGGTTATGGCTATCTGATTCTCTATTTCCAGAAAAATGGTTTTAATTTAACCATTAATACGGTCAATTTCATCTTTTTAATTACCGGTATCGTACTGCATGGCACACCGATGGCGTATATGCGCGCAGTCAGTAATGCGATGAAAAGTACGAGCGGCATTATGATTCAATTCCCTTTTTATGCCGGTATCCAATTAATGATGGAACATTCGGGATTAGGCGGACTTATCACCGAATTCTTTATCAATATTGCCAACAAAGATACTTTCCCAATTCTGACCTTCCTAAGTTCGGGATTGATTAACTTTGCTGTGCCATCAGGGGGCGGACACTGGGTAATTCAAGGACCATTTGTGATTCCTGCCGCACAAGCCTTAGGCGCCGATTTAGGTAAATCGACGATGGCTATTGCGTACGGCGAACAGTGGATGAATATGGCACAACCGTTCTGGGCACTCCCCGCACTGGGTATAGCTGGGCTCGGTGTACGGGACATTATGGGCTATTGCATTACTGCGCTAATTTTTACGTTACCGATTTTCGTTATCGGATTATGTCTGTTTTAGTCCAATAAGTTTTCATCATAAAAAAAGAGGGTACAGAATATGGAAAATGTTGTTATTGTCAGTGCGACACGCACTGCGCTCGGTTCGTTTAACGGTGCGCTTGCTCCGGTTGAAGCTGTCGAATTAGGGCAAATCGTGATTCGGGAAGCATTAAAACGAGCCGGTCTAAGTGAACAGCTCGAAAAAGAGTCACTGATTGATGAAGTGATTATGGGTAATGTGCTGCAAGCTGGCTTGGGGCAAAATCCAGCACGGCAAGCACTTCTTGCCGCAGGCATCAGCGACACTGTACCTGCTTACACCGTGAATAAAGTGTGTGGTTCAGGACTCAAATCAGTTGCACTCGCCGCGCAAGCGATTTTAGCTGGTGATGCCGATACCATTGTGGCTGGTGGCATGGAGAACATGAGCCGAGCACCTTATATTCTCGATAAAGCACGTTGGGGATATCGCATGGGTAATCAGCAAGTGATTGACAGTTTAGTTAATGACGGACTTTTTTGCGCAACCAATCACTATCATATGGGCTTAACCGCAGAAAATATTGCCGAAAAATATGGTATCACTCGTGAAGAGCAAGATGAACTGGCATTACGTTCACAAAAATTGGCCTCACAAGCAATTGCAACCGGCGCGTTTGCTAAAGAGATCGTCCCTGTTACCATTAAAACACGTAAAGGCGATATCGTTTTTGCTAAAGACGAATATGTCAAACACGAAACAGATGCGGCAACGCTTGCTAAACTCAAACCTGCCTTTAAAAAAGAGGGCACAGTTACCGCGGGTAATGCATCAGGTATTAATGATGGTGCCGCTGCTGTCGTTGTCATGCGTGAATCAAAAGCAAAAGCGTTAGGACTCAAACCGCTGGCGCGTATTCGTAGTTACGCCAGTGCGGGTGTCGATCCTGCTTTGATGGGACTGGGTCCGGTACCGGCTACCAAAAAAGCATTGGCTAAAGCAGGATTACAATTGGCTGATATCGATCTTATCGAAGCAAACGAAGCGTTTGCGGCACAATTTTTAGGTGTCGGTCGAGAACTGGCTTTTGATATGGGCAAAACTAATGTTCACGGTGGTGCGATTGCCTTAGGTCACCCAATTGGTGCGAGCGGTGCGCGTATTTTAGTCTCATTGTTATATGGTATGCAAAACAGAGATTGTAATTTAGGCTTGGCAACGCTCTGTATTGGTGGTGGTCAAGGTATTGCGATGATTGTTGAACGCGTCTAATTAATCAATTTAATCAACGTGTTAATCATCCACGTTTTAGTAGTAAACCATCGGCAATTGTCGATGGTTTTTTTATGGTTTAGCTGCATGGGTTAGCTGCGATTATGGTTTAGTGACTCTTATTATTTAGTGGCTATTTGCGAATAATCTTTTTACTGATTTTGTGCTAACGCATTGTTAGCTGCTTGCTTTTCAGACAATTTCCACTCACAAATCCCATAAATAGCATTAAAGAGATAGATAAGATATTGTGTGGCAATAACAGGATTATCCGTATAGATATTCAGGCCAATCACCAAGATATTTAAGAGCACCCACAGATACCAGTTAAAGCTGAAACGCATCATCAGCAATAATTGGGCAACCACACCCAAGCCAAAAATAAAGCAGTTGATGAACAGTTGATAAATCGTATTATCTACACCCAATGCACCAGTCAGATAAATATTAATAAAAACGGCACAGATCAGAAAGATCAACGTATAAAGAAACGAGATTTCGCTAAGAGAGCGACTTTTGACGTTGTTGTGACTATCTTGATGGCGATGCCAAGTGATCAGTCCATAAATATGTGAACCAAAATAGTAAAATGACGGTAAGCTTGCCCCAACATTGCCACCTAAAAAGTTACCCATTGATTCACCAATGGCGGCCAGCATTCCCAATACATTGCCACTATTTTTACGTTTAGCAAGTAAAATAACACAAAGTAATCCGCATATGGCACCAAAATAGGAGATAGCGTAGCGGAGATTCAGTGAAGTAAACGGATCGGTATATAAAAAAGCCAACGTGACAAAGAGTAAACAAAAATAAGGATACAATTTGTTACGTCCAATTAATAGAACGATTTTGTGCAAGTTAGTCATTATTGATTGTCTCCATCATTAATCAATTTATTCACCAATTCAATAGAACGGAGATAGCGTTCGTCATAATCCGGTGAATCGATTTTGATATAATTAATTTTATTTTTTTCAAGTAAGGCGATAAGCAGGTTTTGGAAATCTTTGCGCTGGTTTGGATTACCTAAACTGCGTAAGCCATCCGCGACCCAAGGGGTGTTGTTTTCTAATAAGATCACCAGATCAAAGCGGTAGTTGTTAATCATGGCCTGCACAAAAGGGTGCTCTTTACCTTCATATTTTTTACAAAAAGCTTGTGTGGTGACAAAGTCGGTGTCAAGAAACGAGACACGATTGGCATGTTTAATCGCAAAATCGATATATTGTGCTTGGCCTAAGGCAATTTTATCGTAATCAGCAAACTGCAAGGCGCGTTCATCACCACCCAGTTGTGAAAAGACATAATCACGACCATATTCCCACGCACTGGTGGTGTTAAAAACGTTCGCCAATTTATTAACCAAGGTGGACTTACCACTGGATTCCCCACCTAAAATGGCAATAGTTCGCACAAAAAAGGGCCTGACTTCGGTTGGGATATATTGCCAATTCTTAAGTGGTGCCTCGCGAATTTGTGTTGCACTGACATTCATAAATTCACGTTTAGGATCGATTAAGATGGTATTGAGATTGAATAATTTTTGGTACATTGGCACATCTTGAGGTTCACTGGAATAGACACAGTCTGGCGCAATTCCTTTTTGATTAAAAAGATTTTTTACGCGTTCACTCCATTCATGCCAACCGTTAGGATAAGCCGGAATGCCATCTTCTTCTAATACTTCGATATGGATATTTTTCTGATATTTAAAGGTTTGCAGCAACCAACGAATGCGATCGTTAATTGTCGGTTGACGAGACATCGCACTATTTTTAAATAATGCTAAATCGCGCTGGGTATCAGAACATAAAATAATATATAATTCATCAAGTTGACTGATTGCGCGTTGAATAAGATTGATATGACCGGTATGTAAAGGGTAAAACTTACCAAAAATAACCCCCACTTTCTTATGTGGTGCCGGCATATCGACATGCAAATAACGATGCAAGGCTTGCAATTTTTGGATACTCGGATTTTTAATTTTACCGTTGATAAGTAAGCTAAGGTAACCTTTGGTCATAAAACAGTGTTCAGCAACGTGTTGTAAGGTCAGATTTTTACGTTTAATAGCCGTTTTGATATAGGTGAAACTTTGCATGATGTTTCCTAATTATTTCTGTTTTTTATTTAAAACGGAATATACATGAATAATAATCATTGTTCAATATCAAAAACTGATTTGTTTGATTATTTATCTGTTCTTGTCGAGAAAAAGCAAATCAAGCGCGTTTAGCCAAATTGCCCCTAAATAATTTGACATAAACGTAGTATAGTTCTGAAACATTGAAAATAAAAAATAGATTAAAATCGAGATGTTAGATTTTATTGTCAGAATTGGCGTAATATGTAATAGTAATTTCGGTTTTATCAACAATGAAATTTTCAAGAAAGGAATAAAAAGTTATGAAAATCAAAAAAATCGCACTATTTATGTTATTGATTGCTGGGAATGCCGCGGCAAGTGGGCAAGTAACCAATCTAACCTTAAATAAAGTGACTCTTTTTTTACAAGGTGCAGAATTACAAAGCCAGGCGATGGTTGCGGTCGAGAAGGGGCAAAATAAGGTGTTATTGACAGGGCTTGCCAATGAGATCAGCAATAGCAATGACATTAAGGTCGCTTTTGCGGATATACCTGATGCGAAAATTTCATTACAATCCATTGATATGGAATCTTTACCGGAAGATAGCCAAAATAATAGCAAATTAAAAACATTACAGGATAAATTAAAGCAGCTAGAAGCAGAATATCAAGCGACCGAAATTCAATTTGCTGCCGTGTCTGAAATTATTACTTTATTGCAGAATAATCGTATTGATAGCTTAGTGAAAAGTAGCCCTAATCTGTTAATGGATATGAAAAATACCTTGGAATTTGTGAAAACAAACTTAACCGCATCTTTAACCGAACAGGCCGCGTTACAAACTAAGCTACAAGATCTAAATCAACAAGTGGAAGCGTGCCGTGCACAAGTGGATCATGAGTCAGCTATGGCTAAACCGTCAACCCATGCGGTGGTTTTGGGCATTGATTCTGATAAAGCGGTGACATTGCCGATTTCTATCTCATATGTGATCCAAAATGCGGCTTGGCGGCCAACTTATGAGATTCATGTGGCGGATATTAATTCACCTTTACAATTAATCTATAAAGCGGGGATTTACCAAGATAGTGGGTTAGATTGGGATAATCTGGATTTGACATTGTCAACCGCTAATCCAAGTGTCGGTATTACGCCGCCAACACTGTTACCATGGCGAATTGATCTGCATGCTAAAAATAGTAATCCACGCCTTATGGATAAACGCGCGCCAGCCGTGGAGCCTACCGCGGAAGATGATGAATCAACCACGACCCATTTAGCACAACCAACGGCAGACTATTTAGCGAATAATTTTGTCGAGAATGTTGATAATCCAACGGGCATCGATTTACAATTCACCCTTAAGTTGCCGCATACCATCAAAAATGATAGTGATAACGATATGTTGATATTACAAAAGAAAGCGCTGAAAGCAGACTACCGTTATGTTGCGATACCTAAATTGGATCAAGCGGTCTTTCTTCAAGCACAACTGTCTGATTGGAATAAACTCAACTTATTGCGGGGTGATGCAACCATCTTTTATGCTAACAATTATGTTGGTGTCACCACCATCGATCCAAGTAAAATCACCGATAAGTTAGATATTGCGTTGGGTCGAGACAAAGGTATTGTGATTGCCCGTAATCGCGATCTAAATGAAACATCGGCACCATCGCTGTTAGGCAGCAAAATCTCGCAAAAATATTCCTACAGTATCGATGTGAAGAATAATAAAACGTTACCGATTACGGTAGTGGTTTATGACGAATTGCCGGTTATACAAAATCAGGTTGTGGTTATGGATGATACCAAATATGACGGAGCAAGTTACGATAAAGAGAGCGGTTTACTCGAATGGGCATTGCCATTACAAGCTGAAGAAGCTAAAAATGTCCACTTTAGCTTTAAGCTCACTTATCCAAAAGATAAAGCGTCATTAATTACCGGATTATAATCCATGAGATGGCGATTAACGCAATGAGCTTGCAGTGAGTGTTGCTTCACTGAAGCATGGTTAATCGTCATTCATCAAATGGTGATAAATAAAACAGTCATAAATAGGATGGCGAAACTATATGATATTAATAGAGAAGGATGATTGGTTGCATGCTAAATGAATGGCTGAGTCGATTTACATCACAAAGTGATGACCCCATTGTCAGCCAAAAGTTAGGGACTATTAGCTTATTAGATATCCATTTAGTGCTGTTTTTAACCACTAAAGCTTCCATGACCGACGAAACGGTGATGCGGCGTTTGGCCTTTTTGATTTTACTCTTGAGCAAGCAGGTACGGGCAGGGCATGTCTGCCTTGATTTGGCGCATTTAACGCAATATGAGCATGAACCACAGCTTTGGCAAGCGTTGGGCAAACCGTCAGGCGATGATTGGCAAACGGTACTCCAGCAAGCGCAGCAACGGCAACTGGTCAGTGATGGTACGGTGCTTACTCCGTTAGTCTGGCTAAAAGATAAACTCTATTTTCACCGCATGTGGTTTGACGAAAAAGAAGTCGCGGCCTATTTTAAACGCCATCATCAGGCTACTGATGCAGTTAATCATACTACTTCTACTACGCTTACTCCTCCTATGACTAATCGGCCTAATCATAGTGCGATATCAATAATTAAATCGATATTGGATAAGCTATTTGTAGATACAGCAGCAGAGACAACAGATAGAGAAAAGCAAGAAAACCAAACAACAGCGGTCATTGATTGGCAAAAAGTAGCTGTCGCGATGGCATTACTGGATAACGTCACCATTATTTCGGGCGGCCCAGGAACCGGCAAGACCACCACCGTGGCGAAGATTATTGCCGGTATTTTGCTGATGCAGCCTTCAGTGCGGATTGTGGCTGCGGCGCCAACTGGGAAAGCGGCATCGCGATTGACAGAATCACTCACGCAAGCTATGGCAAAATTGGCGTTCACCAATATGGATATGCGTTATGAGGCGATCACGTTGCATCGGCTATTGGGTGCCAAAGCGGAGAGTCGCCATTTTACCTATAATAAACATAATCCACTCCATCTTGATCTCTTGATTATTGATGAAGCCTCGATGGTTGATCTAAATATGATGGCCAGAGTGATTGAGGCATTGCCCGATTCAGCGCGATTAATTTTGCTAGGTGATAAAGATCAACTCTCATCGGTTGAAGCGGGCGCGGTATTTGGTGATCTGTGTGGATTAGTGACACGAGGGTACAGTCACGCGCGCGCAACTGAATTGACCGAACTAACTGGCTATGCGATTCCTTATCAACAAAACGCACTGCTGAATCAACCAAATAGGGCAAGCTTAGCCGATAGCCTCTGTTTATTGCAAAAAAGCTACCGTTTTAATGATGCGTCTGGGATTGGTCGTTTGGCGAATGCGATCAACGAGGGGAAAATCACGGCGGTAAGAGAGCTGTTGTCTGACTCGGCATTGACTGATATTCACTATCATAATTTAGCCTTGCCCAACGAATATCCGGCATTATTGTCAGAAAGTGTCATTTATTATCGCGACTATTTAGCGAGTATCAAACAGTATGGTACGCAAAATATTGGTCAAATTCTGCAAAAATTTGCCCAATATCGACTGCTTTGTGCTGTGCGTGATGGTCTGTTTGGGGTTGCAGGACTAAATCAACAGATAGAATCGCACTTAGCACAACAAGGTTTGATTGATCTACACAGTAACGACAGTTGGTATATTGGCAGACCGATTATGATTTTACGAAATAGTGTGACACTTGGGCTTTATAATGGTGATATCGGTATTACGCTGCTTTCTGAATCTGATCAGGATGTTGCGTCCACTTTCGGCAAGCAAAAAAATCCAAAACTACGTGTCTATTTTCCTTTTTCGGATGGTTCGATTAAAGGTTTTTCGCCCTATCGGTTACCCGCCCATGAAACGGCATACGCGATGACCGTGCATAAATCCCAAGGTTCGGAGTTTGATCATATCAGTCTCATTTTACCCACTGATTATGTACCTATCCTGAATCGATCACTACTCTATACGGCAATTACGCGCGCTAAAAAAACCGCGGCGATCTATGCTACCGAAGCCATTTTAGCGCAAACGGTTAAAACAGAAACAGAACGGCAAAGTGGGCTGGTTGATTTATTATAAGTAAACTGACGGCAAGCCATTGCGCCCTCGGTTCGGCTAACCCGTCAAGGGTGTAGCCGTTATGAGCCAGTGCGCGCACTTTGTTCGTCATATCAGTTTTCTATATTGAATTTGCCATATCGGTTTTCTATATCGGACTCTCCATATTAGATTCGCGTTATTAGCCCAATCGCGATAACAGTTAGGCTAATTGTCATATTAACGGTTAATCCATTCTATTCTTTATATTTATTTCTATTTCTTTCTACTTATTTACAATTCTTTACAAAAAAGGTTCAGGGTTATTTTGACATGAATTCTATGATCACGTATAAATACGCACATACCGATCTTTTTACTTAGTTTTACCTCGGTTATCTTTGATGTAGATCAGAAATAATAGTAAATACCGAAAAATTTTATTATGTCGAGACATAGCAAAATTAAAAAAGAATAAGGGAAGCGCTAGAATGAGTAAAACACAAAACACAAAAACAGAACTGTTAGCGTTATTTGCTGATGGTTTAGCCACACAATTTAGTGTTACGTCACGGCGTTTTTATTCACGATGATTTCATTCATGCTTACCGCTCTATCGTCTTGTCTTTGATCGGATTTATCGCCGACATAGTCTACATGCTCTACATACTTTACTTAGTTTACATCACTCACATCGCCGACGTTTGTCAGCCGCAACAATAGTTATCACGTCATTAACGATGAGCTGCGCATTTAATGCCAATGCACTGTCGGCCACCACGGCGAATGCCATTCAAGGCACACCACCGTATCTTACTTTTGATGGTGGCGTCACCAAAGTGACCAATGTTGATGAGTTATTGGCGATTAAGCTTTCTGATGGCCGGCGTTATACGCCATCGATTAATCCATCGTCGGTAAGCAATCCGATTGTGCTGCCGGTGGCGGGACAAACGTTGGCTAATGTGCAGATGGCGATTCCGACTAATGTGGATAGCATTGCGCTAAATAGCTTAATTGGTGCGCCCAATAACTATTGGGGGGATGATAATGGTGATGGGCAAGGCATTAATGGCATAACCGCCACCGGTACGATCAGCCTACAGTTATATGATTCCAATAATATTTTGCTGAGTCGCAATGCAGCATTAACTCAGTGTAATTCTGCTTATTATCGCGTGGTGCTGAGTAGTACAGCTGGGGCATTGGCCACCCAATATGGTTATCCCCGTACTAGCAATTTTACTGCGTCGAACGTCACTTATTATATCAAACCGTACAGTGATGGCCCCTATGTCTGTTATGCTCAACCTAACTTAGATTTACAAGTTCAAAATGGCATTAGTCTAATTGATTTAGTTAACCAATGGCGTAAAGATAAAGGATTTATTGTGCAGAATATTAACAACTCTGCCACTAACTTCCCAACCACGGGCGTAAATAACGTCTTTTTTAATCTTACCTTAAATGGTGCAGTTGTGAGCGATATCACTTACGAAGCAGAACCGGCCAATTCGGGACTACATTTAGCTATTACTGGGAGCGGTAATGTGGCAAAAGTGACCTTAACTGGCCCAAAAAATGGAGCAACACCGGCTGAAGTGGCGACCGCTGTGCCGACCACCTTTACCTTATATGCCAATACTAATGGCAAAAGAACGAAACTCTATAGTTTTAAGCTGAGCAAATGGTTTATCGCTACTCCCGATAAGGATAGGGTGAATCCTCCTAACGTAAATTATTGTAGCCGTTATGGCGCGGGTTATCGCTTTCCAACTGTTGATGAACTGACTAATGCTAATGGCACGTTCTGGACCGGCAGTTTAGGGAGTCAAGGAAAATATTACTACATAAGGCAAATTGGTGGTGGTCTGTTTGCCGAGTGGGGGGAATATGTCAACATACCTCAATAGTCGTGATTATTATCCCAATACTGATTTTCCCCGTGATTATAAGTATGTTGGCATGTGGACAAATAACCGTTTGAGTAATAATAATGTAATTAGAGTTGTTAATTTTCATGGTATGCTCATTAGTGGCGCCGACGGCGGTAATTATTTTTCATATCTCTGCGTTACTCCTTAATTGGGATACTATGTGGTGAATACTTACTTAGTAAATAACTTATTTAGTCAATAAGTGTTCAGTAAATAGTTCTTCAGTAAAATTTACTTAGCAAACATTTACACAGTAAACAATTACCAACAAACAACAGTGGCTAACTAAACAGTTGGCCACTGTTGTTAACTATGTATGTTAACCATTATTTTTGCCTTTCACTTTTTAGTAAAGATTAACTTTTACCCCCAAACAGCAAATTATCTATTTTAATGTTTCAGAACTATACGACGTTTATGTCAAAATTTTGAAAATAACCAAATAACCAAATAACCAAATAACCAAATAACCAAATAACCAAATAACCAAATAACCAAATAACCAAATAACCAAATAACCAAATAACCAAATAACCAAATAGTTATGACAATGGTTGATTATGGAGGTGATGAAGCGTTTACATGATCGATCAACAAAAGAGTCGGCTATACAACAGTAAGTTCGATCTTTTATAAAAAGGGATTTGCAGCCATAAGTAACTATTCGCCAGTAAATATTTATTCATAAATATTCATCTGTAACCATTCATTTATAAATATTCATCGTAAATATTCATCCATAAACATTCACCTATAATAATTTGACATAAACGTAGTATAGTTTCTGAAACATCCTCAAAAACTGATGATGGTTATTGTTGCGAATTATAACTATCTTGCATAAATCGCAATCACTTGGTATTAGCGATTTGGATAAGTTAACTGTTGCGCGATAAGAATAACTTGTCTATTGTCATGATTTTTAATCAGTTAACATGGGTTATGGCGTGGTGTGCATGGCATGAAGTGAAGATAAATAATAGAAACAGGGCCGTTTGACCCTGTATAGTTTGGCTAAATCAGTGGTTAATTAGCGGTGATTAATGCATATTATGATTAGTAAATCATGCTATGAATAAATACTGTTATTAAAGTAATATCATTAAAATACTATCATTAATCAATACTGCCCTTAGTCAGTACTGCTATTAATCAGTACCCTCATTAATTTGTATCGCAATTAGCTAATTCCGTCATTAATCATTCATTTTAATCAATAATTTTAGTGAATAATTTTAGCTAAAAAGTCTTTGGCGCGATCAGATTGCGGATTAGTGAAAAATTGTTCTTTAGAGGTATCTTCGATAATTTCACCTGCATCCATAAAAATAACCCGATGTGCCACTTTACGTGCAAAGCCCATTTCGTGGGTCACGACCATCATGGTCATACCTTCGTACGCCAACTCGACCATTACATCGAGCACTTCATTAACCATTTCAGGGTCAAGGGCAGAAGTGGGTTCGTCAAATAGCATAACAATTGGATCCATACATAATGCACGGGCAATCGCCACGCGTTGCTGCTGCCCACCAGAAAGCTGGGCAGGGTATTTATTAGCATGCGCAAGCAGCCCAACACGTTCTAAAAGCGCTAAGGCCTTTTCGCGGGCTTCTTGATCGCTACGACCTAACACTTTAATTTGTGCAAGGGTAAGATTTTTTAAAATCGTTAAATGTGGAAATAGCTCAAAATGTTGGAATACCATACCGACTTTAGAACGCAAGCGTGCTAAATTGGTCGATTTGTTGGTAATTTCGGTTTCGCCAACCACAATTTTCCCTTTTTGCACGGGCTCAAGACCATTAACGGTTTTAATCAGTGTTGATTTTCCTGAACCAGATGGACCGCAGACGACGACCACTTCACCTTTATCCACCGACGTTGAGCAGTTTTTTAATACTTGGAATTGTCCGTACCATTTAGATACATTTTCTAAGGAGATCATCGAGTAACCCTTTTCTTATAATAATTAACGAGACGTGACACAGTAAAGCAGATAACAAAATAGACTGAACCGGTAAATATAATCATTTCGGTTACTAAGCCATCACGATTTCCTACAATATTGACAGCACGATAGAAGAAGTCAGCTAAGCTTAACGTATAAATCAGTGTGGTATCTTGGAATAAGATAATCCCTTGTGTTAATAATAATGGTGTCATCATACGAAAGGCTTGCGGTAAAACCACCATTTTTAATGCTTGGCTTTTAGTCATACCTAATGCCAGCGCAGCACTAATCTGCCCCTTTGACACACTTTGTATGCCGGCACGAATAATTTCGGAATAATACGCGGCTTCAAATAAGGCAAATGCGATTAAGGCAGAAATAAAACGGGTATCTGTAGTTGCTGGCAGACCCAATACAGATTCTAATAATTGTGGCACCAACAGATAGAACCATAACAGTACCATCATCAATGGAATCGAACGAAATGTATTCACATAAGCGAGCGCGAACCAATGTAACAGCTTAATCGAGGATAATCGCATAATGGCGAGTAATGTTCCCCAAATAATTCCAAAAATAACCGCAGTTAAGGTGATTTCTAAATTGAGGAGTAAACCTTGTAAGATATAAGGTAAATTGGGTAGGACTTGCCCCCAGTCTAAATCCATCATGCTTTACCTCCAATGGTGCCCGGTAAGCGCACTTTCTTTTCAATATATTGCATAATTAGCATGATAGCGATATTAATAATAATATAACCAATCGTAATGGCGATAAATGACTCGTAAGGACGGCCCGCATGTTCTAATAATTGGCTGGCTTGTTTGGTTAAATCGATATAACCAACCGTTGACGCAACGGCTGAGTTTTTGACCATATTTAACATTTCAGATGTTAACGGTGGCATAACGCGACGATATGCATTAGGTAATAAAATATATAAATAGATCTGTCTTCGGGTGAGACCTAGCGCAATTCCGGCATTTTTTTGCCCGGCAGGAATCGACATGATCGCGGCGCGAACTTGTTCACAAATACGGGCACCGGTAAATAATCCAAGTCCAATGGTCGCCATTAAGAAGGTAAAGAACATAGGATCAAGATCATTATAGAGCCAATCTCTGACTGATTCGGGTACCAACATCGGCATCGCATAAACCCAGAAAAAGAGATGGATGATCAGTGGAATATTACGAAAAATTTCCACATAACAGGTGCCTAATGTCGACAAAAAGCGATTTGGCAATGTTCTTAATACCCCAAAAAATGAACCAACCAAAAAGGCAATAATGCCTGATGAAACGGCAAGCAGGACTGTCATTTCAAAGCCTAGCCATATCCATCCTAAATAGGTTGTATCTCCAAATGGAGTTGGTTGAAGAAAAACTCCCCAATTCCAACTTGTAGTCATAAATACTCCAATATATGCAAATGTACGTTTATTACTGTTATTAACTTATCTATATAGCCCTTGAGATAGCTGGCCCTTACATGGCGCATTTTGCTACGATTGCACATGAAAAAGTCAAAAACCATTTAGGGTATTACCTGGTTGACCATTTCGTTTGGCACTATTTTATCGATCAAGTCGACGCCATAGTTGAATTCAAGGTAAATCTATTGTCTTGAATGATAACGGGTATAGATACTTATTGTTTCTCGATACGAATTTGCAAGTAATAGCAATTAAGAAACAGGGATGCAACGTATGATTGCATCCGAGATTGTTAATGGGTACCTAAGTACACCATATTATTAATCGAGTGCTTTATCATTCGGCGCTGCAAATAGTGCTTTCATTTCAGGTGAAAGATCAAAGTCCATCTTTAACCCTTTTGGTGGAATAGGTTCTTTGAACCAACGGTTAAATGATTTTTCAGCTGCACCAGATGTTTGTGCATCGGCGATGGTTTTGTCGACTAATGTTTTAAATTGGGTATCACCCTTACGTAACATACAACCGTAAGCTTCATAAGCTAATGGTTTGCCGACAATAATCCATTGTGATGGATTTTTAGCACGCGAACGTTCACCGGCTAACAGAACATCATCAATAAAGAAGGCTGCCGCACGGCCACTTTCTAAGGTACGGAATGAGTCACCATGATCTTTGGTGGTGATGATACGGATATTCAACCCTTTTTCAGCATTTAAATTATTTAATTTAACTTCTGATGTGGTGCCTGATGTGACAACAACATTTTTGCCTTTTAAATCATCAAGATCGTTAATTTTGCTATTATTTTTAACTAAAAAACGGGTGCCGACGATAAAAATAGTATTAGAAAAATCAACTTGTTGTTGACGAGCTGCATTATTGGTTGTTGAGCCACATTCAAAATCATAAGAGCCATTTTGTAAGAGTGGAATACGGTTTTGAGACGTAATTGGTAGGTACTTAACTTGTAAATTTGGTAAATTAAGTTCTTTTTTAACCGCATCGACAATTAAATTAGAATAATCTTGTGCGTAACCAACGACTTTTTGGTCTCCATCATAATAGGAGAAAGGCACTGAAGATTCACGGTGGCCAACAACGATGACACCATTTTCTTTAACTTTGGCTAAAGTTCCTGTTAGATCATCAGCCATGGCTGGAGTACTCATTGTCGTACTCATGATGCCTAACATAGCAAAAGATAAAACTAATTTTGCTAATTTCATTTTTTTCTTCATATGGCTTTCCTTTTTAAATTGATATGATATTAAATATATGTAATATTTTTATCAAAGTTGCATATTATACCTTATTTTTTGCATAAAAAGTACATTTTACAGGTTATTTATCTATGACACTTGATATTTTTCATTACTGTATAACTAGCCTTTATCATTTTTTTCTAGGCACTTCCTTGTATAAAGCACTTTATTGATTCAAGATTATTATTGCTATGAATAGTTGCTGCTGGTGTAGTAAACGGCATAATAAAGGCTAATTAAACCAAGCAATAACTATGCCATGATCATAATTGGAATAAAATATTACGCTGTTTTTTTCACTAATCTACGCGTACAGTTAAGCAACAATAGCAGTAACATAAGCCCCAAGGCGATAAAATAGGGCTTATTTCCCCATATCGCATAAGGCGTTAAACCGGTGGTTGGTGACAATGTTGCAGTTAATACCGCCGTTTCAAATTGTGGTAATTGTTGGATGATAGTGCCATTTTCGTTAATAATGGCGGTAACGCCATTGTTGGTACTGCGAATGAGTGGCCGCCCAAATTCTAATGCTCTAGCCTGTGCCATCTGTAGATGTTGTAAAGGGCCAATACTGTCACCAAACCACGCATCGTTAGAAACGGTGAGTAAAAAGTCGGTATCTGGTTGGAAGTTTTGCCATATTAATGATGATAAAATAACTTCATAACAGATGGCGGTGGTAAATTTGAAATTTTTCATTATCAAAGGCGGCTGCTTTGCTTCCCCGGCTTGCATGGATGACATGGGAATATCCAATAGAGTCGCAATCGGTTTTAACACTGTTTCGAGTGGCGTAAATTCCCCAAAGGGAACCAAATGGTGCTTTTGATAACGGTTGGTAGATGGGTAGACATAGGGCGCGTTTTCGCCTAATACCAGCAAAGTATTGTAGATATTACCGGGTTGATTGCGCTGTTGACTAGGACGATAATCAATCAAGCCTACTGCTACCGAAACATTGTTTGCGCGAGCTTCATTGTCGAGATCCGCTAAAAAAGGTTGCTGGTTGAGTTCGTAATCAGTAATGGTTGCTTCTGACCAGATGATAATATCACTGCGATCAAAATTGGCTTCGGTCAAGGCGAGATAAGTGGTTAAGGTATTATCAAGCTGTTGACTACTCCAACGTAATGACTGCGCAATGTTACCTTGAATTAAGGTAAAGTTTGCTGAACGCTGCGAATCTCGCTTCGTCCAATGGGTATGACTGAACAACAAAGGTGCAAAGAAGAGTAAAATAAGTGCGAAAAATGCACTAATTTTGTGCTTTAAACGGCCAGTTAGCGCGATATTGTTTGAGCGTTGTGTTGCAAAATAGCGCTTGATATCGTGTAGAAGATAGACAAGTAATCCAGCTAAACAGGTGATAATCAGATTGACACCATCAATGCCGAATAAAGGAAAATAGTTCCGTAGCGGGCTATCCAGTCCGCTATAACCTAATTGCAACCAGGCGAAACCATTCATAATATAACCGCGTAAAAATTCGGTTATCTGCCAAATAAGTGGGGCGGCAATCACTAATTGCATAAATGAAAAAGCGGGTGCCAATCGTTTGATAGCACGCAGCAAAAAAGCAAAAAGCAGTGGATACAAGGCTAAATAACAGATGAGTCCAATTAAGATCAGTACCGCAAGCATAGTGGGCAGATCGCCGTATTGGCGAATACTAATATAGACCCAATGTATGCCAGCTGCAAAGTAAGCAATTGCCCACGTAAAGCTAAGGAGTGTCGCCTGTTTTTGGTTTTTATCGGCAATAAGCCATAATAGCCCAGCAAAAGAGATCAAGGCTAATGGCCAAATATGGAAAGGTGCATAGCTAAAAACCGCACAGCCACCCAAAAGCAAACTGAGTAATACTTGCTTAAGCATGGTCACGATGCTCTGGATAGGCGAGTGCTAAGTTAGGTTTAGGTGCATCGTCAGGGATAGTGATATGTAGTTGAATAATGCGACGACGATCAACAATGGTCACTTTAAATTGGTAATTTTCGATGGTCACAGTTTCGCCCCGTACCGGTAAACGCCCGAAATGTTGCATGACTAATCCGCCGATGGTATCCATTTCGTCATCACTAAAATGGGTGCCAAAAATTTCATTAAAATCTTCGACGGGCGTTAATGCTTTGACGGTATAAACTAACTGAGACAATTGACGAATATCCCGATCTTCAACTTCATCATATTCATCTTCAATATCACCCACGATAAGCTCTAAAATATCTTCAATCGTGACTAACCCCGAAACGCTGCCAAATTCATCAATGGTAATCGCCATATGATAACGTTGCATGCGAAACTCTTTGAGCATATGATCGACTCGTTTGCTTTCGGGAATAATAATGGTTGGGCGTAAAATTTTCTTTAAATCAAAACTGTCGTTACCTTGTCGCATAAATATCAACAAGTCTTTCGCCAATAAGATGCCTTCAATGTGATCTTTATCTTCACTAATCACCGGATAGCGGGAATGACCATGTGTTAAGATAATATCCAAACACTCATCTAAGGTATAGTTATCTTTGATGGTAATGATTTGCGAACGTGGAATCATAATATCGCGAATACGTTGTTCGGCAACATCCATGACGCCTTCAATCATGTCGAGTGTGTCGGGATCAATGAGCGCATTTTCTTCTGCTTCACGGATCATGTCGATGAGTTCTTCTTTATCTTTTGGTTCTGAATTAAATAACTGACTTAACCATAGCACGAAACCTTTTTTAGGTCTCCGGTGATTATCATCGCTCATTTATCATTTTCCTTCCAGATTGTTGATTTTTAGTTATTTATGCCTATTTTGTCTCTATTTCACCGCCACAACAAGTAAAATATATCAATTCAAGATAAATTATGCTGTTGCATGCTAATTGGCCAGAGACTAAGCATAGCAGTTTGATTAATTTGTTTTTCATCGCTAGCTATCAATAATTATCAACTATTATCGAGCGTTATCGATGGTGCTAGTAAGCCGATACAATGACAGTTCGCTGTCTTTTTTAGTCAATCAATTGATAAGGATTAGCAAATCCTAATTGTCGCATAATATCTATTTCGATATTTTCCATTTCTTCGGCTTCTTCGTCAAGAATATGATCATACCCTAATAGATGTAAGCAACCATGAACAATCATATGCGCCCAATGCGATGTTAAGGATTTATGCTGTTCTAACGCTTCGGCGGCGACCACTTGTTTGCAAATAACTAAATCGCCGAGTAAGGGAACATCAATTTCGATCGGTGATTCAAATGGAAAAGAGAGGACATTGGTTGGTTTGTCTTTGTGACGATAGGTACGATTGAGTTGTTGGATTTCGTCGGCATCGACGATTCGAATGGTGATTTCGGCTTTATCAACAAACTGTAGCAATATCAGATTTAACCATTGTGTAATCTGTTCTTCGCTAGGTAATTGATCTGTTTCTTTACAGGCTATTTGTAAATCTAAAATAATTTGTACATCTGAATGACTGGCACACATTTTATGCTCTCTTAATGATTTGATTTGGCACAGCACTTATTTACAATAATAATCACTCATAATAGTAGTTATTCATAATAATAGCTATTCACGATGATAAGGATGGTTGATAGTGAGACTCCATGCGCGATAAAGACTTTCGGCGACGATAACACGGACTAATGGGTGGGGTAATGTTAGAGGCGAAAGTGACCAACTCTGTTCGGCAGCGCGTTTGCAATCCGGTGATAAGCCTTCGGGGCCACCAATGAGTAAATTGATATCACGTCCATCAGCTTGCCAATGTGTTAACTGTTTAGCGAGCTCGGCGGTGTTATACGGTTTGCCGGGAATATCAAGACTAACGATGCAGCTACCTTTATTACATGCCGCTAGCATTAAATTGCCTTCTTTATCCAAAATACGCGCAATATCCGCATTCTTACCGCGCTTACCGGCGGGGATTTCGATTAACTCAAACGGCATCTCTTTGGGGAATCGTGATTGATAATCGTTAAATGCTGTTGTCACCCAATTCGGCATTTTGGTTCCCACTGCGATCAGCGTAATCTTCACAATCGTTTAGCTCCACAGCTTTTCGAGTTCGTAAAGTTGGCGGCTCTCATTTTGCATCACATGAACCATAATGGAATCTAAATCAACCACAATCCAGTCTGCATCTTGTTGGCCTTCACTACCGATAACCAGATAGCCTTGTTTTTTGGCTTCTTCCAAAATATGATCGGCAATGGCGCTCACATGACGATTAGAAGTACCGGTACAGATGACCATAAAATCGGTAATACTTGATTTACCACGCACATCAAGCGTAACGATATCTTGACCCTTTAAATCGTCAATTTTATCGATAATAAAATCGTGTAATGATTGCTGCAAAGTAATTTCTCTCTCTTAAAATGAAACAAAAAGCGCCCGTTCAGATTGGCGCTTTTGATATCGCAAAATGGCAGTTGCCGATGGTTAGCCCATACCGTATTGTTTTAATTTTTTACGTAATGTACCACGGTTAATACCGAGCATATTAGCTGCTCTAGTTTGGTTACCTCGGGTATATTGCATCACCATATCGAGAAAAGGGTGTTCAACTTCAGCTAGCACTAATTGATAGAGATCGGTTGGATCTTCACCATTCAATTGCGATAAATAATTTTTCATAGCCTGTTTTACTGAGTCTCGTAGCGGTTTTTGTGTTATTTGGTCTTGAGAGTTTACAGTTGTGAATTTAAGTGCTGCAGCTGTAACGCGTTGTTCTGACATAGTATTTTTAACTCTTGTTAGTTGTTTCGAATTTGATTAAAAAATGCTTTTAGTGTTTTTATTTGTTGGCTAGTATTGTCAAGCACACTAAATAAGCGCCTAAATTGATTGCTATTAGCATAATGATTGGTATACCAATTCACATGCTTTCTGGCAATCCGTGATCCTTTATATTCCCCATAAAATTGATAAAGGGCGTCAAGGTGTTCCATCACAATTTGTTCAACTTCATCCACTGTCTTTGCGGGTTTTTGCCTTCCATGTTGTAAATAAAAGGCAATTTCTTCAAATAACCAAGGGTGCCCTTCGGCGGCGCGGCCGACCATTATAGCATCAGCTTGAGTATATTGAAAAACTTCTTTTGCCTTTTCTGGACTGTTAATATCGCCATTGGCAATGACCGGTATGCTGACCGTTTGTTTTACTGCTTTGATCGAATCATACTCTGCCTCACCGTGAAAGAGGCATGATCGAGTGCGACCATGAATAGTGATCGCTTTTATACCACATTCTTCCGCGATTTGCGCGATTTCTATACAATTTTTGTGATTTTTATCCCATCCAGTTCTCATTTTTAAGGTGACGGGAACATCTACTGCCTGCACGACATTGGTTAAAATATCAGCAACTAAGTTGGGGTATTGCATTAATGCCGAACCCGCTAGTTTTTTATTCACTTTTTTGGCCGGGCATCCCATATTAATATCAATGAGCTGCGCCCCTTGCTTGGCATTAAATTCCGCGGCTTTTGCCATCTCATTAGGATCAGCACCGACAATCTGTATTGCCCGTATACCGCTATCCTCTTCTGACAGCATTCTTAAAGCAGATTTATCGGTATGCCACACTGCCGAATTGGCTAAAAACATCTCGGCGACTGCCATTCCTGCACCAAAACGGTAACATAATTGGCGAAAAGGCCTATCACTGACGCCAGCCATGGGTGCCGCAATTAAATTATTCTTTAATTTGACGTTACCAATGGTGAGTGAATTAAAGCCGGCTATATTACGCATTTTTTCTCGAACTTAAAAGTGAACTGATAAAAAAATTACATTTTATTGTCGGTTATATTTTATCATTTATCAGTTATTATCAGAATGTTGCGGATTGGACTGTGCGTATCGTTTACCGGTAATGCGACACCATTCCTCTTGCGTTGCGATAGGATCGAGTTGGAAATAAGGGCGATACGCTAGCGTTACTGACTCTGCTTGGTCGGTTAATATGCCCGATAAACCCAGATCACCCTCAGTCTTCACCAAACTGGTGATATCAGGCGCCAGTTCTTTTAATGGACCGGCTAAAATATTGGCCACGACCACATCCGCTACTAAATCAGTTGGGCGATCTTTCGCTAAGTAGAGGGTGAGTTTATCATTCACTTGATTGCGCTCCGCATTATCTCGGCTAGCTTGCAGTGCTTGTGGATCAATATCAATACCGATCGCCTGTTTTGCGCCTAATTTGAGGGCCGCAATAGCCAAAATGCCTGAACCGCAACCATAATCAATGATGGTTTTACCTTGTAGATCTAAATTATCAAGCCACGTTAAGCATAAAGCGGTGGTTGGATGTGTACCTGTACCAAAGGCGAGCCCGGGATCGAGCAAGACATTGACCGCGTCAGGTTCACGTACATCACACCAACTTGGGCAGATCCAAAGACGTCGTCCAAATTGCATAGGATGGAAATTATCCATCCATTCGCGTTCCCAATTTTTATCTTCTAACTGTGTAATAGCATAGCTATATTGCGCTAAATTTAAACGTTTTTTAAGTTCGTCGATATCGGTATCGACGTTATATAGCCCAATAACATCGGTATTATTCCATAACGGTGTTTCGCCAGGCAAAGGTTCAAATACCGGGGTATCTTGGTTATCTTGAAAGGTCACTGATACCGCACCGGTCGCCTCGAGTTGCTCGCTAATCTGTTCTGCTAGCTGGCTAGTCGTATTAATTTTGAGTTGAATCCAAGGCATAATTTTTTCCTGCTTTACCGAATGGGTTGCTAATAATAAATGTGATTAATCCGATGATTAATGAAGGCACAATCGGATGGAAATGCATGAGTTGAATATGATAACTCGCCAGCACAATATAACAGATTGCCCCGGCAAACATGGAACAAAGTGCGCCGGTTGCATTGGCTTTTTTCCAATAGAGTCCTAATACCAATGGCCATAGAAAGACGGCTTCTAATCCACCAAAAGCTAATAAATTTAGCCAAATGATCATATCTGGTGGATTCCATGCGGCAAGAATTAATAATCCACCAAAGAGAATCGTAATGGCGACTGAAATACGGGTTAACTTTTGGTCATTATACTGTTTATTTGGCGAGATGCTTAAGAACAGGTCTTTAATAATCACCGACGAAACCTGAAGTAATTGCGCGTTGATAGTCGACATAATAGCCGCTAATGGTGCAGCTAAGAAAATACCGGCAGCCAGTGGCGGTAACACTTTAATGATTAAGGTTGGTACGACTTGATCGGGAATGGTTAAGTCATCGACAAGGACACGGCCAAGCGCACCAGAAAGATGCATGGTAAACATAATAATGCTAACGACAATTGTGCCAATAATAATGCCGCGGTGTACAGCTCGGCTATCTTTATACGCCATACATCTTACTGCGGTATGGGGTAAGCCTACCACACCAAAACAGACTAATACCCAAAATGATGTCATGAAAGGGAAATCCATAAAATCTTTAGGACCTTGCGGTGTGAGTAGCGCAGGATCGATCTCGTGTAAGCGTGTCATTATCTGCGGAATCCCACCTCCAGCATAGATAATCGCCACTAAAAGCAAAATCGCACCGATGATCATCACTAAACCTTGAAAGGCATCATTTAAAATACTGGCGCGAAAACCACCAAATGCCGTATAAATTACTGTGCCGATACCAAAAATGAGGAGACCAATATCGTAAGGAATGGCAACTGATGATTCCAATAGTCTTGCCCCACCAATAAACTGCACGGTCATGGCGCCAATAAAAGCAACCACGATAGTGATACTGGCAAACCAGACGATTAAACGGCTTTTATAATGCGCATACAGCATATCACTTAAGGTAATGGCATTATATTTGCGCGCCAAAATGGCAAATTTCTTTCCTAAAATACCGAGTGAGAGTAAAACGGTCGGCACTTGTATCATAGAGAGCAGTACCCAACCTAGACCATATTTATAGGCCGCACCAGGTCCACCAATAAACGAACTGGCACTGATATAGGTTGCGGCGAGTGTCATGGCTAATAAGAATCCGCCCATCGTACGATTGCCAATAAAGTAGTCGGCAAATTGATTGACTTTTTTACGTTTGATATACGCATAGGCTGATAGAGCAAAGACTAAAGCAAGATAAATAATGAGGGGTAAAAGGATATCAATATGCATCATAGACTCAATGTTTTTAATAGTTAGTTATTCATTATATTAAACGTATTAATAATATTTTGTTTTTTATGTTTATTTTAAGTGTAATTATTTTGAGCGTGACTGTTCTAAATAGAGCGTATCTTAAAAAGACCGTTATTCTAATGGAATCAGTTTGAATTTCCGCTTTACGGTGTACCAGCAAAGTAGCACAAATCCGATAGGTACGAACAGGCAAGAAACCTCAAACCATAATGGAAACCCTAGTATGCCGGGTTCATTTCCTAAACAATATGCGCTAATTAGCCATGCAATAAGATAAATACACGTTAATAATAACGACCATACGGCTTCTTTATTAGCCTGTTGATAACGTTTATCCATTTCGATTTTTACCACTACTAATTAAGTTGATAAATAAAAGTCGGGCTAGAGTAAAAGAAAACCTCACTTTTGGCAAGTATGTTGCAATATGTGCAACATGACATTTTATATATATCAATTTTCGCAATAAAGAAAAAAGCGTAGACTATAAATCAATAAAGCAAATAGACCATGTGTAAGAACACGATGGTTTGTCTTTTTTCATACCTATTTAGATCGTTGCCGGTAGCATTAAGCAGTGATTGGAATGGGAAAATAGATTATTTTATGGAGAATAGGAATATGTCAAATTATTTTAATACATTAAATTTACGCGAAAAGCTATCGCAATTAGGTAAATGCCGTTTTATGGCACGTTCAGAATTTGCTTCTGGTGCTGATTTTTTAAAAGGTAAAAAGATTGTGATTATTGGTTGTGGTGCGCAAGGCCTCAATCAAGGGCTGAATATGCGTGATTCAGGCTTAGATATTGCTTATGCATTACGTAAAGAAGCGATTGCTGAAAAACGTGCTTCATGGCGTCGTGCGACCGAAAATGGTTTTAAAGTTGGTACTTATGAAGAGATGATCCCAACTGCGGATTTAGTGATTAACTTAACGCCAGATAAACAACATTCTGCTGTTGTGCAAGCAGTACAACCATTAATGAAAAAAGGTGCTGCACTTGGGTATTCTCACGGTTTTAACATTGTGGAAGTCGGCGAAAAAATTCGTCCCGATATCACTGTGGTTATGTCAGCACCAAAATGCCCAGGTACCGAAGTACGTGAAGAATATAAACGTGGTTTTGGCGTACCAACATTGATTGCTGTTCACCCTGAAAACGATCCTAAAGGTGAAGGTTTAGCGATTGCTAAAGCTTGGGCGGCAGCAACAGGTGGACACCGTGCTGGGGTTTTACAATCTTCATTTGTGGCTGAAGTCAAATCTGACTTAATGGGTGA
This sequence comes from Orbaceae bacterium ESL0727, assembly GCA_029433345.1. Taxonomy (GTDB): domain Bacteria; phylum Pseudomonadota; class Gammaproteobacteria; order Enterobacterales; family Orbaceae; genus Gilliamella. Next base: position 1,335,386 of record JAQTHY010000001.1, read on the forward strand.
ACAAACTATTTTATGTGGTATGTTGCAAGCTGGCTCACTACTTTGTTTTGATAAATTAGTGGCAGATGGTGTTGATCCTGCTTATGCCTGTAAATTAATTCAATACGGTTGGGAAACCGTAACCGAAGCATTAAAACAGGGCGGTATCACATTAATGATGGATCGTTTATCTAATCCAGCTAAATTGCGTGCCCATGCACTCGCTAAAGAGTTGAAAGTGATCTTGAAAGACCTGTATCGTAAACATATGGATGATATTATGTCAGGCGAATTTTCGTCTACTATGATGGCCGATTGGGCAAATGGTGATAAAAACTTGCTTAAATGGCGTAAAGAAACAGGCGAAACTCCATTCGAAAAAGCCGCTGAATATAAAGGTAAAATCGATGAACAAACCTATTTTGACCAAGGCGTATTGATGATTGCGATGGCTAAAGCAGGTGTCGAACTTGCCTTTGAAACTATGCTAGAATCTGGCATTTTACCTGAATCTGCTTATTATGAATCACTGCATGAATTACCGTTGATTGCTAATACCATTGCACGTAAACGTCTATACGAAATGAATGTGGTTATTTCGGATACCGCTGAATATGGTAACTATCTATTTGCTAACGTCGCTATTCCATTATTGAAAGAAAAATTCATGCCAATGGTACAACCTGGTGATATTGGTAAAGCTATTCCTGAAGGCAGTGTTGATAATACGTTATTACGTGATGTGAATGAAGAAATTCGTAATCATCCAATTGAAAAAGTGGGTCGTAAATTACGTAGCTATATGACAGATATGAAGAAGATTCACGTTGCTAATTAATGATATTATCATTAATTGATAACCGTTACCTTTTAAGGTTGTGAGGTTATCTTTGCTATCACTATTTTGTTAATTGTGGTTAGCGGAATAGAAGAAAAAGAGGAATTATCGGCACCATGCGCGATAGTTCCTTTTTTTTATCTTACAGTTATGCTGATTTAGATTTAGACAAATAGTTTTTCAATGTTTCAGAACTATCCTACGTTTATGTCAAAATTTATCAGCTGTATTCCTTTTTCACTAGAAATAGCTCATCAACAATTGATCATTAAAAACGAATAATTAAAAACGGATCATCAAAAACAACTCACTCAAAGCAGAAACATAATAATAAGGCTAGCTTAGCAAACAGATCATTTAAGAGTGATTTTGCTATTGCTTTGTGAATCTGATTTGGGGGAAGCACGCTTAAGCGTAATATCACTGCTCGGTATACAACTACAAGCTAAAATCTGTTGATCGGTTTTGATGGCTGATTGTGTTAGTGGGGAAACATGACCGGAGACTAACGTCACCTGGCAACGGCCACAAATCCCTGCACGGCAGGAGTAAGGGAGCTGAATATTATGCTGTTCGAGCTGCTCTAATAGCGTTTGCTGATTATTACCTGGAAAGGCGTGACCTTCAAAGGTGATGTGGTACTGTTTTACAGGTTGTTTTTTGTGCAGCCGTGATTCAGCAGAGTCTGCGTTTTTAATCTCACGGTGAGTTGATTTATGTTTAGCTAAATCATCAGAATGCTCGTGATCTTGATTAACAGGACCATAACTAGCATGATCATCACTCACGCGGTTATGATTGCGCGTCTGCGCCATTGTACTTGGCTTGCGCGTATTGTGGTTAACCGGGAGATAAGATTTAGCCGCTTTATGTGCTAACACCTCAATCTGATCGCCGACTGTTACGGTACCATAGTGACGAGCAATCATATTTATACCAAAATCAACGTCACCTTGTTGGTCGGTGCGAAAGGTGTGCAGCGTATTTAGTGGCTCATTATTGAGCAGATGGGTCGCGCTATCAACATTAATTGTCGATAACACACAGCGGCTACAGGGTTTGACTAAATCAAAAATAACATTGCCGATTTTGATTGTCTGCCAACCATCTTCGGCAAAGGGAAGTGCGCCATCGACGATAATATTGCCACGAAATTGTCGAATATCCAATTTTTCAGGGCAGTGTTGTTGTAAATAATCAAACGAAGCGCGATTTAGCAATAAATAAGGGTAACCATCGGCAAAACTGAGCGCGGTATCGGGATAGCGTTTCACGCGGCGTGATAAAGTAGCCCCCACCCAACGCAGTTGGACATCTTTTTGTAAAAAATCACTCAAAAAACGATTAATCCGGATAGGGGCTATCTGGGCAGTAAAATGGTTACCCCACACTTCGGTTGGCTCACCGGTAGACGAAAAATCGGCTAAGTCAACCGTCATGGTTTGCCGAGTTGTCGATGTCACTGGCAGTGAAATTTCGATTTGATTATTGATCAATGCGGTTTGGCATTTTAGCAGCATAGGGTATTTTCGAGCGGTGATAAAGGTGCCGTTTGTTTCACTCAGCATTAAAACACGATCATGCTCGAAACCACTTGCTTGTGCATTGGCTTGCGGCAATGCAATACCTTTCATGGATTTAACTGGATAGATAAAAATTTGCTTAACCGATAACATAGGGATGGGTGCTATTGCAGATAAAATAATAAATAAGTATACAGCAAATTATCTTTTTTTATATACTCTTTCCAATTGGGTTAGGTAAGTTTGTTATTTTGCTAATACATGACTGGCTTTTGCGTGATGTTAAGCATGTAAAGCAAAACGGTAATAAGGATTCGCCTTTATCGGATGTATGATTATTGAGCGATGCTGGTTTGCCTGCGTAGCGTATAAATTTGCCACATCATAAACTATACACAGTAGGGGCTCTCAATTAACATGGACTATTACTTAAAGCAAAAACAGTTATTGGGCGCTGAACTCTATCCTGATTCGCTGCGTCACGTGCATTCACAATTCGCCATGCAAGCATTATTGAAAGAAGTCTGCCTTTCCCCTAAACCGGGTTTAGTCGATATGAATAATACCGGATCGCACCGCGATATGGATTTTACGACGTTTATTGCCAGTATTCGTGCCATTGCTCCTTGGTTAGATCAATTTTATCATTATGGTTATGCATTTATGGATTCTATTGAGGCGCGATCTCATGCCATCACGTCTGCTTTATTATCAGGTGAGAATAATCCCTATTTTTTGCAGGGAATACGTCCATTAGGTATACAGTGCGAGCAAGCCATGTTTGCGGCGACAAAGCGAGTCAATACCCATAAAGGAGGGATTTTTGCGTTTGGCTTATTATTGAGTGCCATTGGTTATCTACAAAAACAGTCTAGCCAATTGGATTATCAGAAGATTTGTCGTGTGGTTGCGACCATTTGTCACGGTATTGTGGATCATGAATTAACCCAGAAAGTTGACACCTCGTCAATGGGGGAAAAATTATTTAAACGTCATCAATTAGCTGGCGCAAGGGGCGAGGCAGAATCGGGATATCGTACCGTGCGTGAAATCTCATTGCCGATCTATATCGAAATGCGTGATAAAGGCTATGATGAAGAGAGTAGTTTATTACAAGCGCTGCTCTATCTGCTTGCCTACAATCCTGATACCAATTTAGTGGCACGAGGTGGATTAGAAGGACTGGCATTTGTGCAACAGGCAGCGAAACAGCTGTTACGTGCAGGTGGCATTTGCCAAACAACGGGACGACAAGCGCTTTATGATCTTGATTTGGCCTTGATAAAACGGAATCTTAGCCCGGGTGGCAGTGCTGATCTGATTGCGATTACCTGGTTTTTAGCGCAATATCAGGGGGAGAGTTCTCCTTCTCAACATACGCCAATAGTCTATCCTAACTAATCTATAGCATGGGCGATAAGGTAACGCAGCCTAACTCATTACCTCTTTTTCATTTACTCGTCAGCATGTTTCGGCGCTATATTCCACAGAGATGTTCCATAAATATGCTCCACAAAACAAATATGCCCCACAGATATGCTTCACAAATATGTGCTGAAGCTATGTTCCGGTAAAGGTAGACGACAGCATAGAAGTATCAATAAACGATCGAACAATAATTCAAACAACAAGTCAAGCAACAATGCAAACAATAATTCAAACAGAATTTATTTACCTAGTCGGCGATAGAGTCTTTCAGGACGTCCGATTTTGCCATAATTTATTTCGATAGTGAGTAATTTTGTTTGTACACAATATTCCAGATAACGCCGTGCTGTAGTTTTACTGATATGTGTTTTCGCAACCACATTTTCGACCGTTTGCGCTTCATCTGTCTGCATAAATAGATCCTTAACTTTCTGTAATGTAATCTCTTCGATTCCTTTTGAGTGGCGATTGACATCAATAAAATCTTTGGTTTGCAGATTGAACAGCTCATCAATACGGCGTTGATTTAAATGTTGTTGAATACTTTGTCGATATAAGAAGAGATCAAAGCGTTCGAGCGAATGTTTTAAGCGTTGGTAAGAAACTGGTTTGATAAGGTAATCAAAAGCACCATAACGGATGGCGTTGCTACAGGTATCAATATCGGTTGCTGCCGTGATAAAGATAACATAACAGGTTAGCTTGTTTTTGATAATATATTCGAATAACTCAATACCTTTGCCATCCGGGAGATAATTGTCCAACAAGATTAACACTGGGTGCAGTTTATCGACCATAATTTTGGCTTCGGCGAGTGTCGTGGCAATACCGATAATTTGTATATTGGTGTCGCGCTGAATAAATTCTGCGTTGAGTTCGGCTAAAACCGGTTCGTCTTCGACAATCAATGCTTTGATCTTGTTTTCTTTGTTGCTGAAGGTATTTTTCATCGTGCTACCTCTTGTTTTTCCTTATATGATTTACATTGTAACATAATTTTAGGTGAGTTATTTCGGTATAAAAACAGAAAAAATTGTGCCACAAGGTTCATTATCAGAAAAAGTAATATAACCATGTGCTTTTTGTGTGTAGGTAGAAACTAAATGTAAACCGATACCATGTTCTTTAGGATTTTGTGAGGTCACACCGGGTTCGAATATCGAATCGCGAATAGTGTCATCAATGCCACAACCTTGATCACTAACTTCTAAGACAATTTCATCACCTTCGTCATTCAAGTAGAGTTGTATTGCTTTGCCAGCTTGTGGATTTTTCAAGCAGGCATTAAACGCATTATCCAATAAATTACCTATAATCGATGCGAATTCGGTTTCGGAAAGGGTCGGTGGCAGCGAGCTCAATTGACACGCAGGATCAAACATTAACGTCAATCCCAATTCGTGTGCTTTGGCATATTTACCAATTAATAGACCACCAATCGCAGGAACAAGAATATGCTCAGTAATAAAATCTAAATTCTCCTGATTATCACTGGTGTGTAACGCAATAAAAGCTTGCGCTTCATCGTAACGTTTTAAATAAATCAATCCAGATAACGTTGCCATCCAATTTAAATGTTCATGCCGTAACGTTCTTAAATTATCGGCATATTGTTTGATTTGCGTTAACTGCATACTGAGCAAATTAATATCATCATAATTTCGAAACGTAATCACCCAACCTTGCAATTGATTATCAATAATAATGCGAATACGGCTGGCAATGACAATCACATCGTTGAAATAGCAGATTTGATCATGAATATCTTCGGTATTATGTGTATTTCCATAAATAAAATCGGTTGATTTGATAAAGTTAGATAAATTTTGATTGAGTAAATGCTCATCACTGATAGTGAGATTTAATATATGGCGAGCAGATTGATTGATATTGATAATTTTATAATCGAGATCAATCGCGATGATTCCTTCAAAAATCGACTCCATAATTGATTTTTGACTTTTTACCAATAACGCGATCTCTTTGGGCTCTAAATTAAACATCTGCCTTTTTATCGCTTTAGCAAAGAGAAATGAAAAGATAAATAAACTGATCAGTAACAGCGTACAAAAAACCAGAAAAGGAATAAATTGTTGCTGATGTAACTTATAAATATCATCAATCATATAACCAACCGAGACAATGCCGACAACTTTATTATCGGCAGTAATAATCGGTGCTTTCCCACGTAATGACGGACCTAGCGAGCCTTCTCGGATAGTGATAATACTATTGCCGTTGAGCACTTCATGATTATCCCCCCCAACCATAGGGATATAAAGTGTGCCATTTGCCGTGTGAAATAAACGGTTGGCTTGTGCATCACCAATCACAATATAACTGGCGTCACTCTGTTTGAAAATATCGTTAACTAATTCGGCAATTTTCTGGGTGTTTTTTTCTTCTACATATTTGATTAAATTAGGACTTACTGCTAACTCTTTAGCTTGAATTTGTGCTTTGTCGCCCAAACTACTATAGAGCATCGTTTCGGTGATGTTCCAAATATAACTCTGTAATAGTGCAAGACAGATTAAGGAGAAAAGAAGTAAAGAGACAAACAATTTGGTTGTAAACGAGAAGTTTTTTTTTCTAGCCATTTAATCGCGATCGTAATTTTTAGGTATAACAAATTGTACCATAGTATTAAAAAATATAGAGCCTTTAAAACCATAAAAACCATAGCTAATTCATGATTTATATCACAAAATTATAAGAAAGATTCTGCGATGATGGGTGAATCGTAAAAACACATTTTTTGGAGAAAAGCATTATATGACGGATTTAACTAAAAAGGCACAGTCGGAAACTTCGAATGGTGATTCAGCTAATTCTAATCAACAACCGAATGGCATGAAAGCAAAATTTTGGCCAGAAGGCTGGTGGAAATGGATGGATAACTACAAAATCGGTGTTATTCCATTACCTTTTTTCATTATTGCCGGATTATTAATTATGACGGAAGTCCTTGTCACAGGCAAATTACCGAGTGATATCGTGGTAATGGTTGTGACTTGTGCATTTTTCGGTTTTTTATGTGGTGAAATTGGTAAACGTTTACCTATCGTCGGCAAAATGGGTGCAGCAGCAATTTGTGCAACTTTTATCCCTTCTGCGTTAGTTTATTATGGTATTTTGCCATCAAGTATCGTGGTATCTACCACAAAATTTTATAAAGATACTAACATTCTTTATCTTTACATTTGCTGCATTATCGTTGGTAGTATCATGAATATGGATAGAAAAACCTTAATCCAAGGTTTTGTTAAAATATTTGTGCCAATGGTCTGTGGTGAAATTGTCGGTATGTTGGTTGGCGTAGGCATGGGTACGTTACTTGGATTATCACCATTTGAAACGTTCTTCTTCTTAGTTTTACCTATTATGGCCGGTGGTGTTGGGGAAGGTGCAATTCCACTATCTATTGGTTATGCCGCGATATTAGGTATGGAGCAAGGTGAAGCTTTAGGCCGTGTTTTACCAATTGTTATGTTGGGTGGCTTAACCGGTATTTTATGTGGTGGTATTTTAAATCGTTTAGGTAAATCTTATCCGCATTTAACTGGTAATGGTCGATTATTCCCGAAATCTGCAGATGAAGATAGCGTTGAAGCAAAAGCAACCAAGAAAGATTCTGTTGTTGACGTCACAACCTTTGCGTCAGGAGTGTTATTGGCTGCAATGTTATACATGGTTGGTATGATTGGTCATAAAATCACGGGTATTCCGGCACCAGTAGGTATGTTGTTTGTGGCTGTATTTGTCAAATTAGTTCACGGTGTATCACCAAAAGTATTGGGTGGCTCACAAATCGTTTATAAATTCTTCCAAACGTCTGTCACTTATCCGATTTTATTTGCGGTTGGCGTTGCCATCACACCATGGGACAAAATTATGGCTGCCTTTACCATTGTTAACTTGATTGTCATTGTCTGTACAGTAGTCAGTCTTGTTGCAACAGGTTTCTTTGTTTCGAAGAAATTAGGCATGTACCCGATCGATGCGGCTGTTATCTCTTGTTGTCAAAGTGGTCAAGGTGGAACAGGTGATGTGGCAATTTTAACGGCAGCTGAACGTATGGAATTAATGCCATTTGCACAAATCGCAACGCGAATTGGTGGTGCAATCAATGTATCAATTTCTCTTTTAATCTTAGGGAACTTTTTAGTTTAGTCTATCTATCCTAACTCTACCGACTTTTGGTTGGTAGAGTTAGTTTTTTTGTATTTAAAGAAGTGGTAAAAATTGTATTTTAGCAGTTGTAAAAAGGAGTAGGTATGAAGCTGGCAAGTTATCTTGTATCAGGAAAAGCAAGTTATGGTATTTTAACACCCGATGGTATCATCGATTTAGGATCAAAGTTGGGTCATCAATACCCCGATTTAAAGTCACTTATTGGCGCACAAGATGGGCTTACTCAGGCAAAAACATTTGCACATTCACCGTGTGATCTGCAAGAAGATCAGATTGTTTATTTGCCGACTATTCCAAATCCAAATAAAATTTTATGTGTGGGCATGAATTATGCCGAAAAACGGGTAGAGTTTAACGAAACAACCCCTGCACCAACGATTTTTGTCCGTTTTCCTGATTCACAAACCGGGAACAAAACTGTTATTGTCAAACCGACTATTTCGGATGAATTAGATTACGAAGGTGAATTAGCGGTGATTATGGGTAAATCAGGATTCCATATTAAAAAAGAAGATGCATTACAGTATGTTGCTGGTTATAGCTGTTATATGGATGGTTCGATTCGTGATTGGCAATTTACATGGTTTACCGCCGGTAAAAACTGGCCTAATACAGGTGGGTTTGGCCCATGTTTAACCACGACTGATGATATTCCCGATCCTAAAGTGCTTACTGTGTCCACTTATTTAAACGGTCAACAGATGCAACATGATACGGTCAATAATCTTGTCTATTCGGTGCCAGAACTGATTGCCTATATCAGCTCATTTACCCGTTTATCGCCGGGCGATGTCATTTTGACAGGTTCACCGGGTGGTGTGGGTAAAAAACGGGTACCGCCAGTATTTATGCATCCAGGTGATAAGATCGAAGTTGAAATTCCAAAAATTGGCCGTTTAATTAATACAGTGGTATCTGAATAGAGGTAGAAGTATGTCATATTTTTCTGATACAGCTATTGATTATTTGGTGGTGAATATCACGGATATGCCGAACGATTGTCAACAGATAAAACAATTGTTAAAATTAGCAAATCTTGATTTAGATCCGAATGTTACATGCTTTATTGTGGCCAAAAGTGATGATAAAATCATCGCATGCGCAGGTATTGATCGCAATATTATTAAATGTGTCGCCATTCACCCAGATTATCAAGGTAATCAGTTAAATCTGACATTAATCGATAAAACGATTAAATATGCATATGAAAAGGGGTATTTCCATCTCTTTTTGTATACTAAACCTGAAAATCAGCCCTTTTTTAAGGGGTGTGGATTTTATCCTATTGTGGAAGTCCCGAATTTGGTCGTGTTGATGGAAAACACACCAGTTGGTATCAAGCAATATTGTAAACAGTTAGCATTACAGCGCCAACCCGGCGCTAAAATTGGTAGCATTGTGATGAATGCAAATCCCTTTACTAAAGGTCACCAATATTTAATTAATTATGCGGCGAGTCAGTGTGACTGGCTGCATCTGTTTGTGGTCAATGAAGATGCATCACAATTTTCGTTTGATGATCGATTAAAATTGGTCAAAGCGGGAACAACATCCGTGCATAATCTGACCATCTATCCAAGTTCGTCTTACATTATTTCGAAAGCGACGTTTCCGACCTATTTTTTAAAAGAAGCGGCTAAATTGGATCAGGCGTATATGGGCATCGATTTATTGATTTTTCGTAATTATATTGCGCCGGCACTACACATTACTCACCGTTTTGTTGGATCCGAACCTTTTAGTGATGTAACGCGTGCTTATAACGATTCGATGCGATATTGGTTACAAGATGAAAAGGCCAGTTGTTATCCTGCAATTGAATTAGTGGAAATTGAACGTATTAAAGAAGATGAAATGATTATTTCGGCTTCGTTGGTACGTAAATATCTTGCACAAAAAGAGTATGAAAAAGTGAAACAGCTAGTCCCTCCATCCACATGGGATTATCTGCAAAAAGCGCTTCACTAACAGACAAGATAAAATGCAACAGAATCCTAAAAGTCAGATTCAAAGGTGAATATATGAAAATAGTACAAGAAGCGACGGCAGGAACATTAGAGTCCAGCGATTTACTAGTTAAAGTACAGCCAAATCAAGGTGTGGAAGTTATTGTTAACAGTGATGTTAATAAACAATTTGGTGATCAGATCCGCAAAGTGGTTAATGATACGTTAAAAATACTTAATGTCACTGATGGATTAATTATTATTGACGATAAAGGCGCACTGGATTGTGCGATTAAAGCGCGGGTAGAGTGTGCTGTGCTGCGCGGAGCAGATGATCAACAATTAGATTGGAGTAAATTACTATGAAAAAACCTCGCCGCAGTATGCTATTTATCCCTGGCGCCAACGCTGCTATGTTATCGACTTCATTTGTCTATAAACCTGATTCGATTATGTTCGATCTTGAAGATGCCGTTTCAGTTAAAGAAAAAGATTCCGCACGTTTATTAGTTGCGCAAACTTTACAGTTACCTATCTATAAACAAAGTGGCATTGAAACCGTGGTGCGCATTAATGCACTTAACACACCCTATGGTCTAAAGGATTTAGAAGCAGTTGTCCGAGCTGGCGTTGAAGTTGTGCGTTTACCGATGACCAATAGTGCCGACGACATCCATGAACTGGAAGCACATGTTGAACGTATTGAAAAAGAGTGTGGCCGACCAGTCGGTAGTACCAAATTGATGGCAGCGGTTGAATCGGCGTTAGGTGTGGTTAACGCGGTATCGATTGCGACATCTTCTCCGCGTTTAATGGGAATCGCATTAGCTGCGTTTGACTATTTGGTTGATATGCAAACAGAACGTGGTGATGGTACGGAACTCTTTTATGCACGTTGTGCCGTATTACATGCTGCACGTGTGGGTAAAATTGATGCATTTGACGTTGTTTATGGTAATGTGAATGATGATGAAGGCTTTATCAAAGAAGCGACATTTGCCAAAAAATTAGGCTTTAATGGTAAATCACTGATTAATCCAAGACAGATAGATCTCCTACATAACATTTATGCACCGACCGCCAAAGAACTTGATTATGCGAAAAAAGTGGTAGCTGCAGCTGAAGAAGGCGAAAAAGCCGGTTTAGGTGTGATTTCACTCAATGGCAAAATGATTGATGCGCCGATAATTACCCGTGCCCAATCTATTATTGAGTTAGCTAAGTATTCTGGCGTTCGCCGTGAAAATTAATAGGATGACCTTTACTATGAAAACAGCTATAAATAAAGAAGAACTCACCAAAAAACTTGATGATCTACACAATCAATATCCTTCATTAAACGATATTACACCGTTTACTGGCGCTAATACGTTAACGCCTTATCTTGCTGATCCTATCGCGAAACATACGCGTAAATTATGTGATTCGATTGAAGATGCGGTCAGAAAATGTGGCCTTAAAAATGGCATGACAATTTCGTTCCATCATGCTTTTCGTGAAGGCGATAAAGTGATTAATCGCGTGGTTAGCGTCTTAAGTGATATGGGCTTTAAGAACTTAACCTTGGCGCCAAGTTCACTGTTATCGTGTAATTCAGCGTTAATTCCTTATATCGAATCGGGTGTGATCACTAAGATTTATACATCAGGCCTACGTGGTAAATTAGCTGATGCGATTTCACACGGTATTATGGACAACCCAGTTCACATTCACTCACATGGTGGACGTGTTAAATTGATTCAAAGCGGTGAAATTAACATTGATGTTGCCTTTTTAGCGGCATCGACAGCCGATGAATTGGGTAATGCGAATGGGGTTTCCGGTAAATCACAATGTGGATCGTTAGGTTATGCGATGGTGGATGCCCAATTTGCTAAAAAAGTGGTAGTGTTAACCGAAGAGATTGTCCAATACCCAAATAATCCGGGTAGCCTTCGTCAGGATCAAGTGGATTATATTGTTAAAGTTGATGAAGTGGGTGACCCGAGTAAAATCAGTGTCGGCGCTGCACGTATTACTAGCAATCCGCGCGAACTGATGATTGCACGTTATGCCGCCGATGTTATCGAACATTCGGGGTATTTTAAAGAAGGTTTTTCTATGCAAACAGGTTCGGGGGCATCTTCGACTGCGGCAACGCGCTTTTTAGAAAGTAAAATGCGTGCCAAAAATATTACCGCATCGTTTGCGTTAGGGGGCATTACCGCCAGTATCGTTGATCTGTTTGAAAAAGGATTAATTAAGCGTCTACTTGATACACAAAGCTTTGACGGTACCGCTGGGCAATCACTTGGTCGTAATAAAGATCATATTGAGATTTCAACGAACACTTATGCTAATCCAGCCTCTAAAGGGGCGAGTTGTGATGAATTAGATGTCGTGATATTAAGCGCGCTCGAAATTGATCTTGACTTTAATGTCAATGTATTAACGGGATCAGATGGTGTGATGCGTGGTGCATCAGGTGGTCACTGTGATACTGCAGCAGCGGCCAATCTAACTATCGTCGTTGCGCCATTAATTCGTAGCCGTATTCCTACTGTGATTAAGCAGGTAACAACCGTTGTCACACCTGGCGAAAGTATTGACGTTATTGTGACCGATCACGGTATTGCGGTGAATCCAAAACGTCCAGAAATAGCGGAAAGATTGAGTGAAGCAGGATTACCTGTTATGACAATTGAAGAACTTTATAATCGTGCGGTTTCCTTAACTGGCGAACCTAAACCGATTGAATTTGAAGACAAAATTGTCGGTATTGTTCACTACCGCGATGGATCTATCATTGATGTCGTTCGCCAAGTAAAAGATTATTAATCGTCTTTTTTCTATCTCTATCTCATCGGCAATAGTCGGTGGGATAGTTAATAAGATAACTAATGAAATAGTTAACGAGATCATTAATGAGATAGTGACGAGTTAACAAATGAGATCATTAACGACAATATCGATTTGAGGAATATGACATATAAACAGATTGATTTTAATGAAGGCAAACCGGTCACACTTGCCCAGATGTTATCTGCAAAAGAGCAGCGAGTGTTGCATCAACAGCAGGCGATAAATCATTATAGTTCTGCACTCATTTCACTTACCCTGGTGATTCCAGGACCAGTCAAACAAAGTCCAGTCACCCATTACCTGTTTGAACAAGCCATCGCCGCGATAAAAACGACCTTAGCGGATCACCATATTCCTATTTTAGATCAGCAATATTATGATGAAGTGACAGGTGAAGAAGCAATTATTGTGGTGGATTATGCTGCTATTTCGCTGAAAGAGATATGTATACAGCTCGAAATTGATCATCCATTAGGGCGTTTGTGGGATATTGATGTTATTGATCCCCTCACTCACATGAGCGTTTCCCGATCGCAATTTGATTTTCCTCGGCGCACCTGTTTTGTGTGTGATGATGAAGCAAAAGTGTGTGGACGGATGCGGAAACATTCGCTGGATGATCTGTTTTCCGCCATGGCTGCACTGATTAATGCATATATGGCACTTGATTTAGAATCAACGGTTAACAAACAAACTATTTATCACAATTAGTCGCTGCTATGTAGGTTAGCATCGTTTTCTGATTAAAAAAGATCAGCATTGTCAGCGGATTAAACGCGCTATTCTTGACTTATCGACGCTCAATTGTTCATCTATACCCCGCCATCTTTAAATCAAAAATAGCATCATATCGATTAAAAAGAGTGGAATCAGCAAAATTAGCGACCATTGCATATAACCAAAAAAGCTTGGCATCGTAATCTGATTCTGTATTGCGATGCTTTTTACCATTAAATTGGGTGCATTACCAATATAGGTGAGCGCGCCCATAAAAACTGATCCCATCGAAATAGCAAGCAGTGTGTTGGGTAATTGCTGGGTTAGGGTGGTAGCGTCGCCAGCGGCGAGATTAAAAAAAACTAAATAGGTTGGCGCATTATCTAAAAAGCCAGATAGCAAACCCGATAACCAAAAATAGAACGCATTAATTGGTTCGCCCTGTGCATTGCTGACCAGTGAAATGAGGGGTGCCAAGGCGCCGTCGCTACCTGCTCGTAATAGCGTTAAAATCGGCGTAATCGTGATAAAAATGGCCACAAACAGTTTGCTCACTTCGATGATGGGTGCCCAGTTAAATTGATTGGCGATATAGATCGATTTTGCTGTTGTCCGCAACGAAATCATGATAATCGCGATAAATAGGAGATCACGTAATAGATTGGGTAACGTGACAGTTATGTCAAAAAAGGTAATAGCGATATCCGATTGCCACACACCTGATAAAAGCACCGCCAATAGAATAACGATTAATAATAAACCATTTTTTATGCCTTGAATCTGTAAACGTGGCGAGGTATGAGCGGTTGCGTTATCAAAATCGATCCGATTAGTCGCTTCTTTGCGATATAAAACGGAATCAATCCAGTAAAAAATCCCAAGCAGCACAACGGTATTGACAATAACCGGTAATAACATCTGTTTGAGGGTCCAGAAAAAATCAACACCTTTTAGAAAACCAATAAAGAGGGGCGGATCGCCTAATGGCGTTAAGCCACCACCAATATTTGCGATAAGAAAGATAAAAAAGATCATAATATGGATGCGTTGTTGGCGCCGATAATTGATACGGATGAGGGGGCGAATCATTAACATCGCGGCGCCCGTGGTACCCATAATTGATGCAAGTAAAGTACCAATCGCAAGTAAACAGAGATTATTTTTCGGTGTATCTTGCAGATGGCAATCAATCAAAATACCACCTGATACGGTAAAAAGGGCTAACAGCAATAATATAAAAGGTAGATATTCACTCACCATTGCGTGTAGCGTGATCTGCACGGTGAAATTGAGATCAAACACAATGAGTGTGGCGCCTAAAAAAAGTAGCGTCCAACATGAGACGATTTTACCGTAATGGTTATGCCAAATCTGTGGTAAGAGTACCGGCAATAAGGCAATCGATAGCAATATCCCCACGAATGGGATCGCCCATAATAGTGATACAAAGTCATGAGGTAACGGGGTCTGATGTAGCTGCGTAGTTTCTGCGTTAACATTGGCTATACAAGAGAATAGCGATAGGCAAACTAGGGCAAGGTAACGGATATTTTTCATTTTTATTAATAATGTGAGTGGCTTATTTATTATTGGTTAGTGAGATAACACTATTTATAACAATATAGATAACCATATTTATAACAACCTTTATAACAATATTTATCATCATAACATCAATAAAGAAAGTGTATAGGCGATTTTCGGTTATTGCCTATATCTTGTTGTGATAGTTGAGATAATAGCACAAATTTATGAAAAATTATTCTGATAAGACGACTATTTTTATTTGGATGTTTCAGAACTTATATACGTTTATGTAAAATAATGTGATCAAATACAAATAATGATTTATATTTGCCTAATCTGTTACATTGCTTTTGCCCATAAGTTAATGCAAAATGGAGCTTTTAATATCATCTTTTTAAAATAAGACTTTTAATATTCTTTTTTTAAGATAACACTTTCACTTAAAACAAGTTCTCCTAGAAAAACAATATAGAGAGCCGTTCTAGAGAATCGGTAGAGAGAACAGTTATAAAGAACAACAGTAAAAATGGAGGCGAGTATGGCGAAACTATCGGGCGCGGAAATGGTAGTTCAGTCCTTGATCGACCAAGGAATAAAACAGATTTTTGGTTACCCGGGTGGCAGTGTATTAGATATTTATGATGCCTTGCACACGATTGGTGGAATAGAGCATATTTTGGTGCGGCATGAACAGGCCGCGGTACATATGGCGGATGGTTATGCACGTGCGACTGGCGAAGTGGGTGTGGTCTTAGTCACATCAGGTCCAGGGGCAACCAACACCATCACTGGGATTGCGACAGCTTATATGGACTCTGTTCCCTTGGTTATTATTTCGGGGCAAGTGGCACATAATTTGATCGGGAATGATGCATTCCAAGAATGTGACATGATTGGTATTTCACGCCCAGTGGTTAAGCATAGTTTTTTAGTCAAAGATGCGCAAGAAATTCCAGAAGTGATAAAAAAAGCGTTTTATATTGCCTCAACAGGTCGCCCAGGGCCGGTGGTGATTGATCTCCCTAAAGATGTGGTTAATCCAAACAATAAATATAGCTACCATTATCCTAAATCGATTAGCTTGCGTTCTTATAATCCTACAGTACAGGGACATAAAGGTCAGATCAAAAAAGCATTGACGTTATTGTTGGCCGCCAAAAGACCGGTATTGTATATCGGTGGTGGTGTCATTACGGCCAATGCCAGCTCAGCAGTTAAGACATTAGTTGAAAAGTTGGATCTGCCTGTTGCGGTGACATTAATGGGCATTGGTGCTTTCCCGGGCACAGATAAAAATTATTTGGGCATGATTGGTATGCATGGTGTTTATGAAGCCAATATGGCGATGCATCATGCTGATCTGATTTTAGCAATTGGCGTCCGGTTTGATGATAGAACCACCAATAGTGTGGATAAATATTGCCCGAAGGCCAAAATTATTCATGTCGATATCGATCCAACCTCAATTTCGAAAACCGTTTCAGCAACGATTCCTGTTGTGGGTGATGCGAAATCCGTGTTAGAAACGATGTTAGCCCAACTCGATGAGTTAGATCTCGATGCACAGGTAACGCCGAAAAGCAGCATTGATAAAAATGCCATTGATAAAAATGGTAAAAATAGTAGTGAGAAGAAAAGCGCCAATCGCGATTTAGATGCATTAATTGATTGGTGGAAGCAGATAGAACATTGGCGAGCACGTCATTGTCTGGCTTATAGCCATGAAGGTGATGCGATTAAGCCACAAGAAGCGATTGAAGTGCTCTACAAATTAACTAAAGGTGAGGCTTATGTCGCAACCGATGTTGGCCAACATCAAATGTTTACCGCACTTTATTACCCCTTTGATAAACCACGCCATTTTATTACCTCGGGCGGACTTGGCACGATGGGCTTTGGTTTCCCGGCTGCTTTGGGGGTTAAGTTGGCGTTTCCGGATAAACGCGTCATATGTGTAACGGGTGATGGCAGTATTCAGATGAATATCCAAGAACTCTCTACCGCGCTACAATATGGTTTGCCCGTATTAATTTTGAATCTAAATAATCGCTTTTTAGGCATGGTAAAACAGTGGCAAGATATGATTTATGCTGGACGCCATTCGAGTTCATATATGGAATCACTGCCTGATTTTGCCAAAATAGCCGAAGCTTATGGTCATGTCGGTATGGTGATAACTAAACGCGAAGAATTAGAAGCGAAATTAAAGAAAGCGTTATCGATTAAAGGTCGTTTAGTGTTTGTTGATGTGATGACTGATGCCACCGAACATGTCTACCCAATGCAGATTCGGGGTGGTGATATGAGCGAAATGTGGTTAAGCAGAACGGAGAGAACCTAATGCATTATATATTATCTATATTGACTGAAAATGAACCGGGCGCACTGTCCCGTATTATTGGCCTATTTTCTCAACGCGGTTTTAACATTGAAACGATGACAACGGCGCCAACAGAAGATCCAACTATGCACCGTATGACCATACAAACTACCGGTGATGAGCATGTATTAGAACAGATCCAAAAACAGCTCAATAAATTGGTCAATGTTTATCGCGTCCACGATTTGAGTGAAGGTCCACATGTTGAACGTGAAATTATGTTGGTTAAAGTAGCCGCGAAAGGATCCGAAGCACGTGATGAAATTAAACGTTGTGTCGATATTTTCCGTGGTTCGATTGTTGATGTGACGGCGACACAATATGTCGTCCAATTGGCGGGAACCAGCGAGAAGTTAGATTCGTTCTTATCTGCTATTCGCGAAACCAGCGATATTATCGAAATCGTCCGTTCAGGCATTATTGGATTAGCCCGTAGTGAGAAAACGGTAAAATAGTGAAAAAACGGTAAAATAGCGATAAAAAAGTAAAGTAGTAAAAAAAACAGTAAACTAACATCTGATTATCCACTTAATCACAGTATTAAGTGGATTTTTAGCGATGCTTCTCTCGTAAAATTGGCTAAATAACAATCTATTTAGCCTAATTTCAAGGGTTATTGACTTGCCTTAATACCTGAAATATTATCTAATTTTTCGCGGTAAGCAGCTTCAACGTTTGGCTGGACTTGCGGTGCGGTCATAATCGTATAGATGATATAACCTTTATCTAACCAACCTGTATCGGTATCTGCATCAGTCGGTGAAAAAATACCACTTCGTAATACCTGCTTAGCATTGCCATCCGGTAAAACTTCATAGAAAAATTGTGGCGCAGGCGTAAATTCATTATTGATATATTTTACCCCTTTAATCGCTTTTTTATCTAACGGCGGATAGTTGATACTCAAGCCTGTATTTTTAGGTAATACAGGGACATCTGCTTGCCAATTTTTATTTAATGCATCAACGACTTCGACAACATAGTCAACGGATTCTGGCCAATATTTTTTAGTTTGTGGAAAACCATTTTTTGCTTCTTCATCACTAGGAATGACACCAATACTTGCGGCAATGGCAGGATAACCGTGACGTAAAGCACGGATTGCAGCATTAACCGTGCCTGAATTAGCTTGCGCCATACCTGTGTTAGGGCCATCATTGACGCCTGATATCACCAAATCTACCGGAACATTGCGTAAAATACCTTCTACACCAAAATCTAGCGCATCCGCTGGCGTGCCAGGGAAACAGTAATGTTTATCACCCAATTTAGTAATTTGGAACTCTTTACCCGGCTTAAAGGTAATGGCGCTACCAATACCACTTTGATTGGTATCAGGTGCTACAATCCAAGCTTCATAACCTTTCGCATCCAGTTTTTGTTTTAACGAGACGGTACCTGCTGAACGGCAACCATCATCATTAACAATTAAAATTCGCATTGGGCGGTGATTGTCTTGATTCGCTGTTATTTTTTCAGCGGATTGAGGATCACCCGGACCATTTACGTCAGATTTTTCATTAGCGCCAAAAGCCGCCATGCTTGGCAGCGAACAGGTTAATGCAAGGGCAGATGTTATCAGGATTTTTTTCATATTAAAGCCTCACTATGTTTTCTTAAAAAAGTTGTTACACTAAGTGGATTTACTAATCTGTCCATTAATGGAACCCTAGCTGAAAGATCAAATGATGCATAAATTAGGTTTATTAACCGAGATAGAATATATCTTTTATTTCTCCTCATATTTCTCCTCACTCAAACGACGTTATTTTCTGCCAGAATAGGACGATACAGTTTTCGTCATTTATCTGATAGGGAAAGGCATCGCTATTTTAGATCAGCAAGGTAGAATGATCGTTCCTGAAGATTGTACGATTTCTACTCATCCTCCAGGATATTGTATGCTATCCTTGTAAAGTTAGATAGTGTATCTCATTATTAATATTGCTTTTTTAAGATATCGGCGGGTAAAAATAAAGGCTCATGTTATCCTCCCCTCATCGATTAAAGACTCGGGATAAAGTGCATGACGATGACGGTAGTGAATAGCGTTGTCAATCAAATCGAACTGAAAATTATATGAATAAATGACCGATTGTGCTCTGTAAAATAAATAATCCGTTGTCGCAATAAGCGTATTCTGTTAAACTATGATCCCGTCTGATTCATAGCTATTATCTTGTCCATCCACTGTTAAAATACACACTACGATGGCTAAAACGATGAATAGTTTTCTATTAATTAATAATGGTCTGGTATTAATGGTCACTAATTATATTTTTGTTACAGGCGGTGTCGTTTCTTCTCTGGGTAAAGGCATTGCCGCAGCATCACTTGCTGCGATTTTGGAAGCCCGCAATTTAAAAGTCACCATGTTAAAGCTCGATCCTTATATTAATGTCGATCCCGGCACGATGAGTCCTATCCAACATGGTGAGGTTTTTGTCACAGAAGATGGTGCAGAAACGGATTTAGACTTAGGACATTATGAACGTTTTATTCGCACTAAAATGTCGCGTAAAAATAATTTCACCACTGGCCGTATTTATTCGGATGTGCTCCGTAAAGAACGCCATGGTGATTATTTAGGCGCAACCGTCCAGGTCATTCCCCATATTACCAATGCGATTAAAGAACGGGTGATTGACGGTGCTAAGGGTTTTGATGTTGCAATTGTTGAGATTGGTGGCACAGTCGGCGATATTGAGTCATTACCATTTTTAGAAGCGATTCGACAATTGGCGGTAGATGTTGGTCGTGAACATACGTTGTTTATGCATTTAACGTTAGTGCCTTATTTAGCTGCTTCGGGCGAAGTGAAAACAAAACCAACCCAACATTCCGTAAAAGAGCTCCTGTCTATTGGTATCCAACCCGATATTTTAATTTGTCGTTCTGATCGCATTGTGCCTGCCCATGAACGGGCAAAAATTGCGCTTTTTTGTAATGTACCTGAAAAAGCGGTGATTTCACTGAAAGATGTCGATTCGATCTACAAAATTCCGGCTTTATTAAAATCACAAAATCTCGATACTTTTGTCTGCAATCGCTTCCATCTTGACTGCCCTGAAGCTGATCTTTCTGAATGGGAACAAGTGATTTATGAAGAAGCCAATCCAGTTGGCGAAGTGACTATTGGTATGGTCGGTAAATATATTGAGTTACACGATGCTTATAAATCAGTTAATGAAGCCCTAAAACATGGTGGGCTGAAAAATCGTCTTGCCGTGCATATTAAATATATCGATTCTGAAGATTTAGAATCGCGCGGTGTGGAATTGCTACAAGGGCTCGACGGTATTTTGATTCCAGGTGGCTTTGGTTACCGTGGTGTTGAAGGCAAAATTATTGCTGCCCGTTATGCACGTGAACATAAAATCCCTTATTTGGGTATCTGTCTTGGTCTGCAAGTGGCATTGATTGAATTTGCGCGCCATGTGGCCGGTATTCCAGACGCTAACTCGACAGAATTTGTCAAAGATTGTGCGCATCCAGTTGTCGCGCTGATTACAGAATGGAATGACGAATCGGGTAACATCGTACAACGTAACGAAAAAAGTGATCTGGGCGGTACCATGCGTTTAGGTAGCCAAGTGTGCCATCTCGAGCCAGATTCCTTAGTGAGTAAAATGTATAAGAAAGAGACGATAGTTGAACGCCATCGTCATCGTTATGAAGTGAATAATAATTTGTTACCACAGATTATCAAAGCAGGACTAAAAGTCACCGGATTATCAACGGATAGAAAACTGGTTGAGATTATCGAGATTCCAGATCACCCGTGGTTTGTCGCTTGTCAATTCCATCCAGAGTTTACCTCGACACCAAGAGATGGTCATCCTTTATTTAGTAGTTTTATCAAAGCTGCACAAATCTACCAAGAAAAACAAGTAAAATGATTTATCAAGATTTTGTTTAATTTAATTTATATATCTGTCACATAGAGGAAAAAAATATGGCGAAAATTGTTAAAGTAGTAGGCCGTGAAGTGATTGACTCACGTGGTAATCCTACAGTTGAAGCGGAAGTTCATCTAGAAGGTGGTTTTGTTGGATTAGCTATTGTCCCATCAGGTGCCTCAACCGGTTCACGCGAAGCGTTAGAATTACGTGATGGTGATAAATCACGCTTTTTAGGTAAAGGTGTTCTTAAAGCTGTGGCTAATGTAAATGGACCAATTGCCGAAGCAGTATTAGGCAAAGATGCATTAGATCAAGCAAATATCGATCAGATCATGATTGATTTAGATGGCACTGATTTTAAATCTAATTTAGGTGCGAATGCCATTTTAGCGGTTTCACTGGCTAATGCAAAAGCAGCTGCAGCGGCTAAAGGTGTGCCTTTATTCCAACATATTGCTGATCTTAATGGTACGCCGGGTCAATATTCTATGCCATTACCAATGATGAATATCATTAATGGTGGTGAACATGCCGATAACAATATTGATTTACAAGAATTCATGATCCAACCAGTAGGTGCGAAATCAGTACGCGAAGCGATTCGTATTGGATCTGAAATTTTCCATAATTTAGCGAAAGTATTACATGCCAAAGGTATGAATACCGCTGTTGGTGACGAAGGTGGTTTTGCGCCAAATCTAAAATCAAATGCAGATGCATTAGAATGTATCAAAGAAGCAGTTGAAAAAGCCGGTTATGTTTTAGGTAAAGATGTCACTTTAGCGATGGATTGTGCCGCTTCTGAATTTTATAACAAAGAAACTGGCAAATATGTGTTAAAAGGCGAAGGTGGTAAAGAATTTACTGCACAAGAATTTACACATTATTTAGAAGGTTTAGCAAAAGAATACCCAATTATCTCTATTGAAGATGGTTTAGATGAAAGCGATTGGGACGGTTGGGCATATTTAACTAAAGAATTGGGTGGTAAAATCCAATTAGTGGGTGATGATCTATTTGTAACCAATACCAAGATTTTCAAAGAAGGTATTGAAAAAGGTATTGCTAACTCAATCCTTGTAAAAGTAAATCAGATTGGTACCTTAACTGAATCTATTGCCGCTGTTAAAATGGCGAAAGATGCTGGCTATACAGCAATTATTTCACACCGTAGTGGTGAAAGCGAAGATTCAACTATTGCTGATTTAGCAGTTGGTTTAGCCGCAGGTCAAATTAAGACAGGTTCAATGAGCCGTTCTGATCGTATTGCTAAATATAACCAATTGATCCGTATTGAAGAAGCTTTAGGTTCAGCCAAAGCACCATTCCACGGTCGTAAAGAAGTAAAAGGTCAGTAAGTTACTGATTTCTTGGTTGTGGCCGCCATCGTTGATTAGCAAGGATGGCGGCTTACAATAACCATATTGAATATACCGCTGACTTTTCAGCGGTATATGATGTGATATGAATTGCGTCATCAATATTTCTTATGAACTATTTTTTACGAACTATTTTTACTAAATATTTCCTACTCAGCATTACTTCATAAACATTACTTTATAAACGGTACTTTATAAACATATACTTTATAAACATTGCCGGCGAAGCATTTCCTACTAAAATTTTCTAATAGGCATATTTCTAATAAACATCACTGACGAATAATATAGCGAATTATCATCACAAACCAACTATGCAGTAATGCGTTCTAATCCTGAATAGATAACGCCTTTATCGCCACGGAAAAATCCCACTAATGTCAGATTATTTTGTTTTGCTATATCGACTGCCATCGATGTTGCCGCGGAAACAGCCAGTAATACTTCGATACCGCAGCTGGATGTTTTTTGGACCATTTCATAACTCGCTCGGCTAGAAACTAACACAATGTCTTGTTGCTGAGATGATGGATTTGTTTGTTGAGATGTCTGTTTTGCAAGGTATTTGGCACGAAAACCGAGCAATTTATCTAAAGCAACATGGCGACCAATATCTTCAAATCCAGCAATAAATTGCCCCTTTGCATCCAACCATACCGCGGCATGGGTGCAGCCTGTCTGTTCGCCAACCTGTTGTACTTTTCGAAGGTATGATAATGCATGCTTAAAATGTGATAAGGTTATTTGGGTCTGATTGGGTAATTTGGCGATCGGTTTGACAACTTGTTCGATCTGTTCGGTACCGCAAATACCACAACCGGTACGGCCGGTGAGATTACGGCGCGTCTCTTTTAAATGGGCAAAACGGCGTGATGATAACTCAATATGGACTTCGATTCCCTGTTCAGTTTCAATAATATCAATACCATAGATTTCGTTTACTGATTCAATGATGTGTTCGGTTAATGAAAAACCGATCGCAAAATAGTCCAAATCTTTGGGTGTTGCCATCATTACCACATGGGAAATGCCGTTGTAAACTAGCGCGACGGGTTTTTCTATTGCAATTTGATCATCTTCTATCGGATAAGTTCCGTTGCTATCGTCTTTTTCGTGTTTAAATCGCTTTACTAACACGTTTTGGATACTAATTGTCATAGTTATTCTCTGTTTTATATTATTAATCGTTCTTTACGTGTTTTTTACGTTAACGCCCCAATATTTCTCATTATTATAGTCAAATATAGTGTGGTAAAATAGGAAAACATCCACAATATTAGCAAATAAATTTAAGCAATATGTTATCTGAAACCACACAATTTTTAATGCAATTTATCAAAGATAACCAAATCTGGGAAATTCCCATTGTTTTTCTTTTAGCTTTTGGTGAATCGTTAGCGATCCTTTCGTTGCTCATTCCTGCAACGGCAATTTTATTGGGCGTTGGTGCACTGATTGGTACCGGTGCTATTTCATTTATGCCGGTTTTTATTGCCGCTTCATTAGGTGCCATTATTGGGGATTGGATTTCGTATTGGTTAGGTAAACATTATCATCAACAGATGATTTCATCATGGCCGCTCAATAAACATCCTAAATTGATTCAACGATCTGAACAGTTTTTCCATCGATATGGCACATTAGGGGTATTTATTGGCCGATTTTTTGGTCCATTTCGTGCTGTTGTTCCCCTCATTGCGGGCGCTTTAGAAATGCCAACCAACAAATTTAATTTGGCAAATCTTACCTCGGCACCTGTGTGGGTTTTTGTTTTATTGGTGCCCGGTGCTTTTGGGGTACCTTGGTTAGAAACACTATTTGGTTAATCTGCGTGAATTGATAGCGTTAGTTAATCTGAATTGGCTATGGATAAGTGATTGCGATCACTGATAAGCCATTATAGCGTGCCAACCGTATAAGTCCGACGACCATTTTTACGACCAATGGCTTCCAAATTCGTTTGTAACGGTGGGAAAGGTAGTATCAGATTATGCTCATTATACGCTTTAATAATCAGTTGTTGGATTTCACTGCGTAGAGGCATACGATGCCCCATTTCTGCTGCAAAAACACGCAATTCAAATAGTTGAATACCTTCTTGGATATCCACTAAAAATACTTGTGGTTCTGGGTCGTTTAACACATAGCCACATTCATTAGCCGCCTGTTTTAATATATCCAGCACCATCTGACTATCTGCATCGATAGTAGCCGGAATAGTTAATACAATGCGGGTGATGGAATCAGACAGTGACCAGTTAACCAATTGTTCTGTGATAAAAGCCTTGTTTGGCATCACGATCTCTTTACGATCCCAATCCACAATTGTGGTGGCGCGAGTATTAATTTTACTGATACTCCCGGTGAGATCACGAATCGTGACGGTATCACCGATGCGCACAGGTTTTTCAAAGAGAATGATTAAACCAGAAATAAAATTGGCAAAAATCTCTTGTAAACCAAATCCTAATCCGACACCGAGAGCAGCAATTAACCACTGAATTTTGGCCCAATCAATCCCAATAAATGAAAACGCAATAGCTGAACCGATCATCAAGATCAGGTATTTAGATATTGTCGAAATGGCATAGCCTGTTCCTGGTGCTAAATCTAAATGTTGCAAAATCCCGAGTTCAAGCAAAGCGGGTAGATTTTTTACTAGTTGAATGGTAATGGTCATGACTAAAATAGCGATAAACAGGGCACCGAGAGTAATATATTGTTCGATCTCAACGCCTTTGACGATCGAACTTGTGCCCCATAAACGGATATTATTCATAAAAGCAAAAGCAGAATGGAGTTCTGACCATAATAAGATCATGCTGATTAAGGCAATCATGACCACGATAGATCGCACTAGGTGAAGTGATTGGGCACTGATGATATCGAGATTAATGATTGGTTCATCAGCACTATTTTCGTTAATCGAGGCTAACTCTTCTTCGCTGGCTTTGGCGCGTTGTATTCTTTCTAAACGGCGTTGTTTGGTTCGTTCAAATTCAATGCGACGGCGCTGAATCCACATCCAACGGCGTACCATAAAATAGACAACTAATAACCCAAACCAGATGATGACCGAAGCTTCTAATCGCCCTAATAATACTTGTGCAGTAGAGAGATAACCTAAACAAGCGGCAATGATGGCAAACCAAGGAGCACAGAGTAAAATAAACCATAAAATATGGCTAAATAAGTTATCTCCCGACCCTTTTTTATCGATATAAAGCGGAACACCTGCGCGATGAATCGATTTGGTCATAAAAATTAAGGCAAAACAGAGAATAATAAACGCAAAGCGACCGATTGTGGAGGCGAATTGGCGATTATTGTAATGATCAAAACTCATCACAATCATCACTAATGGAATCACTAACCAAACGGAAAGCTGGTAATATTTCATTGCTGCGCGCACGCTATGTTCAGGCCAACCAAAATGATTAATAAATAACCCTTTCGGTTCGGCAAATTGCGCACTAATAATAAAAACCCACAAAATAGGTGCTGCGGCATTGACACCATAACCCAACGCGACCGCTGCGGTATAGTCAGGATTGATCTGTAAGGCATAGCCGAGCACCGCCCATAAAATGGGAATCGGTAATGCCATCAATAGAGAGTAAAGCACCACTTTTACAGTCAAATTATAGCGATCTTGTGTTACCTTACCGACGCGAGTTGCTGATTTGTCTAAAAAATGGTCATATTTAGCTTTCATTTTAAAATGTGCAATGACAAAGACAATCGACAGCAAGAGTAAAAAGAGGGGTTTGGGCGTGGTGAGAACCTCATTTCCGACATAATAAAGTTGCGTTAAGGTATCAATCGAGAAAATCACAAAGCCAATATCTTTAGCGAGATCTAAAGGATAACTCAAAGAAATAGGATTGACGTCGGCAACCCAGAAAAAGTAACGGTGCGCGGCATCGTTCACTGAATTTATTGCATCAATGAGCTGTTTGTTGGCAATTTTCAGTTTAGTTAATTCTAATATCGTGGTATCGGTTCCTGATATTAATGTTTTCAGGAGCTCACTTTGTTCACGTAATAGACGACGATATTGCGCAATCAGTTTGCTATTAGTTATCGCGCTCGACACACTCGGGTAGTTGTCTAATGCGGTGAGATCATTACTGTAATTTAGCTGCTGCACTTTTGCGTCGGCAATTTCTGCATCCAAGGCTTGTGATTTTGGTTTTTCGGGTAAACGTAACAGTTGTTGACGCAACGTTTCACCGAGCGCAGTTGAAAAACTGAGCCATTCGCCTTGCTCATCTAAAGTTGCCAATGTATTTTGTACATGAGAAATTTGCGTGGAAATATTATTCTGTTCATTCACAATGCTAGTGAGATGCGTTTTTTGAAAATCCATATTTTGCCGCAGATCATCATTTTTACCACTTAATTGGCTAATAATCTGTGCTAATTCTGTTTCATCATTAATACTTATTTTTGCATGGATAGTGGCGTTGATATTGACATTCGTATTAGGATTGATTTTGGCGTCATCCGCCAAAACCAATGATGAAAATAATAGCAATAAGCTATAGCAAATTCCGCGCATCCACATACAGTGTGATCCCATATAATTAGCGTGAGTGCCCTTCGGCTACTATCTGTCCAACTTCGGCAACTTGTCCCACTTTTAGTTCATCGATAAGGGACACATTATTACTGCTAAATAAGGTGATGACGGTTGAGCCTAATTTAAAACAGCCCATATCCTGACCTTTTTCGAGACGGATCGCCGCTGAGTTTGTTGGATCGGCATAGTGCCAACGTTTCATAATGCCATCACGTGGCGGGGTAATGGTACCTTCCCAATTGACTTCGATACTGCCGACAATTGTCGCGCCCACTAAAATTTGTGCCATTGGGCCAAATTCAGTATCAAATAGGCAAATAACGCGTTCATTGCGGGCAAAGATATTCGGAATAGTTTCGGTGGTGGCTTGATTGACTGAAAAGAGCGTACCGGGTACGTAAATCATCTCACGTAATGTACCAGTACAAGGCATATGTACACGGTGGTAATTTTTTGGCGCGAGGTAAGTAGTCACATAAAGGCCATGGCTAAATGCGTTAATCATATCTGGCTGACACGCAAGTAGGGAAGTTAACGAATAATAGTGTCCTTTAGCTTGCAATAAAGCATCATTTTCGATAGTACCAAATTGACTAATCACACCATCCGCAGGCATGGTAATGGCATTGGGATCAGAATCGATTGGGCGCGCACCGTCTTTTAATTTACGAGCAAAAAAATCATTAAAGGTCTTATATTCATTTACATCATCAAATAATGCTTCGTGTAGATTAACCTTATAAAATTTACTAAAGCCGATAATCATCCACGTGGTGACTTTGCCTAAACGTCTTTTAGCCAACCAGCCAACCATAGACGTTAAGAGCTGTTTAGGTAGAAGGTACTGAATAATCGCTTTTAATTGATTTAACATAAATTACGCTCACAATATGGTAGAAATCGCTCATTATAACAATCTTTATGTAAAATGTGTAAAAAGGATAACATCTGTTGCTGGATTGATAGGCGTGCAAGTTAGTTGATTATTCGGGGATTGACGCCTGTGGTGCGTTTGCGTGCTATGATAGTCGCCATTGCGTGAGAGTTACAACAAAGGATCGTTATCATGAATGATAGTGAGATGGCATTAACATTTAAAGACGGCGTGCATGCCTGTATTCCGACGCTGCTGGGGTACATTGGTATTGGTATTGCCGCGGGGGTAGTGGGCAAGTCGACAGGATTGAGTGCGCTCGAAGTGACATTATTGGCGGTTATTATTTATGCGGGGGCGGCCCAATTTGTGATGACCGGATTAATGATGATAGCAACACCAATTTCCGCGATTATTTTTACCGTATTTTTAATAAATTCGCGTCACTTCTTAATGAGTATGTCGCTGGCACCCACTTTCCGCAAAGATTCGCTATGGCATAATCTCGGTATAGGGAGCTTGTTAACCGATGAAAGCTTTGCGGTGGCGATGAATGCCGTTGCCAATAAAGTTCCGATTAATGCCGCGTGGATGCATGGGCTGAACCTCTCTGCTTACACGGTTTGGATCGGTTCATGTCTATTGGGCGCTTTAATCGGTGAATGGTTGCCCAATCCGCAACAATTTGGTTTAGATTACGCTTTAATAGCGATGTTTATTGGCCTGCTCTATTTACAATTAACCAGTGATAAAAGCAAAAGTCTTAAAAATCGGGTTATTGCGATGTTGACGGTAACAATAAGCTTGATTTTTTTATTGCGTTTTATGTCACCCGAAATGGCCATTTTGGTCAGTACACTGGTTGGGTGTTGTGTGGGAGTTATGATGGAAGGTAAGCAATGACAACTTATAGTTTACTGGTTATTTTAGGTTGCGGCATCGTCACTTGGCTACCTAGAATCATCCCCTTTATGTTAGTTCGTAAATTACAGTTACCGACTATCGTGATTCGGTTTTTATCCTACGTTCCGATCGCTATTTTAACGGCGTTATTTGTCCAAAATTTATTTAGGGTTAAACAAGGCGCATGGCCCGATCTGAATATCGGTTACTGTTTAGCCACGTTGCCGACGGTTATAGTGGCGATTATCACCAAAAACCTGATGTGGATTGTGATTACCGGCATTGCTTCCATGGCTATGATTCGTTATTTTTTAGCTGTTTATAATATTTATTAATATTAATAGTTTTAATATCAAAAGTTTTTTAATAAATTTTGTGCATTACATCAATTTTAAGCTTATTTCTGCATTATGATGGTGCTATATTGCATCGAGTTGATCCATTCGATGTAACAATCCCATTTACTATTTTAAAGATAGAAGGAAATAAGTATGAGTAAATTAATGGCACTTGATAGTTTTCTTGAAACTGTGCAAAAAAGAGACCCTAATCAACCCGAATTTTTACAGGCCGTAAACGAAGTGATGACTTCATTATGGCCTTATATTAAAAAGAATCCGCACTATGCTGATTACGGTTTGCTATCACGTATTGTCGAACCGGAAAGAGCGATCCAATTTCGCGTTACCTGGTTAGATGATAAAGGACAAGTCCATGTTAATCGTGCTTGGCGTGTACAATTTAATTCAGCCATTGGCCCGTTTAAAGGAGGTATGCGTTTTCACCCGTCAGTTAATCTTTCTATTTTAAAATTCCTTGGGTTTGAACAAACATTTAAAAATGCCTTAACCACATTACCGATGGGTGGCGGGAAAGGGGGCAGTGATTTTGATCCTAAAGGTAAAAGTGATACCGAAATTATGCGTTTTTGCCAAGCATTAATGACAGAACTTTATCGCCATTTAGGGCCTGACACAGATGTCCCAGCAGGGGATATTGGCGTAGGCGGTCGTGAAGTTGGTTTTATGGCGGGTATGATGAAAAAACTGACCAATAATGCGGCCTGTGTGTTTACCGGTAAAGGATTATCGTTTGGTGGCAGCTTGATTCGTCCGGAAGCGACAGGTTATGGGCTCGTTTATTTTGTCGAAGCGATGCTAAAACAACAAGGTAAAAGTTTTGACGGACTAACTGTTGCGGTATCAGGTTCGGGTAATGTTGCACAATATGCGATTGAAAAATGTTTGCAATTAGGTGCTAAAGTGGTGAGTGCATCTGATTCAAACGGTACAGTTTATGATAAAGCGGGCTTTACACCAGAAAAATTAGCACGTTTGATGCAAATTAAGAATGTCGAACATGGTCGAATTGAAAGCTATGCCAAAGAATTTGGCTTAGTTTATGCAAAGGATAAAAAACCGTGGGATATCAAAGTGGATGTGGCGTTACCGTGTGCGACCCAAAATGAGTTAGCCATCCATGATGCGCAAACCTTAATTAAAAACGGTGTCATTGCGGTCGGTGAAGGCGCCAATATGCCAACCACCATTGAAGCGACACAAGCGTTCTTAGCCGCTGGCGTGTTATTTGCGCCGGGCAAAGCGTCTAATGCGGGTGGTGTTGCGACATCTGGCTTAGAAATGGCACAAAATTCTGGGCGCCTTTCTTGGAGCGCTGAACAGGTCGATCAACATTTACATGATATTATGCTGAAGATTCATGCATCTTGTGTCCGTTATGGTTCTGAAGAAAAAGGTAAAAATATCAATTATGTGAATGGTGCTAACATTGCCGGTTTTGTTAAAGTTGCCGATGCGATGCTTGGTCAAGGTGTTTTGTAATTGAGGATTTGTCTATTCTTTCTGAATAAGTGATAAATCAAAAATAGATTATCAATAAAAAATCGGGAAAACGTGATCTTTATAAGGTCACAGCATTTCCCGATTTTGTTATGTCGCTTAATCGCACAATGGATGAATTATTTTTAGTGATTGCTTATTTGACTTATTGTCTGTTTTTACTTACACACTGCTGTTAATTACTAATTGTTGTTAATGACTGACTGCGGTTAACAACTGACTATTGTTCATGACTAACTATTGTTAACTACGGCTTATTTTTAGCTATCTGCAATTGCATTTTTTCTGCTTCTGCGGTATTGCCCATCTGTTCGAAATAACTGGCCATCGCTTTTTGATAAATCGCGTTTTTCCTAATCTCTTTCGGTTGTGCTAACCACCATTTAGCTAAAGCATCAGGATTACTGTCGATAGACAACTGTTTCATGCGTTTGATATAAGCGACACTCTTAAATTGATCAAGTTGTGATTCGCTATACACATTGGTTTTATACATGATAGGAAGAATATCAATGACCGCTTGATAATCGCCGATTTCATAATAGATCTGATCGGCTAATTTCAACACTTCTGGATTACGTGGTTTGTCGGCTAATAACTTATCAATATTGGTCCGCGCAATCGCATATTGATTATTTTTGATCTGTAATCGTATTTGGACTAATTGAAAGGCAAACAGCTCTTTAGTCCCGCAACTTTTCGCTGCTTGCTCAAGCAGTTGATTGGCTGAAATTAACTGATTATTATCAATTTGTGCTTGGGCTGCCAATAAATAGGCCAAGGTTTTGTTATGTGCACCTTTCGCGCCTTGACTAAATAGTTTCCCTGCTTGTTGATAGTTGCCTTCTAATAACAAAAGTTGCGCTTGTTCAATACGTTTGGCCGCTTTACGGGGTGATTTCGAACGTAACCAGTTGCCGAATGCGGTTTTCGAGTAGAAAAGTTTTCGCAGCAACCAATAAATCATATAGAGCACCAATAAAAAGATAATCTGTAAGATTAAAAAGGTATTGAAACTCATCGTAATAGCGTAATTTGCCACCAGAAAAGTGGCCGACCCTTGATGACCTTGTATCAATGGCCCTACAAAAAAACCGCCGACTAATACGAGAAAAATGATTAAGAGTTTTATCATCCTTATGCTCCTATTTAGCCCATAAAGAACGGACACGTGTTTGCATCAATTTTTCCAGTTCACTGCTACTGGCCAATTTGTCGGGTGCATATTGTGTGCTGATAGTTTGATGTTGTAAATTATCGATATCATTTAAAAACGCTTTGACGCTGGCAGCATCACCATCGAAATAGGCGGTCACCCAAATCATCACATCATTCAATGCGCGTTGATAAATCAAATCTTGATGACGCGGTACCGCTTGGGCCGCAATTAACAGGCGAAAGCGAATATTTTCCCGTAAATACATTGACTGTTCTAATGTTAATGGTGTTTTTAAAATTTGGCAGCGCAGGATTTTTTTCTCATCTTGGCCCGCTTGGGTTAAGCATTGGGTAAATCCATCGTTTTGATTTACTTTTTCAATATGAATAAATTTTTCAGCAAAAGATTGCGCACTCTTGAGCAGATTGCTGGACCAATTCGACACCGATGAGGTGAGCGTTCTGTTTTCGTCACTGGCGACATGGTTAGTGTCATTACGGTTATTAGGATCACTTTGATCATTATCGTGACTATTTTCGGCTGCCGGAGTAGCGGCATCGGTTTGCGGTCCGGTTGGTGCCGCTGTGGTTGCGTCGGTTTTATGATTATCGGGTTCCGCTTCTTGATATTGCGTCATACCTAAATCGACTTCTTTATAATTACTCACCAATGGTAATTCGGTCAGTGCATCAGAGAGACTGAGTAACATCATAATAATCCCATCAGAATCAATAAAACTGACTTGGCCAAGTGAGGCAATATCTTTGTTTATCGCTTGGCGAGCAGGCAATAAGCTCGGATCGTTGGTTTGGGCTAAACTTTCATCAGCACTCTTTAACAGCAAACGCGCAGTCGTATAATCTTGATCATTCCAAATTTTGCGACCGGCTAAATGCACTAAATAGTTGGCTTGCGAAATTTGCCAAATACTGCTGTCAGTCGATGACATAGCAGATAAACGTTCATTTAAATGAGCTAAGCCTTGTTGGCTCAGTTTGATTGAATCATTCACTTGATCGGTTAACTGTTGTTGTACTTTTTGTTGTTCAGTTAACTGTTTATCAATACGTTGTTCAAGTGACGAAAATTGTTGATTCTGTTGATTCACCGTATCCGTGATATTAGTTTGCAGATCCTCTACGATACTCTGTTTAGTGGTCTGTTTTAAATTGGCAATTTCAGCTTGCAGTGACGCGATAGTGCGTTGTTGTGAATTGGTCTGCCGATATTCATGATAATAGAGAAATCCACCTAAACAGACCGTTAAAGCGATGGCGATAACAGATAATTTAGAGATTGGCGCACGATTAGCTGTCACCGGCTTTGATTTTGTTATCGTTTTACCATTAGGAATAGACGGCTCGATTTTTGGATTAGCTTCATTCATAATCTTATTCACTTTTGGGTTGAATTTAAACACTTAAAATTACACAGATATTACCGTTTTAACGGCTATATCATCACAATTCATTATGACATAGTGTGGTAATTGTTTTAACTAAAATTTTGTTATTCGCACCATTAACTAAGTGACAATGTTGCCAGCCTAATTGTTTCGCTTCATCTAAAATACGTGGGCTAGTGGCCAGTAACTGGGCATATTGTTTGTATAGGGGCGGGCAAAATGTATCGAGTTGCAGTAGATGGGTATGGCTGGTGATAATAATCATGAGCGGATTTGTGCTGTTGATGTTTGCCGCCAATTGATCGGCGTGATAGGTAATGGGTGTTCGCGTATAACACTGTATATATTTCACACTGGCATGGGCATGCGTCAATGTGTCACCCAGCAGCTCTCGGCCACTTTCGCTACGGAGAATCAGCACCTTTTTATCGCTGATAGTCAGACTATCTTGTATTAATGTGATTAACCCTTCACTATTTTCTTGGGGTGGATAAGCAACCGGTACACCCGCCATGTCGGCAAACAGTTTGGCCGATTTTTTACCCACCGCAAAATAGTGTAGGTGAGTAGGGAAGTGGATTGCAGGGCGATAAGCCGATAATTGATGACTCACTTGCGGTGAGACAATCATGACCATATCGTTAGGGGCAAGCGCATTTAATTCAGCCGATAAATTGGCTAAATCTTTCCCGGCCGCGATGGCAAATAAAGGCAAATGTTGCGCCACCAATCCCGCTTGATTTAACAGATATGTCAACGCTTCCCCTTCGGGCGCTGGGCGGGTGACGATAATGTGTGGCATATTAATGGCCGGGCGATTGATTAATGGTCGATCATTTGATAGCGCATCATTGGATGACAGATCGTTTGGTGACAAATCATTTAAAGGCAGATCATGTAATGGATTGTCAATCATCGGTACACGCTTATGCAGGTTGTGACGTATTCATCAGCTTGGCTAAGATCGCGTGTGCACCTTGCGCAAGTAACTTGTCAGCCAGTTGTTCACCTAACTGCTGTGCTTGCGTCGCATCGCCCATGACGGTAGCGCGGATAATCTTACGGCCATCTACGCTACCCACCAATCCTTGCAAAGCCAAAATATTGCTGCCGGATTCAGCTTGGGTAAGCTGGCTATAACAGGCAATAGGCACTTGGCAACCCCCTTGTAATTTTTTATTCATGGCGCGTTCCGCCAAAATGGCTAAGCGGGTATTGTGATCATCTAAGGGCGCCAGCAGATCTAAAATAGCGTCATCATGACTACGCGTTTCGATCCCAATCGCACCTTGGCCAACCGCGGGTAAAATTAAGTTTGTCTCAATATATTGTTTGATTCTATTGGCTAAACCTAATCGCTTCAAACCGACTGCCGCTAAAATAATCGCATCATACTGCTGATCATCCAGTTTGGCTAACCGGGTACCAACATTACCACGTAAATCCTTAATCTGTAGATGAGGAAATGCGGCATTAAGTTGACATTGCCGACGTAGGCTTGATGTGCCAACAATGGCGCCTGCCGGTAATTCACTTAAGGTCTGGTAATGATTTGACACAAAGGTATCACGGACGTCGTCACGTTTGCAGATGGTGGTTAAGGCTAAGCCTGCCGGAAAGTCAGTGGGAATATCTTTAATAGAATGTACCGCGATATCGGCTTGCTGATTGAGTAATGCGGCTTCTAATTGCTTAACAAATAACCCTTTACCGCCAATTTTCGCCAGCGGGCTATCTAGGATCACATCACCTTGCGTCACCATCGGAATCAGTTCGACAGTCAATGTAGGATAAAGATCACGCAGTTGCTGAGCAACAAAATTAGCTTGCCATAAAGCTAACGGGCTTTGGCGTGTGGCGATTCGAATTTTCAATTGCAGTTTTCCTATTTTCGCGTGGATGCATTGCGTATAGTCATAAAATTTGACATAAACGTATATATGTTCTGAAACATCCATTAATAACAGTGACAGATTAATAAAAGTGAATCAGTCAGATAATATTATGTTAATATCTTTCAGAACTGCTACCCATTTCAATCAGTTATGATCGTTTTTCGATTCCTGTAAATTTAGATCTCTATAACTTTAGAACTCTATAACTTTAGATCTATCGAAATACAGTATTGATGATTGATTATGACAATTCATCGACAAACTGGATGGCGTAACCAATATAGTCTTTCGGCGTTAGCTGTTTTAGCCGAATTTTTTCAGCTTCTGGTAATGCCAAGGTGTCAATAAACTGTTGTATATCTGCAGCCGTTACCCGTTTACCTCGCGTGAGCGCTTTTAACTTTTCGTAAGGTTTTTCAATGCCATAACGGCGCATTACTGTCTGTATCGGTTCGGCGAGCACTTCCCAGTTATGATCCAGCTCTTCTAATAGATGGTCACGATTCACTTCTAGTTTGCTCAGCCCTTTTAGGGTAGATTGATAAGCAATAAGCGCATAACCAATGCCAACACCCAAATTACGTAATACCGTCGAATCAGTCAGATCGCGTTGCCAGCGTGAAATAGGTAATTTATTGCCTAAATGGTGCATAATTGCGTTAGCTAAGCCTAAATTACCTTCAGAATTTTCAAAATCAATCGGATTGACTTTGTGTGGCATGGTGGATGAGCCGATTTCGCCAGCAATGGTTTTCTGTTTAAAGTGATTGAGTGCGATATACCCCCATACATCACGATCAAAATCGATCATAATGGTATTGAAACGGGCGACACAGTCAAAAAATTCAGCTATATAGTCATGGGGTTCGATTTGCGTGGTATAGGGATTCCACGTAAGGCCGAGCGAGGTGACAAATTCTTGGCTAAGTTGATGCCAATTCACATCAGGATAGGCAACTAAGTGGGCATTGTAATTTCCTGTCGCACCGTTAATCTTTCCTAATAATTCAATGGCACGCAGCTGTTTTAATTGGCGCTGTAAACGGTAGACAACATTGGCAAATTCTTTACCGATAGTTGAGGGGGTGGCTGGTTGTCCATGGGTTCTTGATAAGAGGGGTAAATCGCGATAAGTTTTAGCCTGATCTGCAATGGCATCGATTAATGTTTGCCATTGTGGAATCAAGATAGTATCCCGCGCCGCTTTTAGCATTAATGCGTAGGAGAGATTATTAATATCTTCTGACGTGCAGGCAAAATGGATAAATTCCGTTATCGCTTCGAGTTCGGGATTACCACCAATTTTTTCTTTTAAGAAATATTCGACCGCCTTGACATCGTGATTAGTGGTTTTTTCAATTGTTTTAATCCGTAACGCATCTTGTTCATTAAAAGTGGTGATGATGTTATCTAATTGTTGATGCGTTTGGGTGCTGAGTGTGGGCACTTCGGGAATATTGACTTGGGCAGAAAGTTTTTCTAGCCAGCGAACTTCGACCTCAACCCGATATTTTAGTAAGCCGTATTCACTAAAAAGTGGTCGTAGCGAAGCGGTTTTATCACTATAACGGCCATCTAAAGGGGAGAGCGCAGTAAGCGAAAAAAGTGCAGAAGCAGATGTTGCAGACGATTTAGAAGACAGTTCCATCAGTTAACTCCATTGTTAATTTCGTGTAGCAGATTTTGTGCAGCGCGATAGATGCTTTTACGAGCAAATAAAAGTTGCAAGCGACTGCCACCCACTTGATACCATAAGATGGCTGATCGGACGCAGCCAAGCAGTGTTGTTCTCACTTTGGCTTGTACTAAACTATTTTGCAGATATTCTATTTTGCCCATCACTTTTATTTTGCTTGATAATGGGCTGATAATATCAGAATAGATACCGGCTAATGAGTAAGAGAGATCATCGAGATGCGTGGCGATGGTGTCATCATCCATTTTATCGGCATAAATACCTGAAATACGTGTTAAGCGTTGGTCAATTTTGGTTAACGCATCACTATTTTTTAATAATTTACTGGTCACCCCTAAGCTACCAAAAAGATAGCGGATGATTTCAATATGCTCTTTTTGTTTCGACGATAAAACCTGTAATAATGCCTGTAAGCCAGTTTGGATATGATCGACACCGCCATAAACATCAGCGGTTGTATTTGGCGACATCATAAAAATAGTTTTGATGGTTTGTTGATAAAGCGATGTACTACAAGTGCCTGTGTTGGCGAGTTGCGGAATTAATTGTGCACTTTGGCAAGCACCGGCAAGCGCGATAGTGATATGATAATATTTATTATTCATTATGAGGCTCCTTATCACACTGAATTGGATCGGTAATTCTTGCCGTGATGATACCACCGCCTAAACAGACTTCACCTTGATAAAACACCGCCGATTGCCCTGGTGTGACTGCGGCAACTGGGTGTTCAAACAGAACTTTTAAGCTGTTGTTGTCGATAGGAATCACCTGACAGGTAATATCTGGCTGGCGATAACGGGTTTTGACGGTACAGTTAAACGGTGCGGTGACAGCTTGGCGATTGACCCAATCGAGTTGATCAGCAATTAATCCGTTCGAAAAGAGTGCCGGGTGATCATGACCTTGCGCCACAATGAGCTCATTATGGATTAAATCTTTATCAACCACATACCAAGGGGTATCGTCTGCTTCTTTCAAACCACCGATGCCTAGTCCTTTACGCTGACCTAAGGTATGGTACATCAGACCTTGATGGTGACCAATAACTTCACCATCCACAGTACGAATGATGCCCGCTTTAGCTGGCAGATAACGGGATAGGAATTCGGTAAATTTTCGTTCACCAATAAAACAGATACCCGTTGAGTCTTTCTTTTTGGCTGTCACTAAGCCGATCTGTTCGGCAATATGTCGCACTTGTGGTTTTTCAAGTTCGCCGACCGGGAATAAACTTTTGGCGATCTGTTTTTCGCTTAATGTATAAAGAAAGTAACTTTGATCTTTATTTTTATCTAAGCCACGTAATAACTCAACTTTGCCGTCTGTTTCGCGTTTGCGAACATAATGGCCGGTAGCAATATAGTCTGCATTGAGATCGTCAAGCGCATAATCTAAAAACGCTTTAAATTTGATCTCTTTATTACATAATATATCAGGATTAGGGGTACGGCCTGCTTGATATTCAGATAAAAAATGGGCAAAGACATTATCCCAATACTCAGCGGCAAAATTGATCGTCTTAAGTTTGATTCCTAATTTATCACATACCGCCTGTGCATCGGCTAAATCAGTCGCGGCCGAGCAGTATTCTTCGTTATCATCTTCTTCCCAATTTTTCATAAACAGCCCAACAACGTCATAACCTTGTTGCTGTAATAGATAAGCCGAGACAGAAGAATCAACACCACCTGACATGCCGACGACAACTTTGGGGGCAGGTTGTGTGCCTATATTTTGCGTTGATTGATTTGATTTTTGATGATCGATAATTGACATAATTTTTTATAAAGAAAAGAAAGAGTCGCTAAAAATTAGCGTTAATTTTAGCATAGATAGCGATGGCCATCCAAGTTTGATTTCTGGGTTGTCTGGTTTGCGGTGTTGTTTATGATGTTATTCGCGGTATTATTTGTGGTGTTAATCGCGCGATTTGACTTACGTAATCAGCCGTAAGAGGGGATATTCCGCTGATAAACATGAGCGGAATAGGGGTAGCAATGTGCAAACTGTCTAGTTTTAGCATGACGACATCAACGGGCTAATGTAAATCCTTTAAAATGTAAACGACAAAGCCAAGAATTTTTAGATTTTGCATTTCACTTTTACTAATAATAATGATTGGATATTTAGTATTATCACTGAGTAAAGCCAAATTATAGCCTTGGTTCTGAATGCGTTTAATACTGAGCTGATCATCATATTGGACAGCATAGAGATAACCATCTAATGGCTTATTATGTGATTTATTCACGATAATAATATCATGGTTGGACACCGTAGGCTCCATACTGTCACCTTTCACCCAAATAGCCATAAGATCATCAGCTTGGAAACCGCGATGCTTCATCCAGCTAATATCAAAGGGAATCTGTTCTATGACAGATACCGCTGGATCGCAATCATTGAGGTTGTAAATAGGGATGTATACGCAGCCTTTTTGTTCCGTCTCGGGTAATAATCTACATTTGCCCTTGCCAGTTGCTAGCCACTCGATAGGGATATCGCATTTTTGTGCAATCATTGCTAAGCGATTGAGGGATGGGTAAGTTTTTCCCGATAGGTAGTCGCGAATGACTGCCTCGGACATGCCCACTTTTTTCGCAAAAGCATTACCTGATAAACCTTCTAATACTAGGATAAGTCGATCCTTAAAAGTAATGACACCTGTATCGATCAAGATTCGTGTTTTTTCGTATTCACTAGGAATCACTTTTTTGTTATTAGTCATTTTGCACCCAGCCTATTTTTGGTGTTTGTTTTTTAGTGATTATTTTCCATCATAAAATATTCAATTGTTTTGAATCGAAAGTTTTAATTTTAGTTTTATTTTTTTTACGTTTGTAGGTGTGAATTAACGGAGAAAAGGATCTCATAACAAGACAACAATATCAATACTGACTATTCCAAAGATTTTTATCGAAGAAAAGAGAAAGAATTGAGAAAGCGGCATAGAGGGAAGTAATTTATGAAGAAAATCAAAAAGGTCATTAAAAATAATCGGGGGGTTATTAACCAGCATAACACAAAAAGCTAAACGTAAAAAAAGTGCAAACGACGCCTTAATAGGCGCCGTCACAGAGAATTTTTATTTTTTCGCTTGTTCAGCGGCTTTCACAATGGCAGCAAAACTGTCTGCTTTGAGTGAAGCACCACCGACTAACGCACCATCAATATCCGGTTGCGCAAAAAGTTCAGCCGCATTTTTATCATTGACTGAGCCGCCGTATTGAATAATCACTTGTTTGGCAACATCGGCATCTTGTTTTGCGATATGTTCACGAATAAATTGGTGCACCGCTTGTGCTTGAGCAGGGGTTGCTGATTTGCCGGTACCAATTGCCCAAATAGGTTCGTAAGCAATAACCGCATCATTAAAGGCTTGGACACCTAATGCCTTAATGACGGCATCTAACTGACGTGCACACACAGCTTGTGTTTGACCTGCCGCATTTTCAGCTTCAGATTCGCCAATACAAAGTACCGGTACTAATCCGGTTTCTTTCAATACAGCAAATTTTTGCGCAATCAATTCGTCTGATTCTTTGTGATACGTGCGACGTTCTGAATGGCCGATAATCACATGGGTCACCCCAATATCTTTTAGCATCGCCGCAGAAGTATCACCCGTATAGGCACCTGATAAATGAGTATCGACATCTTGGGCACCTAAAAAGATTTTAGATCCACCTAAACGGTGTTTCGCAAAATCAAGATAAACAGTAGGAGGTGCAACGGCAATGTTACAATCAAAATCGGTTGATAACTCAGCACGTAGCGCATCAATTAAATTTTTTGCCATTTCAATGCTACCATTAAGTTTCCAATTACCCATAACAAAAGGCTTTCGCATAATTTTCTCCTATTGAATTTAAAAAGGTATAGATTTTTTAATGAATTGGTTATAATAGCCACCATTATACATTAATAATTGAGTTTGAGGGAAAATATGTCACTAGATATGCTGAATCAGTTAGAAAATAAAATCCAAAATAGTGTGAATACTATTAAGACATTACAACAAGAAGTTGCCACATTAAAACAGAATAATGAAGAATTAGAACAGCTCATAAACGATAGTTCTGACGAAATGAAAACATTACGTGATGAGAACGAAGCGTTGAAACGCGATCAACAAGTTTGGCAACAACGTATCCAAACCTTGTTAACTAAGATTGGCGAAATAGCGCAATAAATTTTGATCAAATCATTATGGCTCGCTGAAACTGTCCGCCTTGTCGAAAAAGAATCAGGTAGTTTTGCTGATCAAGAAGCTAATCGTCAGGCGCGAAGCTGTCAAGGATCGTTAGCACAGCGGATAGTCGTGCGAGCCGAAATTTTAGCTAAGCAAAATGGCTTATTGTCTGCCCAGCAGATACTGATCAATAGCATAAAAG
Source organism: Orbaceae bacterium ESL0727 (assembly GCA_029433345.1). Classification (GTDB taxonomy): domain Bacteria; phylum Pseudomonadota; class Gammaproteobacteria; order Enterobacterales; family Orbaceae; genus Gilliamella. Next base: position 1,376,810 of record JAQTHY010000001.1, read on the forward strand.
TATCGTTGGTTATTTTGCTGATTGTGGCGATGATAATGGGCGCAACGCTCGCCGTCGGCACATTAAGTCAAGATCCAATCAACTTGTATTTGGCACTATTTAGTCTGCTTGGTGTCCACTTAGTGACGTTACTCATTTGGTTATTTTCCTCTTTCTGTTTAGCAAGTGGTAGTGGCAGTGTGTTTATCTACTGTTGGCTATGGTTAGCACAGAAATTCTCTCAAAAGCAGACAATAAAGCAACTTATTCCCGCCTTTATTACGTTATTTGGCTACCGGATACGCTGGCTAATTGGCTTTATTGTTAATTTATTATGGACAGTATTGCTCTGTTCTGCCTTGATTATTCTTATCTTATTATTCTCAACCAAACATTATAGCTTTGAATGGAAGACAACCTTATTAAGTGCCGATAATGTCATTGCTATCACCCATTATTTAGGCGCGTTGCCGGCGATGCTTGGGTTTCCGATGCCAAATGACACGATGATCCGCCTGAGTGAACAAGCCGTGAATGCCAGTGATGTGCGATCGGCGTGGGCAATTTGGTTATTGGGGATATTTGTTGTTTATGGCGTGATGGTGCGATTTTTATTGATGCTATTTTGTGGACTAAAATGGTACCAGAGTTGCCGTCATATGCAATTCGATCTCAATCATCCTGATTATCAGATTTTAGCAACCAAATTGCAGCCTATCACACGACAAATCATCGATGAAGATAGCGCGTTAACCGTCTCCCCGATAATAGGCAAATCGACTAGCACCCCATCGCATCAAGCCGCCTTTTTGGTCGCGATTGATATAGTAGAAGATTGGCAGCCGCCTGAACAGATCGCCTTTTTAGGTTTTCTCAATACTCACGAGCAGCGGCAACGCATTTTAGATTATTTACAGAGCTCGCCTGCGCAAAAATTATTGATTGCGATTGATACAGATAGAACCCCAGATAGGGGAATGACTAATTTAATTCATCAGCTAATGACCAAATCGCAACAGACAGCGATTTGGTTTATCAATTCCGGTAAACAGATTAAAAATTGGCAAGCGCTATCTTTACCATTCGCTGATCCAACTTGGTTAATAGAGGAAAAATAGTATGTTAACCCGATTACATTTAGCGGTTGTCGGTCATACTAATGTAGGTAAAACATCGTTATTGCGTACACTGATTCGCGATAGCCATTTCGGCGAGGTGTCGGATAAGCCAGGCACTACGCGTCATGTCGAAGCGATTACCTTACCTTTATCGGATAACGCATTGCTAGATAAGTCTTTTTTGACGGGCAAAATACCGCGCAATCACTATTTGGCAGCTGACAACGAAGAAATTTTGTTTTATGATACCCCGGGCCTGGAAGATAGTGTTGCGCTTTATGATTATATTAATCATCTGATCCCGGCCAATAGTAAAGCGGATGGGATCGATAAATTAACACTTTTTTTACAAAGTCCAGAAGCTGAAATCAACTTTAGTCAAGAAGCAAAAGTGATTAGACAGCTCCTAAAAAGTGATGCCGCTATCTATGTGATTGATGTGCGAGAGCCTGTTCTGGCCAAGTATCACGACGAAGTTGCCATACTGGCAAACAGTGATAAGCCGATACTTGCGGTGCTGAATTTTACCAGCACGTCGCAGACAAATGAAAAGGAATGGAAAAGATTACTCTCACGGGTTGGGATTCATGCTATCATACGTTTTGACGCTATTTTCCCACCGCTAGATGGCGAAGAAAGGTTATATCAAAGTCTTGCTTTATTGGTCGAACCGGCCAAATTGCTGTTAACAAAATGGTTAGCCAAAATTACTGAGATGCGTAATGCACGCGATCAAGCGGCTAATCTTATTATTGCTGAAACATTAGTAGATATCACCGCTTATGAAGAGAGGGTCAAGCCCGATGATAAGCAAGCGATTGTTGATATGCAAAATCAGGTGCGTCGGCGAGAACAGAAAGCGGTTGATGAATTATTAAGACTTTATCAATTTGACTCTGCTCAAGAAGATGAGGGGAGTCTGCCCTTAGTAAAAGGGCGTTATAATACTGATCTATTTAATACGGAAGCGTTAAAAATGATCGGTATTCATTTAAGCAAAGGTTTTTTATCTGGTGCCACGATTGGTATTGGCATTGATTTAGCTGTCGGTGGTGTCACATTGGGTTCTGCCGCGTTACTGGGTGCGGCCGCCGGTGGTTTAGCACAGACAGCCAAGCAATATGGTGCTAAGCTTCGTAGCTGGTTTTCTGGATATGGTAAATTGAGTGTTGACGATGAGATTATTTGCTTTCTCGTTTTGCGATTAATTCATTTAAAAGAGAGTTTAAATCATCGTAGCCATGCGAATAATGATCCTATTAGGTTATCTACCGAAATAGCTAAACAAGCTAAAAACCAATGGGGAAAAGGGGTGTTACCCAAGAGGCTAAAGGTAGCTCGAAATCATTCGCACTGGTCGACTTTAAATAAAGGAACAAAAAAACATGATGAAAAAAGAAAATCTATTATTAGGCAAGTTGCGCAGCAATTATGCTAAAGTTAGATATACCATGGCGAGAAAACGTTTTTTTATTACAACATTGATTTTTTCCCTTTTTATGCTATTTGGTTGCAGTACCAGCCAAGGGCAGTTAGCTGTTAACAGTTCAAAGACTGATCCTTTCATGCTAGCCAAAATTGATTCACACTACAAAACATGGAAATATACCCCTTATCGTTATGGTGGCACTTCATTATCAGGCAGTGACTGTTCAGGTTTAGTGATGAACTTTTTTAAAAATAAATTATCGACAACCTTACCACGCAGCACAGCAGCGCAAGCGCAATTAGGGCACAAAGTCACCAAACCCAAGGCGGGTGATTTAGTGTTCTTTAAAACTGGACGCGGCGGCAATGGTTTACATGTGGGTATTTATTATGCTGATGGTATGTTTTTACATGCCTCGACCACGAAAGGCGTCATTTATTCAAGCTTAGATGAGGATTATTGGAAAAAGCATTATTGGATGACGCGGCGACTGACTAATGGTAGCTGATCTCATGACAATTGATGCTGACCGAGACAATAACTAATTGTCAGCAAAAGTAACATAACAAAAGTCCGTTGGTGTCAATCAGCAGACTTTTTTATTATCTGACGTAATCCATTACTTTATTACGATAACGCTTTTCTTTTTTCCCTTTTTGCTTTTCTCTTCTTTCTCTTCTTTCTCTTCTTTTTCTTGATTTAACTCTATATATTCGAACCTAGCAGAGCAGATGAACATATGGCTATTTTCGCTAAGCCGTCTATGCAGTGGTAAAACGTTTACGAAGTCAGCGATAATGCTGCTCTCTTTCTAATTCTAAGTTGCCCGTACGGAGTAAGCAGAATATATAGGCGAGTGAGTGCTAAGGATAGCTAGCCGGCAGTGAATTTAATGCGTTGAGTTGTTGAAAAGAGAGGGCGTTTCTAAGCGCCCAGACGATGGATTAATGGTAGTGCAGCGATAACCGCCTATTTATGACTTATCTGCGTTATCGCCGCCGACAGTCAGTCATAGGCCATCGGCAGCGATTGTGATCAATTACGCGTCAGCGGGTGGATCGACTTCAGAAAAGGTTGATAACATCTGCAAGAAGCGATATTTGCTATTCACCTCTTCTTCAGAGCGGTTATGTAGCGTATCGGCAACGGTTGGCTCTAACGTTTCTAATCGACGGAAGCGCTGTTCTTTCAGCAACACGGCTGGTAGCGATTCGCTATTTGGCGTTCTCGAATCCAGTATTAATGCCGGTTTGCCTTCCAATGTGCGACGTGGATCATAACGATAAAGTGGCCAGAAGCCAGATTTGACTAAATCCTTCATCTGCTCATGGGATTTTGCTAAGTCATAACCGTGTTCTTCACAAGGACTATAGGCAATCACCAATGACGGTCCATCATACGCTTCGGCCTCTTGTAATGCTTTTAGCGTTTGATTGAGTTGCGAACCTAACGCCACTTGCGCCACATAGACATGTCCATACATCATGACCGTAATCCCCAAGTCTTTGCGCGCTTTATGTTTGCCTAAATCGGCAAATTTCGACACGGCACCCATTGGGGTCGCTTTCGACTGTTGACCACCGGTATTGGAGTAACATTGGGTATCTAGCACTAACACATTCACGTTTTCGGTCAAGCTCATCACATGATCTAACCCACCATAACCAATATCATAGGCCCAACCATCGCCACCAATTGCCCAGACAGATTTATTGATTAAATAATCTGCGCAACCAATTAGCTCTTTCGCATCAGGCGAATCAACGGTCGCTAACTGTTCACGCAGTAACGTCACTTGTGCGCGTTTGTCGGCCAATGACGTTGCGGGGGATTTTAGGTTAACGATAATATCCGGTGAAATGTCGGTGGCCAGATTATCTAACAAACGCAATGCGCGTTGTTGATGATGATTATAGGTAAGACGATAGCCCAACGCAAACTCAGCATTATCTTCAAACAGTGAATTCGCCCAAGCCGGCCCCCGTCCATAACGGTCGGTAGTGTAAGGCGTGGTAGGTAAATTACCGCCATAAATGGAGGAACAGCCCGTCGCATTGGCGATAGCTAAATGGTCGCCATATAACTGCGTCAGCAATTTGATATAAGGCGTTTCACCACAACCGGCACACGCACCCGAATATTCAAAGAGTGGTGTCAATAATTGTGATGTACGGATATCGATACGTTCCAGCGTGCTAATATCGCGATCAGGTAATTCAGAAAAGAAGGCATAATTCTGTTTTTGCACGTCTAGGTTCTCAATACGCGGCTGCATATTAATCGCTTTTATATCAAAATTGTTACGATCGCGAGCCGGGCAGACTTCAACACATAAATTACAACCGGTACAATCTTCCGGCGCAACTTGCAATACATAACGTTGCCCCTTCATATCGCGCGCTTTGACTTCTAATGAACTTAATGTCGCCGGTGCATCGACCATATATTTTGGATCAACGACCTTGGCACGAATGGCGGCATGCGGACAGGCGACCACACAGTGATTACACTGGGTACAGAGATCAGCTTGCCAAATAGGAATCGCCTCGGCAATATTGCGTTTTTCCCATTTAGTCGTACCGGTTGGCCATGTACCATCCGGTGGAAAGGCTGATACCGGTAAGCTATCGCCCAATCCCGCTAACATAGCGGCGGTCACGGTCTTGACAAAATTAGGGGCATCACTGGGTACGATTGGTGGTCGCATGTTACTGCTTGCATCAACACATTGCAGTGGAATTTGCTCGAGTGAAGCGATCGCCATATCCAGCGCCTGCCAGTTACGTTCCACCACATCTTGCCCTTTACTACTGTAGCTTTTGGCAATGGTCTCTTTGAGTTGGACGAGGCTAAAATCATTTTTAAAAATATCTGATAGATGGAAGAAGGCCGCCTGCATCACGGTATTAATTCGTGCACCTAAATGACATTCGCGCGCAATTTTAGCGGCATTGATAATATAAAAATGGGCATTTTTTTTGATTAATTGGCTTTGGACTTCTTTCGGTAAGCGGTGCCAGATTTCATCTTTACTGTATGGGGTATTTAATAGAAAGATACCATCATCTTTCAGCTTCTCAACAATCTGATACTTATCAATAAACTGATCTTGATGGCAACCGACAAAATGGGCGCTGCTAATAAGATAAGGTGAATTAATCGGTTCTAAACTGACACGCAAATGCGACGTGGTTAATCCGCCCGCTTTTTTCGAATCATACACAAAAAAGCCTTGCACATAAAAAGGGGTATTTTCACCAATAATTTTAATATTATTCTTTGCGGCAGAAACCGTACCATCACTGCCTAAGCCGAAAAATAGGGCTTCGAGCGCCGATTTTTGTGCAATCGTATCTTGTGGAAGCGGTAATGACAAGCCGGTGATGTCATCATAAATACCGACCGTAAAACGGGGGCGTGGCTTATCGAGCTTGAGTTCATTAAAGATTGCCAATACGCAGCGCGGATCGAACTCTTTTGACGAGAGCCCATAACGGCCGCCAATAATCATCGGTAATGTTGTACGTTCGCCACGCGATAAACTTTCCGCAAAAGCGGTCATCACATCTAAATAGAGGGGTTCGGCTTGCGCGCCTGGTTCTTTGGTGCGATCTAAAACGGCAATTTTCGTTACACTTTCCGGGATTTCAGCCAGCAGATGTTTAGCCGAAAAAGGTCGATATAAATGAACAATGAGCACGCCCACTTTCTGTTCTTGCATCTGTAAATAATCGACCACTTCTTGTATGGTATGCACCGCTGATCCCATGGCGACAATCAGGTGTTCGGCATCTTTGGCGCCATAATAGCTAAACGGTTTATAGTGTCGTCCGGTTTTTTGCGCAAACGCCGTCATTGCCTCGACCACATGATCATAGGCCGCATCGTAATAAGGATTAATGGCTTCACGGCATTGGAAAAAGGTATCCGGATTGGCGGATGTACCACGTATCACCGGTTTATCAGGTGTCAACGCCCGTTCACGGTACGCCTTAATGGCCTCATGCGGCAATAAACTGCGCATCTCATCATCACTAATAGGATGGATTTTATCAATTTCGTGTGAAGTGCGAAAACCATCAAAAAAATGGATAAACGGGACGCGGCTAGTAAACGTAGCCATTTGTGCAATCAAGGCAAAATCTTGCGCTTCTTGGACTGAACTTGCACAAAGTAGCGCAAACCCCGTTTGTCGAACAGCCATGACATCGGAATGATCACCAAAAATGGAAAGCGCATGGGTGGCAACAGTCCGCGCGGCAACATGTAACACAAATGGCGTTAGCTCACCCGCAATTTTGTACAGTGAGGGAATCATCAACAATAAGCCTTGCGATGAAGTAAACGACGTGGCGAGTGCGCTTGTCATTAATGCACCATGGACGGTGGCGATAGCGCCTGCTTCGGACTGCATTTCAATGACTTTAGGAATATCGCCAAAGACATTTGGTTTTTTAAATTCTGCCCAACGGCTAGCCTGTTCTGCCATGGTTGAACTTGGTGTAATGGGATAGATAGCAATGACTTCGTTGGCACGATAAGCGACGGAAGAGACCGCACTATTAGCATCTGATATGATCATGAAACGACCTTGTATTTTTGATTAGATTATGACATTACTTGCTTGTTTCGTGGTTTTTGTTTTGAAATATATCCATTTCAACTATATTTAGCTAGATATAGCTAAAGTACACGTGTTTCAAGTCTATATAATTAACCGCGATTATAGCAGAAAGTGAGATAGCTTTGCGCAATTTCTGTATTTGATTTTATAAACGGATTTTACATAAACGTAGGCTAACTCTGAAACATCCAAATAGAATGCAGTGAATGGTGACGGTAGATTATTTATCGGTATTCACTTTTGGGGAGGTTATGGTACCTGACCGACCAGGTATTTTATCGACAACCTATTTTACCGGAAACATATTTTGCTTATATGCTCTCTTACCTAAACGCTATTTTACCTACGCACCATTTTACCTACGCGCTCGCTTTACCGGCAACGCTGCCGATTGGCTCGGCGGACGCTAGCCGCAAGGTGATGTTAATCAACGCTTACCTTGTAACATTTACGCTGTAACATTTACCCTGTAACATTCATCCTGCAATGTGCAACCTGAAAAACTCACCGGGTTATGTTTTGATTTTATCTCTTATTTGATGATCACACGTTCTGGCGAAGTGGTGGCGCTGATTTCACCGATTTGCCATGCTTGCTCACCGGCGTCACACAACAATTCAAGCGCTTTAGCAACAGACTGTTTAGGTAACGCAATAATCAAACCTACGCCACAATTGAAGGTTCGATACATTTCGTGACGACTCACATTCCCCGCTTTTTGCAGCCAATCAAAGATGGCAGGCCATTGCCAACTGGCTTCATCAATCACTGCTTGGGTATGCTCGGGTAGCACGCGGGGAATATTTTCCCAAAATCCACCACCGGTAATATGGGCAATCGCGTGCACGTCAAGGTGTGAAAGCAGATTAAGTACAGGTTTGACATAAATTCGTGTCGGCGCTAAAAGGTGATCAGCCAGTGATTTACCTTGCAGCTGTTCTGTCGCCGGATTGGTGCCATTCATCTCGATAATTTTGCGAACCAGTGAATAACCGTTTGAATGTACACCACTTGATGAGAGCGCGATCAACGCATCGCCATCTTGCACGTTATGGCCATCAATCATGTTAGATTTTTCGACCACGCCAACACAAAAACCGGCTAAATCGTAATCACCGCCATGATACATGCCCGGCATTTCGGCCGTTTCGCCGCCCACTAATGCACAACCCGCTTGTTGACACCCTTCGGCAATTCCGGTTACCACAGTAGTGGCAACGTCAACATCTAATTTACCGGTGGCATAATAATCAAGGAAAAAGAGTGGCTCGGCACCTTGCACAATCAGATCATTGACACACATCGCCACCAAATCGATACCGATCGCTTCGTGGCGCCCTAAATCCATGGCTAAACGCAATTTTGTCCCAACGCCATCGGTGCCGGACACCAAAATCGGTTCGCGATATTTTTGTGGAATAGCACATAATGCACCAAAACCACCCAATCCCCCCATCACTTCAGGCCGTTTTGTCGCACTGACGATCGGCTTGATACGATTAACCAACGCATTACCGGCATCGATATCGACTCCGGCATCTTTATAACTGAGGGAATGATGAGTAGTGTGAGAAGTGGCGTTCAAGTTTGACTTAGGCGAATGTTTGTCTGACACGGCGCAAATCCTTAAAAAAGTAAAATTTGGGCTATTATTTTAACAATGTTAGCTAAGATTGGCGATAGCCGTTTTATTTTTATTCTTATCACGCGGTGAGCGCTAAATTGACTATTTTGCTGACTGTTTTTTGTGAATCTGTGTAATAACGTTAAAAACAGATCTAAAAAGCGCATTTAAAAACTAAAAGATCTAAATAGTAAGCTAATGCGATCTAAAACCGATAATTCGATCTAAAACTTTACAAATAGCTACAAAACTTTACAAAAAAATAGATAAAAAAGATGAATAAAAATAAAAGCGTTTTAGAATAAAAATATGACCGAAAAATAGCTAGATTGATAAAGTAAAAAGGAAGTAACCTAATGGATAACTGCAAACTGCAAACTGCAAACTGCAAACTGCAAACTGCAAACTGCACATCGAATACGCTACGCCGTACAGTTAACACGCTCCTCGCTGGGGCGATTTTAGCGGGTGCACTGCCTGCACATGTTGCGATAGCGGCATTAAAGTCATCCGTAACGACCAATACCATACAAGGCACCGCACCCTACTTAACCTTTGATAATGGGCTAACTAAAGCGCGCGATGTTTCGCAATTATTATCCATCCGGTTATCCAATAATAGTGTGTACTTTAGTGGTAGCGTTGTGGGGTCAAGCGCCAGTAATCCTATCGAATTACCTGCTGTGGGTCAGACTATGGCAAATGTTAGTATGATCGTCCCGACCGATAGAATGAGCGTAAACTTAAGCGACCTTATTGGCTCACCGTATAACTATGGGAAGGATGATAATGGGGATACTTTTTCATCCGCCAGCGGCAGTGTCAACTTAACCATTACTGACGCGACGGGGCAAAGTGTGGCGAGGAATACGACTTTATATGTACTCCCGACCTGCTCTAACCCGAATCCTGCACAACCTTATACGTCACCGTTTAAGGTTATACTGAGTAGTACGGCGGGGACATTAATTACTCAATATGGCAATCCTAACAGCACCAATTATGCGGCGGCTACAGCAACCTACTACATCAAACCTAATGCATCTCAGTCATTGCGTGTTACGTGCAACCTAATCTAAAGTATAGTGGAAGTCAACCTTATGGTAGTAGTAGTGTTAATTACAATTGGGATGGACCGGCATCGCAATGGGATAATACTAAGGGGTTTAAGCCGCAAAATATCAATAACCCATCGTCTAATTTCCCAACCATGGGGGCGAATAATCTATTTTTTAACTTAATTATGCAAGGTACAGGAGCTAATTATAGTACAGTACGTTATGATAAGAGCCCGGCTAACTCTGGGATAAATTTAACGATAGAGAATGGTGGCAGTACAAATATCGCTAAGATAACCGTAACCGGACCTAAGTATGGGGATTCATCAGCCACTGCCAACACGACTGTCCCAACCACCTTTACGATATATTCTGATACCGGTAAAACCAATAAGATATACAATTTTACTATCCGTAAATGGTTTATTGGTTCTTCATCTCTTCTTGTGTCATACAATGTCGACTACTGCTGAAATACCTACGGGAGCAATTATCGGATACCAAACGTAGCTGAGTACACTAATGCTAATTATAGTAATAGTTCATATCCTTGGACAGGTGGTTTACCAGGCCAACCTAATAATTACCAACGTCGAATTGGTGGAGGATTATTTGCTGAGTGGGGAGTATGTAATGATGGTAGTTACTACATCAATAGTGATTTTTCAATAAGCAGCTTAGGTTTCTGGACGGTTAAGTTTGGCAGCAATTTTACTTATTCTATCGGTTCAAACGCTGGCAACATCCTACTTTCTCCGTGCTTGTGTCACACCCTAGTTGCTTGCTAGCCGATACGGCGTAAATCCCCTTAACACAATAACGCCGTACCTGCGCAAAGCGTAACACGTGATAAATCTCACCACGGTTATGCCGTGCGGCGCGGCGAAGTTGGGCACAAAAAAGTATAATACGGTGCCCTAGCTGTTGCCGGCGACGATTATGACTATGATAAAACAGTTACCGCGATAAAACGGTTATCTAATAGATAAAAGCGTGGCTATTAGCGATCAAAGCCACGCTTTTATAACTAGCCAGTGGTGACGTCACAGTAGCTTTACCCTCAAAATTTGACATAAACGTAGTATAGTTCTGAAACATTGAAAAAAATCACAAAATCACAAAATCACAAAATCACTTAATCATTTGATAGCTAAATATCTCAATCACTCAATATCTAGATAATGCACCGACTAAATAATGCTATAAGCATAAAGTTTTGGGGGGAAATCACATCGCCCCTTGATGAGGGATGAGAGGGCGGCTTAGTTTAGTCGGCTTGCTTTTGCGTCGTTAATTTCTGTTCCTCAAACCAGCTTTCTAAAATAATAATCGCGGACGTGGCATCTACGTGACCTTTTTGCAACGCTTTATAACCGCGCGACGAAAAAATATTCGCTTTGGCTTCGGCGGTGGATAAACGTTCATCTTGCAGATAGACGTGATAACCAAACCGGCCGTGCAACCGTGCGGCAAATTTACGGGCACGCGCGGTTAACGGTTGTTCGGTTCCGTCCATATTGAGCGGCAAGCCGACGACTAAATAGTCTGGTTGCCATTCGGTTAAGGTTTTTTCGATTTCTTGCCAATTTGGGATACCATCACGGGCCTTAAAGGCGCGCAACGCACTCGCGGTTTGGGTAATATCTTGACCGATAGCCGAACCGATACTAAACGTGCCAAAATCAAATGCAATAATGGTTGCCATGATAAAAACCTATCGTTATGCTTTGCCCATTTGGCGTGAAATCGTTTGGATATTAATGCCAAGTGATTCAGCCGCTTTTTGCCATCTCTCTTCGATCGCCGTTTCGAAAATAATTTCGGGATTGGCGTCGGTAACAAGCCAGTCATTATTGGCAATCTCACGCTCCAACTGTAGCTCTTGCCAACCCGAATAACCTAATGCCACAAACAGGTCTTTGGGTTGATCGGGCGAACCGATGGAACGTAGAGAATCCAGTGTGGTTGTCACCATTACTTCGTCGGACACTTTAATGCTCGACGCAAAGCCAGCTTGCGGCGTATGTAAGATAAAACCTTGCTCTTCCGCCAGTGGCCCGCCAATAAACACCGGCGATTCGAGTTCAGCACAATTTTTCGGCGCGGTGACATCGAGTTTCGCCAGTACGTTGGCAATGTTCAGTTCGAAAATAGGTTTATTGATAATAATGCCCATGGCACCGTCACGGTTATGTTCACAAATATAGATAACCGAATGACTAAATAAAGGGTCAGTCAACGTTGGCATGGCAACAATAAAGTGATTTTTTAGATTCATACTTTCTGATTAATTAATGTGTGATTACAACGCACATTTCCCGATTTTGATGGTATGTTGAACGTTACAATGCATTAAAAGTTCTGCTTCGCCCGTCTCTTCGTTAATCGATTCAGACTCAATCGTAAATTGCTGGGCAAGGTAAAAATCAATGGCAGATTGGTTTTGTTTATATACATTGACTAAAAGAGTATTATGCAGCTGTTTGGCTTTGGTCATTAAGGCGCTACCAATCCCTTGACGACGGAACGGTTCACCGACAAATAATCCAGAAATATAATTTTCGGTAAGTCCAATAAAGCCTTTTACACCATTTAAATCTTGGACATAAACGGTAGACATTGGGATGAGCATTTTCACCATGTCGTAGTTTTGGTTGAAAAAGTCTGGGTTAATAAACGGGTGCGCTTGTTGATTCCCCTGCAACCAGATTTCCATAATGGCGTCTAAATCGGCAGGTTGATATTCTCTAATCATAATCTTCTCGTTAATTGTGTCAAAATAGTGTAAAAGGGCTGTCGTTAACAATTACTATCCAGTCCCATCAAGGGATGATTTACGGCTTAACGCGTCGTTCAATGGCATCCATCAGCATGCCGATAATGAATAAGCCCGGGACTTCAGCTTCGATTTCGCGCACACAAGTTGGGCTGGTGACATTAATTTCGGTTAATTTATCACCAATAATATCTAATCCGACAAAAATCAGTCCTTTCTGTTTCAAGGTTGGGGCAATGGCATTGGCAATTCGCCAATCGCTGTCTGATAACGCACGCACTTCACCGTGCCCACCGGCGGCCAGATTACCCCGGGTTTCGCCTTTGGGTGGAATACGGGCTAAGCAATACGGCACCGGTTGACCATCAACCACCAGCACACGTTTGTCGCCATCTTTAATCGCCGGAATAAATTTTTGTGCCATACAGTAGCGCGTATTATTGTGAGTTAAGGTTTCGATAATGACCGAGAGATTAGGATCATCGGGCTTGATGCGGAAAATCGAAGAGCCCCCCATACCATCGAGTGGTTTGAGGATAATATCGCCATGTTTTTGATGAAACGCTTTGAGTTGTGCTGTTTGGCGCGTTACTAAATTTTCGGGCGTGAATTCGGCAAACCACGCGGTGTATAATTTTTCGTTACAATCGCGGAGACTTTGTGGCTTATTGACAATCAGCACCCCTTTCTCTTCAGCGCGTTCTAAGATATAGGTTGCGTAAATGAATTCCATATCAAACGGTGGATCCTTGCGCATCAAAATGACGTCAAGATCACTCAATGGAAGTGTCTGTTCGGCACCGAAATCAAACCAATGATTGTGATCATTTTGGACGGTAAGGGTACGCGTTGTGGCGTAAGCTTCGCCGCCTTGCAAAAAGAGGTCATTCATCTCGATATAATAGAGTTGATAGCCCCGTTTTTGTGCTTCTAACAACATGGCAAAACTGGTGTCTTTTTTGAGTTTGATATGGCTGATGGGGTCCATCACAATGCCAAGCTTTATCATAGCGGCTCCTTTGCATTTATTAAATTATTGTCTGTTTTCTATACATGACAATTTATTCTCGTTTATCATACCCGTAACCTGACAAGTTGCAAAGTCACATTGATGGTAATCTTTCTGATTGGCGAATTCGTCTTGTTGGCAAGCAAGTTTACAGGCCAATTTGCAGACTAATTTACCGACCATTTTGTAGACCATTGTACAGAGCAATTCACCGAGTAACTTACAGACCTGTTCACCAGCCAATTTGTCAGCCAAATAGGGTGATTTTGCCCGCTGCGTGTTAGCCTAAATCACCAAAACGCACTTGTAGTGCTGTTAAAGCGGTTAATGCGGCGGTTTCGGTGCGTAAAATGCGCGGCCCAAGTAAAATATCGGTAAATTGATAATCATGCGTCATACTAATTTCGCTATCCGACAATCCCCCCTCTGGGCCAATAAGTAAGTAAATTGGGCGGGTAGGCAAGGGGAGACCATTCACACCATATTGCGCTTTTGGATGCAGTGTCAGTTTGAGGCCATCCGGGAGATTTTTACACCATTCATCCAATCTAACCGCGGGGTGAATCGTCGGAATGACATTTCGTCCACACTGTTCGCACGCCGAAATAGCAATTTTTTGCCATTGCTGAATTTTTTTATCGATGCGATCGTCAGCCAGCTTTACGCCACAGCGTTCAGAAAGCAAAGGAGTAATACTGTTGACGCCCAATTCGACCGATTTTTGAATGGTAAATTCCATTTTTTCACCACGCGACATCACTTGCCCTAAATGAATGTGTAATGGCGACTCCCGATTTTCAACGGTGGTGGTGGCGGTTTTTACCGATACATTTTTTTTGGTAATGCCGGTGATGGTAGCTGGTGTGATCTGGTTAGAACCATCAAATAAAATAATCGTCTCGCCAATTTTTACGCGTAAAACACGCACCAAATGGTTAAAGGCATTCTCATCAAGGATCACATGGCTATTTTCGGGCAGGGTAAAAGGTTGAAAGATTCGTATCATAGTCGTCTATTTTAGTGTTAAAGTGTTAGCTACTTTTTTGATTTTAGATGATTGCGATTAACATCTTGAAAAATAATCACTATACAATGCGTTAAAAAAATGTGTTAAAAACAAATACGTTGAAAACAAAAGCGTTAAAAAACAGGTGATGTTAACTAAAACAGCCTAAAGTATAGCGTAATTTATCGAGATTCGATAATCTCTATTTAGCAATTTGATCTGACTTAACGAGAAATAGCATGTTACAACAAAATAGTGTGATCATACCCTCTCATCTTAATGATCGTGTATTGATTGAAGGACTGACGGTTATTACCACGATTGGTGTCTATGATTTTGAAAAAAAGATTAAGCAAAAACTGATAATTGATATTGAAATGGCATGGGATAATCAGCCAGCTGGCAAACGTGATGATGTGGCACATTGTCTCGACTATTTCGAGGTCAGCACTACCGTGACAAAATTTATCGAAACAGGTCGTTTTGGCCTGATTGAAACGGTTGCCGAACAGGTTGCCGAGCTGATTATTGAGCAGTTTCAGGTGCCGTGGTTACGCATAAAAGTGTCGAAACCAGGGGCAGTGGTTAATGCGCAAAATGTGGCGGTCATGATAGTGCGGCAACGTGAACAAGCAAAGGATTAGACTTCGTGTGTGCCCTTTTTGATAACGCCATTTTTTCATTCACCTTATTGGGGAATAAGTATATACTCATGAGAAGTGCTTTATAAGCAATGACTCATAAAGAGTTTATGACATATCTAACGTTTACCGCTTACAACAACGGAGAAAACTATGAAGATTTTACACACGATGAAATTTTTTAACACCATGAAAGTTGTGAAAACGGCAGCTATAACATTAACATGTGTGGTTTTTAGTATGAGTCTGATTGGCTGTAGTGGCAAATCGACCAAAGCCCAACCTAAAGCTAATGCCAACGCGCAACAGAAAGATAACACGCCACGCTGGTCGAAGCCGCATGGTGTATTAGAAGGCTGTGATGGTGTGATGAGTAATTCTCAACAGTGCGAAACTAACCCTAATAATAAACAGTATATGATTCAGATCGATCGTATCGGCGGAGAATAAACAAAATGAATGCATGGCTGATTTATGCCTTGCTATCGGCAATTATGGCGGCATTTGTCGCCATTTTAGGTAAAATTGGTTTACAGCATTTAGACGCCAATACCGCAACCGCGATCCGTGCGGTTGTGATGGCGCTCTTTTTGGTCGGTGTGGTGATGATGCAAGGTAAATTAAATCTCATCAACACGTTTTTACAGGATAAAAAAGCGTTACTGATTATTGCCTTAAGTGGCATTGCCGGTGCGTTATCTTGGTTATTTTACTTTATGGCAATCAAAGTCGGTAAAGTCTCGCAAGTGGCACCGATTGATAAGCTGAGTGTCGTCTTTGCCGTGATTCTTGCGGTCATTTTATTTAGCGAAAAAATCTCGTTAATTGCCGGTTTGGGTGTTGTTATGATTGCGGTAGGGGCTATTTTAGTCGCGCTATTTTGATTTGAACGAAAAAAACGCACCATGCTTTTCCCGTACGTATATCATCCATACCTATATGATCCGTAGGTATAGGAATAGATGTCTCTATTTAGGCGCCGATCATGACGCTACTCATCATCGGCTCATGCCTAACCACTTAACTGCTTATTAATCCATTAAGAGCGAATTAAACAGCTCAACAGTCACCCATTCCCCTTGCTTGACTGAACCGCGTTCTTGCTCTAAAACAATAAAACAGTTAGCGTGACTAAATGATTGGGTGATGTGTGAACCTTGTTTGCCGGTGGTGGTCACCTCAAGCTCACCTTGCGCATTGGTTTGCAATTTACCGCGTTGAAAATCCAAACGGCCGACAGATTTTTTTAGATTTGTCGCACTTTTGACTTGGAAGGTGAGGGCTGGGTTTTCTTTGCCTTGGCAACCGGATAACCGTAAAATAAGTGGCTGCACCAATTGGTAAAAGGTGACTAATGTTGACACGGGATTACCGGGTAAACCACAAAATAGCGCGTGACCTAACTGCCCAAATGCAAAAGGTTTGCCGGGTTTCATGGCAATTTTCCAAAAATTAATTTGCCCTAATTCTTGCAGCGCCATCTTAGTATAATCGGCATCGCCTACTGACACACCACCACTGGTGATGATTAAATCTGCTTGTGATGACGCTGTTGCTAACGCCTGTTTGATTTGCGCAGGATCATCCGGAATAATTCCCAAATCAATGATTTCACAATGCAGTTTTTGCAGCAATAATTTTAAGGTAAAACGGTTGCTGTCATAAATTGCCCCATTATGGGCTAACGGTTGACCCAGCGGTGTCAATTCATTACCGGTCGAAAAGAGGGCGACTTTTAATCGTTTAAACAGAGAAACTTGCGCAATACCTAATGCCGCAAGTGTTGATAAAGTGGGAATCGACAGTTTTTGCCCGGCAGGAATCGTGACGGTATCTTTTTTGACATCTTCCCCTATCCGGCGAATATTTTGCCCTGGTTTGACCTCTTGTAAAAACGTAATTCCTGCTGCGGTTTTTTCGGTCTCTTCTTGCATAACAACGCTATCCGCATCGCTAGGAACTGGTGCTCCTGTCATAATGCGTAGACAACTACCTTGTGGCCAAACGAGCTGACTAATATTATCACCGGCAAAAATCGCTTGCGCAACGGGTAAGGTTGTCGATTTAGCTAAATCGGCCAATCTTACTGCATAACCATCCATCGCGGAATTATCAAATCCTGGTACATTAATCGGAGAGATGATCGGTGCTGCTGTGATGCGATCCACAGCGTGTTCTAATGGCACCGTTTCATGTTGACGTTGTGTGTGCGCTGCTGCAGTTTGTAACACTTTTTCTTTTGCTTGTTGGAAAGTGAGTAACATGATGCCGTTCCTTAATGTAATTATATTTAGTGTAACTATATCAATGTAGCTATATTTTTATTAACTTATCGCTATTACCATTCAAAATGGTGATTTGATCTTAACTTTTTATTTTAGTTTTTTAGCTTAACTTTTATTCTGGCTTTTTCTGTTAACGTCAATCATGGCAATGACTGACGTCGGTAAGATTGAATGAAAGGCGTGGATAAGGTTTTGCCCTATAGGCCATGATTGAGATTTCGTCAGTGAACAACATTACTTATTAGATAACATTACCTAATGGACAACATTACACATTAAATAAAAAGTTCATAATATCGCCATCTTGCACGATGTAATCTTTACCTTCAGAACGCATTTTCCCGGCTTCTTTCGCGCCTTGTTCACCGCCATATTGGATAAAATCATCAAAGGCGATAGTTTGTGCCCGGATAAAGCCTTTTTCAAAGTCAGTATGAATTTTCCCGGCGGCTTGTGGTGCGGTATCGCCAACCGAAATCGTCCAAGCACGGACTTCTTTGACGCCGGCAGTAAAATAAGTTTGTAGATTCAAAAGGTTATAACCAGCGCGGATAACGCGATTTAGCCCTGGTTCAGTAAAGCCTAACTCTTGCATAAATTCATCGCGATCCGCATCATCCAGTTCAGACAATTCGGCTTCGATAGAGGCACACACTGGCACAACAACCGATTTTTCTTTTTCGGCAATGGCGATCACTTGATCAAGATAAGGATTATTTTCGAAACCATCTTCATTGACATTGGCGATATACATAGTCGGTTTTAATGTTAAAAAACTGAGGTATTTAATCGCATTGATCTCTTCTTTACTGAGATCCAATAACAGCAACTTTTTACCTTGTTCGAGGTGAGGTAAACATTTTTCTAAAATGGCTTGCTCAATTTTAGCATCCTTATCGCCTCCTTTTGCCCGTTTTTGCACACGCAAAAGTGCACGTTCACACGCTTCTAAATCAGCTAAGGCAAGTTCGGTATTGATGATGTCGATATCTTCGGCAGGATCGATTTTCCCGGCAACATGGATAATATTGTCATTTTCAAAGCAGCGGACAACATGGCCAATCGCTTCGGTTTCACGGATGTTAGATAAAAACTGGTTACCCAATCCTTCCCCTTTCGAAGCGCCTTTTACCAGTCCGGCAATGTCGACAAATTCCATAGTCGTTGGTAAAACGCGTTGCGGTTTGACGATGGCAGCAAGCTGATCTAAACGTGGATCAGGCATGGGCACGATGCCAGTATTGGGCTCAATAGTACAAAATGGGAAATTTGCCGCTTCGATCCCAGCTTTCGTTAATGCATTAAATAGTGTTGATTTTCCGACATTAGGTAGCCCTACAATACCACATTTAAATCCCATCTTTGTTATTACCTTTTGTTGTTAATTTTAGCCATTAATTCCATCGACGGCGGTCGACGGCATAAAAGAGTCGCCGCGTTTTATTGGATTTCGCCAGATGCGCGCGTTCTTTTCACTTTTAAATGCAATAAGTATATACCAAATAGGACTATTTGTCCCCTTGTTGTCGATCAGCAAGCGACGCTTTTCTATGCCATTCATTCTTATGACGATTTATAAGGATAATCCGAGTTGATAAAGTTGATTTTTCTTTAGCCCGTAAATTTCAGCGGTAATAGCGGCAGCTTTTTTTAAAGGAAGCTCGGTTTGCAATAATTGCAATGTTCTTATCGCATCAGGGTTAATCGCCGTTTCGTCTACTGCCGCGCCTTCGACCAGCAACACAAATTCCCCTTTTTGCCGATTCGTATCTTCATTCAGCCAGGCAATCACCTCGGCAATTGGCTGTGCCACAAAGGTTTCCCATGTTTTGGTTAACTCTTTGGCCAGCACCATCTGCCTATCTGCACCCAAAATGGTCTGCATATCCATTAAGGTATCGAGTAAACGATGGGTTGATTCATAAAAAATCAATGTGCGTGATTCATGGCTAAGCTGTTGCAAACTCTCTTGGCGCGCCTTGCTTTTGGCTGGCAAAAAACCTTCATAGCTGAATTTATCAGATGGCAAGCCAGATGCAGACAGTGCAGTGATCGCGGCACACGCGCCCGGAATCGGCACCACCTTAATGCCGTTAGCACGGCACAATTTCACTAAATGGTAACCGGGATCATTAATTAGTGGTGTACCAGCATCCGAAATCAAAGCAATCGTTTGCCCAGCTTGCAGCTTTTCGATAAGTTGGTGCGATTTCTCTTGCTCATTATGATCATGCAACGCCAACAGTTTTGCCTTAATACCTAAATGTTGCAAAAGTAAGCCACTGTGGCGAGTATCTTCGGCCGCCACCAGATCCACTGTTTTCAGGGTCTCGATGGCTCTTAGGGTAATATCATTTAAATTGCCAATCGGTGTGGCGACAATATATAAAGTCATGGGTGTTAATCTCGTTAAATTTCACTATTGATTCAATCGCTGCCTTCCTCGTGAGGGAGGGTTTTAGCTCAAATTCAAGTTATTTGACCAACTATCACTGATAATCAGAAGAATAATGGCTGTAGATATGACATAATAATGAATTAAATATAATGCCTTTTTGTTTTAAAAGCGATAAAATATCGATTTAGCCTATGAGCTATATTGTAGATATACTGTAGGTATAGTGCATGATAGCTGTAATGGTTGTGATTTTTAAAAACGGATGATCCTTAAAAACCGATGATCTTCAAAAATGATGATCTTTAAAAACAATGATCATTAAACGTATCATCCTAAAAAAACGGATAACATAACGTAATCGATCACAATTTAAAGATGATGTACACTTTTTTGCTTCCTGCTGACGATAGTTGGCAGCATAGTTGAATTTAAGCTAAAACCACTCGCTTGAATGGTAACAGGTATAAATATTAACAATCGTTAATGAAATACATTTAATCTATAGGTGTTGCTTTGAAAAAAATTCTCACATTAAGCTGTCTAGGTATGATGATTGTTGCTTGTACGCAAAATGACCCTGCTGAAATCAAAGATGTTTCTGATTCATCATCAAGTAGTGATAGTTCTATTCCATCTGGTTATAGTAAACCACCGGCTAATATCTCAACAGGTAGACGAATTAGCTCGCCGCCACCGTCACAACCGGCGACCTATTCACAACCAACTAGTTATGCACCGGCGACCCGTTCACAGCCGACCACTTACGCATCGTCAGCACCGGCGTCTACCGTTTCATCACATACCACATCGTCTAGTGCTGTGCGTGGCTCTGCAATGAATAGTTCTGCAACAAATAGCTCAGCAGCCAGTAATGAGAGTGATGCCAATGGCACATCAGAACGAATAACCTATAATCGTAATTATGAATCTATACCGAAAGGCGGTTATCAAGGGGATTCGTACACCGTAAAACGTGGTGATACACTCTATTATATTGCGTGGGTAACCGGCAATGATGTCCGCTCATTAGCCAGTAAAAATAATTTGAAAGAACCGTATTCGGTTAATGTCGGCCAAGTGCTTGATGTCAGCGGTGGTACCGCATCATCATCATCGACATCAACTAAAAGTACAGAGACGCCAGCACCGACTACCACCGCAGCCACGTCACCTGTCGTCTCGTCTCCGGTAGCGGCTCCAGTACCAACGCCAACTGCGCAGCCAACCAAACCCAAATCTGTGATGACAACGACAACCACCACAACCACAACCATGTCGAGCAAAACACAGCCACCGAAAACCACACAAACCACACAAACGGTCACGCAACCGATTGCTGATGTGGCGAATTCTGATAATAGTGTCAGTAGCCCAGTGATTAATAGCACACCCATACGTTCAGAAAGTACCACAACGGCTAAATCTAGCGTGGCAAATATCTCATGGCAGTGGCCAGCGAAAGGCAAGTTGATCGAAAAATTTTCGAGTGCGAGCAAAGGGATTGATATTGCCGGGTCATTAGGTGATAAAGTTGTCGCGGCAGCCGCAGGTCGCGTAGTGTACTCAGGTAACGCGCTACCGGGTTATGGTAACTTAATTATTATCAAACATAATGACGATTATTTGACCGCGTACGCGCATAACCAATCTATTTTGGTCAAAGAACAACAATCGGTGAGAGCAGGCGAACAAATTGCGTCAATGGGGGCAACCGGCACATCTTCTGTGCGATTACACTTTGAAATCCGTTATAAAGCGCAATCCGTTGATCCATTAAAATATTTACCTAATTAATTTATATGTCGATGACGTTTTCGGGTGAACAGGTTATTCCGCCGATTCGGATCGTCTAAACCTCACCACGACAAACGTCACGAGCATATAATTCAATTTCATAGTTAACTTTTATAAATTTAGTAAGGGAGCGAACTTATGGCAGTAAAAAAATTAGTACTTATTCGACATGGCGAGAGTGTTTGGAATCAAGAAAACCGTTTTTGTGGTTGGACTGATGTCGATCTTTCTGATAAAGGTAAAAAAGAAGCGACTGAAGCCGGTGAATTATTAAAAAAAGAAGGTTTCGTTTTTGATTTTGCTTACACATCTGTGTTAAAACGTGCTATTCACACCTTATGGCGTATTTTAGATGCGGTTGATCAAGATTGGCTGCCGGTCGAAAAAACATGGAAACTCAATGAACGTCACTATGGTGCATTACAAGGCCTAAATAAAGCAGAAACTGCCGCAAAATATGGTGATGAACAAGTAAAATTATGGCGTCGCGGCTTTGCAATTACACCACCGGCCTTAGAAAAATCAGATGAACGCTTCCCGGGGAATGATCCACGTTATCAAAATCTACCGGCGGCCGAATTACCGGTGACCGAAAGCTTAGCCTTAACTATTGATCGTGTATTACCTTACTGGCAATCAACTATCGCGCCACGTGTTGCTAAAGGTGAACGCGTTATTATTGCGGCACATGGTAATTCACTCCGTGCATTAGTGAAATATTTAGATAACATTAGTGATGATGACATTATTGGTGTGAATATCCCAACCGGTGTCCCTTTAGTGTATGAATTTGATGACAATATGAAAGTAATCAAACATTATTACTTAGGTAATGCGGATGAAATCGCGGCGAAAGCGGCTGCTGTTGCTAACCAAGGTAAAGCAAAATAAGTGATTGTTTTGTGCAATAATCATTGCAACTAAGCAACTAAGCAACTAAGCAACTAACAAGGAAAGAATCGACAAATTATAAAGCTGTTTTATAAGGTTATTTTATAAAGCATTGTTATAAGCTGTGATTCTTTCCTTTATTGCCGCAAAAACGCAAAAAAACGTACAAAATCAGTCAATAAACGATATCAGTCAAACCATCTCGTTAAAACCACGTTGTTTTCCCTTCTTATTTATCAACACGGCATCAATCTTACCCACAACGTACGTAAAATCTAGCCAATCAAACGATTAAATATGGCGCATTTTATGCAAGTTAATTTATGAATTAACAGCTAAAAATAAAACGTGAGTTAGCTCTCATAATAATATAAATTCAATTGTTGTTTTTTTTGACTTCCTGTAGCTTAACATTATCTTGATTTAACACAATGTGTTGCGAGCACTGTTTTTATTTAGCGCCATATTTAGCTGGAAGGGTGCTGATTTAGAATCAGGTTCATTTCACAGGTAGATTATCAAGCGATATATTCTCATAATCCCGAAAACTATTTATAAAAACTATTTATAAAAGGTATCGATAAAAGGCACCGATAAAAATAGCTATAAAAGTGACCCATAAAAATGATTTATCAAGGAATCACACAATAACGATAACAAAGTGGAATGAGAATATTATCCCTATTTTAAGGTGACGCTATTTTAGCTCAGGATGAATAGATAAATAGCGGATATCGTTAAAATAGAGAATGATTAATAGTCAATATTTGGAGAAAACAATGAAAATAAAATTCGTCACCTTAGCGGTTATCGTCGGCCTTGCTTCCAGTCATGTTATGGCGAAAGAGTTTGTCTTAACCGATAACGAAAAAGATTTGGCGCGTGGTAATTGGTCTATTTCGAATAAAGATTTAGGCATAAAGAATGATAATTTTAAAATTGAAAACAACGTGCTAAAAGGCGGTAAACAAGATGGGGTAGAAGTGATTACCATTACCAGCGATAAAGGCTTAACCATAAAATTAAGCCCAACACGTGGCATGGGAATCTTATCCGTTGTTGGCGATGGCGTCCGGTTGGGTTGGGATTCGCCAGTCAATGAAACAGTCAATCCTAAATATATCAATTTAGAGAGTCGCGGTGGTGTGGGCTGGTTAGATGGTTTTAACGAAATGATGGTACGCTGCGGGTTTGAATGGACCGGCCACCCTGTAACAGCCGATGGGATGATCTACTCATTACATGGCCGTGCCGGGAATACCCCTGTCTCTAAATTAGTGGTCGATGTCGCGGATAAAGCGCCGCACACCATCACGATAAAAGGATTAATCAAAGAAAAAACCTTCAAAAAAAGCAATCTAGAAACCTGGGCATCGTTAAGTTATGTGCCGGGTGCCAAAAACTTTACCGTGCATGATGTGGTCACCAACAAAGGTGATTATACGCGTGATTACCAAATTATTTATCATAGCAATTTCGGTACCCCAATTTTAGAAGAGGGTGCTAAATTTATCGCACCTGTCAAAGAAATCTCCCCATTTAATGATTATGCCAAAGAAGGGCTGAAAACATGGCAAACTTATTTAGGGCCAACCAAAGGTTTTGATGAAATGGTGTTTAATGTCTATCCCTATGCCGATGCAAAAGGGCAAACGCAAGTGATGGTGGCGAATAAAGCAGGGGATAAAGGGGCCGGTATTTCTTTCAATACCAATGAGTTGCCAGTTCTCTCTTTATGGAAAAACACCGACACCTTAAAACAAGGTTATGTCACAGGATTAGAGCCGGGTACCAGTTTTGCTTATCCTGTCACCATTGAACGTGAACAAAAACGTGTGCGTCAATTAGCACCGGGGCAAAGTACAGAATTCACCTTAACCTATAGTCTGCTTGGTAATAAAAATGCAATTAACCAATATGCTGAACAGATCAAAACCATTCAAGGTGATAAAGAAACTAACGTGGTCGAACAACCGATGGCGAAAGAGTAGTTTTACCCGCCATGATCTTCACGCCTGCTTTAGGGCAGTTGATTTAGACGCGTTGATTGCAAATATCACTGAGAAAAAAGTGAACCATGTCGTCAGTACCAACAAGGACGTTGGTACGTCACCGTTGCTTTACCCACAAAAATTTGACATAAACGTAGTATAGTTCTGAAACATCCATATTAGATAATGCAAATCGTATAGGGAAAATGGCATTTTTTAATCAAAAAGATTTCATTTTATTGCCATGGATTATTAGCTATTTGTTTATGCATTTTTAAAATGCAAATTTGCCTAATCAATAGAATTTATTTTTTATTCAATTATTTTTAGTCTAAATCGGTTTTTAACGATAGATATTATAAAAATATCTTCTCTTTTACGATTATGGAACAGAAATACAACAGGCATACGCTAAACCTATCCCTTACATTTCTTTACAAAAAAACAGATTAAATCTTATGAAAGTAAATATTTTTTTGCTATTCTATGCCGGATTTATTAACAAATAAAAATTTACAATTATAAGAAAAAAGTCTTATTATGATAAAAACAAAAAACCACACTTTTGCCCAACGTTTTTGTTTAATTCTGGTTATATTTCTCATTAACCCTCTGTTCTCTCCCCATGTAAATGCACTCTTATCGGCAAGAACTGTTAATTCCATCGAGGGTACTGCACCCTACTTAACCTTTGATAATGGTGTCACTAAAGCAACGGATCTATCCACTTTACTCGCTATTAAACTGTCTAACGGCACCCGTTATGACCAAAATAATACCTCAACTGCTGCTAACCCTATCAATTACCTGGCTTGGGGCAAACATTTGCTGATATCGACATGCTAATCCCCAAAACCGCAACCAATAACCGTATAGCGTTAAATGATCTGTTAAGTGCACCCTATAATTATGGGCGAGATGATGACAGTGATACTTTTTTATCCGCCAGTGGCAGTATCACCTTAACCATTACTGACGCGAATGGTCGAAGTGTGGCGAGGAATGCGACTCTACATGTAAATCCAACCTGTTCTAACCCGAATCCTGCACAACCTTATACGTCACCGTTTAAGGTCGTACTGAGTAGTACCGCCGGAACATTAAAGACCCGCTATGGTAATCCTAACCGTACCAATTATGCAGCGGCTACAGCAACCTACTATATCAAACCTAAGGTAGCGCCTTCAGTCATTGCGTGTTATGCACAACCGAATCTACAGTATAGTGAGAGTCAACCTTTTGGTAATAGTAGTATAGTTTCCAACTGGGTTGGACCTGCATCGCAATGGGATAATATTCAGGGATTTAAGACACAGAATATAAATAGTCCATCGACTAATTTTCCAACCATGGGGGCGAATAATCTATTTTTCAACTTATCGATGACGGGTAATGGTGCCAACTACAATAATGTGCGTTATGACAAAAGCCCGGCTAATTCTGGATTAAGCTTGAGTATAGAGAGTGGCGGCAGTACGAATATCGCTAAGATCACCTTAACCGGACCTAAGTATGGCGATTCATCAGCCACTGCCAACACGGCTGTCCCAACTACCTTTACAATATACGCTGATACCAATAAAACCAATAAGATATACAGTTTTACTATTGGGAAGTGGTTTATTGCTAGACCTGGAGAGGGAGGAGGCTACAATGCCAGTTACTGCCGAAATACCTATGGGAGTAATTACCGGATACCAAACGTAACTGAGTACACTAATGCTAATGGCGAAGGTTGGACAGGTGGTTTACCAGGCCAACCTAATAATTACCAATGTCGAATTGGTGGAGGATTATTTGCTGAATGGGGAATGGTATCATCAAAGAGTTCTCTCTTCGGCGGTAATGCTTACTACACGGGTAGTGGTTTTGACCAAGTCAGGGCCTGGGCGGTTGAGGCTGGCGGCATTGGCCAGCATAGTGTCTCTGCCTCCAGTGGCTACGTCGGTAGTAACAATCCAGGCGAGACCGCCTATCGCTTTGTTTGCGTCACACCCTAGTTGCTTGCTACCCAATACGGCGTAAATAATCTCAACACGATAACGCCGTGCCTGCGCAAAAGTATAACACGTGATAAATCTCACCACGGTTATGCTGTGCAACGAGGGCGAAGTTGGGCAACAAAAGTATAATACGGTGCCCTAGCTATTGCCGGCGGCGATTATCACGGTGATAAAACAGTTACCGTGATAAAACGGTTACCTAATGGATAAAGGCGTGGCTATCAGCGATCAAAGCCACGCTTTTATAGCAAGCAAAGGCGACGTCATAGTGGCTTTACCCACAAAAATTTGACATAAACGTAGTATAGTTCTGAAACATCGTAATAAACCTTGCTCACGATCAAGCAATCATACTGTAACCTAACACGATATATGTTAAAATCATACGTTATGACATAGATATAACAGATAATCACTCCCCCTAATCACACATTATTCTTGCAACGATGAAAAAGGGCAACATAAGGAAACGCGATGAAACGGATTATTATCGGCATTAGTGGCGCCTCGGGCTTTGCGTATGGCATAAAAGCCTTAACTCTCCTCAAACCGCTGGCGATTGAAACGCACCTGGTGATTTCGAAAGCCGCAAAAACAACCTGTTGCCATGAAGTATCTCAATTGAGCATTGAGCAGATCACCTCACTGGCTGATAACGTTTACCCTATTGACGATATCGGCGCGGCGATTGCCAGCGGTTCGTTTAAAACTATGGGGATGCTCATTGCGCCTTGCTCGATGCATACGTTAGCGGCGATTGCACATAGCCTGTCTGATAACCTGTTAACCCGCGCGGCAGATGTCGTTTTAAAAGAGCGCCGTCGTTTAGTGTTAATGATTCGCGAAACACCGCTACACCTTGGGCATATTAAGAATATGGAAGCGGTTACTCTAATGGGGGGGATTGTTTTCCCGCCGGTTCCGGCACTTTACCAGCCACTGCAGACGATTGACGACATGATCACCCACAGTGTAGCCAGAGCATTGGATCTGTTTGATATTGACATCCCGTCGATACCGCGTTGGGGGGAATAAACAGGCTTATTATGCTAATGACTACGCCAATCACTATCTATACCAATCACTATATCCATTGCTACACCTATTACTACGCCCATCACATTCAGCATCTCGCCCCATTGCAATCACGATGACGGGCGCACGTTTAGTCAAAAATAATCATCCATCACGTCACACCTATCAACCAGCTTTATTGCCGCCATGTCTAAATGCGCCTAAATAAAATAGACATAAACGTATACGCGTTCTGAAACATTCAAAATAACTGGCATAATCACGAGCCGGGCTTTTCTGACGCGATAAACCGTTTATCTGTTAATTAAAAAATTGTCATAAATTCCTTCCAATAAATCATCGAGTAAGTTGCAATTTGTTATTTTGGGTGGCAAAAATCTAAAAAATTAGATTGATAATAATTATCATTACGATTAAGATCGCCAACCATTGTGATCCTTGAGTCCTATTTTCTTTATGAATCTATATAAAAAATGTTTTGTCTTGTTCAAACCATTTTGGACATCAAAACAGTCTTGGTTAGCCACTTTTTTATTAATCATTATTTTGGTGATGATTTTTGCGACGGTAAAGATACAAGTCTTGCTCAATGACTGGAATAGTGATTTTTTTAATGCTTTAGGTAAAACAGATAATGATAAATTAATTCAACTGATTTTTTGGTTTATCGCGATTATTGCCGTTTATCTGGTCATTGCCGTGAATAAAGTGTGGTTAATTAAAATACTTCATATTCGTTGGCGCCAATGGCTAACCGATTATTATCTAAAAGATTGGTTGGTGGATAAACGGTATTACCACTACGCACTTTCACACGCTTCCCACAATAATAAACATGACTACCTGGATAATCCTGATCAACGTATAGCGGAAGATATTGATCAGCTGGTCGATAAAACGTTAAGTTTAGCCCTAGGTTTTATCCAATCTTTCGGCATGTTAGTGACATTTATTATTGTGTTATGGAAGATTTCGGGCACATTAACCTTTACCTTGCTCGGTTATCACTTTAATGTTACAGGGTACCTTGTTTATGGCGTGTTTATCTTTGTGGCGATTAATACCGGGATTACCCATTTAATTGGTAAAAAAATACGCCGACTCAATGTGATCCGACAACGCAATGAAGCCAATTTCCGTTCTGCTTTAATTCATCAACAAGAATATGCCGAACAAATTGCCTTATTAGATGGAGAGGCGACGCAGAAGCAGAAACTCACCAATTGTTTTTCGGCTATCCAAGCCAATTGGCACCAACTTATTAATCGCCAGCGTCGATTAGATTATTGGCAAACCATTCATCAACACATTAGCGCAATTATTCCGCTATTTTTACTCATTCCCCAATTTATTGCCGGCCTGATTAATTTAGGGGATTTGATGAAAGCGCGACAAGCCTTTATGTTAGTTTCGAATAATCTCAGTTGGTTTATTTTCAAATATGACTTGCTGGCAGAACTGGCGGCGATTGTCGACCGTTTATATCAATTCCATCTCTTAATTACGCAGCACAACACCACGCTGACACAAACCAGTGATCACCTGGCAGTAAAAAATGGCACCATTAAAACGCCACAAGGTGATACGTTGTTAACCGGGATTGATTTCTCAATGCAAGCAGGGGAGTGGTTATTGCTCCATGGCCATTCGGGTATCGGTAAAACAACACTGCTGCGGACGATGATGGGGATTTGGCCTTATGCAACCGGTACCTTCCTTAAGCCGGCCAATTGTTTGATGGTCACACAAATGCCGTATATTGCCGATGGGACGCTAACTGAAGCCTTATGCTACCCAAAACCGTGCCACTTTTCGGCCGCACAACTCAGCACCGTTTTACAGCAAGTCCAACTGGCGTACTTAATTCCGCACCTGAATGCATCAGCGCAATGGCAAAAACGGTTATCAAGCGGTGAAAAACAGCGTATCGGCATAGCGCGCGTATTACTGTTTAAGCCAGATTGGTTATTCCTTGACGAAGCGATTAGCCACCTGGATGCGTTATTGGCCACGCAATTATTCACCTTAATCAAACAACAACTCCCCAAAACGGGGGTGATGTTAGTGTCACATCAACAAATTGCACACCAATTAATCGATAAAGTGTATCGGCTATAACGATAATCATATAGCCATAGCCAGGAGGCTCACGATCGGCCGCCGGCCAGCCAGCAAATAGATAAATCGCACAAAAACGGCTGTTTCTAAAGCAAGTGTTTCTAAAACAAATGTTCTTAAAACAGATGTGCCTAAAACGATTCGTTCAAGACTGTTCTTGCAAACTGTTCTTTCAAGCTGTTCTTGCAAAAACGGTTCGTTTGAGCGCGGCGGGTAACGCATAGCAATAAAATATTATAAATATAAATTAATCAATAAGTTAATAAAAATGAGATAAGGCGAAATAACCATGAAAAAAACGGTGCTCTTGATTTTAACCACGCCAGCGGTGATGGTGGCGGCCTTCACACCCGCTTATGCTGAACCGTTAGCCGATAAAACGCTAAAAAGCTTGCCGACTAAGGTGTCTCACTGTGCGATGGCAGATTCAGCATCTGCAAAAGCAGACGATGGCAATCGCGTTTGCCAGCCCCAAAAACCGGTGACGGTGGCGGATATTATTGTGGTCAAAGCGCCCATTCCCACGCCGGTTAACGGTAATACCTATTATGACGAAGTGGATATTGAGCGGTTACCGACGCGCAATGGTAATGTGAGTGATTTACTGAAAACCAATCCCGCAGTCCGTTTTAATGATTCGCAAAACAGCGCCCTCAATCAAGGGTCGATTGATCCGCAAAATATGTCGTTTCATGGTGCATCGCCGTATCAAAATCTTTTCCTGATTGATGGTGTGAATGCCACCAACACACTGGATCCGGCCAATACCAATATGACCGATAATGGTGTCAATATTCCCGGTAATTCGCAAGGTTATTATTTGGATATCTCACTATTAGATAAAGTGCGTGTTTATGATAGTAATGTGCCGGTCGAATATGGCCAATTTAATGGCGGAGTGGTGGATGCCCAATTGCGTCGTTTTAGCCGGGAAGATAAAGTAAAGCTCGGCTTTAGAACCACACGAGATAGTTGGGCCTCAACACACGTTAATGATAAAGATAAAAGTGCGTTTGAGTCGGGCGGCAATGGATCCACCAAAGTGTATTCGCCCAACTATCGCAAATATTTTTACACCGTCAGCACAGACAAACAGCTCGCCGATAATTTGGGTTTTACCACCGGGATTTCACACCGCGAAAGCACTGTCAAACGGCGTTCTGGTCTTGATAATCTTAATGATACCAGCAACAATACCGATGATATTAATACCGTGCTCAGCAAATTTACCTGGTTTGCCACCAATGAGGCGACACATGATTTTACCCTCAAATATAATCGCGCCAATCATGAAATCCAAACCCCTAATTTTATTCATTCCGGTCGAGACATGGGGGGTGAAGCCTATGGACTCGCATGGCAATATGAGCAATATATCAATCAAAATAAGTTAACCACCCATATTGGTTGGGATCATATGGAGAACTATACCAACGCCGATGCCACTAAACTCGTGACAGAAAGGCCTTGCCTGACATCACCGGGTATCGCGGCGTGTACGGTTGGTGGGCAAGGGCATATCTCACAGGCGATGGATGCTATCACCTCGAAAGCACGGTGGGATATGAAAACCGTGACATTAGGCCAGACAACGCATAATGTCTATTTTGGTGGTGATTTTTCACATGTTTATGCACAAACGCAGCGCCATAATGAATCCGAATCTTACATGATTACCAATAGACCGCCACGACCAACCACCATAACTAATCACTATAAATACCGTAAAGGCAAAGGTTCGGTTGACAATAATCACTATGCACTTTACTTGGCCGATACGATCGCCATTAGCCGGCTCTCGTTAACGCCCGGGGTGCGTTATGACTATGACAACTTTTTGGATAATCATAACATCGCCCCACGGTTACGTGCTGAACTGGATCTGTTTGGCAATCATAATACGATCCTCACGTCTGGCTATAACCGTTATTATGGCACCAGTTTTTACAGCATGAAATTACAGGCGGATCGCTCGAAATGGAAATATAACGCCCTTACCGGCGCACAAAATGGATTAATTACCACCCATTATAACCAGCTAGATACCCCGTATAGCGATGAATGGACGCTGGGTGTTCAGCAAAAAATAGTTGGGATGATGGTGGGTTTGAATTATGTCAACCGCCGCGATCGTGATCAATTTAATTTATCCAATAAAACAGTAGCCGGTATGAATACGCGCATGTATAACAATAAAGGCAAAAGCGATACCGACTCATATAATGCCAGTATCAAACCGATTGTGCCCTACCAAGTTGCCGCGATTGAGATTATGCCGCAAGTTGTTTTAAGTTATATGGATACCAAAGGGAATTTATCACTCGAATCAGGTTACGATGACACTGAAGCAACCAATTACCGACAGGTGGTGTATAACGGCAAATTAATGGATTATGAAGATGTCCCCGGTCGTGACTACAATACGCCGTGGGTACTGTCGATGAATTTAGATTTCTCAGCACCCGATACCGGCGTGACATGGGCCAATACCTTTAAATATCAAAGCAAACAAGATAGTCGCGTCATTGTTAATCGATTCGATTCTCATTATGACCCGAGCTTAGCGGATTATAAACAGTTCCGCGATATATCGCTCAAATCGAATGTGGTTTGGGATACTCGCTTATCATGGCAACCCACCTTTATCAAAGACAAACCGCTTGTCGTGAGTATGGATATCTTAAATATTCTCAATAAGAAAAACACCATCCCTTACAACGCAAAAGCGGGGATGACCAGCGGGGCAGGTAATATCTCTGCCTTTGGACCGGGGCGTGAACTTTGGTTGCAAACTGACTATACCTTTTAATGATAGTTTTTAATGATATCTTCTAGCTATACCTTTTAGCTATGCTTTTTAATGATAGCTATTAATGATAGCTCGCCGCTAACAGACCGGCTAAATGCCGCGGGTAAGGTGAGGGAGGCTAGAACGGATTAAGAGAACAAGAGAATAGAACAAAACGATAATAGAACGAAATGAGAGAACGGATTAAGCGAAAAATAATAGACAGTATTTATAGCAAGCATTAATAGACAGTATTAATAAAAAGTATGAATAGAAAAAAGGACAAAAGATAAAATATGAGCGTTATATGGCAAAAAAATATCACTGCATTATATCTGAGTGGCTGCATGTTAGGCTTGAGCACGCCGGCGGTCATGGCGCAAGCACCGACTCCGTCAGCGCTAACCGGATCACCATCGACCGATGCATTCGCGGCAGTTTCCCCATTATTACCCGATGATAGCAAACTGGTGCGCGGTAAACTGGCCAATGGCATGGATTACCTGATCTACCCACTGAGTAATCCTAAAGGTCAAGTCAATTTTTGGCTGCAAATTCATGCAGGATCACTACAAGAAGAGGAGGATCAGCGTGGGATTGCCCATTTTGTTGAGCATATGCTCTTTAACGGCACAAAAGATTACCCGGCTAATCAAGTGATTGAGACATTCGAAAAAGTGGGCTTGAAATTTGGCGCCGATGTGAATGCCTATACCACTTACCATGAAACGGTTTTTCAGGTCAATATGCCGACTAAGAATCAGGCTGCTATCGATACCGTTATGAATATTTTCAAAAACTGGGCCGGATCAGCCACCTTTGATAAACACGAAGTGGAAGATGAACGCGGTGTGATTATTGAAGAGTGGCGTTCTAACCAAGGTCTAAAGTGGCGTAATGGGCAAAAACAGCGCGCTTACACATTAGAAGGCAGTCGCCATTTTGCGCGCGAAACCATTGGTGATATGGCGATTATTAGGTCAGTCCCTGCTGATAAGATCAAAGCCTATTATGATAAATGGTATCAGCCGCAAAATATGACCTTTATTGTCACGGGCGATGTCAATCCCGATGAAATCATTCCACAGATAAACAAAACGTTTGCAGATTTAGCTAACCGTACCGCGGTGCAACCTAAGGTAGAATATAAGATGCCGGCGATCCCGCAATCACGTTTTACTGTTATTGCCGATTCAGAAAATAGCAGTAATAGTTTTATGCTCATTTACCGCTATCCGAAAATCTTTATGCGCAGTCACGAGGATTTCGCCCATATCACGCAATATAATATTTTGCTGCAACTCTTTAATCAGCGCATGCAAAATAAAATCCAAAATGGCGAATTACCCGATATCCTAGGTAGCATGGTCATCAGTAGTCAATTAGGTGAGGATTATCAAGGTATCTATTTCCGCGCGACCGCTAAAAATGACGATATTGGGCGTGCAGCAACCGTATTATTGACCGAACTGGCGCGCATTGATCGCTATGGTTTTACCCAAAATGAATGGGCGCTGCTCAAACGGACCCAATTGGCACATCTTGAAAATGCTGCGATAAACGCCGACAGCCGCGATGCGCGAATGCTAACGGCGCGGATTGCCGATGTGTCATCGTATCACTTGCCTTTTTTAGCGCCACAAACACGCTATGAATTGACCAAATCTGTCTATGATCAGTTGGATTTATCACAGATTAATCACAATTGGCAAACATTGATTCGTCATCTTGATGATAAAATTTATGAGCAAATCATTAATAGCAAACTGACCGAGAACGCATTATCCGCCGATCAGATCACAAATATTGAAAAGCAAGTGGCGCACGAACCGTTAAAACCTTATCAGTTTGATGTCAAGGATAAACCGTTGCTCGATCCATCCGAACTGACCGAAGGTGATGTCACTCGGCAAGCCTCATTAACCGATAACATGACCGAGCTGACATTAAGTAATGGTGCTAAGGTGATTATCTATCCGACACAGTTTGATGATAAAAAAGTGTCACTCGTTGCGATTGGCGATCAGGGTGCCTTGAATTTTACTGATCAGAATTATCATGCGGTGAAATTGGCCAACAGTGTGGTGAATAGCAGTGGCTTGGGTGATCTCTCGACCACTGAATTAAAAAGTTGGTTAGCCAATAATTTTGCCAATATCAATACGGCTGTTTTAGAACGTAACGCGACGATTTCGGTGATGGGTAATCAAGATAAATTAGAACCGTTATTCCAGCTGATTCATGCACGGTTTACGCGCACGAAAGTCAATCCTGAAATCTGGCAAGTGGCTAAACAGGCCCAAGAACATGATCTCGATGCGTTAGATAATCAACCCAAAAGCAAATTTAAGCAATTGAGTTACCAAATGCGGTTTGACGACGAACGAGCAGGGGTGATGAATCGTGCAACGCTTGAGCAGCTCACACCTAACACACTACTGGCGCTGGATAAACAGTTATTTGCTAATCCGGCTAATTTTACCTTTATGATTGTCGGCAATGTAAATATCGACGAGGTAAAACAGTTGTCCGAACGCTATTTAGCAAGCTTGATGGCGGATAAATCGAGTCATGATAGCAAGATTGCTTCGCTGACAGAACCGGCATCGCCTATTGTTGAGTTGAAACGGCACAATCAAGATACCGCGTTATTACTCAATGAAGAAAACGAACCTTATGCGCAAGTGTCGTTATTACTGACTCATAGGCTTGATCAGCCGGTAACAGAACAGGATCGCCAAGCGTTATTAGCGTTCAATTTTGCCCTCAATCGGGATTTACGGGTTGAGATTCGTGAAAAATCATCGGGTGCCTACAGTGTCAGTACCATTACCAGCCTAAATCCGCTGACCGATGAATTTACGTTTAAAATGGCCTTTAGTTGTGATCCTAAACGTTATCAAGCCCTCTTTACGCGTGCGCAAGAAGTGGTGAAACAGCGTGTCGAAAAGGGAATTACCCAAGCTGAATTGGATGAATATAAACAGATGCAGTTACGTGCTATTGCTGTACAAAAAAATAATAATGCGCAAATTTTACGCTTAATGCTAACCAGTTATCTGACGTATCATAATCTGTCACTGTATAACGATATTGAACAGACGATTAACCATTTAACCGTCGAGGTGATCAATCACGTCAGTCAACGTGAATTTAATCATACTAATTACCGTTATAGCGCCATTTTATTACCTAAAAAGGGCGTCGAATAACGCGTATAACCGGTAATTTGCTCACCGTATCTTCTATATTCTGCCGATGGTTGTCGACAGAGTAGAAGATAGGCAAAATCACGAAAAGTGCGTGTGGTGGATTAAAGTAAATCTTGATAATGTTGTTTGGTGTTGCTATCCCAAACGCTGGCTTGTACTTGGCCAATATGTTTTTGTTGTAACAGCAACATCACTAAGCGAGATTGGCCGATACCGCCGCCAATTGTTTGTAAAAATTCGCCATGCAGCAGTTTTTGATGCCAATCAAATTGCAAACGTTCTTCATTGTGGGTGAGGGTAAGTTGACGGCTCAATGTTTCAGGATCGACACGAATGCCCATTGATGAAATTTCGAATGCGCTTTTGAGAATCGGATTCCAGACTAAAATATCACCATTCAACCCTTTATGACCTTCGCCATTTTCGCTACTCCAATCATCATAATCAGGCGCACGCACATCATGCGCTTCATTATTGGACAATTTGCCGCCAATACCGATTAAAAAGACTGCGCCCAGTTCTTGGCTAATGGCATTTTCGCGCTCTTTAGCCGATAAATTCGGGTAACGTTTTAATAGCTGTTCGCTATCAATAAAGGTGATTTTTTCAGGTAGAAAGGTGGGTAAATGGTATTTATCGTGTACGGCCTTTTCGGTCGCTTTGATTGCCGAATAGATTTTTTCAACGGTCTGCTTTAGATAAGTTAAGGTCCGATCTTGTGGCGCAATAACTTTTTCCCAATCCCACTGATCAACATAAATTGAGTGAATCGGTGTCAGTTTTTCTTCATCAGGACGCAACGCTTTCATATTGGTATAAAGTCCTTCACCGACCGCAAAATGGTGATCACTTAATGTCTTGCGTTTCCATTTGGCTAATGAATGTACAACTTCAAAGGTGGCGTTAGGAATCGTTTTGATATTCACTTGTACGGCATGTTCGGTGCCAGATAAATTATCCTGAATTCCATCGCCGACTTGTGCTAATAATGGCGCCTCAACATGGATAAGTGATAATTTTTCGGCAAGTTGTTCAGCAAAAAAATGTTTAACAAAACTGATGCGTTGTTGTTGTTCCTTAAAAGAGATAGGCATAGGGATTTCCTAATAATTTATTAATATAAGTCGACTAAAATAAACCAGAAAATCAAAATATGCAATCGTGAGCGGTGATTAGTTTTCCTTCATTCATATTGAAAATAGAACAGCATGGATAGC
Organism: Orbaceae bacterium ESL0727; assembly: GCA_029433345.1. Classification (GTDB taxonomy): domain Bacteria; phylum Pseudomonadota; class Gammaproteobacteria; order Enterobacterales; family Orbaceae; genus Gilliamella. The sequence continues at coordinate 1,413,806 of JAQTHY010000001.1, forward strand.
CACAATCCACACCAGCAATCCTAAACATAGCGGTTTATGGCACATCACAATACAGCGCTATGTTTTATAAATAAATTTGATATAAATAGATTTGCGCTAACCACATTTTTTATAAACGAATTTGACATAAACGTATGGTAGTTCTGAAACATTCAATATGCTAGCTTATTTATAAAAGGGATTCGGGCTTTGTATTTGAGTTCAGTGCAGATAGTTGGTCTAAACAGATTTGCTAAACAGTTTTGATCTAAACGAATTTGACATAAACGTATACTAATTCTGAAACATTCAATAAAAATAGATAAAAAAAAAAGCAGGGTAAATTACCCTGCAAAGGCTATCTATGAGTTACTAAATCGTGCCTGATCAATTGTTTTATGAACAATGTTTTCTAGACGATGTTTCTGAACATGTTTTCTAAACTATGTTATCTAAACCATGTTATGAAATCATGTTCAGTGAGCTATATTATCAAACCTTGTCTGATAAGTCATGTTTTATCAGTCTATTTTATAAGCAATTGGTTATTTTTGATATTTCTTCATCACAATTGACGCATTTGTGCCACCAAAACCAAAGCTGTTTGACATCACGGCAGTCAGTTCGCGATTGGTTGGTTTGGTAATGATATTCATACCCACAGCGGCTTCGTCGAGTGTATCGATATTAATGCTTGGCGCGATAAAACCATGTTCCAACATTAATAATGAATAGATTAATTCTTGTGCACCTGTCGCACTTAATGAGTGACCTGTCATCGATTTGGTTGAGGAGATGGCCGGAATATGATCGCCAAATACTTGCTTAATCGCCCACAACTCTTTGGCATCGCCAACGGGGGTCGAGGTACCATGGGTATTAATATAATCAACCGGCACATCGAGGTCCTGAATAGCTAATTGCATACAACGCATTGCCCCTTCACCGGATGGGGCGACCATATCGTAACCGTCTGATGTTGCGCCATAACCGACCAATTCACCATAAATATGTGCACCACGGGCTAAGGCATGTTCTAACTCTTCCACCACCACCATACCGGCACCACCGGCAATCACAAAACCATCGCGGTTAGCATCGTAAGCACGGGATGCTTTTTCTGGCGTGTCATTATATTTTGTGGATAACGCACCCATCGCATCAAATTCACACGACATTTCCCAGCATAACTCTTCACCCCCACCAGCAAAAACAACATCTTGTTTGCCCAGTTGGATTAATTCAGCCGCGTGACCGATACAGTGCACAGATGTTGCACACGCCGAGGTCATCGAATAACTGACCCCTTTTATATGGAAAGGTGTGGCTAGACAAGCCGAAATCGCAGACGACATTGAGCGAGTGACGGCATAAGGCCCAACACCACGTAAGCCCTTATTTTTCATGCCTTCAACAGCCGCATATTGATTTTTGGTGGATCCGCCATAACCAGCAATCAACCCGGTACGGGGATTGGATATCTGTTCCGGCGTTAATTTGGCATCGTCAATCGCTTGCTGCATCGCTAAATAACCATAAACCGAGGCTTCATTCATAAAACGTGCCACTTTGCGGTCAATTAGCCCGGTGGTATCAAGTTTTACATTACCCCATACATGGCTGCGCATTCCGCTGTCTTTCATCTCTTGTGAAAATGTGATCCCGCTACGACCGACTTTAAGTGAGTCTAATACTTCTTTCGTATTATTCCCTATACTCGATAGAATTCCTAATCCTGTAATCACAACACGTTTCATTGATACCCTGCTCCTAAATTCATTTGGATTCATTCGAAAATTTGACGTGATTATAGCGTACACTTGTAAGCTGAACAATAGCGAAATAATTTATTTTGTGATGATTGCGAGTTTTATCGGCTTTTTTATTATGAAATCACTCATTGGTCTATCGTCTGGCGTGATGGACTAAAAAAGGTGAGTTGACTGCATGGCAAAAAGCGCATCCTTATTTAGTGGCAATAACTGACACAAATAACAGTTGCAGGGAAAATCACAATCATTATATACTGTATATAAGTACAGTTTTGGAGTGGAAAAGTGGACGAAAACCTGATCAGAAAATTAGAAATATTGGCGGAATCTGCCAAATACGATATCTCGTGCGCATCAAGTGGTACGACGCGTAAAAATCGAGATGGCGGCATTGGTAGTGCACATGGTTGGGGGATTTGTCATTCGTTTACGGCGGATGGCCGCTGTGTATCGCTGCTCAAAATCATGCTGACTAATTACTGTATGTTTGATTGTGCTTACTGTATTAATCGCCACAGTAATGATATTCCCCGCGCCGGTTTTACCCCGAAAGAGTTGGCCAATTTGACGATTGAATTTTATCGTCGCAATTATATCGAAGGGCTATTTTTAAGCTCGGGCATTATTAAAAATGCTGATCATACCATGGAACGCATGTTGCGCGTCGTCACTTTGTTGCGCAATGAACATCATTTTAATGGCTATATTCATATGAAGGCGATTCCTGGGGCAAGTGATGAGTTGATTGCGCAAGCAGGTCTGTTGGTCGATAGATTAAGTGTGAATTTAGAAATTCCAACGGAACGGAATCTCAAATTGTTAGCGCCGGATAAAGATCACCAATCCATTTACCAGCCGATGCGCCATATTCAGCAACATATGTTAGAAAATATTGAAGATCGCAAAAAGTTTCGTTCGGCACCTAAATTTGTGCCTGCCGGTCAAAGTACGCAAATTATTATTGGGGCGACCGATGAGAATGATCAGCAAATTTTACAGCTGACCTCTAAACTTTATAAGCGGCCGAGCATGAAACGTGTCTATTATTCAGGATTTGTGCCGGTTAACAGTTATGATAAGCGATTGCCTGTCACTCAAGAGGTGCCGAGAACACGCGAAAATCGCCTTTATCAAGCTGATTGGTTGTTGCGTTTTTATCAATTTGATGTCAACGAAATTGTCAATGATGAGCATCCTGATTTGGATCTCTCGATTGATCCAAAATTGTCGTGGGCGGTACGTAATCCGCATTATTTCCCGGTGGATGTCAATCGTGATAGTTATCAACAAATTTTGCGCGTCCCCGGAATTGGTGTAAAATCGGCAAAATTGATTGTATCGGCACGCAGGCATCGGAAATTAAATTTAGATGCGTTAAAACGTATAGGTGTTGTCCTAAAACGGGCGCAGTTTTTTATTATTTGTCATGAAATGAAATCATTTAAATTACAAGACGCATCCCCTGAATATATTAAATTATCATTACAAGACACAGTACGCTTAACTGGGCCAGTGTCGGAACAACAGTCTCAACAGCAGCCGCAACAACAACCACAACAGTTGGCGATGGTGTGGTAAGTGATGGTGATCTTTTATTACGATAAAACCCTCGAAGGGTTGCTTTCTGCCGTGTTTGATGCATTTAAATTAAAAAAATCCCCCGAACAGTTGTTAACGCAAGGTGATATTGCGCCTCTGTTTGCGACTGATATTCATCATGTCGAGACACGAAATAGCAAATATGAACGGGTACAGCTAGCGATGACTAAACGATTAGCCAATATTACCTTGCGCCAACTGATGGCGGTATGGTTTTCAGAACTGCCAGAAAGTGATCATCTGATTTTTCGCTATTTGTGCAAAACGTTTCGCTCGCCATCATCAATCGAAACCGATTTTGCCGATCCGGATGTGTTACAGGTGCGGCAAATTGCGCAAAAAGTAAGTAAAGAGTGCGAACATCTTCGGCAATTTGTGCGATTTAATGCGATTAATAATCCAACGCATCATTCAAATGATCATTCGACGCATATGGCAGGAGGGGAGCCGACGGCCTCTCCTCAATCAGAAAAAATCTACTTTGCGGTCGTCGACCCTATTTATAACGCCTTACCTTTAACGCTAGATTTTTTCGAGGATCGCTTTGCTGATCAAAAATGGGCAATTTATGATTCACGGCGCCAATATGGTTTTTTTTATGATCTAAAGCGTGTCGAACCGTTTAACTTGCTGGAACAGGATGATTTGCTGGTGAATGATGCGATTAATTCGCACTATTTGACCGAGGATGAACAATTTTTTCAGCACATGTGGCAACGCTATTGTCAGGCCTTAACCATTAAAGAACGTCTAAATCCCAAATTACAGCGCCAATTTATGCCGAAACGGTTTTGGCATCATCTACCTGAGATGGCCATGTCGAACAATCCTACAAGCAACATTACCGATCAACAGTATCGAGCAACAATATCCAACAACAGACCGGACAACATTACCAAGCAACAGAAATAGAAGATAAACAAACGTAAAAAAGTGAGGTGATGCATTTATGATTTGCCTAACGAATAGGGATGTTTTATTATTTTCTTTGAAACCGAGCAAAATAAAGCGCTATAATTCGCGCTTTATAATCTTTAGTTATATTGATGTGATTTTTTGTTCTTTAAATGTGTCATTCTTTATTGATAGACTGTCAAGGTACACAAAAATCCCAATGGAGAATGAAAATGAAATTCTTTACCCAAAACAAAGTATCGAGATCATTGACTGTCACAGCCCTAATCACGCTATTATTTACGGCGAATGTTGCGTATGCCGATCGCCTGGATGATATCGAAAAACGGGGTGAAATCAAAATTGCCGTTTTTGATAGCAATCCGCCTTTTGGTTTTATTGATGAAAAAACCAATAAAATGGCGGGATTAGATGTGGATTATGCCAATGCGATTGGTAAATCCCTCAATGTCAAAGTGGATTTAGTGCCGACTAATCCGGCTAATCGAATTCCATTATTATCTTCCCAAAAGGCTGATCTGATTGTCGCCAATTTTACGGTGACTGAAGAACGAGCCAAAACAGTTGACTTCAGCTTACCTTATTTTGCCACCGGGCAGAAATTTATTGCGCGTAAGGGCGTATTAAAAAGTGCCGATGATTTGAAAAATCTTCGTATTGGTGCGGATAAAGGAACCGTGATGGAAATTACTTTACGCGACAAATATCCAACTGCCAAAGTGATCTCTTATGATGATACACCGTTTGCTTTTTCAGCCTTACGCAATGGCGTCGTGCAAGCAATCACGCAAGATGATGCGAAATTAGTTGGCTTATTAGCCAATGTGCCTGCCGAACAGCGTGCAGCATTCGAAATTTCGCCATTTAGTATCACGAAAGAGTACCAAGCCGTTGGGATTCCTAAAGGTGAAACACGTTTGAAAGAAAAAGTAAACCAAACTTTATTGCAGATGGAAAAAGATGGCGAAGCCGTGGCAATCTACAACCGTTGGTTTGGGCCTGATACACCATCTGCTATGCCACGCGGTGATTTTAAGATTGGTGATGGACAATAATCAGCATGTTTGACAAACTATTAGCACCCCATTATTTGTGGTGGCTATGGGATGGATTTTTAGTTACGTTGGCAATCTCATTCTTAACGATTGTGTTTGCCACGTTACTTGGCTTTGTGCTGGCGATTGCCCGGCAAAGTCGTTGCAAACCGTTGCAAATGCTTGTCATCAGTTATAATGCCATATTTCGCTATTCACCTTTGCTGCCGCAACTCTTCTTCTGGTATTTTGGTATTGGCAATTTACTCCCGCTTGAATTTAAATTATGGTTATTTGACGAACCCCAAATTCAATTAGGATTTATGGTGCTCAAAATGCCATCCTTTGAATTTATTATTGGCTTAGCGGCGTTAACGTTTTACTCGAGTGCGTTTATTGCCGAAGAATTTCGTGCCGGTATTTTGGGTGTCAAAGTGGGACAGACGCAGGCGTCGTTAGCGTTGGGATTGACCTGGTGGCAGACTATGCGTTATGTGGTTTTACCGCAAGGCTTTCGAATTGCCTTTCCACCGTTGATTGGCCAATATATGAATGTCATTAAAAATTCGTCATTGACGATGGCCATAGGGGTGCTCGAACTCTCTTATGTTTCACGACAAGTCGAAACCGAATCGTTAAAAACCTTCCAAGACTTTGCTGTGGCAACCTTTTTATATATTGTCGCCATTGTGATTGTCGGTACACTCGGTAACCTCTATCAAACTAAACGTTTACAAATTCGCAACTAAAACGCTGCGGTCAAAGGAATAAAAGGCATAAATAATGGAGCTGAAAGGAGTCGAAGTCATCTGGAATAACCTGGATTATTTAATGTGGGGTAATTTTCCGGGCGGAATCGCGTTAACGCTAATAATGAGTGTACTGGCGATTATTTTCTCTACTATTTTGGGGATTCTAACCGGCATAAGTTTAACGGTTGCGAAAGGCGTCATGCGCCAACTGTTAGTCTTGATTTTAGGATTTTTACGTGCGATTCCGATTATTATGCTCATCTTCTGGACCTATTTTTTACTGCCGGTTCTTTTCAATATTGATGTTCCCGCCATTGCAACGGTCATTTTTGCCTTATCACTGGTTGGCGCCGCGTATATTGCTTATTCCGTGTATGCCGGCATGATGGCGATCAAACCGGACCAATGGCAAGCAGCCTTTTCATTAGGCTTAACGCAGCGGCAAGTTATTTTATATGTTATTTTACCGCAGGCCTTGAAAATGATGCTGCCATCATTCATCAATCAATGGGTCTCTTTAATAAAAGATACCTCACTGGCTTATGTGGTGGGCGTGGCTGAATTTACGTTTGTGGCGACACAAATTAATAATCGCAGCATGGTCTATCCAACCGAAATCTTTATTTTTGTGATTTTAGTCTATTTTGTGATCTGTTGGTTGCTAGATTTTACGGTGACGCGCATAGCGAAACGTTAATCATCAAGGCCATCAAGGTCTGCCTGTTATAGTGTTGGCGTGCTTTTATCTATCCATGATTCATCTGACAATGATGAATAAAATAAGATGGATAGAATAAGATTAATAGAACAAAATGAATAAAATTAGATCAATAAAACAGTAATTAATTGACAGTGAAAATAAATCGATAGTAAAAATAAATCATAGCGCGTTACCCTATGATTTATCTGATAAAACGAGAGAACAACCTATACAGCAATTTATCCATAAAATTATACATAAACGTAGGGTAGTTCTGAAACATCGAAATAGTTATAGCAGAATAGCTAGATAATAAAAATAGTTACATACAATTGTTATATAAAAATAGTTATCTAGCGGATATGGTGCTTATTGGGCATCAATATCATCGATAATACCGTTTAAGCTTTCTTGTTGCTGCTGCTGTTTCTTTTCGTCGATTTTACCGCCAGTAGCAAGAAAATCATGACGTTGGAAGTAAGCATTACGCATAAAGTTATAAGGATCATCGCTATTTTTAATTAAGTTTTCATAGTCAATAGCCACAGCACGTGCTTCAATGCCATCAAATACACCCCGTACTACTGTCCATTGCCAATCTAACCAATATAAAGGTGGGTAAAGATTATCAACAAGGCTACCGCCATCTTCACGCAGTGTCGCCTGCCCATAAAAAGGAAGCACCACATAAGGGCCATATGGCACATCATAATGCCCTAAAACATTACCGAAACTACGTTGATTACCTTTTTGTAATTGTGGATCGGCCATGCTAGCGACATCCATTAGCCCGGCAAAACCAAAAACGGTATTTAAAAAGAAGCGCGCAAGATGAACACCAGCTTGATGCCCTTCACCTTGTAGTAGGCTATTTACCATCGATGCAGGTTCAGATAAGTTAGATGAAAAATTAACGACACCTGTGCGGATAGGTTTTGGAACATTATCTTTCCAAAATACAGCAACAGGCCGCAAAATGTACGGATCAAGCACATAATAGTTAAAATTGAACATGGTGCGATTAAAACCGGACATCTGATCGCTATAGCTATTTGTTTCAGGTTCATATGATGCACAGCTCGTTAATGCCATGACCGAAAATAAAAGTGCGGGTATTCCTTTCTTCATAATGTCGCTGTTTAAAATAATGAATATGAGTTTGCCGATTGTATCATGTTTGTTCTAAATAGAAAATTCCTGATTAATTAATTGGCATTATCTCGACAAATTGATTAAACTATTCCGCCTGTGACCTCATAGTTAAATGGATATAACGAGCCCCTCCTAAGGGCTAATTGCTGGTTCGATTCCGGCTGGGGTCAAAATCCCAATCAAGATTAATAACGCTTTATGATGATGCGTCCTTATCAATCTGACTTTTAAAAAATCAAACCCTTCTGATAACACCCCACAACGCTTAATAACGCTGATCTTTTGGCGGTATTGTTGACGGTATGGTGACGGTACTATTGACAGTATTGGGATACTGACTTTGCGCAATAATTGGGCAAGGAATATGCCTGTTTATCGCCTAGGATGAGGTTATTGAGATGTTCAACTTATAATCAACAAGATTATGTCTGGCAATTAACGCTATAAAAAATTTTTTTCTGGTATATTTATATTTTTTCAATAATATTATTAACATAACTATTCATGAAAGGGAATATAAATGAAGAAACAATACAAACGTAGCATAATTGCTACCTTAATTACGCTATCTTTACCCACCTTCGCTTATGGTGTAACCGTGGTGAGTCCAGAGGGGAGTTTTTTTATGCCAGTGATCAATGAGACCACGGCATCAATCAACCAAGATATTGAGAATAAATTAAACGATAATAGTTTACATAAAAATGAGCTGGTCAGTACATCCTCAATATCAAGCGGAATTTTCATACCACAAGATAGCAATGGCGTGGATGCAACCAATAATAATATATTGCTGGTTAGCGGTACACCATCTGGCCTTACTCATGTTTATGGCGGATATTGTCAAAATAGCACGAATAACTGTGCTATTAATGATACCCAGGCAGTCATTAGGAATGGTGTAATCAATGGCGACGCCGTTGGTGCACAGGGGTCCCCTGCGTATGCGAGTCAGTTTTCATCGACAGCAAACGGCAACATTTATTTAATGGGGGGCAGTGTTGGGGGTGATCTCGAAGGCGCTTCTGCTTTTTCTCATGGCGGTTCAGTTTCGGCAACGGGTAATGTTTATTTAACTGCTGGCAATGTTGGAAGGGATATTACTGGCGCTTATTCTAATTCTTCTTTTTCTTCTGCATCGTCGGTAGGTAATGTGTATTTAATCGGTGGCACTGTTGGCGAAGATGTGTTTGGCGCTTATGCTGATGCTTATAGTTCTTCTTCATATGCGCTCGGTAATGTTTATGTAATGGGCGGTACGGTAAATGAGGGCGTTGAAGGTGCGAGTTCTAACAGTTATTCTGCGACAGCAACGGGTAACGTTTATCTAACCGATGGTGTTGTTAACGGTGAGGTACTTGGTGCTTCTGCTTCTTTTTCTGATTCTAGCTATGCAAATACAGCAGTTGCGATCGGTAATGTTTATTTAACGGGCGGAATGGTGAGTGGGGGAGTGGCAGGCGCAACGTCTGATTCTCCTTACGCTTCTGCAACAGGGAATGTCTATCTAACCGGGGGGACTGTTGGCGAAGGTATCATCGGTGCTTCGATTGTTGAAGATGATGTATCTCTTATTTCGGCAAATGCAAAAGGGAATGTTTATATTTATGGTGATGTTAAGTTACAAGATACCGGTAACGGACGCATGGTTTGGGGTGGGTATTTAGAGGTAGATAATACACCAACTTACTATAACGTTTTTAATGATAATCTATTGTCAATGGGTAACGTTGCCTTGACAATGGATAAGTTGGGCAACTTTGCTACCTATAATTTCTATTTGAATGATTATAATAAGCAGGTTGTCAACACCAATACGGGCTTATTGACGGTGACTGACGCGATACAAAATAACAATACCGTTGAAGATAATGGTGCCGGTGGTGTGACTATCACTAAAAATAAATCAGCCGTTCATCTAGCTGGTATTTCGGGAGAAGGGCTGGTAAGAGATGGCGATACCATTACCTTAATTGATGCAAGTGGCTCGGGTGTCGAATTTATTCAAGGTGATAGTGACGCTGAATCTGTCAATAATATTGCTGGATTATTTTCTACCAAAACGGGCGATGTCGAAAAGGATATCCAAGTGGGCTTAGTTCGTAAAGTAGACGCGCATTATACCGTTGATGACATCAATAATAAAATCCTGGTGACGATAGGTAATCCTCTGGTAAGTCGATCCTTGTCACAAAGGAATGTTAAGCCATTGGCAGAAGCGCGCGTTGCTGCGTTGCAAAATACGACACGCGGTGCTGATTTACTGCTAAGTACGATGACCGATAAAAAAGAAGTGGGAACGTTCACACCAATAGCGGCCATCGATGGTGGATTAAATACTTATCACAGTGGTTCATCAGTTGATTCGCGTGACTACCGCGTGATGGTTGGCTCGCGTTACCAGTTCTTTGAAAATCTTTTTGCAGGCATTGCGGTCGAATATGGTCGTAGCAATTACGATACCAATAATCACATTAATGGTGAAAAAATTGACGGTAATGGCCATACGTATAACTACGGCATTTCACCTTTCACTAAATACATGCATGATTTAGATGTCGGGACTGTTTATGCGGATGCGGCTTTCCGATTTGGTCGTACCAGCACTGAATTTAAGTCCAATGATATCGTATTAGGTAACGGTAATCGCGCGCATTATAAGAGTAACGTGAATTATATGGGTGGATTAGTGGGTGGCGGTTATGTTTACCCGTTAAACAACACCTCAAGCTTTGATTCAGCTGTTCACTACCTCTATACGCGTTTAGGTTCGGATAGTATTGTCCTTGATGGAGATAAAGTTGATTTTAAAAACTCAACATCATCACGCGCACAATTAAAAGAGCAGTATAACTTTAAATCTTCTGAACAAATTACCTTATACCTAGCTGGTACTTATGAATATGAATTTAATGGCAAAGGTAAGGCATCAGTTTCAGGTATTAGCATTGATGCACCGACGGTTAAAGGATCAACCGGTATTTTAGAAGCGGGCATTAAAGCATTACCTACCGATAATAAAGACTTCAAAGTCAATATGGGCGTCAAAGGTTACGGTGGTAAACGTGACGGTGCGACGGCTAATGCAGCTGTTGAGTATAATTTTTAATAGTGCGTTATGCTTACAAAATAAAAAGCGTCAATGTAAACGTGATCCAATAAAATTGGGACACGTTTAGTTAAACACCTTGTCAGGCCTGATTACGATATTGATTCGGAATCAGGCTTTTTAGTTCAATTGGATGATCTGTTTTTGATGATCATATTGACACTTGATTTTAATATGTATTTTCTCGTTGATATTTAATGGATACCACCACAACGACATCATCACCCGTTTTATATCGATACCATGCTTTATATCCACGCGAACCAAAAGGAATGATTAATATTCGAAAGTCTGTTCGTTCCTTATCTAGTGCATTTGCCATCGGTGTTTCAGTCAAACTGTTAAGATATAAACGAATAGTGTTTATTGCTTCTTTAGCTGCTTGAGGATTTTTAGTTTGCAAAAACAGCCTCAAACGGCTTAAATCATCCAAAGCATTTCTAGTTAAAATCACTTGTGGCATAGCGGTACATCTTGCTCGTTGTCAGTTCCCCAACTGTTTAACCAGGTATCAGCTTCAGCTAAAGTGACATGTAAACCTGTTTCTAGATAATCTTCATAGGAAGCTATAGCTTCTTTGCGTTCCTCTTCAATTCGCTCTTCTTGCTCAATAAAATAGGTGATTGCTGCTTTTGCCAGCGCGTGACTGGTACGATTTTTGATTGTTGCCAACCGATTTAAACGGTCTTTATAACTTGAATCAAGTTTAATTGACATTGCTACAGTAGACATTAATAAGCTCCATAGAGGTAATACCTAGTATTACCTTACAATACCATTGTTGGTACAGATATGCAATTATTACAATATCTTTCAATGATTGGGGCTGAAAAAGAAAGGCTAGTCGAAAGTAATAAGTTGAGTGGAATTTGTTATCAATCTATTCATCTCTTATAAACTTGCCTGATTCGATTATCTAACTGATCTAGCGTCAAATTATCATGAAATTTCAGTTTGACATGCGCTTTATCAATCATGCTTGCTACAAGGGTGAAGATTACTTCTTCGTCGTCATCATCTACCGTTAGGCCTTAAAAGGATAATGCGACAACCTTGGATGCGCTCAATTTCGCGCTCTCTTTCATCGGCTTCATCCAATTGTTTTTGATATTCATATGCTGACATCACCATGATAAATCCTACCCGTTAATTAATTGATAAACCAAAATAGCGATACAAGCCCAGAGGATCAGTTTATCTAGCGTAAACTTTCTCTTTTTCCGCATAACATCGCGACCGGTTAAACAATAAAAATCAGTTTTCATAATTAAAACCTTGAAAAAAAACGATTAGTAACAAGTAGTATTGCTAATCGTGATGGTGAATTAACCGTTTTGATAGATGATAGTTTAGTAAATACTTAATAATAAGTAAAGTAAATAATTTACTAAAGCTAAACTTTCTGTTGCGTTGACGTTAGTGCTTTATGAGGAAAGAGAGGGTTATGATCTGAATATTTTTTGATCGGTTGTTTTTTGAGCTAAAATATTTATCAAATATAAAAAAAGCCTCCAATAATTGGTTATCTCAACTATTGAGAGGCATTTTAGTAAGGTGTTTTGTTATCTACTATACTTAATTGAAACAAAATATCTGGTTAATTATTTCCGTTTGAAGTTTTCGTCATTTTTTGCATATTCGTAAGCATCATTAATCAAACCAGCAATTCTTAATATATTTTCTGGTTTATTAATAATAATTTGTTCACCAGCGCCTAGTTCTAATCCAGCCCGTTTGATTTCATCTTGCATTTTTTCGGTTAATTCAATAGGTAATTGAATGGCTGGGTGCTGTTTATTATCATAATAACGGACTATCCATCTATTTGATTTATTTTGGTAAAGTACATTGAAATAGGATTCAGTATCTTTATAAGTCAATTCATCATCGCCAATAATGGAATAGATGTGTTTAAATAGTTCTCGCTCAGTGTATGTTGTCACTATTTTATTATTTTCAGAATCAATAATATCTGCTTTTTCGCCTATTTTTGTCTCTGTTTGTTCTTCAACAATAAGCTTTTCATCAAGTATTTCTTTTTTACCCGTTAAGCCAAGTACAACCATATTACTCACTGCACGTTCAATGGCATTTTTAACGATCGGTGTGATTGAGTCGATAAATTTTTGATTTAATTGCCTTGAAATATTTGACTTGTTGGCAACATATTTAACAAAATCAACGGGTAATTCTCGTAAAGTCGATGTGATTGTTTTAGTAAAAAGAGAAAAATATATACTTTCTTCTGCTAATGTACGTAGTGCTTCTGGTTTGAACTGATCATATCTAAATTGAAATAATTGTTCATAATCATTATCTTGTAACTCTTCAATTTTTATTCTTAGAAACGGATCATTATCCATAATATTCTTTTGTTCTAAGTCGGTAAAAAATCGCCATTCACGACCATTGGTTATTGCCGCAACGGCAACTTCAGGTGTTGCATTAAAGTAGCGTGACAATTGCGGACAATGGTTGGTTAAATTTTCTCCATAGGTTTTAGCTTCAATAAACATAACAGGTAAATTTTGACAGAATAGTGCGTAGTCAACACGTTCATTGGCTTTCGCACCAGGAAAATCTGCTTTATATTCCGCTTTAACTTTGGTTGGGTCATATGGAGAAAAACCAAGAATATCAAGTAATGGTAATATTAATGCTTGTTTTGTTGTTTCTTCCGTTGAGCAATGAGTGCCAACTTTTTTGACATGTTCTGAATGACTATTTAATCTGTCTTTAAAATTGTTCATAGTTATTTATATTCCTTATTATTTGATTTAGAAATTAAAATAGATTAATCCAATATCGACGATATCCACCATACGCGCCCTAAGATGGTGATTTCTTCTAACGGTACCACTTCATCATCATAGTTAATATTATAACTTCTTATTTTTACTTGGTTTCCTGGCATTTTTTCGAGTAGCTTTATGCGGAGTAATCCATCATGATTGATGGCGTAGATTTTGCCGTCACGGATATTTTTATCTGCTTGATCAATACCAACGGTTGATTTGTCTCGCAAAACCGGTTCCATGCTATCGCCTTCTACTGACAAGCAAACGGCGCAATCTTTATCGATACCGTATCGTTTCATTGTTGATTTTGATAATCGTAATTTATAGCCGTTATAATCTTCGATATCGTCAGCAAATCCATTGCCTGCTGATAATTTTATATTTTTATAAAATGGCACTTCAATCTCGTCATTAGTCAGCGGTGTTTGACTCTCCCAGTCTCCGATGTTACCAAGCATTGTCGCATTAGATTTGCTTTTTTTCTCGGTATCTAAATAAAAAGATGGCATGCCGTAATCATTTTCTAATCTACGGGCTGATTTTTCACCGAATGATGCTTTGCCATTTATTAGCTGAGAAATATAACTTTTTTCTTTCACCGGTACGGTTTTATCGGAAAACCACTCTTTTAAATTTTTAGCTCTGATCTCTTTTAATGTGTCTTTGTTCATAAAAACTCCTATTTGTTCTATTTTATTTAGTAATTGCTAAACAAGCAAAAGGTAAACTTACTTGACTTTTAGTTTACAAAAAAATAAACTTAGTTTAGCTTTAACTAAACAAGAAGCATTAATGAAACTATCCATCTATTTAGCTCAACTCCCTTATGGCGGTAAAAGCCAATTTGCTAAAGATATTGGTATTTCTAAAGCTTTTTTGCGACATATCGAAATTGGTTTATCGCCAATTCCACCCAAAGTGGCAAAAAGAATTGAAGAACATACGCAAGGGCAAGTAACGAAAGCCGAATTACGACCGGATTTATGGGCGGAATAGTGTTAGCAAATACTTAACCGTATCACCTGATGGTTAGATAAATGAGGCGTAATCAACGCGAACGGCTAATTGAGATAGTGAAATAGCAAAGTAGCTAAATCGCGAAATTCCAAACAGCAAGACGATTAATTAACGGGGGCTAATATGACAAAGAGAAGCAGAGTAATAGCACATTTAAAAAGTGGACAACCTTTATCTAAGTTGCAATGCATTAGAAAGTTCAAGTATTTAAATTTGGGTGATGTTATTTATCAGCTTAGATGTGAAGGGTTTGATATTCAAACCATCATGACACCGCAAAAAAATGGTAGTGATTATGCTGTCTATAAGATGAGAATTAGCGCATGAGTATTCGATTAATGACAAAGGCTTACGAGTCAGTGGTTGGCGATTCTGGCGCTAAATTTGTATTGGTCAAGCTGGCAGACAATGCCAACGATGAAGGGTTTTGCTATCCATCAAACCAGTATTTGGTCAAACATTGTGAAATGAGTGAGCGAACCATTCAAAATCATACTAAAAAGCTTGAGAGACTTGGGTTAATCAAAATTACTGAAAGAAGAGGTAAATCTAATTTATACCAAATTATGTTAAATGATGCAACCCCCGTTGAATCTGCGCCCCGTCAAATTTGCACGCCCGCCAAAAATGACAATAACCCCCGCAGAATCTGCACCACACCCCCGCAGAATTTACGGGACACTCCCGCAGAATCTGCACCCATAACCCTAAATAACCCTAAAGAATCTATTCATAATCATAAAAAAGATGATTTTAATCCTATGGATATAAAGCCTCACAACGTCAGTGTTGAGTTATGGGGTAGTTGGATTGATTATCGGAAAAAATTAGGTAAAAAATTGCAATCGGCTTCGTGGATAAAACAAGCGCAGATGTTAGCGGCGCAGGATAATCCTGAGGAGATCATTAACCGTTCCATCATGAATGGTTGGCAAGGGTTGTTCCCGAAACAGGCCAACATAGCTGCGGTGAATCACAGCAAGACGGCCTGGATTAATCATCTTGATAAGGAGGTGTTTTGATGAAAGCGATAACGGATTTAATGCCAACACTGAATAACGGCGATGTCGTCGGATTGACGTCAAAACAACCGCCAAAAGAACAGGCTGCTGAAGTGGTGAATAAGCTTTTTTCACAGTTAAAAGCGGCTTGCCCGGCCATGTTCCATACCTTGAATCAAGATGATGAAATGGCCGTTAAAAGACAGTGGATCATCGGTTTTATTGAGAATGGGATTACGTCGGCTATGATTAACGCGGGTATGCGGATGGCTAGGCAACAGCGGAATCCATTTATGCCATCCATCGGTCAGTTTATGACCTGGTGTGAACAGGGATTAGCCCAGCAATACGGATTGTTCTCGCCTGCCGAATTAGTGAAGAAATGTGATGAATATAGCGCAAAACGGGGCTTTGATGATTTTTGCGATTTTGATTATGGCTGTGATGCGAATTATTGGTTAATTGTCGCGTTATACCAAGCGATGAGAGATGAAAATTTAACTAAAACCAAAATGTTAGAACGCGCAGATAGATTGATTGCAGATATGGCCAAAAAACTGATGAAAGGTTATATCGCACCGAATCCTCATAAATCGTTACCCAAAACAGTGAAAGGGAAGCCGTTAGCTAGAGAGCAGCAGCTATCTAAAATTCATGAATTGCGGCGCAGATTTAAGCTTGGTTGTGCATCCTAAAAATGGGTTTAGGTAACGTTGCATGGCGAAAAAGTAAAAATACGTTTTATCAATATATGGCTAAAGCGACGCTAATAATAATAGTGAATGATAAATAAAAGTTGAAATAATTGAAGAGGAAAGTTAAATGAGACCAACAAAAGATATCTTAATTGCCTGGAAAAACACGCGAGTGTTGAAACGCATTGGTACCGAATATCCGTCAAAATCATCGGGATTAGTGGGTGCACCGCGAGATTTTGATTATAGAGAATATCTTACCGAAAAAGAGGCCGACGTGGTGGATGAGGCGGTATTGATGTTAAAAGAGGATAATGTCGAATTTTGGGCTGTTTTGACATCGTTTTATTTACGTGAGATTTCATGCAGTAAACAAGCGCGCATTTTAGGAAAACAGCCGACAGAAATCACAAAAATTTTGCTGGCGGCTGAATGTTTTGTACGCGGTAAAATTTATGACGGCTTTAAAAATGCGGCATAGTCGGCAATAATCCGCCTCCCTCCCTTCCCCTAAAAAATTGTATAGCAAAGATTCGCCGATTTCTGAGCCAAAAAGGAACGGCGAATCTGAGTTATTCTTTACACACCTATCTATATCGAATCAGTACATGGCGATAATATAACCGACTCGCAACGGTTAGATGATAACCGGATCGCAAAAAAATTTGACATAAACGTAGGGTAGTTCTGAAACATTCTAAAAAATAGTGGTGCTTATTTTTAGAAATAAACTATTTATTATAAAATAAACGAGCTCCCCCTTGACTGTTTAAACGTTTATAGATATACTATGCCTATAGTGCGGTTTCAAGCATTCAAGACAAGCCCAGTTAACAATAACTGGGCTTTTTGTTTATAGTGTATTACCAAATACAAACTATCAAATACAAACAATTTGTTGTATTGTTTAGCTAGCTTAACTATACTGTTCCTATTAACAACGTGAGTTGTCATTTTAAGGAGTAAGCCATGGCTACTATTAGGCGTACGTTTGCAAGATCAGCGGGTAGTATTATCAATCTAAAGCCAAATACGGATTATAAATCATATACATCAGTTCAAGCATCAACATATAAAACTATGTCAAATGATATGAAGAAAGTTGGAAAAGATCTAGGATGGGTTGTGAAAAGTTATGCCGCAAACAAAAAACAAAAATCTACCTATAAATAAAAATAATTTGCAAAAAGATTGTCCTATTGTATTGCAAATAGAAAAAGAAATTGAGAATAATCCGAATATTCTTGAAGAGTTATTAGAGAGGCCTTCTATACAGAAAATGGTCTTTCATAAAAGTGAATCTTATAGTGGGCCTTTACCTCATCCTGATATATTAAAAAAGTACAATGAATTAGATCCTGATTTTTCAAAAACGATATTTGCACATTTTAAAGAAGAACAAGAACATCGCCACAGAATTGATAATAAAGCAATAGATGGCGCAATATTAAGCGATAAACGTGCGCAATATATGGCTTTTTTTATATGTATCATTGTGTTAGGGATTAGTTTTTATGCTGTTTACTCTGGTAAAGAAGTGGCAGGTATAATTGGGCTGGTTATGAGCCTAGGTGGGCTAATTGCTGCTTTTTTAAAGGGTAATAACAATAGTAATAACAACAATTAAAATCATTAAATCCTTTTGAATTTCACCATCACTCTTTTTAACAAAAACAGTTAATCTATTTACCAAATTTACTTAGCCTGAGCTTAATCGCTCGGGCTTTTTTATGTCTGCTCGCTTAAACAGTAAAGCCCTCTACTTATAATAGATAAGTTAGTGGTTAGAATCCGCGCGGACAATCATCTCATTCCCTCGTTTTGAGGCTTTTCATAAAGACTAAAATTATGGCAATAAAACCACCCGATGAAATCGATCGATTTACGGTGCTGATTATGTTCATTGTGACATTGATTGGTGCTGTCGCAAATTACCTACATAAAGTCATTATTGGCGCTAAATTTGAAATATTTATGCTGATTTCGCATATCACAATATCAGGATTTGGCGGCTGTTTGATGATACTGATTGCTTCACACTTTGATTGGGATTTTGAGTCAACCGGTATTGCGTGTGGCGTGGCGGGTTGGTCAGGATCGACATTAGTTAACGCGATCGAAGCGCGTTTGGTCAAAAAAATAACGGGTGAAAACAGCGGTGATAATAAATGAATATTAGCAACAACGGCAAGCAATTAATTAAATCATTCGAAAGCTTACAACTAAGCGCCTACCATTGTCCGGCGGGAATATTAACCATCGGCTATGGCCATACGGGTAACGTCAAACTGGGGCAAACCATTAGTGAACGCGAAGCAGATTGCCTTTTAATGCAAGATTTATATCAAGCTGAAAATTCAATCAACAAACTGGTCAAAGTGCCACTCAGTCAAAATCAGTATGATGCCTTGGTTAGCTTTGTGTTTAACGTTGGTACGATGGCGTTTAATAAATCAACTCTGTTATGTCAATTAAATAATCGTGATTATGTTAGCGCGGCCAATGAATTTCTGCGATGGAATAAAGCCAATGGTGTGGTGTTAGCCGGGTTAGTGAAGCGTAGACAAGCAGAAAAAATGTTGTTTGAGCGAGTGTAACATGAACGCAAAACAGATAATTATCATTCTTTCTTTTACTATTGCTTTAATTGTCAGTAATGGATGTTGGCTGGTTAGAATCAAAAATATCGCGCTGCAGCAAGAAACTGACAAACGCCTGCAAGCTGAAGAATATGCCAAGAAAGTAGAATATCAGCGCGAATTAACGAAAAGCTCAATTCAGACCGTTACCGAAGAGACCAATCTCTATATGCAGCTAAACGAACAGCTAGAGGCTGAAAAAAATGCGTTACAAAACAGTATTGATAACTTATTGCATGATGATGAGTGCGCTAATAGTGATATTCCTGACATTGTGCGCAAGCGGATGTTCGCCGCGCCGCATTGAGTATGTCACACCGACTTATGCGCCACTTTCTGATGCGATCGCTAAAGCAAATCCCGAACCTCAAGTTACCGAGCAAAATCTAAAAAAATGGAAAGATACACTTATTTTAATGAATGATTACCAAATCTGGGGCAGAAAAGAGAGTAATCGTGCTAACTCATGTGTAGTGATTTATCAAAAAACGGTTGAGGCTAACAATGAGTGATCAATGGCAAGCCGACAAATGATGTTGTGACGGCGATGATATGATCTAAAGGTAATCATACAAATAAGGTCGTCATACCGTGAGTTATCTTCTAACGACGTTTATGCAATAGTCAGAAGGTATCGGCAAAATAGGTCATTGGCGCGATCACTGAGCTGATTGTATGCCAAGCAATTTAACAACAGTTAAAGAGGAGGGCTCTGATAAACCATGTATTGAGATTAACCAGCGTAAAACAGCAATAATTCATAAAAAATAATTTATTAAAAAATAAGTTATTAAAGGCGATCACTTTAATTTAATTGTTCATGTTTTTTCCAATGTACTTTTTTAACGTACTTTTATCAAGGCGCTTTTTTCAGCGTACTTTTCTCAACATACCTATCCAAAACGGTATTTTATTCAATTATCACAACATGCGCTTTCGTGTCATTGCGAAAGCTATCTGGAGTAACTATGGCTATTACGACTGTCTCGCGACTCGATATGACGGAAGTCAGACACATGATAGCGGAGGTTTTATCGTTAGCGGATGATATCGTGCTTGATGCTAATGATAGACAAAATGTTGCTAACCTTAATTCGTATATCACCGTACTTTGTTCGGATCAATTAGATATTGGTACCGAAGTTTGTTACGACGGTAACAATGAGTTAGAAATAGCATCAACATTAAAAGAGGTCACCCTCTCGGTCAATGCCTACGGCAAAAATGCGGATGATTTACTTTGTAAACTGACTGAATCCATGCGATTCACATCAGTTTGGCAACGACTAAAACGGCTCAAAATGGGTTATCTACGCTGTTCACCTGTCCATAATTTGCCTGCCGACACGGCAACAGATAATCAACAACGAGCACAAGTTGACCTAATCTTTTCGACAAATTCAATCACTCAAGCTGAAGTCAAACGGGGCGACAGCGTCAAATTTAACTTAGAGGTTTCTAAATGAGCTTACCATTAAGCCAAGTTGTAGATGTCACACTACAACAATCACCACAAGGCACACAAAAACGTGATTTAAGTGTTGTTGCTATCTTTACTAAAGAGATGTGCGACGAATTTAGCAATAAAGATAAACGTTACCTAGTTGTGACGGATGCAGACACCGTTGCGACAATGTTCGGCAGTCATTCCGATGCATATAAAGCTGCCAGCGCACTCTTTTCGGCACGACCTAAACCGAAAGTCGCATTAATTGCTAAATATATGCAAAATGAAGTCACAACACCGATAAGCAACGCCAAAATAAACGGTTCGGCATTATCGGTTTCGTACATTCAGTTTAAAAGCATCACCGATGGCTATCTGTCATTTTATTTTAATGACGTTAAACGTGATATTACTGGACTTAACTTTGCGACTGTCTCAAGTATGAACGATGTAGCGGCTATCATTAACAGCAAACTGACTGATCTAAATATTTCGTTTGTTTATGATGCGGTCGGCAGTCGTTTTATTCTGGCAAACAACACCAAAGGTAAAGGCAAAGGTGATTTTGGTTACCTGTTTGACGATAAATTAGGTGGGACTTATATCGGTGGCCTGACCAATCTGATTGACGGGAAAGGGACGTTAATTAACGGCGATGATGCGGTGACACTTAACAAAGAAACTCCAGCTGAAGCGTTAACTGCGCTACAAAATCAATATCAAAACTGGTATGGCATCTATTTTGCTAACCCAATCACTGACGCAGAGTTAATTGAAGCACATGACTGGACTGTTGCCCAAGGCGTAGAAAATGCCAAAGTTATGGCATTTACGGAAACACGCGTTGCCAATATTGAATATAGCGATACAAATGTATTAAAAACATTAGCAAAACGCAACAGTGGACGCCTAATGGTGCAATATAACAACAAAGGCAATACGCACGCTGCAGCTGAATTGATGGGAGTTGCGTTAACAACCGTTTGGACGGGGACTAACACAGCTAAAACAGTCAAATTTAAGCAAGAAGCGAGCGTGACGTCGGACGACAAAATCACCATCAACGAAGCAGAAAAATGTCGCAGACTTGGCATTAACTATTACACCGATTTCGCCGGTGTCAATATGCTCGCCGAAGGCGTGATGATTGGCGGTACGTTCATTGATGAAACAGTAGGACTAGATGCGTTCGTTAATGCTGTACAAGTGCAAGCCTTTAATACTTTGCAGGGTCAAGCGACTAAAATCCCACAAACTGACCGTGGGCAAGAAATTTTAATCAGCTCAATCAAAATTATCGGTGAACAATTTATCAATAACGGTTTCCTCGGTACAGGGAAATGGACGTTAGCTGATATTGGCGATTTAACCTATGGTAATACGATTAACGGTTATTACTTTTTCTCTGACTCATTCGACACGCAAGATGCTGCAGATCGCGAAGCGCGCAAAATGATGCCAATTAACTGTGCGCTAAAATTAGCAGGCGCAGGGCATAGTGTTGATATTATTGTCCAATTTAATCGATAAGGGATACAAATGACAAATAAATTATTTTCTTTAGAAGATGCTGTACTCACTGTAGATGGCATCGAAATTACCGGTTACGAAAATGCACAAGATGCAATTAGTATTGCGCCACTTGGTGATGATGGTGAGCTAACTTACGGTATCGGCGGCAATGGTGTGTTTATTCACTCATGCAATCATGGGGCGACAGTCACCCTTAAAACCTTGCAACATAGCGAAACTAATCAACGGCTTAATGAGTTGCGTAATCATCAAATTAATAATCCAACCACGGCAAAAGGTCTTTTGATTACCTATAAAGATTTACGCAATGGTGATGAATTTTTGCTAACCGGATGCTGGTTTTCAACGCCACCAACGCATGCACGTGGTACGTCACATAATGGTGTGACATGGACATTTAAAGCAACCAAAGCCGAATTTAAACTTAAAGGTGGTATGTAAATGGAAAACCAAATGTTAACGATTGATGATGTGCTCTACACATTCAAACAGTCAGATTTTATAAAAGCCAATAAATATCTCAAAAAATTAACAGCCCTACTAAAGGGCTGTTTTTCTGTGGAAGACAAAAAATCAGGTTTTGATATCGGGCAACTGGCTTCCAATATCGGTACCGAACAGTTCGAAGAGATAGAAAAATTCATTTTGGATTATGTGACGGCCACAGACGAAAACGGTAAAAAAGTGATCTTCCAAAATCCCAAAGAAGTGAATGATTTTTTCAACGCACATCGCAATCACTATTATCAAGTGATTTTTGAGGGGTTGAAATTCCATTTTTTGGCTTTTTTACCTACTGGCCTATTATCCAATATAAATACGCAGAGATTGGCAACGGCGGTGCAAGCAGCGATGTAGATTGGTTCATTTGGGGTGT
Organism: Orbaceae bacterium ESL0727; assembly: GCA_029433345.1. Classification (GTDB taxonomy): domain Bacteria; phylum Pseudomonadota; class Gammaproteobacteria; order Enterobacterales; family Orbaceae; genus Gilliamella. The sequence continues at coordinate 1,436,825 of JAQTHY010000001.1, forward strand.
GATTGTCAATCGATATGCCACACTCCATGAACTTAGAACAGTTTACTCACTTGATGATGTGCTTGATATGCACCAAGTTATTGCAGAAATGAAACTGGCTGAAAAGCCAAAGGAAGGTTAACGTGTCGACAGAAAATTTCATGCTTAAAATAGGCGTTGATGCATCTCAAGCGAGTAATATTGCTAAAATCACAAATATGTTGCAACTTGGCGTGAATAAGTTGTCAAATTCGGCAAATAAGATGCAACAAGATTTGAATGATGCGATTAATGCAGTATTTAAATCAACAAAAGATGCGGGTCAAGCAACAGAACAGACCGAATCTAAATTTAGCGTATTAAAAAAAGCTGTGTTAGGTATTGCCGAGGCCGGTGTCACTTATGGTCGTCGTATGGCTAATGCATTTAATAATGCGATTGATAAAGCTAGTGAACTTGCCTCGGCCAAAGATGTCCTCTTTTCCGTGTCAAAAGATGAGCTTGAGCAAGCCAATCAATATAAAGCCGAACTCAGCAAAACAGGGCTAGCGATTGATAGTATTACAACTAAACTTGCCGTCAGTTTAGCGCCGACCATTACGCATTTAATCAGTGAATTTCGCAATTGGTTAACCATTAATAAAGAATTAATCGCAAAGGGTATTAAAAAGACAGTTGAATTGCTAGGTAAAGCTATCCAAGTTGGTGGGAATTTTATTAAATTTATTGATAAAGTGATTACCAATACGATTGGTTGGCAGAACACAATTATCGCGCTTGGCGTGGCATGGACGATATTTAACCGATCGCTACTCTTTAGCCCAATGGCGATACTCATCGGCATATTTGCCGGATTATTGATATTGATTGATGATTTTATGGGGCAGTTGAAGCGCGGTAAAGGGGTGTTTGGTGCTTTTGGGCAAATCTGCATTGATGGCGTTAAAAATATAATTAGTTGGTGGAAAAATCTTGATCAAAATTTGGCAATGGTCATTTTCGCACTGATGGGTTATATGGCACTATTGTCCGGCAAATCAGGCATAGGGTTGCTCGTTGACAATGTGCTTCGTGGTGCGTCGTTAATGGCATCAGCGTTTAAATTTGTCGGTACCGCAGCGCGCACGTTAACGATGATTATGGTAACTAATCCAATATTAGCGATTATTACCGCCATCGCATTGGCGGCATATCTTATTTATGACAATTGGGATACGTTAGTTAATTTCTTTGCTAATTTTTGGCGCAATGTGACAGCCTTCTTCAGTAACGGCATTCAAGATATTTTAATGTATTTCGGTATGAGTGAAAAAGGTGCTGAAAATACCGTGAATGCTATCGGTGATGTATTTAATCAAATTATCGATTTTATTACTACGCCATTCAATAATGCTTGGGAACTTATAAAATCGTTATTTGCGATCTGGACAGATGATACCACCTCATTTACCGAAAAATTTTCTAAAACTTTTTCCGCCATTACTAATTTTATTACTGCACCATTTAATAATGCGTGGGAATTTGTCAAATCCTTATTTTCCAACTGGATCAATGATAGTACGTCATTCACCAAAGATTTTGATAAAACTTTTTCGGTGATTACTGATTTTATTACCGCGCCATTCAAATTGGGTAAGCAATGGATAAACGATAACTTTTTGGGCTTTATTGATACCGTAAAAGACAAACTGAACAGCGTTAAATCATTTTTTGGTATGGGGGATGATAAAAAAAATGCCGGTGATGCGATGGATTCATTCGATAAATCATCGACACAAAGTATGGTTACTCGGCTGGATACAAATGCAGCACAAGCTGGCGGGATGATCGCATCAAGTAAAAATATTAATAACAGTAATTCGGTGATGATTAACAACACAATGCATGTACAAACTCCGCAACAAGGGGTAGATCAGCTTAATTCTTTATTCGTTAAAGAAAAATGGCAAATTGCCGCCAACACTGATACAGCAATGGGGAGTAACTGATGTTTAAGAGCATATTAAATAAATCCGCATTGACGAACGGTATGATTTTAAGTGGTGCGGTTAATTTTAGTCTGGATATCAACACGGTTGAGCAACATGCGTCTAAATTACGGCCCACAGCCAATCCCGTCCAACAAGGTGCGAATATTGCAGACCACGTATTACTCGAACCTAAAGAGATTACTATCACGGGAATTGTCGTCGGTTATGAACCTGTCAATTTCTCAATTGAAAATTTTACCGGTTATCACTTTTCTGAGTATCCGCTGCCAATGTCGATTAAAACCGTCACTGCACAAGCGGAAAATCGGGTTAATCAGTTTGCCGCTTATTATCAAACTGGCGAAAAAGTGATGAATCAAATCATTGCCGATTTTTTGCCAACTTATCAAGCACCACGATTAAATAACGTATCGGCTGACCGAATTGCCGATGCGTATAGTCAGTTACTGGCGATACAACGAAGTGGTGAGCCGGTCACATTGCAAACCAATTTACGACAATATAAAAATATGTTGCTGACCTCTGTTGGCTTGACGCAACAAAAAAAATCCGCTGCTGAATTTGTCTTAACCTTTGGTGAGATTTTTATTGTTCAAACCAAGACGGCGTCAGGATTAAAAGTGAAAAGTAAAAACTTGGGTAAAACGCAACCCGTAAAAGTGATGACGCGGGCGAAAAAGAAGTGAGGAAAATTTTTGGTGGCTAACATGTATCAGATACAAACAACATCCGATGACTTACTCGAACAGTCATTTTCGCTTTTTGATATGAATCTACGGTTAACACTGCGTTATAACAGTGTCGCTATTGGTTATCAGTTTGATCTGTTTGATATCGATAACGATAGCTATATTACGCAAAATAAAGGTCTATCAGTCGGTAGCCCGGCACTGATTGAGTGCGATGTCCCTTTTGTACTGGTGCTCGATGATAAGTCTGGATTAGGTCTGAACGCCATTAGTAAAACTGATCTAAATAATCGTATGCAACTACTTATGATGAGTAAGGAAGAATACCGTGAGACAATTCGGCAGAGTTTTACAGCTTAATATCGGTAATCGTAAAGAAAGTATCGCTATTAATAACTTACGGGTCACGTTTTCAATCAAAAAAACGTTAACATCTGAACCAAATACGGGCGAAATTGCGATTTATAATCTCAATGATTCTAATCGCAATCTTATTACCAGCAGAAAATATGACTTTGTCGAGCTATTTGTCTGTTATAAAGAAGATGCGCTTAGAATGATATTTTGCGGTGATATTCTAACCGTTGAAAACAAAATCGCATCACAAGATATCATTACCACAATGCGCTGCGCGGATGGTCACCGTGCGTTTACCGAAAAAACGATGGTTAAAACGATGGAAAAAGGGCAGACAGATAGTGATTTTCTTAATGAAGCCGTGGATAGTTTTGGTATTCAAAAAAGCAATATCAATTTACCGAATGATAGAGTGCTGCCACGCGGCAAAGTATTTATGTGTGATACCCGGGAAGCGATGAACAAAATCGCGGTCAATAATCATGCCGATTGGTCAATCCAAGATGATCAATTGATTGTTATCCCGAAGGACAAGGCCATCCCCAATAACGAAGGTTTTGTCATATCACGAACCACTGGCATGATCGGCAGTCCGCAAAAAACTAACGACGGGTTAGAAGTAACCACGTTATGCAATCCACATTATCGAATCGGTGCGCTGATTCGAATTGAATCAAAATTAACCGAATACAACGGTGATTATAAAATAAAATCCATCGAACACAGCGGTGATTTGTATGGCGATAATTGGCAAAGCAAAATAGTGTGCGTGGGCGGTAAATTTGGAACGGTCTAATTGATTTATTAGCGCTTAAATTATAGGTTGCTACTCACAATCCGCTGAGGCGGTTTTTTGTTGCCGAAAACTATCATCACAAACTATTGTCCAAAACTGCCGTCTAACGCAACAGCCCAAAACCATAATCTATAACTATAGTTTATAACCACAGTCCATAACACAGTCTACAACTACAGGTACATTATGTCAGACACACTCTATCAAGCTATCGAAGAGCAAATAAAACGCTCGCAATCCACAATATTTACTGCGCTACCGGCAACGGTTATCGCGTTTGACGGCCATACCGTACAGTGTAAGGCGATGATTAACAAAGTATTAGCTAACGGTCAAGAGATAGCTATTCCTCCCCTAGTCGATGTGCCAGTCCAGTTTCCGCATGCGGGTGGATTTTGTATTACGGTACCGATAAAGGCCGGCGATGAAGGGTTGGTGATCTTTTCGAGTCGCTGTATTGACGGTTGGTTTGCATCAGGTCAAACCTCAAAACCGCTTGATAATCGAATTAATGATTTGAGCGACGGCTTTTTTATTCCCGGTTGCAATAGTGTTCCGCATAAAATTCCCGTTTTTTATCACGATGGTATATCGATGCAGACTGATGATGGCTCAACGCATATTCGATTAACAAACGGCACTATTTATATTAAAGGGAATATTGAGCACCAAGGCAATACCAAACAACTGGGCAACTATAATCAAACGGGTAGCTTTAATCAAAGCGGGGGTAATACGTCCAGTAACGGTACTATCACCGCACAAGATATCAAAACGAACAAAGGTATTGACCTCAATAAGCATGTACATGCGGGCGTGCAAAGTGGTGGTAGCACAACTAAGGAGCCACAATAATGAAAGTACGAGAACTGGACAATAACCATGATTGGACATTTGGGCATGGTTTAGCTAACTACCTGACCGATTCCGCTGCGATAGCGCAATGTGTAAAGACTAAATTATTAGCATTAAAAAGAGATTGGTTTCTAAATCGTGATGAAGGTATCGCATGGTTCGACTATCTCACTAAAAATCCAAATACTAAACAGTTAGAAACCGATGTCAAAACCGAAATTTTTAACGTAGATGGCGTAGTCAGTATCGATAAATTCGACATTTTACTCGATACCGACACCCGAGAATTTCTCATCCAAATCACCTACACCGACAAATATAACAAATCAAACGAGGCGGCATTTAATGTTACAGATAACCGATAAAGGTATGATTATTGATGATTTTGATACGATAAGAAACCGTTTAGTCGAATCGTTCAAATCGATTTATGGTGAAAATGTTAACCTAGATAGCGATACGCCTGACGGTCAACTATTAGGGTTGTTTTCGCAAGAACTGTTTAATATTCATCAATCCGTTTCGTTCATTGTGCAGATGTTAGACCCGTATCAAGCAACCGGGCAATGGTTAGAACAGCGGGCAATGTATGCAGGACTAGTTAGAATCACTGCCTCTTATTCTTATATCGATGAAGTGATTATTACAGGTAAGCCGAAAACTATCATTCCATACAATGCGATTTTTATCGATTCAAATAAAAATAGATGGATAACTACTCACGCAGTCACATTGAACGAACTCGGTAGCGCAAGGGTAAAATGCAGGTCGCAAGAGCTTGGCAATTTTACTGTTAAACCGCTAGATGAGTTCACTGCGAGCACTATTATTATCGGTGTTGAGAAAATAACAGCAAATACTAGTAGTTATGGTGGAGTTGATGAAGAAACGGACACACAATTATTAAAACGGTTTATGCTTTCTCATTCAATCAACAATTATGATGATAGACGAGGTATGCAATCAGCCTTGATTAATATAACTGGTGTAACTAAATGTGTTGTTTACGAAAATTATACTAATCAAACAGACGATAAAGGTGTCTCCGCTCATTCTATTAACGTTGTTCTACTCGGTGGTGATGATAAACGTATTGCCGAAGTCATCACTAAAAAGAAAATCGGTGGCTGCGGACTATTCGGTCAAATCCAATCATCGTATTTATTAGACGGCATATCACGAACAGTCTATTTTGATAGACCTAAAAAAATATCAGTTAATGTTTCAATGACGCTAGGACGCTACAAATCATTTAGCGATATCAATACTGATGAAATTATTACTAATTTAAAAAATATGGATTTTGATATTGGCGAGAGTGTTTATTCATCGCGAATTATATCAAATATCAATTTAGTCGACGGATTCTATATTAAGCAACTCACAGTAAATAATTCCAATATTGCCAATATTAACTGTCGCGAATATGCACAGATTGCGAATGTCGAGGTGCTTATTGATGATTAGAACGGACTTCCTCATTTGGCAATATCGCAATAAGCCCAAAGCAATTGGTACTATCAAAGCTATCTACAGGGAAACCGATAATACATTTAAAAGTGTTATCAAGATTAGTGACATTCTCAATATTGAAACAGCCACTGGTTTTGCGTTAGATCTGGTCGGTCGTCACGTCGGTGTATCGCGAATATTACCCAAAGCGGTTGCTAAAGAATATTTTGGCTTTTGTGAAGATAACTCATCGCTTGCTTTTGGTATCGGTGAATTTTATCGCTATGGTGACTCTTTATCTGCAAGTGTCGTTTTAAGTGATAACGACTACCGATTCTTTATTAAAGCCAGAATTACCAAAAATTACCAATCTGGCGAGATATCAAACATCGTCAAGTCGATTAAATTCGTCATCGGTGAAAACGGTAATGTAATCGATATCCAAGACATGACGATGAACATTATCGTAAATGGCGAATATCTAAATACATTAACACTCTACGCAATAAGCCAGTTAGATATCTTAGTACGTCCTGTTGGCGTTATGTATCGCTATCTCGTTTTAACTAATAACGAACCGTTCGGTTTTTCAAACGATAAAGGTGCATATGCATTTAATATTGGTACTTTCGTTAGACTTAAAGAAATAGGAATCACACAATGATTATTCAGAAAAAACCAGATTATTTACTCTTTGCAAGTGATGCAAAAAGCGGAGAATTGACATCGTTCCCAGATGTAAAAAGGGGATGGGGCGTTACAATAGACCAAACAGCGTCTAAACCGCCTATGGAATGGATGAATGGCGCATTTAATCGCATTGACGCAAATACATTGTATATGCTTCAGCAAGGTATACCCGAGTGGGATGCTGTTGTCCTTTACCCAGTAAATGCAATTATAAAATATAATGGTGTTTTATATATCTCAAAAATATCGAGCAACAACGTAGTACCGACATCTGATCCCGCAAAATGGACTAAGTTAATTCAAGATGCGTCAACATCTCAAGCCGGTATTGTTAAACTTAGCTCATCAATCAATAGCACATCAGAAACAGAAGCATCAACCCCAGCGGCAACTAAAAAAGCGTATGACTTGGCGGCTGGCGCTGTCCAAAAAAACGGCGACACGATGACGGGTGATTTAACTATTAATAAATCAATACCGAGGGCCATACTAGCTGATAAATCAGGTGCTGGTGTTGTACTGGTAAGTAACGATGTGGGTTTTCACGTTTATGATATGAAAAATACAAATAATTCAGCTGTAACACTGAATTACGCTAGTGGAGCATTTAATTTCAAAGAAACGCCAATAATAAAAGATAAACCAGCATTAAAAAAAGGAGATGCTGGAGTAAATGCAGCAGCAGTTAACTTATCAACAAATCCGACATATATGAGCTCTGGATTTGTGAAAATTTGTGCAACTGATTTAAAAATCACGGGTATGAATAATTATGAAGAAATTTGCGGATTTCAAAGCTCGTCTAGCGGTAACACTTTTGCTTTTCAATTTTTTGGTGTGAATACTAACGGTCGCCCGCTACGTGCTTTCTGTAGAGCCGTTTCTGGTGTATCAGATGCATCAGAAATACAAGAATTTATCACAACAGCAAATATCAATAACTACTCATTACCCGCCGGTATTCCCCAACCTTGGCCAAGCACAACTCTACCCACGGGTTGGTTTAAATGTAATGGTGCCACGTTTGATAAAAATAAATATCCACGACTCGCTGCCGCTTACCCATCCGGCATTTTACCTGATCTACGTGGCGAATTTATTCGTGGTTGGGATGATGGTAAAAAGGTGGATGATGGGCGAGCTATTTTAAGCAATCAAGGGGACGCAATTCGGAATATAACAGGTGCACTTAATAATATTGTATCTAGCTTTTCCTCAAATACAAGCAATGATAGTGCGTTGTATTTTTCTAATAGACGTTCACCAGCATATGCCGGCAATTCTGTTGGTACTCACGTCGACTTAAATCTTGATGTGTCACGTACAGTCCCAACCGCCAACGAAAATCGTCCACGCAATGTCGCATTTTTATATATTGTTAGAGCAGAATAAGGAAAAATAATGAAATATCAACTACAACCAGAACAAGCCCAATTCGATAACAACGGCTTAGCTATCAAAGCAGGCTGGGTATTAATTTTTAATGTCGATTCAATCACAAACGAATACCAAGATGCCAGTTACGAATATTTACCAATCGGCGTTGGTTTGCCGGCTGGCGCTTATTTAGATGCACCAAAAGCCGTAGATGACGGTAAAGCGATTGTGCGTGATGGCAAAAAATGGATATACCTAAATGATTATCGTGGCCAAACAATCTACTCAACCGAAACGGGGAAAGAGTCAACGCAAAATAATATAGGCGATATTCCCGCTAACTACACATTGCTAGCACCGACCAGTGAATTTGATTCGTGGGATGGCGAGAAGTGGCTATTAGATACCGCAAAACAGCATCAGCATGAGGTTGATATTGCGGCGCAACAAAAAAACGAACTGATTAGCGAAGCAACAGATAAAATTAGCTATTTGCAAGATGCCGTTGATGCCGACATTGCTACCAGCGAAGAAGTGGCAGCGCTAGCAAATTGGAAAAAATATCGCGTGTTACTCAATCGCATTAATGTTGATAATGCACCCGATATCACGTGGACAGAAAAACCGGAATAGTATTTTTAACAAATAATAAACCATTTGGATGTTCAAGTGATACAGCGTCTATGCTTTTCATGTTGGCGCCTTTGTTAGACGTAAAAAATAGGAATCAGACAATGATTATACAGAAAAAACCGGATTATTTACTTTTCGCCAGTGACGCCAAAAATGGCGAATTAGTCAATTTCCCTGATGTGAAAAGGGGATGGGGCGTCACCATTGACCAAACTGCGTCTAAACCCCCAATGGAATGGATGAACGGTGCCTTTAACCGTATTGATGCCAATACATTATATTTATTACAGCAAGGGGTGCCAGAATGGGATGCATTAGTACTTTACCCAACTAATGCAATTATAAAATACAATGCTGTTTTATATATCGCAAAAATACAAAATAATAATGTCACACCTACTGACACAACTAAATGGACTAAATTCATTCAAGATGCGTCAACATCTCAAGCCGGTATTGTTAAACTTAGCTCAGCAACAGATAGCGAATCAGAAACTATCGCTGCGTCATCAAAAGCAGTAAAAATAGCATATGATTTAGCTAACGTAGCTAAAAAAACAGCAGAGACGGACGGAACAACTACAACTAAAAATCGAGTTAAACTCAACTCATCAATTAATAGCGCATCAGAAACCGAAGCTGCAACACCAAAGGCCGTAAGCGATGCTTACAGCAAGCTATTAGACGAGATAAATATTTATGTAGCGATGAATAAAAGCACTACTTTCGTCTATACAGCTAAAGCTAGTGATAACTCAGTCAAATTACCATTCGCGCCATCCAGCATCCTCGTTTGCGTGAACGGGTTAACTCAAGCAATCGAAAAAAATTATACAGTTGAAGCTGACACGCTTTATTTTGCAGAAAATTCACTAATTGCGGGCGATATTATTCTGTGCTTATTAAACCCACCAAAATCAGTTGTTAGAACACTGATTACAACAAATATCGTATCGACAGATTCGGCAAATTTAATAAAAGAGGGTACAGACGGTGGGGCGCTACTTCGTAACACTGATGTACAGTTTATTAAAAGTATCAATATAGAACAATGACTGGAGAGAAAACATGGCAGTAACACGCGTTACATTTAAATTTAATTTGTCGGACGGGTTAGTACAAACGCAAACTATCGACATTCCTAACGGAAAGGATGGAGCTAATGGCAAAGATGGAGAAGGTATTCACATAAAAGGTGCTGTCGCAAATAAGAATAGTTTGCCAGCAACAGGTAATGTAAATGGTGATATCTGGACAATCACTAGCACGCTAGAAGTGGCAGTCTGGGACGGTTCAAAATGGAATTATTCATCGCTAAATGTGTTAAAGGGCGACAAAGGTGATAAAGGCGATAAAGGAGATACCGGAGCAGCTGGAGCTACCGGTGCAAAGGGAGATACTGTAGCTCAAGGAGCTAAGGGCGACAGGGGGGGATACAGGTGCAACTGGTGCAAAAGGTGACACTGGTACAAGAGGTATAAGTATTTCAACTATCACATGCACAGCGGTTCAAGTTTGATGGAGTTACTATGTCTAGCACAAAAGTAACATTAAAAATTGGGCTGACAGACAACACAACGAAAGAAATTTCGTTTGTCGTTCCCAATGGTAAAGACGGCAAAGACGGAATTGGCGCATCTCTGCAAAACTATCACGTAACTATTACATCGAATAATCAAGCAAGTATTTCTATTCAATCAGGATTAACACCGGTTACTCTATTCGTCAATGGCGTAGCACAGAACAGCGATTTTTGGAGCTTTTCTAACAATCAAATCGAACTCGGTACCGGTTTAGTCATTAACGCTATTGTTATGTTTACAGCTTATAAATAATAAAAGGAGCAAAAAAATGGCAAGACCAACAGGTGGAATTTTACGATTCCCGATAACTAATAGTCTCGGCACATCAACAACGCTAGCAGCAAGTCAAAAGTTAGTGAACGATGTCGCGAGTACAGCGTTAAAAAAAGGCGATTATGGTATTGGTACAACAGATTTACCTTTTCTTGCTAATTTCGCTGCATTTGATATTCAAAATGGGCAATATTATGCACGCGGATCAATGTCATCGTCAGCAAGTTTAAATGCACCACCAGGCTCTGGTAATACAGTTCTTACAGTAACAGTTAAAAATTATTCACAACTTGTTGTTCACTTTGAAGTTATTGAAACTAGCGGGCAAATGCAAAGAAAATGGATCGGTCAACACTACAAAGATGTCAATTATATTTCACCGGTTATTTGGTCAGAAATAATCACTATTAATAGTATCGCATCAACATCACGATACGGAACCACTAAACTTAATTCGGCAACAAATAGTATATCAGAGGCAGAAGCTGCAACACCTTTTGCAATAAAAAAAGTATATGATTTTGCTAATGAAATCAAGAGTAATCTCCCGATTACTTATGTTTGGTATCCGGGAGGCTCCGAACAATCGCCCGGAATACTATATAACAACCAGCGCATCATTTTTGATAACCCATTTCAATTAAATAGTAGAGTCCTTTGCTGGGTCGAATTTTTAGAGAATAATATTTGGTATAAACATGATGAAATCATATATAACGGGCGTGACGGACTTGGGACTAAAACGAACAATTATGGTAATAAAATAGTGATCCAAACTGGTAGTAGCAGTGTACGCACACAATCGTATCACGACGGTAATCCTGTTGGTGTTTTTAATTTCCCAAACAGTTTGCCGTACCGTGTAATTTTAGTTAGATTAACAAATTAAAATGAGACAAACATGAATAAATATATTTTCGGTAAAATTGACGATTCTTTTTTTGAAATAATTTTAACAGATGATGAAAACGTGACAGCAAAAGAAGGATTTGTTCTAATGAAAGAAGAACGCCCTGGCATTGATTATATTGCAGATAAGCGTGGGGAATGGATCATTGATACAAAAAGACACATTAAAGATAATGAAGCTACTGTGTCACAATTACTTAGTGAAGCAAATAATCAAATCGGAATCCTGCAAGATATTATTGATTTGGATATGCAAGAAGCTGATGAAGAACAGCAGCTAAAAGCGTGGAAAAAATATCGGATTTTATTATTACGTGTTGACGTTAGTTCAGTTAATATTGATTGGCCAACAAAGCCTATTTAAACACTAGTTTATTTGTTTTTTCCGTGTATACGGTGCAGTTGTCAGGAATGTTTTTATTAATAAACGTCATTGCACCGATTCGTACATTATCTCCGATCTTGATGTTATCACTGATAATGCAACTATTTGCTCCAATAAAGACATTATTTCCAATAGTGATCAAATAGGTATCTAGATATTTTCCACTTGGATTTGTTGGTATTGTTTTAATGCCAATTGTTGTGTTTTGTCGTATATTTAAATAATCACCAATTTTTGCATCAGAACCGATAATTACACTGCAGAAATGATCAATATGTGGACATATTCCGATTTTCGCACCCAGTTTAATATCAACATTAAATTTAAATGTTAATCGGTTATTCATTTTTACAGCTATTCTCTTTTGTTTTTTATTACCTTTTGTATACATTTCATTTAAAAGTCGCCAGATAGCCCAGAATTTGATATTTAAGTCTACGGACTCATTGTAACGTCTAAATAATCGACGCCATTTAAAAGGTTTTTTTTTGATTACTTCTAACTGCCAATATTTTTTCAATTCAGTTAAATCGTGCGTCATCAAGAAACTAATAATAGTTATATAATTAATCATAGTATTTTAATGTAAAAACCAAGTATTTTATGATGTAGGGATTATAACAAATAACATTATGTCAGCAAAACATAATAATATTAATGACAGTATGGATGACGGTATTTTATTTAAAATTTAATAAAATATATTTATTATTCAATCTAGTTCACTGCCGTATAGATCGCTTAGAAATACTGTAAGTATTGGGTAAAAAAGCAAAAGGTGTTCCCTGCCGCACAGGTAGTCGTTGTGAATAAAATAGGTTTATTTGTCGTTAGATGCTGGTTTTTTGTGCATTGTAATGCTACTTTATTCACCTTTGCGATTAACGCGAGTGGCTATTTTTTATGGATATGATTGATTCTGCGCATCTTAAAACTATCTTACATTCTAAACGCGCTAATATTTATTATTTAGAACATTGCCGACTGCTTGTTAATGGTGGCAGAGTTGAGTATGTGACCGAACAAGGCAAAGAATCGCTGTATTGGAATATTCCGATTGCGAATACCAGCGCTATTTTACTCGGTACAGGTACATCACTGACACAAGCCGCAGTGAGGGAGCTTTCACGGGCAGGGGTGATGGTTGGATTTTGTGGCGGCGGAGGAACACCGTTATTTTCCTCTACCGAAGCGGAATTTGCCTGTCAATTTTTTTCGCCACAAAGTGAGTATCGTCCAACTGAATATCTGCAACGGTGGTGTCAGTTCTGGTTTGATGATAACCGTCGATTACAGGCCGCAAAACAGTTACAAAATCAGCGCCTGGATCTGATTATGCAATGTTGGCCGCAAGTCGATTGGGCGATTGATCAGCCACAATTGACGGAAATTATTATTGACGCAAAAAAACAGCTGGCTGATGCCGACAATAGTCAAGCGTTGCTGGCAGCAGAAGGGCGTTTTAGTAAGCGACTTTACGGCCTGGCCAATCAATTAACGTTACAAAATGCGTCATTTTCACGAGAACATGGCACACGCGGTAAACGTTATGATCCGGCCAATCAGTTTTTAGATCATGGTAATTATTTAGCCTATGGTTTAGGCGCAACGGCTTGCTGGGTATTGGGATTGCCACATGGTTTGGCGATTTTACATGGCAAAACGCGACGTGGTGGTCTGGTTTTTGATGCTGCCGATATTATTAAAGACGCGATGATTATGCCACAAGCTTTTTTATCTGCTTTACGTGGCGATAATGAGAAGGAATTCCGGCAAGCGTGCATTGCGCAATTTGCTCAATTGGAAGCGCTGGACATCATCATCGATACCTTAAAACAGATTGCTGAACAGCAGGCATCTGATTTACATCAGCATAGTGAAGCGGTATGAATATCTTATTGATTAGCCAATGCCAGAAAAAGGCCCTCACCGAAACACGGCGTATCATTGATCAATTTGCTGAGCGATGCGGCGATCGCGTTTGGCAAACGGTGATAACCGAAGCCGGATTACACACATTACATAAACTATTACGGCAGCGTGCCCGCAAAAATAGCGCGATTGCCTGTTATTGGACACATGGTAAAAACCAAACCGATCTATTATGGATTGTGGGTGATCGTTCTAAATTCAATCAACAAGGTCGTGTACCGACCAATCGAACGCAGCGTAATATTTTACGCTGCGATAGCGAAAATCATTGGCAGTATGCTACAACGATTCAGCTGGTGACCACCATTGCCGCACTTCTACATGATTTAGGCAAGGCGACCATTGGCTTTCAAACTAAATTACGGGCAGCGACGCGTACCGCAGCCGATCCATTTCGACATGAATGGATTTCATTACAACTCTTTATCTTAATGATTCGTGATTGTCAGAGTAACGAGGCGATGCTTTATCGCTTAGCAAATTTTGCCGATTATCAAAAACAGAATCCGCATTGGTATAGACAGCTATCTATAACCGAAAACAATGATCTGACGCTATTGCCAGCACTGGCGCGTTGGATCGGTTGGCTGATTGTGTCTCATCACCGCATGCCATTTTTAATGCCTGTCAAATCTAACGATATCAAACGGTTACAAAAACAGTCTTTAGATATTGCTGATTTAACCGAGCAGAGTTTTTTCCATGCCCTCAACGCAGTAGACGGTTGGGTAAAAAATAGTTTTAGTGAACATACGGCACCACACCATTTTTGGCAGCTTAAAGCCGATGTGACGCAAAGTGAAGTATGGCTAAAAAAGCTTAACCGTTATGCCACCAAAGCGTTACGTCATCCACCGCTAATGGCACTTACCACAGTCGATTCTTTCCTTTTACACACGTCACGCCTGATTTTAATGGTGGCGGATCACAACTATTCCAGTCTCCCTTTCATTAATAACACAGCCAAACAGCACGATAAATTAATTGCCAATACCAATTCGCATAAAGAAGCAAAACAGTGTTTAGATGAACATCTACTCGGTGTGGCTAATTTAGCGGCACGTTTTGCGCGACTCCTCCCCCAGCTTTCCACTATTTTACCCACTATTCATCAACATAAAGCGTTCACTCGGCGCGTCAAAACTAAATGTTTTCAATGGCAAGATTCCGCATTTGATCTCGCCAAATGTTATCAATCACAAGCAGACGACAACGGATTTTTTGGCGTCAATATGGCCTCGACTGGATGCGGAAAAACTTTAGCCAATGGTCGGATTATGTATGCGTTATCTCATCCTGATCGAGGGGCACGCTTCACCATTGCGCTTGGCCTGCGCGTACTGACCTTGCAAACCGGGCAAGCACTACGCGATCGCCTGCAATTATCGAATGAACAGTTAGCCATTTTAGTAGGGGGCAAAGCGACACAGACGTTGTTTGATTTAAATGATGAGGCAAAGCAGAAGGCATCATCAGCACCTCTAAATAATCAAACCCAATATGACGACTGGGGCGCGGAATCAGCCGAAAGTTTTATCGATGAATTTGTTGATGTGGCCGCAAGTGGTATCGCCGACGAAGAGTTGGGCACGATTATCGACAATCCCAAAGCCAGGCAGCTCCTGTATGCACCTATTGTTAGCTGCACGGTGGATCATCTTATGCAAGCGAGTGAATGTCTGCGTGGCGGTAAATATATTGCGCCAACGTTACGATTACTGTCTGCCGATCTGATTTTAGATGAACCGGATGATTTTGATCAAAATGATTTACCTGCCTTAGCGCGATTAGTCTATTTAGCCGGATTATGGGGGAGTAAAGTGCTGCTATCCTCGGCAACACTCACGCCCGATCTGATTGTTGGCTTGTTCGATGCCTATCAAGCAGGGAGACGAATTTGGCAACACAATTGCGGTTCTACTGCGGCGCCTCATACGATTATCTGTGGTTGGTTCGACGAATATGTACAATCAATAGTACCTGTTAGCGATAGCGACCATTTTCGTCATCAACATCAAGGGTTTGTTAGCGATCGTGTGGCACATTTGGCACAATGTGCTGTCCGCCGGCAAGGGGAAATTTTAGCACTGCTTAATTATCAAACCGATAAAAAAGAAAATGATAGCCTAAATTATACGCGACTGGCCAAGCAGATAGTGACGCAAGCGCACCAATTCCACCTGGCGCATGCCGAATCTGATCCCCTTACGCATAAAACGGTCAGTATTGGCTTAGTCCGTTTTGCCCATACTGATGATCTAATTGCCATCGCCCAACAGATTTATCAGCAGATTCAACCCCCCGAAGAGACTGCCTTGCATATTGTGGTTTATCATGCGCGGCAACTGCTGTTATTGCGTAGCCAATTAGAAGAAAAACTCGATCGTCTTTTGAATCGTAGCGTACCCGAAAAGCTATTTACGCAACCCGAAGTGCGGGACGTGCTCGATAGCAGTCCTTATCAACAGCATATTTTTATCGTCTTAGGCACACCAGTGACCGAAGTGGGGCGTGATCATGACTATGATTGGGCGATTGTCGAGCCGTCGTCGATGCGATCAATCATTCAGCTAGTTGGGCGCGTATGGCGGCATCGCCCACAAAAAGTGGCCAGCGTGGCGAATGTGGCAATGTTAGGCAGTAATTTAAACGCGCTAAAATATGGTGCTGATTTAGGGGTGACGCAAGGGAAAAGTTGTTTTGAAAAACCGGGATTTGAAGCGGAAGATTTTTTGCTGGCGTCGCATAAAAGCCAAGATATTATTCTGCCTGAACAGCTCAGCAATATTAATGCAATTCCCCGTATCCAATGCGACAATAAAGTGCACGAACCGTCACCGGCATTATCCGCGTCCCCACAGATAAAAAGAGCAACGCCTATCTTACCTGCCAAAAAACGCACAACGCGTGTCAATCACACTTTAGCCGAGCTCGAACATCATGTCATGGCGCATCTATTTGCTATGCCTGATGGGACGGTTACCGCAAACAAAAGTAATTATGTGACCAGTTATTGGCAAACCGGCTTGGCCCATCATTATTGTTCACATTTGCAATTAATTTCGCCTTTTCGGCAACAAAATTATCGAGAACGCGACTATGTGTGTCAGTTAGATGACGAAGATAATTATCAATTTTGCTTAGCTGATATTGCCTGGCAGACACCGGATCACGGTTGTCGGGAAAAACAAAATCATCTGATTTCGTACCAATCTTGGGGCATACCCCAGCCTGCTGTCAGCCTTTGGTTAGTTAATTCGGTAGCAAAAGCGTTATCAGGACTGGCATCGCTAGACAAATTTAGCCATACCAATCGCTATCGATTAGCAAATGAATTTTGTACGGTCAGTTTAGATGAAAATTATCGCTGGCTGTTTAATCCGAATATCGGTTTTTATCGACATAAAAGCTGATCATAACA
The DNA here is from genome assembly GCA_029433345.1 of Orbaceae bacterium ESL0727. GTDB lineage: Bacteria > Pseudomonadota > Gammaproteobacteria > Enterobacterales > Orbaceae > Gilliamella. The sequence continues at coordinate 1,454,147 of JAQTHY010000001.1, forward strand.
TAACGAGACGGATTATAAGGTGTCCCCCAAATCCGTCTCGTCTTGGTTTGCTTCGCTTCTCTTTGCCATTCTTACGCATGATCAGTGAGAGGATAAAGCTGTTCTTTATTATAATCAATTATTAATTACTTGTTAATGATTAATGATTAATGATTAATGATTAATCACCTATTCGTAATTTATTGATTATTAACTATTGATTATTGATTGCTTAATAGTTTATTAATGGTCTGAATAAACGCACTCGGATCATTCAATGAACCTTTTTCAGCAAGCAACGCTTGATCAAGGAGTAATGACACCCAATCTTTAAACGCCGCATCATCTTTCGTATCAGCCACACGTTTGACCAATGGATGCTCTGGGTTAAGCTCAAAGGTATATTTTATCTCTGGTGCTTTTTGCCCTGCGGCCGCAAACAATTTGGCCATTTGTGTTGTCATCTCATCAGCTGTTGTGGTGACCACTGCAGGTGTATCGGTTAAGCGGTGGGTTAGTTTGACCTCTTTCACTTTATCGCCTAACACGGTTTTCACGCGCTCAACAAACGGTTCTAACTCTTTATCCGCTTCTTTTTGCGTTTCGCTATCTTGGTCAGCCAATTTTTCGATAGATTCATCTGATTTACTGACAGATTGGAATGATTTACCGGCAAATTCAGTCAAATTACTCATCATCCATTCATCGATACGGTCTGAGAGCAATAATACTTCGATACCTTTTTTACGGAATAACTCAAGTAATGGACTATTTTTCGCCGCAGCATAGCTATCAGCGGTAATATAATAGATTTTATCTTGACCTTCTTGCATACGACTTAGGTAATCGTCGAGCGAAACGGTTTGTGCATCGCTATCATTATGCGTTGAGGCAAATCGCAATAATTTGGCAATGGTTTCGCGATTAGTAAAATCTTCGCCAGTCCCTTCTTTTAACACCAAACCAAATTCTGTCCAGAACTGTTGATATTTTTCGTGATCATCTGTCGCCAATTTTTCGAGCAATTGCAACACCCGTTTGGTACATGCATTACGTAAACTTTGGGTCACTTTGCTATCTTGTAAAATTTCGCGTGATACGTTTAGTGGTAAGTCATTAGAATCGATCAAACCTTTTACAAAACGTAAATAGTTAGGCATAAACTGATCAGCATCATCCATAATAAATACGCGCTGTACATAAAGTTTTAGTCCATGTTTATTATCGCGATTCCACATATCCCATGGTGCTTTGGATGGAATATAGAGCAAGCTGGTATATTCTTGTTTACCCTCAACACGATTGTGTGCCCAGGTTAACGGATCGGCAAAGTCGTGCGAAATATGTTTATAAAATTCTTTATATTCATCATCACTAATATCCGCTTTATTACGCGTCCAAAGTGCCTGTGCCTTATTGACTTTTTCCCATTTCACTTCGTTGGTTTTTTCGTCAGTTACCTGAACTTCGACCGGTAACGAAATATGGTCAGCATATTTGCTGATAATTGAACGCAAACGCCAATCATCCAAAAATTCCTGCTCATCTTTTTTCAGATGTAAGGTGATCTCGGTACCGCGATTCTCTTTGCTAATATCCGAAATAGTATATTCACCTTCACCTGCCGATTCCCACAATACTGCTTCATCAGCGGCCGCTGTTGCTGCACGGGTTTTCACGGTAACTTTATCAGCCACCATAAATGAAGAGTAGAATCCTACCCCAAATTGACCAATTAATTGGCTATCTTTCGCTTTATCATTGCCGATAGATTCTAAAAAAGCTTTGGTGCCCGATTTCGCAATGGTGCCAAGATTTTCGACCACTTCATCACGTGTCATCCCGATACCGTTATCGCTAATGGTGATGGTGCCGGCTTCTTTATCTGCCGCAATACGCACACCCAATTCGGTATCGCCTGCATAAAGGTTAGGGTCTTCTAATGCTTTAAAACGCAATTTATCGGCAGCATCCGATGCGTTAGAAATTAGTTCTCTTAGAAAGATTTCTTTGTTGGAGTATAAAGAGTGAATCATCAGATGAAGAAGTTGTTTGACTTCGGATTGAAATCCACGAATTTCAGTTCCTAGTTTACTCATTAGTATCTACCTCGAATTTAACGTATTTGTTTATTTGTTGATATCTATCCATGCCATTGCGCGATGCGTAAAAAAGATGCATAAAAAGAGAACTGTCATAACGCAGCGCGTGTAAAAATCTTTCCTCATCTACCACATTTTGCCAGCCATAACGGGCGAAACATCACAATGTAAAAGAGAACGACTCCCTGCAATAGTCATGGGAATAAATCGTTACTAGTTATGTGGGCATAAAAAAACTTTTTTCAAGGGAGGGAAATAAATTAACGCATTTATCCTATCCACTATTGCCGTTTTTATCGCCGCAACTTTTTATCGCCTCAACAGTGGCGGCGTAAAAAGTGGTGACAAATGCGTCTGTTTTAGCTTTGCCAGCAGGTTAATGCTTGGCAAATTTGATTCTTACTATTTGATTCTTAGTATGTGTTTCTTAGTATTTATTTCTGAGTAAGCGTAGCGCATTAGCCGTGACAATCGCGGTAGTACCTGAATCTGCCAGGACCGCGATCCAAAGGCCAGTTATGCCTAATAAGCTGGTGACCAAAAAGATCGCTTTTACCCCCAACGCAATGGTGATATTTTGACGAATATTTCGATTCGCAAAACGTGTTAAGCGAATCAATTTCGGCAAACTTAATAAGCTATTTTTGGTTAACGCAGCATCGGCGGTTTCTAAGGCAACATCGCTACCGCTCCCCATCGCAATCCCCACGGTGGCAGTCTTCATGGCCGGTGAGTCATTAATACCATCACCGACCATCGCAATTGGCATAGTGGCACGGATTTTTTCAATTTCAGCTAATTTATCAGCCGGTAGAAGTTCGGCACGGTAATCGATATTGAGCTGCTCGGCGATAGCTTTTGCTGCGCGCGCATTATCGCCCGTCAACATAAGGGTTTTTAGCCCTAAATGGTGCAATTGATTAATGGCGGCAACGGCATCTGATCTTAATATATCTTGTAAGGCGATCACGCCCAGTAATTGTTGCGCCGTGACAATAACCACAACAGTTTTACCGGCATTTTCCAGTTGTTGGATGCGGTTTTGATGATTTTCCGCCAAGGGTTGCGATACGGTTGTGATTTTATTAGGCGAAACAATATAAATCGTTTCCCCATTAATATCACCTTGAATACCGACGCCGGCAATCGCTTTACGATTCTCGGCTGGCACAAGCGCAATATGCTGCGCCGTTGCTGCATCGACAATCGCTTTAGCTAATGGGTGATGTGATCCCATTTCGATCGCCGCCGCCATAGTCAATAGATTTTGGCCATTGTTAGGCGCTAAACTGTTAGGTGTTAATTCGTTAGAGAATAAGTCATTAGAGACTAATTCTTTAGAGAATAAATCATGCGTGAGCAAGTCGTTAGCAGCCGATTTGTCCGGTGATAATAAATCGGTAACCTGCGGTTTGCCTTCAGTTAAGGTGCCGGTTTTATCAAAGGCAACAACTTTAATGGCACCAATATTTTCTAAGGCGGCGCCGCCTTTAATTAACACCCCTTGCTTGGCTGCGCTGGATAAGGCCGACGTGATGACGGCAGGTGTAGAAATCACTAACGCACACGGGCAACCAATTAATAATAAAGTTAGGCCACGGTAAATCCAGGTATACCAATCAGCGTGAAATAAAAGTGGTGGAATAATAATCACCAGCAGTGCCAATAACGCAATAGCCGGCGTATAGTAGCGGCTAAATTTATCGATATAACGTTCAATTGGTGCTTTACGTTCTTCAGCATCTTCAATCAATTGTAAAATGCGATCCACCGCGTTTTGCCCCGCTTGCGACACCACTTTCAGTTGGATGGTGTTATCAATAACTAGTGATCCGGCCATAATTTTATCACCGGCCAAATAATTTACAGGGATAGATTCACCGGTTAACGCGCTCTCATCAATGCTGGCTTGTTCACTGACCAAGATGACATCGGCCGGCAATCGTCCCCCCGAAGAAATTTCGATAATATCGTCAGGTTTTAAGGTATGGCTCGCGACAGTTTGGCGTTTACCATCAATGATCAGCACTGTTTCTTCTGGCATTAAGGTGACTAATGAGGAAATTCCTTGTTTGGCTTTGCTGGTGGCGACACCTTCTAGCATTTCTCCAATCATAAAGAGGAAGATCACCATAGTCGCTTCTTCGGCGGCACCAATAAACAGTGCGCCAATGGCCGAAATACTCATTAACGATTCAATCGAAAATGGGGTACCACTGCGAATTAACACCCAGGCTTCTTTGGCGATGGGGATTAAGCCAATAATTGCCGTAATAATAAAGGCGTATTCACCCAGCGTGTGATTAACTAGCAGGGTAAGATAACTGATGATAATCAGCGCCGCTAAAATTAACAGTGGTATAAACGCCTTTTTATCAAGACTATGTTGATGGGAATGGCCATGACTTGCCTGCTCGGGTGACGCATCGAAAATCGGCGTATAACCCAGTTCGGTTACTTTCTGTTCGATTAATTTAATCACAGCGTTATCACGTTTAGGCAGAAAGACTACCAGTTTTTCAGTGGCAAAAATCAGTTTTACGTGTGCCCGTTGCTGTTGTGATATCGCCGGCAAGAGTTTTACGCCATTTTCAATTTTTTTAGCGCAGTGGGCACAATCCATGCCTTCTATTTTCCAACTTAATTTGATCAGATCACTTTGCCGGTCGGGATCGTCAGTCGTATCACCGGGATCGTTTTGTGATGAATCCGATTGCAAGGTGTCTTGCACGTTTTCGTCATTAACATGAAGAGTCGGTTCACTGGTGTGACAACAAAGATCATGTTGATGGGCGTGATTATGGGCAATATTTTGACAATGGCTATGACAGTTGTCATGCTCTTCATGATGAGGATGATTTTTAGAATTGTTATTGTATAACATAACGTTACCTTTATTATGAATGATTTTTATTGTACACTGAAATAGTGAAAAAGACAGAGGTATTTAGTCTACACTAAATTTAACTTCCTGCTATTGTTGAGGTGCGTCATGTTCAATCATCATCCTACCCCGTTTCGCCAAAAAAGAAGTGTCATTTTTGCCGCGTTTTTGATTACCACCTTTATTATTGGTGTTGCTGGTGCCTTGCAATCACCGACATTAAGCCGTTTTTTAACTTTCGAGATTAAAGCCTCGCCCATTTTTGTGGGGTTATTTTATTCGGTGAATGCGATTGCCAGTATTGTTGGCAGTTTTTTATTGGCTAAATATTCAGACATAAAAGGGGATCGACGCAATATCGTGATGTTTTGCTGTCTTATGGGAATCTGTAACAGTATTACGTTTGCCTTTACCCGTTATTATTTTGTGCTGGTCACTGTCGGTGTCTTTTTTGCAGCGTTGTCTTCGGCGGCGATGCCACAAATTTTTGCCTTAGCGCGCGAATATGCGATGAAAACAGGCCGTAATGTGGTGTCGTTTAACTCCTTAATTCGTGCACAACTGTCGTTAGCCTGGGTAATTGGGCCACCGTTATCGTTCACACTTGTGATGCATTATGGTTTTACCAGTATGTATTTAAGTGCGGCATCTATGTTTTTGGTGTCGATTATCTTTGTCTCTATCTTTTTGCCCGCCGTTGAAAAAAATCCCCGTCCTGCCAGCAATACGCAAACCGAGATTGAGCAGGCGAATGCGCCGATTTTCAAAAATAAAAATGTGGTATTTCTATTTATTGCGACCATTTTTATGTGGACATCCAATATGATGTATCTTATTGATATGCCACTTTATGTCGATACCACCTTACATTTACCCGATACATTACCTGGCCACCTTATGGGGATGGCAGCAGGGTTAGAAATTCCGATCATGTTAATGTCGAGCTTTTTGGTGCCACATGTGGGCAAACGTAATCTCTTTTTTATTGCTATCACGAGCGGCATCATCTTTTATAGCGGTATTTTGTTATTTAGTAATGAAGTGGCGCTGGTGGTGCTACAGATTTTCAATGCGATTTTTATTGGGATCGTCGCCAATATTGGTATTATCTATTTTCAAGACCTGTTGCCGACACGCATGGGTGTTGCCTCGACGTTATTTAATAATGGCGTGACCTGTAGTGTGATTTTAGCCGGTATGTTCCAAGGCATTGTATCCGAAAAGTATGGTCACCACGCTATCTATTGGATCGCGCTGGTTATGCTTGCGCTGTCGTTTGTGGTATGTACATTTGTGAAATCAGTAAAATAAGTATTGTGTATTGATCATTGAGTATTGGATGTCGGACATAGCACATAGCAATCGCGCAATGTCCGATACTGTTTAGATTTTGTCAGCAAACCCTCTAAAGGGGGACACCATTTTGCGGCGCGTGGTCAGCGAAATGCGTCTGTTAAAAAGTTTCAGAACTGCTACCCATTTCAATCAGTTAAGAAAGCATTTTGCCTATTGCTCAAAACGTTATTGATCAAAGTATTGTTGCAATTGTAGATAACAGTCGTGATTGGTGCGGTCATAGCCAATTGGCGTAATCGCAATATAGCCATTATTGGCGGCATTGAGTTCTTGCACGGTTCCCGGCGTGTGGGTATTGCGTTTGGCTCTAAACCAAAAATAGTCATTATTTTCTGGATCCTTGGTCGGTGTGATGACAAATTCACTCACATCAGCCGGGCCTTGTTTGGTGATTTTGATGCCTTTGACTGCTTTAGCGTCACAGGATGGGAAATTGATATTCATACAGATGTTTTGCGGTAAGGTGAGCGTCAATAATTGCCGAATAATCGACTTCGCATAGTGTTGTGAGGCATCCCACGTGGTAGGGGAGCCATCTTCGTGATTCAGTTGGCTTAGTGCGATAGCCGGTATGCCTAATGTGGTCGCCATCATCGCGGCGCCGACGGTTCCTGATAAAATTGTTTCGAACCCAACATTCGACCCATTATTAATGCCAGATAAGACTAAATCAGGCAGGTGATCTTTCATTGCATATTGGATGGCAAATAGTGTGCAATCAGCAGGGGTACCATAGACGGCGAACTCTCTTTCGGACCGTTTGGTCACGCGGAATGGGGCTTTTAAGCTGACTGCGCATGAAACGCCACTTTGATCAATAATGGGCGCGACAACCCAAACTTCATTGGCAATTTGTGCCGCAATATTTTTTAGCAGTGCGATGCCTGGGGCATCGATACCATCGTCATTAACAAGCAAGACGCGATTAACGCTTTTGGTTGACATAAGTTATCCTTGGTTTTATCGAGTTATTATCATGTTATTTTGCGTTGTCATTTATTTCAAAAGGGGAATGCAATGTATAGTAGCGCATCGAATTATTTTTTTAAATGAATTATTCAGGAATTGTGATGATTGCTGTTTGATTTAGGCTCACGGTCTGTTGTTTGCATGGCAACGCCGTTGCTGACGCGCTTGGCTGCGCTAAATCGATTTTTGTGAACGCACTAAAGCAGTTTTTGCCATCAACTAAATCAGTTTTTTAAATAAATAATAAGCAAAACTGCCCATAAATAGCGTGATGGCATACAGCTTCCATAAGCTGTGCCAAATAATCGTAAAATCGGCGCCTTTTAAATAGATCTGTTTGGTGATTTCAGTAAAGTGGCGTACCGGATTGATTTCGGTCAGATATTGTAAAACGCGTGGCATATTTTCGACCGGTGAAATATAGCCAGATAATAAAACCGCCGGCACCATAAACACAATAATCGCAATAAAGGCTTGTTGTTGGGTAGAACAGAGGGCCGAGATAAACAGCCCAAAGCCAATTAACGATAATCCATAACTGATAATGCAAAGGTAATAGACAATCAGTGATCCTTGAAACGGAATTTGATAAAACAGTATCCCTGCGATTAACACGATGGTACTTTGTAAGGTTGCCACAATGATGGCGGGAATCGCTTTGCCGATAAAAATCTGTAGCGTGGTTAACGGGGAGACACGCAACTGATCTAAGGTGCCTTGTTCTCGCTCTCTGGCAACCGAAAGGGAAGTGACAATCATCACACCAATAGTGGTGATCAATGCGACCAGGGAAGGCAGCACGAAGTATTGATAATCCAAATTGGCATTAAACCAATGGCGAATAACCAGCTGATTGTTGTTGGGACTGCTGTTATAGATAGGGTTATAAAGACTGTTTTGATTACTATTTGGGGTACTGTTCTGATCACCGTTTTGGGTGTTGTTTGGCGTATTGTTCAGGTTAGGCTTTTGGTTATTGCTTTGATAATTGGGCTGTTCACGGAGAAAATCGTGTTGATATTGCGTGATCACTTGTTGGACATAATTTGCCGCAATTTGTGAACTGTTGGATTTTCGGCCATCTAAAATAATCTGCAATTGGGGCGATTGGCCAGTGAGTAATTTGCGCGAAAAATCAGCCGGAAATTGCACGACGACGAGCGCTTTTTGTTGATTAATCGCATCTTCTACCGCTTGTTGGGAATCTAACACTAACACATGCGAAAAATTATTGACATGCGCTAAACGTGCAATAATGTCGGTGGTGGGCTGATCAACCGTTTGGCGAAAGACAGCAATAGTGGCGTTATTGACATTTAGCGTCGCCGCGAACGGGAATAGAACCACTTGGATTATCACCGGTATGATTAAAATAATGCGCGTCTGCTTATCTTGCCATAACAGTAATAGCTCTTTTTTGATTAAGGTGAATATACGGTGAAAAGTGGTTGGATTGATAAAAGTGATCATACGGTTTTCCTTTTACCTTAATCTAATTGGAGACGTGTTTTTTTGATGGTGATGGTAAGGAGTAATACCATAAAGATCACCAAAAAGAGCACGTTGATCATTAATACGGATCCAATATCACCCGCCAAAAAGAGCGTTTGCATGATATTGACGTAGTAACGAGCCGGAATGATGTAGGTGGCGAGCCGCACAAGGAGTGGCATACTGTCAACTTCAAAGACAAATCCCGATAACATGACTGACGGTAAAAAGGCGACATTGAGCGCGATCATCGCCGCGTTAAATTGATTACGGGTTAGGGTCGAGATGAGCAAGCCTAATCCTAAAACGGTAAAGAGAAATAGGCTACTGGTTAGTAACAGTAAGAGCAATGAACCGCGGAAAGGGACATGCATAATAAAAACGGTGATGATAAAACAGATCACTAAGGCAATCAGACCCAGTAAATAATAGGGTAATAGTTTAGAGAGCAGTAATTCTAGCTTGGTCATGGGGGTCGAGAGCAGGGCTTCCATGGTGCCGGATTCCCATTCGCGGGCAATCACCAGCGAGGTTAAGATCGAGCCAATGACAGTCATAATAATGGTGATGGCGCCCGGTAAAATAAAATATTGGCTAATGGCGGCGGAATTAAACCAATAACGTAATTCAGTTTGAATGCCGGTCGGCGGCGTTGTGAGGGTGTCTTCGTTTTGCTGTTGTAACCAAATTTGCCAAATAGCACTCATATAAGCTTGCACAAAATTGGCAATGTTAGGTTCGCTGCCATCGGTAATGAGCTGTATGGTGGCGTGTTGAGTGGCGAATTGTTGCGCGAAATTGACCGGGATGACGACGATGCCGCGAATTTCGCTGCGGTTAAGTTTCTGTACCAGTTCTGCACGATGTGAACCGATTATCGGCTCAATATAAGGTGATCCATTGAGGACGTGAAGGAACGCATTCGCCGGCTGGCTCTGCTGTTCGACTAAGACACCAATACGCAATTTATTGGAATCGAGATTAATCCCATAACCAAAAATAAAAAGTAATAGTAGCGGGATGATAACGGCAATGAGTAAGCTACTCGGATCGCGTAAGATAAGTTTGCTCTCTTTTCTGCAAAGGGTGAGGGTACGGGCAAATGAGAATGTCATGCGGTCATCTTGGATTCTGAGTCGAGCACTAATTGAATGAATGTCTGTTCCATGGTTGCGTTTTCCCCCACTTTTTGTTTTAGTTCATTGGGCGATCCTAGCGCAATCAGTTTGCCACGATTTACTAAGGCAATGCGATCGCAATATTCGGCTTCATCCATAAAATGGGTGGTCACCATAACGGTTACGCCTTTGCTCACTAAACTGTTGATATGAATCCAAAATTCACGCCGTGTGATAGGATCGACCCCCGAGGTGGGCTCGTCAAGAAAGACAATTTCGGGATTATGCATTAATGCGCAAGCTAAGGCTAAACGTTGCTTAAAGCCTAACGGTAATTCGGCCGGTGTTTTATCTAAGATAGATTGGAAATTAAAGGCGCTGATCATCTCTTGGCTGCGCGCTTTTTGTTGCCGACCCATTAGGCCATAAATCCCCGAGAAAAAGGCAAGATTTTGCTGTACCGTCAATTTATCATAGAGTGAAAAACGTTGTGCCATATAACCCAGTTTTTGCCTCACTTGAGCGGCACTTTTTTTCAGATCTAAGCCAAGAACTAATGCTTGCCCAGCGCTAATAGAGAGCAGGCCACACATCATTTTAAAGGTGGTGGATTTGCCGGCACCATTTGGGCCGAGTAAGCCAAAAATTTCGCCACGCTTAACGCTAAAATTGACATGATCGGTTGCGGTAAAGGTGCCGAAAGTGCGCGTGAGCCCTTTTGCTTCAATCACAATATCATTAGGTGAACCGTTGAAGGTCGGCATGATTTGAGTTAACACTGATTGCTTCTGTTTTATGCCACCTAATAAATCAATAAAGGCGTCTTCAAAGCGCCCTTGGGTTGGGGTGGCGGTAATATCGTGGCTAGGTAATGCCGCGATCACCGGTTCGATCGGTTGTTCGGGTTTTAAAATAAGGCGAATATCATTGCCTTCAATAACGCCATCACTGATCGCCGGTAATTTTAGGGCATCAAGCAGTAATTGACGATGTGAATAGGTTGACTTCAGCGCATAAACGCGTCCTTCTACACGCTGGGTCAGATGAGTGGGTTTACCGCGAAAAATTAGTTCCCCTTGGTTGAGTAATAAAATATCTTGGCACTGTTCTGCTTCATCAAGGTAAGAGGTGCTCCAAATAATTAACATGCCTTCATTGGCTAAGCTGTGCACCATTTTCCAGAGCTCTTGCCTTGAAATAGGATCGACACCGACGCCCGGTTCATCCAGCAATAGAACTTGGGGATTACCTAATAATGTGCAAGCTAGCCCTAATTTCTGCTTCATTCCCCCCGATAGTTTACCGGCTAAGCGATCCGTAAATCGGGCGAGATCAGTAAAGGCCAGTAGTTTGTCGAATCTATCTTGCCGTGTTTGCCCGTGAATTTGCCGTAAATCAGCAAACAGATTCAGGTTTTCGGCCACCGTCAGGTTTTCGTACAGACTAAATTTTTGTGGCATGTAACCTAAAATAGCGCGTAGCGATGCGCGATCGTCGAGAGGATTCAATCCGGCCACCGTCATGTTACCTTGGGTGGGTGAGAGCAAGCCGTCCATCATTCTCAGCAATGTGGTTTTACCTGCACCATCGGGGCCAACTAAGCCGGTGACGCCATCGCTGTTAATGGTTAACGATAGCGGTTTGATGGCTAGGGTGTCTTGACCAAACTGTTTTTCAATATGGTGTAAAATGATTTGGTTCATGGTTGTTATCATTCCGCGTCAATCAGTCGTGTGCGTGTCGACTCTTCAGTTCACTATTTTAGTTTAATGCGCAGATTGCATGCGTCAGTTTAATACGTTAATTTAAAATATTGATTTAAGGTTTCAGCTCAATAGTGACCGGCATACCTTGGCGTAACATATCATCGGCTTTGCCGTCACCGGTTTCGTCTATTTGGATACGCAGTCGATAGACTAAATCTGTCCGTAATGTGGTGGTTTCTACCGTTTTTGGGGTAAATTCAGCAGTTGGCGAAACAAAGCCAATTTTGCCGATGTACGGTTTATCGGGGCGGCCATCACGATAAATATAGACGGTGCTGCCGGGGATCGCTTGCGCAAGATTCACTTCATCAATATAAGCGCGTACCCAAACAGGGTGATCGAGCGAAATCGAATAAACCGGTAAGCCAGCCGGGAGGAGGGTGCCGGTTTCGATAGCGCGCGTTAAAATAGTCCCATTGCTTGGTGCATAAAGGGTGGTATCGGTCAGATTGAGCTCCGCTTGTGCCACTTGTGCGGTGGCCACTGCCACTGCGGCTTTGGCTGAGTCGATCTCTTCTTGACGATAACCGGTTGTCAATTGCGCTAATTTATTTTGGGCAGTTTGCCAATTGGCTTTCGCTTGATTGCGCAAGGTTAAGCTGTTATCAAGAGCATCTTTTGAGATGGCGGCTGTTTTCATCAATTTTGCCATCCGTTGGTAATTGTTTTCGGCATAGTCATACGCAGCGCGATATTGTGCCACTTGTGCGGTGGCTTGGGCAATCTCTTCTTTTCGATAACCACGCGTCACTAAATCAAGCTGGGCTTGCTGTACCATTAAATTTGCTTTGGCTTGTTCTAAGGCAATGCGATAAGGCTGATCATCTAATTTGGCCAGCCGATCACCTTGTTTGACATGATCGCCTTCTTCTTTATCGAGCTGAATTAATCGCCCCGCCACACGAAAGCTGCTGTTGACGGTGCGAATATCCACATTGCCATAGAGCAATAAAGGTGAACGATTTTCGCTATATCGCCAAATGGCGTAGCCTAGGCTGATCACGATTAGTAACAGTAAACCTAATAGGATTTTCTTTTTCATCGCTGAGTTCCCCTAAATTGCTGTCAAACATGGCAGATTTTGACATAAACGGAGTATAGTTCTGAAACTTCCAAATATATTCGCATAAAATAGAATAGTTTTTATTCTTTTAGATTACACGTTTAAATTATTCTTACAAGTTACGATTTCTCGGCAGCAAAGTCATCTAACTGTTTTATCAAGGCTAATAAGTCGGCAACGTTTTCCGCTTCTTTCAACGCTTCAGAAAAATAGGGATGCAGTGAAAAATGGCGAGGGAGCTCCGCTTTAGCGTCGATTAAGGCGCGCATGCGCGGAATAAAAATCCATTGTAGCCATTCCTGTGCCGCTAAAGTATCAATCGCAAAGGGTTGTTCACTTAAAAAAGCGTCAGCGGGGGGCGGTAGGCTCTGCCATAATGCTATTTTTTGCATTTCTTGCTGGATAGCATCTAATTGTGCGGTAATCTTATCGTTATATGTCATCGCCTTTATCTTGTTGTTTGAGTAATGAAAAATAATAACGCCAATCAAAATACGGGCCCGGATCGGTTTTTCGATTAGGTGCGATATCACTATGGCCGGTCATATCTTTGATGGGGTAATGTTGTTGCAATAACCGTGTGATGGCGGTAAGTTGCTGATATTGGGGGTCAGTAAATGGCTCATCATCGCATCCTTCCAGTTCGATACCGATCGAAAAATCATTACAGTTTTCACGGCCATTAAAACGAGATTTGCCGGCGTGCCAAGCCCGTTTGTCAAACGGCACAAATTGGATGATTTCGCCATCTCGACGAATAAATAGATGACTCGAAACCTCGAGTTGATAAATGGTGTGGAAATAAGGGTCAGCCTTTGGATCGAGCGTACCGGTAAACAGTTGCTCAACATAAGGGCCACCATAGTGTTTGGGTGGTAAGCTGATATTGTGCACCACCAGTAAGGTAATAGCGGTATTGGCCGGCCTTTCGTTATAAAAAGGTGACACCACTTTTTTCACATTTTGCAGCCAGCCATTGATTAATCGATTTGGCATCCTTCCTTTCCCCTATTGCGATATGGGCTCTGTTTGGCATTGTTGTTATTTTTGTTGCTTAGACAAAAACGTGATGATTCTTTTATGGTTATACCTTAGCAGCGTTGAATAATCCAGCAAAACCTATAAAAATAGATTATTTTCTTGCTTATGTTGATCGTTAAAACTGGCAAAGGATATGGAAGACAATATGAAAGACAAGGTTAAAAGCGCTGTGACAAACAGTGTTATAAATAATGTGATAAATCGTGCGGCGCAACGCATAAAACCGCTATGCGATCGGCTCTCTAATGGTTATCGTCACAGGCGTTATTTTATTGGAAAATAGATTATTTTTCGGAATAAAAATAATCGCATAGCCCTTTGTTTTGAAAGGCTTTCTTTCTTAATTTTTCAGTGCTAGAATGAAATTCCGGTTTTATCTTTTTTATGAGGTGATCAAATGAAAAAAAGTATCCTTGCTCTTTGTATGATGGGTGTTATGGGTTTGAGTGGTATGGCTGTAGCAGACGAAATGGCAAATATGAAAGCTGACGCTGTAGAAGCAAAAACTGAGATGCAAAAAGAGTTAGTTAAATCAATGGGTGCTATGCACGCCGCGATGAGCAAAAGTTTAACGTATGCTGATGCAGATAAAGCCTTTGCTGTTGGTATGACAGCACATCACGAAGGGGCTATTGAGATGGCTAAGATTGAGCTTAAATATGGTAAAGATCCAGAAATGCGTAAATTAGCTGAACAGATTATCAAGGCGCAAGGCCCTGAAATCGATGAAATGAAAGCCTGGCTCAAAAAGTAGTGATGATTAAATTAAGTTATTCAATCAAGCTCGCTTTGGTGGGCTTTTTTATTGCGCTTGGCAACGTAGGCACTGAAACCGAATCTACCTTAGCTGAATTTACCTATTTTTTACCTTGCCGGTGATTTGCGAATAGATTTCTAATCAATACCTCTATAACCCATTATAAGCACGCCAATTATGCCCACAAAATCGCTAGCCATAGAAATCATCAATGAGCGATAAAAAAGTTCTTTTTCACGGTTAATAAAATAGGATTTTGTAATTTGAGTTGATTCTTAATCAATAAAGCTATTCCGCAGCAATGCATTTATGTATAATCATGGTCAGTTTTTTACATGTCATGAATGATTAAATTCAATAGATAGATTATGAAAAAATTAACCATTTTATTTAGTTTGTTGTTTTCTTTTAATATAGTTGCCCAGACGCATAATGCGTATAGTGAAGCAGATAAAACGCGTACCGACATTGAAGTGTCGGTGAAAGACCCCGAATCGTTAATTCCCGCCTTACGGCTAGCCGCTGAGCAAGGTGATGTTGAGGCGCAACTGAAGTTGGGAAATATGTATAAGCAAGGTAAAGGGGTGGAGGCGAGTGATATCCGTGCGGTTTTTTGGTATAAAAAAGCGGCGGAACAAGGATCGGTTAAGGCAGAAAATAATTTAGCCTATATGTACCAAAATGGTTTAGGTGTGACACGCGATTTAGCGCAATCGTTTGCCATTTTTAAGCTGGCGGCTGATCAAAATTACCCATTAAGTCAATATAATCTCGCGCTGATGCTGAAAAACGGTGAAGGGACCAAACAAAATATTCCTGAGGCGATTAAGTATTTTATTAAAGCGGGCGATCAAGGGGTAACCGATGCTTACCTTAATTTAGGGATTATGTATTTCTTTGGCGATGGCGTAAAAGAAGATCGTATGACGGCGGCTGATTGGTTTAGTAAAGCGGCTAAAAATTCCAATAACGAAGCGCAATACTATTTGGGCTTGATGTCAGAACATGGTGATGGCTTAACGCAAGACTATGTGGCGGCGATCTATTTCTATACGCAAGCTGCTGAGCAAGGCTATATTCCGGCTATGTATAATCTCGGTATTATGTACGCCACCGGTACCGGGACTAAACCGGATAATGTCAAAGCGGCGAAATGGTTTACCAAGGCAGCCGAAGCCGGGAGTCCCGATGCGCAATATAATATCGGTGTGATGTATGATGTGGGTGGCGGCGTTGAAAAGAGTCCACAAAAAGCGGTGGAATGGTATAGTAAAGCCGCCGAACAAGGCAGTATGGATGCGCAATATAATTTAGGCATCAAATATTTACAAGGCGAAGGGGTCGAGAAAAATAAAAATCGTGCGATCTATTGGTTTACCAAAGCGGCCGATCAAGGCGATGCCGATGCCAAAGCGTATTTAGATGAGCTGCTGAAAAAATAGCTAAGATGAAGATTCCGCGGCGAGATGTGAGCGGAATCCTAATCTTCAATGATTCTGGGCAAAACCGCACCCAGTTAACCGGTGTTGCCTTAATCGGCATGGTGTTAGCGGGTATGCTGTTAACCCGCATGATGTTAACCAAGACTAGGTTAACTGGCATTGTGTTACTCAGCAATATGTTATCTTGCATTATATTAGCCAGCAATATATTAGCCAATAATGGGTTAATATAATGCCACCATTCTATAATGGCACCTTCCCACCTGCGGCTATATCCGCAATAACTATTAGCAGTAACTATTAACAATAATCATTAGTAACAAACAAGGTGAATATTATTCGAGAGCAGCATGAATAATATGCTACAATATTGGCCATTATTGTTAGTGGATAGTGGTTGTGTAATGCCTTATATTGTTGCCTTAAGTGGTGGAATTGCCAGTGGCAAAACGACGGTCGCCAATCTCTTTGCGCAATTAGGTGTGCCGATTATTGATGCCGATGTTATTGCCCGGCAAGTGGTCGCCCCCGGTACCCTGGCGCTGGCCGAAATTGTTCGCCATTTTAGTCAAGAAATTTTGTTAGCCAATGGTCAATTAGATCGCTCGCAGTTGCGCGAACTGATTTTTCATAATGATCATGAACGATTATGGCTAAATCATCTGCTGCATCCACTGATTCAACAAGAGACCACCAAAGCGATCGCCGCGCAGCATAACGCACCTTATTTACTGTGGGTGATTCCTTTGCTAGTCGAAAATAACTTAATGCATTTTGCCAATAGCATCTTAGTGATTGATGTGTCACCTGAGCAACAATTAGAAAGATTGATTTTGCGCGATCATATCGATGCTGATTTGGCAACCAAGATGGTTTTGTCGCAAACGTCTAACCAAAAACGGTTAGCGTGTGCCGATCAGATTATTAAGAATGAAGGTGATCTGGCTGATTTAGCGGCGCAAGTTGATCGGTTGCACCACTATTATTTAGCCTTGGCGCGTTCGGCGGCCGAGCGTGAGCCGCAATAGTCACCAACATGTACTAAAATTAGACATGAATAAATTAGAGATAAATAAATTAGACATAAATAGATGAATAAACAAACTACGAGTACAACATTATCTGGTTTTACTGTCAAATGCCCCACTTGTCATAAAGATGTGGAATGGTCAGAAAAGAATCCATTTCGGCCATTTTGCAGTAAACGTTGTCAATTGATTGATTTAGGTGAATGGGCGGCAGAAGAACACCGTATTCCAGATGACGATGCTGCTGCAATGGAAGAAGATCGCTGGAGTGAAGATGATTTTTTATCGTCTGCTGATAAAGGTGATCGCTTATGAAAATCTTAGGTATCGAAAGTTCGTGCGATGAGACAGGGATTGCCATTTATGATGATCAGCAAGGCTTAATCGCCAATCAACTCTATTCACAAATCAAATTGCATGCCGATTATGGTGGCGTGGTGCCGGAATTGGCGTCACGCGATCATATCCGCAAAACGGTGCCGTTGATAAAAGCCGCTTTGGCCGAAGCAAACGTGACCGCAAGTGACCTTAATGGGGTGGCGTATACGGCCGGTCCCGGATTAGTTGGCGCGCTGCTGGTTGGTGCGTCGATTGGGCGTGCGCTTGCTTATGCATGGAATGTGCCAGCGATTGCTGTTCATCATATGGAAGGGCATTTATTGGCGCCAATGCTAGAAACGAATCCGCCCGAATTCCCCTTTGTAGCGTTGCTTGTGTCGGGTGGTCATACACAGTTAATTAGTGTGACCGGTATTGGCCAATATCAATTGTTGGGTGAATCGATTGATGATGCGGCTGGCGAAGCGTTTGATAAAACCGCTAAATTGCTGGGGCTGGATTATCCCGGCGGGGCAAAGTTATCTAAATTGGCTGAAATGGGTGATGCGGCGCGTTTTCATTTTCCGCGTCCCATGACCGATCGCCCGGGGCTGGATTTTAGTTTTTCCGGTTTAAAAACATTTGCAGCAAATACGATTTTGAAAAATCAAAATCAAAATCAAAATCAAAATCAAAATCAAAATCAAAATCAAAATCAAAATCAAAGCCAGGGTATGGTTGATGGACAACAGCTTGATCAGCAGACCAAAGCCGATATTGCCAGAGCGTTTGAGGACGCATTGGTCGATACCTTGGTGATTAAAGCACGTCGAGCCCTTGAGTTGACCGGTTTTAATCGACTTGTGATTGCGGGTGGCGTGAGTGCCAATAAAACCGTACGGCAAAAATTAGCTGAATTAATGCACAGCCGAGGCGGTCAGGTTTATTATCCGCGTCTTGATTTCTGTACCGATAATGGTGCCATGATCGCTTATGCCGGAATGATCCATCTAAAACAAGGCCAACATAGCCCACTTGCGATCGAGGTGAAACCGCGTTGGCCACTGAATGATTTAGTCATCTAACGACGTGTGCATAACTGATATTTAACTGATGTTTAACCGATAAAGAGATTTTATGAAAACCTATATTCCCGGCAAAGATGCCGCCCTTGAAGATTCGATTAACTATTTTCATCAGCAGCTTGCAAAATATGGACTGGAAGTGAAAGAGGCG
The DNA here is from genome assembly GCA_029433345.1 of Orbaceae bacterium ESL0727. Classification (GTDB taxonomy): domain Bacteria; phylum Pseudomonadota; class Gammaproteobacteria; order Enterobacterales; family Orbaceae; genus Gilliamella. The sequence continues at coordinate 1,472,697 of JAQTHY010000001.1, forward strand.
TCCTGGCTGAATCCGGTGCCTAATGTGTGGTCAGTCCATATCCAAAACATCGAATGTCCACTCTGTTTTGCCAATGGCAAAGGGGCGAGCAAAAAAGCAGCATTGGCGTCTGCATTAGGGGAATATTTTGAGCGCTTGTCGACTAACTACTTTTTTTCTGACTTCTTCTTAGGAAAACAGCCATTAGGTAAACAGCCTTTAAGTAAACCGCTTGTCGATAAACCATCATCCAAACAAGTGGCAACGCAGGCCGAATTCATTCATTATCCTAACGAAAAATGGTTTCCGATTCCTGACGATAATTCCTTACCCAAAGGGCTGTTGTCGAAGAAATTACTTAAGTTTTATGATCCCGAGCATACCTTAACCGCCACCGATTTAGTGGATATACAATCGAGTGATCGCGAACGTGGCATTTGCGCCTTACCGTTTGTCAATCAATCTGATCATAAAACCATTTATGTGCCGGTTAATCTGATTGCGAATTTATATGCCTCTAACGGTATGGCAGCAGGGAATACCCAGAGTGAAGCGCGGGTACAGGCGTTATCAGAAATTTTTGAGCGTTATGTCAAAAATCGGATTATTGCGGAGGCGATCAGTTTGCCGACGATTCCCCATGATGTGCTGAACCGTTATCCGAATGTGGTTGCGGCGATTGAGACACTCGAGAGTGAAGGCTTTCCTATCTTCTGTTTCGATGCTTCACTTGGCGGTCAATTTCCGGTTATCTGTGTGGTGCTGTTTAATCCTAAAAATGGTACGAGCTATGCCTCGTTTGGGGCGCATCCTAATTTTGGCGTAGCATTGGAGCGAACGGTGACGGAACTGTTGCAAGGCCGCAGTTTGAAGGATTTAGATGTCTTTTCGCCACCCAGTTTTGCTAATGATGAAATTGCCGATCTCAGCAATTTAGAAACCCATTTTATTGATTCGAGCGGATTAATTTCGTGGGATTTGTTTAAAGAACAGGCTGATTACCCGTTTGTGGATTGGAATTTTTCGATGGCGTCGTCAGCCGGTAACTCGACCAAACCGCAAAAATCGGCAGAATCAACGCAGCAAGAGTTGACTAATCTTATGGCGATCTTCCAGCAGCATAAAGTCGATGTCTTGATTATGGATTATCAACATTTAGGTGTGTATGCGTGTCGGATTTTGGCGGTTGGCATGTCTGAGATTTATCCACCCGAAGATTTAATTTATGCCAATAATAATATGGCAATTCACTGGCGTGATCAGATATTATCGCTGCCTTATAAAAAACGTTCAGCTAAACAGTATCTTGCCATGATTGAGCAGCTTGATGATGAAGACTTTGATGATGCGGCGCGAGTGCGCGAATTGTTAGGCTTAGCCACTGGCAAAGATGGCATTAATCATGATGGCGCGTGGTGGACATTGCGAATTGGTGAACTGAAAGCGATGCTGGCGCTGGCTGGCAAAGATTTAAAACAAGCCAAGGAATGGATTGATTGGACAATTGATATGAATGAATCCGTCTTTACGCCACAACGTTACCAGGCTTATCGCTGTTTACAAACCTTGGTGGATTTTATTTTGACGCGCGGCAGTAAAAAATTACCTGAGTACCAAAACGCGTTTTATAAAATGTATGGTAAAACGTGCGTGGATACCATGTGGCAATATGCGACTGCAGCAGCGAAATTTTTTGGTTTAGCGTCACCAAATACGCAGCATGATTTGACGCAATTTACGGCTCATCAACAATTATTAAAGGTATATGAAAAACTGCACAACGCCATGTAGTTATGTTGTGCTTATTCTGTAGTTATGATTTGGTTATGATTTGGTGATCGTACAGTTATTACGCAGTGATGACACAGTTATCATGTCGTGATTCTGTTATTATGCGTTTTTCTCGGTGACTATTTTGCCGGCGCCACTCGGCAAAATAGATCAAGTAGAGGGTCATCATCCTATAAAACGCTTAGCCTTGCCTTGCAAAATTTGCCGCTTGGTCGACGAGTTCTTGACTTGGGCGAACGCCGGTATATAAAACAAACTGTTCTACCGCTTGGATAACGCCGACATCAGCACCGGAAATGATTTTTTTGTTGATCTGTTTGGCATAAGTTAACATCGGTGTTTCAACCGGTAAGGCGACCACATCGAACACAGTATCGGCATGCTCAATCATGGCTTTAGGAAAGGCGAGATGGGTGGCTTCTGCGCCGCCTAACATCCCAATTGGGGTGACATTGATGATCAACTTTGCCTGTTCGGTTGGAATCTGCTGCTCATCTTTTATCCATTGATAACCATATCGCTTGGCGAGTGCGCTGCCTTTTGCTTGATTGCGAGCAGCCACAATGCCGTGCTTAAATCCCGCGTCATAAAAGGCACCGATAACCGCATTGGCCATGCCACCGCTGCCTTTTAAAACAAACGGAGTGTGGGAGTCAATCTGGTTCTGTTCTATCAATTTAGCGACAGCGGTATAGTCGGTATTATACGCTTTGAGATAACCATCTGTGTTGACGATGGTATTGACGGCATGGATAATTTTGGCAGAGGGATCGAGCTCATCCATAAATTCAATACAGGCTTCTTTAAATGGCATAGAGATGGCACAGCCACGAATACCGAGCGCTTTGATGCCATAGATCGCATCTTTTAAATTGTGGGTGGTGAAGGCTTTATAGAGATAATTTAGATTGAGTTTTTCGTATAAATAATTGTGAAACCTTGTCCCAAAATTGCTCGGTCTAGCTGAAAGTGACATGCAGACGAGGGTATCTTTATTGATAATTCTTGCCATTAATCGGATTCCTTGTAATGATAATCATACTAATTTATTCGGTATTGTATCAACCCTGCAGGCTGGTGAATAGCCATGATATCAGGATAAATCATGCATAGGCAAAATAGGATAAGTAATCAATAGGATAATGAATACCGATGATGATGAATAATGGTTCTAAAATTCAACATGAGCAAGAGACGGTCAGATTGATGATTTATCTCTATTGTCAAAAAAATCATCATAAAACGCGTGCGCCTAAAACAGCGGCTGAGGAAGACGATCAGATAGCGACTAATGCGCTTTGTGATGAGTGCGCTGAATTATTAGACTATGCGATGCGACGTCTTAGCTTGTGCCGTTTTGGTGAGCAGAAAACCACCTGTCAACGCTGCCCTAAACATTGTTATCGCACCGATTATAAAGTTAGGATAAAACAGGTGATGCGCTTTTCGGGGCCGCGCATGATTTTGTATCATCCGGTTAAGGCGTTGCGGCATCTTTATAAAAATCTTATCCGGACTCCGTCATAGGCGAGTTAAGCAAATAGCATTGATCATTAATCAACTATTATTATTCCACTATCATTAACGCAATAGTGTTTACTCAATCGCGTTACTAATGGTGGAGTCTGTGTCTAATCGTATAAACAGATCGCGATCCATCGCTCATATCCCTGATAGGAGGATGCGCTTTTTACCGTTCATCTTCAAAAATAATCAGTATATAATGTTGGATAACGTATTTGCTAAACGATTGTTCTAAAACATTGTTCTAATACATTGCGCTGACTATTTTTTTTACTTCTATTTTACAACTCACACTGTTTTATAACTGACTTTTTTATGAATGAATCCTATGACTGAACACTTTTCTGACGATATTTATCAACAACAATTGGCTGAAAAAACGGACCGCTTAGCCCAACTACTGGCGGAATTTCGACGACCTCGCTGTGGGCTTACCGCATCCGAATTAACAGAATCCGAATTAACAAAACCCAACTTATCAGAACATCAGTTATCAACACATCCGCTACCGGAACAGCTGTTCCCCGAGCTTAAGGTGTACCCGTCGCCGATTAGCCATTATCGGATGCGCGCTGAGTTTCGTGTTTGGCATAATGGGGATGATCTCTATCATGTGATGTATGATAAACAGAACAAACGCCGTGTTAGAGTTGATCACTTTCCGATTGCCTCTCAGCTGATCAATCAAGCGATGCAAGCGGTTATTCCGCTGATCCAATATAATCCGCTGTTGCGAGATTTGCTGTTTCAGATTGATTATCTGTCGACATTAAGTGGACAAATATTGGTCACCTTGCTTTATCATAAAAAGTTAGATGATAATTGGTATGCCGCCGCGCGTGAATTAAAACAGCAATTGCAAGCACAAGGGATGCAACTGAATTTGGTTGGGCGCGCGACTAATCAAAAGATTGCTGTTGATGCCGATTATGTCGATGAACTGTTGCCTATCCATGGCAAAAAACTGATTTATCGGCAAATAGAAAATAGTTTTACCCAACCTAATGCCGAAATTAATATCGCGATGTTGACTTGGGCGCTTGACGCGACACAAGGTTTGTCGGGGGATTTATTGGAATTTTATTGCGGCAATGGTAATTTTTCGATTGCCTTAGCACAAAATTTTCGCCGCGTGCTGGCGACAGAAGTGGCGAAAACGTCGGTGGCGGTCGCGCAACATAATATCCAAGCAAATCAGATTGAGAATCTCAACATTATTCGCCTGTCTGCCGAGGAATTTACGATGGCGTTAAATAAAGAGCGACAATTTAAGCGCTTGAAAGGCATTAATCTGGATGATTATGAGTGCGACACGGTTTTAGTGGATCCGCCGCGAGGAGGATTAGATCTGGCAACGCTTGAGCATCTAAAACGTTATTCGACGATTATTTATATTTCTTGTAATCCCATCACGCTCAAAGAAAATTTACAGCTGTTATGTCAAACACATTATCTGGATAAATTAGCATTATTTGATCAATTCCCTTATACGCCACATATTGAGACCGGGGTGGTGTTAAAGAAATTTTAACGCTATGTGTCGATTAATTTAATTGATTGAGGAGGATGTCTCCAAATAATTCTCCTATCTAAAAAAAGATATTTTTGTTAGTATAGCGCCAATCTGAGGTGGCTTATTTTAGGCAAAAAAAACCCTAGAAACTAGGGCTGCATAGATTGCAAAGAATGGATGAAAGGAAATAAAACAATAAAACGATGAAACAATCTATCTAGTCTCACGAATTATTGCGTGACTACTATAACAGATAGAATCAAACATGTGTATGACAATTAAATGACAAAAAAGTCATATATTTATCATGATTGAATTTTTGTTTATCATTTATGCTAGTACAAGTTATGAGAATAATAAGTACTAAAATAACATAGGAAAATATGCAAGATGAAGCTATTAGTTGTTGAAGATGAGCTCAAAACTGGGGAGTATCTTCGCCAAGGTTTAGTTGAATCCGGTTTTATTGTTGACCTTATTGAAAATGGGCTAGATGGTTACCATCGTGCGATGACAGAAGATTATGATTTAATCATTTTAGATGTTATGCTCCCTGACATTAGTGGTTGGAAGATTTTGCAATCATTGCGTAACGCGGGTAAAGAGACACAAATCATGCTGCTAACAGCAATGGGTAATGTAGACGATAAAGTCAAAGGACTTAATTTAGGCGCAGATGATTATCTGGTCAAACCTTTTTCGTTTGCTGAATTGTTAGCACGCGTCAAATCACTCTTAAGACGAAATGTTCCGCAAGTGAATAATAATCAATTAAGTATTGCCGATCTGGTGATGGATTTACCGAAACGGACCGTCCACCGTTCAGGTAAACGTATTGATCTAACCAATAAAGAATTCTTATTATTAGAATATTTTTTACGCTATCCAGGGGAAGTATTGCCGCGATCGTTAATCGCTTCGCAGGTGTGGGATATGAATTTTGATAGTGATACCAATGTGATTGATGTTGCTATTCGGCGTTTACGTAATAAAATTGATGCCACATTCGATCCTAAATTAATTCATACTGTGCGTGGTATGGGATATAAATTAGATGTTTTAGATGAAGCGAAATAGATGAAACAAAGTAAACGTTTTTTGATTCGTTTTCCAATTGTCGTTTGTTTATTAACGTGTGGTTTACTCTACTCGCTGAGTCATTTTATTGAGCAATCATTCGAGAAATTTTCTATTCAGCAAAATGTCAATGAACTTAATTTAGTGATTAATTCGATTGAAAGTGAACTTTCCTATTTTTATCTAATCGACAATCATAATGAATTTATCCAAAATTTATTGCTGATTTTAGCGGGTCATCAACGATTATTTGTCTATATTATTGATGATTCTGGCAAAGTGATTTATCGAACTCGCGGCCCTAATCTTGCCATCGCGCAATCACAAATTGACTTCGACCGTCTGGTTCGCGAACATTCGACCATGACGTGGAATATGGATAGATTTTCTTATCGTCTGGCTGCATCAAAGTTGAAAATCGATAGTAATCGTGAATTTACTACAATTGTGGCGGTGAATCGTGATTTGCAGTTGGAATTAACCAAACGTCTGCATGATGGCTTGCGGTTACTGATTGTTATCTCGTGTATTACAGCATTAATTGCGACCTTAATTACGATCTATTTTACCCAAAAACCGATTAATCTATTGATTCGCAAAATTGAAAAGATCAACTGGAAGAATCTCAATACACGTATTCCCACTTCTGCCGTACCGCCTAAATATGTCTGTTTGGTCGAAGCCTTTAATGATATGCTCCATCGAATGGAAGACGTTTTTCATCGGCAACATAATTTTACCGCCGATATTGCTCATGAAATGCGTACGCCTATTACTAATTTGAGTACACAAACCGAAATTGCGTTAAATAGCGCCCGCACGACCGATGAATATCGGGAAATTTTATATTCTAATTTAGAAGAATATGCGCGCTTGTCGCAAATGATTTCGGATATGTTATTTTTGGCGCAAGCGGATAATAAACAGTTAATACCGAGCTTGATTGATATTGATTTAAGTAAATTGATGCTGGATTTAATGGATTATTTTGAGCCATTAATTGATGAAAAGCAGCTCTCTATTGTATTAGAAGGCCATTGCTGTTCTATTCAAGGTGATAAAAATATGCTTTCGCGGGCAATCAGTAATCTTTTATCCAATGCGATTCGCCACTCTCCTGAAAATAGCCAAATTACCATCGCGTTAAGCCAACTTGATAATCATAATGTGCAGATTATGATCTCTAATTTAGGTGAAAAAGTTGAGGCGAAACATTTAGAACATCTTTTTGATCGCTTCTATCGTGTTGATGAATCAAGGCAGCGTAATGGTTCTGCAGGCGCCGGTATTGGCTTGGCAATTGTTAAATCAATTATCGAAGCGCATCAAGGGATTATTTTTGTCGAATCCGATGAGAAGAATACCCGTTTTATTATTGAGTTACCGGTCGAGATGTCGCCTCAGTAATAATTCCCTTATTTAGGCGCCGGTTATGCCAGTAACGGATGCAGTTTGGTATAGACTTGCGCGGCCGTAATGGTCTGCATATTTTTGTCGGGTGAGATGATGCTGTATTGATTCTTGCCATACCCACCGATCAATTTTGGATCGGTCTGACCAAATAAAGTGATATTCGGACGATCCAGTGCAGCGGCTAAATGGCTGAGCCCAGTATCGACCGATACCACAACTTGACTGCCGGCAATGATTGTCGCCACCTCGGATAAGGATAACTTCGGTAATACCTCAACATGAGGGAATCCTTTAGCTAATCGTAATGCTCGCTCATATTCGTGCGGGGCACCCCATGGCAATTTTATGGTGAGGCCGGTTGGCGCCATTAACGAGATTAATTCCCGCCATGCGGATTCGGTCCAATGTTTGTCGGCGCGCGTGGTGGCATGGAGAAAAACCAAATAGGGCGGATTATCCTCGGGTAAATGTGCTAAAAAGTGGCGCGCAATGGCATAGTCGCCGGTAGTGTTGGGTTGCGTATAATGTAATGATTTAGCAAACAGCATGCGCACGCGTTCAATTGCGTGCAGTTCTTTGGGCACGCTATGTTTGATATCATAGAACCAGCTAGCAATGGGCTCTTTGATACTTTTGCGATCAAAGCCGTGTTTTATCCCGTACGCTTTGCGGGTAATCAAAAAAGCACTTTTAATCAAGCCTTGTGCATCGATGATGGCGTCATATTTTTCTTGCTGCAATGTCTGGATAAACTGTTGCCGTTCTTGCCGAGTGGGTGCGGCGAACCAGCTTTTTCGCCAGCGCCGAATCGCCACCGGAATTACGCGCTGAACAGCAAAATGCCAGCTGGGGATTTGGGCGAAATTTTCTTCTACCACCCAATCGAAGGTGAGATTAGATAGATACGTTGCTGCATCGGTTAATGCGGGTAAGGTATGGAGCACATCCCCCATCGACGAAGTTTTAACAACCAGTACATGCATCTGTTATTTGTCCTTTCATTCTCGTGTAAGGGGTATCTCTCAGCTAGGCTTATCTGCATTTAGCTGCGGTAATAAATTGGTTAACATGGTAAATACTTGATTCGGATCGATATCAATTAAACTTTGATGATAACCCTGCTCGCCATCCCCTTTGCGGATTCGGTGATAACCAGTGATTAGACGGATCACTTTGGCGTGCTGTGATAATGGCGGCGTAAAATCGGGGCTGCTAGGGCCATACAGGGCCACCAGTGGACGATCGAGGGCGGCGGCCACATGCATAAGCCCGGAATCATTAGTGACAATCGCCAAGCACGCGGCAATTAAGCAGATCGCTTGCTCTAATTGCGTGCGTCCAGCTAAGTTAATACAGTGTTGCGGTAACGTCATTTGACGTTTTATTTGCTCACCGACTGGCTGATCTTTGGCTGAGCCAAATAGCAAAATGGTGGCATTTTGGCTGGCCAATTTATCTGCCAAGGCGGCGTAATGGTAATCGGGCCAACGTTTAGCGGGACCAAATTCGGCGCCCGGGCAAAAACCAATCAATAGTTGACCGTTATGGGGAATCTGAAAAGCGGCTAATGCAGCTTGAATTTCAGCCTCAGTCACCTGTAATTTCGGGTAGAGCAGCGGTTTGGGTAAATCGGCTGCACAGTGAATCTGATCTTTCGGATAGGCGAGGGCAACATAACGCTCGACCATCAATGGGAATAGCGGTTTATTCAGTTTTCGCCGATCATTTAATAGTCCATAACGCATTTCACCTTGCCAACCGGTTCGCTTCGGAATCTTCGCGAAAAAAGGAATCAGTGCAGATTTAAATGAATTGGGTAGGACGATAGCCTGATCATAGTGATTAGCCCGTAATGCTTTGCCCAGTTGATAACGTTTAGCTAAGGCCAATTCACCATGTTTTAATGGCATCGGAATGGCACGATTGACTTCCGGCATTTTATTTAACAGCGCACGGCACCATTCGGGCGCCATGACATCGATCTGACAGGTCGGGTTACGCTGCTTTAAGGTGCGATATAGGCTTTGCGACATCATCATATCGCCCACCCAAGATGGGCCAATAACAAGTATTTTCAAAATGTGACCTTTTGGCTACTGATTGATTTGTTGATTGTGTTATTGATTCCTGATTGATTTACTGATTGGTTGGTTGATTAAGCCATTTCATATAGTCAGTGGTGCCTTCGGTAACGCTTTTAAATTTAATCGGACAACCAGTGGCTCTAAATTTGGTTAGATCAGCTTGGGTAAAGGTTTGATAACGACCTTTAAGGTGATCAGGAAACGGAATATAGTCGATTTCGCTTTTATGATGGTATTTGAGCACCGCATCGGCTACGGTTTGGAACGATTCTGCGTGACCTGTGCCGCAGTTAAAAATGCCAGAGATGCCGTGCTGCCAAAACCATAAATTAACAGCGACCACGTCATCAACATAGATAAAATCGCGTTTAAAATTGTCGCTGCCCATAAATAATTTCGGTTTTTCGCCTTTAATGATTGCCTGGTTAAGATGAAACGCAACGCTGGCCATGCTGCCTTTATGGGATTCACGTGGGCCGTAAACATTAAAATAACGGAAGCCACAGACGGGTGATGTTGCTTCGGGTAACAGGTTGCGGACATATTCATCAAATAAAAATTTAGAATAACCATACACATTGAGGGGTTTTTCGTATTGGCGTTCCTCAATAAAATGGTCGCTACGGCCACCATAGGTTGCTGCCGAAGATGCATAGAGGAAGGGGATTTTTAACTCTAAGCAGTAATGGAGCAAATCTTTAGAATAATCATAATTATTTTCTAACATAAATTTGCCATTCCATTCGGTTGTGGATGAACAGGCGCCTTGGTGGAAGATGACTTCGATATCTAAATTTTCGCCTGATAAAATGGCGGCAATAAACTCATCCTTATCCATATAATCAGCAATAGTTAAATCAACCAAGTTGGCAAATTTTGTGCCATCGGTTAAATCATCAACTGCTAAAATATTGTTATATCCTTGATTATTTAGGCCTTTAATAATATTACTGCCAATAAAACCTGCTGCACCGGTTACGACGATCATAATCTGTTCCTTTTACTCACAAAATGATGCGTCTATCATACCGTTTTATGATGAAATTTTCGAGTGATGATTTGTCTCTGGATGGAGACAACAGAGTGGCAAATAATTAGTAGAACCATGAAAGGGATGTGGGTTAAGCAGATGTTCATATCTTTCAGAACTGCTACCCATTTCAATCAGTTGGGGCGGAATAGAGGATGATCCCAAACATAACGCGTGCGTTACCATTTGGGATAAAGAACGTGGCTAATTGGCTGACTGTTTATCTAAGGCGCGGGCTTCTTGATCAAGTTCGGCAATTTTGTTTGCCATTAGGTCATAACATTGTTGCATTAATGCGTGTGTATCTTCTTTATTAAGATTTTTGGTTTCAATCGGTTCGAGCATTTCGACAATAAGATGGCCATTATTCCATTTATTTAAATGAATATTGTTAGTATTTGAGACACAAATTGGCACGATAGGAACACCTGCAGCAATAGCGGCTTTGAAGGCACCGGTTTTAAACGGCAATAAACCGCGGCCATGGCTACGGGTCCCTTCGGGGAACATCCAGATAGAGATATGGCGAGTTTTGATTTCATCCACCACTTGCGCGATGGTGTTGCGTGCTTTCGCTTTATTTTGGCGATCGATTAAAATATTGCCAGTGAGATAATACAAAATACCAAAAAAGGGAATCCAGACCAGACTTTTTTTGCCGACTGTGACGGTATTAGGTTGCACAATTTTGGCGGCCACAATCATGTCGTAATTATTTTGATGATTAGCGATAAAGACGCAGCTCCCCACGTTTTTGATATTGGGGTATGCACGGGTCGTCACTTTCACACCCAAGGGCGGGGCTAAAAAGTAACAAAATAGATGGGCAAAGCGCGCCACGTTTTTCGGATTTCGCGGATTAAATAGGCAAAATAATGAGCCGAATACACAGATTAAGATGCCTACCGTAAAAACGATAATAGCACGTAAAATAAGAATCATAATTGACCTCACTAAATGGATTTAGCGTATTATATACTTTTTACCCTGCAAGGTGGTGATTTTATATTGACGTCCCCCTGTGTTGGCAAAATCTGAGCTGGAAATATGAATTGGAATATAGAACAGAAATCTGCACTGAAAATATAAAACAGAAATCTGAATTGAGAATCTGCACTGGAAATCTGAACTGGAGATATAGCTCAGAACATGTAGAGCTGACTTAACCCTTAAATGACCTGTAAGAGATGTAAAAAGATGGACTCGACTATTGTTTGGGATGAATCTGCTGGCGATAAAACGCCACGATCGCGTTATTTTGATGATGTCTATTTTAATAGTGATGGTGCTATTGCGGAAACAATATATGTGTTTATTGAGGGTAATCAACTGCTCAAACGCTTTATTGCGCACCCCCGCGATACTTTTGTGGTGGCCGAGACCGGATTTGGGTCGGGACTGAATTTTTTGCTGTTATGGCAAACATTTCGACATTTTAAGCGCCATTATCCCCAGCATAAATTACAGAAATTGCAGTTTTACAGTGTCGAAAAGTATCCGCTTTCAACACAAGAGATGGGTGAGATTTATGCACAACTTCACCACTGGCAAGTGACTCATCAACCGCGTTTACTGCAAGCGGCAAGGGATCAATCCACAATGTTGCAATCAATAATGTCGCCGCCAACAGTCATCCAACCCACCTTATCTCAACAAGCAATCACGCCGCAATCGATCACACCACAACCGATCTTGTCTGATTATGTTGATGTTGATGATGATGATGAATTGATGTTATTGGCCAATCAGTTGCAGCAACATTGGGGAGCAGCATGCTATCAATTTGACAATGTCGAGGCGAAAATTTTAGTTGCTGATGTTGTCGATTTCCCTGCTTTTTTGGCTGAAAATTTAGCGCAATCTGGACTTGGGGTCGATGCGTGGTTTTTTGACGGTTTTTCACCACAAAAAAATCCGGCTATGTGGTCAGCTGAACTTTTTGCAAACTGCTATCACTTAACGCAACCCCAAGGGACTTTTGCGACCTTTACCGCGGCCGGGTTTGTGCGTCGGAATTTGCAACATGCCGGTTTTTGTGTCAATAAACGCAAAGGCTATGGGGTAAAACGGGAAATGTTAGTCGGCATAAAAGCCTAAGTGTAACTTTTTTATTTTGATGTTTCAGAGTTTATATACGTTTATGTCAAATTTATTTAGGAAATACCATTGAGTCAATCAGACAGCTTTTGTTTTTAAGCAAATAGTTTTCAATCAAACAGGTGCGCGGCTAAATTTGCCTACACACTGTTTGCTGTTGTTTTAAAAGAAAAAAAGTCTAGCTGACTAACACGTTGCTTAGCTACCATTCTCATTAACTACAGTTTTCATTAACGACAGTTCTCATTAACGATAGTCTCATTAGCTAAAACTCTAACTGATAGATAAGATCGAGGGTTTGGGCTAACCCGGATGCTGCTTCTAGATAAAGCCTTGGCATTAATCGATAGCGCAAGGTGAATGTTGCCAGTGAATCAAAAATCCCTACGCCATATTTCAGTTGTAAATTCGGTAAGAGATAACCGCTGACGACGACTTTAGAGCTGTTGCCGGCACCTTGCGTGTCTAAGGTCAGATTTTTGATGCCAAACAAACTACCGACATCGCCAATAAATTGGCCGCTTTTGGCTGTCCCTAATCCCACTAGCATAGCTGTCATCATATCATTATCACTCTGTTCGCCACTATCAAGTCCTTGCCCACGTAATAGGTAAGAGAGTGCTTCTTGCTGCGACATGGCGGGATCAGAAAATATTTCAATTTTAGGATCATCGGCGGTACCCGTCACACGAATCCCGGCGGTGACGGTGCCATCCATCGATTCAGGATTACGAATCGCTTCAACGTCAAGCGCAGGCTGATCAGCGGGGCCTGCAAACGTGATTTCGCCTTTGCGGATAATTAAATCTTGCCCATAAGCCCGAAAACGCCCTTGCGGGACCACTATTTGGCCATGGACTTCTAACCCTTTATTTTCTTGGAGAACCTGTAAATTACCGGTGAGTGACGCTTTTAAGCCAAACGCATCCACCAAGACTTTGTTACCAATGGTGATAATCAGATCAGTTTTGATATTCATGCCCAATTGGTCGGGCTTCACTTCTTGGTGATTTTTATCTAACATCACTTCGTCACTTGACACATCAACGGTTGATGGCGGCATCGTTTCGACAGTAATTTTCCCTTTGGGAATATCGACCTTACCTTGTAAGCTGAGTTCTTTCGGATTGGCCTCGATTTTGATATCAGGGATGACGGTCATGACAATCATCGGCGGTAACGAGACTTCCATGGCGGCACCTTTTACTGTCAGGCTAGCGCGCCAATCGTTAATTGTGCGCCAGCTCGCCTTACCATCGATATTGATATCACCGGCTTTGGTGGTTAAGATGCCTCTTAGCGTTGATGATTTACCGTGGAATTCGATAGTCATAATAGCCGATTTGATATCGGCAGGGAGTTGGCTCGCTTTGATTTCACTCTGTTTTAACTCAATGGCGCCGGTAATGTAAGGATCGAGTAAGGTACCGGCAAATTTGACATTGCCATTTATCGAACCTTTGGCATATTCATCACTTTCTAAAAGTGGGTTGAGCAGCGCTAAGGCTAAATTATCAATGACTAACCGCCCATTTAGGCGTTTTTGCCCAGTCGGATCATCAATAATCAGATTGCCAGTGACGTTGCCTAAATCCTTCAGACTAAAATTCCAATCCAATTTCGCTTGGCGTTCATTCATATCAAAATGGATATTGAAAATATCAAACGGAATCGGCAGAGTTTGTGATGCGAGCATCTGTTTTATATAGACATCATGACTGGTGATATTGAGTTTGATGGTGGGGATTTTGCTATCGGCCGTCGCCCGAATTGTCGCCTTGCCATCGATTTTGCCAGCTAATTTTGTTTCACCGTCATTGGGTAACGGCAAGGTGGCCAGATCAATATGATTTAAGCTGAGCGTGGTTTCATGGTTAGCTGCATCGGTAAAAGGCTGATCTAGGCAGATACTGGCATTGCTGTTAGCGGCACTGTTTAGCCAACAATGTGCGCCAATGGTGGCGGTCTGTTTGTCGAGATCATACGAGAGCGGTAAAGTTTTTGCTAATCGCCAACTATTTTGTGTCGCGGCTGTTTTTTTATCAGATGTGCTGTTAGCCGCGATAGGGTTATCAGTAAACAGAACCGTTTCGGGAATCGCCCCTGTCCATTTTTTATGATCGTTATCCAGATGGCCAGTGAGGGTACTTTTCAATGAAACGGGTACACCATTGATATCGACGGTTAAGGTATGGCTATTTTCGTTGCCGGTTAATTCAATATTGGCGTTATTGATGGTCAGGTTAGGGACTTCCATATGTTGGCCAACAAAACTGATTTTACCGCTAAGCTGATCTTGATAATGCAAGGCGGCGATGAGGTTAGCGCGATTAATTGAGATATCTTGCCAGGTAAAATTAGTTATCGCTAAATTCGCATCAACGGTTGGTTTGGTAAGGGTGCCATTCATTTTGATTTCACCATTGATGGCACCTTGAATTTCATTGAGCAGTAAGGCTAAATTGTTCAATTTTAATTGACTGGTCAGATTGCCTTTTTCGGTTGATCCGTTGAGGTTAACTTCATTTTTGCCCCAGATAATAGCCAATTTGTTGGCCGAGATGAGATGATCAGAATTCGCCGATAATGCGCCGGTTGAGGTAAACTCCGCCCGTTTAATATTGCCTTTGAGTTGCAATTTGCTGATATCGATCTGCCATTTATCGTTGCCTGATTTATCGCTGCCGAAAGTGCCGCTGGTTTGAATATCGCCAGTCAGTTTTATCGGATAGGCTGGTAGCTCTTTGGTGAGATCGACATGGTTGATTTTGACAAGCAAATCCCATTTTAGGGCATTAACCCAGCTCATTTGGCCATTTAGGTTGATTTCGCCTTGTGGGAATTTGGCAATCGCGTGATCAAAATGTGCCATTTCTGTGGTGCCGTTACCCAGAACATCAAACAGTGTATCGGGCAGGTTTTCCCCTTTGAACGCCCCTTTTAGGGTGAGTTGGTACTGTTGCACGCTACCGCTGGTTTTAATCGTAAAATCATTTAATTGGTATTGCGGTTTGCCATTTAGTGGCCATTGCAGATGTTTACCGGTGGTATCGATTTTGACCGGCATATATTTTTCAATAAAATTGATGCTGGCCTTGATATTGGCTTGGTTTATGCCAGTAATTTTGCTCTGCGTGGCTAACTCGCCGAGTAATTTACCCGAAAATTGCCCGGTTAGTTGATCTTGCGCGGTTTTAATGTTGACGTTAGCGGATAATGGCCAGTCATCACCTAATACCATGTCGCCGTTAACAATGACGTGTCCGGTGGCGTAAGGTGTTTGGGCATCGGTTTCTACGCGCTCAACCATAATATGGTTATTTTCCATATTATTTTTGATGATGACATGACGAAAGTGATAATCATCACCGGCGATATGTAAAAACCAATTGTCGCCAGTTAAGCTCTCTACATTGATATCAAGCGGAATCGAAACTTGGGGCAACGTGGTAATTAACGGTTGATTAAAAATATTATTAATCAGTTGGTTAATTGGTACGTCAGGTTGCGCCACATTGCTGGAGGTTTGGGCGATATGGTTATTTGGCGCGGGGTTATCCGCAAAAATAGCACTCAGATTTTGGGCAATCGATGGATAAACGTATAATTTTTCGGCGATCCATTTGGCGTTACCTTGGAAATCGGACAGGCCAAATTGCATATCATCTACCTGCACCTTGACGCGCGTAAGATGGGTTGCGTTAAGCTTAATCGGCAATGGCATTTTGATTAAAGAACGCTCGGCTAGCACCGATTGGGATTCGGCTTCTGGCTCGGAGGGGGATAATTGATTGGTATTAATCATCACATTAACGCCATTGGCATTAAATTGCTCAATACACGCTTGGACTTTTAGTAAGCAGAGTCCCGATAATGATAATGCGGCATCATCGATTTTGACCGATACGCCGGGTAATTCGAGATCAAATCCTTTTAGGGTGAAATCATGCAAGGTACCGTCAAGTTGGGCTATCTTGAGTTCGGGTAGCCATTTATTGAGGGCATAAGTGGTCACTTTCATGCCAAGGCTGGTGTAGAGTAAGGTGTATACCAGTATGGCAAGTAATAACAGGAGTGAGAAAATAGCTATGCCCAAGCGTTTCCATATAGGTCGGCGTGTTGGTTTTTTGACTTGTTCAGCTTGGGTTTGATTTTCTGTCATTTGTTTATTCCAATCAGGGTTATCGTCGCGATCCTGTGTTATTCCTTAATACTGTAATTCAATATGATATAAACGTCATACTAAATATCATCGATATGTGATTCATATATCGATCATTATCATTCAATATGATAACTCACTATTATTGATCATCATTATAGTCCATAATTATATCTCACCATTATATCCAGCAATTATAGTTCAGTGCCTAAACCAATATAGAGGTGAATAGAGCCTTGTTTGTCCTTATTAAGCGGTGTGGCGAGGTCCACTTTAATTGGACCCACGGGTGATGCCCAACGTAATCCAACCCCTGCACCATTATGGAAGTTAGAATGTTCCACTTTATCAATCGCTTCACCAGTGTCGAAAAAGACGGCTCCCCACCAAGCACCGGTCAAATTGTATTGGTATTCAGCGGTCCCAGTTAGGAGCTTTGAGCCACCTTTTAATTTGCCATTGCTATCTTTGGGTGAAATGGAGTTATAACTAAAACCACGGATACTGCGATCGCCGCCGGCAAAGAATCGGAATGATGGCGGCACGCGCGCAAAATCATTCGCTTGAATTATGCCAAAATTACCGCGGGCAATAAAGCGATGCGTATTATGGATAGAGCGAATCCAGCTGTGTTGGACTTGGAAACGAATGAGATCAATATCTGATCCGACCGTTTTACTGGCCGCTTCTAATGAATAGCGTTGTGAATCGCCCCACATGGCAAACAGTTTGTCGTCGGTGCGAATACGTGAAAAACTCAAGGATGGGTAATAGAGCATGGTTTTATAGCTGGTATCGGCTTGGGTAAAATTGTCGTACATGGCATTCATACCCAAGGCGCTTTGCCATCCCTCAAAACTATCCCAATTGCGTAGTACACCAAAGGTAAAGGAGTCAGATTTGGTGTCTTTGTCATCGGTTTTTTTGTAGCCGCCTTGGATAGTGTAGTAATTTTCTAAAGGGGATTTTTTGAGCGGGATTTTATATACCGATGTGATGGTCTGTTCGGGTCCAGACAGTGATAAATTGTTTTGTAGGCTGTGGCCGCGATCATTAATCCACGGTTTGTTCCAACCAATTTTACCGCGTGGGCCATTATCACTGCTGTAACCTAACCCTAAATCCATGCTATTTTTAGCGCGAGGTGTGGTAGTGACATCAATGGGTAATGATTTATCGGCTGTGGTTTTGTGAAAGTTAGGCGCAACCACCACCGAGTTAAACCAGTTAGTTGAGGCTAATCGACGGTTAAACAGTGATAATTTTTCGGCATTGTAGTTATCGCCTTCTTTGAAGGGGACAATATTAGCCAGATAATCTTGGCGGATTTGCGATGAATTGAAGGTGATTTTGCCAAATTTATAACGTACGCCGGTTTCGTAATCAATATTCCAAAACGCTTCATGTTCAGTATCGGCAACGGCGAGTTGATGTTTGGGCATTTGTGCATCAAAATAACCTTTACTGAGGGCTAAATTTTGCAGATTTTTTTTAAAACTATCATAAGTACCATGATTGAGTACGGTGCCTATTTTCGGGGTGCCATTTTTTAATAGTGCGATAAAATCTTTATCGTGCTCGCCGTCACCCCAAATGTTGACATTGACTTGTGCAATGCGGACCGGTTCGCCGGGTATGACATTAATGACTAAGGTTTTGTCGGCATCTTTTAAATCATAAGTAAATGACGGGGCGTAATAACCAAGCGCACGTAATGATTTTTTGATTTCGCTTTCAAGGAAGCGTTTAAAGTAAGGTGTGTTATTGATGCGGTGAGGATCGACCATCGCAATACGGGCATTGACATTATTGGCCAGGTCACCCGATAGACCTTTAATGGCTAATTTCATATCGGCATAACTGGGTGAGATACTTGATGACATAATAGCCATGGCGAAAATCAGGCCGACTATTATGCCTAATACCAAGTTTAGTCGAATAAATAGTGAGCGATAAAATTGCAGCACATCCACTTCCTTTAGTGAAAATTAGGTCAATTGTTGTCTAACACATGACGCCATAAGAAGATCATGGCGTCGGTTATCCCGTTAATTTTACTCTATATTGCGTTTTGGGGTTTTGTTCATCTAAATATGAGTTTATCTAAATAGTGCTTTACCCGAATATGGGGTTATCTGAATCTTGTTTCCCCTAAATAGGGGTATCCCTGCATTGGCCTATCTTTACTCACCCTATTTTTTAGGCTTGTCTGGTTAAACGTCAGATCTATTTTTGACTATTCTTGTAATATAATGTGTCCTATATAAGGTAAATGGCGGTAATGTTGCGCATAATCAATACCATAACCGACAACAAATTCATCAGGAATAATAAAACCGGTATATTTCACCGGTACCGTGACTTCGCGGCGTGATGGTTTGTCAAGCAGTGTACAGATTTCAAGGCTGCGCGGTTTGCGTAGGCGTAAAATGTCCAGCACTTTGCTTAAGGTATTGCCGGTATCGATAATATCTTCAACCAGTAATACATCTTTGTCGCGGATATCTTCATCTAAATCTTTTAAAATTTTCACATCGCGATTACTGATAACAGCATTGCCATAGCTCGATGCGGTCATAAAATCAACTTCATGACCAACGGTGATGGCACGACTGAGATCGGCCATAAAAATAAATGATCCACGCAGTAATCCAATTAATACTAATTCGTTTTGGCTCTGTTGATAGTCTTGACTAATCTGTTCGCCAAGTTCACGAACACGTTGTTGGATGGTTTCTTGTGAAATCATGAGTTCTAAAATATGTTTTTTCATTATAAATTTATGCTCAAATTGTGTATGCGAATAGGTTTTGTCTTAGCGTGACCGGTCCGTATCGATTATGCGAGATAGACGATAGCCCAGTGCGCTAGACGCGTTAATATTGATTATTTTAGCAGATAAATAGGCGAGTAAGTTCTTTTTTATGAAATCTTAATATAGGAAATTTTCATAAAGATGAGGAATATTTTTTAGGTGAAGCAGTAACGGTTCTACATTATCGGGATGACGGGCTATTAGGGATAGGGCATAGCTGATTTAGCCATGCGATTTATTTGGGTTGTTTATCCAGCATGATTTTTTAGATGGTTTATCCAGACGACTTTCCCAGAATAATTTATCCAGATGATTTACTGGGGCTATTTGCTGCTATTTTCTTCAATCATTATTCCTTAATCATCATTCCTCAATTATCATTGTTGGGGAATGACTTTCTGTTTGCTGTTTTTTTTGTAGACGTCGATTTTTAAAAAAAGTACTCAGTAGCAGGCTACACTCATTAGCCAAGACACCATTATCGACAATCGCATAGTGATTGATGCCGGCTTGGGCCAGAATGTCGATAAATGATCCTGCCGCCCCGGTTTTATAATCGTTGGCGCCAAATACGACCCGTTTAATGCGGCTGTGGATGATCGCACCGGCACACATGATGCAGGGTTCTAACGTGGTATAGAGGGTGCTGTCGATCAGGCGGTAATTTTGGGTGGTTTGCCCAGCCTGCTCAATGGCCATTATTTCGGCATGCGCGGTCGGATTATGGGTGGTAATGGGGCGATTCCAGCCTTCACCGATAATTTGGTTATGTTTATCAATAATGACCGCCCCAACGGGGATTTCGCCCATAGCCTCCGCTTTTTTGGCCAGCGTTAAGGCGTAGCGCATCCAATATTCGTCAGACATTACCATCGTCATGCAACTAGACACTACATTTATAAATGATTTAGATTGAGTACATCACGCATGTCGTAAAGGCCTGCGGGTTGCTGGCTTAGCCATAGTGCGGCGCGGACGGCACCTTTGGCAAAGGTCATGCGGCTGGAGGCTTTATGGCTAATTTCGACGCGTTCGCCAATATCGGCGAAAATTGCGGTATGTTCACCGACAATATCGCCGGCGCGAATGGTGGCAAAACCGATGGCATCGCGCGGGCGTTCACCGGTATAGCCTTCTCGGCAATAGACGGCACATTTTTTGAGATCACGGTGTAAGGTATCGGCAATCGCTTCGCCCATGGCGAGTGCGGTTCCTGATGGGGCATCGACTTTATGGCGATGGTGCGCTTCGATGATTTCGATATCGCTATAATCCCCCATAATCGTGGCGGCTTTTTCGAGTAATTTTAGCACCAGATTGACGCCAACACTAAAATTAGCCGCGAATACGATACCAATCTCTTTGGCGGCTTCATGAATGACCTGTTTGCCGGCATCATCAAAACCGGTTGTGCCAATAACCATCATTTTTTTATGCGCACGACAAAAAGCTAAGTGGGCGAGGGTGCCTTCGGGACGGGTAAAATCGATTAACAGGTCAAATTGATGGCTGGCTTTTGCTAGGTCGTCAGTCACTTTGACACCACATGCCGCAACACCAGCCAATTCACCCGCATCACAGCCAATGAGTGATGATTCGGTGCGTTCAAATGCGGCGCCTAATGTGACGCCCTCAGTTTGCGTAACGGCTTGGATAAGTTGGCGACCCATTTTTCCGCCGGCGCCGGCAATTGCGATTTTGATCATAATCTGTTCCTTTCTATTTTTTACTGTCGCATGCTTGAGAGATGACGACTTATTTATGACGGTTTATCTCTAACGATTTATACATGATGATTCATGTATGATGGCTAATTCCCATTTCCTCTATCAGGTGCGACATTCACGTAAACGCAACGGTTTTGTTTACGTTGCAAGCCACCATTTTGGTGACAATGACTCGTGACAATTGCCAGTGATAATAACTGGCAACCGTTGCTGGCGGAATGTCGATGATATAAGGGAATTTATCCGGTTTTACCTTAACGCCCTTTGCATTTTTACGCTGTTATGCAAATATTATTTGACAATATCGAGTAATTCTACATCAAAAACCAGTGCGCTATAAGGTGGAATCGCTGTGCCGGCTCCTTGTTCGCCATAAGCGAGTTCTTGGGGAATATAAAGGCGCCATTTGGAGCCAACTGGCATAATTTGCAGCGCTTCGACCCAACCGCGAATCACACCATTTACGGGGAATTCGGCCGGTTCACCGCGTTCAACTGAGCTGTCAAATACTGTGCCGTCAATCAGTTTGCCGGTATAGTGTACTCTGACTTTATCTGTCGCTTGTGGAATTTTGCCGTCACCTTGATTGAGCACTTCATATTGTAGGCCGGATTCAGTCGATTTTACGCCGGCTTTTTTGCTGTTTTCAGCCAAAAATTCTTTACTTGCCTTGGCTATTTTTTCGGCTTGTTTGCTTTTTTCTTGCATGCTTTTTTCATGAATTTGGCGTAAAGCATTGTGCAGTTCTTGTAATGGTAATACCGGTGGTCTATCCGCTAAAACGTCAGCCATGGCTAATTTTAATGCGTCTAGATCCAGTGATGGTAGACCTGATTCTTTCAGTTGTTCACCAATTTGTAAACCGATAGCGTAACTCGCTTTTTGCTCGACAGTTTCTAATTTCATTTGGGTACCTTTTCGATGTGTTGTGGGCGTAAATAGAGATACTTGCCATTGCTGGCAAGTAAATGGAGTGTGAGTATAACGATTATTCTAAACTTTTGCCATTAGTTGCGATCACTTGTTTATACCAATTGAAGGAATCTTTCTTATAACGCTTCATACTACCGTGCCCTTCATTGTCGCGATCGACGTAGATAACGCCATAACGTTTTTTCATTTCACCGGTCGTGAAGGAGACGACATCGATAATCCCCCATGCTGTATAACCTATCACATCGACACCATCATCGTGCATAGCGGTTAACATGGCTTTGATGTGCGCCGCCAAATAGGCGATACGTGGCTGATCATGAATTTGCAGATCCGCTTCTAACGTATCAATGGCACCAAAACCGTTTTCGACGATAAAAAGTGGCAGTTGATAACGATCATAGAGGCGATTTAAGGCATAACGAAGTCCTTCTGGATCGATTGGCCATCCCCAATCGCTGCTTTTTATATAAGGATTTTCTACTGCATTGGCTAGAGCACCATTGACGATGTCATTGCGATTATCATTTTTGACATCGGCTTTGACGACGGTAGACATGTAATAACTCATGCCAATATAGTCAACTGTACCTTGCTTGAGGATACGGAGATCATCTTCGGTAATATCCAGTTTATAGCCTTCGCGCGCAAACTCTTTTAGGGCATAAGCCGGGTAATAACCGCGCACATGTACATCAGGGAAAAAGAAGCGCTGACGCATGGCGATTTCGGCTGTCATCATATCATCAGGATTACAGGAGAAGGGATAGATAGGAACATGTGAGATCATGCAGCCTATTTGTAGGTCAGGATTGATCTTTTTGGCGGCAATGACAGCTTTTGCGCTAGCCAGTAATTCATAATGGGCAACTTGGTAGAGCACTTCTTGTGGGTTTTCGCCCGGTTTGACTTGTACGCCAGAATTAGTCCAGAAAAAGATCGGGTTATTGGTGTCCATCTGGTTATTAATTTCATTAAATGTCATCCAATATCTGACTTTATGTTGATAACGTTTAAAGCAAGTGATGGCAAAACGTTCAAAAAAATCGACTGTTTTGCGGTTATGAAATCCGCCATATTCGCGGGCTAAATGTAACGGGATTTCAAAGTGTGAAAGTGTGATGACCGGCTCAATGCCATGGGCTAATAATTCGTCGAAGACGGCATCGTAAAAACGGAGTCCTTCTTCATTGGGTTCTAACTCATCACCTTGCGGGAAAATACGTGTCCAAGCAATCGATGTGCGTAAACATTTTATGCCTAATTCAGCCAGTAATTTGATGTCGTCTTTATAATGATGATAAAAGTCGATCGCGGTATGGTTGGGGTAGAATTTATCGGCTTCGATTGTTTGTGTGATTTGGCGTGGTACGCCATGTGCACCTGCGGTCATCACGTCGACAACGCTAGGGCCTTTGCCCCCTTCGTTCCAACCACCTTCGAATTGATGCGCAGCAAAGGCGCCGCCCCATAGAAATTGTTTTGCTTTGGTCATAATATTTCCTACTGATAATTTTTGTTAATAACTCTTGTTAATAATTAGGGTTTGATCGTTAATAAAATATCGTTTGGCGTGACCTGTGTCTGTTCAGTCACGTCGATTTGTTGATATTGTGAGGTATTCATAATAATAATTGGCGTAATGGTGGCGTAACCCGCTGCTTCAATGGCTTTTAGATCAACAGTCATCAGCAGATCGCCTTGCGCGATTTTTTGATTGAGCACCACATGATACGCAAATTCATTATTGGTTAAGTTTACCGTATCAATGCCGACATGGATCAGCAGTTCGACACCTTGGTCAGAAATCAGGCCGATCGCATGTTTTGATTTGTCAAACAGTGCGGTGACTTCGCCAGCGAAAGGAGCATAAATGCGGTTATCGGTAGGGATGATGGCAACGCCGTCACCCATCTCTTTTTGCGCAAAAGCGGGATCGGGGACGTCACTTAATGGCGCTACACGGCCTGTCATTGGGCTTGGGATTTTTACATTATCAACAATCACTTGTGGTGTATTATTTTCAAGTGGGGAAGATTGCGCTGTTTCGCCAGTCCCTAACAGCTGAATCAGGACAATTGGTCCAAACAAACCAATCGCCGAACCAATTGCAATACCGATAAATGAGCTTGGATAGTCGGGACTAATGCCATTCACAATGGTTAAGATTCCCGGTAAACCCGCATAAGCAAAATAGGCAGGATTAAAAAATCCAGCGACGATTCCTCCTACGGCAGCAGAAAGGCAACCGTAAATAAAGGGTTTTTTAAAACGTAAGTTGACACCATAAATCGCCGGTTCCGTAATCCCAAAGATGCCGGTAATAAAAGCCGAAAGTGAGATGCCTTTCATATCACGATTTTTGGTTTTTAGGTAGAATCCTAATGCGGCACCCACTTGTCCAATTACCGCAATGGTTTGGAAAGCTTGGAAGGAGTCATGTCCATACAGTTCGAAATTGGCCAGGATTACCGGTGTGATGCCCCAATGCACACCAAAAATGACAAATATTTGCCATACGGCACCAATGAGTCCACCAGCAACATAAGGGGCTAAACCGACTAACCAGTTATAGCTGTTGGCGATGTAATGTGCCGCATTTGCGGTAAGTGGACCGATTAATAATAAGGTAAGTGGGACCATAATGATGAGACTGAGAAAGGGGAGCAGCAGGGGTTTGATCACACTATTTAGTTTAGGTTCTAAAAAATGTTCGAAATAAGAGAGAAGCCAGACTAAAAATAGCGGTGGTAAAACGGTCGATGCATAGGTGGTTTCGGATAACGATAGACCGAGGAAATTAATTACTGCGCCATTTTTAATTAATGTGGCCAGTTCGGCCCATGTTGGCGAGAGTAGTGCCGCACAACAGGCAACGGCAATATAGAGATTGCAGCGGAAATGTTGTGAAGCGGTGATGGCGATAAAAATAGGTAAGAAGGCGAAAGGGGCCCACGAGATAAAACTGAACACTTGGTAAGTGCCGGTCATTTTTAGGTCCGGGAAAGCTAATGTGATGAGAATTAAGCAACCTTGTAAAATACCCGCCGCGGCTAAAATATAAACGAAAGGAGCAAAAACTGCTGACATGGTGGCAATAATGCGATTGAGTATATTACTTTTGTTTTGTGTCGCCACAGCGTTATTGTTGTGAAGTAATGGCAAAAATGCATCATAGACTTTATCGACATTGGTGCCAATGACGATTTGCAGCTGTCCCCCCTTTTCTATGACGGTAATGACGCCCGGTAATTTAGCAATATTTTGTTTGGTTTCTTCGGTAATCGATTGGGCGACAATGCGTAAACGAGTGGCACAGCGCGCGACCGAGCTGATATTTTGCTCACCACCGAGTTCTTTTAAAATATCAACAGCAAGTTGATTGTAATCTCTGATTTTTGATTGTGACATGATCTAACCTTATATAAATTAAGATAATTTATAGTATACGTAGATGATGAAATTATTAATAACTAATTTTATCGACTGTGATCAATATCACGTTACTGATTAATTTTTATAGAATTTTTCACGTTGTTGGATAAGTTGATGGATAAAAAGTATTCGGCAATAAAAAACCCGCACAATTGGCGGGTTTTACAGATTATTGAAAGATTCTGCAAAATAGTTAGCAATAACTATTCAGGAATGATATCGATAATCAGTTTTGCAAAAGCATCACTGTGAACTTGGAATAACACTTCGTGTTCACCTGTTGTACGCAATACACCATTTGGTAGGCGAACTTCGCTTTTTGATACTTTAACGCCGCGTGCATTAACTGCATCGGCAATATCACGCGTCCCAATTGAACCAAATAGACGACCTTCATCACCGGCTTTAGAGACGATAGTCACTTTGCCTAATGCATCGATTGCGGCAACACGTTCTTCAGCCGCTTTGAGTTCATCGGCTAATTTAGCTTCTAATTCAGCACGACGTGCTTCGAAGAATTCGATGTTCTTTTTGGTTGCGGGTACTGCTTTCCCTTGTGGGATTAAGTAGTTACGTGCATAACCTGCTTTAACGTGAGCTTGATCACCTAAGCTGCCTAAATTAGCAACTTTATCGAGTAGAATAATTTGCATTATATAATCCTCTGCTGCTAATTACTGATGGTTATCAGTGTAAGGTAATAGTGCCAAATAACGAGCGCGTTTGATTGCGCGAGCTAGTTGACGTTGGTATTTTGCGCTGGTACCTGTGATACGGCTAGGTACGATTTTACCACTTTCAGTGATAAAACTTTTTAGTAAAGAGATATCTTTGTAATCAATCTCTTTAACGCCTTCTGACGTAAAACGACAGAATTTGCGACGACGGAAATAACGTGCCATATGGCGGTTCTCCTAATAATTTAATTTAGCTTATTTTACCTATACAAGCGAAGTACGGCTTCTATTGTATAGTTTCAATTTTGTCAGCATGTAGAACCAGTTGACTGGTTTTATTTCGTCTTGTATGTGTGCTGATAAAGCCACTGACGACGATTTTGCTGCCTTTCTTAATACTGTCACTTACGATGCTATCACAGAGTTGTCCACTGACAATCACAGGCATAATGCACCATGCTTGTCTGGTTAATCCCGCTTCAATTTGTTCAGAAACATGTTCTAAATAGAACTGACAGTGAGGTGTACCATTAGGACTGACTTTGCGTATCGGGCTTTTTAAAATCAAGCCTGACAATGTTAAGCGATTATTCGTCAGAATCATCTTCTGCGATAACTTCGACAAACTCTTCGTCAGAACCACGACGTTCATCTTTCGCTTTTAACATTGGTGAAGTTTCAGTAATAGCGTGTTTGGTACGCATAATTAAACTACGAATAATAGCATCATTGAAACGGAAGTTATCTTCAAGTTCATTAACAGCTTCTTGTGTAGCTTCAACATTCAATAGCACATAATGTGCTTTATGCAATTTTTCGATAGGATAGGCCAATTGACGACGACCCCAATCTTCTAGACGATGGATTTTACCCCCATCAGCCGTTAATGTACCGGTATATCGTTCAATCATGCCGGGTACTTGTTCGCTCTGATCTGGGTGAACCATAAATACTATTTCGTAATGACGCATTATCGCTCCCTACGGTTTAATCAGCTTTCTGTCGGGGCAACCGCAACCCATTGAAAGCAAGGAACAGGAAAAGTTGGGCGGTTGAAATCGACGGGGCATTATATATCAACTAAATATTATTCACAATAAAATATAAATTTGTGACGAACTACACAAAAACGATGTTTAGTGGCGCGTTTTTTCGTGAATAGTTAGATGGGCAATTGATATTTTTTTTTAAAGTTATATATTCATATTAACGGTGTTTATAAGATTATTTAGTTAATAATTTCGTTCGTTAGCAATTTATATACGGTTTTCTATGGATGGATAAGTATAAAAATAGGGTAAATCGAAATAAAATCCTATAAAAACATTTTCTTTGTTCTCTTGTTAATTAAAGCGGGCAAAAGGATTGACCAAATAAAAAAACACCTAATGGAATGACGCTATCAAATCAATCCAAGTAATAATGACGACAACAAAAGGAAATAATATGAATAAATTAAAATTATCCCTTATAATAGGTAGTTTGCTTTTTAGCGCTTCTTCTGCCTTCGCTGTAACGCCACCTGCCCCATCAATTGAAACACCCAAAGAGTTGAAATTTATTAGTTATAATGTTTATTGGGGAATGAAATCAGATAAAACTGAAGGCAAACAACAATTTATCGAATGGGCTAAAAAGCAAGATGCGGATATTATTGCTTGGCAAGAAATGAACCATTTCACACGGGAAAAACTGGAAAAATTTGCCGCCAGTTATGGTCACAATTATGCGGTGTTGTTAAAAGAGTCACCAAATCCTGATGATGATGAATTCTTCCCAGTTGCCATCACCTCTAAATATCCTATCGTTAATGTTAAAAAAGTCATCGATAATATGTGGCATGGTGCGCTGTATGCCGATATTGGGAATTACCATTTTGTGGTCACCCATATGAATCCATTTTGGACATCAAAACGGGTTGAGGAAATCAACTTAATTATTAACTCAATCAAATACAGTAGTGATCCTAAAGGAAAATGGATTTTAGCCGGTGACTTGAATTCATTCTCCCCTGCAGATAAAGCCGAATATGATAAAGGCCATCTATTAAATGATATAAAAGAGAAGGAAGCAAAACGCCCAATCTTACATAATTTGGTGGATGGACAGTTAAATTATCAAGTACAGCAAAATTTATTAGATGCAGGATTTATTGATGTATTAAAACTAAAATATAAAGAATTTGTGTCAACTGCGCCAACAAAAATATTTTATGATCAATCCTCTACACCATTGCGTTACGACTACATTTATATCACACCAGCGCTTAAAAAGAGTGTGGTTGATGTGAAAGTATTAAAGGATGAATTTACTGATCAATATTCTGATCACTATCCTGTGCAGATGATCATCAAAAATAGATAATTGGCCATTGCGTCAGTGATGCTATTTTTAGCGAGTGGGGTAGCGTAAATCTACCCCATTATTTTGCGTAAGAGCGATGTTTGCTTGGCATGAATAGTAGATTGACAGGTTTTTATCGATAGATAACTGATTGAAATGGGTAGTAGTTCTGAAAGATTTAAACAAAATAATAGTGATGTTTTTCATGTTTGCTAATCTTGTTTGCCAATGAGAATCGGTAAAAAAGCTAATTTATGCTGACATTATCATCTAATCTAATCGCGCCGCGCTAAATGAATCTAAGTAAAGGTCAATTAACTGTAAAAATGTAACGATATCGGTACATTCATTCCATAAAAAATGGTATGATTTACGCCAAAACTTAATTTCTCTAAAAGGCGTATATGATGAGTGAAGAAACCATTTTTAGTAAAATTATTCGACATGAAATCCCCTCAGATATTGTTTTTCAAGATGAGACTGTGACCGCATTTCGGGATATTTCACCCCAAGCGCCGACACATATTTTGATCATTCCTAATAAATTAATTCCCACACTGAATCAAGTTACACCGGAAGACGAAGCCGTTTTGGGGCATATGGTGACGGTTGCTGCTAAGATTGCTAAGCAAGAAGGGATTGCTGAGAGTGGTTATCGGTTGATTATGAATTGTAATAAAGATGCAGGGCAAGATGTCTTTCATATTCATATGCATCTGTTGGGTGGGAAAAACTTAGGTAAATTAGTCCATTAATTTTAGGGTGAAAATTTGTTTTAGGGTGAAACCGATGATGATAAAACCGCAGAATGGTTTTTTAGCTGCCAGTTGGGCAGTAATCCGTTGTTTAGTGATCAGTTTACTGCTGTTGAATCTGGTCGCGTGTCAATTATTCCCTTCGTCACAGCCAGCTAAACCGGTTGTGAAGGTACCGAACGAGGTGAAACCGCTGCCGGATGATCGGTTAGTGTCACCGCCATCATTGAAGAAAACAACCGATTGGCAGGCCATATTATCGCCTTTTGTTGCGCAGCTTGTCCAATCGCCATTGCCTGACGACGGGAATAAGGTGTTGCTGATTAGTGATATCCAAAATCGGAGTGGTAATTATGTAGCCAGTAATCAAATCGATACCAATTTACATGCGTTATTTGCTAAGCAAAATCGCTTTACCATCTTAGATAAGATGGTCATTAATCAGGCAAAACAGGCGCTAGGTATTTCACAAGACGATAAATTGGTGTCACGCAGTAAAATGATTGCTTTAGCCAAATCGCTGCAGGCTGATTATGTGCTGTTTATTACCATTAATAAAGCGCCAGTGGATGATAATACGGCTGATTTATCGATGGAACTTATTTATACAAAGAGCGGTGAAATCATTCAACGGATTACGTCAGCCCAAATTGCTAGTCAGGCTAATGAGGCTTCGTCAGATACCGGTTCTGGGGTTGGTGAGTAATGGGGCCATTGCTGGTTGATATCCAAGGGTACACGTTAACAGAGGAAGATAAACAGCTGTTACAAAATCCGTTGGTGGCGGGGGTGATTTTGTTTAGCCGTAATTATGCTGATCATGCCCAGTTATCTGAACTGATTCGTGAAATTCGCGCTGCCTCTTCGGAACGGTTGCTGATTTCGGTTGATCATGAAGGTGGACGCGTGCAGCGTTTTAAGCAGGGCTTTACGACTATTCCACCGGCGCAATCGTATGCCGCTTTGTGTGAGCAGGGCTGTTATGATTTTACGCAGGCTCAGTCACTCGCCTTTGATGCGGGCTGGGTGCTTGCAATGGAATTGATGGCGTTCGATATTGATCTCAGTTATGCACCGGTACTGGATTTAGGGCATGACTGTGCGGCGATTGGTTCGCGATCATTTCATTCTGATCCAACCATTGCCTTAAAAATCGCCACGGCAATGATTGATGGTATGCATTTTGCCGGCATGAAAACTACCGGTAAACATTTCCCGGGCCATGGTGCTGTGCTTGCTGATTCGCATAAAGTGGTCCCGATTGATCAGCGTGATAAAAAGCGGATTGAGCAGGATATGCAAATATTTGCCCAATTAATTGCGGCCAAAAAACTGGATGCGATTATGCCGGCGCATGTGATCTATCCCGCTTTTGATGATAAACCGGCGAGTGGTTCGTGCTATTGGCTAAAAACCGTATTGCGGGAACAGTTACAGTTTGATGGTGTCATTTTTTCGGATGATTTATCAATGGAAGGTGCGTCAGTATTAGGTAATTATGCCGAACGTGCGCAAGCGGCGTTAGCGGCAGGGTGTGATCTGTTATTAGCCTGTAATAATCGTTCGGGAACATGGACGATTTTAGAGCATCTTATGCAGCTAAATGCTAAGCGCTCACTCCTTTCAACCAAAGCGAGCCAATTAGTCAAACAGACAAACCTGAGTTATTCGGAACTGGTTAAAAGCCACGAGTGGCAAGTTAGGCATGATAATTTGATTAAAGCTAATCAACAATGGACAACCAATTATGCAAGCGGCAATTATTGAAATTGATCATCAAGGGCTTTTGATTGCGTATAATCAGATCGCGGCCACGTTATTGGGTTCGATACAGCCTTTGATCTTACAGCAACCGTTTAATGGTGGGAAATTATTTAATCTCGATAAATCGGTCTTTATTGCCGAAACAATTAGTTTAGATAGGCGAGATGATATTATCGTGGTGTTGCAAAATCAGTATTATTTATTGCAGCAGATTAAAGAAGATAAAAAAACCGTGTTTATTTTGCAACCGGTCGAATATCTAAAAAGACGGTTATCGAAAACGACGGTTGTTGCATCACAAGCATTTGATATTTTTGCTACCAAAAGTAGTGCCATGAAGAAACTGATTGCGCAAGCTAAGGCATTTTCGCTTCAGCGTGAGCCATTGTTGATTTCGGGGGAAACCGGCACAGGCAAGGATTTACTGGCAAATGCGTGTCATCAATATAGCCCACGCGGCGAGCAGATTTTTTTAGGCTTAAATTGTGCGGCGATGCCTGATGAAGTGGTGGAAAGTGAATTATATGGTCATGCCGCCGGTGCTTATCCTGGCGCCATCGAAGGTAAAAAAGGGTTTTTTGAGCAAGCCAATGGTGGGTCGGTGTTATTGGATGGCATTGATGAGATGTCTTTCCAAATGCAAACTAAACTCTTACGTTTTATTAATGATGGCTATTTTCGCCGTGTGGGTGATGATAACGAGGTGTATGTTGATGTGCGGATTATTTGCGCAACAAAGGTTGATCTCGCGTTATTGGTGGAACAAGGTAAGTTTAGAAAGGATCTATATTACCGTTTAAATGTGTTATCGCTTCATCTTCCTTCATTACAAGATCGCCTTGAGGATCTGGAACCTTTAACCGATATTTTTGTCACAGAATTTGCGAATAAACAAGGTATTCATCCACCTAAAGTGAATCATGATGTGATTGATTATTTGTCACGTTATGCTTGGCCGGGCAATGTTAGGCAGCTAAAAAATGTGCTTTATTCCGCGTTAGCACAGTTAACGGGGACAGAACTCACCGTGAAAGATATCGTCTTACCACTGCCACCTACTTCGCAATTAGCATGGGTTGAGAATATTGAAAATAAAAGTTTAGACGACATGACTAAACAATTCGAAAAAGAGATTCTACTCCACCTATACGACAAATTCCCAAGCTCACGCAAATTAGCGAAAAGATTAGGCATATCACATACCGCCGTAGCGAATAAATTGAGGGAGTATGGGATTGGGCGGTAGGGGGATAGCGATATATGATTAACTAACTGATTATATTTAGTTAAATTTTCACAAAAGAAAATTAGAAAGATATGGTACGTTATTTGTCACATATTATATTGCATTTTAATCATTAATCCTAAAAGAGAACTATATGTTAAATATTGTTTTGCCAATGGCAGGAAGAGGAAGTCGGTTTGCCGATGCGGGATATACGATACCAAAACCATTAATCCCTATTCATGATGTACCAATGATCAAAGTTGTCGTTGATAATCTATCTCCAAAATGTGAACATCGATTTATTTTTGTTTGTCAACAACAACATATTGATCAATATGATCTGATTCCAAAATTAAAATCTTATGCTAAGAATGTTGAAATTATTGGTATTAATGGTGTAACTGAAGGGCAAGTTTGTACTGCATTATTAGCTAAAAAATTTTTTAATAATGATGAACCGTTAATGAATGCAAATTCTGATCAATATATTGATTTTGATATTAATGAATACTTGGATGCAATTTCTGATAAAAAATTGGATGGCATGATAATGACTATGAAATCACGCGATCCTAAATGGTCATATGCGAAAATTGATCATAATGGATTGGTGATTGAAACTGCTGAAAAGCAAGTTATTTCTGACGATGCAACGGTGGGGATTTTTAATTTTTCTCATGGCCGTGATTTAGTTCATGCAGCAGAACAGATGATAATGGATAATATTCGAGTAAATAACGAATTTTATACATGCCCTTGTTATAATTATCTAATTAAGGAAGGTAAACGAATCGGAATATATGGTATTGGTGAAGAATACAACGGTATGTATGGTTTAGGTATTCCGAAAGATTTGAATTTTTTTGTTAATCATCCTATTTCTCGAAAGGTGAAGAAATGATCATTTTATCTCATCGCGGATATTGGCAAACAGTAGAAGAAAGAAATACTAAGGTTGCTTTTATACGGAGTTTTGATTTGGGATTTGGTACTGAAACAGATTTAAGAGACAGTAATGGTCAAATTGTTATTTCTCATGATATGCCAGTTGGTCATGAAATGAAGTTTGATGAACTATTACAAATAATGGATGGGCGTAATTTACCATTAGCTTTGAATATTAAAGCAGATGGTTTATCTGATCAAATTAAAAAGACTTTAGAAAAATATAATCATAGTAATTATTTTACATTTGATATGTCGATTCCCGATATGGTTTTTCAGTTGAAAACGGGTATGAAAGTGTATTCAGGATTGAGTGATATATTGTCTCCACCTGTTTTATTATCAAAGTGCGTTGGTATTTGGTTGGATTGCTTCTATTCTGATTGGTATGATTTTTCTATCATTGATGATCTAATTAAACAACATAAAAAAGTGTGTATCGTATCGGCTGATTTGCATAAAAGAGATGTATCAAATCAATGGGCTATCATACGGGAAAGCCATTATATAAATAGTGATAATTTAATGTTATGTACTGATTTTCCTGAAAAAGCAAAGGAATATTTTAATGAAAATTAAAGCTATTTTATTTGATATGGATGGTGTATTAATTGATGCCAAAGATTGGCATTATGAGGCATTAAATAAATCGCTAAAATTATTTGGTTATGAAATAAGTCGTTTTGAACATTTAACAAGTTATGATGGTTTACCTACTTCAACAAAACTTAAAAAATTAACATTAGAAAAAGGATTACCAGAAGAGTTACATAGCTTTATTAATGAAATGAAACAACAGTATACAGTTTCAATGATTCAGAATTTATGTCGACCAAGATTTAATCATGAATATGCTTTATCTAAATTAAAAGCAGAAGGGTATCGATTAGCTGTAGGTTCTAATTCTATTCGGATGACTATCGAAATGATGATGAACTACGCAAGATTAACGGATTATTTTGAGTTTATGCTTAGTAATCAAGATGTGAAAAAATCCAAACCCGATCCAGAAATATATTTAACCGCAATGGAAAGAATGGGGCTTGTTCCTGAAGAATGTTTAATTGTGGAAGATAATGAAAATGGTATTAAAGCTGCATTGGCATCAAAAGCTCACCTCCTTATTGTAAAAACGGTTGATGATGTTAATTATGATAATATCAAGAAACATATTAATGAGATTGAAAAAGGAGATAAATAATGCAAATAGTCTTCTTAATGGGTGGTGGGCGTTTTGAAAAAAACAACGAAGATTATCCTTTATATCTGACAGAAATTAATGAAAAGTTAATCTTGGAACAACAAATTGAATATTGCCAAGGATTAAAACCAAGAAAAATATTATTTTGTATTAAGAGTGAAGATATTAAAAATTTCCGCGTAGACTCAGTGGTTAAACAACTCGTCTCTGATAGTGAAATTATTACAATCAATGGACCAACAATGGGAGCAATATGTTCGGCGTTATTAGGTGTTAAGTATATTGATAATGAAGAAGAACTTTTGCTATTAGCTGTCGATGATTTTATTGAAGTTTCTAGCGAAAGCATTATTGATTATTTCAGGAGTAATAATAGTGATGCGGGTGTCGTTTCTTTTAATTCTGTTCATCCAAGGTATTCATTTGCTAAATTAAATAATGAAGGTAATGTGATTGAAGTCGCAGAAAAGAAACCTATTAGTAAAAATGCGTTAGTTTCATTCTATTATTACAAAAAAGGTTCTGATTTTGTTGAAAGTGCTAAAAATGTGATTCGAAAAGACAATCCAATCAATGGCGCATTTTATATAAGCCAAACCTTGAATGAAATGATATTAAAACAGAAAAAAATATCACTTTATAAAATTATTAATGAAAAATTTCATCCTCTTAAAACAGAAATGCAGTTAGCGCAGTATATATCTGAACTAAAAGATGAAAAAGCGAGCAAATAATGAAAATTGCAAACTTGAATGATATGGTAAAAGGATGGTTTATTG
Source organism: Orbaceae bacterium ESL0727 (assembly GCA_029433345.1). GTDB lineage: Bacteria > Pseudomonadota > Gammaproteobacteria > Enterobacterales > Orbaceae > Gilliamella. Next base: position 1,507,969 of record JAQTHY010000001.1, read on the forward strand.
GTAATTTTGAACCATCACTGTTAAAAACAAATGCTGTCGAAGTAGCTGTAAAGACCTATAAGAAAGGCGACTTCGAGGAAGCGCATTTTCATAAAATTGCAACAGAATATACAGTGATTATTTCTGGTAGAGTAAAGATGAATGGTGTGGAATATGGTGCAGGGGATATTATTGTCATGGAACCTAATGAGTCCACTGATTTCGAATGTCTTGAAGATGGCACCACTAATGTAGTTGTGAAATTACCAGGTGCGAATAACGATAAATATATAGTTCACTCTTAATAAAGATGGAAGATCACTAATGACTAAGTCAAAAAGGATTGCAATTCAATTATTTGGACACCTCAGAACATTTCAATATACATTTCCTTATTTTAAAAAAAATGTATTGGATGTGAATAAAGCTAATGGTTATGAAATAGATATTTTTATTCATACATGGGATGAGTTGGATCATTCTACTATTAATTATCGTAATTTGAATGGTGGACCGTTAACACAAAAAATGTTGACGCAGAATTCTATTGCGTTAGTTGAACAACTATATAAACCTAAATCAATATTAATTGAACCACAATTGAATTGTGATGATGAAATCTTTATTGAAAAAATAGGTCAGTTTCCAAGAGCTAAAAAAGGTTGTTTAAATAATGCTTATACTATTTATTCAGCGAATAAGCTCCGTAATGAATACCAGAAATTGACTAGCGTTGATTATGATTGGGTTATTGTTACGCGACCGGATATTCAATTTAAATCTCCATTTTGTATTGATCAAATATTAGAATGTTATACTAAATTCGAGTTAGATATACCGGTAACAGGATTATTTTATGGATTTAACCCTTTTGGTAGAGGAAACATGATAGAAGAGCCACAATTTTTAGTTGGATCAGATCTCGTGTTTTTTAGTTCTCCAAATAATATAGATAAAGCTACTGGTTTATATACAGAATTTTATGAGAACACAGATGCTTCACAATTTTATTGTATGGAGATCTGGTGGGCAAACTATTGGAAGAAAAAAGGATTAACACCATTTGCAATAAATTATAAGCATGGACCTAATTTCGATGTTATTAAAACATCAATGCTAAATGATAATTCATTAAAAAAAGATACAAAAATAAAATATTATAAGTGGCTAATTTTATTATTTTTGTTAAATTTATTACCTTATTGTGTTGTGGAAAGAAAAGTTAATAAATTAAAGAAGAAAATTGGTAATATGGTTATGGAAGATAATAGTATATTTAAATAACTATTATCGATGATTGTTCCTAATTATATAATTTGACTAAACTTATTAAGTTATAATCCTATAGATAAAAAGAGATTTATGTGATGTCTCCAAGTTTATCCATTATTATTCCTATATATAATACTGAAAAATATTTATCTAAATGTTTAGATAGTATAATTAACCAAACATATAAAGATATTGAAATTATTTGTGTGAATGATGGTTCTCCTGATAATTCGTTATCAATATTGGCTGAATATCAGCAAAAAGATAAGCGGATTAGAATTATCAACCAAGAAAATGCTGGTTTATCAGCTGCTAGAAATGCAGGAATGAAAGAGGCTAGGGCACCTTATGTGACATTTGTAGATTCAGATGATTTTATTGAATTAAATACTTATGAGCTAGCTTTACCTTATTTTGAAGATGAAAGTGTCGATCTGGTCTATTTTTCGACTAAAATTGTTATGGAAGATAATACCAGCGATTATAATCAAAGTTATTTTATTCACAAATATACAGGCAAAGTGCAGCTATCTGAGAATATAATAAATAGTATGGATGTTTGTGCATGGAATAAAATATATAAGCTGTCTATTATAAATAAATATAATATTAGATTTCCTCATGGTTTATTATATGAAGATAATCCATTTTTTTGGTCTTATGGATTAGTAAGTAATTCAGCCTATTTTATTGATGATCAGTTATATAATTATTTGATTAGAAATGGGTCAATTATGAGTTTAACGAAAGAAATGAAATATAAAAATAATAAAAACTCTTTAAATGGCTTAAATAAATTACTTGGTTTCGAATATCTGTTACAGTTTATGGCTCATTGGAACTTGTTTGATAGAACGAGAAATGTTTTTAGTCAAATTTTTGAGAAAAATCTTTATGATGCTCTGTATTATACTCATAAGAGTAAAAGAGCCAAAGTATTAAGTCAAGCAACTGATATTGTAGTTAAGTTTAATCTCGATTCTTACTATCCTCAAAATTATTTTTTAACAGCCTTATTACAAAGGAAATATTATAAAATTAGCAGTATTAATGCATTATATTTGAATAAATTACAACGATTATGCGGTATTTGGGATACAAACCGATATTATGTAATATGCTTTTTAGGGTTGAAGATAAAATTGAAGAAATGATTTTCTCATGAAATATTAATAAATTAATGCTGAATACCTATCAAATTTTGTATCTATGTTTATTAGTGGATGTTGTTTAGTTATAGCACATTTTAGAAGTATTTTCTTAGTTTGCCATAAACATGGATAAGACTTTGAAAATTTTGATATATAACAAATATTACGTAAGATACTTGTCTTATGTGTAACGTAAATTCTGATTAATATTTTTAATAATCCTAGCTCTTCTATTATTTCTTCTCTTTTTAATAATGAATATTGATTAGTCGATTTTAATAAAGTTTCCAAATAAGTCGCATTCATTAATAAAATATAATTTCGTTTAGCTTCAATAGATAAAGGCAGTTCGTTTATAATTTTAAAACAGCTAGTTAATACTTTTTTAAATGTGTTTGTATTAGTAATATCTATATTATGGTTAGATAATGATAAATTGTGTATTCGATGGAAATAGGCCGCATTGTGCATAAAATAGCATGAACATTTTGCCTTCTCAAATATTGATAAAGAAATAAGGTGATCTTCATGTGTCGACTCTATAAACTTTGTTGTAATTAATTTATTTTTAAAAATATATCGCCATGTGACGCCAGAGTAATTGTTTTGTTCTAATAGATAACTTAACAGTTCGATACCAGTTTGAAAATCTTTTTGAATGCTAGGCTGTGTATTGATGGTGATATTTTCCTTATTCTTAAATGCTAAATAATCAAAATAGAATAGTTCTAAATTAGATTCTGCTGCTAATGCTAATGTAAAATCATAAAAAAGATTTGTATGTACAATATCATCTGAGTCGACAAAAAGTATATATTCTCCAGTTGCTAACTCAATGCCATTATTTCTGGCATGACTAACGCCTAAATTGGATTGAGAAATAATTTTAATGTGTTCATATTGATTTGCATAATGGTTTAGAATGATAGCAGTATTATCCGTTGAGCCATCATCAATACAAATGATTTCTTTAGGAGCACAAGATTGATTTATAAGTGAATCAAGACAATCTTGTAAATACTTCTCGGTGTTATAACAAGGAATAATAACAGAGATATTGACACTCTCATTAATCATAATGTTTGTTCTCATTTATTTCTTTAAGATTAATTTATATTTTAGATATACAAAATAATAATAGATAGCCTTACTATAATTTTTCTGTTTTATTAAATATTTTGAATAATTTCGAATTGATGAACTGTTACCACTTAATGGTCGTCTATCGTTTTGCCAAGGAGATTGCCGAAAATAATGATTAAAAATATCTGATTGGTAAACAGCATACCACGGTTTATTTTGTGATATATAATGTAATACGATTGTATAAGGACGAATGTTTTTTTCTTCACGACAATCTATCGATACTTTGATCTTAGTATTAAATTTGATAGGCAATAAATAAGTTTTATTTTCTAATAAAATATTGAGCACATCTTGATCGGCAAATTTATAGATATTTCCATTATTAATAAGTTCTAATGCTCTTTGGGATATCTGAGCTTTACACCATTGTTTAGTATTAATCAATAAAACACCGGCGTTAAAATAACGATTATGATCAATATTATACATTTTACTAATGGCTAATTGCATATCTTTAGTATCTGGTATTACACCAGCAATATATTCATCAATATTATATTTAACTAATGATGCTAATGATTGTAAGCAAATAATATCACTATCTAAATAAATAAGTTTATCTGTTATCGGAGCAAGTAACTCAGGCATTATAAAGCGGATACATGTGGATACAGTGGCTATATGTAATACTAATGTTTTAGGATTAATAACAAAATTATTATTGAGACAATAAAGAGTAATGGAAATATTAGGAGTATTTAAATTACGAAATTTGTCAATATTCGGTTCTGAAACATTATCAACAAATAAATGAAAATGCAGATTATAATCGGGTGTATTCTTAATAACCGAAAGCATTGCAATTCCCGCAGGCATAGCATAGTTATCATCAAAACCTAATGCAATATGAAGTGTTGGATATTGAGGATTATTATTATAAATAAGAGGATTAATTTTACTAATAAAATGATTAGCGTTAAACATGTGAATTATTCTAATGTTGAAATTATTTGGCTATTATATACGATGGATTTGAAAATATATACATTATGAAAATAATGAGATTAGATGTATTTACAGGTAAAATTATTTTATTTACAATTTTACCTAATTTTTATAGGTAAGGTTATATGAGTAAATGTTTGATTCAAAATCATTAATAAGTAGAATTGAAACTTTCAATCACAATAATCATCAAATTTCAAATTTCAAATTTAGTTCATATTGCCCTAGTTTTTGATGACAATTATGCCATGCCGGCTGGTGTTACGATCTCTTCAATCATATATAATAATCCTGATCTGTTTTTTTGTTTTCATCTATTTGTTGATAATCTATCAGATAGAAATTTACAGAAATTTAAAATGTTAGTTAGTGAATGTGTCTTGTTTAAAATTTACCATCTTAATGATAAATTTACTATTAATCCTGATACATTAGTTTTAGGTTATTTATCGGCTATATCGTGTGTTCGTTTTATTTTGCCTGATATTTTATATCCAGAAACAGATAAATTTTTATATATTGATAGTGATATTCTCTGTTTAAAATCGATTTCGCCTTTATATAATGTCGATATTACAAATTATGTTGCAGGTGTGATTCCTGATGATGATGTGATGAAAAATCATATTAAAAAAATTTATAAAATTAATTCGGATAACTATTTTAATTCTGGTGTATTACTGATTAATACTAAAAAATGGATTGATAGTAATTTGACTATCCAATGTATGGCAAGAATTAATGATGGAAGGATCTATGAATTTGCGGATCAAGATGTACTCAATATTTTATTAGAGAATACAACTTGTTTATTACCTGTTAAATTTAATACTAAAATTCACATTACCACTTCATGCAAAGAAGAAAAAGAGATCGCACCTTATACTGTTTTGCTGCATTATGTTACTGGTTATAAACCTTGGTATCAAACATTTAATTCTCAATTATTTCAGAAATATTTTTTATTATCACCATGGCATGATGAAAAAAGACCTTTAGCCTTAAAAAGGTCTTGGCTTCGGCGGTATGCGATGTATTGTATGAAAGAGAAAAAGTATATTTTATCAATGAAGTTTTATTACTTATATTTATTTAAAAAATTATTGGATTGTAAATATTACCTATTCAAAATTTTTAATTTTAGATAATGAAAATAATATTTCATTCCTTTTATAATTTGCTTTTTCTTAAAAAAAGTTTTGGCATAGATTCGATAATCATTAACTCTCATTTTAGCTTTATAACTTTTTAATGGTGTATTTGCCCAGGGTGTGAAATGTTTATAAAAACAGTAGATATTTTGCGCAAGACCTGTGTGTTCTTGATACCACATTTTTCGAGAACCAGTAAAATGAATAAAGTATGGTAATGTTTTTTTATGATAAAAAAATGACTCTTTTTCAACATTATCCATCCAAGTGAATAGATAGTTCCATTTTTTATCAATAAGTAAAATATGTTGTTCAAGAACCATGTTTAAGGCATCTTGATCGGGATAAATTAATTGTCCTTTATTAGTTGAGGATAAGATTTTATTAACTTTTTCTTCAGTATTGAATGTTATCCAATTTTTTGTATTTATATATAAAAAACCAGAATTGAAATAGTTTTGGGACAATAGATTCAAACGATTTGTATTTTTGATTATATGTTTTTTGCATGGTGAATCAACTGCTACTGCACAAACCACTGATTCGATATTAATATTTAGGATAGGTGAAATATCAGCAAAACATAATATATCACTATCTAAATAGATAAATTTATCAATTTTATTGTTAATTAATCTCGGTACTGCTAAACGCATATACATCGATTTATTAATGTGTTTTATTTTATTATTTTGATTCTCTTCGTATCTATTAAATTCTTCTTTTGGAAAAGGATAGATAAAAATGGAAGCATTAATTTTCGTTAATTTAATCTGTTGTTCAAGAGGTACATCATATAGAAAAATATGAAATTGGATATTATTCTGTAAGTTATTTAATAAAATCGATGTAATTGATACTGCCACATGTTCTATATAATTTGTGTCAGTACAATATACAACATTAATAACACTGTTATTTATGTTATTAGTCATATTGAATTCCTTTCCAAAAGTATTGGTACTAATTTAGTGATTAAGTTAAATATGTCAATATAAAAATGGTATTATTTCTTTTATACTTCATTGTTGAATTTAAGTTATGTTACAATGCTGTAACTTTAGAAGTTATAATAGTAGTAATTTATTTAAATGGTAATGTGATGATAAATAAAGATATTTTCATTGATAATAAAATAACACTTTTTAGTAATAGCATTAATTCGCCAATAACAACACATATCGCTTTTTGCTTTGACGATAATTATGCAATGCCTGCTGGTATAGCTATCTCTTCAATAATCCAAAACAATCAAGATAAAAATCTGATTTTTCATCTATTTACAAATAAAGTTTCATCAGAAAAAATAGATAGATTCAATGAATTAAATAAAGAAAATGTTACCATTATTTGTTATATCATAAGCGATGATTTTATTGTAAATCCAGATACTTTAGTTTTACATGTTTCAGCTTCTACATGTCTTCGATTTATTGTTCCACAAATTTTAAGTTTAGTTACTGATCGTGTTCTTTATTTAGATTGCGACGTGTTATGTGTTAATAATTTAAATGATCTAATTAACGTTGATTTGACAGATAAGTTTGCAGCTGTAGTGCCGGATGTAAAAAAGACTCAAGAAAAACAGTGCGCAGCATGTGATATTCCTTATGGTGATTATTTTAATGCAGGTATGATCTATATTAATAATGAAATGTGGGTTAAGCATGATTTAACCGAAAAGTCATTTAATATGATAAATAGTGGTAAAATCTATAAATTTGCCGATCAAGATGTACTTAATATCCTTATGCAAGGGAAAACAGTATTTTTACCAACTTTATTCAATAATCTTATTGCTCTTTCAGTTTTAGGAAATGAAGATGAAAAGGTAGCCAATAATGCGGTGATTATTCACTATGTAACAGGAAATAAACCTTGGTATAAACTTTACTTGACACCAAATTATCAATACTATCTTTCATCATCACCATGGGCAAATGATAAACTGTTACTTGCTAATGAAAATGCGCCTTCAACAACACGAAGATATGCTAAATTATTGATGAGTAAACATAAATATTTTTCTGCATTAAAATATTATTTACTCTATTTGAAACATAAATTTAATAAAAAATAAGGTAATATTTATGTTAAATGTCGACCAATTTATTAGTGCTAAAAATCAACTATTATGTTCGCCTTGTTTAGATAAAGAACCGGTACTTCATATCTTACTTTGCTTTGATAATAACTATGCGTTACCGGCTGGTGTTGCTATAACGTCAGTGATTGAAAATAATCCTCAACAGACAATTCATTTTCATCTTTTTACACATAATGTTTCAGAAGAAAATCGTCAAAAATTTCGATCCATAACAGCAAATAATGCAGCAATAACCGAATATGTTATTAACGATCAATTTCAAATTGATGATCAAAATACCACGCAATTTCCTATTTCAGCCTGTGTAAGATTGATTGCGCCTATGGTGCTTAAAGATATCACTAATCGTTTACTCTATATTGATAGTGATACCTTATGTTTGGCAAGTTTAACGTCGATTATGGCACTTGATATGCATAATACGATTATTGCTGCCGTTGCTGATATGGATTATATGCAGCAAGCACAATGTAATAGATATAATATTACCGTTGGTACTTATTTTAATTCGGGTGTTATGTTAATTAATGTGGCGTTATGGTGTCAAAACGATGTGACACAAAAAACGTTGCAATTACTCAATAGTGGGGAAAAATTTGATTATCCTGATCAAGATGTATTAAATATTGTGGTCGGTGATAAAAGAGTGATGCTCAATCAAAAATATGACTATTTATTAGCATTATCCCCTGATGGTAACGAAGATGCTGGTATTCCAAAAGATATTGTTCTGCTCCATTATATAACCAAAAATAAACCTTGGCATCAACCTTATCGTACAAGGCTTTATAACCACTATTTGTCAACTTCTCCTTGGGTTAATAACGAGTTACCACGTTATGAGGGCAAAAAAACATCATCGATTAGACAATACTCTCGTTTGATGTATCGACAAGGTCATTATTTTGCAGCGATTAAATATTATTTTTGTTATCTGCAAAAAAATTTTTTAAGTAAATATATAATCTAGCTATTCTAGATAACTTATATGAGTGATTATTTCAATTTTGCCTGAATCTGCTGTTTATAGGCGTTGTTCTGTAAATTAAGGTTTAGCCCAGCGAGTTTTAGTTTGATTTCTAAAACTCGTAATCGTCGCGTAGTTTCGAGATAGCGATCGGTGGCGGGATCTAAGCATGAGAGCAATTGAGAAAGTTGTAAGGCTTCTTTATGCATTTCTAATTCAGGTGGCATATATCCTGCATTTTTTAATAATCGATAACCGGTTCTCAATTCTTTCGGTACCATACTATCGTCTTCAAGATGCAAAGGTTTTCCTTGCCCTGGCAAATTATCAAATTCACCGCGTTTTTGAGCCGCGACGATATGTTTTTCGGCTATCTGATCAATTAACCACATATTTTTATTTTCCTATTACCTTTCAAAATAGGCGGAATGTGCAAAGTATATTTAGTAATAATGTTGGGATTCTTTTGCTTATATTACACCTTAATCATCATGATGAATGACAAGTCATATCCATTTTATCGATAAATTTGTTATTAAGTGAATTCATCGTCAATTGTTGTCAGTCAAGAGCATAAAATTGCTTGTTTGCAAAATTATTACTTGCCTAAAAAATCATAACATCAACCTAATGATGTGGGGTGAGGAGTAACACGAATAGAACAATTATAATGCCAAATGGTAGGTTTCCGGTTGACTATGAAAGTGTGACGTAATTTAACTAAACAGTTAATTAAGTATTTAATTAAGACATTAATCGAGACATGAATCACAAATATAAACGATTATTTGCTGAAGCACCCTATAGAGATATTGCAAAAATCCAATAAAATGAGTATGTTTGTTTGGCGTATTTGTTTAGCTAAAGATAATACATAAAATAATCACGTTATCGTGTGAATTAACTGTTATAGCATGATTATTCGGTTAACAGTGCAACGCAAACAGTTGTATTACCACTCCATTTGCTATAAATTAATAATGCTATTTTTTATATGTGTTACTACCTAAGATAAGTAATTTGGCTTTGTAGTCAAATTGTTCACGCATTGTCGGCGATGGACTGTAGCAAAGCAAAAAGGATTTATTGGATTTCTATTTATAACAAATTGATTTTATTATTTATTTAAACGTAATACGTATATTTATTATTTAACTTTTTCTTTTTTTGTTTAGGATAATTTCTCAGGAGAATTCAGCATGATTATCGGCAATATTAACCATTTAGAGTTAGTCCCTTATTTGCCCGCAAAAATAAAGCAAGCTATTAAATATGTTCAAGATAATGTGAATAAAAATACTCCTGTAGGCCGATATAATATTGATGGTGATAATGTATATCTTATCTTATCTGATTGTCAACCACGCGATCTTGATGATACGTATCCGGAATATCATAAAAAATATGTTGATGTGCAAATTGTGTTAGGTGGTCAAGAGGCTATGGGCATCAGTACATTACCTCCCCATACTAAAATGGTGGAAGATGACATTGTGGAGAATGATATCGCTTTTATCGAAACACCCGAAGAAGAGACCGTGTTGGTGTTGCGAAAAAATGATTTTATTGTTTTGTATCCTAACGAAGTGCATAAACCGCTTTGCGCAGTAGATGATAGCTTCGATAAGGTTCAGAAAGCTGTGATTAAAATAGCTGTCGATATTTTATGATAAAACAGGGGATGATCCTCTGTTATGATAAAATAGAAGGTCATAGGGCGCCGCGCTATAAGAAATTTTACACGTCTACATCCTGTTGTTAATAACCAATAGGACAAAATGATCGTCTTGAAGGGGAATGGCTATATTCCCCTAATTAGAATAAAAATAACGCAAAATAGGACATACGTAGATGACCCAAAAAATTGCCGTTATTGGCGAATGCATGATTGAACTTTCCATTAAGAATCATTCTACAACCCGCAGTTTTGGTGGCGATACGCTAAACACTGCGGTTTATTTAGCTAGATTATTAAAAGATAGTGATTTTTCGATTCATTATGTGACTGGATTAGGTGTCGATCCATTTAGTCAAGAGATGATTGATTGCTGGCAACAAGAGCAGATTCATACGGATTTAGTGCAGCGAATGGAGAATAAATTGCCTGGACTGTATTCGATTGTGACAGACGAACACGGTGAGCGCTCTTTTTATTATTGGCGTAATGATGCGGCGGCCAAATTTTGGTTAAAAACTGCCGATACCGATAAGATCACCGCGCAAATTGCCAAATATGATTATCTCTATTTGAGTGGTATTAGTATTGCTATTTTAGATGCAGACAGTATTTTGAAGTTATTAAATCTGCTCAAACAGGTAAAAGCGAATGGGGGTAAGGTTATTTTCGATAATAACTTTAGGCCACGTTTATGGGCAAACTTTGATTTTGCGCGTAATGTGTATAGCGATATTCTTTCTTATACGGATACTGCTTTTTTGACGCTTGATGATGAAGATTTGTTATGGGGCAAAATGCCTTATGAACAGGTGATTGAACGAACTCAAAAATTGGGTGTGAGTGAGATCGTGATTAAACGGGGCAGTGACAGTTGTATTATCGCGTCTCAAGCTGGGCGTTTTGAGGTGCCCGCCAATAAAATTCCGCATGATAAGGTTATTGATACCACTGCTGCGGGGGATTCATTTAGTGCAGGTTATTTAGCGGCAAGATTAACTGGCAAACAACCATCCGATGCTGCTAAGCAAGGACATTTAGTCGCCGGTACCGTTATTCAATATCGCGGTGCAATTATTCCTTTGGCAGCCACTCCTGCATTACTAAAATAGTGGATGGCTGATTCAATACGCTATCTATTGCGTGATTGAAACTTAGCTATAATGAAATTAATTATTGATAAATTTTTGATAAAACGGCTGATGACATTGTTGATAGAACTGTGATGAAGTTATTCAGACTTTCACGATATCAGCCATTATTACCCGTCGCGTGATAGGTGAGTTGTCATATTATGCCCAAGACCCCAAAAAGGTGTGCTTAGTATTGTATCTTTATTGAGCAAAATTTGACATAAACGTATACAAGTTCTGAAACATCCAAATAGAATAGTATGCTTTATTAAAAATCGTATATAAAACTTATCTTAATCAAAATTATCTTAATAAATAGTATCTAAATAAATAGTATCATAGCTGATAACGTGTTTTTTTCTGACATCGCCTTGATGATAAGCAAACACATGGTGGGATGGCCTTTCTATTTTGCATAATTAGGTAATACAGATTACAATGCGCTGTTTAGTTAAGTTGCCATTTATGGCATGTTTTTACAGGATTTTTATGACAGCGAAATTGAGTTTTTCCCACTATGCTATTATTGGCACCATGCTATTTGGACTATTTTTTGGTGCTGGTAATTTGATTTTTCCTTTATTCCTTGGGCAATTATCTGGGGACCATGTCTGGTTAGCGATAGCGGGATTTTTAATAAGTGGCATTGGTTTACCTTTTTTAGGTGTCTTGTCAATCGGTTATGCGAATGGACAAACGGTCCAACAACTTGCTGCACGTGTGCACCCTTGGTATGGGGTGATTTTTACCTTAGCCCTTTATTTGACGATAGGCCCTTTATTTGCATTACCCAGAACCGGCACTGTTTCTTATGAAATTGGTATCTCTTCATTTATTGCTAAAGATCAGCAATGGTTGGGATTAGCTGTGTATACCTTGATCTATTTTGCCTGTACACTCTATTTTTCCTTAAATCCTGCCCGAATTGTATTATGGGTTGGCAAAATTCTCACCCCCATATTTTTACTGTTTATTTTGATTATTGTCGTGTTATCGATTGTGTCGCCTATGGGCGGTTTGATGTCACCGCAACCCCCTTATGTTGATAATGCTTTTGCACAAGGGATTTTGGAAGGTTACAACACAATGGATGCATTAGCCTCGCTGGCCTTTGGTATTATTGTTGTTAATGCAATTAAGCAATATGGTATTACCAATTCGAAACAGATTGTCTATGTGACCACTAAAGCGGGTGTGATTGGTATGGTGCTGATGGCAATTATTTATGTGGCCATTGCCTATGTTGGGGCATCGAGTGTGCAAACGATTGGTCGTTTTGAAAATGGAGGGCTGATTTTAGCCAATGTGGTCTATCATTATGTGGGTTCTTATGTGGGGCCGTTTCTGGCGATATTGATTTTCTTAACCTGTATTACCACTGCGATTGGCTTAGTGAGTGCGTGTGCAAGTTGTTTTCATGACTATTTCCCTTCAATCAGTTATAAGAAATTTGCTATTTTAGTGAGTATCGCCGCTGGATTGATTGCGAATGTTGGTCTAACCAATATTATTAATTTTGCGATTCCTATTTTGATGCTGATTTGCCCCTTGACGCTGGCATTGATTTTATTAGTCTTTTTTGCTAAGTCGCGAATTACCTATTTGTTGACGATTATTTTGACGTTATTGTCGAGCAGTTTTGATGCGATAAAAAGTGCGATGACGGTTTTTCATCTTAATAGTCAGTCACCGTTTGGGGAGACGATATTCGAATTGCATCACTATCTACCTTTATATGCGATGGGATTAGGGTGGATTTTGCCAATGGTGATTGGTTTGGTACTCGGTAATGTGATGACTCTATTTATGGCTAAACAAAGCAAGCAGGATAAATAGTGGATTTAGGGAAGATTTGGGAAATATGTATCATCCATCCCATTCCCTAACAGTAACTATCAGAATAAAAGCCTAAGGACAATTCGATAGCATATCCATCTATAAATGATAAATGTTAACTGACAAACAATGTTAACTGACAAATATAGACGGTAGATGATGATATACAGCAGATGATTTACGTCACCCTAAGCAATAAAAAACCGAGATTAGCGCTCGGTTTTTATTGATATTTGGCTTATATTAATATTCAGTTTTCACTGACTTTCGTTTTTTAATTTTTAAAATAAAAACGCTACGGCCAATTATAATTCTTTAGCGTGTTGTTTTAGGTAGCTTGCAACACCATCTGGGCTATCTTTCATACCGTTTTTGCCTTTTGTCCATTGTGCTGGGCAAACTTCGCCATGTTCTTCATGGAATTGGAAAGCATCAACAATACGTAACATTTCGTCGATATTACGTCCAATTGGTAAGTCGTTAACGGTTTCGTGACGAACGATACCAGATTTATCGATAAAGAATGATGCACGTAACGCAACACCAGCGTCAGGATGTTCAATACCATAAGCTTGCATAATGTTATGTTTAACATCGGCAACGATAGGGAATCTTACTTTACCAATACCGCCTTTATCTTGTGGAGTTTCACGCCAAGCGTTATGAACGTATTCTGAATCCATAGAAACACCGATAACTTCAACACCACGTTTTTTGAATTCATCTAGACGGTGATCAAAAGCAATAATTTCAGATGGACAAACGAAAGTAAAATCCATTGGCCAAAAGAAGACAACAGCATATTTACCCTTGATATGTTGTTCAAGATTAAAATTGTTAACAATTTCGCCTGTACCTAATACAGCAGCGGCAGTGAAATCAGGGGCTTTACGAGTCACTAATACCATGATATTTCTCCTATTTTTAATGAGATAAATGATAAATATATAGGCACTATCATTCACAATGATTATGATTGTTTAGCCAACGATTGTTGAATGAATTCTCGTTGGTAAAAAGAAGAAAAATAGATCGCCTAAGCTAATTAATGGATTAACGATCTATTTTTCTGCAAACTATTTTTTGTAAATCATTTTTTACAAATGCTAAATGATAATGAATATAAATTCTGAATTGATAAGCATTATAGCAATTGAAGATAATTGTCCAAGTTGTTATCAACAATTGCTTTTATAAGTTTAAGCTATTAAAAAGTAATTATTGTTCGTTATGAATTATTGATTTTTTGGGCTTGCCTTTATTTTTTAAATTACGTTCACGAATTTTTGGATGTTTCTTTTTTAATTCAGCATTTTTGGCTTCTTTCTTTAATTTTGCTTTATGTGATGGCTTCTTTTTGGTGATCGGTTTGGGTGCTCTGGTTTTCGGACGTAATTCATCAATAACGCGATGTTTTATCGGTTCTTTAATATAACGTTCGATTTTCTGTAACAGTTCATTATCATGCGCTTCGACTAAGGTAATCGCGGTCCCTTTTTTGCCGGCTCTTGCGGTGCGGCCAATACGGTGCAGATAAATATCCGCGGTTCTTGGTGCATCAAAATTAATCACATGAGTGACATCATCAATATCAATGCCTCGCGCCGCGACATCCGTTGCAACAAGAACATTAACGGTATTGTCACTCATTCTTTTTATGGCTTCGTTGCGTTTAGCCTGCACCATTTCGCCTTCTAGATAACAGCTTTGAATGCCTGCCGCGTGTAGTTTTTCAACTAATTCGTACACTTTTTCACGTTTGCGTACAAAGACAATACTTTTTTGGCATTCCGGTTGCTTTAATAAATGGATTAAGAGTGCAGTTTTGTGTTCAAGATCATCAGCGCGATAATAAAATTGTAAGATTTTTTTTCGTTCTTTGCGTGAAGGATCGGCATTAATTTCGACCGGATCAGTTAAAATACGATTGGCAAAATCTTGTAGACCTTCGCCTTCGAGTGTTGCGGAAAAGAGTAGTGTCTGTTTGCGCCAGCGTGTTTCGGCGGCAATGGTTTCGACATCAGGCGCAAATCCCATATCTAACATGCGATCAGCTTCATCTAAAATCAGCATCTCAACTGCGCGGCAATCAAAATTTTCTTCTTTGATATATTGGAGCAGTCTGCCGGTTGTTGCAATCACAATATCTTGATTTTTGCTGAAAATTTCAGCATGATTCATGTAGGCAACACCACCCGTAATAGTCGCTATACTAAGATGTGTGCCGGCTGTTAATAACGTTGCTTGTTGTGCAATCTGCATTGCCAGTTCGCGGGTAGGGGTGAGAATCAAAATACGCGGTGGCCCAGGTTTACGACGCGGAAAGTCTAGTAGATGTTGTACAGCAGGCAACAAAAAGGCTAAGGTTTTCCCGGTGCCGGTTGGCGCTGATCCTAATATATCTTTACCGTCTAACGCCGCTGGAATGGTTTGCGTTTGAATAACTGTTGGTGTATGGATATGTTGTGTGTGTAAATTTTGGATTAAAATCTCATCTAATGAGAGCTCTGTAAAATGTTCTGTTGTCATAATAGTGTGATTTACCGTTAATAATAAGCGACATTATAACGGTAATCGGTATAATTGCTGTAATATTTTTAATAATCTAAAAAGGGTAATGATGATGTGGTGTTATATTTATCGTAGTAGTAAGAAAGAGAACTGTTACCTTTATATTGATAAAGAAAATGATTTTTCTGCTATTCCAGAAAATATTCGATCTATGTTTGGTAAACCGATTTTTGTGATGAAAATTTTATTGGATACGCGACGTCATTTCGCGGCCTGTCCGGCTGATGAAATCGAGGCGAGAATCAAAAAAGATGGCTTCTTTTTGCAGATGTTAAACGATACTGATTTTCAGGTATGATGGTTTTTAGTGATGAATAAGCAATTTTGGCAAGGGAAGACCTTGGATCAGCTGAGTGATGCTGAATGGGAGCTATTGTGTGATGGTTGTGGGCAATGCTGTCTAAATAAATTAATTGACAGTGATACGGATGAGATTTTATACACGAATGTTGCTTGTAATTTATTGGATGCCAATACCTGTCAATGCAAACATTATGCGAATCGATTTAGTTATGAACCGGATTGTATAAAATTAACGCGAGAAAACTTGTTGACGATTGAATGGTTACCCCTCACGTGCAGTTATCGTTATTTTCGTGATCATCAAAGCTTACCTAAGTGGCATCCATTAATTACTGGGGATAAGAAGCAGATGCATAAGCAGAAAATTTCTGTAAAAAATCGGATCGTCTATGAAAAAGATGTGATCTGTTGGGAAGATCACATCCTTTAGTGACGGTTAGAGTATGATCCAGAGCAGACCAAACACTTCGCTAGCTAACATATTTAAAAAGAAGAGGATAAAAACCACCACCATAAAAGAGAGATCGATCATGCCGATTGGCGGTATGATTCGGCGAATTGGGGCAATGAGTGGTTCGGTAAGCTGAGCAAGCAGATCATCGGCATAAGATGGGCGTTGGCTAAGTGCCATAATCCAACTTAAAATAGCGCGGAATAGCAGTAACCAAAAAAGTAAGGTGCCAACTGCCTGCACGATTGCTAATAAAGCGATCAGCAAATAATCTACATTCCAAATTGGTGCTGTGGTACCGAGGCTAAATATAAATATGATTTTGAGCAGGGCAATCAGATATAGAACGAGCCAGGTTGCGGTGTCGAATCGACCGATAGAGGGGATAACGCGGCGTAATGGGCCGATAATTGGTTGTGTAATCCGGACGATCAATTGAGTAAATGGATTATAATAGTTGACGCGTACGCGTTGCATCCATAAACGTAATATCACAATATACAGGCAAACCGTTAAAAGGGTTTTGCCTAAAAAAAATAGCGATGTCATCGATAACTCCTTAATGTAAATGCTATGGTAACAATCTCGTACAACAACCTCGAACAACAATCTCGTACAATAATCACAGCGTAATGATGAATAGTTCAGTAATCACAACACAATAAAATATGGCAATATATCATCGCAATATGGCCAACTGGTTTATTACACAATCTATCACAGATACCCGATATCATAAATACTGAATATGATGGATATTGAAGATTACGCCCCTAAATATCACCATTACACAATAAAATAAATTATGAATATTGACGAGCACCAAAAATAGCTGTACCGATACGCACCATCGTGCTGCCTGCCGTGATGGCGGCTTGCATATCGTTAGTCATGCCCATCGACAGTGTATCTAAAAATGGATATTGCGTTTGTAACGTGTGTAATAATTGCTGCATTTTGCGGAAAACAGCCACTTGTTTATCGAAATCATCTTCAATTTCAGGAATTGCCATTAACCCGCGTAAAGAAAGATTAGGTAAGGCCACGATTTGTTGAGCAAGTTCAGGTAGCTGTTCAGGCGCGATACCTGATTTACTTGCTTCTTGGCTAATATTAACTTGGATTAAGACATTTAGTTTACCTTTATCAATTGGCCGGTGATCGTTTAAACGTTCTGCAATTTTTAAGCGATCAATCGTATGCATCCAATCAAAGTTTTCGGCCACCAACTTGCATTTATTGGATTGTAGTGGTCCGATAAAGTGCCAACACAGTTTTAGGTTTGGCGATGTTTGTTGAAAGTAATGAATCTTTTCGACACCTTCTTGAACATAGTTTTCACCAAAAGCCAATTGTCCCGCATCGATGGCTTCTGCGATCTGGCTCGCAGGTTTGGTTTTACTGACGGCAATAAGTTCAATTGTTTTTGGATCTCGGTTACATTTTTCAGCGATTTGTTGAATTTTAGTTTTTATAGCCAGTAAATTGTTATGCACACTATTCATTTGCGTTCTCGGTTAATCAAAATATTATGTCAAATCTAAACATTGATTCGATTTTAGCGTTTAGTTTAACGCAAAATGCGTCAGATGTGCACTTTTCCAGTAACGAGGTACCTTACATTCGTCAATATGGTCAATTACATCGTTTACCTTTCGATGTTTTAGTGCCGTTTAAATTAAAAAGTGAATTATTGAATTTATTAAATGAATCACAACGAAACGTCTTTGAGCAAGTCGGACAGATTGATTTTGCCTATCAACATCCTGAAATAGGGCGGTTTCGCGTCAATATCTTTTATCAACGACGTGGTATTTCGGCGGTATTTCGGGTTATTAATCAACATATTCCAACATTACAAGAACTTGCTGTGCCGGATATTTTCGCTAAGTTGGCAGAAAAAGAGCAAGGCATTATTTTAGTGACAGGTGCAACCGGTAGTGGCAAATCGACAACATTAGCATCGTTAATTCAACATATTAATATGACCGCGGCTAAACATATTATTACGTTAGAAGATCCAATTGAATTTATCTATCAAAATGAGTTATCACTGATTCAGCAGCGTGAAGTTTCCACCTTTTCGTCAGCATTGCATGGTTTGTTAAGGCAAGATCCAGATATCATTTTATTGGGTGAGTTGCGTGATCGCGAAACTGTGCAAGTCGCTTTAACGGCAGCCGAAACGGGCCATTTAGTTTTAGCAACCTTGCATACCAATTCAGCCATACAAACCATTAATCGTATTATTGATTTATTTGATGGCCATTTGCGTGATTTTATTCGTTTACAGTTAGCGTCGAGTTTAGAAGCGATTATTTGTCAAAAATTAGTGAGGCACGACAAAAAACAAAAAGCGGTATATGAAGTGCTCATCAATACGCCCGCCGTCAGTAATTTAATCAGTGAAGGGAAGATAAAACAGATATATTCATTAATGCAAACTGGGCAACAATATGGCATGCAGGTAATGCGTGAGTCGTCGTGTTTATCGTAGCTTTTATGTGTGTGATAGTTTTATGGTACGCGATAATAGTATTGAGTTTTACAAAAAAAATCCTCTATAATTGTTGATACCAGATATCGGTTATGAAAAATTTTACTTGAAACGATATTGCAAGCAGAGAAATAGGGCGAACAATTACACAATAAGGGGCTAGATAATGGATAAACGTATTGGATTTATTGGGTTAGGTAATATGGGATCGGCTATTTTGAAAGGTATTTTAGCAAGTCAATTGGTGCCAGGTTCACAATTTTATGTATATGATCCCCATAAAGAAACAAGCTTAGCCTTACATAATAGTTATGGTGTTAATGTATCAGATTCTGGGCGAGATGTTGCACGTGATTCAGATATCGTCTTTATTGCGGTTAAGCCAAATATTATTGCTGATGTGCTGACAGATATTCAAAAAGAGTTAAAACAAAATACGATTGTGGTTTCTATTGCCGCAGGTGTGACAATCAAAACGATTGCCAAAATAGTCGGCTATGAACAAAAAATTGTGCGTGTTATGCCAAATACCCCGGCACTTGTTAATGCGGCGATGTGTTCAATTACCCCAAATACAGAGGTAACAGATGAGGAGCTAGCAATCGTGCAATCACTGCTTGATTGCGTGGGGAAAACTGAAGTCGTACCCGAGTATCAAATTGATGCGGTAGTCGGGGCAAGTGGTTCGTCACCGGCGTTTGTGTTTATGTTTATTGAGGCGCTGGCTGATGGTGCGGTTAAAGGTGGTTTGAGCCGTAAACAGGCATATAAATTCGCAGCACAAACCGTAATGGGCTCAGCAAAATTATTTCTTGAAACAGGTAAACATCCTGGTGAATTGAAAGATATGGTTTGTTCACCAAGTGGTACGACTATCGAAGGTGTACAAGTGTTGGAACAAAAAGGTTTTCGTGCCGCGGTTATTGATGCTGTTGTGGCAAGTATTAATAAATCTAAAGAGATGGCAGAAAAATAACCATTTGTTTTTCTCATACTTTATTGTGAAATTTTCCGCTAGTTTGTAGGCTAATATTTAACTTAGCGGAAAATAGTAAAATTACTCTGATAGAGTTGCTTGCATTTCATAATAATTTATGCGTTAATAGTTACCAGCATATGACGTGCAGATTTATTTTATAACATTTTGATATACGCAGTTTGTAGTGTCCTTTTTAATATTTACTTGTCAAAAATAAGTATTAGTTCTCTTCAACTTCCTTTCTCAGTGTTCATAAGTAGTCTAAGTTTTATGTATTAACTCATGATTTTAATTTTTTATAGGAAGATGATTATGTCTAAACAAACAGGTCAAGTAAAATGGTTTAATGAAAGTAAAGGTTTTGGTTTTATCTCTCCGGCAGACGGCAGTAAAGATGTATTTGTACACTTTTCAGCAATTTCTGGCGACGGTTTTAAAACACTAGCTGAAGGCCAACAAGTCGAATTTTCTATTCAAGATAGCCCACGTGGGCCAGCAGCTGCGGATGTAGTTGTACTTTAATAGTTCGATATGTTTATATTAAGCATTGCTGAATAGATTAATAAATAAGTTGATTAATAAATAAATTGATTAACAGATAAGTTAATTAACGAATGAGTTGATTAACACATAGTCAGTAGCCAATGCTTAAGACTTATCAAAAAAAACAGAGGTTCGCCTCTGTTTTTTTATGTCTATTTTCAGCTATCGTCGTGAATCTGTGAGGCATAACTGGCCTATCAAAGCATTATCATGACGCAATTAAAAATTGCTTATTCGATTTTTATAACGATCATTATTGCGTTTCTTATTATGTCTATAATCCCAAGGTGCAATAGGTTGACGATCTTGCCAAAGCCCACGTTTATTTTCTTTAGCGATAGTTTCTAATTCAACCATATTTTGATTATTTGCAATATTTTTATAACGATAAGCCCATGCATAACCTGTTTCTACCATTTTGGCATTGATGTTGGTATTGTTATAGAAAATCGTACCTAACGTACGTTGATAGATATCTTTTTTATTTTCTTGGACAAAAACTTGTTTGCCAGCAATAAAATTGGCTAACTGTTTTTGTGCTTGTTTACCATAGGCTTGGCTACGTTCAGGCGCATCGATATCATTTAGGCGGACACGAATTTTTTGGTATTCAGGTGTTAAAACATCAATAGTATCGCCATCAACAATTTTAACCACTTTACCTTTAAAATCGGCATGGGCTAAATTGATTGTGCTGATAAAAAAGAGTAGGTAAATGAAGATAGCTTTGAGCGCGTGGCGGTTAGGGTAATCTTTAAAGTAGTGCATGATGATAAATCCCAATGATTATTTGCTGTTCTTGTTGTTTACTGCGTTGATTGTTGTTCGATTATTAACTATTTTTAGCGTTGGCAATTTGTGCTTTTAACATCGCTAAGCGGCTTTGTCCTTTTTGCATTCTTTTTTCGGGCGAAAGTGTGGCTGTTTTTGCCTCCCAGATTAAATCGTCTTGCGGAAGTTCTAATAAAAAGCGGCTAGGTTCAACGTATAAAGTATCGCCAAATTGTTTACGCTGTCGACTGAATGAGAAGGTTAGCTCTTTTTGTGCACGCGTAATACCAACATAAGCTAAACGGCGCTCTTCTTCAATATTATCTTCGTCAATACTGGTTTGATGTGGTAGGAGACCTTCTGACATACCGATGAGGTATACATAAGGAAATTCTAACCCTTTAGAGGCATGCAATGTCATGAGTTGTACTTGATCCATCTCATCGTCCGCATTATTAAGTTCTAACATATCTCGTAACGTAAAACGCGCCACGGCTTGTTCTAAGGTCATAGGCTCGTTGATATCATCACCTTTGAGCATTTCTGCAAGCCAACTGAGTAGCTGTTCGACATTTCGCATACGCATTTGGCCAGCGGCAAGTGAGGCAGACGTTTCGTAAATCCAGCTTTCATAGTTAATAGTATGTAACAGCTCGTAAACCGTCGCCATGGGATCGGCCGTTATTTTTGCCATTAAGGATTCAAACCAATGGATAAAGTTTTGCAATGCAGTAAGGCGCTTGCTCGATAACTGTTCTGTTAATCCAATATCGTGACTAGCATGAAATAAACTTACACCGCGGCTATTTGCCCATTCGCCTAATTTTTGTATCGTGGCGGGACCAATATCGCGTTTAGGTGTATTGATGATACGAATAAACGCATTATCATCGTCAGGATTGGTCAAAAGACGAAGATAAGCCATTAAATCTTTGATTTCTAGCCGGGAAAAGAATGACGTCCCACCCGATATGCGATAAGGGATTCGGTACTGCATAAGCATCTTTTCAATCAAACGTGATTGGTGATTACCCCGATATAAAATAGCGTAGTCACTATATTTACTTCCGTTGGTGAAACGATGGTCAATTAAATGGCTGACCACTTTTTCAGCTTCATGTTCTTCGCTATCAGCCGTAATAATTCGAATTTCATCGCCATACCCCAGTTCTGAAAAAAGTTTTTTGGCAAAAATATGGGGATTATTTTCGATTAATATATTGGCAACTTTAAGGATTCGTCCCGATGAACGATAGTTTTGTTCTAGTTTTATCACTTCGAGTTGAGGGAAATCTTCTTTTAATAGCACTAGATTTTGTGGGCGTGCGCCTCGCCATGAGTAGATAGATTGATCATCATCACCCACAACAGTAAATTTAGCGCGGTTTCCTACTAATAATTTTATAAATTCATATTGGCTAGTATTGGTATCTTGATATTCATCAACCAATAAATAGCGGAGGCGATTTTGCCATTTATCACGGACGTCTTCATTTTGTTTTAATAATAATGTGGGTAATAAAATGAGATCATCAAAGTCTAAAATACTGCAGGATATAAGCTGCTTTTGATAGAGTTTGTAGCAATGGGCAAATAGTTTTTCTTTATTGGTTTGCGCTCTGGCCATCGCAATATCAGGATCAATGAGGTCGTTTTTCCAGTTAGAAATGGTTGCACGCAGCTGCTGAATTAAATCTTTATCACCCGCTAACTGTTGTGCGGTCAGATCATTAAGCAGGGCAATTTGATCTTGATCATCAAATAGCGAAAAATTCGCTTTAATGCCAATATGCTTATATTCTTTGCGGATAATGTCTAACCCTAAGGTGTGAAAAGTCGAGATTTTGAGTCCACGGGCTTCTTGCTTGCTCAGTGAAAGTGCAATACGTTCACGCATTTCGCGTGCTGCTTTATTGGTGAAAGTGACGGCGGCAATCTGTCTTGGTAAATAACCTTTCACGCGAATAAGGTAAGCAATTTTATTAATGATTACCCGTGTTTTACCCGAACCTGCACCGGCTAAAACCAAGCAAGGGCCAGAAATATATTCAACGGCTTGTTGTTGACTAGGATTTAAACGCACAGGCAAACTCATAAGGGGACTGAAAAATGGCATTATTATAGCATTAATTAACAGACTGTTTAACTCAGATGTTGTAAAAGCAGCGTAATACTCTAGCCCAAATTGTTCGACAGCGAGTCGACGAAATCGTGGTCATTTTCCACTCACTTTTTTCAATAATTTTTTTTATAGTAATGCGAATAAAACAGCTAATTGATTTCATTATATATTATAAGAATCGATTCAGCATTGTTTTTCTAATTGGATAATTCGTGCCCATTTATAGTGAATCAACTTGAATAAATTACTGAAATTTGTTAACTTGAGAGAAGTTATTTTGATAATTAACATACAAAAAGAAGGTAATTCTTATGACAATTAAAGTAGGTATTAATGGTTTTGGTCGTATTGGTCGTATTGTTTTCCGTGCTGCACAAAAACGTTCAGACATTGAAATCGTTGCTATCAATGATTTATTAGACGTTGAATATATGGCTTATATGCTAAAATATGATTCAACTCATGGTCGCTTTGATGGTTCTGTCGAAGTTAAAGATGGTAAATTAATTGTTAATGGTAAAACAATCCGTGTGACTTCTGAACGTGATCCAGCTAACTTAAAATGGAACGAAGTGAACGTTGATGTTGTTGCAGAAGCAACAGGTCTATTCTTAACTGATGAAACAGCACGTAAACATATCCAAGCTGGTGCGAAGAAAGTTGTGTTAACTGGACCTTCTAAAGATGCGACGCCAATGTTTGTTATGGGTGTTAATGATAAGACTTATGCTGGTCAAGATATCGTGTCAAATGCATCATGTACAACTAACTGCTTAGCGCCATTAGCTAAAGTTATCAACGATAACTTTGGGATTGTTGAAGCATTAATGACAACTGTCCATGCAACTACAGCAACACAAAAAACAGTTGATGGTCCATCCCATAAAGATTGGCGTGGTGGTCGTGGTGCTGGCCAAAACATTATCCCTTCATCAACAGGTGCAGCTAAAGCAGTAGGTAAAGTTATTCCTGAATTGAATGGTAAATTAACCGGTATGGCTTTCCGTGTGCCAACTCCAGATGTGTCTGTAGTGGATCTAACTGCACGTTTAGCTAAACCAGCAAGCTATGCTGATATTTGTAAAGCAATGAAAGCGGCATCAGAAGGCGAAATGAAAGGCGTGCTTGGCTATACTGAAGATGACGTTGTATCAACTGACTTCTTAGGTGAAGTTTGCACATCAGTATTTGATGCCAAAGCAGGTATCGCATTGAATGATAACTTTGTTAAATTAGTATCTTGGTATGATAATGAAGTAGGTTATTCAAACAAAGTACTTGATTTAATTGCCTGTATTTCTAAGAAGTAAGTTGTAACAAACAAAAGACTTTCTTATAAAAGAGCGATCGCAAGATCGCTCTTTTGTTATCTCACTCTCCTAAATTAACGCTTATTCTACTGCACGCTTTTATCTAAACGTTTTATCTAAACGTATTATGTCAATCTAATTGTAAATTCGTGGTAATTATTCAAGTTGGGCGGACAGCGCGATGAAATCTTTTATTGTAGCCTTAAAAATCAGCGTTTCTAGCGCATCATGCATGATATTGCTGCATTAATACTACACAAATACTACACTTGCGTGAGGATCAGGATGTTGCTCTTCTAAGCGAATAATAGCGAGCGTTCGATTGATATAATAGGCTCCTCGTAAATCAATTGATTGGGAGTTTTTTATTGTATTGTGACTTTTGTGGTGACTATGGGATAACGGATTATGGGTAAATAGAAAGGGATGTTACGGTAGGATGTTTATTTTTCTTATTTGTTCAGCGCAAATAAAAACACGCATTTGTTTGAATGCGCGTTTTTAATAATATGTTTTGTGTTAATTTAAAATGAATTAAATAACGACAACATCAGCTGCTGCTGGGCCACGTGGGCTATCTTGGATAGAAAATTCAACTTGTTGACCTTCAGCTAGCGTTTTGAAGCCGTCGCCAGAAATTGCTGAAAAGTGAACAAATACATCTTTACTACCATCAGATGGAGTGATAAAACCAAAACCTTTACTTTCATTAAACCATTTAACTTGGCCAGTTTTCTTAGTCATTTACTAAACTTCCTACAAAAATTAATCTTAGCCTCTTAGGGCTCTCTTAGACTGTAACATCACGCAATTAGGTAACATGTAAGACAAAAATAATGTGATAAATATTATGACTCACATCATAAAACAAAAATCGCATCAAAAAAATCTAAACAGTGCAATTAATCGGTACTGTGTTATAAGTCTTGTTGTATTACCGCATATTTAAAAATCGAAAGCAAGATATTAATGTTAAATTTGATGATGTAGCTCACAAAATTAGATAAAAAATTTAGTTCAAGCGATTTTATCGTGAAAATAGGGCAAGTTTATAGGGATTGTCAAGAAATGTGTACAAACTGAATGTTAGGTTTGATAATAAGTTTGAGAGAGATGAAAGATTATTAGGATGAAGTTTTATCACTATTTTTTTGTCGATATTCCGCCGACGATGGCCGGCGGAGATAAAAGCATTACGCTATTGTAAACTTTTGCGATAACTTATTTCTTTTTGGCGCGTTCAACAGAATCGATAATTTCTTGACGTGCAGCATCCACGTTTTCCCAACCATCAACTTTTACCCATTTGCCTTTTTCTAATGCTTTATATTGTTCGAAAAAGTGCTTAATTTGGCTTTTTAAAAGTTCAGGCAGATCATTGATATCTTTGATATGATCATACTCTTTAGATAATTTACTGTGTGGCACAGCGATGACTTTGGCATCAACACCAGATTCATCTGTCATTTTTAACACACCAACTGGGCGGCAACGAATGACCGAACCAGGTTGTAATGGGTAAGGGGTTGGTACTAATACATCAACCGGATCACCATCAAGCGATAAGGTGTGATTAATATAGCCATAGTTGCATGGGTAGAACATTGCTGTTGCCATAAAACGGTCAACAAATAGCGCACCGGTTTCTTTATCGACTTCATATTTAATTGGATCAGCATTCGCGGGGATTTCAATTACAACATAAATATCATCTGGCACTGACTTTCCTGCTGGTACATTTAATAGTCCCATTTTTTTATCCTCAATTTTGTTTAGGTGATTACTTTGCATACTGCTGACCAGTTTGGATGATTTACCGTTACAACAATCATCAATACGATTATTGCCAAGCGAAGTATTGAGGGCATGAGCACCTAACGCTTTCTTCTGGTTACCCATCTTTGCTGGTTATGCAGTACTTATCTTATTTACTTACTGATGTTTATTTTACTACTCATTCGTTTCGTCTAATTCTTTCAAATATTGGAAAATTTGTTTCGCGGTTTTGGCTGGTTTGTTGGCATCTTTCTCTTTTTTGGCTAAGCGTGCCAACGTTCGCAGTTGTTGGCGATCTGCCATAGGATATAGCGCAATAATTGGCTCTGCATCGCCTGTGGTAATTAATGCTTCACGTAATAATTCCAATTTATGAAAAATCGCAATCTGTTGATTATGGCGGTTTTTCAATTTATCTAATGCTTGAGTGATCGGTTCCATATCGCGGCTGCGCAATAGCTTGCCAATGTATTGAATTTGTCTGCGATAACCTTCCTTTTTAATTTTTTGTGCCAACTCAATGGCATACAGGAGATCATCATCGAGTGGGATTTTTTCTAACTGATTTTTACTGAGATTGACTAGCTCAACGCCAATCTTTTTTAACGCTTCGGCATCACGCTTAATTTCACTTTTACTGACATAGATAATTTCATCATCACTGTTTTGATGATTATTTGCTTGATTACCCGTTTGATTATCTAAAATATCATCATCAAGGTTAGCTTGTTTATGTTCAATCGTATTCATAACATTTCGTTTATTCATTTTCTTTTATTAACTAAAATAGAATTCTGGCTTATTATAACGTATCACCGGCAGAATTATAGAAAATAATCAATATGAGTAGCGAACAAATTATCAAAGAAGCGAAAGCACAGCAAAAAAACTTAACTGCGATTGTCGCGCAAACGATTGCAGCGGCTAAAAAAAGAGTCGATGCAGTCGAAGTGTCTATTAATCAATCAACCGGCATTAATGTGAGTAGCCGTCTTGGTGAGACCGAAAATGTCGAATTTAATAGTGGCGGTGCATTAGGGATTACGGTATATCAAAATCAGCGAACCGGTAGTGCTTCAACCAATGATCTTTCCCCGCAAGCGGTGGCGCAAGCACTGGATATGGCGATTAGCATTATGCAATATACATCCGCTGATCCTTATTCAGGTTTAGGCGATCCTAACTTGATGGCATTTAATCCGCCTGATTTAGATCTCTTTTTCCCAGGTGATCTTAATGTAGAAGAGGCTATTCAGCAGGCTAAACAGGCCGAAAAAAGTGCCTTAAGCCATCCTAAAATTACCAGTAGTGATGGTGGTTATTTTAGCAGTCAATATGGTATTTATATTTATGGCAATAGTTTAGACATGTTACAAGGCTATGCCAGCAGCTCTCATTCATTATCGTGTTCGGTAATTGGTGAACATGATGGGCAGATGGAGCGTGATTATGCGTATACGACAGCACGTGATAAGCAAGATTTATTGTCGCCAGAATGGGTTGGGCAAGAAGCCGCTAAAAGAACGGTGGCACAATTGGGCGCAAAGCAGATTGCCACCATGCAAGTTCCGGTTCTGTTTGTCCCTGAAATCGCAGTAGGATTGATTCGACATCTTACCAGTGCCATTAGTGGCAGTGCGATTTACCGTAAATCCTCTTTTTTATTGGATGCGGTTGGTGAAAAAATCTTTCCATCTTGGTTCACTATTCACGAAAATCCCCATATTTTGAAAGGTATCGGTTCTGCCCCTTTTGATGGCGAAGGCACCCAAACGGTCAAACGTAATATTGTTGAGCAAGGTGTGTTGCAAAATTATTTACTGAGTAACTATTCGGCTAAAAAGTTGGGGCTAAAATCAACTGGCCATGCGAGTGGTATTCATAATTGGCGAATTGCACCTAGCCAAGCCGATCTCAATTTTACGCAGATGCTAAAAAAATTAGATAAAGGCGTCGTGATTACTTCGTTAATGGGGCAAGGTGTTAACAATGTGACGGGCGATTATTCTCGTGGTGCAACAGGATTTTGGGTAGAAAATGGGCAGCTACAATATCCTATTAATGAATTTACGGTAGCAGGAAATTTAAAAGATATGTATGCCAATATTGTGGCCATGGGGAATGATATTGAAACGCGAACTAATATTCAATGCGGTTCGTTGTTAATTAGCGAGATGAGTATTGCTGGAAAATAATATTTATCCTAGTCGATAGCAATCTATCTTGAAAAAATTTGACATAAACGTATAGTGATTCTGAAACATTCGAAATTTTTTGATAAACAGACAACCTTGTCTATCTATTACGCGTAGCTAAAATGGATCATGATTTTATCATTCGTGTTGATTTGCTTTAATTATGCTACGTGTGATCGTTCTTGCTGATGTTTTATTGATACTGATTTCGAATCTAATTTTAATATTAATGAGTGAACCATAATGAATAAAAGTGATAATTTTAGTGCCGGCCCGGCCAAGTTGCCAAATGAAGTGTTAAAACAAGTCCAAGCAGAATTATTAGATTGGCAAAATACCGGTGCATCGGTGATGGAGCTGAGCCATCGGGGTAAAGACTTTGATGCCTGCGCGGTACAAGCGACAAATGATTTGCGTGATATTCTCAAGGTGCCAAGTAATTATAAAATTCTATTTTCGCAGGGTGGGGCACGCGCACAATTTGCTGCTGTACCATTGAATATTCTGGGTGACAAAAAAAGTGCTGATTATATTAATAGTGGGTATTGGAGTCTTTGTGCTGCTAAAGAAGCCGAAAAATATTGTACGGTCAAACAGCAAAATGTCTTAATTGAAAAAGCGGGATTATCAGCCGTCAAACCTATGTCTG
This sequence comes from Orbaceae bacterium ESL0727, assembly GCA_029433345.1. Classification (GTDB taxonomy): domain Bacteria; phylum Pseudomonadota; class Gammaproteobacteria; order Enterobacterales; family Orbaceae; genus Gilliamella. The sequence continues at coordinate 1,537,498 of JAQTHY010000001.1, forward strand.
AATGGCAATTGAGCGACGATGCGGCTTATGTCCATTATTGCCCAAATGAAACAATTAGTGGCGTGGCCATTTTTGAAGAACCGCATTTTGATGATAAAAAAATAGTGGTCGCGGATTTTTCTTCTTGCATCTTATCGCAACCGATTGATGTGAGCCGTTATGGCATTATTTATGCGGGCGCCCAAAAAAACATCGGTCCATCAGGGATTACAATTGTGATTGTGCGTGAAGATTTGCTCGGTCATGCAAAACAGGCTTTGCCATCCGTTCTTGATTATAAAATTTTAGCGGATCACGATTCAATGTTTAACACACCACCCACTTTCGCGTGGTATATGGCGGGTTTAGTATTCCAATGGATTAAAAAATTGGGTGGCTTAACGGCGATGCAACAACGTAACCAAGCAAAGGCTGAACGATTATATGATTTTATTGATCACTCTGATTTTTATCGTAATACGGTGGCGCAAGAAAATCGTTCAATTATGAATGTGACTTTCTTATCGCCTAATGACGAACTCGATAAATTATTTGTGAGTGAAGCAACTAAAGCGCGTATTATTGGGATTAAAGGACATCGCATTGCAGGTGGCATGAGAGCGTCTATCTACAACGCGATAGATATTGACGGTGTTAATTATCTTATTGATTTTATGAAGCAATTTGAAAAACAACATGGTTAATATTAATCGTTATTGAAGGTGCCAAGTTGGCACCTTTATTAGGGTAATTTCCGATTACGCTTTTTCGATTCTATCTGTTGTAATATCACAGTAGGTTATATTTCGGGGTATTGTTTTATTACACGAGAACTGTTTTTTAGCAAAAAAACATCAGATATCATCATAACAGGTGATAAAATGGCTATCGATTTAGTTACATTTATAGACTTCACCAATCATAACTGCATCGGTAGGGGCAATTTCGGAAATATATTTCATTGATGCATCTTGCGCATTATAAATGACATTGCCACCCATGGTTGCCGCATTGTTTAATAGCACCACAGCCGCTTCACGAATCAACTCACTATGTGTTTTTGTGCCAGAAAAAAGTGTTTCACGACTTCCTTTGGCGGTACCTAAAAATTTACAACTATCAGCTGGTTTGGTATCGACGAATTGGACATGTTGTCCAGCTGGAGTCAATTTATATTTATCATTACTGCATGCATTTAACAAAAATGCAGTTGAAATAGCTGCGCTAATTAATAATAATTTTTTTATAGACATAACATTTCCTTAATTAAAATAGAGTAATGGCGAATAATTACCCAAGTATTGTAGCAGGTTAATGGGGTAAAAAATATGAGTTATTCTAAGTGAATAAGATTCTTATCGGTATCGTGTAATAAACAATCAAATTAAAGTCTTTTACGAATAAAATATAGAAAATTTTTTCTAACTCTATTATAATCCAGCCCGACAAATTCAATCATCACTTCACCAAGGCCCCTTAGCTCAGTCGGTCAGAGCAGTCGACTCATAATCGATTGGTCACTGGTTCAAGTCCAGTAGGGGCCACCATTAACTTTATGATTTATATTTATTTTAATTGTTGATGATGTGTTTTATTACATTTCGCGTTTGATTTTGTGCCGTAAATGTGACGTTATTTGCAAATTCAAGCATATGTTTAGCGTTTAAATGAACATATTTATTTATTCTCTCTAACGACGCTAACTATTTCTAATAAAATCAAATGAAAATAACAAAAATTGGCGATATTGTGATTTATTTTTTGTTATTATTAATACCCTCCTTTATAATCTTTACACATTATTAAATACGCTGTACTCGTTAGTTTTCGAGATAGTGGGTGTAATCTACGGATTTTTATGTGCGATAGGCGAAAATATAGTGTCATATAGTTGCCTTCTATTTGCTTCACTTTCTATCATAATGGGTATGCATCTTCTTACAGAATCAAGCTAACTTTTATCCTGTAAGATATTTTGAGCATAGGCAAAGAATAACTATTTTGCTATGTTTAGAATTTAAAATTGAGGATCGCAATGAATAATATCGTTAAAAAGGCTGCACCAAGTGCTTTAGTTTTGGCATTAACATCTATTTTTGTTAATGTTTTATGGGGAACACCATTTCCCTTGGTAAAAGTGATGTATGACGAGATGAATTTACAACCTGCGATATTGGGTGATGATTATAATGGGCAAGTGTTAACCGCGATTAGTTTGCGATTTTTCCTTGCTGGTATTATCACGTTAATTATGGCCGCTTGTATGAAGCAAAAGATTTTTGCGATTAACAAAAAGCAATGGATTGATGTAACGTCGATGGGGCTGGTAAGTACTACCGCTGCCTATTTTTTCTTTAATATTGGTTTAGTGCATACAGTGACAATTAAGTCCTCTATTTTAGCGCAAGCGTCAATATTCTTTTCTATCCTTTTGGCGCATTTTGCTTATAAAAATGATCGTTTAAATAAAGCAAAATGGGTTGGCTTAATTTTAGGTTTTGTTGGTTTGATTGTGGTGAATATGACGAAGCCTACCGCAAATTTATCACAACTTTTTAGTTTTAATTTATTGGGTGATGGTTTTATGTTGTTATACGGTTTGGTTGCTGCTATTGGGATGATGCAAGCAAGAGCAATCGGATCGACCTTACCGGTTTTTGTTATGACGGGTTGGAATTTATTAATTGGTTCTATCGCGCTATTTATTATTGGCATTATTATGGGCGGCAGTCTCAGTCTCATACATTGGACAACATTAGGCACGATTTTATTGATTTTTCTGGCGCTGCTTTCTAGCGTCACTTTTGGTTTATGGTATTGGGTCGTGCAGTATGCCAAAATTGGTGAAGTGTCCATGTATAAATTTTTCATGCCAATATCTGGTAGCTTGTTAGCGATTGCAATTGGACAGGATCTATTTACATGGCCGTTAATAATTGGTCTAGTATTAGTCTGTTTAGGTATTATCGCGGTTAATAAACCCGATATTTTAAGATTAAATAAAACGGCAAAATCAGTGCCTAATAAGAATGATGTAAAATAAAAATGAATTTTCTTACGACTATTTTTATCTAGAACTTAATAGATTTATAAACAGGCAACATCCTGGTAAGTTAAAAAGATAGATTCTGCTTATCAGGAGCTGTCATAATTGAAGTCGTAAGAACGCTTGAAGGGGACGGGGTTTTATTACTATCCCCAAAAAGCGCCGTATAACATGATAATACTGCTGAAAAAAAAGCCGAAGCGGAAAAAATTTAAAAGCCAGTTTTTTCTTTTAAAGAAAAATTTTATGGGATATCTATCGATATTCGCTGCATTGTATGTTTTATGAAAAAGAAGAAGCCTGTCAACACAAGTTGGCCCACTAATTGTTCCCATAATCGATGTGAGTGTTACAATGCCAGATGATATTATCACTGATTTGGCTAACTTACTCATCTCATCACTCCATTCAATATATAGTGCATCCGTTATGAGTTTTATGGCCAAGCATAATGGAATGATCAGCAAAGGTAGGAGACAAATAGATAATTTATTGGATCGACTGTTTTCACTTTTGTTATTATTCAACAAAGTAATACTAAAATTTATCATAATAAAAAGTAAGAAACCAAATATTTTTATCCGTAATCTATCCCCATCCTATTGATTTTTTTATTATAGCATTTCTAGCGGACGTTTCCAATTGGGTGCTGGGAATGCGTTATCTAAAAAAGCAAGATCATCGTTGCTTAATTTAATATTTAATGCTTTTAGATTATCTAACACATGCGCTTGTGTCGCCGCTTTGGGAATCGCGATAATATCGTGGTTACGTAATACCCAAGCTAAGGCAATTTGTGCTGGCGTTGCATTATGTTGTTTGGCGAGATCGTTTAGTTTGGGATTGCTTAAAATACGACCTTGCTCAATAGGCGAATAGGCCATGGTTGGCAGTTTATGTTGGCGACTCCAAGGCAATAAATCAAATTCGATGCCTCTTCGGCTAAGATTATAGAGTACTTGGTTAGTCATTAATTCGCGGTTTTGTATATAAGAATCGACTGCTTGCAGATCAGCGACATCAAAATTACTGACACCCCAACGTTTAATTTTACCCTGTTTTATCAGTCGCTCCATCGCCTCAATAGTGTTCGCAATTGGAATCGAACCCGGCCAATGCAGTAAATAAAGATCAAGATAATCGGTTTGCAAACGCTGCAAACTATGCTCGCAAGCTGTCATTGTGCCTTGTAAATCAGCATGATAAGGTACCACTTTGCTGACTAGAAAAATTTTATCACGTAAACCTTTTATCGCTTTACCTACCACTCTTTCACTGCCACCTTCTGCATACATTTCGGCTGTATCAATTAAGGTCAGTCCATGCTCGATACCCAGTTTTAAGGCGCCAATTTCTTGCTGTTCCGCGGCTTTAGATTCACCCATAAACCAGGTTCCTTGACCTAAAGCGGGTACGATTGTGCCATCAGGCAATGTGATTTTCATTTTACTCCCCTCGTTATTGATGACTATTTGACAACGCTTTTAGGGTACTTGTTATCTGACAAGCTATCATTTTATCTTGGATGCAAGGCGTGTGTATGTCTTGCTTTGGAATCAGTATACAATATCGGATAATAATAAGTTATACTGATGGTTGAGTAAATATCGGGCTGTTAAAGGTATAATTAATTTATTCACTGTGTAGGAAATCATCATGGCTAATGTACAAAATAATGATTCAATTTCAAGCTCACTGTTTATGTCGGCCGAGCCTATCTATTTTTGTCAACTGGATGGTAAGGGGAATGCGGCTGAAGTGACCAAACATACCGAAATGTTGGCAACGGTTGCGCACCCATGCTGGATTCACCTTGATTATACGAAAAAATCAACCATTGATTGGATTAATAGTACCGATTTATTACCCCCACTGGCTAAAAAAGGGTTGATTGGTCATGATCAAATTCCGAAAGAGATGCGGTTTGATACCGATATTCTCGTAACCTTAAAAGGGGTAAATGTAACAGCGGATAATTACCCCGATCCGATTGTCACGTTTCGATTTTATATCAAAGATAAATTGATTATCTCCACCTGTAATAAAAAAATCGATGCCATTGATATATTAGAACAGAATTTAGGCAAAGGTATTGGCCCTGTCGATGTGGCGGATTGGTTAATTCAGCTATCCGATGCGCTGACCGATAAAGCTAATCAATCCTTTGATCGGATTCATAATAAAGTGGTGGAACTGGAAGATAATGTCTTAAATGAACACATTTTGTCACATAAAGCGATTGGACGAGTACGAAAGCAGTTAATTGTATTAAGGCGATTATTAATGCCTGAACGTGATATTTTTGTCAAATTGGCTACCGAACGTGTTTCTTGGATTGATGATAATGATCGTCAACATCTGCATGATATTTCGACGCGATTAAGTCATTGCGTAGCAGATATTGATAATAGTCTATTGCGGATTGCCTCAATGATGGAACAGATTAATGCACTTTTGACTGAATCTATGAATAAACGTATCTATTTTATGACACTGTTTACCTTGATTTTCATGCCTATCACCTTTTTGACCAGTTTACTTGGTGTTAATCTTGCCGGGATTCCATTTAGTGATAGTGGTTGGGCATTCACCTTGTTTTCAGGATTATTAATCTTATTAGGCGTGGTGTTTGTGTTTTGGTTAAAATCTAAAAAATGGTTATAAAAACGCATGTTATTTATTGCTGAAAAACCGAGTTTAGCTAGGGCAATTGTTGATGTGCTCCCCAAACCTCATCAGAAAGGGAATGGTTTTATAAAAACAGGGAATGGCGATATTGTCAGTTGGTGCATCGGGCATTTACTCGAGCAAGCACCACCTGAAGTCTATGATTCACGTTATAAAAAATGGCGACTAACCGATTTACCTATTGTACCCGAAAAATGGATTTTGCAACCTAAGGCAAGCACCCAAAAACAGTTTTCGATTTTGGTTGATCTGATCAAAACCGCAAAGCAAATTGTGCATGTCGGCGATCCCGATAGAGAAGGGCAGCTCCTAGTTGATGAAATCTTAAATTATTGTCAATTACCCCCTACGCAACGAAAAACGATTAAACGTTGCCTAATTAGTGACTTAAATCCGAGTGCAGTTGAAAAGTCACTCAAACAATTACGCAATAATCAGGAGTTTATTCCCCTATCGACATCGGCATTAGCACGTGCACGTGCAGACTGGCTTTATGGCATAAATATGAGTCGCCTATGTACAATTATGGGGCAACAGCAAGGTTATCGTGGGGTATTATCGATTGGCCGTGTCCAAACGCCCATATTGGGTTTGGTTGTACGCCGAGATTTAGATATCGCACAGTTTATAGCGAAACCTTTTTATGAAGTCTATGCCGTATTAGAAACCAAACATAAAGAGATATTTAAAGCTAAATGGCAACCTAGCGAAGCTTGTGCACCTTATCAAGATGAAGAAGGGCGCGTATTGCTTAAAAAATTAGCTGAAAATGTGTGCCAACGCATTACCAATCAGACTGGACTTATTGATAATGTGAGCAATAAAAAGAAAGAACTTGCGCCCCCGTTACCGTTCAATTTATCGACTTTACAAATCGAAATGGCGAAAAAATATGGATTTAGTGCCCAAGAGGTATTAGATATTTGCCAATCGTTATATGAAAAATATAAAGTCATCACCTATCCACGTTCCGATTGCCGTTTTCTGCCTGAAGAGCATCTCAAACAAGTTGATCATGTGATCAAGGCGATTGAACATAATTGTCGTGAACTGAATAGTGCGCTTACACATGCTAATTTAGCCCTCCGTTCTAAAGCGTGGAATGATAAAAAAGTGGATGCACACCATGCCATTATTCCTACACTGCGTAAAATCAATATGGCCACATTAAGTGATCATGAACAAAAAGTGTATCAAGCGATTGCGTTATATTATTTAGCTCAGTTTTATCCGGTTTATAAATATGCAGAATTACAAATTGATGTTGATATTCAGGGCGGGAAATTTATTGCCAAAACACATCAGATGCTTGATGAAGGGTGGAAATCGTTATTTAAATCAAAAAATAGTCAAACAGATACGGCTACCGATACGACTGTTGCATCTGAAGAGAATGGCTTATTAACCCATTTAGTTAAAAAAGGCGAACATGTTCACTGTATCAATGCGGAGTTGATTAATAAAGAGACCCAGCCGCCGCGACCCTTTTCGGATGCGACTTTATTATCTGCGATGACGGGTATCGCCAGATTTGTTAAAGATGCCGAGATTAAAAAAATATTACGTGATACAGATGGATTAGGTACTGAAGCGACACGAGCCGGTATTATTGAGTTATTATTTAAGCGGCAATTTTTGGTCCGACAAGGCAAAACAATCCGTGCCACTGAAATTGGTCGGCGCTTAATTTTAGCCTTACCGGATGTGATGTCCACCCCCGATATGACAGCTCATTGGGAATCACAATTAGAAGCGATAAGTAAAAAACAGTTTTCTTACCAACAATTTATTGAGCAGCTCAATAACTCATTATGCGGTTTGATTGATCAAGTACAGCATCAACAAATGCATATTTAGTTTAGATGAAAGCCTTGAATCTTATAATTTTAGCTCTTCTTCTTAAATAAAAAATAACAGATAGCTAAAAAAATCAAACTGGTTATTAAAGAACCAATAATAGGGTAAATCCCCATGACAATACTGATTTGCGCAAATAAGTTATCGGCAATATAGAAAATAAATCCAAACGTGATACCAATGACGACGCGTACACCCATCGATACACTGCGCAATGGCCCAAAAATAAAAGAGAGCGCCAGTAACATCATGACCGCGACGGCGATTGGCTTAACCATTTTTTTCCAAAATAATAGATCATAATATTTGGTATCTTGCCCAGAACTTTTTAGGTATTGCGAATATTGATATAATCCGGTAGCGGATAATGATTCAGGATCAAATGCCACGATACTTAACTTATCAGGGGTGATATTGGTATGCCATTGCAGAAATAACACATTATTATCCACAATTTTGTCAGGATTACTGAGATCATTTTTCTCAACTTGGGTTAAGGTCCAGTAATTGTTTTCATACACAGCATAAGCGGCATGGGTGATTGACAGTAGTTTATTATTCTTAACAGAATAAATATTGATATTCGAAATCGAACTGTCATTATTGACTTGGCCAATATAGATATAATCATCGCCATCTTTTGCCCACAAGCTGCCTTGTTCTGCCATTAATGAACTGCCATAAATTTTTTCAGAGCGCATATTTCGTGCGGTTTGTTCACTAATTGGCGCAACCCATTCGCCAATCGCCATGGTGATGATGACCAGCGGAATAGCGGTTTTCATGACAGCAAGAGCAATTTTGTAGCGACTAAAACCGGATGTTTCCATCACCACTAATTCGCTATTAGACGCAAGCATGCCTAAGCCAATCAACGAGCCTAATAATGCCGCCATAGGGAAGAAGACTTCTAAATCTTTCGGCACCATCAATAAAGAATAGAGCCCGACCGAAAAGGCATCATAATCAAGTTTGATTTTACGTAATTGATCAATAAAACGGATAATACCCGATAAACTGATCAATAGAAAAAGACTCATACCAATCGTGTTGAGAATAGTTCTACCAATATAGCGATCTAAAATCGAAAACATCTTTTTCTCCTTTATGCCGCAGTACGGTATTGTAAATGTTTTAAACGGAAGCGGCGCATAAACAAGCTATCCCAACAATTGAGTATGATCGCAATCACAAAATAGCAGCCGTTAATCAGATAGAACCATAAGGCGGGATCTAAGCGTCCTTTACCGGCATTGGCTTTAATCGAACTGGCCAGTAAAAAATAGATGAGATAAAGCAGTAAGGCCGGTAAAATTTGTGCAAGTCGGCCTTGCCTTGAATTGGAGACACTCAATGGAATGACTAAAAAAGCCATCAGCGGAACCGAAATAATAATTGTCAATCGCCAATAAAATTCAGCCGACGCTTTTGGCGTACCCGCTTGCAATAATTTAGAGAAACTTAATTGTTGCACATCTGTTTTTTCTTGCTCGTCATTGGCTGTGATCTCTTTAGGTTTGATGATGCCTAAATAGTGATGAAAACTTGAAATCCGGAAATCTTTTAGTAACGCCGTTCCTTCATAACGATTAGCATCTTCTAAGGCAATAATTTGGTTCCCAGCATGATCATGCCCAATTTCGCCTTTGTCGGCCAAAATAATGGACGGACGTTGTTGATTTTTGGGATTGATTTGGGCAATAAAAACATTATTAATCGTGTTTTTATCAACATTACCAATATAGATGACGGAATTACCATCAGGTGTTTGCTGGAATTGACCTGCCAATAACCCTGCTAAACTTGGATTCAGTTTGGCATTTTCAACTAATTGATTTTGATGAAGATTAGACCAAGGGCCAAACCAGATCGAATTAATGATGGTTAACAGACACGTCATCACACAGAGAAAGCCGATAACTTGATAAATAATATTTTTTTTAATGCCGCACGCATACATAGCGACCATTTCGCTATCGCTATAAAGCCGACCAAACGTGACCAAAATGCCTAAAAATAGACTTAATGGTAAAATTAAATCGATCATATTCGACATACCCAATACGAGCAGTGATACGATCAAATCATTAGGGATATCACCCTCAATCGCGCTGGATAAGATTCGGATTAATTTTTGTGAAAAAAAGATCAGTAATAAGACAAATAATATTGCTGATTGCGTTTTTAAGGTTTCTTTAATTAAATATCGACGAATAATCACATGCAGCCTGTTTTAAGCCTAAAAAAATTGGCTCATTATAACGTAAAGTAAAGAAGTTTAGTTATCTTTTTGTTGCCATCCCTTTCGGAACCGATAAAATATTCTTAATCATATTTGTTTTTTTATGACAATACCAAAGCGAGCTAAATTATGAAATTTTCAGCTAAAAATATCAATATAAGTAAACAAAAAACAGACTGTATTGTGGTGTCTGTCATGGCAGAACCGTCACAATCCCCCTTGGTCATGGAATTAGATAAATTAACGCATGGCACAATTAGTCAATTAATCAAAGCGGGTGATATTAGTGGTGAATTGGGTAAAACGACCTTTTTATATCCACTCCCTTTAGCAAATAATGAATCATTGAAAGCTAAAATCCTTTTTGTGGGTTGTGGTCGTGCAGATAAATTTGATCACCTAAATAGTAAAAAAGCGATTCAGGCAATAGTGAAAGAGTTACTGGCTAAGAATATCAAAACGGTCAGTTGTGATCTGCTCGCTATTAATCCATCATTGAGTTATGACTGTGCAAGGCAGTTTGTTGAGATCACTAACCAGATGATGTATCGATTTGATGAATTTAAATCTGACAAAGCGCCAAAATGGAGTTTGAGTGAAATTATTTTGGCCTGTTCGGATAAGTATGCTCTCTCGGCAGCTAATGAAGGATTATTGCATGGGCAAGTGATTGCACAAGCGATAACCGCGACCAAAACATTGGCCAATATGCCATCTAATATTTGTAATGCACAATACCTTGCTGATCAAGGTAAACAACTTGGCAAAACTTATCCTAAGCTCAAGGTTTCGTGCTTAGGGGAAAAAGCGCTGACGAAATTAAAAATGAACGCCTATTTGGCGGTGGGGCGTGGCTCGGCGAATGAACCGATAATGACAGTTTTTGAGTACTTTGGCGCGACAGATAAACATGCGCAGCCATATGTCTTAGTGGGCAAAGGATTGACGTTTGATTCAGGTGGAATTTCCATTAAGCCTGCTGCTGGCATGGATGAAATGAAATATGATATGTGCGGCGCGGCGACAGTTTATGGCGTAATGCAAGCTGTTGCCGAACTGGAATTGCCGATTAATATCGTCGGCGTAATGGCCGGCTGCGAAAATATGCCAGGTGGTCATGCTTATCGACCAGGTGATATTTTAACCACAATGTCGGGTACCACGGTTGAAGTGATCAATACCGATGCCGAAGGTAGATTGGTGCTATGTGATGCGCTGACGTATGTTGCACGTTACAATCCAGCTGTGGTGATTGATATGGCAACATTAACGGGAGCCTGTATTGTGGCGTTAGGTCATCATTATACAGGGATAATGGGCAATGACGACACATTGATTGACGAACTGGTCACGGCATCAAACCAAGCTGATGATAAGGCGTGGGCATTGCCTATCGATAATGATTTCCAAGATCAGATTAAATCGACGTGTGCCGATATTATGAATTCCAGTGGACGTGATGGCGGAACGATTACTGCAGCCTGCTTTTTATCGCGTTTTACCGAATCGTATCGCTGGGCCCATTTGGACATTGCAGGGACGGCATGGCAATCTGGCGCACACAAAGGTGCGACCGGCCGTCCTGTTGCATTGTTAGTCCAATACCTACTGAATCAAAGCTTTTTGAATCAAGGCTCATTGAATAAAAACTCATTGAATCAGACCAAGGTAAACTAGCTATTGTCCATAGCAATGCGACATAACCACTTTTCATAATGATAGGAAACGTGATGAAGAAAGTGATTTTCTATTTGATAGAAAATAATCAAGATATAGAAAATAACCAAGATAAAGCGCCTCAGACAGCATCACCTGATGCTGTTGATGCGAATAACGCGGCTCATGCAGATGGCGTTCATGAGCCGATCACGCATAAAACAGCTATTCATGAACAACTTGCCTGTGAAAAAATTGCGGAAGCTTGGCAAGCAAGAACGCGGATTTTAGTCGCTTGCCAAGATCAAGCTCAAGCAGAAAGAATAGATGAATATCTTTGGCAGCTGGATACGGACCATTTTGTGCCACACAATTTGGCGGGTGAAGGCATGAAAGGTGGATCGCCGGTCGAAATCTGCTGGCCAGAAAAACGTAGTAACAGTAATCGACAACTGTTAGTGAATTTACAAGAATCCTTCCCGAGTTTTGCTAATCTTTTTCATGATGTGATTGATTTTGTCCCTTCTGATGAACGACTTAAGGCGTTGGCGCGCGAACGTTATAAAGCTTATAAAACGGTCGGATTCTATCTAAAAACCATTCCGGTGAAAGTGAGTGATAATAGCAGTCAATAAACGATCGCGTTATCTTTTCTCACGTTGACGCAAACAGAGATAACCGATTATGTTTGATTGAAATGGGTAGCAGTTCTGAAAGATATTGACATAATGGCTATTTATGCTGACCATTTTTACTGCTATCCCTAATGGGAATCGAACTGTTTTTTTGAGTTATTTTATGCGTTATCTTTTCGAACTATTTTTCCAAACTATCTTTCCGAACTATTTGTTCGATCTATCTTTTCGCCTTTTGCCGATGACTATTTTTAGGATGCCAACTTTTCGGCTCTTCCCCTTTTATTAGACGAACAATATTGGGGGTGTGCCGAGCAATAATCAAACAGGATAACATGGTGACCGGCAAGGTTAGTTCAGGCTTAAATAACCATACATAAAAAGGTGCGAATAAAAAACCGACAATTGCCGCGACCGATGCATACCCGGTCAGGTATAAGGTGATTAGCCATGTTGCAATCAAGCAACCGGTAAAATCAAAGCCAATGGGTAACATAATGCCAATGGCTGTCGCCACCCCTTTCCCGCCATGAAAATGGAAGAAACAGGGGAAGATGTGCCCTAAACAGGCAGAAATACCGACAATGCCAAGAAAGAAAGAGACGATCCCAAGCCGATAAGCAATATAAACAGGAATCGTTCCTTTTAACATATCGAAAATGAGGACTAATAGCGCCGGAAGTTTGCCATTAATTCGAAATACATTGGTCGCACCGGGATTATGTGAGCCATATTTGTAGGGATTAGGCAAATGCATCAATCGGCTGATGAGCATTGCACCAGACAGCGATCCACAGAGATAGGCGATGATGACCATGAAAATGATTTGCAATGTCACAATAACCCTCTCTGTTTATCTGCAATTATTTTTTATCTAAAATCGGTTTTAGATATTGTCCCGTGTAGGATTTTTTCACTTTCGCCACATCTTCGGGTGTACCTTCCGCGATAATTTCACCGCCACCGCTTCCCCCTTCAGGGCCGAGATCCACAATCCAATCAGCAGTTTTAACGACGTCTAGATTGTGCTCAATGACCACAATGGTATTGCCTTTATCACGTAATAGATGAAGCTGGGCAAGCAACTGTTTCACATCGGCAAAATGGAGGCCTGTGGTTGGTTCGTCTAAAATATACAAGGTACTGCCTGTATCACGTTTAGACAACTCTTTGGCCAATTTTACCCGTTGTGCCTCACCACCAGATAAGGTTGTGGCAGATTGACCAATGGTAATATAAGCAAGCCCAACATCGATTAGCGTCTGCAATTTTCGGGCAATCATTGGCACGGCATCAAAGAATTGGCGGCCTTCTTCGACCGTCATATTTAAGATTTCGTTGATCGCTTTACCTTTGTATTTGATTTCAAGTGTTTCGCGATTATAACGTTTACCATGGCATTGATCACAAGGTACATAAATATCCGGCAAAAAGTGCATTTCTACTTTGATTAAGCCATCGCCTTGGCACGCTTCACAACGGCCACCTTTGACATTAAAGCTAAATCGTCCAGGTGTATAACCGCGTGCTCGCGATTCAGGGACGCCAGCATAGAGTTCGCGAATTGCGGTAAAAAATCCGGTATAAGTCGCTGGGTTAGAACGCGGTGTGCGACCAATAGGACTTTGATCAATCGCAATCACTTTATCAAAAAACGCTAACCCTTTGATTGCTTTATAAGGGGCGATATCTTTCTTTTCCGCACCATTGAGCTCGTTTTGCGCTAATGGATACAGGGTGTCGTTAATTAGCGTTGATTTGCCGGAACCCGATACGCCGGTAATACAGGTAAATAACCCAACTGGCAGATTTAAGGTAACGTTTTTCAGATTATTACCGGTTGCACCAATCAGTGATAATATCCGTTTTTTATCAATTTTAGTCCGTTTAGTTGGAATCTCGATTTTTTCTTTACCGGATAGATAGCGTCCGGTTAATGAATTTTTGTTTGCCATAATCTGTTTTGGCGTACCTTGCGCAACCACTTCACCGCCATGAACGCCTGCGCCTGGACCAATATCGATCACATAATCAGCGGCCATAATCGCTTCTTCATCATGTTCGACCACAATGACAGTGTTACCGAGATCACGAAGATGTAAAAGCGTTTCGATTAGGCGCGTATTATCGCGTTGATGAAGACCGATAGAAGGTTCATCAAGCACATACATAACGCCCACCAAACCGGCGCCGATTTGGCTGGCGAGTCGAATACGTTGCGCTTCACCACCCGATAAGGTTTCGGCTGAACGTGAAAGGGTTAGATAGTCAAGCCCGACATTGATCAGAAATTGCAATCTATCATTGATTTCTTTTAATACTTTTTCAGCAATTTTAGCGCGTTGTCCAGATAGCTGTAAGTCATCAAAAAATGCTTTAGCTTGATGAATACTTAAATTACTAATCGTCGGTAAATTAGTGTCATGGATAAAAACATTACGCGCATCTATACATAGCCGCGTTCCTTGACAGCTTGGGCAAGGCCTGGTGCTAATATATTTGGACAATTCTTCGCGAATAGTTTGCGAGTCTGTCTCTTTATAACGACGCGTTAAATTATTCAAAATACCTTCGAAAGGATGTTTGCGTTTCACCACATCACCGCGATCATTGGTATAGATGAATTGAATTTCGGTTTTCCCTGACCCGTTGAGTAAAATATCTTTGATGTTTTCGGGCAGTTTTTCGTAGGGCAGATCAATGTCAAATTTGTAGTGATCCGCTAACGATTTTAACATCTGGAAATAGTAAAAATTGCGGCGATCCCAGCCTTTAATTGCGCCTGCTGCTAGCGAAACTTCTGGCATTAAGACAATACGTTTAGGGTCGAAATATTGTTGTACACCAAGGCCATCACATTCAGGGCAAGCGCCAGCAGGATTATTGAACGAAAAGAGTCGTGGTTCGAGTTCGGAAATGCTGTAACCACAGATCGGGCAAGAAAAATTGGCCGAAAAGAGTAATTCTGGCGCAGTTGGATTATCCAAATTCGCCACTTTAATAATCCCATTTGTGATTGCTAAAGTGGTTTCGATGGATTCGGCTAAACGTAATTTGAGATCGTCACGCACGCGGAAACGGTCAACCACCACTTCGATAGTATGTTTTTTTTGTAGTTCGAGTGTCGGCGGATCGGAAAGATCATAAACATCACCATCTACGCGCACACGAATATAGCCACTGGCCGCCAACTGCTCAAATAACTTCACAAATTCGCCTTTGCGTTCATTGACAACCGGCGCAAGGAGCATATATCGGTTTTCGGTTGGCAGCGCCATAATACTATCTACCATTTGCGATACGGTTTGTGCCGCTAAGGGTAAATGGTGGATTGGGCAGCGAGGTTCGCCAATTCGAGCAAATAGCAAGCGTAAATAGTCATAAATTTCAGTAATGGTGCCGACAGTGGAACGGGGGTTATGAGATGTCGATTTCTGTTCAATCGAAATAGCTGGCGATAATCCTTCTATATGATCAACATCCGGTTTTTCCATCAAGGATAAAAATTGCCGAGCATAAGGGGAAAGTGACTCAACATAACGGCGTTGGCCTTCTGCATAAAGGGTATCAAATGCTAATGATGACTTTCCTGAACCAGAAAGCCCAGTAATGACCACCAATTTGTCACGAGGAATAATGACATTAATATTTTTTAGATTGTGTGTTCTTGCACCGCGAATATCGATATCTTTAATTGACATGAATCTCTTCTTAACTGTTTGGTTTTAATTTTATTTTAATATTGGTGTTGAATATTTATTTTCAATGGGTAAGCAAAAGTTAGCTGTATATTATATCAGTATGCGCTCATTAAATATACTTTTATTCATCATTGTTGCTTGTTAGTGAGGATTTTTATCGAAAGGAAAACGGAAAAATGCAGCGCATAAGATTTATTATTTTTCAATATGATACGTTTTTTCAAAGTTACGGGGGCACTCACTGTGATGCGTAAAATAGATAAGGTTGATTGCATAGATAAGTAAAAGGAGCAGTGACTGTCTGTTCAGAATGTTAAGAATGTTCAGAACTACTACCCATTTCAATCAGTTTTTAAGTTATTAAGTGGGGAATTTATTAAGCTATGATTTACCTTTATGCCATTCACCAACAATCTACAGACAATCAATTTATATAAAAGCATATTGTCTAAAACAATGTTTCTAAAGACAATTTTTCTAAAATAAGTATCTATAAAATCAATGTCTCTAAACTGATCGCGATAGCATTAATAATAGTTAAAAAGGGTCATTAATATTGGCATAAATAGTGTCAATAAAAATCCTTGTACAATGGCGGGCGGCACAATGGCGACGCCCGCGCCTTTTTGCAACATAGGTAAGGTAAAATCCATGGCGGTTGCGCCACAGAGTCCTAATGTCGTGAGTTTATGGCGTTTTATGAGGGTTGGAATAAAGATGATTGCACAAAGTTCACGTAAAATATCATTTAAAAAGGTAATACTACCAATAACCGGGCCATGGGCTTCGGTCATTAAGATGCCTGATAATGAATACCAGCCAAAACCTGATGAAATCGCTAATCCTATTTTGGTGGGGATACCCAAAATCCATGCCGCAATAGCGCCCCCCATAAAGGCAGATAGGATAACAATTAAGGTGGTTGCCATGCCAATTTTATTGAGCAATATCTGTCTGATGGTCATGCCACTGCTGCGAAGTTGAATCCCAATGAGTACCATCATCACGATTAATATACTTTTGGCGATAATATCGGTATGTTGCCAAATCGGGAGGGGGAGGAGTCCAACCATAAAGCCGGCTAATAGTGCGATACAGACGCGTAATGACTCTAAAATCATTTTTAGACGTGAGGTGTAGGGTTCGTTAGCGTCGGCTGTGCGCCATGGGAACCATTTATCGAAAAAGAGTAATACGACAAAATTAAAGCCAAATGTGCAGATAAAAAAGAGGGCGGTATAGCCTAGTATGGTCTGTAAATGAGTGGTGAAATGATCTAATTGTGATAGCTCAATCCCCATAATAAAGAGAATAGAATAGACAATCCAACTAAGGATGTGATTAATCTGTATAAGCCATTTTTTTTGTTTTAGTTTGATCAAGTACCCAAGGAAAAGTGGGACGAGTGCAATAAAAAGGCCAAAATACATGTTTATTCCCCATATTATTGAGACGCATTACCTTGCCAGGTCGCGATGTTTTATTTTAGTGATGATAATCGGTTAGTTATCTGTTCGGTTAATTGTTCCAGCAATGCATAGCGGTTGCGATACTCAGACCGTTTTTTGCTAGGAATATCGTCAAATGATTTTTGCGAAATGGCATTAGGCAAGATAAACAGTTGCTGTTTATTTTGTTTTGCGTCAAGGGATAGCCAAAAATCATCATAATCTGAGTAAACCTGTTCGTGCCGGTTATTGTAACGCCAATTATTATAAATATGGGTTTTATTCCCCACTGCAACAATTTGCTCTAACTTGAAATAATTGGCAATAGCGAGAGCGGCTTCGACGGCGAGGCGTTTAGGGAAGAGTCCATAACAGGCCTTGGTTGCTTTTTGGATACGTGATTTTGCATCTTCTTGACGTGAACCTTGCAAACCGGCAATAAATAAGGTGGATTTTTTTTGATAGTCAATAATCGAAAACGTCAATGTTGCCAGATCAATACCGTCTTCATCAATAAAATAGAGGCTGATTTCGCCTTCGCGGGCAAATTTATTGCGTGATTGAATTTGAATTTGGATATGAGCCATATTCTTAGCGGTTAAGTCAGCCGCTAAAAAGGGTTGATCGGGATTATAAAAGGCTTTTGTCATACTATCAGGATGATGTGATAAAAAATCATAATGATAGGTTAATGCCTGAAAGCAAGCCTTTCTATTCATGCAAGATGAAAGATAGGGACGTTGCAATTTGCACGGTAGATTAGTTTGGCAAGAAAAATAATCGCCTAATAAAGGATATTGGCGGAGTTTATCTAACCATTTTAGGGTAATAGGACTAAAAAATAGCGTGCGTAAAAAGAATTTAAAACGATAGGTCGCTTTCGACCAGAGTGAATTTAATTGTAATTTGCCCGTGCATAACCAATAAAATAACTGCCATTTGCTGTTAGGTACTGGCATCTTCGTAATATTATTCATAAGTAGAAAATTTAATCCAAAAATCGAATTTTAATCGTGTTCTCATTGAACTCAGACTAATTGGTAAAAATCAGGCCACGCATCAATTCATTTATAAATGATAACAGGGATATATCCCCGTTACCTTTGCAAGTAGACAAAAAGTGTGTAAGCAAACAAAAATAGTTATTAAAAAATGAGCTACTAAAAATAGCGTTCACCCGCTAACTAAAATGGTGTCCACTCGGCGCGTAAGTGATATATAAAGGTTGCAGTATAGCACATTTGCGATTAACTCTCTAAACCTTGTTTTGCCGTGGCAATCACGTTTTTAAGATCAACACCTTGTGCTTTGGCTGCAAAAATACAGCCGCAATAACATTGACGATAGACATCGTACTCTTTGCAAAGTTCAATGGATCGTTTATAGCCATTGTTCTTTTTAAAATCAGAAGGTAAATAATTGACAGAAAAAATTTCTTGAATATCTAAACCGATTTGGTTGATTTTCTGGCTGTTCTTTTTAGGGCTTAGGGTTAACGCGCTAGCAAAATAATCAAACCCCAGTTCTTGCGCTTTTATAGCCGCCAAATCCAAGCGCATTTTATAACATAAATGACAACGTTCCCCCCCTTCGGGTTCGTCACGTAAATGTTCGACTTGTTTGATAAATTCGGCAGGTTTATAAGGCGCTTCTAAAAAAGCTACCTGATTACCGGTTTTTTGATTAAAGTCAGCAATAAATTTCTGTTGCACTTTGCTGCGATATTCATATTCCACGCGTGGATGAATGTTCGAATTGGCAAAATAGATGGTAATATCTGCATATTGGGATAAATACTCTAACACATAAGTACTACACGGAGCACAACAACTGTGAATAAGTAATTTTGGCTTTACTGCGAGTGATTGCCAAGACGCGATTATCTCTTTTAAGACTGAATCATAATTGATTTTATTATGTGGATTGAGTTTTTCGAGAATGGTTCGAGCATTAATTAGCATGGGAATTTATGTTTGTAGATTCTTATCTTTTCATTTCTTTAGATAAGAAGAGTGAATGGTGGGTTGTGAGGGGATCGAACCCGCGACCAATTGATTAAGAGTCAACTGCTCTACCGACTGAGCTAACAACCCACGAAAAAGATGACGTATTCTATAAAAATTTTAGTTGGAATGCAAATAGGAGAGTAAAAATATTTTGTGATAGGGAATCTTCATACCATAAAAAAATAACGTAATCATTACAGCAAAATAATCGTCATGGGCAGGTAACATGCTAATATAAAAGCCGATATTTAGAAAAGTATCACTGTGTTCCAATTTTTTATCACTGTTCTTGCAATTTCATTTTATCTTATTTATTATCATGAAGTTTATTATCATTAAGTAGTTAAATAAATAAAAGCATAATAATATGGGGAGTCAAAAAATGAAAATTTCGTCAATTACAATGTTAATCGCAATGGGATTAGCAAGTTCAATGGCCTATGCACATAGTGCAGGTGAATTTATTGTTCGTGGTGGTCCTGTTTATGTTCATCCGCAAGATAAAAGTGATCATATCAAAATTGGTGGCGCAAAGAGTGATCTAAAAGCAAAAGCGGATAACGACACACAATTAGGTTTGAACTTTCAATATATGATTACCGATAATATTGCCGTCGAATTGTTAGGCGCAACACCATTTAGCCATCAACTTGATCTGCGTGGCGGTGGTAGCACAGGATTAGCCGGCGCGTCATTAGGTAAAATTAAACATTTACCACCAACATTAAGTGCAATCTGGTATCCACTTGATTCGAATTATGCTATTCAGCCATATGTTGGATTAGGTGTTAACTATACGTTCTTCTTTGATGAAAAATTAAGTGGTCAAGCGAAAGAAGCCGGTTTCCATGGCTTAGATTTAGATAGTTCATGGGGATTAGCTGCCCAAATCGGTACTGATTATACATTTTATGATAATTGGGTTGTCAATGCACAAGTACGTTATATCGATATTGAAACAAAAGCGACCACGCATGTTGGTAACACCAAAGTTACCGCAAATTATAGCCTTGATCCATGGGTTGCGATGGTAGGTATCGGTTATAAGTTCTAGTTGTTAGCTGTGATGACTCTATTCCACCAATTTGATGGAATAGAGTCAGTAAGACGCAGTTATAATTTTTCGATTTCTAACCGCTGCTGTTGCAGTTTTATTTTATCTTCTTTATACGCTTCACGCTTTTCTTTTTCTTTGGCAACCACCGCTTCGGGCGCTTTATCGACAAAGCTTGCATTAGCCAGTTTATTGTCTATGCGCGATATTTCGTTATTAACGCGATCAATTTCTTTATCTAATCTGGCCAGTTCGTCGGTTTTATTGATTAATCCAGCCATTGGGATTAGCAGTTCAGCACCTTCAGCAAGTTTAGTGACTGACAACGGTCCTTTATCACCCGGCTCTAAAATCACAATTTCGGATAAGCGGGCTAGTGATTCGATAAAGAGGATATTATCGCTGACAATGCGATGTACTTCAGGCGATGCGTCGCGAATTAATAACTGTAAAGGTTTGCTTGGTGCGATATTCATTTCTGCACGGATATTACGCACAGCCACTATCGCGTCTTTAATCCACGTCATATCAGCAACCGCTTCATCATTTTGATATTTTAGATCAAAAGAGGGCATCGGTTGTAACATAATGGTATCGGCTTTGATTTTCATCAAACCTTTTACACTTTGCCAAATTGCTTCGGTAATAAATGGAATAAGTGGATGAGCAAGGCGTAATAGCGCTTCTAACACGGTGATGAGTGTATGTCGTGCAGCGCGTTGTTCAGATGCGGTACCATTGGTAAGTGCAGATTTGGTTAATTCTAGATACCAATCACAAAATTGATTCCACGTAAATTCATATAACGTATTTGCGGCTAAATCGAAACGGTAGGTATCGAATGCTTCGCGATAGGTTTTTACGGTTTGATTAAATTCGGCTAAAATCCATTTGTCTGCCAATGAATAATCTAAATCACCGCCATTAAAGCCGCAATCATGACCTTCGGTATTCATTAACACATAACGACTTGCATTCCATAATTTGTTACAGAAGTTACGATATCCTTCCAAACGTTTTAGATCCCAATTAATATCACGCCCGGTTGAGGCTAATGCGGCCAAGGTAAATCTGAGGGCATCGGTCCCGTGCGCTTCAATACCGTTAGGAAACTGTTTTTGGGTTCGTTTGGCTATTTTTTCGGCTAATTGTGGCTGCATCATATTGCCGGTTCGTTTCGCTAAAAGATCATCTAACGAAATCCCATCAATCATATCTAATGGATCGATCACATTCCCTTTCGATTTGGACATTTTTTGTCCTTCTTCATCACGAATCAATCCGGTAACATAGACGGTTTTGAATGGAACTTGTGGCTTGCCATCTTTATCTTTAATAAAGTGCATGGTCATCATAATCATTCTGGCCACCCAGAAAAAGATAATATCAAAGCCGGTGACCAACACATTGGTTGGATGGAAAGTGGCTAAATCGGTTGTTTCTTTTGGCCAACCTAACGTTGAAAATGTCCAGAGCGCGGACGAAAACCAGGTATCTAACACATCGTCATCTTGACGTAATTGAATATCATCGGCTAAATGATTTTCTTGCCGCACTTCGGCTTCATTACGACCAACATAGACATTGCCTTGCTGATCATACCAGGCGGGAATTCGATGTCCCCACCATAATTGTCGTGAAATACACCAATCTTGGATATCATTCATCCAGGAAAAATACATATTTTCGTACTGTTTAGGGACAAAGGTAATATCACCGTTTTTAACTGCATCAATAGCTGGCTTAGCCAGTACTTTTGCTCTCACATACCATTGGTCGGTTAGCATCGGTTCGATTACCACACCGCCGCGATCGCCATAAGGAATAGTCAAATTATGGGGTTCGATTTTTTCTAAAATGCCTTGCGCTTCGCATGCGGCAACCACAGCTTTACGGGCGGCAAAACGTTCTAAATTCTGGAACTCTTTAGGTAATTCGGTCGAATAGACATCACTGATTTCGCCATTGGTATCAAACACTTCGGCTTGCGCACGAATATCGCCGTCAAAGGTCAGAATATTGATCATCGGTAATTGGTGACGACGACCGACTTCGTAGTCGTTAAAATCATGCGCAGGGGTGATTTTAACGCAGCCGGTCCCTTTGGTCATATCGGCATGTTCATCGCCGACAATTGGAATACGTCGTCCGACCAACGGTAAAATCACAAATTTACCAATCAAATCTTTATAACGCGGATCATTAGGATTGACCGCCACAGCTGTATCACCGAACAGTGTTTCTGGACGTGTTGTGGCAACGACGAGATAATCTTTTCCGTCTGCTGTTTGGGCACCATCGGCAAGAGGATAACGGAGATGCCACATGGATCCTTTCACTTCGCGATTTTCAACTTCGAGATCCGAAATAGCCGTCCGTAATTTTGGATCCCAATTGACTAATCGTTTGCCGCGATAAATCAGATCTTCTTGATAAAGGCGGACAAAGACTTCTTTTACGGCGTTTGACAAACCGTCATCCATGGTGAATCGTTCGCGATCCCAATCGACAGAATCACCTAGGCGACGCATCTGTTTAGTAATGTTACCCCCTGATTCAGCTTTCCATTGCCAAATCTTATCGATAAAGGCTTCTCGGCCATAATCATGTCGTGTTTTATTTTCTTCAGCAGCAATTTTACGTTCCACCACCATTTGTGTCGCAATGCCGGCATGATCGGTTCCTGATTGCCATAAGGTATTGTCGCCTTGCATACGGTGATAGCGGATCAGCGCATCCATAATCGTTTGTTGGAATGCATGCCCCATATGCAAACTACCCGTCACATTAGGTGGCGGAATCGCTATGCAGTAGCTAGATTGGCGTGTATCACCATTCGGTTTGAAATAACCACTGGTTTCCCAATGCTGATAAATAGGTTGCTCGATAGCGTGTGGATTATAAGTTTTATCTTTTATAGAATCGTTTTTTATAAAAGCGTCGTTTAATGTATCGTTATTCATAACAATGATAGGATCCTGAGTCGAGAAAAATTGCCTCTATTTTACGATAATTTAGCGTAACAATAAATTGTGGTGCAGTAGATAAAATCATATTTTATGCCTAAACGTGCAGTTTTTTAGATAAAATGTCTAGATTAGCTTGATAAAATGGTAAGGCTAACTGCGATAAGCGGATTGAAATGATAGGTAATGGCTGTTTCGATTTTTGCTTAAACGCGGTATCATTAACGTTTATTTTTATTAGCATAACCCGATCAAATACATGCAAATTAGTCCGTTATTAGAATCCTTAATGGAAGCACTGCGTTGCCTACCTGGCGTCGGACCCAAATCCGCACAACGTATGGCGTTTCATTTATTACAACGTGATCGTCAAGGTGGCATTAAATTGGCACACGTTTTACATGAAGCGATGATTAACATTAGTCATTGCCAAGCTTGCCGAACCTTTACTGAACAAGATATCTGCACAATTTGCGCCAATGTGCGTCGTCAAGAAAATGGACAACTCTGTGTGGTGGAAACGCCGGCAGATATTGTGGCGATTGAGCAGACTGGCCAATACAGTGGGCGTTATTTTGTGCTATTAGGTCATCTTTCCCCCTTAGATGGTATTGGCCCGACTGATATTGGTTTAGATCTTTTGAAAGAAAGATTAGCAACGGAGGCGATTAGCGAAGTGATTTTAGCCACCAATCCGACGGTTGAAGGTGATGCGACGGCTAACTATATTGCTCAGATGTGTAGTGAATTTGATATTATGGCGACCCGTATTGCCCATGGCGTACCTGTCGGGGGCGAACTCGAAATGGTTGACGGCACGACGTTGTCACACTCTTTTGTTGGACGCCAGAAGATCACATTTTAGACAATCTTGTAAAGGATGATTATTATGAAATATAAAGCTGTTGCTTTCGATATGGATGGCACATTACTAGCAAGTAATCGCCTCATTTTACCCGAAACGGCGCAAGCCATCGCCAAAGTACAGGCGCAGGGGATAAAAGTGATTTTAGTGTCAGGTCGTCACCATAGTGTTATTTATCCTTATTATTATGATCTTAAGTTAACCACACCGGCTATCTGTTGTAATGGTAGCTATTTGTATGATTTTAATAAAAAACAGTATTTCGACGCCAGTTCACTCAGTAAAGCGCAAGCCAGAAAATTATTAACACTGGTGAATCAATACCGTATTCATACCTTAATTTATACCGATACGAATATGACCTACGAAGTGCTTGATGATCATCTCGAAGGGCTGTTTAAATGGGCAGCTACATTGCCGGCATTCCTCCAACCACATATCGAAAAAGTGGCGAGCTTTGAAGCGGTGATTGAGCAGTCGGCGGAGATTTTCAAGTTTGCAACCAGCTCACATGATATTCCCGCTTTAAAAGCATTTAGTGCAGCCGTAGAAGCCGATGGTGAGTTTTCGTGTGAATGGTCATGGGTTAATCGTGCTGATGTGGCGTTAAAAGGCAATACTAAAGGTCACGGTTTAGCACATTGGGCTAAACATGAGCAGATTGATTTGCGCGAAATCGTCGCATTTGGCGATAGCTATAATGATTTAAGTATGTTGAAAATAGCGGGATTAGGTATTGCCATGGGGAATGCCGATGCCGAAGTGAAAGCGGGCGCGGATTATGCGATTGGTGATAATAATCAAGCAAGTATTGCCGCCGAGTTGACTAAACTCTTCTTATCATAATCGCATTACACCTATTTTTTTACACATATCAAAGCTTGATAGAGTCAGTTCCTATCAGGCTTTTTTTGACGATTGATAAAGGTTGGATTAGAATTGTGCTATCATTTTTATTGGATAAAATGTGGGCTATATGATTCCTAAACTTTCGACTTCTCACAAGCTCAATCCGCAACTCGATCAAGTCACTTTGCGCTATTTAGCTTCACTCAAACAGGCGGGCTTTACCGGTGATATTGGGCACGATTACGCAACTCGCTTAAGTATGGCAACTGATAACAGCATCTATCAATTATTACCGCAAGCTGTCTTATTCCCCCGTAATCGTCATGATGTGCAATTAATCGCGCACGTGGCTAACCAAATTGACTTTACCGCTCTTACCTTTACGCCGCGCGGTGGTGGCACGGGTACCAATGGGCAATCATTGACCGACGGTATCGTGGTTGATCTGTCACGTTATATGAATCATATTTTAGATCTCAATCTTAGTGAAGGGTGGGTAAAAGTCGAAGCGGGGGTGATTAAAGATCAGCTCAATCAATATCTCAAACCCTATGGTTACTTTTTTTGCCCTGAATTATCTACCAGTAATCGCGCAACTATTGGTGGCATGATTAATACCGATGCATCGGGGCAAGGATCGATGGTATATGGTAAGACGTCAGATCATGTGTTAGCACTGAATCTGGTCCTGATGAATGGCGAATTGTTAGAAACGGGTAAGAAAACCGTTGCCGAAGCGGAAGCATTAGCGAAGTCATCGCCGATTTATCGCACTGTTTTTGATTACTGTAAAGATCATCGTGACCTTATTTTACAAAAATTCCCTCGCCTAAATCGCTTTTTGACCGGTTATGATTTAAAACATGTTTTTAATGATCGTGGTGATGAATTTGATTTAACGCGTATTATTACCGGTAGTGAAGGGTCGTTAGCCTGGGTGACAGAAGCAAAATTACACATTATTCCGCTGCCTAAATACCGTTTTTTGGTGACGATAAAATATGATTCTTTCCACTCCGCGCTCAGTAATGCCCCTTTTTTAGTGAAAGCCGAGGCGTTATCGGTAGAAACGGTTGATTCTAAAGTATTAGGATTGGCGAAAGACGATATTATTTGGCAATCGATAAGTGATCTGATAACCGATGTGGCTGATCATGAGATGCAGGGTATTAATATTGTTGAATTTTCGGGCAATGATTATGCGCTTGTCAAAGGGAAAGTTGACGCTTTATGTCAACAGTTAAATCAACTGATGCTTGATCATTCATTTGGCATTATTGGTTACCAAACCTGTGATCAACTTAGCCAAATTGAAAAAATCTATGCCATGCGGAAAAAAGCGGTTGGCTTATTGGGGAATGTGAAAGGTGTGCAAAAACCGATTCCCTTTGTCGAAGATACCTGTGTGCCCCCAGAACATTTGACTGAGTATATTACCGAATTTCGGGCTTTATTAGATAGCTACCACCTTACCTACGGTATGTTTGGTCATGTTGACTCTGGGGTGTTACATGTGCGCCCAGCCTTGGATATGTGTGATCCTGAACAAGAAAAGTGGGTAAAACAGATTTCAGATCAGGTGGTGGCGTTAACGGCCAAATATGGCGGATTACTGTGGGGCGAACATGGTAAAGGGTTTCGCAGTCAATATAGCCCACAATTTTTTGGTCCAGAACTCTATCGTGGTCTGCGCATTATCAAAACGGCATTCGATCCCAATAACCGGCTCAATCCCGGTAAAATTTGTACGCCATTAGGTAAGGATGATGATCTACGCTCGATAACGGCGACGACACGCGGTTTTTATGATAGGCAGATTCCATTGAATGTAAAACAGCATTTCCGCGGTGTGACGGAATGTAATGGTAATGGGCTCTGTTTTAATTTCGATGTGAATAGCCCGATGTGCCCATCAATGAAATTGTCATCAAATCGCGTCTATTCGCCAAAAGGACGTGCCGCCTTAATGCGTGAATGGTTACGTTTGATGATTGACGCAGGTGTGGATGAAGCCGAGCTTGATGCATTATTCCCAAAATCGCAGGGATCATTAGCTGGATTAGCGAAAAAAATCCTCTATACATGGCGCGCTAAACAGGGCGAATATGATTTTTCACACGAAGTGAAAGATTCCATGGCGCACTGTCTCTCTTGTAAAGCGTGTGCCACTCAGTGTCCGATTAAGATTGATGTGCCCGAGTTTAAGGCACGATTTTTACAACTTTACCATACCCGTTATTTACGACCTGTTCGTGATTATTTGGTTGGCTATATCGAATCTTATCTCCCTATCATGGCTAAGGCACCCCGTTTTTTTAACTTTTTTATGAAAATGCCGGCTACTGAATATCTCACTCGCAAAACAGTTGGTATGGCAAATCTCCCGCTGTTATCTACACCAACGCTAAAACAGCAGCTGGTTGGACATAGTTCGGCCAATATCAAACTGGCGCAGTTACGACAATTATCAGCGAACGAAAAACGGCAATATCTGTTGATTGTACAAGATCCATTTACCAGCTATTACGACGCAAAAGTGGTGTATGATTTTGTCTGTCTGGTGGAGAAATTAGGCTTTAAGCCGGTGTTGTTGCCATTTATTCCTAATGGCAAACCGCAACATATCAAAGGCTTTCTAAAACAGTTTAGTCAAACTGCACAAACAGCGTCAGCAGCGTTATCCGAGATTGCTGAATTGGGTATACCGATGGTCGGAGTAGATCCCGCCTTAGTGCTCTGTTACCGCGATGAATATAAACGGATTTTCCACGAAAAAATAGCTAATTTTCGCGTGCTATTGACGCATGAATGGTTAATCACTTTGCTGGATCAGTTATCCCGTCATGCTAAAGAAAATCAGACTGAATCAGCATCCAATTGGTATCTGCTGGGGCATTGTAGCGAAACCACACAATTACCGGCCAGCAACCAGCAATGGCAACAAATTTTTGCGCGTGTGGGCGCTAAGTTGACTGTCGTCAATGTTGGTTGTTGTGGCATGGCAGGGACCTATGGTCATGAAGTGAATAATCTTGATGCATCTAAACAGCTCTACCAACTGTCTTGGCAAAAAGCGTTAGCTATGCATCCTATTGATCACTGCTTAACCACCGGTTATTCTTGCCGTAGCCAAGTCAAACATTTTGATAAACAGATCCTAAAACATCCTGTCCAAGCGTTATTAGAATTGATCTCAGCAAATTAAGGTTATTTTATAAAGTTTAAGAACTATACTACGTTTGTGTCAAATTTTTAGCGATGAATTCTCTGCACAGCATAGCTAAATACCGCGGGTCATCACTCGCGGTTCAGTGTCTTAACCTGTCATAAAAACAAATTATACAAACAATGCATGCAGATAAGCGATGGGAATAATCAGCAACTTCTTTATCTATTAAAGCTATACAAAATCGTTAAATGTTATATGATTAGGAATGATTCTTATTACTGATTTTTAGGATTTAGGCAAACTTATGTATCGTATTGTTTTCAATGCTTTTATTGTTGTTATGACGTTATTATTAATAGGTTGCCATACCGATGTGACGCATCAGCAAGTTTCGCTGAATAGACCTCATATGATAAATAGATCCCAGATTATGCATAAACCCATGATACCGACAAAATCCTCTTTAGCCAGTGTACCCAATTCTCAGGTAGAGCGTTTCCATTCTAAGCGGATTGGGGATTATAAAATCACCACTTATTGGCCGAATAAACCGGCTCCGCAAGAAGGCTGGCCAGTCATTTATCTATTGGATGGCGATAGCTATTTTTTTGCTGCTTATAATATGATAACGGCACAAGTGTGCGATCGCTGTGTCATTCAAGACGGGGTTGTGGTTGCGATTGATTATTTTGGTAAGTCCAGACGTTCATTAGATTATTTGCCCAAACCGGATCAGTTGACGGCCGAAATTCTGCCTAATGGGCAAGTGAATATACCAGAAGCTTACGGTGGCGCAGATGATTTTTGGAATTTCATGGAGCAAGAACTCAAACCCGCGATTGAAAAACACTTTGCGATCAATAAAAATAGACAAACGCTGTATGGCCATTCTTATGGCGGAATATGGGCGTTACATGCGCTGGTCACCAAACCCATAACCTATAATACCTATGTGATTTCCAGTCCATCGATGTGGTTTAGTGGCGGCTATATGTTTAAGGAAGTTGAACAGTTTGTGGTAGATAAATCGCGTCCAACTTTAACAGCGCCAGTTAATCTTTTATTATCTGTCGGTGGTGATGAACAGTCGTTAATTCCTATCGAAAAACAGTATCCACTTGGCAAGCAAAAAATGCTGTTAAAACATAGACAAAATCGCAAAATGGTCGATTCTGCTACACAATTATCCACGATTTTCCATCAAGCCAATATCACTAATTTACATGTAAATTATGTTATTTATCCGCATCAGACCCATAAAACAGTCCAGTTTGTATCGTTACAAGATGGTATCCAAGTCGGTTTTGCTAATTAAGCGTTATTATGGCTTTAACGTAGCTAACCGGATAAGGTTCTGTTTTTAAAATAAACAACTAAGTCAGTTTTTTGTAAAGTTTATTTACATTTTAGCAATTATACTGATAATGAGAACGATTATCATTGTAAATGGCGCCAGCTATTGTGCATTATATTGTGGTGAATATCGGGCATAAGACGTTGCTTTATGCCTATTTTATTTTGCTTATTGCAAATGCGCATGATTATCACTGCGATCATAATGGCAACTAAAACCCTAATCATAAACATTAATCAACATATAAATATAAAAATAGACGCAATCATAAATCATATAACGATAGGATAAACTGAATGTTAAAACGTAAATCAACTTATTTGTTGCCAACACTGATCGCTTTAGCGTGCCAAGGCGCTTATGCTGATAATAATATGACCGATCAAAAAAAGGATGCTGATGATGTTATTGTTGTGACTGCGGCTGAACAGACTAGGCAAGCATTAGGTGCGTCGGTGATCACTGAAAAAGATATCCAAAAAATGCCACCTAAAAATGATATCTCTGAAATTATCCGTACGATGCCGGGTGTCAATCTAACCGGTAACTCAAGCAGTGGTCAGCGTGGTAATAATCGTCAAATTGATATTCGTGGCATGGGTCCTGAAAATACGTTGATTTTAATTGATGGTAAACCGGTAAAAAGCCGCATGGCGGTGCGTTATGGTTGGCGTGGAGAGCGTGATACGCGCGGTGATAGTAACTGGGTACCGGCAGATATGATTGAGCGTATCGATGTGATTCGTGGTCCGGCAGCGGCACGTTATGGTGATGGTGCAGCCGGTGGGGTTGTGAATATTATTACCAAAAAAACCACCCAAGAATGGCACGGTACTTGGAATAACTATATTAATCAGCCTACCCATAATGATGAAGGGGCAACAAGACGAACTAACTTTTCATTAATGGGGGGATTACTGGATAATCTGACTATGCGTCTCTATGGTAATCTTAACCGAACCGGCGCTGATGCACGTGATATTAACTATAATCACGTTATTGATCCACGTGTCAAACCGGCTGGTCGTGAAGGTGTGCGTAATAAAGACCTTAATGGTTTGCTACATTGGGATTTTGCTGATAAGCAATCATTAGAATTTGAATCTGCTGTGAGTCGACAAGGTAATATTTATGCAGGTGATACGCAGAATAATAATCCAGGTTCGAATCCATTAGTCAATAAAGAGTATAAGCATGAAACGAATCGTATGTATCGCCGCACTTATGCTTTAACACATAATGGTTATTGGGATAATGGGGTAAGCACCAAATCTTACCTGCAATATGAAAATACCAATAATACTCGCCTAGATGAAGGTAAAGCGGGTGGTACAGAAGGTTTGTTTGCGAAAGATGCGAAATTTAAAACCACAAAATATGATAATTTGACTGTACATCATGAAACTAATTTACCGTTAAATGTTTGGGTTCCGCAAACCATGACAGTTGGTGCGGAATATAATCATCAACAGATGAAAGACCCAACCTCGAATACCCAAACCACGACAGAAGGTGGTTCTATTCCGTGGATTAAAGACACAAACCGGAGTACCAAGGCAAGCGCTGGCTTATGGGGATTATTTGTCGAAAATAATATGGAATTAACCGATACCACGACATTAACACCGGCTGTCCGTTTTAATCATCAAAGTGAATCGGGTAGTAACTGGAGTCCTGCATTAAATTTAGCCCAAGAATTGGGGGATTATTTTACCCTAAAATTAGGTGCTGCAAGAGCGTATAAAGCACCAAATCTTTACCAAACCAACCCGAATTATTTATTATATAGCCGCGGACAAGGCTGTAATAATGTCAGCGGTAAGAGCTGTTATTTATTGGGTAATAAAGATTTAAAAGCTGAAACGAGTGTTAACAAAGAGATCGGTTTAGAGTTTCATGATAACGAAGGTTTAGTCGCGAATTTGACTTACTTCCGTAATGATTATCGCAATAAGATTGATGCCGGGAGTAAACCGATTGGTACCGCTATTGGGGGAACGAATCCAAATGGGACACCATCAAATTATGCAAATTCTAAAATCTTCCAATGGGAAAACGTTCCGAAAGCTGTTGTGGAAGGATTAGAAGGGAGTATCACCGCGCCATTAAGCTCAACACTTAACTGGCGTAATAATATTACCTGGATGCTACAATCGAAAAATAAAAGAACCGGTGATTATTTATCGATTATTCCACAATATACGTTAAATTCGGCGATGGATTGGCAAGCGACCGATCAGCTATCATTAACACCTTCATTAACCTGGTATGGTAAACAAAAACCGCGCAAATATAACTATTTGGGTGAAAAAGTTCATGATAGCTCAACTAATCAGCTAAGCCCTTATGCTATTGTTAACTTTAGTGGCCAATATCAGTTTACTAAAGATTTTAGTATGAGTGCGGGGGTGGATAATATCTTTGACAAACGTCTATTCCGCCGTGGTAATTCAGTCACGCTAATCGATCCCAATACGAATAGCGTGAAATCATATGGTGCTGGAGCCGCGACTTATAATGAACCAGGCCGTAGCTTCTTTATCAGTACTAATTTATCGTTTTAGTCGTTTTTATATAAATATTGTTGTATAAACATTGCTGTAAAAATCTTGTTGTATAAATGTTGTATAAATAGCGCCAATCGCATGCTCACCTTAGCAATAGGGTGAGTATCAACCAAGTCAGTGGTCAAAGGGTAGAACAAAAAGCTTCGCGCCTTTTGATCACGACTTCCCCTTTATGATTTGATCATGATATCGAGTAGTTAACCTAATTATTCTTCTCACCATTTTCGATATGCTTAGCTATTGTCTGAGTTATTTTTCATCGTTAAAACCAATTGTTTTTTATCTATTTTTAATGAATTCTTTACAATTGTTTTAAAAACAGGCAAGTAAATTTGATCTAACGCAAATTTCGTTTACATTCTTTTAATTATCCTGATAATGAAAACGATTATCATTAATATTTGTTAATGATAATCATTTTATTATTAAAAATAGCCATAATCCTTGCTCAAGGAGAGGGTAATCTTTGCTGATTACCGATGGAAAGAAGAAAATGTAAGGGATATAAACGCCGTTTTATGACCCATCTATGATTTTTATTCACCAACATTAGGTGATTGATATAAAACAGATGAGATAGGATAAAATTCAATGTTAAAGCGTAAATCAACTTATCTATTATCGCTGCTGATTACATTCGCATGTCATGGCGTTTATGCAGATAGTGAGACGACTAAGAACGAGCCCAAGAAAGAGAGTGATGATGTGATTGTGGTGACTGCGGCAGAGCAGACTAAACAAGCATTAGGATCATCGGTGATTACTGAACAAGATATCCAAAAAATGCCACCGAAGAATGATCTCTCCGAAATTATTCGTACTATGCCCGGCGTCAATTTAACCGGTAACTCGACGACGGGTCAGCGGGGTAATAATCGCCAAATTGATATTCGTGGCATGGGGCCAGAAAATACGTTGATTTTGGTTGACGGTAAACCGGTAAAAAGCCGTATGTCAGTTCGTTATGGTTGGCGGGGTGAACGCGATACGCGTGGTGATACTAACTGGGTACCGGCCGAGGCAGTTGACCATATTGATGTGATCCGTGGGCCGGCTGCGGCACGTTATGGTGATGGTGCAGCAGGTGGTGTTGTCAATATTATTACCAAAAAACCGACTAATGAGTGGCACGGTTCTTTAAATGATTATATTAATGCACCAACCCATAGTGATGATGGATCATCGCGACGTGTCGGATTTACCTTAACTGGCGGATTGCTGGATAATTTAAGTATGCGATTATACGGTAACTTGAATAAAACGAATCCTGATGCGCGCGATATTAATGATAATCATCAAATTAATAAAGGATCATTAAGTGCTGGCCGTGAAGGGGTGCGCAATAAAGATCTAAACAGCTTATTGCATTGGGATATGACCGATAAACAGTCATTAGAGTTAGAAGCTAGCACCAGCCGACAAGGTAATATTTATGCCGGCGATACACAAAATAATAATCCTTTACCGGTCAATCCGTCTAATCCGGTGTCGTTAGTTAAAAAATTATATGGCCATGAAACCAACACGATGTATCGTACTAACTATGCGCTCACACACCGTAACTATTGGGAAAGTGGCGTCAGTACCATGTCGTATGTGCAATATGAAAAAACACATAATACAAGGCTGAATGAAGGATTAGCGGGGCGAGTAGAAGGGCAATTTACCGATGAAGGTAAACGATCAACAACTGATGCTAATAATATTACGTTGCATAGCGAAACCGATTTGCCGTTTACATTCTATGTGCCACAAACCATGACTGTAGGTGCAGAATATAATCACCAAAAAATGTCTGATCCTAACTCTAACAAACAGTCGATGTCTGAAGGTGGGCAAATTCCGGGATTGAAAGAGATTCGAACCGATAAAATGAGCGCCAGTTTATGGGGCGTATTTGTTGAAAATAATATTGAGTTAACTGACGCTACGATGTTAACGCCGGGGCTCCGTTTTAATCATCAAAGTGAAACTGGCCATAACTGGAGCCCAAGCCTTAACTTATCACACGAGTTAAATGATAATGTTACCGCTAAAATGGGCATAGCCAGAGCGTATAAGGCACCTAATCTTTATCAGACTAATCCAAACTATCTATTAACCAGTCGTGGTAATGGTTGTGCGGGTAATAAAAGCTGTTATTTGATGGGGAATAAAGATTTAAAAGCCGAAACAAGTGTCAATAAGGAGATCGGTTTAGAGTTCCACAGTGAAGATAATCTTCATAAAGAAAAAGGATTGATAGCTGGACTAACCTATTTCCGTAATGATTATCGCGATAAAATCCAAGCGGGAACGACGCCGGTATTGCAAGCTGTTGGAGGCAATGGTAGACCGCAATTTAGAAATGCCGATGTCTATAAATGGGTCAATGTGCCGAAAGCGGTTGTCGAAGGCTTAGAAGGTAATCTTTCTATTCCAGTACGATCAAATATGAAATGGCGCAATAATTTGACGTGGATGTTGCAATCGAAAAACAAAAAGACAGGCGATTATTTATCGATCATTCCGCAATATACCTTAAATTCAGCACTCGATTGGCAAGCGACCGATAATTTCTCATTAACGCCGTCCTTAACCTGGTATGGTAAACAGAAACCACGTAAGTATGGTTATAAAAACGAGAAGCAAACTGGCAGCGCAACTGATCAGCTAAGTCCTTATGCACTGGTAAATTTGAGTACCCAATATCAATTTACCAAGAACTTTACCTTAACTGCAGGTGTGGATAATATTTTTGATAAACGCTTATTCCGTAAAGGTAATTCGGTAGCTGTTGGGGGAAGCCAAGGTGCCGGTGCGGCGACCTATAATGAACCGGGACGCTCGCTTTTTGTGAGTACCAATCTTTCGTTTTAAGATTTTTTGAAGATTCATAACAGGTTTTGGGATTAATGGTATCTTCTAAGATACGTCGCCTGTTTTAAGATCAACAATATGTTATGAATATGAATAAAAATATAATATAAATGTAAATAAAAAGAGGGCATTTGCCCTCTTTGCTGATTAAGCTGACTAAGATGATGACTCAGATCATCAAAAAGTCTTAACAGAGATTCACAAAATAGCGAATTACGCGGTCATCTTGCGTCAATTCAGGATGAAAAGAGCAGACTAAGATATGGCCTTGTTGTGCCATGACGCCATGCCCATTTACCGAAGCGAGTAGGGTGACATTTTCCCCTGCGCGAGCAATATAAGGCGCACGAATAAAGACAGCGGGAATATCTGTGCCAATTGGCGCAATATCTAACGTGGTTTCGAAACTGGCAATTTGTCGACCAAAACCATTGCGTTCAACCTGAATATCAATCAACTTGAGCAGTTCTACTTCGTGATGCTTGGTTTCCATACCACATAATACCAAGCCGGCACAGGTACCGAAAATACCTTTACCTTGCGCCGCGAACTGCTTGATGGGCTCCAATAAACCATTTTGTCGAATCAAACGACTGATGGCGGTGGATTCGCCGCCTGGAATAATTAAGCCATCCAAGTCAGCCAATTGTTCGGCCTGTTTTACTGCAATCGGTTCGACCTGTTCGATGCGCTTAAGCATGGTCAGGTGTTCACTGACGGCGCCTTGTAGATTAAGTACACCGATTTTTTTGCTGACCGATTTTTTTGTCATAACAGATTGTGAATTTGGCATTACCAACCTCGATCTTGCATTCTTTCGGCTTCGGTTAGACGGCTAATTTCAATACCTTTCATCGCCTGTCCTAATCCTTTAGATAATTCTGCTAAACGCGGATAATCATCAAAATAAGTGGTCGCTTGGACAATAGCTTTGGCAAATTTTTCTGGATTTTCAGATTTAAAAATACCTGAACCAACAAACACGCCATCAGCACCAAGCTGCATCATTAACGCTGCATCAGCGGGTGTTGCAACACCACCCGCCGCGAAATTCACAACCGGTAATTTGCCAAGCTCTTTTACTTGTAAAATCAGTTCATACGGTGCGCCGATCTCTTTAGCCAATGTCATCAACTCATCTTTAGATTTACTGACGACTAAACGGATCTGTTCATTTACTTTACGCATATGGCGGACTGCTTCGACAATGTTGCCTGTGCCCGGTTCGCCTTTTGTACGTAGCATAGATGCGCCTTCACCAATACGGCGTAAAGCTTCGCCTAAATCACGGCAACCGCAAACAAATGGCACGGTAAATTCATTTTTCAGCAAATGATATTGCTCATCTGCCGGGGTGAGGACTTCGCTTTCATCAATGTAATCGACACCCATTGATTCTAAAATACGTGCTTCAACAATATGACCGATACGTGCTTTTGCCATAACAGGGATAGTGACAGCATTCATAACGGCTTCGACAATGGTCGGATCGGCCATACGGGCAACACCGCCCGCGGCACGAATGTCTGAGGGTACGCGTTCTAGCGCCATGACGGCGACCGCACCTGCTTGTTCAGCGATTTTGGCCTGTTCGGCGTTAACGACATCCATAATCACGCCCCCTTTTTGCATTTGCGCCATACCACGTTTTACAGTTTGTGTTCCGGTTTGAATAGTCATACTTGCTCCTTTGCTTAAATTGGTTAGACATTCGCTGCCCGTGGTGAAGTAGATAAGTTATTTCACCGCTATCCGCTAAATGTCGAAGTGGGATAAAGGTTGTGAGGATTTTGTCCTATTTTCGATGGCTATTATTATTCATAATAAACAGGCTGCCATAAACAGCCAATTGGACTATAATCGAACCATCCAATTTTTAAGGAAAGCGTAATTTTTTTAGGATGTTTCAGAACTTGTATGCGTTTATGTCAAATTTACCGAGTAAGTTTTGCTGAATAAGGCGCATTAACACGGCATAATGTTAGCAGAAGAGCATTCATTTGTGTGGGATAAAGTATGTGGGATAAAAATAGATTAGCACCTTTCGTAGGTACGTTATTTCAAAAGTTACAACAATTGATTGAGCATTATATCGAACAAGGTTTGCTGATTGCGGGGGAACGATTGCCATCGGAAAGAGATTTGGCAAAAAAGCTCCATGTGAATCGATCAACCGTTGTGCATGCATTGGATTGTTTGACTGAACGGGGGGTATTGATTCGCCGTTTGGGGAGTGGCACGTTTGTCAATGATCAAAAGTGGGGTTTACAAGCTTATCCCACGATTAATTGGCGTTTGCCAGCCAATTTTAGTCGCGAACAGCGTTCACTTTATCAACAAAAGGTTGCCCAAATTCGAGCGCAACAATCTATTCTAGGTGAAAAAATGTGTGATTTGGCCAATGGTGATCTGCCTGTGGAACTGATCCCACCACTCGAATTACCCAATATTTCTGCGAGTGAATTAATCAAACATGAAAAAAATAGTGATAGTTTACAGCTGGGTTTGCCATCACTTAAGCAGCAGATTGCGCACTATATGCAGCAATCATTTGCCATGCCGGTTGATAGCCACCAAGTGCTGATCACATCAGGGACACAGCAATCGCTCTTTCTGATTACGCAAGGGTTATTAAAGCCGGGCGATGCTATTGGGATTGAGCTGCCTTCGTATTTCTATTCATTACCCCTTTTCCAAGCTGCCGGTTTACGGCTGTATGGATTGGTCACCGATGCCGAGGGGATTACACTTGACAGTTTAGCCAATGCCGTTAATCAGCACCAGATAAAATGGTTGTTTCTCAATCCGATTTTCCAAAATCCAACCGGTTATGTGATGAGCCCAAATCGTAAACGGGCAATATTGGATTTTTGCTACGACGCCTGTATTGGTATTGTTGAGGATGATGCCTATAGCGCATTATCTTTTCAGGATGATCTGGATGTGTCGCCGATTAAAAAGTTGGATAGTGATAATCAGGTGATCTATTTAGGTTCACTGTCGAAATATATTGGACGGAGTATTCGTATTGGTTGGATGATCGCGCCGCGAACTATTATCGAAAAGTTGGCGGCAATTCGTCAACATATCGATTCGGGATTGAGTATTTTGCCGCAGCTGCTTGCCGAAGATTATCTAAAAAATCATTATGTTAATCATCAACGTTTTTTGCGAATACAGCTCGAAAGTCGCTTGACTCAGCTTAGGCAATGGTTGACAGAAAACTATGGTGATCAAATCAGTTATCAAATGCCTTTGGGGGGATTCCATCTATATGCCCATTTCCCGGTGGAGAATAATCAGCAAGAGATGGCGCTGTTAAATGCGTTACTTGCTCAGCATATTATTGTGTCACAAGGCAATGATTTTGGTGATAAATTAGGCGCGATTAGGTTTAGTTATGGACATTTTGATCAGAATTTGCTTTGATATTAGAACCTTAATCACTTTTATTGACTATCATGATATTTTTTAAGAATAAATCGTTTTCTAAATCTGCTTTTCATTCTGATTCTACTTCTAGCTCTACTTCGGTTTATACAGTGAACAAATTGCTGTTTGTCGCGGGAGTAGGTTGGCTTTTCGATGCGATGGATGTGGGATTACTGGCCTTTATTTTAGCTGCCCTAAAACAGGATTGGGGGTTGTCGGCTGCGCAATTAGGCATAATTGGCAGTGTCAATTCGATTGGCATGGCACTAGGCGCCTTTATTTTTGGCATTTATGCGGATAAAAAAGGGCGTAAGTCAGCTTTTTTTATCACGCTATTGATGTTTAGCGTGGCCAGCGGTCTAAGCGCATTTGCCTGGGGATTAGGCAGCTTATTAATTTTGCGCTTTTTTATTGGCATGGGGCTGGGCGGGGAATTACCGGTCGCATCGACGCTAGTCAGTGAAAATGTACCGCCAGAGATTCGGGGGCGCATTGTGGTTTTACTCGAAAGCTTTTGGGCTGTAGGTTGGATAGTTGCGGCACTGATCGCCTTCTTCTTGATTCCCTTGCCTGTGATTGGCTGGCGTGGTGCGATGATTTTATCTGCACTGCCTGCTTTTTATGCACTCTATTTGCGTTTTAATCTTCCGACTTCTCTTAATGATCGTCATTTAACGGTTGATACTCAAAAAGAATCGATTTGCTATAAAATCCAAAGCGTATGGTCAGCAACATTTCGTCAACGGACCTTGATGTTATGGATCGTTTGGTTTTGTGTGGTCTTTTCCTATTATGGCATGTTTTTGTGGTTACCAAGTGTGATGATGATGAAGGGCTTTGATATGGTCAAAAGTTTTGGCTATATTTTAATCATGACGTTAGCACAATTACCGGGCTATTTTTCGGTGGCGTGGTTAATTGAGCGGTTAGGGCGCAAGTGGGTATTGGTCATCTATCTATTGGGTACGTTAATCAGTGGTTATCTGTTCGGTATTGTGCAGAGCGCTAACCAACTGTTGCTTTCGGGTATGTTGTTGTCCTTCTTTAATTTAGGGGCCTGGGGAGCGATGTATGCTTATACGCCTGAACAATATACGGCTCATATTCGTGGCACAGGTGTTGGCATGGCGGCGGCAGTTGGCCGTATTGGTGGGATTTTAGGTCCATTGATGGTGGGGCTATTTGTTTCGTTAGGCTTTTCGGTCGGCTTGATTTTTTCACTGTTTAGTTTCGCTATTTTATTAGCGATTATTGCGATTATTTTATTAGGTCGAGAAACAAAACAGAGTTTATTGCAATAGAGTTTGTTGCAGTAAAGCGTGCCGTAAAAATTTTCCATAAAACAACGCTGTTTTAAAGTTTCAGAACTACTATACGTTTATGTCAAATATCTATAGTGTTTAGATTGCTGTTTTTTATGTTGTTTTTATCTAGTGTTCTTTACCTATTGCTGTTTATTTGTCACACGGGGAATTATCCTATTAAGTAATGGGTAAGCGCCATAAAATAGAGCTTATTTTTTAGGGTGATTAATATTTAATCTCGTTAAATATATGTTAAAAATCAATACATTATGTAGTTATCAACAGGTTTATTGATAACTTATCAAATTATTTAGTGCATAAATAAAATGAGTGAAAAAGGCGGTTATTGAATTTGGTTTTATTTATTGATTATCTTCATATAGCTAAGGTAGTATTATAGTCATTATGCGGTTTCTTTCGATAACATGATTTTCAATTCCGTTGGCAGTTGTTGGCGGAAAGGTAAGGCGAGTAGGGCATGCGATGATCGCTTTATGCACGCTATTTGCCTTACGATTAACAATGTGAGCAAAGTAAATTTTATGACAATAGGAACTATTATGAATGATAAGTTAGTTAATAATCCACAACCTGTCACTGAACCACCAGGAAAAACAGCGTTATTTATTTCATTAAATATAAAAAAAACAGCTGAAGCCGAAGCGCTAGTCAAAAGTTTTTGTACCGATTTCCCTGCGTTGATTCGAAGTATGACTATTCGTGATCCAGAGCGCCATTTCCGTGGCATTCTTGGTTTTGGTTCTGATGCATGGGATAGATTATTTAAATCGCCGAAACCGGCTAAATTGCACACTTTTAAAGAAATAAAAGGTCAAACCTATACCGCACCCTCTACTCCGGCCGATCTCCTGTTTCATATTCGAGCTGATCGGATGGATCACTGTTTCGAATTTGCCCGCCAAATTATGGTCAAAATCGGTGCGGCGGTGACCTATCAAGATGAAACATTTGCGTTCCGTTCATTTGATGGCCGAAGTATGATTGGCTTTATTGATGGCACCGAAAATCCAACCGGTAATGATGCCGTTGATTTTGCGATTGTGGGCGATGAAGATCCACAGTTTAAAGGCGGAAGTTATGTTCTTATCCAACGTTATGTGCATGATCTTGATGCGTGGAATAAACTGCCGGTTGAACAACAAGAATTGGCGATTGGTCGTAAAAAATTTGATGATCTTGAACTGAGCGAACAAGAAAAACCGAGCAATGCGCACAATGTATTAACCAATATTAAAGATGACAAAGGTAATGACTTAAAAATATTGCGTGATAATCTCCCGTACGGTAGTCCTGCCGAAGGAGTGTATGGCACCTATTTTATTGGTTATGCAAAAGATCCAGCTGTTACAGAAAGAATGTTAAGTAATATGTTTATCGGTGTTCCGGTGGGGAATCATGATAGATTATTAGATTTTAGTACTGCGTTAACCGGTGCGCTATTTTTTGTGCCATCCTATGCACTTTTAGGTGAGTTGGCCGGCAAATAGTGCGTTTTTGATAGGTAAACGGCGATGGTTACTGCGCTTGTTTTCATGATCAAATTTAGCTTAATCACTAAAATTGGCATCATAACTCAGTGTAGATTAATTGCGCAGTTTACCTGTTAAGTATGAGATAAAAGAGGATTCACCATGACTGAATTGCATTTATCGGATGAGTTAATTAAGGATTTTATTTATTCTGTTTATCGTAAAGAAGTCCTAATCAACTTACAAGGCGTCGTTTTAACGGATGAAGATAAAGATAAATTACATGAAAAACGCGATTTTGTTAATGCGTTGTCAGAACAAGATTTAGATGAATTTAGAACATGGGTTATGGATAAACTACAGCGTTTAGAGGAGACACAAATTAAGCGCTAATCTTTAGAAAATATTAAATATTTTTATACAATTTTAAAAAGAATATAGACAGTTTTAGCAATAGTTTTATAATAAAAGTAACGATAACAGATCATCTCTATAAGATGTCAATTCTAAAAGGGTAAATAAAATGAAAAAACTATGCATTACATTATTACTTGGTTTACCGTTGATGGCTTCTGCAGCGTCTAATTGTGATGAAATTAGTGCCAGTATTGCTGAAAAAATTCACAATAATGGTGTGCCAACCGCTAATTTCGAATTAAAATTGATTCCATCCGATCAAGCGCAACAGCAAATCGAAGGGCAGATTGTGGGGTCTTGTGATCGTGGACAACAAAATATTGTTTA
Source organism: Orbaceae bacterium ESL0727 (assembly GCA_029433345.1). Lineage (GTDB taxonomy): Bacteria > Pseudomonadota > Gammaproteobacteria > Enterobacterales > Orbaceae > Gilliamella. The sequence goes on from JAQTHY010000001.1 coordinate 1,579,409, forward strand.
TCTTCGTATTGATGAAGGGGCAGCACCGGTAGCATCTAAGGAAGCAACGGCTGCACCAAGTGAACCAAATAAAGTGGTTGAGAAAGTTGAAACTCAGGTCGAAACTAAAGTTGAAAGCACAACACCAGTGGTAGCACCAACAACAACCGCACCGGAAGAAGCTGCACCAGCAGCAGAAGGTACTAAATAGCATTTGTTTGACAGTTAATCAGCAACTGTCCATAAAATACCGCTATTCGTTTATCATTGTCGGTGAACGAATAGCGGTAAACTAGCCAATCACTTGATGGCAAGATGGCTCTTTTGATCGTCTTTTATCCTAAACGTTGTTTGTGGATCCATATCATTATTTAATACAGCTTGCACGTAAAGCTGGTTTTTACTATCCGATACGGGTAGTGCAGCTAAAACTTGTCCACCTTCACGCCAATTTTCACCGATCTGATATTCTAAGGTATCACCAATAATCGGTAATTTATTGCCAGTACCGGATAATAAATAGAGCGCCCGTTTATTCGCGCCACGGAATTGTGCTCTGGCAACCATCTCTTGTCCGCAATAGCAACCTTTATCAAAACTAATGGCATTGTGATGTTGTAAATTGCAGGCTTGTGGCAACAAGGTTTCTATATTGGGCGCGTCAATAATGGCATAATCGGCTTGCATATCCAGTAATTGCCATTCAGTACTTGGCTCTAAATCCGTCGGTAGTGGTTGTGGCGTGATCATAATAAAACGTTCGACAGGTGAAGATAGTCGAAGATAGGTGGTATTTGCGTAGGTCAGACAATTTTGGTCAGGCGTCGTTAAGTGCGCAGCAACTTCTTGGGGAAGATTTCCGACAACACCGAGCATGTTTAAGTCGTTAATCGCCTCAATCTTGACTTTGGCAAAGATGGCATATTTTTTTAATTCGGCGATCTGTTTGTCAGCTACACTTTTACGCACAATATAAAAGATATCTTTGTCGCGTTTAAAGAGCAGTAAATTACTCCACATTTTCCCTTTTGCATCACAATGCGCAGCAAAGAGGCTATGTTGATCAGTTAATTGGGGAATGTCTGCTGTGACTTGTCCTTGTAGATACGTTTGATTATCTTCACCAGATACTTTGATAAGTTGCCAATCATTGAGTGAAATCTGTTTTAATTGAGAAAAATCCATTACAATCACCTGTCTGTTTTTATGACGCTATTTTAGCATAAATAAAGTTTAAATTATTGTAATTATCTATATACTCATTATCGCTAGGCGATAAGTATTGAGTTTGGGCGGTAGTCGTTGCTTGGGTAGTGTGGTGGGCGTATAGGATTTTATTCGTGCTATAATTCTTAACAAAATGGCTTCGTCGTATCGAGTTGACGATAAAAACGAGAAACGGAAATGTCACAAAATATTGATATCAATGAAATTAACAAATTTACCCAACTGGCTGCTGAATGGTGGGATCCAAATGGTAAATGTAAACCGCTACATATTATTAATCCATTAAGAGTGGATTATATTTTGCAACAGTGTGGTGGATCATTAAAAGATAAGAAAATTTTAGATGTAGGCTGTGGTGGTGGAATTTTATCTGAGAGCCTTGCACGATTAGGCGCAAACGTCACAGGTATTGATCTAGCCGAAGCTTCGCTTATTGTTGCACAGGAACATGCTAAACAAAATAATTTGGATATTGTGTATAAAAAACAAACCGTAGAATCGCTTGCTGAGCAATGCAATACTAAACAAAAAGGTACGCAGTTTGAGATTATTACTTGTATGGAATTGCTTGAGCATGTACCCGATCCTTTATCTATTATTCGATCTTGCGCAACACTGTTACAACCGAATGGTAAGCTATTTTTGTCGACAATTAATCGTAATTATAAAGCAAAATTATTACTGATTTTAGGTGCTGAATATATTGCTCGCCTGGTGCCCAAAGGGACACATGATTTTGACCGTTTTATTTTACCATCAGAATTGATGCGTTGGGTTGATCAAGCAGGGCTTGATACAGCGGATGTGATTGGTATGGAATATCATCTTTTACAAAATCAATTTAGATTAGGCCCTAATATTGACGTGAATTATATTTTACTTGCGGAGAAACCCTAGCTGCATGAGCGGTGAAAACGTGCCAAGAGTGCATCGATCAGCGCATAAATCTTAATCATCCACTTTATTTGCTACTTCTGTCGACGAATGCCGGCAGAATCCCCATTTATTGTATAATAATCAGACGGTAATTCACGTTTATAAGGTAGGTATCTAAAGTAGGTATCGCAATTAGTTTTTATTCTGCTGGCTTTTTTGTCATTTTATCCGTAAAATACTTCGGCAATATTTTATCAACAATTTAACTTTATGGTGAATATTGTCATGTCTCGTATTATAAAAGAAGCCCTCACATTTGATGATGTACTATTGGTTCCTGCCCATTCTACCGTTCTACCCAATACTGCTGATATCAGTACACAATTAACCCAAACTATTAAATTAAATATTCCGATGTTATCGGCGGCCATGGATACCGTTACCGAATCTGAATTGGCTATTGCGCTTGCCCAAGAAGGGGGAATTGGCTTTATTCACAAAAATATGTCGATCGAAAATCAAGCTAATCATGTAAGACGCGTAAAAAAACATGAAAGCGGTATTGTGCAAGACCCTGTCACGGTATTACCAACCGCCAGTATTTACGATGTTATCGAACTGGCGAAAGAGTTCGGTTTTGCCGGATTTCCTGTCGTAACAGAAAGTCAAGAGTTAGTGGGTATTATTACGGCACGCGATGTCCGTTTTGCCACTGACTTATCTTTACCCGTGACTGCAGTTATGACACCTAAAACCCATTTAGTTACCGTAAAAGAAGGCGAAAAACGCGAAAACGTTCTGCAAAAAATGCATGAATTCCGTGTAGAAAAAGTGTTAGTTATTGATGATAAATTCCACTTGAAAGGTATGATTACCGTTAAAGATTATAATAAAGCGGAACAAAAACCTAATGCTTGTAAGGATGATAAAGGTCGTTTACGCGTTGGCGCCGCGGTTGGTGCTGCTGCCGGTAATGAAGAGCGTATTGCCGCATTAGTGGACGCTGGGGTCGATGTTTTATTGATTGATTCATCACATGGCCATTCTGAAGGCGTTTTGCAACGTATCCGAGCCGCAAGAGATGCTTATCCTGATTTACAAATTATTGGGGGAAATGTTGCAACAGCCGAAGGTGCGAAAGCGTTGATCGAAGCGGGTGTTAATGCGGTAAAAGTCGGTATTGGCCCAGGTTCTATCTGTACAACACGTATGGTAACTGGCGTAGGTGTGCCACAAATTACAGCGATTATGGATGCGGTTGAGGTTGCCAATCATTATCATATTCCGGTAATTGCCGATGGTGGAATCCGTTATTCTGGTGATATTGCTAAGGCGATTGCGGCGGGCGCTTCATGTGTGATGGTTGGATCGATGTTTGCCGGTACCGAAGAAGCGCCGGGTGAAATCGAGCTTTATCAAGGCCGTGCTTATAAATCGTATCGTGGTATGGGATCGCTTGGTGCGATGGCAAAAGGGTCGTCAGATCGTTACTTCCAATCAGATAATGCCGCTGATAAATTGGTGCCCGAAGGAATAGAAGGACGTATTGCTTATAAAGGTGTGTTGAAGGAAATTATTCATCAACAGATGGGTGGATTACGTTCTTGTATGGGATTAACCGGATGTGCAACGATTGATATTTTGCGGACGCAAGCAAAATTTTATCGTATTACTGGCGCAGGTATTAAAGAAAGTCATGTTCATGATGTATTGATGACTAAAGAGCCACCTAATTATCGCGTGGGTGCGTAATCATTATTGGTTAGATAGGCTACTTTTTCATTGCGTTGCTAATCTAAATGAGATTTCCGCCGACAACCATCGGCGGAATTAATAGGAAGAGCGGTGCACTTATTATTTTATTGCCTTAGCAACAATCTGTTGTGCTTCTTCTTGAATTTGGGCTAAATGTGCTTCATTGATGAAGCTTTCCGCATAAATCTTATACGCATCTTCAGTACCAGATGGGCGTGCCGCAAACCAACCATTTTCAGTAATGACCTTCAATCCACCAATAGGGGCATCATTTGCTGGCGCTTTAGTTAATGACTGTTTGATCTCTTCACCGGCTAATTTATCTGTAGTGAGTTGACTTGCATCAAGTTTGGCTAATTTCTGTTTTTCAGTAAATGTGGCTGAAGCTTGTAATCGTCCATAATAAGAAGTACCAAATTTCGCTTCAAGTTCTGCATATTGTTGCTGAGGATTTTTCCCTTGTTTGGCTGTCATTTCTGCAGCCAATAAACATAAGATGATACCATCTTTATCGGTTGACCAAACTTTACCATTATTCCGTAAGAATGAGGCGCCTGCACTCTCTTCACCGGCAAAACCTAATTGCCCATTGTAGAGTCCCTCCGCGTACCATTTAAAGCCAACTGGATATTCTAGATAGGTTTTATGCAGACTGTTAGCCACACGATCCACCATTGAACTTGTCACCAGCGTCTTACCAATGGCGATATCTTTGTGCCAGAACGGTCGATTTTGGAAAAGATAATTAATACAAGTGGCTAGATAGGCATTTGGATTCATCAATCCTTTAGGTGTCACAATACCGTGGCGATCAAAGTCAGTATCATTACCAAAAGCTAAATCAAATTTATCTTTCAAACTCAGCAATCCGGCCATTGCCCATCGGCTTGAGCAATCCATACGAATTACTTCGTCGTGATCAAGGTGCATAAAACTAAAGGTTGGATCAATTTTATTATTCACAATATCGAGTTTGATTTGATATTTTTCGGCAATTCTTGGCCAATAGGTAATGCCTGCACCGCCTAAAGGATCAACGCCAATTTTAAGATCAGCAGCTTTGATGGCGGCAAAATCTAAGATATTGTCGAGATCATTGACGTAATCAGTTTCGTACTCTTTGGTGTGAATATAGCCAGAATCTAATGCCCGCGATAGCGTGATTCGTTTGACACCAACTAAGCCATTTTTAAGCAATTCATTGGCGCGATTTTCGATCTGTTTAGTAATATGGGTATCGGCAGGTCCGCCATTGGTTGGATTATATTTGATTCCGCCATCATCGGGTGGATTATGTGAAGGGGTGATAACAATACCATCCGCTAAGCCACTCTTTCTACCTTGATTATAGGTTAAGATAGCGTGCGAAATAACCGGGGTAGGGGTGTATCCCCAATTATCTGCCATGACAAGTGTCTGTTCATTAGCAGCAAAAACTTCGAGAACCGTTTTTAAAGCGAGTTCGGATAAGGCATGTGTATCTTGGCCAATAAAACAAGGACCGGTAATATCATGCGCCTTACGATATTCGGCAATAGCTTGGGCAATCGCAAGAATATGTTGCTCGTTAAATGTTCCTTTATTGGAACTACCACGGTGGCCAGATGTTCCAAAAATCACGAGTTGGCTAATATCATTACTATCGGGTTTGATTTGATAATAGTTATTTTGTAGTGTTGTGATATTAATGAGATCAGAGGGCTCAGCTAATAATCCAGCCCTATTGCTTCGTGCCATTGATTTACTCCTTCATAAGATTCTATTTATAAATATATATACATCGCGAGTAGCATGAAGAGTATATACTCTTTAGTTGATGTTGTCGTTTTATTGGGGCGCTATTGGCGCTTTAAAAGCGGCAATTAATAATTTTATTTTATCTGCCGGTAGCTTCATGTTATTCATGATGGATTCGAGAATATGAATTTTACGGTCAGTATTGGTATTGGATATGACCCAATAAGGTGTGCCGATAATTTCACGCGGTTTGGTATTCCTACCCGATATTTCCAAAGACGTTTTATCTTGGGCTAAATATTGTCTTTTACTACCATGCAAAGAGGCTGCTGAAATTGAAAATAGCGCCGCATCATACTGATATAGTGTACTTAATAATAATAAAAAACGGTTAATGATCGATTTTTCGTTCACAAATGCTTTATCACTTAACAAGCGTGTCAGTATGTCATCTTTATTGGATGGGGGTTGGGAATGAATATTGTGAGAAGCATGGGGCGTCATCTTTAATAAACGACGTAAAATAGTCGACGCATCTTCACCAATATGTTTCGTTTGTCCTGCGATGTATTGATATAACTCTTCGTCAATTTCTATTTTTTTCATATTATTTACATTATTCATATTACGTTTTAGTTAAGTCTGTTATGTGATATTTACGGATTAATAGGTTTTATTTTACATCGATAGGGCATCCTTGCGCAGCAATTGAATCCATCTGCTTTAAGGTATGTGGTATTTCATTTACACAATTATTTTGTTGTTGTAATAGTGTCGGTGATGAACTGTTTTCAATTAAACGATTTTTAGTCAAAAAGTGTTGTTCTGGCTGTGCGACAGACAATGGGGATTGATTTTTATTGTGATCATCCCAATTAATAAAGCGTGTTAGAATAAATAGCAGCGCAATAATGAACAACAATGCACCAAAGACTAATTTTAGTCGTACAGTCGTGAATAGGCTAGATAACGAGCATTTCATATAATCATTGAGTTAAGAGTAAAATATGTGATGAGTATAACCCAAGTTAGGGCCAAATTGCATTATTGGACAGTAAAATTATAAAAATAATATTGTTGTTGTGTGAAAAGAATATTATGCTTAACGACCTATAAAGGTGACTTTATAGGGTAACTTATATGGGGAATAGTATATGAAAAAATTTGTCACATTAGCTACTTGGTCTATTTTAGTGACGGGGTCTATTTTAATGACTGGCTGTTCGAATAGCGATATTTATTCAGGTGATGTGTATACAGCCGATCAAGCAAAACAGGTTCAGCAAGTGAGCTATGGGACTGTCGTGTCTGTCAGACCGGTTAAAATCCAAACTAACGCGTCAGATGGACAAAATAATAATATTGTGGGTTCGCTTGGTGGCGCTGTATTAGGTGGCTTTTTAGGTAACACTGTCGGTAATGGTAAAGGTAACAGTTTAGCTATTGCTGGTGGTGCTATTGGTGGTGCCTTAGCAGGCGGAGCTTTGCAAGATGAATTGAGTAAAGCCAATGCGGTACAGCTAGAAATTAAGCAAGAAAGTGGTTCGACAATTGTGATAGTCCAAAAAGGATCAGCGGATCAGTTCTATGCTGGCCAACCCGTAAAAATGGTGACTAATGGTAAACAAATTAACGTTTCACCACGCGAAAGTAGTGAACTAAATAAATAGAAGTTAAAGAAATAGAAGCTAAATAAATAGAATATATGGTGCAGCATAATTCCATATATTCTTTAAAAGAATCAATCAACACGATTGATATGTAACATAACTTAATAAAACAAATCAATTAAAACAAAAGGTAAACAGCAATGCGTCTATTGCATACCATGATCCGTGTAGGAGACCTTGATCGTGCTGTCGACTTTTATACTCGTATTATGGGTATGAAAGTCCTTAGAACAGCTGAAAATCCGCAATATCGTTATTCTTTAGTGTTTGTCGGTTATGATGACGAAACATCGAGTTCAGTTATTGAGTTAACCTATAATTGGGATGTTGACCATTATGATCATGGTAATGCTTTTGGTCATATTGCCATTGGTATCGATGATGTTGTTAAAATGTGTGATGATATCAAGCAAGCCGGCGGCAAAGTGATCCGCGATGCAGGACCCGTAAAAGGTGGCTCAACGATAATCGCTTTTGTTGAAGATCCAGATGGTTATAAATTAGAACTTATCCAAAATGAACATGCCAATCAGGCATTAGGCTAAAACAGCAAAATATTAGCACAATTAACTCATCACTATTTAAATTATCTTTAATGACTAACCCAAAAGTAGTGCTTAGGATTCTATCTGAGCGTTGACTTTTTTGGTTAGCTATTTATTGATATTCAATTAAGAGTTTTGATTATGAAAAAAAATGAAAAAAGAGTCCCCATCAATGCACGCTTAACCGTGCTTAGCATTAATCGATTATCTCAAAATCTTATCCGTATCTGCTTTTCGAGTGACAAAACCTTAACCGTCAATCCGCTATGGATTGGACCACATCTTAAGTTGCTTTTTGCTGATCCAAAAACGAATGAGCTCGTATTTCCTGATTATGATGAGAATAACAAAATTATTTGGCAAGATGGAATGCGCCAACGTGTTCGTACTTACAGTGTGCGTCATTATGATGTGACAACAAATCAGTTGATGATTGATTTTGTCGTTCATCAAACCGGTATTGCCACTTTATGGGCACAACAAGCTAAAGTGGGTGATCAGGTAGGTTTGGTCGGTATGGGCGCAAAATGTAAATTTGATGATAGCAATGTAACGCAGCGTAAACTTGTGTTAATTGGGGATATTTCGGCGATGCCGACAATATGCTATACCATTGAAAATATGCCTAAAGATTGTGATGTGGCCGCTTTTATCGAAGTGAATGATTCACACGACGTTTTGCAATCTTTAAATGAAAAACAGCGTGATATTCACTGGATAGTGCGTAAAAAAGGTGAAGCGAGTCAATTAATGGCAACAGTCATTCATCACGACTTTATGAATAATGAACAGCTATTTTTCTGGGGTGGTGTGGAATCGACACTGGCGCAACAAATGCGACATGCGTTAGATGATAAATATCCTAATTTGGCGAGTGATGCTATCCAAATTATTAGTTACTGGCGTGAAGGATGTGCAGAAGGCGAATTCCGTCATCGTGAATAAATATTTACGATATTTTCGACTGTATGGGTATACCCATACTATATTTATGCTTCTTCGTTGATAAAAGTAGGGCTTGATTTATGTTGTTCGATTTTTATAATTCATGAGCAACGTAATTTACGTGTAAAAAAATAAATAAACAATAAATAAAAAGATAAATTACCGAATAAATGCATGTTTTTAACAGATTAAAAATATTTATGCATTTTTTTGTATGTTTTTTGTGAAAAATAATGGAGATTAGCCTTTATTTCTGTTATTGTTTCATCTCCATAAATTATATTATAAGCTAAACGATAACAATGCATCGATTGGATAATTGGATTTGTGATGCACAAATAATATTACAAGTAATAAATATTATGAGAAGGAGAATTAAATGATTGATAATGACCCAACTAAAGATTGGCATAGAGCGGATATTCGTGCTGAAATCGAAAAACGGGGAAAAAGTTTACGACAACTATCGCGCGAAGCTGGATTGTCGGAAAACACACTACGAAACACACTGGATCGCAAATGGCCAAAAGGCGAAAGAATTATTGCTGAAGCGATTGGTGTAAAACCAGAAGTAATTTGGCCAACTCGTTATAAGAAGTAATGATGTGATGTGCGGTAGCATTTAGATAAGCGATAATGTATAAAACGAGACATTAAAGCTACCGTATAAAACTACACGATAAAACTACGCACATCATCATTACTGTTTTTCTATTCTGCCGACGTGAGTCGGCAGAATGCTTTAAGTTCAATATCAAATCATCCACTAATTACTACCTCTATCATCACTACTACCTATACCACTCATCATTATCACGCATTTAATAGATAAATAATGGATTTCTGTGAAGTTAATCTTCGATTAACGTGATTCTTTCGGTAAAAATAGGGTGCCGTTTTCTTTCTTAATTGTATTTTTACGATCAGGAGATTGCATAATTGGCACAAGATTAACGGTTGTTGTCGCTGGTACTACACCGTTTTTACCACCTCTAGCTTTAGCGTGCACCACTTGGCTTTCTGGTAATGTTGTCTGTTTCGTTAAGTTTGACCATAACCAATCCATGGCACTTTCACCATAATAATCGATAGGTAATAGTTGACTGTCGAATGGAATCAAACCATCTAAATAACTGCTATTATCTACTTCGATGTAACGCAATTTTGAATTTTTCCCTTCAACAATGCTGTTGAGGGCTACATAAGCACGTGAGGTGTAATCTGGTAATTGTTTAACATTATTTTTGCCATGAACAATAAATGTTTTTATGCCATTCAAATTGCCTGACGCGCTGACTTCGTTTAAGCCTTTTTGTACACGTGCTTTTTGCAAGTTGTCGCGTAAACAGATTGCGCCTTGCGTATTGTAATCAATATATTTACTATTTTTAGAGGTGGAAAAGAACTCACGTCGTGGCGCATTGGCATCTTGATTATTCACGAGATCTAAGACGGTTGCATCATTATCACGCCATAATGGCAGACTACCATTTGCTTTTGACCAGAGTTGTTCAAAGCTAACTTCGCTTAACGGCTCAATATCACCTTGATTAAATAATCGATTGGCATGTGTACTGGCGACAGAATAGCTACACATATTATCTGTGACATCGTAGCGACCATATTCACTAATATATTGATAAGGCAAGCCAATCGATGTTTTATAGTAAAAATAAGGTAATTGGATATCCATATCGGGTGTCCAACCATAATCATGCAATTTTTGTAACGCTTCTTCAGGTTTAGTGGTTGTCAGTAATTTTGCACTTTTTAATGCATCACAGCGATTTTGTGAAAAAATATAGTAATCAGCGTAAGGCACATAAGTATCAGGATGGGCATTCATAATAGCCGGTACAGCACATGGGATATACAGCGCAGCGTAGGTGCTGTAATCAGCAATTGATTTGGTGTCTAATTTTGTTTTCCCACTGGTGCCATACTGAATTGATAAGGTAGCCTTTTTTTGTGTAGGTGCTGTGGGGTAAATTTGGGGATTAACGGCGACAATACCATCGATTACTCCGTTTTTATCTAACTCACCCGCTTTTAACGCGGCACCCCCGCCATCAGTTGCACCATAAACCAGTACGATGGTGTTGTCTTTATTGAAACTGTCTTTATTGGCGTTGTTTTTATTGGAATCATTTTTATTTATTTTGGTTTGTTCATTTTCAGAAAACTGTTTATTCAGTGCATAAAAAGCGAAGTCAATCGATTTTAAAACATAATTTCCCCATTTTGATTCAGGATTCTGTTTTGAATGCAGCTGTTTAATCGCATAGCGGTGAGGGTATTTGGCTGAAAAAGCGGCGCGATTATTAATTAATGGCGAAAAAGGTAAATTATCCGTATCGACTGTGCCAGTTAAGGTAAAACCGCGGCCAGTGGCAATCTCATAAATACCGTTACCTAGACCTTTATCGTTATAAACTACCGCACAATGATGACGCAATCCCCATATCCCCCGGATTTGCACATCTTTAGCATTATATAATCCATCAGAATCAATACTTGGCACAGCAACAATACACGGTTTTTCTTTATTAAAATCAAGTGGAATCTGTAATAACATTCCTACATCATCATTATCATCGGTATAAGCGATAATTTCGCTGCCGGCAAATTTACCATCAAATAACGGTGTTGACTCTTTGGTTCGAAAACCGTAAAGCGAGCCTTCGCCGGTTTGTGTATCGATATAGCGTGCTAATTTTGCTTTACGTAATTCTTGGACGGTTGGCTCTTTAGGATTAGCAAAAGTTGGTGTAATTGCTTGGCTAGAGAGTGTGGTAAAACCGATGCCGGCTGTCACCAGATCATCGCGATCACCATCGTAAAAAAAAGCGCTATCAATGGCTAACCAGTCAGGTTCTTGGAGAACGGTTGTATCAGGACGATTAATTTTTAATCGTGCTGCAGGTGCCGCATAAACCGAAAAAGGGATAACAAAGAGGCCTAATAGACAGAGAGTAGTTAATTTTTTGTTATTCATTTGTGCATTTAATCATAATTCTTCATAAGACAGGATTATACGTTATTCGTACACATATGCCAAAATGTGGCGATAATTTTTTCGGATAACCGTCTTTTTTGTACACAAATACCAATATCAAAAGAGGTCATTAATGTTGTCGGCCAGCTATCAGATGACCACTCAATTACCCGCTCACGTATGCGCTCAGGGCTATTTTCGACCACCACTTTTGGCAATAAAGCAACGCCACATCCGAGTGCGACCATAGAGACAATCGCCTCATGCCCGGCCACGGTGGCATAAATTTTAGGCGTCAGGATTTTTTGCTGTTTGAACCATAAGTCGATCTTATTCCGACTTGGTCCATGCTCCGGTAAAATAAAAGGAATATTACGCCAATCTGGATTTTTTTTATGCAAAATATCACTAAATGAACTATTTAATTTAGGGATAAAGAGGGCCATGTCGATGGTGCCCAATTTTAAAAATTCAAGACTCGTCGGTAGCTGCTTTGGCCTACCGGCAATAGCTAAATCAGCATCATTGGATTGAATTTTGGCAACAGCATCTGCGGCATCACCAGTCGACAATTTAATTTCGACTAAAGGATAATGAATTCGAAAACGATCTAACACATCAGGTAAATGACTATAAGCCGCCGTCACGGAACAAAATAGCGTTAATTCACCAGTTAACTTGTGATCTGACTGCTCAATATTTTGTTTTAACTGTTGGTGTAAATTGAGAATTTGCTGCGCAAAACGTCGTACTTCTTCCCCTACTTCAGTTAGCTGCACTTGTCTGTTATCGCGAATAAAAAGAGGATGACCAAAATAATCTTCAAGGCGTTGGATTTGTCGAGATAAAGTCGACGGGCTAACATGCATTGCATTGGCTGTCATGCCAAAATGGCACGTGTCACATAAATGCAAAAAAAGTCGTAAATCACGAATATCCATTTTCCATTTCCTTTAACGATTATAAATAGTAACGCTAATTAAGATTAAATTTTAAACAAAATTATACATAAACGTAGGGTAGTTCTGAAACATCGTTATAATAGCAATGCGTTAATGTCAGGTTATTATCCATAGATAACTGAATAAAACAAACTGTGTTAATGATTGATCATAGTAGCTGTAATGGTAATACAGCGCAATATCTGTTAAAATCGCCGATTATTTTAGATTGATAAACCGTTAGGTAACGCACTACTTTTATGACAGAACATGCTTATTTAGAGGAAGTTAACGCACGTAGAACATTTGCGATTATTTCTCACCCGGATGCGGGTAAAACCACAATTACTGAAAAAGTCTTACTTTTTGGTCACGCTATCCAAACAGCAGGCACGGTTAAAGGGCGAGGTGCGAATGCATTGCATGCCAAGTCCGACTGGATGGAGATGGAAAAGCAGCGTGGTATTTCGATCACCACTTCGGTGATGCAATTCCCATATCATAACTGTTTAGTTAATTTGCTTGATACCCCAGGGCATGAGGACTTTTCGGAAGATACTTACCGCACATTAACGGCGGTAGATAGCTGTTTGATGGTGATTGATGCCGCGAAAGGGGTGGAAGATCGTACCCGCAAATTAATGGAAGTCACCCGCTTACGTAGTACACCGATTTTGACTTTTATGAATAAACTGGATCGCGATATTCGTGATCCGATGGAACTGTTAGATGAAGTGGAAAATGAGCTTAACATTATGTGCGCCCCCATTACCTGGCCAATTGGTTGCGGTAAGTTATTTAAGGGAATCTACCATCTCGCTAAAGACGAAACTTATCTTTATCAAAGTGGTAAAGGTCACACCATTCAAGAAGTGCGGATTGTTAAAGGGCTGAATAACCCTGACTTAGATATTGCTGTCGGGGATGATTTAGCCGCACAGTTACGCAGTGAACTTGAGTTAGTGCAAGGCGCTTCGAATGCTTTTGATCTTGATGCCTTCTTAAGCGGTGATTTGACACCTGTCTTTTTTGGAACAGCATTAGGGAATTTTGGGGTTGACCATATGTTAGATGGGTTAACCGCATGGGCACCCAAACCTCAGCCACGTAAAACCGATAAACGTATCGTTGAGGCAACAGAACCGACCTTTTCTGGTTTTGTATTTAAAATACAAGCTAATATGGATCCGAAACATCGCGATCGTGTTGCCTTTTTACGAATTGTTTCTGGCAAATATGAAAAAGGAATGAAATTACATCATGCTAGACTTAATAAAGAAGTGGTGATTTCTGATGCATTGACTTTTATGGCAGGGGATCGTGAACAGGTAGAAGAAGCTTATGCCGGCGATATTATTGGCTTGCATAATCATGGTACGATTCAAATAGGCGATACTTTTACTCAGGGTGAAAATCTTAAATTTACCGGAATTCCTAATTTTGCGCCAGAACTTTTTAGACGTATTCGTTTGAAAGATCCGCTTAAACAAAAGCAGCTGTTAAAAGGCTTGGTACAGTTATCTGAAGAGGGTGCGGTACAAGTTTTCCGTCCATTAATTAATAATGATCTGATTGTTGGTGCCGTAGGTGTGTTACAGTTTGATGTTGTTGTTGCACGTTTAAAATCAGAATATAACGTTGAAGCTATTTATGAACCTATCAATGTGACAACAGCTCGTTGGGTGGAGTCTCATGATAATAAGAAATTGGAAGAGTTTAAACGTAAATGCGAACAACATTTGGCGTTAGATGGTGGTGATAATCTTGCTTATATTGCCCCAAGTATGGTGAATTTAAATTTAACACAGGAACGTTACCCTGAAATTGAATTTAGACAGACGCGTGAGCATTAATTTGTAAATTTTAGTGTGTGAGCATTAATTAAAGTGTGATAGGTGAAATTGAGGAGTACAGAAGTGAATACAAAAAACGTGAATATAACGAGTGTTACGCTAAAAAATAAGTGGTTAATGTTGCCATCGCAAGTTATACTTTTTGTTTTTACGTTATTGGTTTACCTCATGTTAATTTGTAGCCAGACATTTTTGGCTCGTCACGCTTTAGCGATTGAAAATAAACTGACTCGCCCAATTTTGTTAGAAAAAATTCACCAAAGTGATCGCGATGGTCGTCAATACGAAGTCATTGAACTCGATAATAAGATGCGGGTGTTATTAGTGTCTGATCCTAATGCCGCTAAATCATTGGCTTCATTGGCATTGCCAGTTGGTTCATTACAAGATCCAAAAAATCAGCAGGGGTTGGCTCATTATACTGAACATATGGTGTTAATGGGATCGAAGAAATACCCAGAACCTTCTAATTTTTCACAATTCTTAAGTCGACATGCAGGTAGTTATAATGCAAGCACCGCTGCCTATCGAACAGCCTTTTATTTTGAAGTCGAAAACAGTGCCTTTGAGCCAGCTTTAGACAGGTTAGCCGATGCGATTGCCGAACCGCTGTTAGATCCCCAATTTGCCGATAAAGAACGTAATGCTGTCAATGCTGAAATGACGATGGCAAGATCAAACGATGGATTTCGAATTAAACAGGTCGATGCCGAAACGCTCAATCCTGCCCATCCTGCAGCCCAGTTTTCAGGTGGCAATTTAGAGACACTCAGCGATAAAGTGGTTGATCATATCAGCAATAAATTACAAAAATCATTAGTCAATTTTTATCAGAATTATTATTCCGCTAATATTATGGTTGGCGTAATCTACAGTAATCAAGCGATCACCTCTCTGACTAAGTTAGCGGAAAATACGTTTGGTCGTATTGCCAATAAAAATGTGACAGTCGAACCGATTAGTGTGAATGCTTTACCGCCAGAAACGTTGGCTAAGCAGATCAGTATGATTCCGGCACAACCGAAAAAATTACTCTATCTTCAGTTTCCTATTGAGAATAATTTAGCCAAATTTGCTGATAAAAGTGATGAATATATTGCTTATATGATTAGTAATCGTAGCCAAAATACATTATTTGATCAGTTGCAAAAGTTAGGTTTGATTGAAAGTATTCAAGCGGATAGTGATCCTGTTCGTTATGGTAACAGTGGTGTATTTACGATTACCGCCAACTTGACTGATGCGGGCGTGGCGCAAAAAGATAGTGTGATTGCGGCAATTTTTAATTATTTGACACTGATTCAGAAAGAAGGGGTGTCTGATGATTATTATCAAGAAATCAAAAAAGTGTTAGCACTGAATTTTAAATATCAAAGTGTTGAGCGTGACATGGGATATGTGGAATGGCTATCCGATCAGATGTTGCTTTATCCGATTCAAAATGTCTTAGATGCTGACTATGTGGCTAATAATTTTGATAAAGCAGCCATTATTGATCGTCTAAAAAACCTGACTATCGATAATGCGAGAATTTGGTTGATTGCACCTGCACAACTGACTAATAAGAAGGCCTATTTTGTTGATGCGCCGTATAAGATTGAAAATATTAGTGCTGAACAAAAAAATAGTTGGCTAAATCGATCGTTTAAATTCGATTTACCGGAACTCAATCCTTATATTCCTGATGATTTTTCACTTGTTGCCGAGGGAAATAATCAGCAAGCTACTTCAGCCTTTAGTCCATTGGGAAATCATATTCATTTCCCAAGCCATTATTTTGCTGATGAACCCAAAGCCGCGATAGCTTTGTCATTGCGCAGCAATCAGGCATTAAGTGATGTTAAATCACAAGTTGCATTTAGTTTACTTGATTATCTGGTTGGGCGAAATTTAGCACAATTGCAATTTCAAGCCAGTGTTGCTGGTATGTCGTTATCGACGTCAAGTGATGAAGGTTTATTAATATCGGCAAGTGGTTTTAGTCAGCATCTTCCTGATATGGTTTTAGCCATACTAAACAGTTACCAGCAAATTACCTTAGATGAGCAGAGCTTAACGTTAGCCAAATCGTGGTATATGCAACAGTTAGATGCCGCGGATCAAGCTAAAAGCTATTCGTTGGCTATGCAACCGGTTAATGCCTTATCGTCTGTTCCTTATTTTAGCCGTGATCTAAAAAGGCAGACTACCGAGATTATTACTGTCAATGATATTATGGCTTATCGTGATAAATTGTTAGCAAATTGTGTACCTTATATGCTAAGCATTGGGAATATTTCGAATCAAACATCACAGGGACTCTATCAGTCAGTAAAAAATCGAGTGGGGCATTCGTTAGATCAACTTAGATCTCAATTTACACCAACTCCGCGTATTCGTATTACGAAAACGATGGATGCAAAGTTTACACAATTGGCCGCCAGCACGGATAATGCTTTACTTATGAGCTATCTTCCTGCAGATTATGATGAGATTAACGGTCGCGTGTTAAGTTATACGTTGTATAAAATTATTTCTCCATGGTTTTATGATCAGTTACGCAGTAATGAACAGTTAGGTTACGCTGTTTTTGCGATGCCTGTTTATGTGGGGGAATCATCAGGAATTGGTTTCTTAATTCAAAGTAATCAATATGATCCGCAATCTTTAAAAGATCGTTATCAACAGTTTTATCCTGTTATGGGCGATAAACTTGCGCGGCTATCAGATACCGATATTGAGCAGTACAAAAAAGGTGTGATTGACGAACTTAATATGCCACCACAGACACTTGATGAAGAATTTGAGCGTTATATGGCAGATTTTCGATTATCACGTTTTAGTTTTGATTCACGAAGCAAACGTATTGCGCAAGCGAAACAGGTAACTAAACAAGATTTAGTGAAATTTTATCAACAATCAGTGTTAGAAAATAAGGGGTTGATGTTGGTTTCACAAGTATTAGGTAAAGCGACTGGTTCGACTAAACAACCCGTTGCGATAAGTGATTATCATGAATTTACAACGGCATCGCAGTTGCAGAAACTTTTATTTGAACAAAACTAATCCAACATAACGTGCGGCATTTATATTCTGTTATTAAAAATGACAGAATATAACAGAGCCTAATCTACAAGGCTAAGCTCTGCAATATGTTGTCGGTTTTTCCCCATATCAATACAGATAACCAAGGGGATAAGATAGTCTTTTGGGAAATACGGAAATATAAAAAATAGCATTAGAACGTTATCCTGAAAATTTTAATAATTAATTGACTTTATTATTTATTTTCATATGTTAAACTGCACCCAATTAAATAAATTGGGATGATGATAAATATGAGTGCTATCGATTTTATTGATTATTATGCGATTGGGCAACGCTTGCGCGCTTATCGTATAGCTGCTTCGTTACGGGCAGAAGATGTGGCGTCACATTTATCTATTTCGAGAGCAGCGGTTTATCGACTTGAAAAAGGTGAGATTGTTAAAATCGAAACTTTAGGGCGATTAGCCAATTTGTTAAATACTTCTTTAGCCAGTCTACTGGGAATTGATACTGAATACTATTCTCGTGGCGAAGGTTTTTTTGAGCGAATGCGCCAACTTGAAGCAGAATCCACGCATATCTATTCTCTCTTCGATCCTTATTCGTTTTTATTAATGTCGGATGATTATTTAATGCATCTGGCAACTATGCTGGCTGAATCTAATGACCAGGTCGATAATAATGAATATGCGATAATATTGGATATTTTAAAAGCGCGTAAAACGCAATTTTATCAATCAGAACATAAAATTATTAATTTAATCAGCTTGCGTAATGTTGAACGTTTTTTACATCTTGGTTTAGTGGGGAAACTGGATCTGTCACCCGGTAAAAAGTCGGAACGTATGTTATTTGCGCGAAGAGAAGTGTATCATTTGATCGATTTATTGGAACAAAAACAGATTACGCCAACCATTGCGATTACCGAACAAGCTATTCCTTCATTTACTTTTCAAATCTTTTATCAGCATAAACAACCTATCGCACTGGCGACGAGTCCTTTTAGGTTAGGTGAGCTCCCTAATGTGACGACAGGTATAGCTTCGGTTACCTCGTCTAATCATGCGATTAAATTGTATCGTCATCTTTTTGATACGTTGTGGGAAAATGCAGCTAAAGATAAGCAGGCGATTATGTTGTTAAAAGAGACATTGGAAAAATTTTAAATATTAAGTAATAATAAAAGTAACAAAAAATAAAAAATTACTGACAAGAGAGTCATTATGTCATCTTTAACTTTACAACCAATTACTAAATTTAGCGGAACTATTAATTTACCTGGTTCTAAAAGTGTTTCTAACCGTGCATTATTGTTATCTGCTTTGAGTAAAGGTAACACACGATTAACTAATTTATTGGATAGTGATGATGTGCATTATATGTTAGATGCCCTCGCTGCACTTGGCGTTAATTACCAACTGGCCAATGATCGTACTATCTGTGATATCGAAGGTGTGGGTGGTGCATTGTATGCAGATCATGCATTAGAACTGTTTTTAGGTAATGCGGGTACAGCTATGCGGCCATTAACAGCAGCATTATGTCTAAATCATAATCATTCTGCGAATAATATTGTGTTGACTGGCGATCCACGAATGAAAGAACGTCCAATTAAACATTTGGTCGATGCATTACGGCAAGGTGGCGCCACTATTGATTATTTAGAAAATGAGGGTTATCCACCGCTGCATATTCAAGGCGGTTTTATGGGGGGCAAGATTGCTGTCGATGGATCGGTTTCCAGCCAATTTCTAACTGCATTATTAATGATTGTGCCGCTGGCAGAAAAAGATAGCGAAATTACGATTGTGGGTGATTTAGTTTCGAAACCGTATATTGATATCACGATTAAGATGATGAAAATTTTTGGTGTGACAGTAGATAACCAAAATTATCAAAAATTTTTAGTTAAGGGACAACAAAATTACAGCTCACCTAAAAATTATTTAGTGGAAGGCGATGCATCTTCTGCATCCTATTTTCTCGCGGCTGCCGCGATTAAAGGCGGAACCGTTCGTGTTACCGGTATTGGTAAAAAGAGTTTGCAAGGCGATACCTCTTTTGCCCAGGTACTTGAAAAAATGGGTGCCCACATTACATGGGGTGATGATTTTATTGAATGCAGCAAAGGAGAACTCCATGGGATTGATATGGATATGAATCATATCCCTGATGCCGCAATGACGATTGCGACTACAGCATTATTTGCTAAAGGACCAACCACGATTCGTAACATTTATAATTGGCGAGTTAAAGAAACCGATAGACTAAGTGCTATGGCAACGGAATTGCGTAAAGTAGGGGCAACGGTTGAAGAAGGTGAAGATTATATTACGGTGGTTCCGCCCGTTAAATTTAAACATGCTAAGATTGAAACTTATAAAGATCACCGTATGGCAATGTGTTTTTCACTAGTCGCACTGTCGGATACACCGGTAACGATTTTAGATCCGCAATGTACGACCAAAACGTTCCCTGATTATTTTGAAAAGTTTATGAGTTTTAAAAAAGCATAATATTATCTATGTTATAAATGCTATAACAGACTAAAAATGAGATATTTTGCTACATTTAATTAATGGGTGAATGAAGAGAATGAATCAGACTAATACAACAATTCCTGTTATTACTATTGATGGTCCTAGTGGCGTAGGAAAGGGGACATTAAGCCATGCACTCGCTAACCATTTTGGTTGGCATCTTCTTGATTCAGGCGCGATTTATCGGGTGCTTGCATTATCTGCTTTAGATCACCATCTTTCATTAGACGATGAAAACCGCCTTGCACAATTAGCCTTAAATTTATCATTAACATTTGATACACATGACGATGAGGCCAAAGTGTTATTAGATGGGCTTGATGTGTCGCAAGACATTCGTCGTGAAGAAGTCGGCGGAACCGCATCTAAAATTGCTGCCTTGGCAAAGGTTCGGACTGCACTGTTACAGCGTCAACGTGATTTTCGGCAGCTACCAGGACTTATTGCTGATGGGCGAGATATGGGAACGGTGGTTTTTAGTGATGCACCCGTCAAAATATTTCTTGACGCCAGCGCAAAATCCCGTGCGGAAAGGCGTATGAATCAGTTGCGGAGTAAACAAATTTGTGCTACATTCGACGAAATTTTGCAGGAGATAACTGCACGTGATGTGCGTGATCGTAATCGTACTGTTGCGCCTTTAAAACCTGCTGAGGATGCACTAATAATTGATACCACGTCACTTTCTATCAGTGATGTATTTGAACAATCAATTAACTACATAAATAATAGACATATTATGTAAGTAACAAACTGTGTAAGTAACAAATGTGCATTTCATGTAATTTGATCTAATTAACCGTTTATTTTTCCCAATTAAAAAAGGAGAAAGTAAACAAGCTCTACTTCAAGGATGAGGAGAGTATGATAAACAACCCCACAAAACATGAGGTGATGTGGACGTTAATTTTAACTTAAAGTAGAAAATATGACTGAATCTTTTGCTCAACTCTTTGAAGAGTCTTTAAATCAACTAGATACTCGCTCTGGTGGAATGATCCGTGGTACCGTCGTTGCAATCGACAAAGATGTCGTTTTAGTGGACGCAGGTCTGAAATCAGAATCTGCTATTCCTGTAGAACAATTTAAAAATGCCCAAGGCGAATTAGAAGTTAAAGTCGGCGACGAAGTCGACGTAGTTCTTGACTCTATCGAAGATGGCTTTGGTGAAACAATCTTATCTCGTGAGAAAGCTAAACGTCACGAAGCTTGGTTAACACTTGAAAAAGCGGTTGACGATGCAACTACAGTAATCGGTGTGATTAATGGTAAAGTGAAAGGTGGCTTTACAGTTGATCTTAACGGTGTACGTGCTTTCCTTCCAGGTTCACTTGTTGACGTACGTCCTCTTCGTGATACTTCACACATTGAAAATCGTGAAATTGAATTAAAAGTTATTAAGTTAGATCAAAAACGTAATAACGTTGTTGTTTCACGTCGTGCGGTTATCGAATCTGAAAATAGTGCAGAAAGAGAACAACTACTTGAAAATCTTCAAGAGGGTGCAGAAGTTAAAGGGATCATTAAAAATCTTACCGATTACGGTGCATTTGTTGATCTTGGCGGTGTTGATGGTTTACTTCATATTACTGATATGGCTTGGAAACGTGTTAAACATCCAAGCGAAGTGGTTGAAGTCGGTCAAGAATTAATGGTTAAAGTCCTTAAATTTGATAAAGACCGTTCACGTGTCTCTTTAGGCTTGAAACAATTAGGTGAAGATCCATGGGTATCTATCGCTAAACGTTATCCTGAAGGTACTAAAGTGACAGGTAAAGTAACAAACTTAACTGATTATGGTTGCTTTGTTGAAATCGAAACTGGTGTTGAAGGTTTAGTTCACGTTTCAGAAATGGATTGGACTAATAAAAATATTCACCCATCTAAAGTGGTTAGTCTTGGTGATGTGGTTGAAGTTGTGGTACTTGAAATTGATGAGGAACGTCGTCGTATTTCTCTTGGCCTTAAACAATGTAAACAAAACCCATGGTTACAATTTGCTGAAACACACAATAAAGGTGATCATGTTAAAGGTAAGATTAAATCAATCACTGATTTCGGTATCTTCATTGGTTTAGAAGGCGGTATTGATGGTTTAGTTCACCTTTCTGACATTTCTTGGAATGTTTCAGGCGAAGAAGCGGTTAAAGCTTATAAGAAAGGCGATGATATTGAAGCTGTTGTGTTACAAGTTGATGCTGATCGTGAACGTATCTCATTAGGCGTTAAACAATTAGAAGACGATCCATTTAACAATTTTGCTGCTAATTATAAGAAAGGCACTATTGTTAAAGGTAATGTTATCGGTGTTGAAGATAAAGGTGCGGTTGTTGAAATCGCGAAAGGTGTTGAAGGCTACTTAAAAGCACAAGACATTTCTCGTGAACGTATCGAAGATGCAACAACTGTTCTTAAAGTTGGTGATGAAGTTGAAGCGAAGATTATTAGCATTGATCGTAAAGCTCGCAATATCGCACTATCTATTCGCGCTAAAGATGAAGCTGATGAAAAAGAAGCACTTGCTGCTGTCAATAATACGACAACTCAAGAAGAAGCATCTTTTACTAACGCGATGGCTGAAGCATTTAAAGCTGCGTCAAAAACTGAATAAAGCGTTTTGTTTTGAAAAAAAGAGGGTTTTCCCTCTTTTTTTGTAAAAAAACTTTCTTTTTATAATATATAGTATAAAATGAATGAGTTAATAACAATATAAAAGCTATATTATAATAGGGGTGATCATGAACAGATCGGATTTAGCAGAAAAAATAGCAAACTGGAGGACACATCTTCCTGTTCAGCTAGTTGACGACGTAGTAAGAGATATTATTGAACAAATTGCCTTGGCGATGGAAAAAAATGATCGTGTTGAAATTCGCGGTTTTGGTAGTTTTGGATTGAACTATCGTGCGCCCCGTAAGGCTAGAAACCCGCGTACTGGTGGTAATGTAGACGTAAAACATAAATATATTCCGCATTTCAAACCAGGTAAAGAGTTACGCGAAAGAGTTAATAACGCTGCTGCTTAAATAACATTAGGTTATTCATATATAGTTTTATCTATTTTTTAGATGTTATTTAGCGTACCAAATTTCATAAAAAGCCTTTGTAATTTTACAAAGGCTTTTTATTTTGTGGTATGCCTTATCACTTATCAGTCATTATTTGTTACTGCTTGACTATCTAATTATTCTTTCCAAAGAATTATGCAAGATCAAATTTTTTCTGTTTTATATTTTAACAATATCACGGAAAAAAGTTTTTCAATTTTCTGCGTTATAAAAATCTCTTTGTTGACTCATATACCAGAGAGAGTAAACAGGATACTTAAATCCAAAATAACAGCAGTACTTTGTATAGTCTTAATAATAAATATCATCAAAATAAATTGTGGAAGCTATCTCGCAAAAATAGTCATTTATTCTAAGGCCACTATGACAACATGTTATGCTGTTTTTCTTTAAAATGATCTAGCAATATCTTTAAATAATGCGATTTTATTCCTATGATTATGTAGCATTTATCTTTTCAATCAGCTGCTTGCCTTTACTCTTTTTAACTTCTTTACCATCAACATCGCAATGGTATGGTTGTTTCTATTTATTAATCTGTTTGGCGACATTATGTAATATAACACGTTCATTATTCGTATTATTAAGACCGTGCTTATTGTTGGTTACACTCTTTTTAGTGGGATTCTTATGGTCCACAGCATCGGCTAAACATTATCTAACCGCGGTTTTACCTTACATTGATAAAACATTATCTGTCACGGCTAAAGTTAAGAGTATTAATACCTTAACTCAAACTAATTGGATAGAACAACAACGCTATATTCAGTTTGA
Organism: Orbaceae bacterium ESL0727; assembly: GCA_029433345.1. Classification (GTDB taxonomy): domain Bacteria; phylum Pseudomonadota; class Gammaproteobacteria; order Enterobacterales; family Orbaceae; genus Gilliamella. The sequence goes on from JAQTHY010000001.1 coordinate 1,603,341, forward strand.
TATTTTGCAAATTGAAGGGCGCGATAGCCAGCCAGATTTTTCGATTGCTGTCTTTTGGGATCAACCTCAGCAACCAATGGCGGGACAAATATGGCACTTACAGTTAAAAACTAAAGTTGTCCATAATTACTTAAATGAAGGTGGTTTTGATAGTCAGCGTTTTGCTATAACAAATCGTAACTTATTATCAGCAAAAATCATTCAGGCTGATTTATTGCAAGAATCGATCAATTTGAAACAAACAATCGTCAATAATCTTTTACCTTATATTACCGCCTTTACTTATAAAGATCTCCTATTAGCACTTACGGTAGGTGACCGTTCACAGCTTACACCAGAAAGAAAAACGATGATGATGCAAACGGGTATTGCACATTTAATTGCGATATCTGGCATGCACATTATTTTAGTTTTTGCGATATCCTTATTTATAACCAAAAGTAGTCTATTTTTTCTGCCTAATCGATTTATGCATTATGCCATTCCTACGGTAGTAGGGTGGTTAGGTGCATTTTTTTATGCATGGTTATCGGGGATGAATCCCCCAGTTATGCGTGCATTATTGGCGTTATCAATATGGATCATATTACGTTATAGACATGGACAGATTACTGCTTGGCAAAAAATAAATCGGATTATTGCGATTTTATTAGTCTATGATCCCTTAATGATTCTATCAGAAAGTTTCTGGTTATCATGTTATGCCGTTATTAGCTTAATTTTTCTCTTTCAATGGGTACCATTACCGACAGCTATTTCCTACCAAAAACGATGGTATATAGTGAGATTATTGCATTTACAATTAGGCCTAACACTATTATTTCTCCCCATTCAGTTAGTGATCTTTCAAGGAATAAGCTCAGTATCCTTATTGGCTAATTTAATTGCTATTCCGATGGTGACGATTGTCACTTTTCCCGCGGTGTTAGCCGCGCTCTTATTTAGTTTTATGGATTTTTCCTATTTTGCATCTGGATGTTGGTGGCTTGCCGATAAATCGTTGGCATGGCTATTTTATGCGCTTTCTGGATTGAATATGGAGTGGATGACTTTCTCACAGAATTTTTTCGGACTCAGTTTGATAGGGTGGTTAGCAATTATTGCTTGGCGTACCAATTACTGGCGCTGTTTTTTACCGACCACTAGCGTAATTATACTATTATTGCTGGCACCTTTCTTTAAACAGCAGAATTATCTTTGGCGTGTAGATATGTTAGATGTTGGACACGGTTTAGCGATTGTCATTCATAATGGTTCTTCTGCTATTTTATATGATACCGGCGCTAAATGGGAAAACAGTTCTGCCGCAGAGCGTGTGATTATACCTTTTTTAAAATGGCACGGTTTAACGGTTGACGGTATTATCATTAGTCATCAACATAATGACCATATTGGTGGCTTATCCATTATACAAAAATATTATCCTCAGGCGTGGCTAATGAGTACCTCTAACCAATTGGTCAATGATTTTGCCTGTATTGCGGGAGAGAGAATAAAATGGCAACATTTAACCTTTGATCTGTTATGGCCAGAGCGATTAGTACCGCATGCCGGAAACGGGGATTCTTGTGTCGTCAAAATAAGTGATGGGCAATTTTCGATTCTTTTGACCGGCGATTTAGAGCGTCAACAAGAGTACTTATTAGCTGCTAAGTATCGACAACAACTTTTTTCACAATTTTTACAAATACCCCATCATGGTAGTAATACTTCGTCAAGTTATGCGTTTCTTGGGCAAGTTAAGCCACAAATTTCACTGGCATCAACATCACGGTATAATCCTTGGAAATTGCCGTCATATAAAGTTATGTCGCGCTATGCGACATTCAATTTACCTACTTATGTGACTGCACAAACTGGACAAATTAGCCTCTATTTCACGGATAAAAATTGGTACTTAAATCGAATGAGACACGAAATAAAACCTAGATGGTATCATCAATGGTTTGGTGCTTTGCCAATTTATGAGTAAAATAGACTGTTATTTTTTTAAGCTGTCGTGTTGATTGGCAAACTGTATAGAGATACAGATTATCAATCATATCGACAAGTAATTAATATGAGTGGAACTTCAGTGAATATAAATAATGTATCCATCGATAAAGACATGTCAACGTGGAAGACGTTTAAACGTCTATGGCCGCGTATTTCAATATATAAATATTATTTAGTCTTGGTTGTGATTTGCTTGGTCATTAATGGGAGCACCGATACTTATTTGCTGTCATTAATCCAACCATTATTAGATAAAGGCTTTGGAGAAAGCAATCGACCATTACTATTTAATCTTGCTTTCGTTGTGACTGGTCTATTTATTATCAGAGGCATTTCCAATTATGCTTCGTCTTATATATTGGCTTGGATATCGGGGAAAATTGTCTTGAATATGCGACAAGATATTTTTGCCCATTTAGCCTATTCCCCAGTCAGTTTTTTTGATCAAAATTCGACAGGACGATTAATTTCACGCATTACCTTTGATTCAGAACAGATGGCATCATCATCCTCAGATGTTCTCATTACCGTGATTCGTGAAACGATTTATCTTCTTGGGCTAGTTTGCGTGATGTTTTATAACAGCTGGCAGCTCTCTATCATCCTACTTTTCATTGGTCCTGTGGTCGGTGTATTAATTGCCGTTATTTCACGTAAATTTAGAGTCATGAGTAAAAATATCCAAAACAGTATGGGACTTGTGACCATGACAACAGAACAGATGTTGCGTGGACATAAAGAGATGCTGATGTTTGGTGCACAACAAGTCGAAATTAATCATTTTAATAAAGTCAGTAATCATATTCGCCGTCTAGGTATGAAAATGATGTCAATTTCAGCTATGTCTACGCCGTTTATCCAGATTGTTGCGTCGATTGCGTTGTCATTTATTTTGATTATGGCGAGTTTCCAAAATGTTATTGATCTGACACCGGGTGAATTTACCGTTGTTTTTTCGGCCATGCTTGCATTAATGAAACCGTTAAAAGAGCTAACTAACGTCAATGCGAAATTCCAACGTGGTATGGCGGCTTGTCAAACATTATTTGCGCTGCTTGATGAACCACGTGAACAAGATAATGGCATAATTGTGGCTAAACATGTTAAGGGTAATATTGAATTTAAAGATGTCTCTTTCACCTATCCAACACGTGAACATCCGGCTTTAATTGATACCAGCTTTACCGTTCCTGCGGGTAAAACAGTTGCTTTGGTTGGGCGTTCAGGTTCGGGTAAAACAACAATTGCCAGCTTGTTAACACGTTTTTATGATATTAAGCAGGGTGAAATTTTAATTGATAATATTGATATTAAAGATTACACCTTGGCTTCATTACGTAATCAAATTGGTTTAGTGTCACAAAATGTGCATCTTTTCCCTGATACGATTGCCAATAATATTGCTTATGGATGCATCGGTAAATATAACCGAGAAGAGATTGAAAAAGCCGCAAGACTTGCACATGTTATGGATTTTATTGATGATCTAGAAAATGGTTTAGATACGGTCATTGGTGAAAATGGTGTATTACTGTCTGGCGGACAACGACAACGCGTTGCCATTGCACGTGCGCTATTACGTGATAACCCTATTTTGATTCTCGATGAAGCAACTTCAGCACTGGATACCGAGTCAGAAAAAGCAATTCAGGCTGCATTAGATGAATTACAAAAGAATCGAACTTCTATTGTGATTGCGCATCGGTTATCAACAATTGAAAATGCTGACCAAATTTTGGTGGTCAGTGATGGGCGTATTGTTGAACGTGGTACCCATAAAGCATTGCTTGAAGCACAAGGTGCCTATTTCCAATTATATCAAATGCAATTTAGTGATCATAAATAGCGTGATATTTATCCTTCATTGTGGTGAATTTATCAATTGCTAATCGCGCGAAGTCTGTCTATTTTTTATTATCGCGCATGGGCGAAATCAGTAGTGGTTAAGATAACATCACCCCTTGAAGGTCAACGAGTATAGATAGCAAATAATAGTGAAGATATAAATGCACACAATGATCGAAAAACTGTGGTATGGCAAAAACAGATTATATTGGCTGTTGATTCCATTTTCTTTACTCTATGGCGCCGTGGTGGTATTGCGCCGTTATTTATATCAGAAACACATTTTTAAAACATGGCGAGTGCCTGTTCCAGTTGTCGTTATTGGCAATCTATCTGTAGGGGGAAATGGTAAAACCCCTTTAGTTGTCACGTTTGTCACCGCATTAAAAGAACGTGGCTTAAAAGTAGGCATTGTATCGCGTGGTTATGGTGGCCATGCTTCGCATTATCCGGTGATTGTCGATAACCATACCAGCACAGCGATTGCAGGGGATGAGCCAATACTGATTTATCAACGTACCCAAGTGCCTTTAGCGGTTTCCCCGAATCGTTGCGAGGCTGTCAAAGCGTTATTAGCTAATTTTGAGTTGGATCTCATTTTAACCGATGATGGCTTACAACATTATCAGCTCGAACGTGATGTCGAAGTGGTCGTGATTGATAGTCATCGGCAATTTGGCAATGGCTGGTGGTTACCGGCGGGGCCTTTGCGTGAACGACCAAATCGTCTAAAAACGGTTGATCTGATTATGATGAATGGATTAACTGAAAATCATCAAATTAACCATATCTATCCCGATAAAACCTATACCATGATATTAAAGCCGCTTTATGTGGTTAATCTGTTAACGGGTGAGCAGCGGCAGCTAACAGATTTAGAACAGATCTGTGCCATTGCGGGAATTAGTCATCCTGAACGTTTTTTTATGATGCTCAAAAAGTTGCATGCAAAGGTGATTAAAACAGTCGCTTTTGCCGATCATCAAAATTTTACTGAGCCTTTATTAAATACTGTCGCCACTGATAGACAAGCATTATTAATGACCGAAAAAGATGCGGTCAAATGCCGACCATTTGCTAAGTCGAATTGGTGGTATTTACCAATAGAAGCCGTTGTGCCTTTGCCAGCCATTGATCAACTTTATGCGTTGATCAATCAAGCGGTAGCTAAAAATAAGTTGTCAAAAGGATAAAAAATGAAAGAGATATTACTTAATGCAATAGTTTGCCCACAATGTCATGGTAAATTGCAGTTTGATGCTACCCACCAACAGTTGATTTGCCAAACTGATAAACTGATCTATCCGATTATAGATGGCATTCCTGTATTATTAACTAGCGAAGCAACGTCTTTCCCAGCTGATAACCAGTATGTGACAGCGTCTGTCATTGAAACAGATACAGCAATCAATAATAACAATCAAACTGAAAATGAAGGTCAGTATGATGACAAATAAATTAAAATTTTCAGTTATTATTCCCGCTAGATACGCATCAAGCCGTTTACCGGCTAAACCACTTGCCGATATAGAAGGCAAACCTATGATTGTACGGGTGATGGAGCAAGCTAAAAAGTCATCAGCTGCTCGTGTCATTATTGCTACAGATCATCAGCAAGTATTTGATGTTGTTAACGCGCATGGTGGAGAGGCGATTTTAACCAGTGATCAACATAAATCAGGTACTGAACGTTTAGCTGAAGTGATCAATCGTTATCAATTTGCTGATGATGAAGTTGTCGTTAATGTACAAGGGGATGAACCGTTGATTCCACCGATGATTATTGATCAAGTGGCAAATAATTTGGTTCAGTACAAAACAGGTATGGCAACTTTAGCCGTGCCGATTACTTGTGCTGAAGAAGCTTTTGATCATAATGCGGTTAAAGTTGTGACTGATAAAGACGGTTATGCACTTTACTTTTCACGGGCCACTATTCCTTGGGATCGCGATCGCTTTGCCAAATCAATAGAGGATATTGGCGATAACTATTTACGTCATATTGGTATTTATGCTTATCGTGCAGGCTTTATTCGTCAATATATTCAGTGGGCACCTTCCAAATTGGAACAGATCGAAATGTTAGAGCAGTTACGTGTACTGTGGTATGGCGAAAAAATCCATGTTGCTGTTGCGAAACAGGCGCCATCCGTGGGTGTGGATACGATGGAAGATCTACAAAAAGTGCGTGAAATTTTCAAAACTGCCAATCAAGGCTGATTCATTTTAGATAGCAACTAAGAAAATTATACATAAACGTATAGTAACTCTGAAACATTGATATGAAAGATTATGTTAGAACATTGTTTTAATGCACTGTTTTAAAACATTTTTCTGGAATATTTTTCTAGGGCGTAGTGCTAACATATTGTTCTAAAGCATAGTTATAAAACATTGTTCTAAAACATAGCTCCAAAAAATCGTCCTAAACCAGAGTTCTAAAATAGAGTTCTAAAATAAAGTTCTATAACATCAGATAGAATTTTAGCGTTACGCCTTAGTTGCTATTTATTTTAGCGGTATTTTTAAATATTTGGGAAATTGATAATAATCTCTTTAATACCATTAATCACAAATTGTGTGCCCATACAGACGAGCAAAAATCCCATCACCCGCGATGTGGCCTCAACACCGCTTTTCCCCATAAACCGCATAATACTGCCGGCGCTGCGCATACAAAACCATAAGATAATGCAAAGCAATAGTGGTACGATAATCGAAGCGGTGTAAACTACCCATTTAGAAACAACATAACCGCCATTATTAACGGTCGATGCGACAGTTATCACCATGGCAATGGTACCCGGTCCTGCAGTACTTGGAATAGCAAGTGGTACGAAGGCAATATTGCTATCTGCTTGCTCTTTTTTATGGGTGGCCTCAATATTTTTATAAGAAGGCTGCTGTGGAAAGAGCATGCGAAAACCGATTAATCCAACAATCATGCCCCCAGCAATACGTAAACCCGGAATCGATATTCCGAACGTATTCATCACAAGTTGACCACAATAAAATGAGATCACTAAAATAATGAACACATAAATACAGGTCATTTTTGATTGGTAATTACGTTCTTCATTGGTCATATCACCGGATAAGCCGAGTAATAGGACAACGGTGGTGAAAGGATTGGTTAATGGAATCAAGAGAATTAAGCCAAAAGCGATGGCTTGTAAGAGTTCTAACATAATCGTAATTATTCTTTTTATTGATAGAAAAGTTAATTTAGTATAGTTGAAATAGATTGGAAGATGAAGCATAAATAGGGGAATTCATGCTATCGACTCCTATCTATTTGTTACTTTTAAATATAACGGTTTTATTTTGCCGATACTGGCTTGTGGTCTACCCATGTCAAACAAAATTGGTGAGATTGATGCAATGTTCAGGTGAATAAATTGATTACTTCACTTCGTGAATAAGGAATTTGCGAGATAGATTCCATTATGAAATTAAATTCCATGCTGTTATGTACTGATCATGTTACAATAGCCAAATTATTATGTCGTTTATTTAATGAATATTGTTAGGAGTTTATAATGGCAAATCGAGGTATAAATAAAGTCATTTTAGTTGGTAACTTAGGACAAGATCCTGAAATTCGTTATCTACCAAATGGCAATGCAGTCGCCAATTTTAGTGTGGCTACATCTGAATCATGGAAAGATAAACAGACAGGTGAAACCAAAGATAGAACTGAATGGCACCGTGTTGTGGTATTTGGAAAGTTAGCTGAAGTGGTGGGGGAATACGTTAAAAAAGGTTCTCAAGTCTATCTTGAAGGTCAATTACAAACTCGTAAATGGCAAGATCAAAGTGGTACTGATCGTTATACAACTGAAGTGGTGATTAATCCGATTGGCGGAACATTGCAAATTTTAGGATCACGAAATGCCAACAATGGTGCAGATGAAGCGGCATGGGGACAGAGTGCTAACAATACTTCATCAGCACCACGACAAGCTAAACCTGCCCCAACTGTTGCACCATCACAGGCTGCGCCAGCACCAAAATCCGCTGAACCACCGATGGATTTTGATGATGATATTCCATTCTAATAGGTATCTTTATCGTTATTTTTTGGCAATTGCATGATTGTATGTTGCCTGTCATCATTCCGTCGGCTTGTGGTCGGCGGTATTTAACCGCAGTAAAAAACGTTAGTATTTCACACTATGTATAGGTAGTTGTGAATTTTTACATATTGTTTTACCGATTAAAACCTATAAAGTGAGATGATTAAATTCTGCCTTTTATCACTCTCCATTTTCCCTAGATCAATTAACCATAACCGTAAAATAAGGCCTTTATTTTATAATTTACTGTTTTCGAAAATATAGTTTTATAAATTACCGTTTTAGGAATTATAGATTTATAAACTACAGCTTTATAAACTATAGTTGTTAAGAACAATAGTTTTAAGAACAATAGTTTTAAGAACAATAGTTTTAAGAACTACAATTTTAAAACCGCAAAGATTGGATAGAAAAACGACCATAGGAATTTTACGTTAAAACGAGTATAATGCCATGTTTTATTTTTTATTATCAATGGATGATTTATATTCATTATCCTTAAAGGTAGTGATTGTATTTTGAGTTTAGTATTCTGCCGATGATATCGACAGAATGTGGCAGAAGAAGGGTTTTTGATGGGGCGATGCCCTATGGCCCACTGATTTTTAAGGAGGCCTTAATGATTAATGCTTTTGGATTAAAACATAAAAAATTAGTCAAGCTTAATGACGAAGGCAATGTTAAGGATGCGGTATGGGTTGATTTAGTTGAGCCAGATGAACAAGATCGTGATTTTGTTTTAACGCATTTGGGACAAAATTTAGCCACTAGCATCGAGTTGGATGATATCGAAGCATCCGCCCGTTTTTTTGAAGATCATGAAGGATTACATGTCCACTCCTTCTTCTTTTATGAAGATGCTGAAGATAGAGCCGGTAACTCAACTGTAGCCTTTACAATTCATAATGGGCGATTATTTACCTTAAGAGAACGCGATTTACCAGCATTTCGTTTATATCGTATGCGTTCGCGTTATCAAAATATGATTGATGGTAATGCTTATGAAGTGTTGCTCGATCTGTTTGAGGTCAAAGTCGAACAGTTAGCTGATCAGATTGAAAATATATACAGCGAATTAGAAGAACTCAGTTTGATCATTATGGATCGTTCCGCCCAAGAGCATTATGATGAAGCAATTACGTCACTTGCCGAACTCGAGGATACCGCATGGAAAGTGAGGCTATGTTTGATGGATAGTCAACGTGCGGTTAACTATATTGTTCGACGTGCCAAAATGCCAGCGGATCAGTTAGAGCAGGCCCGTGAAGTTATCCGCGATATTGAATCACTCGTGCCGCATAATGAATCATTATTCCAAAAAGTGAACTTCTTAATGCAGGCGGCCACCAGTTTTATTAATATTGAGCAGAGCCGCATTATTAAGATTTTCTCGGTCGTATCGGTTGTCTTTTTGCCACCAACAGTAGTTGCTTCTTCATATGGTATGAATTTTGATTTTATGCCGGAACTTCGTTGGACGTATGGTTACCCTTTTGCATTAATATTAATGTTATTAGCCGGTATTGCACCATATATCTATTTTAAAGCGAAAAAATGGTTATAAGATCGCTTAGCGTTTAATGATTACTTGTGAATGACCAAAGATGATAGGGTAAGTGTTTTTAACACTGCGCTCTATCTTGTTATTATGTGTCTGGTTTTCGTATTATAAGTAATTGGCGGCAAAATAAGTTAGACTATTTTTGCGTGCAGATGAGTCACATAAGTATGCAGCGTACAAGATTTTGTCTACATAGTGAATATCAACAATTATGCTAAATGCATCGTGATTGACAATATAGGCGGAGTGAATTCAGATGAATCGTCATATTCAAACCCATAATCCTGTTGCAAACCCTCATTCTATTTCAACAAATGATAATGTCGCAACGATCGACAGTGCTCCAACTGTCAAACACGATCCATCAATGCACTTTTCTTTGCATACGGATTATGCATTAGTCACCGATATCGGTGGCACTAATGCTCGGTTTGCATTGTTTAATCTTAACACGAGCGAATTGTCAGCCATCACGAAAATCATTATTACGCCCGATCATGATCTATTAACTTTGATTAAAACGTATTTGCAAGCACAATCGATCAAAGTAGAGCGAGCTTGCATCGCAATCGCCTGTCCTGTTGAAGGTGATTTGATTGCAATGACCAATAATAATTTATCGTTTTCACGTTCACAAGTCATAGCCGAACTTCACCTTAAACAGCTAGAGGTGATTAATGATTTTACCGCTGTTTCGATGTCGATCCCGAAATTAACCGAGCAAGATGTTGTCAAAGTAGGCGGTGCAGAACCTGATTTAAACTTCCCTATTGCGATCTATGGTGCCGGGACAGGGCTTGGTGTGTCACATTTAATCAAGATAAACGGGAATTGGATAAGCTTGTCGGGTGAGGGTGGACATGTCGAATTACCGATGGTTAATGCTACGGAAGATAACGTGCTGGCACAGTTACGTGAAAAATTTGGTCGCGTTTCGGCAGAACGTTTTTTATCCGGTAAAGGTATCGTGAATATTTATCAAGCCTTATTAACGCTTCACCATAAACCGATGGAAGAGATAACACCTGATATTATCGTTAATAAAGCTTTAGCGAATAGCTGTGAAATTTGCCAGCAGACATTGACGTTGTTTTGTACTTTTATGGGGCGATTTGGTGGTAATTTGGCCTTATCACTTAATACACAAGGTGGTGTTTATATCGCAGGTGGTATTGTGCCGCGTTTTATCGACTTTTTTAAGCAATCTCCATTTAGAACCGCGTTTGAAAACAAAGGTCGAATGTCCTATTTAGTTAAGCGGATTCCGACTTATGTCATCATCCACGATAACCCGGGGCTATTGGGTGCGGGTGTTTATCTACAAAATAACCCCAAATAACAGTGTAGTTAGTCATTTCATACCGTCATTTTAGTCTATTATTATTAGATAATGATTTTAGACAGTTATTTTAGGTCTATTATTTTAGATAATCATTCTAAACAGCTGTAAGACAATCGCCATGGCGATAATGCGATGGCTAGTCATTCAGTAGTTCATTAAGTAAATCGCGATATTTTTCGGTTTGCTTTTCGTTTTCCAAACTTGCGACCATGATAATTGCAGTCAGTGATTGGAGAGACGTGTCAAAATCATCATTAATAATTAAATAATCATAATGCGTATAATGTGCTATTTCAGCACGCGCCTTTTGCATTCTTTTCGCAATGACTTGCGCGCTATCTTGCCCACGTTTAATTAAGCGCTTTTCTAACTCAGCTAAAGAAGGGGGAAGAATAAAAATAGTTTTCGCGTGAGGGATTTTTTGCTTAACTTGTTCTGCACCTTGCCAATCAATATCTAAAAAAACATTCATTCCGTTTTGTAAACTTTGATCAATTTCGGTTTTAGAGGTGCCATAATAGTGGTCAAACACATGAGCATATTCGACAAAAGAATCATTATTAATCAATGACTCAAATTGATTATTATCGACAAAATAATAATGTTCACCCTGTTTTTCACTGGGACGTGGTGCTCTGGTTGTATGTGAAATAGATACTTTGGCGGGCGTTGAATTCTGTTGTTGTAAATAAGCGTGAATTAAACTTGATTTGCCCGCGCCACTTGGGGCAGAAATAATAAAAAGTGTACCTTGTTGCATGTTTATTGATCCATCTCTTGTCGCTTATTTATGATAAGTCGGCATTATAGCTAATTTCGATAATGTAATAAAACGTTTTCCCATTTGGCGTCATTACGGCTATTTCGTCGTCTACTTTATGACCAATTAGTGCTCTAGCCACAGGGCTATTAATCGAAATCCAATTTTTTTTAGGATCAAACTCGTCGGTACCGACAATACGGAAAATGTGTTGTTTCCCTGTTTCATCTTCCACTTTTATCCATGCGCCAAAAAAAACTTTACCTTCTTGGCGCGGATCAGGATCGACAATCGTGAGGGATTCCAAGCGTTTACTCAGGAAACGGACGCGCCTATCAATTTCGCGTAAACGGCGTTTGCCATATATATATTCAGCATTTTCGCTACGATCACCCATGGCAGCGGCTTCGGATACGGCTTGTGTGACTTTAGGTCGCTCTTCTTTCCATAAATATTTGAGTTCATGATCGAGTGCCAAATAGCCTGATCTTGTTATATAATTACCACTTTTCATTATTTGTATTTATTCCTTTAGGGTGTAAAACAGATATTTACGACGACCATTTTGGATAATCTATTTTACCGATTATTACCGGTAAGATGAGTAAAATCAGCTGTTATCAACGAGTTATTTTAGCATGCGTATTTTTGATTATCTTGGATGGTGATAACGTATAGATGCAAGAGATACCATGATAAATAATCAAATTAGCCATATTATAGCGAATGAACTTACCGTAAAACCAGAACAAGTTTTAGCGGCGATACAATTATTAGATGAAGGTAGCACGGTCCCTTTTATTGCTCGTTATCGTAAAGAGGTTACGGGGGGATTAGATGATACTCAGCTACGTACTTTAGATAGTCGTTTGAGTTATTTGCGTGAACTGGATGAACGTAAACAGACGATTTTGAAATCGATTGAAGAACAAGGCAAATTAACCCCAGAACTGAATCGTAAAATCATTGCAACATTAAGTAAAACCGAGCTCGAAGATTATTATTTGCCTTATAAGCCCAAACGTCGTACTCGTGGACAAATCGCGATTGAAGCAGGGCTTGAGCCACTCGCTGATGCGTTATGGCAAAATCCAACGTTAGATCCTGAACAAGAAGCAGTAGCATATATTGCGGTTGATAAAGGTATTGCGGATAGTAAAGCTGCATTGGATGGTGCCCGTTATATTCTGATGGAACGTTTTGCCGAAGATGCCGGTTTATTAGCTAAAATTCGTCATTATCTTTGGCATAATGCACATTTAGTATCGCAAGTTATCACGGGAAAAGAAGAGGAAGGAGCTAAATTTCGTGATTATTTTGCGCAGAGTGAATTGATTTCAAAAGTGCCTTCTCACCGGGCTTTAGCCATGTTCCGTGGACGGAATGAAGGTTTCTTGCAATTATCGCTTAATGCTGATCCTCAATATGAAGAAACACCTAAAACAAGCTATTGTGAAGAAATTATTCGCGATTATTTTGGTATCAATTTTAATGATAACCCTGCGGATAAATGGCGTAAAACCGTAATCAACTGGACATGGCGTATCAAAATCTTAATGCATATGGAAACCGAACTCATGACGAGATTACGGGAAAATGCAGAAGAAGAAGCGATTAATGTTTTTGCGGCGAATCTACATGATATGTTGATGGCCGCGCCTGCCGGTATGAAAGTGACAATGGGAATGGATCCCGGATTGAGAACAGGGGTAAAAATTGCGGTGGTAGATGCAACTGGAAAATTAGTGGCGACCGAAACGATTTATCCCCATACCGGGCAAGCTGATAAGGCGGCAATGGTTGTTGCGGCACTTTGTATTAAATATCATGTTGAATTAGTGGCCATTGGTAATGGAACTGCATCACGTGAAACAGAACGTTTTTATTTAGACGTACAGAAAAAGTATCCAGATGTAAAAGGGCAAAAAGTGATTGTCAGTGAAGCGGGTGCGTCTGTTTATTCGGCATCCGAATTGGCGGCACAAGAGTTTCCTGATCTTGATGTTTCTATCCGGGGAGCTGTTTCGATTGCTCGTCGTCTGCAAGATCCTTTAGCTGAATTGGTAAAAATTGATCCAAAATCCATTGGCGTGGGGCAATATCAACATGATGTAAGCCAGATTCAGCTTGCTAAGAAGTTAGATGCCGTCGTGGAAGATGGCGTTAATGCGGTAGGTGTGAATCTAAATACCGCTTCAATGATGTTATTGTCACGAATTGCTGGACTTAATAAAGTGATCGCACAAAATATTGTTGATTTTCGTGATGCAAATGGGCAATTTCGTAACCGCAAACAGCTGTTAAAAGTGACAAGATTAGGTCCTAAAGCATTTGAGCAGTGTGCCGGTTTTTTGCGTATCACTGAAGGTGATAATCCGCTCGATGCGTCTGCAGTTCACCCCGAAGCTTACCCTGTGGTTGAGCGAATTTTGACACAAAATCATAAATCATTGCCCGAAATTTTGGGCGATACTGTTTATCTAAAATCACTCAAAGCAATGGATTATGTCGATGATCATTTTGGTGTGCCGACGGTGACTGATATTATTAAAGAGTTGGATAAACCCGGACGCGATCCACGCCCTGAATTTAAAACAGCACAGTTTGCTGATAATATTGAAACACTGGACGATCTAAAATTGGGGATGGTGATGGAAGGTACAGTGACAAATGTGACTAATTTTGGTGCATTTGTTGATATTGGTGTCCATCAAGATGGTTTGGTCCATATTTCGGCGCTGGCTGACCGTTTTGTTGATGATCCACGAACTGTGGTGAAAACAGGGGATATCGTAAAAGTAAAAGTGATTGAAGTTGACATTCCACGTAAACGAATTGCGTTAAGTATGCGACTTGATGATTCGCCTTCTTCGTCTAAAAAAAATCAGCCAAATGAAGCAACAGCACGAACAACACGTACTGGCTCGAAAGTGAGTTCTCGCAATGATAATCCGGCAAATACGTCGACGCACAATAGTGCCATGGGGAACGCTTTTGCCGCTGCATTTAAAAAGGGAAAAGCGTAATGAAACAGAAAATCCCCAACAGTTTTGGGCTGGATGTTTATGCGCAACACCTCGTTACGGTAACGAGTGTTGAAGAATTACACGTTGCATGGCAACAAGCCGCAGCAAAACAGATGCCAATTATGATTATTGGTGAAGGGAGTAATACACTTTTTACGACTGATTTTCAGGGTATGATTATTGTGAATCGTATCAAAGGTATCGCGGTTAATGAAACGTCAACTGACTGGCAATTAAAAGTGGGGGCTGGGGAAAAGTGGCATGATTTAGTCACGTATACGGTTGAAGGTGCTATGCCTGGGCTTGAAAATTTAGCTTTAATTCCGGGGTGTGTAGGATCGGCACCCATCCAAAATATAGGTGCTTACGGTGTCGAATTTAAAAAAGTGGCAAATTATGTTGAATTATACGAATTGGCAACCGGAAAAATTTTGACTATTGATGATGGCCAATATGGGTATCGGGATAGTATTTTTAAGCAGAAATATGCCGATGGCTACGCGGTGGTTGCGGTCGGGATTCGATTAGCCAAAAAATGGCAACCCGTATTGACGTATGGCGAATTGAAGAATTTTGATGCTCAAACAGTCACTGCCAAAATGATATTTGATAAAGTGTGTGCAATTAGGCGTAGTAAATTACCGGATCCGCATGTACTTGGTAATGCAGGGAGTTTTTTCAAAAATCCCATTGTTGATCAATCAGTGGTGAATACATTATTGGCGCATTATCCAACGATGCCAATCTATCCGCAAAATAATCAATGTGCAAAATTATCGTCAGGTTGGTTAATTGATCAATGTGGATTAAAAGGCTATCAAATTGGGGGCGCAGCCGTGCATCAACAGCATGCATTGGTGCTGGTCAACCAAAATCGAGCAACATCACAAGATATTGTTGATCTTGCTCGTTATATTCGTGATAGTGTCGTCCAAAAATTTGCTGTAAACTTATCTCCAGAAATTCGTTTTATTGGTCAATTTGGCGAGATTAATGCCGATAAGCTTTTAGAACGGGTAGACGGAACATCTTAATAACACCCTATAATTACAGGCTTTCTAATTAGAAAAAGTATACGATATGACGCGATCTTATTCATTCATTTTATTATTGACAAGTTTATCGTTTGTCACTATTTCATTATCAGCACTTAATACCCAAGTTCCTTTGTGGCTAGTGCATAATCAATTTCCTGTGTGGCAAATCGGTCTAATTGGCTCAAGTTATTTTGTCGGTAACTTATTGGGTACTATTGTGGCCAATTGGTTTATTGGTAAATTGAATGCAAGGTATACTTATACGTATACCTGTATATTATTTGCGCTGGCAACCTTAGGTCTGAGTCTATCAATGGATCTGTATAGTTGGGCATTTTGGCGATTTTTAATTGGTATAGCCTGTGCGATAACGTGGGTTGTGATTGAAAGCTGTATTTTAGTCACAGGCACAATCAGAACGCGCAGTAAAATGCTTGCAATCTATATGACAACTTACTATTTAGGGACAGTACTTGGGCAAGCTTTACTCCAATATTTCCCGGCTGATATTCTCTATTTTGGTTTAGTTGTGACAGTGTTAATGGGCATCGCTATTTTATTTATTCTCTTAACTCATTATCGATTACCTAAACGCAAAGAGAGTAGCTTTTATATTATGCCAATGATTTTACATAAAGAGTCACGGCTAGGTTTGGTTGGCTGTTTATTATCAGGCATGATGATAGGATCACTTTATTCATTATTACCTGCCTATTATTCACATTTAGGGTATCAAGATAATCAGGTAGCCAATTGGATGATCTTATTAATTTTGTCCGGTGTTATTGCGCAATTACCAGCCAGTGGATTGTCTGATAAATATGGTAAAAAAATAATATTACTCATCGATGCCCTTTTGATTATGATGGTCTGTTTTATGCTCTTCATGAACTGGTTTGAAGTCTTTGCGATCATTTTATTAGGGGCAACAGTTTATACGATGTATCCACTTTCTATGGCATGGGCATGTGCGACAGTTAAAAAGCAAGAAATTGTGCCGATGAATCAAGCGATGTTATTGACGAATACCTTGGGTAGCTTAATCGCACCCGCAGTGATTTCGATAGTGATGGATAATTTAGATAATCGTTATCTGTTTGTTAGTTTTGTTGTTATCACCGCTTATTTCGTCATTTTATTACTTAAAAAAAGAGATACCCATGCGCAACAATCATAATCCACTTAAGTTAATTGAATTATTGGCAGACGGTCAGTTTCATTCTGGTGAAGAGTTAGCTGTTCTATTTGGTATTACGCGGGCAGGTGTTAATAAATATATCAAAACATTGCGAGAGTGGGGGATTTCGTTATCATCAATTCAAGGTAAGGGGTATTGCTTAGATGCGCCACTTGATCTATTAGATAAACAGAAAATTGATCACTATTACTCATCAACAAGTCATATCGAAGTTATCCCTATCATTGATTCAACCAATCAATATTTACTTAATAAAGTGACGCAATTATCGTCTGGCGATAGTTGTGTCGCCGAATTTCAATCGAAAGCACGCGGACGACGTGGTCGTAAATGGTTTGCTCCATTCGGTTGTAATCTTTATTTTTCCATGTATTGGCGTTTAGAACAGGGTATTGCCGCCGCCATGGGGCTAAGTTTGGTGGTGGGGATTGCTGTTGCAGATACGTTAATTCAATTAACTGGACAACCGATTAAGGTGAAATGGCCTAATGATCTCTATTTGAACGATAAAAAACTTGCCGGTATTTTAATTGAATTGGCGGGGAAAACGGGAGATATTGCGCACGCAGTTATTGGCATTGGCATTAATTTGAATATGGCGAATCCTGATGCAACGATTGTCAATCAAGCGTGGGCGAATTTGGGTGTGATTAACCGTAATTTATTGGTTGCTAATCTCGTAAAATCATTGAAACAAGCATTAACAGAATTTGAGCAACATGGTTTAGCGCCTTTTGTTTCCCATTGGGAGCGTTTAGATAATTTTAAAGATCGCAAAGTTAAATTGATTATTGGCGAGAATATTGTTCGGGGTAAAGCGCGTGGGATTAACCAACATGGCGCATTATTGTTAGAACAAGACGGAGTAATTAATGCATATATTGGTGGGGAAATTTCATTACGCGGTGATAATTAAAAGCGCAGTCAGCGCCGTTTAATGACTACTTTGCTCCATCTTTACTCCGTCGACGGTTGCCGACGGAATATCAATAATGTGTTTATTTTTGACTGATTAATGGTTATTTTATGGATTTTCTGCCATAAAACGATCAGCATCATCTACCATCGATTTTACACCAACAAAATAAGGTGTACGTTGATGGAGTTTTTGCGGCACGATATCTAAAATACGTTGATAGCCATCTGTCGCTTTGCCACCGGCTTGTTCTGCAAGGAATGCAATTGGATTACCTTCATAAAGTAGACGAAGTTTACCATTTGGATATTGTGCAGTACTTGGATAGATATAGATTCCACCTTTAAGTAGATTACGATGAAAATCTGAAACTAACGAACCGATATAACGTGAAGTATAAGGTCGATTGGTTTTTTCATCTTCTTTTTGACAATATTTGATATATTTTTTTACGCCCATCGGGAATTTTGAGTAATAACCTTCGTTGATTGAATACATTTTACCGATTGATGGGAACTGTACGTTTTCATGCGATAAATAAAATACACCGATCGATGGATCATACGTAAATGCATGTACGCCACAACCTGTTGTATAAACCAACATAGTTGATGAGCCATAAACAATATAACCCGCAGCGACTTGTTTATTACCCGGTTGTAAGAAATCTTGTTCAGTAACTGGAGTACCAATATTGGTAATACGGTGGTAAATCGAAAATATGGTACCGACAGAGACATTAACATCGATATTAGATGAACCGTCAAGCGGATCCATTAATACTACGTATTTACCTTCTGTTGCACGATCTTTACCAAAAATAACAAGATTGTCTTCTTCTTCTGAGGCAATGCCAGCAATCACAACGCGCGCCTCAAGCGCAGCCTTAAATGTTTCATTGGCAAATGCATCTAGCTTCATTTGGCGTTCGCCTTGGATATTGGCATGACCATTTTCACCTAAAATATCAATTAATCCTGCTCGATTAATATCATGATGAATAATTTTAGCGCCAAGCTTAATTGCTGATAATAATGCAGAAAGCTCGCCTGTTGCATGTGGGAAATCATGTTGTTTTTCCAGAATAAATTCACCCAGTGTCTTCATTAATCTAAATCCTTAATAAGTTGTTTCTACTAAAAAATCCTTTATTTTGATATGTTATAGGATTCTATCTAGAATATCGTTGTAGCATATATGCATTATCATTCAAGATGATGATGTTGTTTTACATTTACCTTCAATACAAATGGCTTTATAGGTAAAATAACAACATAGATAATAACTATATGTGATACCTCTACGGCGAATAAATATACGTGAGATAATTGCAGAAAGCGATCTATAATTAGGTGCTATCTCATTAGTTTTTCTTGTAAAAAAAGTTGATTTATTTCAATGCTATGATTTTTAAAGTATAAATTATTATTCGTTTATGGATAGGAAGATAACGTGCAAAATTTCGAACTTGAAAAGATAATAAATACTCGATTACACATCCATTTATATCACGACTATGCTCCAAATGGATTGCAGGTTGAAGGTCGTTCAGACATTAAAAAAATTATTACCGGGGTAACGGCATCTCAATTATTACTTGATCAAGCGGTAGCATTAAACGCTGATGCCGTTCTTGTTCATCATGGTTATTTTTGGAAAAATGAGCCACAAACAATTACAGGTATTAAATATCATCGTATTAAAACGTTATTAACACATGATATTAATTTATTGGCTTATCATCTCCCTTTAGATGGTGATCCAACATTAGGAAACAATGCGCAACTTGCTGATTTATTGTCTATTAAGCAAGATACACGCGATGCGATTACCGATCTTTTTTTTACCGGTACATTAACTACCCCTTTGACGGGATTGCAATTGAAAGATCGCATAACCGAGCAGTTACATAGAGAACCGTTATATTGCGGTGATAATGCTCCAGCTATCATTAAACGTGTAGCTTGGTGTAGTGGTGGCGGGCAAGATTTTCTTGAACGCGCCGCAATGCAAGGATTTGATGCATTTATTACTGGTGAAGTATCAGAACGGACTATTCATATAGCACGTGAATATGGTATTCACTTTTATGCCGCGGGGCATCATGCGACTGAACGGTATGGCATACAGAAATTGGGTGAATGGTTAGCAAAAAACTATGGCTTTGAGGTCATATTTATTGATATTGATAATCCTGTGTAAAACATTCTATTAATAAAATAACATGGCGTTAAGACGATAGTGGTAAGATTATGACATTTTATTTATAGATAAACGTTATTGATAGATCAATGTCATTTATAGAGCAATGATATTTATAGATAAGATTGTGCATCGATAACATCCTATAAATTATTTCTTTTTCTTATCTTGTTAACGGAGTGAATGATACTTTGAGATTAGCTTTAGCAATCATATATGTAAATTTCACAGGATAAAAATCCTGAACAACAAAGTTGAATTTAACAAGGAAATATCGCATACTGGCAGGCAGTTTCTTACTTTTTATCCTTTATGTTTTATCCATCAATAATAAATACTATGAGAGGTCATTTTTATGTTTACAGGAAGTCTTGTTGCAATGGTAACACCGATGGATGCACACGGAAATGTAGACCGAGTAAGCTTAAAAAAATTAGTCGAATATCATATTGCAAATGGTACTTCAGCCATTGTTTCAGTGGGGACGACGGGTGAATCGGCGACTCTTGATCATAATGAACATATTGATGTGATCAAACAAACAGTAGAGTATGCAGACGGCCGAATTGCAATTATTGCAGGTACTGGTGCGAATGCTACCAAAGAAGCGATTGCCTTAACCAATAGAGTCGAAAATATAGGGGTAGCCGGTTGTTTAACTGTTGTTCCATACTATAATAAGCCAACTCAAGAAGGGATGTATCAACACTTCAAAGCGATTGCTGAAAATTCTGCTCTACCACAAATTCTTTATAATGTTCCTGGTCGTACAGGTAGTGATCTAAAGCCTGAAACCGTCGGGCGATTAGCTAAAATTAAAAATATTGTTGCGCTTAAAGATGCGACAGGTGATTTAAGTCGTGTCTATAAAACCCGTAAATTGGTGGGTAATGATTTTAAATTGCTGAGTGGCGATGATATCACTTTTGTCGATTTTATGGCTTTAGGCGGAGATGGCGTGATTTCTGTGACAGCGAATATTGCGGCTAAAGAGATGGCGACAATTTGTCAATTAATGGCAAATAATCAGCAAACAGAGGCAAGAGAAATGAATGAACCGTTACTTGCGTTACATAGCAATCTGTTTATTGAGCCTAATCCGATTCCAATTAAATGGGCATGTGCACGGCTAGGATTGATCAAGGACGCCGCAATACGGTTACCGATGACGAATCTGACCGATACATCTATCGTTATGGTAGAAAAAGCGTTAAAACAAGCTAAATTACTGTAATTAACATAATCACAGCAGTTAGCATAATAACAGATTTATTATAGTAGATGACAACTTTCCCAAAAGTAGTCTTTATTCTAAAAACTCTTAGCAAAATCATTCAATGTATAAGTAGATAGGTATGTTTAATAAGACAATATTTCGAAAAGTTATGTTTAAAAAAGCCTGCATTTTAACGGCCGTTACCTCTATGTTAATTGTCGGCTGTAGTAATGATCAAAACTATAAACGCGAAGTTGACGGTAATGATGATTACCTGAAGGCACCTGCATTAAAGCCATTAACTGTGCCAACCGGCATGACAGTTCCGACACAGTCATCTGACTATTATGTTTATACAACATCAACTAATGGTGAATTAGGTAAGAAAGTTGATATTCGCCCACCATTATTACCTATTCCGACTATTGCGGATGCTTATGCTACCTATGATAAAGGTGTCGTAACCTTAGATGCCCCTGCCAATAGTGGCGTTTGGAATAGTATTCCCACAACACTAAAAAATAACAATATCGCTATTGCAGGTAGTGATAATAATAATATTCAAACCGCAAATACGTTATTTTTCCGTAATGATGAATCACTCTCTGTTGATGTGGCTTATTTAATTCAACGTTATATCACAAATAGTCGCGAATATGTCACCGTTAGATTAACAGGATTAAAGCGGATGGGGCAAGATGTGACGGATTCAGCTGATATCCAACGCTACACCGTAAGTTTGTTTAATAAACTGATGGAGGCTATTGCACCTGCACCTGCGCCAATTCCACCATCAAGTGATACAACAAAAGATAATAAATAACAGTTTGTTGATCAAAGCATAACGGTTATTACAGAGTTGTGACCCTGTAACTTTTTTTATTTTCTTAGTCGCCAGTTATTACTGTCGGTATTTATTATTGATTTAGGAAAAGGTTATAAAAATGAAAAAGTTGGCTGAGCTTTATCGTGGTAAAGCAAAAACAGTTTATACCACTGATAATCCTGATCTTTTAGTACTCGAATTCCGCAACGATACCTCTGCATTTGATGGGCAACGTATTGAGCAACTTGATCGTAAAGGTATGGTCAATAATAAATTTAATTATTTTATTATGAGCCAGTTGCGTGCGGCTGGTATTCCAACACAAGTTGAAAAGTTATTGTCTGATACAGAAGTCTTGGTCAAAAAATTAGATATGGTACCGGTTGAATGTGTTGTACGTAATCGTGCCGCCGGTTCACTGGTTAGGCGGTTAGGGGTAGAAGAAGGTTATATCTTCAATTCACCCACTTTTGAACTTTTTCTAAAAAATGATGCATTGCATGATCCGATGGTTAATGATTATCACTGTAAAGCTTTTGGGTGGGCGACAGATGAACAGTTAGCTAAGATGAAAGAGTTGAGTTTTAAAATCAATACAGTTTTAAGTGAACTCTTTGCAAAGGCAGGCTTGATTTTAGTGGACTTCAAATTGGAATTTGGTCTTTATAAAGGTGAAATTACCTTAGGTGATGAATTTTCACCTGATAATTGTCGTTTATGGGAAAAAGAGACACTGAAAAAAATGGATAAAGATCGTTTCCGCCAAAGTTTAGGCGGCGTGATTGAGGCCTATGAAGAAGTGGCTAAACGAATTGGTGTTCCATTATAACGATTGACGCGGATGCGTTGTCATCCGTTACTGTGATATGCCATTATGTTTATGAAATGATTTTTATAAGACGATTTCTATAAATCTATTTTTATAAGATTATCTTCATAAGACTATTTTCATAAAATAATGTCTACAAGATGCTGTTTATAAGATGATGTATATAAAATAATGTTTGCACAATTTGATATTACTTTTTTTATCCTACTGGGTTTGGCCGCGATTTGCTATTTAGTTCACAATAATACCGTCACCTTTGCTGTATTATTGTTATTACTCTTTAAATTAACGCCGCTAGCAACTTTTTTCCCTTTTTTAAATCATTATGGATTAACCATTGGTGTGGTTATCTTAACCGCTGCTATGATGGTACCGCTAGCTGATGGTTCGTTAAATATTAAAGATATCTTATCTTCGTTTACCTCATGGAAGTCAATTTTAGCTATAGGCGTTGGGATTTTGGTTTCTTGGTTAGGGGCTCGGGGTGTGGTAACGTTAGGTGCGAATCCGGCGATTATTAATGGTTTGATTGTGGGTACTTTACTTGGTGTCGCCTTTTTTAAAGGGATTCCTGCTGGGCCGATTATTGCAGCGGGCATCTTATCGCTGATGATTGGTAAAAACTAAATTCTTAATGTGAATAGATAATGCTTAGTGATGCTCATTTAGGCGATATCTACCGCTGTTCTGATCAGAGAAAAAACGATATCGCTGGACGGCATCTGTGGGTATTACAAGGTGAATTTACCACTTTATGTTCATCGATAAGTCAGATTATTACGCGATATCCGGGTGATTGGTTATTTATCTCATTGCGCATTGATCTCCAAGCTTACTTTCCTAGCGATTTTTCTTATCCAATATCAAAAAATAGCTATCTACCGACTAAAACAAAATCGTTACTAGGGCAGGAATATCGTCACGCAATTTTCGATGCGACAGAAGGTTTTAATTTAGATGCCTTTTCGATTGTCACAGGAACCTTAACGCAAGGCAGTCTACTCATCTTGCTATTGCCTGATCATGTAGCGTTGTGGCGAGATAATGACAGTTTGCGGTGGTGTGAAAGTGACCAACCTATTTACGTGCCCCATTTTATCCAACATCTTTTTGCAACCATTGCTGATTTGCAAGTTCCTGTATTTGATCTCACAAAAAATCCATATCCATTCATTAAGCTAGCGGATCAAGTGATCGCATCAACTGATCACCATCCTGATTTACAAGAACAGCAATTCACCTTAAACCAAATATTGGCGAGCAATAAATCGATAATCGCGCTCATTGCTAAACGGGGACGGGGTAAATCAGCTTTAGCGGGATTATTTACACATTACCGAAACTGTATTGTGACAGCACCCAATAAAGCATCGTTAACCACCTTTTTTCGCTTTGCAAAACAGTCATTAACCTATAATGTCCCTTTTTTTGCACCCGATGAACTACTCTTGACCCATTTAACTGTGCAGCCTGATTATTTAATTATTGACGAAGCTGCAATGATTCCATTACCGTTGTTAGAACAGTTATGGCAATTTTCATTAAAGCAGGGGTGTGGTATTTTCTTAACGACTACAATGGATGGTTATGAGGGGACTGGACAAGGGATTTTATTAAAATTTTTGCATGATAAAAATGTTGATTTGTTTTATCTCGATAGACCCATTCGTTGGCATAAAGGTGATAAACTCGAACAGTTTTCTGATCAATTATTAGTCAACACTGATCAACCCGATAGTGTGTTCTGTTCGCTATCAAAACATCAACAATATTTATCTGCTACAGACGGTGATCACTGTCAACAAAAAATAAGTGATGATGTAAGTTGTCGACAAATAGGGGATGACTTTGATTACGAATTAGTCTCACGGCAACATCTAAATGATGTAATACCGATTTATCAGTTATTAAAAACCTCACATTATCGCACTACGCCGACTGATCTGCGTCGATTATTAGACGCACCGAATATGTTAATATGGCAGGCGAAACAAAATGGTCAGTTACTTGGTTCATTGGCGGTGATTCATGAAGGTAATTTAGAGGATGATTTAATCGAGCAAGTTTGGCAAGGCAGACGACGCCCTAAAGGGAATTTGGTTGCTCAAGCATTAGTTGCCTATGCGGGCGAAAAATTAGCGGCAAAATTATCGTCTATACGTATTAATCGCATTGCCGTCAAACCGTTATGCCGTCGTCATCATATTGGTCAAGGGTTGATACTGCATTTGGTCGAATATGCGCGGCAGCAACATAATGATTTTGTATCAGTCAGTTTTGCCTACAGTGATGATGTTTATCTGTTTTGGCAATCGTGTGGATTTACCATCGTTCACATCACCAATCACAAAGAAGCCAGTAGTGGCCGTTATTCCGTTATGGCAATTAGACCATTGAGCAAACCGGGCGAACAGTTAACGCAAAATTTGTCCAAAAAATTACAACGTAATTGGTATTGGCTGCAAAATAAGATAGAACTCACGTTACCTATCGAAATAGATATGCAACAATTTTTTTCGCGTCAAGATTATGCTGAGTTGCGGGGATTTACTGATCATTACCGTTCGTACGAAGTGAGTTATGCTATATTATGCCGTTTGTTATGGTATTTTGCAGACGATACAGCGATTCAAGCCGATGCGTATCCTATTTTGACCGCATTAATCAAACAACAACAATCTGAATCACAAGTTATTCAGCAATATCAATTGATTGGGAAACAGACATTAATGAAAATTTTAAAACAAGAAGTTGTAAAGCTACTTGATGATTTTGGTTTTACTGATAAGGTATGCAGCTGTAGTCTTTAGATCTCCTTACTTTAGATTAGTTAGATTAAAAATAACTATTTTTAAAAATAAAGAAAATTGTGAAGATTATAAATTGCCGAAACTATAAAGGTGGTTCACGGGGCGATAGCCCTGTAACTCCTTTACTCTTACCTATCTGTTTACTGACTTATTTATTTTTATCTATCTATCTATCTATCCCTTCCTATCTTTGCAAGGAAAAACACATGAATAAAAATAGCCTTGATAAAACAAATCAATATCAGCAACAAACTGTCATGACGCCATCGAAAAATGGTTGGGATTATTTTTTATTGGGTTGGTCATTGGCATTTAGGCCGACACTACGGCATTTTGTCTTTTTACCTATGTTGGCCAATATTGTGATTATGTCTGCACTGTTTTATTGGTTTTTTTCATCTATTTCACATCTTGTCGATTTTGGCTTATTGTTTGTGCCAAGTTGGTTACATTGGGTTGGTCATGTGATTACTTTTCTTATTATATTGACGTTGGCGATTTTATTTTGCTATTTTTTTAGTGTTGTTACCAATATTATTGCCGCTCCTTTTAATGGTTTATTAGCTGAGCAAGTTGAAGCCCAATTAACCGGTATTCCGGCACCCGATAGCTCATGGTTAAGTTTGATTAAAGATTTACCGAGAATCTTTTATCGAGAGCTGCAAAAATTATTGAATTATCTATTATGGGCAACCCCGTTGTTATTGACCTATTTTATTCCCTTGATTGGTCAAACTGTGACGCCTATCATCTGGTTTTTATTTACGGCGTGGTGGGTGAATATTCAATATGCTGATTATGCATTTGATAATCACAAAATTGCTTTCCACAATATGAAAAGATTATTGCAACAAGATAGGGTGGATAATCTTATATTTGGATCGTTAGTCAGCTTATTTACGATGCTGCCATTATTGAATTTAATTATTATGCCCATTGCGGTATGCGGCTCAACAGCTATGTGGGTGGATCGCTATCGTAAACAAGCGCTATTGGCTAATATCATCTAAAACTAACGTATAATCTCTGGTTACGATTTCGGTGGATGCTTTGGCCAGTTATCATCGTCATCATGATAAGGAATCGGTTTGATTCCTTTCTTTTTTTTCATGTAAGCATTGAAATTAAGTTTATTCAACGCTTTGACGGTATTAATAAATATACCAAGCAGGATGATAAGAATAATCCACCAATAATCTTTGATCCATTCCATATTTTCCCCTTAATATAGCTATTTTTCCTATAACTACTTTTTACGATAACTATCTGTTAGTTAACCACTATTTATGAGTTAATCACTATTGAGTAGTAGTTTTTCTAACACACGTTGATAGATTGCCTTTAGGTTAATCACATCTTGGCAATTAACATGTTCATTGACTTTATGAATTGTTTGACTTAGCACGCCAAATTCAATCACTTGGCAATTCATTTTGGCAATAAATCGGCCATCTGAAGTGCCACCTGTAGTTGATAAATGGGTATCGACATTGGTTAATTCTTTGATGGACTCGACGACGGCATCGGTTAATGTACCTTTAGGTGTCAGGAAGGGTTTACCTGATAGACGCCAATTGAGTGTATAGTTTAGCTGATGTTTGTCCAGAATTTGTGTGACACGAGATTTAATCATTTCGTCAGTTAATTCACTGCTGTAACGAAAGTTAAATTGCACTTTTAGATCGCCTGGAATCACATTTTCAGCACCGGTTCCGCCATTAATATTGGCGATTTGCATGGTTGTTTGCGGAAAGTATTGATTGCCATGATCCCAAACGGTATGAGTAAGTTCATTGAGGACAGGGGCAAAGCGATGAATTGGATTATCCGCTAAGTTAGGGTAAGCCACATGTCCTTGGATACCATGCACAACTAAATTGGCGGTTAAAGAACCGCGGCGACCGTTTTTGATCTGATCACCTAATACTTGATCACTAGACGGTTCACCGACAATGCAGTAATCAACACGTTGTTGCTGTTCAATCAGCGCATCTACCACCTTAATTGTGCCATCACTGGCGTCGGCCTCTTCGTCGGATGTGATTAAAAAAGCGACTCGTCCATCATGATTAGGGTATTGCTGAATAAAATCTTCGGCAGCACAAATCATGGCGGCAACACCGCTCTTCATATCAGCCGCGCCGCGTCCATAAAGTCTATTTTGATCATCAATTGTTGGCGAAAATGGGGGATAGATCCAGTGGCTTTCATCACCCGCGGGAACCACATCGGTATGTCCAGCAAACATGAGTGTTGTTGTTGATGGCTGTCCGTGATAAGCCCAGAAATTTTTGGTTCGACCAAAATTCATTTTTTCAATGGTAAAACCTAATTTTGTTAGACGATCAATTAAGATTTGTTGGCACTGTTTGTCATCTGGGCTGATTGATTTTTCAGCAATTAATGCTTGAGTTAAAGCAATTACAGGTTCTGTCATAATGGTTCTCGATAGCGATGATAATAAATAGAATATCAAATTACTTTATCAATAAAATGCTGATAATTTTCAGGCGAAAAAACAAGCAGCGCATGATCGCCGTGTATCAATAAAGGACGTTTTATAATTGAAGGATTGGCGAGCATAATTTTAATGGCTGCAGCTTCGTTATTCGTTTCGTTACGGACAGATTCCTCTAATTTTCGCCAAGTCATGCCTTTGGTATTCAGTAGATCTTGCCAGCTTACCAACTGTAGAAAATGGTGTAATAACTCAGGTGTAAGTCCATCTGTCTTATAGTTGTGAAATTGATATGAAATGTGATGCTCATCAAGCCAATGCATGGCTTTTTTCATGGTGTCACAATTTTTAATGCCATAAATAGTAAACATAAAGTTACTCGACTTAATTAACGTGAAGATTTTTTTATTATAACAGTTAACCCATGACAGCACCATGTTTACATAACCGCATAACGGTTGTTTATAAAGATCCAATAACGATAACTATTTTATAAAGTTTATAAAGATAGTAACTTTATAAAAACCATCATGTTATCTTTTCAATTATCCAAATCAACTGATTGAAATGGGTAGTAGTTCTGAAAGTTCTGAACAAATATAGAGTTATTTTGATTTTTTTAAAACTTAACACAAGCGTTTGTATTTAGGTTAGGTAGCGCAACCTTTATGGTCAAATGAATCAATTATTATGATAGATTGTATAACAAATCCTAGACGATTATTCTTTATGACGATAAGAATAGAATGAAATCATTTTATTATTAATTAAATGTCATTATAATTGAGCATCAGTACCCCTAGATGGTGTGATATAGATTGTCGATTTTAGATCACATGATTTAGGTAAAATGATAAATAACATGATAGATATAAGATACATATAACAAGGCTGCTAAGGATAAAAATATGAGTCAATTAGATGAATTTAAAAAGTTTACCATTGTCGTTGCTGATACAGGTGATATCGATTCGATTAAACAGTTCTCGCCAGAAGATGCCACCACCAATCCATCCTTAGTTTTAAAAGCGGCACAATTACCGCAATATCAATCCTTAATTAAATCGGCTGTCGATACCGCCAAAAAATTAGGCGGAACAAAAGAGACCATATTGGTCAATGCCTGTGATCAAATTGCGGTCAATATTGGAGTCGAAATTTTAAAAATTATTCCAGGCCGCATTTCAACTGAAGTCGATGCGAGACTTTCCTTTGACAAACAAGCGTGTATTGAAAAAGCGCGTAAACTTATTGCTTTATATAAAGAAAAGGGAATCGATAAATCAAGAATTTTGATTAAAATCGCCTCTACTTGGGAAGGTATCAAAGCTGCTGAAGTATTAGAAAAAGAAGGCATTCACTGCAACTTAACATTACTCTTTTCATTTGCGCAAGCGCGTGCTTGTGCCGAGGTCAACACCTTTTTAATTTCACCATTTGTTGGTCGAATTTATGATTGGTATCAAGCGAAAAAACCGATCGAACCGTATGTTGCTGATGAAGATCCAGGGGTGATTTCAGTTCGTCATATCTATAATTACTATAAACAACATGCTTATAAAACTATTGTGATGGGCGCCAGCTTCCGTAAGGTTGACCAGATTTTAGCCTTAGCCGGTTGTGATAGATTAACAATTTCTCCAAACCTGTTAGCAGAAATGCAAAAATCAAATGCGCCTGTGGTACGTAAATTAGATCCAAATCAGAAAGTAGTGGCGCGCCCTGCACCTATGACTGAATCTGAATTTAGATGGCAACATAATAGTGATGCGATGGCGGTTGAAAAACTAGCTGAAGGTATTCGCGCCTTTGCTGTCGATCAAGGCAAACTTGAAGATATGGTGAGCAAACTATTATAAATAATCATCATAATTGACAATATCATTACCGATATTACCTTATAACTTTTAATTTCTACCGCTGGAGAATTAATTCAATGAATTTAACTACACTCTCTCACCGTGAGTTAGCCAATGCGATAAGAGCATTGAGCATGGATGGTGTACAAAAAGCCAAATCAGGACACCCTGGTGCCCCTATGGGTATGGCTGATATGGCCGAAGTATTATGGCGTGGTTTTTTAAGACATAATCCAACTAATCCAAAATGGGCTGATCGTGACCGTTTTGTCTTGTCTAACGGTCATGCATCAATGCTAATTTATAGCTTATTGCATCTAACTGGTTATGACGTCACCATCAACGATTTGCAAAATTTCCGTCAATTACATTCAAAAACTGCAGGGCACCCTGAATATGGTTATGTTCCCGGTGTTGAAACAACTACGGGTCCTTTAGGACAAGGAATTGCTAATGCGGTCGGGATGGCTATTGCAGAAAAAACCTTAGCGGCACAATTTAATAAACCGGGTCATACAATTGTTGATCATTTCACCTATGTCTTTATGGGGGATGGTTGTATGATGGAAGGCATTTCGCACGAAGTCTGTTCGCTAGCAGGGACATTAAAATTAGGGAAACTGATTGCGTTTTATGACGATAATGGTATCTCGATTGATGGTAATGTCGAAGGATGGTTTACAGATGATACGGCAAAACGTTTTTATGCTTATCATTGGCATGTGATTCGTGATATTGATGGCCATGATGCAAAGGCAATTAAGCAGGCGATTGAAGAAGCACAAGCGGTTACCGATAAACCGTCTCTGCTGATCTGCAAAACGGTCATCGGTTTTGGTTCACCACATAAAGCGGGTAGTCATGATAGCCATGGGGCGCCATTGGGTGATGCTGAAGTTGCTGCAACACGGCAAGAATTGGGTTGGCAATATCCACCTTTTGAAATTCCAAAAGAGTATTATGCACAGTGGGATGCTAAAGCGAAAGGTCAGCAAATTGAATCAGAATGGAATACCCGTTTTGCCGCTTATGCTAAAGCATACCCTGAGTTAGCAAAAGAATTTACAAGACGAATTAAAGGTGATTTACCTGACAATTGGCAACAAACTGCGAAAGCCTTTGTTGAAAAACTACAAGCTAATCCAGCAACCATTGCGACACGAAAAGCTTCACAAAATGCTATCGAAGCCTATGCACATGTGTTACCAGAATTTTTAGGTGGATCAGCAGATTTAGCGCCAAGTAACCTAACTATGTGGTCAGGTTCGAAAGAGATTTTGAAAAATCCAGATGGTAACTATATCCATTATGGTGTCCGTGAATTTGGTATGTCAGCTATTATGAATGGTATTACTTTACATGGTGGCTTTATTCCTTATGGTGCGACATTCTTAATGTTTATGGAATATGCGCGTAATGCAGTGCGAATGGCCGCGTTAATGAAGATTCGTACATTATTTGTTTATACACATGATTCGATTGGATTAGGTGAAGATGGCCCAACTCATCAACCGGTAGAACAGATGGCAATGTTGCGTGTAACACCGAATGTCAGTACCTGGCGACCTTGTGATCAAGTCGAAGCTGCAATTGCTTGGCAATATGCCATTGAACACAAAGATGGCCCAACCGCGCTTGTCTTTTCTAGACAGAATCTAAAACAACAAGATCGTACTGCAAAACAGCTTGCGGATGTTTATCGTGGTGGTTATATCTTAAAAGATTGTAGCGGAGCCCCTGAACTGATTATTATTGCCACCGGTTCAGAAGTGGAATTAGCGGTAGAAGCTTATAATGTATTAACGCAATCCGGTAAGAAAGTGCGTGTTATTTCTATGCCATCAACTGATACATTTGATAAACAAGATGCGGCATATAAAGAATCTGTTCTTCCATCAACTGTGACTGCTCGTCTGGCGATTGAAGCGGGTATTGTGGATTCGATGTACAAATATGTGGGGCTGAATGGTAAAATTATTGGTATGACAACATTTGGTGAATCCGCACCTGCTGAACAACTTTTCAAAGAGTTTGGTTTTACGGTAGATAATGTATTGGCTAAGGCTGAATCATTGTTGAAGTAATGGTTGTGAATAGGTTTTATTCCGTCGGCTATGTTGGCGGAATAAAACCTTGATCTTAATAGCAATAAACTACTTTTATCGTGATGCTCGTTTTAGAATGATATCAGTAGGTTGTTTTTGAATGTAAATTGTTCTTGCCATCAACAAAATAGCGGCGATTGAAAGCCCAACAATAAAACCGATCCAAAATCCTGCTGCACCTAATGGTGACTTTGTGAGGATATCCGTTAATCCTAATAAATACCCTACTGGTAAACCAACGATCCAATACGAAAATAAGGTAATAAATAGAATACTTTTGGTATCTTTATAGCCACGCAGTACATTACTGGCTACCACTTGTAAATAATCAAACACTTGGTAGATAGCCAGTAAAATAATCAATTGCATACAGATGACAAACACCGCGTGTTCGCTAGTAAACATGACAATAAATGGTTTTTTAAAGATAATTAAAATAAGCGCTACAACTAACGAGGTGATTAAAGCAATCGTTAAACTAATGTAGGCAGTCTGTTTAGCTAATAACGGTTTCCCTTTGCCGAGTAAATAACCGACACGAATACTGGTAGCGACCCCTAAGGAGAGTGGGATAGCAAAGGTCATACTACTAATGGTAAAGATAATTTGATGAGCGGCAACCACAATTTTGCCAAGCGGAGCGATCAAGAGCGCAACGACTGAAAATAGACTTACCTCGAAAAAGTAGGCTAGGGCGAGTGGCGTTCCTAGTGCGATAATACGTTTAATCACAACCAGATCAATAACTTTAGTTAAGGTTGTTTTCTGAATATCACGTTGACTGTGTGTCGTTAAGGTGAAAATTTTAATTAAAATAAACATCAACCAAAAAATAATTGCTGCCGTAATACCACAACCGACCCCACCAAAGGCAGGTAAGCCTAATTTACCGTAAATTAAAATATAATTGATGGGAATATTAGCTATTAAAGCTAGGAACATAATCACCATCGCCGGTTTTGTGTTAGACAGTCCTTCACATTGATTACGATAGACAAGAAAATATAAAAAGCCAGGTGCGCCCCACATAATGGCACGTAAAAAATGGACTGCCACGGTAACCATTTCAGGATCAATCGGGTGGTCATCTGTGCTACTAAGCATAATCAGCTTATCGGCATGATATAAAAACAACATCATAATAATTGATAAGCATGTCGCGATAATCAATCCTTGCCGCGTATGGTTGGCAATCTGATCACGTTTTGACGCGCCATTAAGATTCGCAATAATAGGGGTGAGAACTGAAAGTAATCCTTGTCCAAATAAGATTGTTGGTAACCAAATAGACACAGCAATAGCCACACCGGATAACGCAGTTGCGCTATAATGACCCGCCATGATAGTGTCAACAAAGGTAATGGCTGTTTGCGATACCTGCGCAAGAATCACTGGAATTGCCAGTTTTATGATATTTTTTGCTTCGCGGAGGTTTTTATTTTGTAAAGAACTGTTTTGTTCTAAACTGTTTTGCTCTAAATTTTTTTGAGAAATGGATTTCATTTTATTTACGATTACAGCTTAATCGTTCCCCATAAATCATATTCGTCAGCATGTTCTATTGTGACAGGCACAATATCGCCGATATTAACATTTTTTTCTTCATTTAAGTAAACAACACCATCGATTTCTGGTGCGTCTGCCATACTACGGCCAATCGCGCCTTCTTCATCAACTTCATCAATAATGACTGGAATGGTTTTCCCTATTTTGGCGCATAATTTTTGTGCTGAAATAGTTTGTTGCAATTGCATAAAACGATCAAAGCGCTGTTGTTTGATCTCTTCCGGCACTGGATTAGCTAACTGATTGGCTGCGGCACCTTCGACAGGACTATATTGGAAACAGCCCACTCGATCTAATTGTGCTTGTGATAAAAAATCGAGTAACAGCTCGAAGTCTTGCTCGGTTTCACCAGGATAACCGACAATAAAGGTTGATCGTAAGGTAATATCTGGGCAAATTTCACGCCATTTATGAATGCGCTCAACTGTTTTTTCAATACTGCCTGGACGTTTCATCGATTTCAAAATAGCAGGGCTTGCATGTTGCAAAGGTACATCTAAATAAGGCAGAATCTTCCCTTCAGCCATTAAGGGAATTAACTTATCCACGCTAGGGTAAGGGTAGACATAATGTAGTCTCACCCAAACACCTAACGTTGCTAGCTGTTCACAAAGCGTTTGGATATCAGTTTTTATCGGCATACCGTTCCAAAAATGGGTGCGATATTTACTGTCGGCACCATAAGCCGATGTATCTTGTGCGATCACTAATAACTCTTTTACGCCACTATCAACTAAGCGCTTTGCTTCATCTAATACATTACCAATCGGGCGGCTAACCATATCACCACGCAATGATGGGATAATACAAAACGTACAACGATGGTTGCAGCCTTCCGAAATTTTGAGATATGCAAAATGTTTAGGTGTCAGTTTAATACCTTGCTTTGGTACTAAGCTAGTATAGGGATTATAGGCTGGTTTAGGTGCATATTTGTTGACATGTCTAAGTACTGTTTCGTAACTGTGTGGTCCCGAAATTTCGAGTACTTTTGGGTGAATAGTGCGAATTTGATCTTCTTTTGCGCCAAGGCAACCTGTGACAATCACTTTGCCATTTTCATGAAGCGCTTCACCAATAGCGCTAAGTGACTCTTGTACGGCACTATCAATGAATCCGCAAGTATTGACAATGACTAAATCTGCATTGTCATAACTGGATACAACTTGATAACCTTGTGTGCGTAACTCTGTCAAAATACGTTCTGAGTCGACCAAATTTTTGGGACAACCTAAACTCACAAATCCAATAGTAGGCGAGGTAGTATTCATCATTATATTTATATTAAAATGTTATGGTTATATGGTATGATATGAAAAATCAATTGGTTAATTATGTGAAATAAAACAGCGCTATTCTAACACAATCAAATCTATTGAGATATAGATTTTCTTTCCAGATGTAGGTTACTCCTTTGTTTTATGATATTGATTGTTGTAAGGTGATGTCGATTCTTTTCGTCCAGATCATAAGAAATATTCGATAGATATACCTTTTCTGAGCAGTTAACAAGGTAATTGTGATAAATGACTGGGCGATATAGGCGAATTTAAGTATAATTATGTTCATTTAGAGCATTAGTTTTTATCAAAGGAGGAAAATGCGGAAATGCTAAGAAAAAGGCTTAGCTTGATAATTTTAATGGTGTCATTTGTGATTTTTCCGTCGTTGTTGTCTATAAAGTCAGCATTAGCACAATCGAAAATATTACATGTTTATAATTGGTCTGATTATA
Source organism: Orbaceae bacterium ESL0727 (assembly GCA_029433345.1). GTDB lineage: Bacteria > Pseudomonadota > Gammaproteobacteria > Enterobacterales > Orbaceae > Gilliamella. The sequence goes on from JAQTHY010000001.1 coordinate 1,638,703, forward strand.
TTGCACCTAATACGGTACCTGACTTTGAGAAGTTAACGCATATTAAAGTCATTTATGATGTTTTTGATTCTAACGAAGTGCTTGATGGTAAATTAACAACGGGTAATATCGGCTATGATATTGTTGTTCCTACCGATGCCTTTCTAGCACGTCAAATTAAAATTGGTATTTATCAAGCATTAGATAAATCCAAGTTACCCAATTATTCCCACTTAGATCCTGATTTAATGCGATTTGTTGAGCTTCATGATCCTGGTGCACGCTATTCCATCCCTTATATGTGGCAATCAACTGGTATTGGTTATAATATCGATAAAGTTAAGGAAGTTTTGGGTGATAATGCGCCATTAGATAGTTGGGATCTGATTTTAAAACCTGAAAATCTCAAAAAATTAAGTCAATGTGGTGTCGCTTTTTTAGATGCACCGAGTGCCGTGTTCCCGATTGTGTTAAATTATCAAGGTAAAGATCCGAATAGTCATAACGAGGCCGATTATCCACCAGCCGTCGAGTTACTATCGACATTACGTCCTTATATTACCTATTTCCACTCCTCAAAATATATTAATGATTTAGCTTCTGGTGATATTTGTGTCGCAATTGGGCACTCGGGTGATGTATTACAGGCGCAGTTCTCGTCGGCCAAAAATGTGAAAATTGGCTACTTTGTCCCTAAAGAGGGCGGTATTATTTCATTTGATATGCTTGCCATCCCGAAAGAGGCCAAAAACGTTGACGAAGCCTACCAATTCTTGAATTATTTATTAGATCCTAAAGTGATCGCCAATATTAGTAATCAAACCTTCTTCCCCAATGTTAATAAAGATGCAATCCCATATTTAAAACCTGAAATTCTCAATAATCCAGCAATTTATCCACCTAAAGCAGTTTATAAGATCCTTTTTCCAATAAAAGAACAACCTGCCAATATTGACCGTTTAATGTCACGTTTGTGGGTTAAAGTATTAACGGATAAGTGATTTATTGAAGGTTTTGAAGGATGGCAAGTTATTTTGTCCATCCTTCAATCTAATTAATTGTTTGATTAACACAATGTTAGTGATACAATTTAGCGAAAGGCAGAGTTAACTGCCAATCTCTAAGCGTTCGGTTTATTGAAATTCTGGATCCGGTTTATGGGTGACTCTATTTCTTAAATCTCGTCGCATTATTTCGATAACCCAAATCCAAAGTATAGTACCAAAAGCTTCTGAAAATATTTCATCAAATCGGAGATCCCATACCGGAACAGATATGCCTAGTATTGGCATGGCAATGCCGTGGAATAAAATGGCAACCAGTAAACCAAAAACAATACCTTGCAACATTTTTACTTTAGGGAATATTTCGGCAGCGACGCAATAGATGACACCCCAAACAATTGAAAAGATAATATGAACAAGATTGCCACCAAAATAGACAGCTTGTTCAGAATAGGTATAAACCCAGCTAGATACATCAATTCCCAATTTTTTTAATAATAAGACCGGTGGTGCACCTTCATCGATTAATCGTGGCGGGAAAATCCCTTCGGTACCACTTTTGACTAATGCAGATATAAAACCAGTGACAATACCAATCCAAATAGCTGTAAAATAGCAGCGCGTATCGGATTTGGTCGTTTGAAATAAACCATTTACTCTAGTTTGATCACCCATAGTTGATAACTCCTTAATTGATTCGGGTTATTCGATGGTATAATTTTAATAGCATAATTGTAAATATATATTGGTGGTTAATAGCACTTTTCGTCTATATCCATTATTATTTAAATAGATGCTATTTTTATAGTCAATATTGCATGGCTATTATCCACAAAATGTCAAAGCGTACTATTGTTAGCGCATGTTGAGATTAATATGCCTGATGATCAGCGTAAAACCAAGGATAACAGCATGTCTAATAGCCAATCTGTCATTTCACAGATAGATGTGCTTATACAAAATAAATGAGATGGTTAAAAAAGGTATAGCTACCCGATGACGATATGTATAATCCGGTAAAACAATAAAACAATAAAACAATAAAACAATAAAACAATAAGCCCGAGAAGGGCTTATTTGCATGATGATAATTCATGAGCTGCAGCTTGCGCTAGAAAATTACTTCTATCTTTATAAATAGGCGATGATTTTACTGCACTATCTATTCTATCGATTAAAATGTCGGGTAATGAGATATTGATCCGTTTTGATTTACCTTCAAATTTAGATAAGTCAACATTGATAATTACCCAAGTATCATAATGAGCGTAGTTAGTATCGTTTTGGTATGAGATATGATCGTTATGTATATCTTTAATATTATATCCAGACGCAATCATATCTTCAACGACTAATAAGATAGCTTCCGTTGCCATAATTGGTATATTACTCTCATTGTCAGCAGCAGAAAAACAATCGTATTTGTCGTTACACAATGCAGGAACAACGATTCCATAAGCCGTATTTTTATCTTTTGGTGTTTCAATACCCAAAGTAAAAAACATAATAACCTCCGAGTTAGCGAGCTATATAAGCCCCGCCGATTTTTTTTATCGATCTTACTGTGCCAACGGGTAAATCTGATTTTGGGTGCGGAACTGGGAACGTTTTCTTTGTTAGCGGTGAATAAAATATATGATGACTACCTCTAACTCTTTTTAAAACACACCCAGCACTAGTAAGTTCTTTTATCAGGTCAGTTGATTTCATATTTACCTCCTAACCTGAACATCATTATACACACCAATACACACAGGTCAATGCAACTTATAGCGCTAACACGGACAAATTTAAATGGAAAACAATGGCTCAGGTTTTGGGCAGTGAAAATAATAACGTTAATCAACCGTAAAATAATTCTGTTAAGTCTGAAATTATTGACTTACATAATCGTGATAAGTTATCGCTTGCAAAGTAGTTAAAAACGAATCATAAAGCAGATAGTGGATAATGAGCAAAGTAATATTTAGAATAGGATGGATAAAACAACGTCTGTTTTACCCCGGTTTTACCCCAACACAAAAAAATGAAAAATAAAAAAATTCGTTAAAAGCTTATGGGATAAGGAACTTGAATGGTACACCCGGGTGGACTTGAACCACTGACCCCCACCATGTCAAGGTGGTGCTCTAACCAACTGAGCTACGGGTGTATATTGAAAAGTAGGCAAATATTAGCGTCCAAATTGTTTTGTAGCAAGTAAAAAAATTAAAAAAAGTCTGTTTTTTGAGCTTTTAGCGTGAGTTTGTTTATAAAACAACCATTTTTACTATTTTTCCAAAATGTTTATCATCAAGAGAAGGTAAAAATAACTAATTAACAAATCATCGGATATTGGGTCGTGATAAATTGAAGATGGTGTATTTGATTGAATTTAGTTATACTCTTTTACCTATTAAGAAGGAGACACATTAGTCGGTATGTCATATAAAGAGCAGGTAGATGAGATTTTACATCGCGTTTTCGGGTATAAATCATTCCGAAATCAACAACGTGAAATTATTGACGCAATTATTGATGGCCGAGATACCTTAACGATTATTCCAACCGGTGGCGGTAAATCGTTATGTTACCAGATTCCTGCTGTACTGCTCCCTAAAACAGCCATTGTAATCTCACCACTTATCTCGTTGATGAAAGATCAAGTTGATCAATTATTGGCAAATGGTATCGCCGCTAATTATTTGAACGCGACTCAGTCGCCAGCAGAACAGCAACTTATTATTGAACATTACCTTAATCATTCAATAAAACTCTTATATATTTCCCCCGAAAGACTTGCAATGTCTTCATTTATGGCACTTTTAGAACAGTCGCCACCGTCATTATTTGCCATTGATGAAGCACACTGCATCTCGCAATGGGGGCATGATTTTCGACCTGATTATCGTCAATTGGGGCAATTATCGGTACGTTTTCCCGGCGTGCCAATTGTTGCGCTTACCGCAACAGCCGATAAAATGACGCAAGCTGATATTATTCATCAACTAAACTTAGTGGATCCGTTGGTGGTTGTGCGCAGTTTTGATCGTCCCAATATACGTTATACGGTAGTGGAAAAATTTAATCTGACTGAACAGATTGTTTCGTTTATTGAAACGCAAAAAGGCAATAGTGGTATTATTTATTGCTCGAGTCGTTCTAAAGTCGAAGATATGGCGGTACGTTTAGCGGCACGGGGCTTTTCTGTGGCAGCCTATCATGCTGGACTCTCGAATGAAGAACGCCGACAAGCGCAAGAAAAATTTTTAAAAGATGATATTCAAATTATTGTCGCAACGGTCGCATTTGGTATGGGCATTAATAAACCCAATGTCCGATTTGTAGTCCATGCCGATATCCCACGCACTATCGAAGCCTATTATCAAGAAACCGGTCGAGCAGGGCGCGATGGTTTGTCCGCGGAAGCGATGTTATTGTACAGTTATCAGGATCTCGGTTGGTATCGCCGCCAAATTGACGAAAAGATGGATGGTGATCATAAAGAGATCGAACTACATAAACTCAATGCCATGCAAGCTTTTGCGCAAAGCTTAATTTGTCGACGAATCGTGCTGCTGAATTACTTTGGTGAGAACAGAAAAGAGCCTTGCCATAATTGCGATATTTGCCTCTATCCACCCGAACATTACGATGGTTTAGTCGATGCGCAAAAAGTACTTTCTTGTGTCTATCGCGTAGAGCAATGCTTTGGTGCACAATACGTGGTTGATATTTTACGAGGATCGACACGGAACAAAATCACCCAAAATGGCCATGATAAATTATCAGTTTATGGCATAGGTAAGCAACAGTCTGCCGAATATTGGCACAGTATTATTCGGCAACTGATTCATTTAGGCTATCTCCAACAAAATGTGGGAACCTATGTGACATTACAGTTGACGGAAGATGCGCGTAAAATCCTGAAAGGTGAAATTCCGTTATCACTTGCCAAACCACGCCTTGAAATTGTTAAGAAAAGCCGACTTAATCGTTACGCAAGAGCGATCAATATGACGACGATTCTTTCATATGAAGAACGTCTTTTATTTAATAAACTTAAGCAGTTGCGTAAAAGTATTGCCGATACCGAAGATGTGGCGCCCTATATTATTTTTAGTGATGCCACCTTATTAGAAATGGTGCAGACACGCCCTGAAAATCAGAAAATGTTATTGGCTATTTCTGGCGTTGGTCATATAAAGTTAGAAAAATATGGTGAACTGTTTCTTGATGCAATTACCGATTTTATAGTTAATTATCAATAACTATAAGGATCTGTCATCAAAAACAGTAGCGATTTTTGAGAAAGAAAACCGTTTTTTATTTGTTATTCTCTGTAACAGAACCTACAATAGCATTTTTGAGAAAAAGTAGGATAGGGGCATGGCCATCGCAACTATTGAAGTGGATCGTAGCGCAATATTACATAATGTCGATTATTTTAGGCAATTGGCACCAAATAGTGAACTGATTGCTATTGTTAAAGCTAATGCTTATGCACATGGAAAAGTAGGTGTCGCGCAGCTATTAGCTGATAAGGTAGATGGTTTTGGATTGGCGCGTTTATCTGAGGCGATAGAGCTTCGTGATGCCAAAATAAAAACACCACTGGTGTTATTAGAAGGATTTTTCCCTCATGATGATCTTAATTTATTGATTAATCATGATATCCAAACGGCGATTCACTGTGATGAACAGATTGTTCGTCTTAATGCGATTCCCAAGAAAAATCAACTAACAGTTTGGTTTCAATTAGATACAGGCATGCATCGACTCGGTTTTCGTCTTGAAGACGCGAAAGCGAACTTTACCAAACTGGTGAACTGTCAAGTCGTGCGAAAACCGATCAATATTATTAGCCATTTTAGTTCAGCTGATGAATTGGATTCACCACAAACTGCGACACAACTTCAGCGATTAGACGATTTTTTAGCCTCGATTGATGATAAAACCTTAATTGGTAAATGTTCGATCGCTGCTGCAGGGGGCGCTATCGCATGGCCGTTATCACGTAAGAGTACAATTAGGCCGGGTATTGCATTATATGGTGTATCACCCTTTACCAATCCAATGCCCGAACTCAAAGCGGCCATGACGTTTAAATCCGAACTGACTGCTATTCGTCCACATAAACAAGGCGAATCAGTTGGATATGGGCAGATTTGGACCAGTCCAAGGGATACCCGTTTAGGTGTTGTCGCCATGGGGTATGGTGATGGTTATCCACGCGCTATTCCTGAAAATACACCGGTTTTAATTAATGGTCGGCGTGTACCCATTGTTGGGCGTGTTTCGATGGATATGATTGTGGTTGATCTCGGCCCAGATTGCCAAGATCAACTTGGCGATGACGTGATTTTCTGGGGTAAAGGTTTACCGGTTGAGGAAATCGCTAATCATACTGGCATTAGTGCATATGAACTGCTCACTCGATTAACCTCGCGTGCACAAATTCACTATGTTAATTAACATTATTGCATTCTTTTTTTAGGTGATTTTTTTAGGTAATAGCTTAATTAATAAATGATTTAATTCAGTATTTATTTAGAGATGTGTTGCAAAATGCATTTATTTAGGAACTTTTCTGCTTAAAAACTTATATGATTAAAAAAATTTTTATTTACAGTTTAGCGATTGTACTCTTTTTAGCCGGTGGCACGGCCACGATAGCCTACTATTTTTTACATCAGTTTTCTGAACAATTACTGCATGAGACCGATAGTAATAAGATTTTTGTCCTTAAAAAAGGGACGACACTACCACAATTAGTTGCACAACTAAAACAAGAACATTTAGTGGATAATGCCTATTTGTTACCTTACTTGTATAAGTTGGATCCGGCTCTGAACTCAATTAAGGCAGGCACTTATCAACTACAACCTCATATGACGGTTGAGGAATTTTTAGCGTTATTAGTTTCAGGGAAAGAGAGTCAATTTTCTGTCCAATTTGTGGAAGGTAAATCTGCCAAAGATTGGTTAACGGTATTACAAAATACACCTTATATAGAACAGACGCTTGCTGGAAAATCTCCGGAAGATATTGGATCATTACTCGGCATAGAAGGGTCGATCGAAGGTTGGTTATCACCTAATACTTATCTTTATACGGCCGAGACCAGCGATGTCGCTATTTTGAAACGCGCATATCGTAATATGAAGAATAATCTGCAAAAAATTTGGGATAATCGTGATAAAGATCTGCCTTATCAAAAACCTTATGACATGCTAATTATGGCATCGATTATTGAAAAAGAGACCGGGATTGATTCTGAACGTGCTAAAGTAGCCTCAGTTTTTGTTAATCGTTTAAAAGCGAAGATGAAGTTGCAGACTGATCCGACGATTATTTATGGGTTAGGCGATGAATATACGGGGAGTCTTCGCCGTATGCATTTAACTGATGAGAATAATCCTTATAATACCTATGTGATAGAAGGATTACCACCGACACCTATCGCAATGCCAAGTATTGCGTCACTTGAAGCTGCAGCTCATCCGGCGAAAACCAATTATCTATTTTTTGTTGCTAATGGCAGTGGTGGCCATACTTTCTCTACTAGTTATAGCAATCACCAGCAAGCAGTCAATGATTATCGTAAATTGTTACGTAATGATAATTAGAACTAATGCTAACTAGCATTAATAATAACCAACAGTAATGATTTAGCCATAGGATTTAGGACTATTGCCTATGGCGTCATGTCAATTCATGGATAATACCTAGACGGTGAGCGCTCTTTTGCTTATCGAGCGAAAGATAGCGGGATATAGGGATCGGCTCTATATCCCTTTTTATTGGCAGAGAAGGGCAAATAGAAATCTACCCTTGCTGTTTTTTTAACTAAACATATGTTATCTATATAGAGGTTACCTAAACGAATTTGACATAAACGTATAGTAGTTCTGAAACATCCAATAAACATTACCCCTAATATCATTAGTCTACATAACGTCTATCGGCTGTATCAGTGACTTAATGGACAGTTTGACTATTGTTATCTTCTTCTTGATCGTCATCGTCCGAAAAATCATCTTGACCATTTTCAAAATAGGTTCCCCAACCATCATAATTGACATTAAATTGTGAAGTCAGGCCAATAATTTGCGCAATTTGGCTATTAATTAAATCAGCATCTAACGGAATTTCGGCGAGAATATCAAAAGAGATAATTAAGTTTCCTTCTTCGTCTACCTCTTCTTCGGGATCGGTTGCTTCATACCCCAATTTAAAGGCTTCGACAGCTACCTTTTCAAGTACATCAAAGTTATTTGACGAAATATGATATTCGATTAAATAAAGAGCATCGGGATCGCTACCATCGGCGAGCAGTTCTTCAATAATAGCGTCGGTTTCTTGTTGGGCAAGCAGAATTTGGTTTTTCATAGTATACCTTTTAGTGATCACTGAATTTGTGTGGTATATTACACGTTTATAGTCCGTTTTATAAATAATTTTCGAGAAAAAAATGATTTTTGATTTGCATTCTCATACCACTGCATCCGACGGTCTTTTGACGCCAACAGAATTGGTTAGGCATGCGGTTAATAATCAGCTTGATGTGTTAGCGATAACTGATCATGATACAGTCAAAGGCTTGCCCGAAGCGCAAGCTACTATTGCGCAAGCAAATCTACCCTTAAAATTAATTTGTGGAGTCGAGATATCAACCTCATGGCGTAATAATGAAATTCATATTGTCGGCTTAAATATTGACTCGCAAAATGAAGCGCTAATCCAATTATTATTAACGCAAGAAAAAAATCGCTTAGATCGCGCATTGGCAATTAGTGATAAACTGGCACGAGTCAGTGTGCAAAATGCCTATCGAGGGGCGTGTGACTACGCGAAAGGGGATATTGTGTCACGTGCTCATTTCGGCCGTTTTTTAGTCGATCAAGGGTTTGCGAAAGATATAAAACAGGCGTTTAAGAAATATTTAGGCAAAAGTGGTTATGCCTATGTCGCCCCTAAATGGTGTCCAATTGATGAAGCCATTACCGCGATTCATGCTGCTAACGGACAAGCGGTGCTTGCTCACCCTTCTCGTTATGATCTGACCGCGACGAAACTTAAGGCTTTGATCACCGATTTTAAAGCTTTCGAAGGCGATGGGATAGAAGTGTCGCAAAGTAGACAAACGCTAGAAGATCTCTACTATTTAGCGAAATTGACCAATGAGTTTGATCTATTAGCTTCGCAGGGATCGGATTTTCATGGTCTTACAAATTATTTAGATTTGGGTAAAACAGCATCTTTACCAAATAATGTCCGTCCTATCTGGTATAATTGGTCATGATAAGTTAGATGATAAACAATAGATAGAAATAAGAGAACGACTTTTATAATGATGAATCAGATTTTCTATATCCATCCCGATAATCCGCAAATTCGTTTACTCAATCAAGTTGTTAAGCTTCTTAATGATGGAGGCGTTATTGCGTTCCCAACCGATTCTGGTTATTCGCTCGGTTGTTTATTAGGCAACAAACAAGGTTTTGAACGTATTTGTCAAATTCGTGATTTGGATAAACAGCATAATTTTACTTTGATGTGTAGAGATCTTTCCGAATTATCGGCTTATGCTTATGTAGATAATACCACTTTTCGATTATTGAAAAATAATACGCCTGGCCAATATGTCTTTATTTTGCAAGCCAATAAAGAAGTACCTCGGCGTTTAATGAATGAAAAACGGAAAACGATTGGTTTACGTATTCCAGATAATAAGATTGATTTAGCGTTGTTAGAAATATTGGCGCAACCGTTAATGACAACGACACTTATTTTACCGGGGGATAGCGATGCGCAATCTGATCCTGAACAGATCGAAGATAAAATTGGTCATCAACTTGATGCAATTATTCATGGTGGCTATATTGGTGAACAGCCGACGACCATTGTTGACTTGACCACCGATTGTCCACAAATAATTCGCTATGGTAGTGGTGATGCTAAACCGTTTTTATCAGCGTGATTTTTAGCCTATTTTCTGTAAACATTTTTGCTACAAATAGCCGATAATAAAGTATTAATAACGTATTCATTTATCGATATTTTAGTTGAATTACGCTATAACTGAATCGATAATAATGATTACTGTGATAATCCTATATTCTATCGATATGACAATAGTGATCCGACAATATGATGATACCTGAGAAGGTAACAACGAGGACATAATGAAAAATAACCGTACTAATCCCAAATTTGCCAATAAGACAACAGCAAAATCGTCTAAGCCGAAATTTACCTCGACAGCGCCCGTAAAATCAACAACAAAAACAGCTTTCAATGGAAAGGATGATTCATTGCAAAATCGTACTAAAAATCAGACTAGACTTCAGACTAAAAATAGTACGACAAATCGGCGATTGACAAAATCGGACGCAATAACGTCGAACGGAAGCAAGAATAACACGACGACTAAACGTGTGAGTCAGCCTAAGAACGTTAATAGCAATGGCGAAAAGTTACAAAAAGTGCTCGCCAATTTAGGGCACGGCTCTCGACGTGAAATTGAGACTATGATCAGTGCGGGACGAATCAGTATTGATGGTAAAATTGCCACATTAGGGGATCGTGTTAATGTGAATGCCAATCCAACCATTCGTATTGATGGTCATATGATTGTGGTTAGACCAAAAGAACGGGAAATTTGTCGTGTTTTGGCCTATTACAAACCAGAAGGCGAAATCTGTTCACGAAATGATCCAGAAGGACGAGCTACCGTATTTGCTAGGTTACCTCGTTTACAAAATGCTCGTTGGATTAATATTGGTCGTCTTGATATTAACACGTCAGGTTTATTACTCTTTACCACAGATGGTGAATTAGCGAATCGGTTAATGCATCCACGTCACGAAATTGAGCGGGAATACGCGGTAAGAGTCTTTGCTAAAGAAGGTAAAGTGAGCGATGAGCAATTATTACAATTAACGCGTGGAGTCCAGCTAGAAGATGGGCCAGCTGCTTTTAGATCAATTACCGCACAAGGCGGGGAAGGGCTCAATCAATGGTTCAATGTGGTGATTGCTGAAGGACGTAACCGCGAAGTGCGCCGAATATGGGAAGCGGTCGATGTGCAAGTAAGTCGATTACTGCGCGTTCGCTATGGCAATATTTTGTTACCGAAAGGGCTTGCACGCGGTAAATGGGTAGAACTTAATCTCGAATCAGTTAATTATTTGCGTGATTTGGTTGGACTAAAAAACGAAGAAAAAAGCTTTGTTGCAGTGACAAAAGATAAACGGATGGGCAGTAGTCTAAAACCAGCTAAACCGACCTATACACCAAAAAATAGTCGTCGCCGATAATCAATTTTATTCGCTGACTACTTTTTAAGTATAAAAGTAGTTTTAATTATACGAAAAACGTCAATGATAAGAAAAGTTTCCATCATAAGAGAATTTTTAATTATAAAAAAGTATTAATCCTAAGCGCAATAAAAAAGGGCATGAGACTAGCGCTTATGCCCTTTTAGTTTTGTTCATTTTCACGTAATTATGATGCGTATAATTGGCGTTTTTCACTAATTAGGCTAAACCTAAAACCTTACGGCCATTGACTGTCGCGACGTTAACAATATTTTCTAAATCTGTATAACGACAGCCGGTTACTAGTAATTTGAGTTCTTCCCACAGGTTTCCTGTTGAAAAAGGTAACATATAATCACTGACATTATCCGTACCTACAGCAACAGGAATCCCCGCGGCGGCAAGTTCATCGACGGGCGTTAATGAGTTACGTGTCGGGCCCTGCTCTTCACGACGCGGGCTATCTATCCAAGCAAATGGGCAGGCAATCACCATCATTTGTGCTTCTTTCATTTTTTGATAAAGTTTTTGTCTGTATTCAAGGCTATGTGCGGTAATTGAGATACTGTGAATCGCCACCACACGGCCATGCATGCCATGTTCCAACGTTTTATCAGTAAGCTGCTCAGTTTCGAATTCATCAGCGGAATTAAATTGATCGACATGCACATGCACCATTTTGCCAAGTTTTCTGCCAGTCTGCATCAGAACATCTAAATGTTTCAGCCCCATACCAGCACCGTGATCACGTTCATCGCGTCGCGGTAATCCCCCAATAATATCGACAAGATCAGCGCCTTTATCAAACCAGTAACGGGCTTCTTTATCGATAACACCTTTTAAGGTTTGATTGATTAATTTTATCTGAATATCATTTTTATACGTTTCACGGGCTCGCAAAGCACCACGGATAGCACGCTCTTCAGCAATAGGGTCTATATCCACAAATGATCCCATTGCACTGACACCTTGTTCAAGCATGCATTCGACTGCCATACTAAAATGGCGGTAATAATCTTCTTCGCTCATGGCGGATTTCAATCTATCTAAGGTATCCCATTTTTCGATTAACGTCTGTTTTTGGTAAACATCAAAACTTTCGGTGGTAATGGTAAAAGCACGATCCGCGTGCATATGGGCATTCACCCAACCACCATTTTGGTTGATTTTTTTAATTAAGAATGCTTTTAAACTTTGATCTCGGCTGGTTAATAACATTTGTCTATTATCTGTCATAATCTGCGGCTCCTATGATCTGTTTATAATGTGACTTACCTTAGAATAAAAATAGAGGACAAAAAAAATCCCCCAATAAGGAGGATAAAAGCAAATCAGAGTAGACTACGATCTAAATTTTCTGATTTGTTATAACACATAACATTAACTCTCTCAATCAAAATAACTTATGCATTGTAACGTAAACTCACTGAATATCAAGTGTAATTATTCTAAAATCTATAATTAAATGAAATAGTTAAAGTATTATTTTTGAGATTAAATAAGCTAAAATAACGCCTGTTTTTTTAGGTGATTTGTTAATTCACCAGCAGTTTTTTAATTAATGATTTGTAAAATATAAAGAATTAGCCATCGCAAAAATGAGATTATTTCTAGATGGGGAACAGTTTTATCCAATTTTCAGTTATTTATTAGCCTTTTTATTCACTTTTACGGGAAACCGCTATATACTCGCCGCAAGCAAAACAGCTAATATAGTTACATTATAATTGGAAGGAAAATAGCAATGAGTCAATTAAATATTATCGCTACCATCAAAGTGAAGCCAGAATTTCAGGCAGCTTTTCAACCAATATTTAAAAAGTTAGTTGAAGGTAGCCGTAAAGAAGCAGGCTGTGTGCATTATGCCTTAAATCAAAGTATTAGCGATCCTAATGTCTATGTGGTGATTGAAACGTGGGCATCACAACAGGCAATCGATTCACATAATCAAGAACCGCATTTTGTGGAATTTGCCCAATTTGCAAAAATGCATGTGGATGGTTTGGATATTAACGTGGTGAAGCAAGTATTGTAGTTATTAAGGTGCCCACTTAACAGCATAAACGGGCATATGTTTTATATATCACTATTTTGATGCACAATTATTTTTATAGATACTATTTTATGAATAACTGCATTATGCGTGACTATCATTATAGATAACTATCATCATAAATAATCGCCATCATAGGTAACTATTATCATAAATAATTGCCATTATAGATAATTATCACGATAGATAATTATCTATATGCATAAATGCCGTTAGACCTCAATATTACATCTTTTCGACAGTCTTAATTCCCAGCATATCTAATCCCGTTTTTAATGTTTTAGCCGTTAAAGCAGCCAGTTTTAGCCGACTTATTTTGATAGTTTCACTCTCGGCGGCCAAAATAGGGCAGTTTTCATAAAAGCTGGAAAATAGGGTAGCAATATCGTATAGATAAGCACAAAGTAAATGCGGCGTACCTTCGCTAGCAACAGTAGTAATGATTTCATCAAATTGCGCTAACCGTGTTGCCAGTGCACGTTCTTTCTCATGATCTAAATGGATTTTACCCGTAAGTTGCTCAGCTGTAATCGCCGATTTTCTAAAAATAGACAGTACACGCGTATAAGCGTATTGCAGATAAGGTGCGGTATTGCCTTCAAACGAGAGCATATTGTCCCAATCAAACACATAATCGGTGGTGCGATTTTTAGAGAGATCTGCATATTTGACCGAACCAATCGCAACTGCATCCACCACTTGTGCAAGTTCATCACCAGCAAGATCCGGATTTTTACTTTTGATTAATGTTGTCGCCCGTTGGGTAGCCTCATCTAACAAATCATTCAGTTTCACGGTATCGCCAGAACGTGTTTTAAACGGTTTACCGTCTTTGCCAAGTATCATACCAAACATATGGTGTTCTAATTTTAATGATTCTGGCACATACCCTGCTTTATGAACAATTAGCCATACCTGTTCTAAATGCTGATGTTGACGGGAATCAGTATAATAGAGAATACGATCTGCGTGCAGTTTTTCGTAACGGTATTTAGCACAAGCGATATCGGTTGTTGCATACAGATAGCCACCATCTCGTTTTTGGATGATGACGCCCATTGGTTCGCCTTCTTTATTTTTAAATTCATCTAAGAAAACCACAATAGCGCCATTACTCTCAACCGCGAGCCCTTTTTGTTTAAGATCAGCAACAATAGACGGTAACATACTGTTATAAATGCTTTCGCCCATGGTATCTTCAAGTGACAACGTCACGTTTAGTCGCTTATAAGTTGCGATATTTTGTGTCATGGTGATATCGACTAATTTTCGCCACATATCACGACAATACGAATCGCCACCTTGTAGTTTGACCACATAATTACGCGCTTTTTCGGCAAACTGTTCATCTTCATCATAATGTTTTTTAGCGGCGCGGTAGAAGGATTCTAAATCAGCAAGTGCCATATCAGTCGCATTTTCATTTTGCATTTTTTCTAGATAGGCGATTAGCATACCAAATTGGGTTCCCCAATCACCGACATGATTAGCACGAATGACATTATGACCTAAAAAACTGAGGATTCGGACACTTGCATCACCAATAATTGTTGAGCGCAGGTGACCGACATGCATCTCTTTCGCGACATTAGGGGCGGAATAATCAATGACAATAGTCTGTTTTTGAGTCGGTAAGGTGAGATTCAGCTTTTCATCTTTCAGCGCCAATTCATTCTGTTCAGCAATCCACGTTTTATTTAGAAAAATATTAATAAATCCAGGACCAGCAATCTCTACTTTTTCGGCAATATCATTCAGATCGAGTAAGCTAATCACTTTTTCGGCTAATTGGCGTGGTGGTAGGCCTAGTTTTTTAGCCGCGGCCATTATGCCGTTAGCTTGATAATCACCAAATTGTACTTTAGCTGACGGTTTAACTAACGCATCACACTGTGCATCTGCGCCTGCAGCAACCATAGCTTGCGAAATTTTTTGCGATAATAATTGTTGAATATTCACGTTATACCTAATCAAATAAAATTGAAAAATAAGGAAAAGATAAAATTGCCCCTATAATACTCACAAAGCCGTTAATTGTCACTTATCGCGTTGTCAGTGAGACAAACCGATAACATTGCTTTTTAAACTATGCTTTAAACATTGCGTTTTAAATGTTGTGTTTTAAATATTTGTTTTAAAAAAGTTGTTTTTAAAAACTTTATTTAAAATAAATAGACATAAACGTATACAAGTTCTGAAACATCGCATTTCTGAACGCCAGTTAACCGATAATGTTTTATGTTATTTCTTGTTTTGTGCTATTTTTGTTATTTTTTTGCCGTAAATACAGCCCGCATTGGCGCAGGGTAACCTTCAATGGTTTTGCTCGCATCATTAGGATCAAGAAAATCGGTTAAGGATTGTTCGGTTGACCAGGCGGTAGTGCGTTGCTCGTTTTGATTAGTCGTTGAGAGATCGACCATTTTAACGTCACCAAATCCACATTTTTGCAGCCAATTGATCATAGTAGGTACAGACGGAATAAAATAGACATTACGCATCTGCGCATAGCGATCACCGGGCATCAGTGCTTGATGTTCATCGCCTTCAATGACCAATGTTTCGAGCACTAATTGACCACCTTTGACTAATTGATTTTTTAATTGCAATAGATGATCCAGTGGTGATCGTCGATGGTATAGCACGCCCATCGAAAACACCATATCGAAGGCCTCAAGTTTAGGCAGTTCTTCAATACCTAATGGTAGCAGATGTGCGCGTTGATCATTGCCGAGTAATTTACGAACCGCTTCGAATTGGCATAAAAAGAGCGCCATAGGATCGATACCGACCGCTAATTTAGCACCAGCGCCTACCATACGCCATAAATGGTAGCCACTATTGCAACCAACATCTAACACCGTTTTGCCGGTTAGATCATCAATATGCGGTAATAGGCGATCCCATTTCAGATCAGAACGCCATTCAGCATCAATATAGACACCATGTAAATCAAATGGGCCTTTGCGCCAAGGTAGCATGGTCTTTAATAGCTTTTCAATG
This sequence comes from Orbaceae bacterium ESL0727, assembly GCA_029433345.1. GTDB lineage: Bacteria > Pseudomonadota > Gammaproteobacteria > Enterobacterales > Orbaceae > Gilliamella. The sequence continues at coordinate 1,655,043 of JAQTHY010000001.1, forward strand.
CGTTGTTGTTCACCCGTTGAAAGTGCCGGTTCGGTTTGTGCAGAAACGCCGTGGAGCAGGTCAAGGCGCAAAGGCGTTGTGACACTAGGTAGATGTTCAATACTATTTAGCCAATGACTAAATCGGCTATCGAGATTCTCTTTTTGCCATGTAGCCAGCTGTGCTGGCAATATCTCTAACCATGAACTGAGGTCGTTTTGTGGATGTTTATTTGCGATAAGTTGATAAAAATTGCCAAAATCTAGCATAAGCAAGGTCTCTATAGTCGTCTATTTTATTGCAATAATGGAACCAAAATTAAAGCATTGAAACCACGTGTTGATATGGTTAAAACCTGCTTTTAAAAGGCGATCTTTATGTGTTTCAATGGTATCAGTAAGCATCACATTTTCCAGCATAGTACGCTTTTGACTAATTTCAAGTTCGCTGTAACCATTGGCGCGTTTAAAATCGAGATGCATGTTAAACAAAAGATCATTGATCGTATCATCGGCAAAACTGAATTTTTCGGATAGCACTAAAATGCCATTGGGAATGAGTGCTTGATAGATTTTGTTTAATATTTGTTGCCGTGCGCCAGGACTTAAAAATTGTAATGTAAAATTGAGCACCACCATCGACGCATTTTCCATCTCAATATCAGCAATATCGGCACAAATTACATTTACCGGTGTATTTGCTTTATAAGCGTCGATATGCCGTTTACAACGTTCGATCATCGGTTCGGAATTATCGACAGCAATGATTTGGCAATTTTCTTCTGTTATCTGGCGTCGAATTGATAAAGTGGCGGCACCTAACGAACAGCCTAAATCATAAATAGTGGTATTTGCTTTAACAAACCGACTCGCTAGCATGCCAATCATGGCAATAATATTCGCGTAGCCAGGTACCGAGCGCTGTACCATATCCGGGAAAACTTCAGCAACTTTTTCATCAAAGGTCCAATCGCCTAGTTTGTTGATTGGTACAGAGAAAAGCGAATCTTTTTTTGTATTCATACATTATTTTATAAAAATTAATTGATCTCAAAACTTGGTTTCAAAACAGGGATTTTTTACCTATTACAATTCTGGTATGATACCATCATCTGTGATTAAGTAGATAGGATTATCATGAACTTCGTTCACATTATAGCTATTGTTGTCAGTTTTTTAATTGCCTTTTATTTAGGAAAAAGATGGCAATTTTGGTTTAATTTTCATTTATCAGGTGTTTGCCGTGTTATTTATTGGATTATCGTCCTACTCGCTGGCTATTCATTGATTTTACCTCGATTATTACAAGGAATATCAACGTATTGGGTTCCTTTCATTTGTGATATCGTTTTTGGATTATTTATCTGTTTTCTTTATGTCCTCATTGTTTTTGATCTCTTATATGTTATTAGCTTCAAAAAATTTGCGCCTAATTTAGTGACAAAAATAATCTATATTATCTGTTCTGTGGCACTGTTTATTTACGGTAATGATATGGCAATTCGTCCTAAGATTGTTGAATATCAAGTCAGTATAGACAAACCGGCCAATGTCGATAAATTAAGAATAGTCCAATTGTCTGATATCCATACCAGTGAAGTGATCACACCTTCATTTATTCAACAGATGGTTGATGAAGTCAATAAATTGGATGCCGATTTAATTGTGATTACAGGGGATACGATTGATGATCGTCTCGATCCTTTTATTACGCAAGGTTTTAATCGACAATTTCAGAATATGAAAGCCAAATATGGCACCTATGTTGTATTTGGTAATCATGAATATTTAAGTGTTAATAAGCCTAATAATAGTGTTGAGAATATTGAGAGTGCCTTTAAAAGTGCAAATATGCATATTTTAAAAGATGATATTTTTTACGATGATAAATTAGGGATTACTTTAGTGGGGCGTGATGATCTGACTGCGGGATGGTATGGTGAACCACGCGCACCATTGGCTGATTTATTGACATTTACGGATCCTGAAACGCCAATTATTTTGCTTGATCATCAACCGAAAGATCTTGATGAACCGGCAAAATTAGGGGTAGATCTAATGATATCTGGGCATACTCATGGCGGTCAACTCTTCCCGGTAACACTTATTGTTGATGAGATGTATAAAAATCCGCATGGAATATATACCGATCATGAAACGGCCCCTAACCATAATTTTATCAGTATTGTCAGTAGCGGTTATGGTTTGTGGGGACCACCGGTTCGTTTAATGACGCGTTCAGAAATTGTTGTGATTGATGTGGCTTTTAATAAAAAAGATGATCCAATGCCGGAAAATCAAGAATAGGAAATTAACCTTTGTCTTATCAATTTATTACCACTAATGCACAGTTGGCTGCCTACTGTGCAACCATTAATCAGAGCCCAGCTATTGCGTTAGATACGGAATTTGTGCGGACGCGGACATTTTATCCCCATTTAGGTTTATTGCAGGTATTTGATGGTCAATCGGCTGCTTTGATTGATCCATTGAATATTACGGATTGGGACTGTTTTGTAGCGATTTTAACTGCTAATCATATCCAAAAATATTTTCATTCATGTAGTGAAGATATTGATGTTTTTCAACACTATTTTAACTGTATACCGACACCACTTATTGATAGCCAAATTTTAGCCTCGTTTTTAGATAATCCTATCAGTGCCGGTTATGCGAGTTTAGTGAAAAAATATCTCGATGTAGAGCTGGATAAAAGTGAAGTCCGAACCGATTGGTTACAAAGGCCATTGACAGATAAGCAATGTACTTATGCGATTAATGATGTGTTATATCTGCTGCCATTAATGAATAAATTAAAGGCGTTATTGCTAGATAAAGCGTGGCTTAATGCGGCATATCAAGAGTGTCAATTAATTGTCGATCGCAAGAGCGAAAAACTGGACGCGAATGACGCTTATTTGCACATTAAAAATAATTGGCAACTAAATGGCCAAAGTTTAGGTGTATTACAAAAGTTAGCTAAGTGGCGATATAATATGGCTAAAACGGGAGATATTGCGCTCAATTTTGTTGTGCATGAAGAAATTTTATGGAAGATTGCACGTTACAAACCGACATCGTTAGCTGAATTAGCTAATTTATCGCTAAAAGGTAAAGAGATTCGCCTTTACGGGCAAATACTACTCGATATGGTTGCTGAACCAACCAACGAAATTGCGCCAATCAAACGGATTACCAGTTATCCGCATTATAAAAAAATCGCCACTTTACTCAAACAAGCTGCCGATAAAATTGCCGAACAGACAGGCTTGAGTAATGAGCTGCTATTATCAAGGCGATTGATTAATCATTATGTGCAATGGCAAGCCGATAAAACCATGCCAACACCCGAAATTCTTACTGGCTGGCGTAAACCATTATTTGAAAAAAAGCTTAATGAGATATCACCGGTTGGTAACAATTGACGAAACCGTTTAAGTCAAAATAAAATAACATAGCCTAAAAAAGGCCGTTATCTCTTATCGTAATGGATACACAAAATAATTAGCAAAATTTTTATGCTTTGATTCACACTTTTATCATCCAAACCTAGTTGATTTTGACGTTAACCGATTAATATTGCTGATAACAATTTTCTAACCAACATAATATTAGTTCATATAAACGAGTAATTAAAACATTTGAAATATAAAAAAGGATCATGATATGAAAAAAACATTATTAGCCACATCTTTATCGGTATTATTTTTCTCAGCTTCTGTCTTTGCCGTTAAAGATGTCACCACGCATCCTGATTATTATTTTACAAAAGAGGGGAGTGAAGTAAACAGTTTAGCTTTACTTCCACCACCACCAAATGCCGATAGCGTTTCGTTTTTACGTGATAAAGCATTGTATGAACAAGGTAAATTATTACGTTCTACACCACGTGGTAAACTTGCCCATGATGATGCAGATAGCTCAAAAGAAGGGATTGCTAAAGCGGTATCATTAGGTTTCCGATTCCCAATTAATGAAAAAGATACACCAGAATTATATAAATTAATTACCAAAATGCGTGATGATGCGGGTGAATTAGGTACTCGTTCAGCTAAAGAAACTTACATGCGTGTACGTCCATTTGCCTTTTTTAAAGAACCAACTTGTCGCCCTGAAGATGAAAAAGAGCTCTCTACTAACGGTTCTTACCCATCAGGACACACCTCTTATGGTTGGGCAACAGCATTAATTCTGGCTGAAATCGATCCTGCTAATCGCGATAAGATTTTACAACGCGGTTATGAAATGGGACAAAGTCGTGTAATTTGTGGTTATCATTGGCAAAGTGATGTCGATGCTGGTCGAGTTACCGGTGCTGCATCTGTGAGCCAACTTCATGCCAATACTGATTTTATGGCACAACTCCAAAAAGCAAAAGATGAATTTGCGCATTTAACTGAAAAAAATAAATAGTTAATAAACAAATAATTTTATTATCAGTAATAACATATTGAATGTTGAAAAATAGGCAATCTAAAATAGCGAAAAACTGACCGCACAACATTTGATAAAGTAAGCTATTTTAGACAATGAAGATACATAGGTTATAGTGTTTTATCACGCTATGGCCTATTTATCGTTGCTATTTCTTCTGTTATTGACTTCCTATGCACTGATTCTGTACACACTTATTTTTATGTACGGATTTCCTATCAATTGATTTTCTTCTTATCTACTTTTTTCTAATTTTCTTTCTAATCTATTTTATGTTGCGTTGTTATAAGTAGAAACGACAGAACTGATGATTTACTCTTTTAACTCACGGGGCTATCATGTAATATATTTACCATTCAAAGCATTATAAAAGTGTGATTATCGTTATGAGACTATCTCTAAATATAAAAAAGTATCTAAAATTGGGTTTAGCTATTTTATTGGCATTAACTTTATCAGCGTGTGGCTTGAAAGGGCCGCTTTATCATCCGTCACAACAATCACAACAACCGACAGACAATTCAACAACCAATGCGAACTTTCATTAATGGAATGATCTTATGAATTTTTTACAGTATAAACAAGGCCGTCTACATGCTGATAATGTTGCTATTGCTGAATTAGCAAAACAGTATGGCACACCACTTTATGTTTACTCGCAATCACATATTGCCAATCAATTTATGGCCTATGAACAGGCACTTTCACATCGTAAGCATTTAGTCTGTTATGCTGTTAAAGCCAATAGTAATTTAGCGATTTTAAGCTTATTAGCTAAGTTAGGTGCTGGATTTGATATTGTTTCGCAAGGTGAATTAGAGCGTGTATTGAAAGCAGGTGCTGATCCTAAAAAAGTGGTCTTTTCAGGCGTAGCTAAATCAGTGCAAGAGATTGAACGTGCATTAACGGTTGGCATTAAATGTTTTAATGTTGAGTCAGAAGCTGAATTAGAACGCATTAATCAGATCGCGGAGCATTTGAATAAAGTGGCGAATATCTCTCTGCGTATTAATCCTGATGTCGATGCGAAAACACATCCTTATATTTCAACTGGACTGCGCGAAAATAAATTTGGTATTAGCTATCAATTAGCACCTGCGGTTTATCATAAAGCAGCACAGTTGGCGCATATTCAGATTGTCGGTATAGATTGTCATATTGGTTCACAGCTGACTGAACTGTCTCCGTTTATTGATGCGGCCGATCGTATACTCGCATTAGTCGCTAAATTAAAAGCTGATCATATTACGATTCAACATATTGATTTTGGTGGTGGTTTAGGGGTGTGCTACGATGATGAAGTTCCACCGACACCTGCGGCTTTAGTGAAAGTGTTAGAAGAACGGCTGGATAATTATCTTCGTCAGAATCCTGATCTCAACAAGGACAGTATTGAGATCCTATTAGAACCCGGACGTTCCATTGTTGCTAATGCCGGTGCACTTATTACACAGGTAGAATATACAAAACATCAAGAAGGTAACCATTTTGCTATTGTCGATGCAGGTATGAATGACCTAATTCGCCCTGCCTTATATGATGCTTGGATGAAGATTTTAGCTGAAAAAGAACCGCATATTGACGATAAAATGTACAGTTATAATGTGGTCGGTCCTATTTGTGAATCGAGCGATGTGTTAGGGAAACAGCGTGAGCTTTCTGTCGCTCAAGATGATTTATTGGTGATTTGCAGTGCCGGCGCTTATGGTTTTAGTATGGCATCTCACTATAATAGTCATCCACGCCCCGCCGAAGTTATGCTATACGAAACGCCGACTGGCCAATCTAAAGCGAAGTTAATTCGTGCACGCGAAGCATTATCTGATCTTTGGCAAGGTGAAATCTTATAAAATTTTCTGCTTTTTTGGCTGATAATAGTCAACAGCAGGTAAGTTAATAAAAAAATACTGTTAATAAAAAGTACAGTTAATAAAAGGTAATTATGATGAACTTTTCAAAAATGCATGGACTGGGAAATGATTTTATGGTCATTGATGCGATAACGCAAAATGTTCATCTATCAACTGAAATGATAAAACGCCTTGCTAACAGATATACAGGAATAGGTTTTGATCAGCTATTGATTGTCGAACCGCCTTATGCACCTGATGTCGATTTTCATTACCGTATTTTTAATGCTGATGGTGACGAAGTCCAACAATGTGGTAATGGTGCACGTTGTTTTGCACGTTTCGTGCGATTAAAGGGATTGACAAAAAAACGAACTTTGAAAGTTAGCACCATGAAAGGTACCATTATTTTGACGGTCAATGAGGATGAAACGGTACGTGTTAATATGGGCGAACCGATTTTTACACCGAACAAAGTCCCTTTCAAAGCCACTAAAGAAGAAAAAACCTATATTATTAGAACACAAGAACAGACGATTTTGTGTGGCGTGGCCTCGATGGGCAATCCGCATTGTGTCATCCAAGTGGATAATGTGTTAACGGCACAAGTGACAACGATCGGCCCTATACTGGAGCACCATGAACGATTTCCTGAACGGGCGAATATTGGTTTTATGCATGTTATTGATCGCGATAATATCGATCTCCGCGTATTTGAACGTGGAGTTGGCGAAACCCAAGCTTGTGGCACAGGTGCGTGTGCAGCTGTTGCGGTTGGCATTAATCAAGGATTATTGAATCAAGCAGTGACGGTTAATTTGCCGGGTGGTCAATTATTTATTGAGTGGCAAGGTCGAGGGCAACCCCTTTATATGACGGGGCCTGCTACCTATGTTTATGATGGTTTTATCGCCATTTAATTTAATACGGGGATTTGCTAATCCATCATTATACATAAACGTATAGTGATTCTGAAACTTTCATATCACAATAAAAATAGAGTTCGACTATGGTTTCTGATAAAACAAAGGGTGCCGATATAACAGCAAAAACGGATACCGCATCCACTAAAGCAGCAATGTCTAATTTGATAGATGAAGATGTTCTTTGTCACTATTTGCGTGAACATCCCGACTTTTTTATACGTCATGCCAATGAGATTGGCGAGATTGCGGTTCCTCACCCTATACGGGGCGAAATCTCTTTACCTGAATGGCAAATGGCACGCCAACGCCATAAAATTAAACAGTTAGAACTGGAAATTACCCAACTAATGGAAAATGCCAGTGCCAATGAGCAATTAGTTAATCAACTAATGTTATTGCAAAATCAATTAATGGTGGCATCTGATTTAGATGAGTTGAGTGATCGATTAAATAATTGGGCTAAATCGATGGGGCTAACCGGTGCTTATCTTTATCTATTTGATGATAAGTGGCAATTGGGTGCACCGTTAAATTATTACCATTTTAGCTTAAATAGTAATCGATTTGATTTTATCCGTGTTAGACATCTGCAATATAGCCATCAATATTTAGGAACGCTAAATTCGGCTGAGTTAGATTTTTTACTACCGCAACCGGTTTTATCAGAACAGAGTTTACAACAACCAATGATACAGCAACGAACGATACAACAACGTAGTCATATTGGATCAGTCGCCCTGTCATTATTTGGCGAATTTGGTGATTTAGGTTTAGTGATGTTTGCCAGCCCGAATCCGCATCATTATCAAGCTGGACAAGGGACGTGGTTAATCGAAAAAATCAGTGATATGTTACCTATTTTGATTAATCAGTGGATTAGTCAAAAAAAACGTCATTAACAATGATAAAATTGCGGGGTAATCCGTAAAGCTGTAATTGTAAGGCTATAATCGTAAGGTTGTAATAGTAAGATAGAGGAATAACGTATGATTTTGGCAAAACAACGCACACCCGTTGTGAACGTCGAGCAAGCTGCTAGCGAATCCGTATTGCCAACCAAGCAGGTATCGCCCGACGAACAATCACTCATCAATTCTGTCACTCAGTTCTTGCGTTATTTAAAGTCAGAAAAACAGCTTAGTCAAAATACACAAATCAATTATCGCCGACAGCTATATGCTACTATGGATTTGATGAAAAACATGGAATTATGGTGTTGGCAAGATGTGGATTCTTCTGTCGTCCATGCCTTGATTGCACAGAGTAAACGCACAGGGTTACAAGCTAGCAGCTTAGCATTGCGATTATCTGCTTTACGCAGTTTTTTTGATTGGCTAATTAAAATCGGCGAAATGAATGCGAACCCAGCACGGGGTGTGTTAAATCCTAAACTCGGAAAACGATTACCTAAAAATTTAGATATTGATGATATTAATCAACTGCTTGATATCCACGATAATGATCCTTTGTCGGTACGCGATCGTGCGATGTTGGAATTGATGTATGGTTCAGGATTACGTCTTGCTGAATTAGTAAATCTAAATTGCCGTGAACTTAATTTGGTCGAAGGTGAAGTACGTGTCATGGGGAAGGGGAGTAAAGAGCGTAAATTACCCTTAGGGCGAGAATCGATTAAATGGCTAGAACATTGGTTGTCGATGCGGGATTTTTTAGTCCCACACGATGATGCGCTGTTTATTTCAAAACTGGGCAACCGAATTTCACGACGTAATGTCGAAAAGCGATTTGCGCAGTGGGGGATAAAACAAGGTGTGGCTGCTCATATCTATCCCCATAAATTACGTCATTCATTTGCAACACATCTTTTAGAATCAAGTGGTGACTTGCGGGCTGTACAAGAATTATTGGGACATGCCGATTTATCCACTACGCAAATTTATACGCATCTCGATTTTACACATTTAACGACTGTCTATGATGCTGCTCATCCAAGAGCTAAACGAAAAATCTAAATAAAATGGAAAAAATGCTTTTAACTGATTTAAATCGCGAACAAAAAGATGCGGTCACGACCGATAGTCAACATACGATTGTACTTGCGGGTGCGGGCAGTGGTAAAACGCGGGTATTAGTCCATCGTATTGCATGGCTCTGTCTAGAAAAGAAATATGCATCACATACTATTTTTGCGGTTACCTTTACCAATAAAGCTGCCGCCGAAATGCAAGAGCGAATTACGCAATTAGTTGGTGAAAGTTATTTTAGTGGTATGTGGATTGGCACTTTCCACGGCTTATCGCACCGATTGTTACGTCTTTTTTCTGAACAAGCGAAGTTACCGCCTAATTTTCAACTTATTGATAGTGAAGATCAACATAGATTGATTAAGCGGATTTTTCGTGAATTGAAAATTGATGAAAAGCAGTGGTCAACCAAAGAGTGCGCCGCTTTTATTTCTACACAAAAAGAGCAAGGTTTACGGGCAGGGGATATACAACCGGCCGATCCTAAGCAGGTTTTGTGGCAAACGGTCTATCGAGACTATCAAGTGATTTGTGATCGTGTTGGTTATGTCGATTTTTCTGAACTCATTTTGCGCACTTATGAACTACTTTCGCATAATAAAGCGGTACTTAATTACTGTCGAAAACGGTTTAGTAATATTTTAGTTGATGAATTTCAAGATACGAATTACATTCAATATCAATTAGTTAGAAAACTGATTGGTACCACGGCGAATGTGATGGTGGTTGGTGATGACGATCAATCCATTTATAGTTGGCGTGGTGCGAATGCCGACAATTTGCAACTGTTTATTAACGATTATCCAGATACTGAAATTATCCGTTTGGAACAAAACTATCGTTCAACTGGCACTATTTTAGCTGCCGCTAACCAGCTGATTGCCAATAATCAAAATCGGCTGGGTAAAAATCTTTGGACAGAAAGTGGCGAGGGTGAAAAGATTTCGCTGTATGTTGGCTTTAATGATATTGACGAAGCTCGGTTTGTCGTTGGTCAGATCAAAAAACGGTATGCACAAGGGGAAGCTTATGCAAACAGTGCGATTTTATACCGTAACAATGTTCAGTCACGCCTGTTAGAAGATACCTTATTGCAAGCCGGTATGCCATACCAAATCTATGGATCGATCCGCTTTTATGAACGCCAAGAAGTGAAACTTGCGCTTGCCTATTTGCGATTATTGCATGATCACAATAATGATATGGCTTTTGAAGCAACCATTAATACGCCAACACGGGGAATTGGTAATGTCACATTGGATAAGATCCGTTTTACGGCCAATCAAAATCAATTATCGCTATGGGATGCTTGTTTATTAATCATAAAAACGCAGTTGTTAACGGCAAGGCAATGTTCTGGTATTAGTCGTTTTATCGAATTGATGGCATCGATTGGTAACGAAGTAAGTGATCTCCCTTTTTATAAACAGCTCGATGCAATGATAAAACTATCTGGCATCATGCAAATGTATGAACAAGAACCGGGTATTAAAGGACAATCACGGTTAGAAAATCTGGAAGAGTTGGTATCGGCTGCGGAACAGTTCTATCGTGATAATGAAAATAAAGAACTTACCGATCAACTTACAGGTAAAACCTTAACTGTATTGGAATCTTTTTTAGCTTATACATCATTAGAAGGGCGAGAAACGCAAAAAACAGAAGATGCAGTACAACTGATGACACTCCATTCCGCAAAAGGATTAGAGTTTGATAATGTATTTATTGTTGGCTTTGAAGAAGGCCTCTTTCCAACTGAACGCGCATCGCTTGATCAATTACGGATGGAAGAAGAACGACGCCTTGCTTATGTCGGTATTACGCGCGCACGCAAGCGACTGACGATTACTTTATGTGAATTACGGCGGCTTTATGGTCGTGAACAACGTAATGCGCCTTCCCGTTTTTTAGCCGAATTACCAGTTGATAAGATCCATGAAGTGAGCTATCGCGGTGCGATTTTAGCATCATCATATCAGCAATATGATAACCATCAAGAATTAGATAATCTTGATAATGGCAATCTGCATCAGCAAGGTAATCCATCATTACCGAGAAAAGATCAGACGAAAAAAGCGCAAAATAGTGACGGTTATACCTTAGGTCGTAAAGTGATACATAATCGCTTTGGCGAAGGTACTATTATTAATGTGGATGGTGAAGGTGATCACAAGCGCGTACAAATTGCGTTTGTTAATCAAGGTGTCAAATGGTTAGTGGTCAAATTAGCCAATTTAAAACTGATTTGAGTGAAACAGTGAGCCGGCACAATCAGTAATAGCATGAGAAACAGAACCACATCATGCGCATTCTTATTCCCTTTTGTCCGGTTAATCAGCGAAGAGAATCGTCTTCTTAACGGATAAATCCAAATTAGCGAGTCAATCTAACTCGCCTGTTCGTGTACTGCATCACTGAAAATTTGCTTAAAAGATTTGTCGGTACGATTACAGATCCAATCACCATTGAGATAATCAAAATGATATCCCTGTTTACGCGTTGCTAGCCAGATCTGGAAAAGTGGCTCTTGGGTATTAATAATTATTTTACTGCCATTCACAAACGAAATTGCAATAACATTACCGTGAATATCATAATCGATATCCAGATCATGCTCATCGGCATAATTATCAAGAAAAGATTCGACTTGATTAAATAATTGATCAGTTAATGTATGAAATGTTGTGATATCCATCATGCGTTCCAACCTTATAAACAGTAACGAAGCAGATAGCGATTGACGAATATCACCACTATCGCTTCACAATTTGCGATCACCGGATTTGATTGCCAAGCGATCTATTTAGCGAGAGGCAAACTACAAACAATCAGCAGTAATCGATATTGATCGATTCCTTTTACTTTTGCTTCCCAGCGGTTAGGTTGTTTGTCACTATTTTGTTGCTTCCCTTCACCAAAATAATTTTCAAAATAGTACACAGGGCCTTTAGCTTGTTCCATTTTATCACAATTTACGTTATTTTCGGTGACGACAGAACGGTAAATCGCTTGATTACCATCATCAAAATCAAAGGATTGTGCCGGACCAAAATTAGCAATATCAGTAAAAATACGGATTTTGTTATTATATGGGTGGGTAACGATTGAATTGCGATCGATAAAAGTATAAATAGTCGTGGTATCTTTATCCGAGATAACCTCTTTCTTAACCGGAATATATTGCTGACCAACACGTGGATCTTGCAGACTGGTATTCTTTTCGTTGTGATCGATGACAGCAGTTTGCTTACTATCCTTAACATCTTTAGCCAATAAAGAGCCAGAGCAGGCTAATAAGAGTAGGGCTATGCCAGATAAACAGCGTTTTGATACATGCCATTTGAATGAAGCTTGTTTTTCCATTTAGAGTGCCTCTCCTTTGCTAGTATTATCTTTCGCGGGTTGGCTGTTCGATTTTTGTTCGCTTTCTAACTTTTCTTGCTGCTTTGTTTGCTGATTGAGTTTCTGTTTTTCTCGCCATTTAGCCGCGATTTGTTTATTAATTGGTTGCATATCTGGACGGAATTGATAAAGCATCTCTTTATCAATATCACCTTGGATTGAGCAGAGTAAATGTACTTGCTTATCTGACATAGGTTCGAGATATAATGTTTTTTCGATGGTGCCTACTTTCGGTGCGATATTATCAATGGTATATGGATTTTGTTGCCATTTGGCTGGCTTATCCGTACTATCATAAATTTGGGATTGGCTAACATACGTATTCTGTTTATTATAAAGATTCCAATTAAATTGATTTAATACGTTTTTCGTTTCATTAACATTATTATCCAGGATAAATCCCCAATAGAAATATTGACCTAAAAATGTGGTTCTAATATAGATATTTTGATACCCAGTAATGGTCAATCCTTTATAGTGAATAGGTGTTTTAAACATGACGGTATTTTTTTCATTGTCTTCGACATCGTCAACCGGGATATAGGTGATTTTCTCTTCTTCAGCCATCGCCAGATCAACATAAGGTGTTAATGCAGCAGGATTTTGCGTGATTTTTTGGAAAAATTGATTATCACAAGTGAAAAATGCGTCGATTATCTTATCTACGTTTGGCTTATCTGCAGCTGTTTTTTTTGTGTTGGATTGACTATTTGATTTGTTAGTATCGGTTTTATTGCTGGCTATTTGAGGGGTTTGGGTAGTCTGTTTATTAGGATTACTTTGTGCAAAGGCCATGCAAGAGGCTAAAGAGATACAAACAATCAATGGAATTTTTTTATATAACATGATTTACCCTTTCTTTGTCTATTGCTGGATTACAAATTCGTGTACGAAGATACTTTAAAGTGTTATAAATGTCAATTTTGTGGCGTTTCGCTTGCAATGAAAACCAATAAATCACCCGTGTCGAAGGTAATTTTAACCGTATCGGTTAAGGCATGATTGCGCAAACTGACCAACTGTCCTAATTGTAGATTGGCATCGGTAAGGGGATATTTAAAACCTTCCAAGGTAAGATGACTAACCGGTGACAAAGGAAGTAACGAAATGGTTTTGTCTTTTACCTGTGAAATAATTGCATGCTGATTAACCAAAAAGTAATAGCCATAATCATCATAAAAAGTAAATGTGTATTTTTTGCTGTGCTGGGAACAGTCTATATGAGCGCTATTTATATGAAAATCGTCTATGTGAGAACTGTCTATATGGGAATAGTGCATAGCCACGGATAAATTACCTAAAAAATGATCGCTGGCATGCCCAGAAGCGCCATAAACCACAAAATCGGTTATACCACGACTTGCTAAAAAGAGGATCGCTTTTTCGAAATCGGTTTTGTTTTGGTCAGGTGTGTGAATCAGTTGACTATGTGATGGAATAGGGCGGCTGTGATCAAAACTGTCTAAATCACCAATAATAAAATCGGGGGCAATGAGTGTGTTGCACAAATAGTTATGATAGGCCCCATCAGTACACGCGATATAGTGATAATGCACAGTGGCTGATGGATAATGGTGTGGTGGTTCGCCATTGAGAAAAAGCAGTGCAGTTTGGTCGCTAGCCACCTTTTCAGAATTATTCTGATTCTTCATCTATCCGTTTCCTATCTTAAAGTAACGTGTAAGCCATAATAATGGCATCTTCTTGCTTGCCGCCTTGTGCTGGGTAATAGTTTTTGCGAATTGTCAGTTCATTAAATCCTAATGAATTATAGAGATGAATGGCAGCCTGATTTGATGCCCTCACTTCTAACCAGATGGTTTTTATTGGATTATGGGATGATTGTGTTGCGAGCTGATTGATCAGTGACGTCAATAACGCTTTTGCTAAACCTTGTCGACGAAAAGCAGGATCGATAGCTATATTAAATAAAGAAGCTTCATCGGCAACTAGATGGCAAATACAAAAACCTACTAATTGATTATTGAGTGTGATTTTCTGATTAAAATAGTGTTCCCCTTGATTGGAATAAAAAGTATTTCTTGACCAAGGGAAAGCGTGGCAAATCTGTTCTAATTGATAAGCTGCTGGAAGATCAGCACTATTTAGTGAGGAAATTGTTTTCATATAAAATATTTTCTATAAAAATCAGTTAATGCCTAAATTAGCTTAGAAAAAATGAATTTAGGAAAAATAAGCTTCATATTGGCAAAGTTGCTGCCATAATTGGCGTTTTTCGTGTGGCGAATTAGCTAATTGTTGTAAATTGCTAGTTTGGATCGTTAATGGATTTTGCCATTGATCAGGTAGACGTTGATCAATAAACCAAATGACTTTCTTAATGGCGTCTGCTGGAAAAATAAGTTGTGACGGCGCTAAATAAAAAACTTGTTCTGTGGTGATATGAATAGCAGACAAAATATCAAAATAGATCTTTTCAGTTGGTTGGTGATTGGCAACCACAATGAGTCGAATATCCTCACCAATTTGAGAAATAACCTCACCGCGTAAAGCAGATAATTTTCGCAATATATATTGGGTGATACCACATTGCGTTAAGTACCAATCTAATTGTGTCATTTATCTATATGCCTGTTATTTTTGATAAAAAATTATTGATAAAAAACATTAAAAAAATATTATTAATAAATAGTAACAAAAATCTTTAATAAAAAATGAATCATCAAAATCAGTTATAACAATTAGTTATAGCGATTACTTATAACAATTGCCATTCGGCCATCGATGTTTTTTTGTTAGAGATTAAGGTGGAGTAATTGTATAATCTCGCTATTAATTTATAAAGTGATTTTATTTAGGTGAGTATTATGGCAACACCGGTTATTACGTCTGGCTTGACGCCAGCAAGTCAAATTCTTGAACGTCACGTGGCACTGTTTGCAGATAAGAAAATTGTGATTAGTGGTGATATTCAAGATAGTTATCCTGCTTTTATCCAAGCTGAAAAAGTGCATATTCATTGTACGCAATTTCATACTTACCTGGCGTTGAAAAAAAGTGCGCGTGGTGAAAAGACGCAGTTTACGCTGTTACCCGAACCTGCGTTTTATCAAGATATGAACACTGCGATCTATTATTGGCCAAAAAATAAAAGTGAAGCACAGTTTCAATTGGCGTATTTATTAAAAAATATGCCTAAACAGAGTGATATTTTTATCGTCGGCGAAAATGGTACCGGTGTTAAAAGTGCAGAAACATTATTAAAAGATTTGGGAACCATCAAAAAAATTGATAGTGCAAGACGCTGTGGGCTTTACCATTTTAATGCAGATGGCGGCTTTTCGTTTGATCTCAATGCGTGGTGGCAAGATTATCAATTCACCCTTAGCCGCGATCATAATCATGAGAGAACGAATCATAATCCTATTATTATAAAGAGCTTACCAGGCGTATTTAGTGCGAAAAAACTGGATGTCGGCAGTGAACTTTTGTTAACCACTTTATTAGATAATCGCGATTTAATTAAAGGTGATGTGTTAGATATGGGATGTGGCGCGGGTGTTTTAGGTGTTGTTTTAGGTAAACTATGTGATGGTATTAATTTGACACTTGCCGATGTGAGTATTGCAGCATTAGAATCCAGTAAAGCGACCTTAGCCTGTAATCATGTAACTAATGCTAAAGTGGTGGCGAGTGACGTTTTTTCTAATCTTACTGATAAATATCAACTCATTATTTCGAATCCGCCTTTCCATGACGGCAAACAGACCAGTTATGTCGCTGTCGATACCTTAATTAAGCAAGCTAAAAAACATTTGAAGCTCAATGGTCATCTCTGCCTAGTGGCGAATGCGTTTTTACCTTATCAATCAATATTAGCAGACACCTTTAAGCAAGTGGCGGTATTAGCGGAAACCACAAAATTTAAAGTTTATTTAGCCAGTCATTAAATCGCATCGTAGACAAATTATTGTGTAATTCATTACACAATCTTATGAAACAGCCCCTTTTCGAATAAGGTATACTTGCTGATAGTAGAAAGGGGTCTGCTTTTTTATGGGCAATTTTCTTGTTTAGTTTGTTTAGATTAGTTATTTTGGGTCGTTTATTGTAGCGCGTTTATTTTGGATTAGTGATTCTAATTTGCTGTGTTATCTAAATCTACCAGGTAAAATTTGACATAAACGTAGGGTAGTTCTGAAACATCCTAAAATATTTTACCGTTATATGACTAAAAAGAATCTGGCGTATAGGGCTAAGCCTGATAAACTTGATGACTTTTCTACTATTATTTCGCAAAGGACAATCTTCATGGATAATGAGCAGAATAGTTAAATGCAAGCAAAATGCTTTTTGAATTGAAATGAATATCAGTCGTTAAAGAGTTTACATTTTTAAGCAATTTTATTAAAGTAAACACCATCTATCTCAATTGAATACGATGCGATAAGCTTTGTAAGTTTTAAATTGAGCCAATTTTATTAAATCACATAAGGACATTGTCATGTTAAAAGAACAAATGGTAGTTAAAAACACAACAGGTTTACATGCACGCCCTGTTACAGCATTAGTGAAATTAGCTGGACGTTATAAATCAGCAATTGAGTTAATTTATAATGATAAAACCATCAAATTAAAAAGTATGATGGGCTTACTCGGTGCAGGTATTAAAGGTGGTTCTACAGTTGAAATTATTTGTGACGGCGAAGATGAAAAAGCCGCTATGGATGAGATCCGTGAACTGTTTGCGACCGGTTTTGGTGAATAATTGTTCCGAAAGTCATGGCTAATGAGCAATGTTTAAGAGCAATGTCTAAGAGCCATATTTTAGAACTATACTTCAGAACCCTATTTTAAAGTAATGTTTAAGGACTTTCTTTAAGAGCTTTCTTCAAGAATTTTCTATTTTAATTAATCAACATGCCGCCGGGAATTAATCCGGCGCATATTGATAAACTTGTTTCCCGCCCACAATAGTTGTTAAGACGGTAATATTTTGTATCTCGTCTGCTGCTATCTGAAATGGATTGCGATCTAAGATAATAAGATCGGCAAATTTGCCTGTTTCAATTGATCCTATATATTTTTCCTGTCCTAACATATAAGCTGCATCGATAGTTGCACTGCGAATCACTTCATCTATGGTCAAATTACGATCGTTATCTGCCCTTGGTGATTGCTTATCTATTCGTCGTGTCATAGCGACTTGGAAAGCATACCATTCATTGAGTGGATCAATCGGCCAATCACTGCCAAAAACGGTGTTAATGTTGGCATCGATAAATTTGCCATAAATTTCCAAATATTGACAACGATCATCGCCAAGTAATTCACGTGATTGTTGAAAGGTTTCATCGGTACCTGCTGCCCATTGAAATGAAAATACGGCAGTGGTATCTAATTGTTTAAAACGTGTCAATTGAGTAGGTGTGCAAAGCTCATTATGTGCTGTACTGGGTCTGATCTGGCTATTGGGTAATTGTTGACGCATATTTTCAATCGCATTTAATGCAACTTCAATCGCACCATCACCCACTGTATGCATATGAGGGTAAAATCCCGCTTTTGCTGAGGCAAGGATGAGTCCATTCAGGATATCGTTAGCATAATAAAGATCACCGTAATGGGGCTGATGATTATGGGTTTGATCACAACCGTCTATTTTTGCTTCTTTGGGTAAACAGTAAGGTTGCAATAATCGTGCTGTCATTAAAGGCGCTTGCATGACACCATCGATAAAAAATTTGGTATGCGAAATGGTAATACTGGGCTTAGGTTGCCACTGTTGATCATTATAACGATTAGCAAAGGTGATTAATTGCGCAATAGCGTCAGGAATAGCGGTAAGTGTTGGTACTTTGCTGGGGGGAATTTCATAGGCACCAAATAGTCGAATAGTTAATTGATCTTGTTGTTTGAGATGTAAAAAAGCGTCAGCTTGTAAGGCGGTGATTCTGGCATCCATGGTGGATGTAACACCTTGTTGATTTAATGCAAATTGTGTTTTTTTGGCAATATCGATAGCGCGTTCATTACTCACGTGCGAAACGGTATCAAAAATACGCATTGCTGGTGCATCTTCGAAAATGCCATTTAGATCGCCATTTGCGATTCGTCCCATCTGCCCATCAATGGAGTTAGGTGTATGTTTATCCAAGGCTAATCGCCTTAGTGCCTCACTATTGGCAACCAAGGTATGACAATCGTTAGAAAAGAGAATAATAGGGCGCGCCGACTGTAATGTGTCGAGATCAAAACGAGTTATTGCCGTGCCGATCGGTAACAACTCTTCTTGTAGCCAACCACGCACTTGTAGCCAATCATTTTTTTCGGGATCATCATCTAAATAACGTTGAATAATGGTAAGCGTTTCAGCGACAGTTAAGCTCTGATAATCTAAATTACAGGCGGTTAATTGCATTCCACCCCAGAAAGTATGGAGATGCGTATCGATAATACCGGGTAACATCACCTTGCCTTGAAGATCATGAATAACAGTTTGCGGAGCAATATAATGTGTGATCGCTTGGTTGCTACCAGTGGCAATGATATAGCCATCTTTAATGGCGATAGCTTCACAAATACTGTTTTTTTGATCGGCGGTATAGATATAACCATTTGTATAGATAATGTCAGCGCTGAGCACTTCCGTTTAATTCCTTATTTTCAATTAAATATGTTGTCAAACGATAACAGATTTATAAAAAATTTGTCAAATGCTATTATTTTCTTTATTGTGTGCGTTGATTATGCTAAAACTACCCAGATGAGTGACAGCGTCACAAGGTGGCAAGATGAAATATCAACAATTAGAAAACCTTGAATGTGGCTGGAAATGGCATTATCTTGTAAAAAGATATCAAGAGGGTGAAGCGATAACACGTTATCTTGAAAAAAGTGCCGCACAGCAGGCAGTAAATGAACTGTTATTGCTTGAAAATAATCCAACGCAAGTAATTGGATGGATTGCCGAACATCTTAATCCCGAACTTGATAGACGCATGAAGCAGACTATTCGGGCAAAACGGAAACGACATTTTAATGCTGAACAGCAACATACACGTAAAAAATCGATTGATTTGGAATTTTTAGTTTGGCAACGACTGGCTAATCTAGCACAAAGGCGCAAAGCAACCTTGTCGGATACGATTATTCAGTTGATCGATGATGCGGAACAAAAAGAGCAATATGTAACAAAAGTATCAACTATTAAAGATGATTTACTCTCTTTACTTGATGCTAAACATTAAAAATAGATAGGTTGAATTATGGGAAAGTCTCTCGTTATTGTGGAATCACCAGCTAAGGCAAAAACCATCAATAAATATCTTGGTAAAGATTTTATTGTTAAATCGAGCGTTGGCCATATTCGTGATCTTCCAGTAAGCGGTAGCAGTCGTAATAGTGTGGCAGATAAGACAAGTAAAGACAAAGCGGATAAAAAGACAGAAAAAAAAGCCGAGAAAAAAGTCAAACGTTCAGCAAGACAAATATTAGTCGATCGTATGGGAATAGATCCTTATGATGGTTGGCACGCACATTATGAGATCCTTCCCGGTAAAGAGCGCGTAGTTGCAGAATTAAAGAAATATGCAAAAAGTGCGGATATGATCTATCTAGCAACCGATTTGGATAGAGAAGGGGAAGCCATTGCTTGGCATTTAAAAGATGTCATTGGCGGTGATGATGAGAAATATCGACGCGTTGTCTTTAATGAGATCACGAAAACTGCCATTAAAAATGCCTTTAATCATCCTTCTATGCTCGATATGGATCGCGTCAATGCACAGCAGGCACGCCGATTTATGGATCGGGTAGTTGGTTTTATGCTCTCGCCTTTGTTGTGGAAAAAAGTGGCGCGGGGATTATCTGCGGGTCGTGTGCAATCGGTCGCCGTTCGTTTAGTGGTAGAGCGTGAACGCGAAATCTACGCCTTTGTACCTGAAGAGTATTGGGATCTTTATGCAGATTTAAAAACCGATCTAAACGATGCATTAACCATGCAAGTGACGCATTATAAGAAGGATGCGTTTGAACCGAAAGATAAAGTTGCAATTGATATTGCGTTAGCTGAACTCAAACAGAGTCAGTATCGTGTCGAAAATATTGAAGAACGACCAACAAAAAGTAATCCGACCGCACCTTTTATTACGTCAACCTTGCAACAAGCTGCCAGTACACGGTTAGGTTATGGCGTTAAAAAAACCATGATGTTGGCACAACGTTTATATGAAGCTGGCTACATTACCTATATGCGTACTGACTCGACCAATCTAAGCCAAGATGCGCTTAGCATGGTGCGTGATTATATTGGTAAACATTTTGGTGATAAATATTTACCAAGCAAACCAAATTTTTATAGCAGTAAAAAGAATTCGCAAGAGGCACATGAAGCGATTCGTCCTTCTGATGTCAAATTATTAGCCGAGAATATGCAAGATGTTGAAGCAGATGCTCGAAAACTGTATCAGCTGATTTGGCGCCAATTTATGGCCTGCCAGATGACACCTGCCGAATATAATTCCACGACGATCACCGTCAAAGCCGGGGATTTTACATTAAAAGCGAAAGGACGCACGTTGCGTTTTGATGGTTGGACACGCGTACAGCCACAATTAATCAAAAATAATGAAGATAAAATCTTACCGGTTGTGGCCATGAATGAGACATTAAATCTCATCGAATTATCACCAAATCAACACTTTACTAAACCACCCGCACGTTATAACGAAGCTTCGTTAGTGAAAGAACTCGAAAAACGGGAAATTGGTCGGCCATCAACGTATGCAACGATTATTTCAACTATTCAAGATCGTGGTTATGTGCGATTAGATAATCGACGTTTTTATGCTGAAAAAATTGGTGAAATTGTCACTGATCGTTTAACTGAAAACTTTAATGATTTAATGAGTTATGATTTTACAGCGCATATGGAAGATGCATTAGACGAAATCGCCAATAAAAAACAGGAATGGCGAGAAGTGCTCGATCAATTCTTTGCCGATTTTAGTCAACATTTGGATGTGGCAGAACAAGATCCTGATAAAGGTGGTATGCAGCTAAATCCATTGGTTCTGACCCCCGAAATTAGCTGCCCTAATTGTGGACGTGAGATGGGTATTAAAACCGCGGGAACTGGCGTGTTTCTTGCTTGTTCAGGGTATGCCTTACCGCCTAAATTGCGTTGTAAACAGACAATTAATTTAATTCCAGAACATGAAATTCTAAATATTTTAGAAGATACCGAAACCGCTGAAACTGATGCTTTATTAGCACGTAAACGTTGTCCAAAATGCCATACTGCGATGGACAGTTATCTATTAGATAGTGAACGGAAATTACATATTTGTGGTAATAATCCTATCTGTGATGGTTATATTGTTGAGAAAGGGCATTTTAAAGTCAAAAGCTATGAAGGACCGATTATTGAATGTGAAAAATGTGGTTCAGAAATGCATTTGAAATCGGGTCGTTTTGGTCTGTATATGAGCTGTACTAATGAGGCATGTAAAAATACCCGTAAAGTGTTGAAAAATGGCGATGTTGCGCCACCGAAAGAAGATCCGGTTGATCTGCCAGAACTGACTTGCAGTAAATCCGATGCCCATTTCGTGTTGCGTGATGGCGCCGCCGGCATTTTTTTAGCGGCACACACATTCCCTAAATCACGGGAAACACGCGCACCATTGGTCGAAGAGTTACAACGCTTTAAAGATCGTTTGCCTGAAAAATTTTATTATTTGACCGAAGCGCCAAGTGAAGATCCCGATGGCAATAAAGCAATTGTCCGTTTTAGTCGTAAAAATAAAAAGCAATATGTGACATCGGAAGTCAATGGCAAAGCAACATCTTGGGTAATGCAGTATGTCGATGGCAAATGGGTCAAGGGTAAAAAATAGCAAGGAAATGAGATGAAGTTACAACAGTTACGTTACATTGTCGAAGTTGTGAATCACGATCTCAACGTTTCGTTAACATCTGAAAAACTGTATACTTCTCAGCCTGGTATTAGTAAACAGATCAAACTGTTAGAAGAAGAGTTAGGTGTGCAAATTTTTACTCGCACGGGTAAACATCTTTCCGAACTAACGCCGGTAGGTGCCAAAATTGTGGTATCTGCCCGCGAAATTTTAGCAAAAGCGCAAGATATTAAAATTATAGCCAAAGAATTTTGCCAGCCTAATCAAGGTGCGTTAACCATTAGCACGACCTATACTCAGGCACGTTATGCCTTACCGTCGGTGATTCAGCAATTCATGCAGCAATATCCCACCATTACCTTACATATGGAGCAAGCATCGTCAGATCAAAGCATCCTTAATGTCAAAAATGGGCAAGCTGATATTGCCATTATTACCGACTTATCGGTCTTAAGTGATGACATGATTGCGCTACCTTGTTATCACTGGAACCAAGCGGTGATAGTGACCAAAGATCATCCCCTGGCGAAGAAAAATTTATTAACCATTGATGAACTCGCACATTATCCACTAGTGAGTTATGATTTTTCTAATGATGGTTCCGATTTACAACAAGCGTTTAATAAAGCGGGTAAATCGCCGAATATCGTTTTTAGTACGACTGATGCGGATTTGATTAAAACCTATGTTAGATTAGGCGTCGGCGTCGGTATTGTTGCAAAAATGGCAATAAATGAAGTGACGGATCACGATTTTACTATACTCAATGCAGGTCATATCTTTTCGTATAGTACGACTTATATTGTTTTTTTACGCTCATTATTTATTAGAAATTACCTGTATGATTTTATTGAATTATTTACGCCTCATCTGAATAAACAGGCGGTCGATAATCTATTATTGTATGAAAATAATAGTGAAGTATTAGCCTCGTTTAATGGTGTGAAATTACCGGTTAGATAAGCTGACTTTACAGAGCGCAACACTCTGTAAAGTATTGTGTTATCAGCAAACTATTTAAGCTATGCAAGCTATTTATGGCGTCCTTTCAAAATACCAATCACATCTTTGAGTGATAAATCCTGATCTTGTAATAAAACTAATAGGTGATAAATCAGATCAGCCGCTTCATTTTTGAGCTCTTCTTTGTCACGTACGGTTGCAGCTAATGCGGTTTCTACACCTTCTTCCCCCACTTTTTGTGCGATACGTTTTGTACCGTCATGATATAATTTAGCGGTGTAAGATGTGTTAGGATCAGCACTTTTGCGGCTACCCAGTAGATTTTCGAGTTCGAATAAGAATCCCCATTCAGTTTGTGCATTAAAACAGCTGTAACTTCCTGTATGGCAGGTCGGGCCGGTAGGATTAACTAAAATCAGTAAAGTATCATTATCACAATCAGCTGTTATGCTAACAACGTTAAGAAAGTTATTCGATGTCTCACCTTTGGTCCATAATCGCTGTTTTGTGCGAGAATAAAAGGTTACTTTACCACTGCTTTGTGTTTGTGCAAGCGCTTCGGGATTCATATAACCTAGCATTAATATGTCACCTGAAACATAATGTTGAATGATAACTGGCATTAAATTATTCACTTTTTGCCAATCTAGTTGTTGGGGATTTACTATGGTTTTTAACATAATCGTATTTCAACTCCATTCTGTTTTAAAAACTGTTTAAGTTCAGCAATATTAATTAATTGTTTGTGAAAAACGGAAGCGGCGAGTGCGCCATCTACATCCACTTGTTGGAAAGCGTCTAAAAAATGTTGCATAGTGCCGGCTCCCCCCGAAGCAATCAAAGGTACATGACATACTTCACGTACCGCATTAAGTTGTTTGAGATCATAACCATTGCGGACACCATCTTGATTTATCATATTAAGGACAATTTCGCCCGCACCCCGTTTTTGTACTTCTTGTACCCAATCTAACGTATCCCATTGAGTGGCAACCGTGCGCTTTTCATCACCAGTAAATTGGTAAACATGATAGTTATCCGATGCTTGGTCATACCAAGTATCAATACCGACAACAACACATTGTACACCATAATGATCAGCTAATCGGCTAATTAAGGTTGGATCAGACAGGGCGGGGGAATTGATAGAGATTTTATCTGCACCAAATGAGAGCAATTTTCCCGCATCTTCAACAGTTTTGATACCGCCAGCGACGCAAAACGGAATATCAATCACTTCAGCCACTTTCGTAATCCAGCTTTTATCAACGACGCGACCATCTGACGAAGCGGTAATATCATAAAAAACTAGCTCGTCAGCACCTTCTTGTGCATATCGTTTGGCGAGTGACACAATATCACCAATAATTTCATGATGACGAAATTGCACGCCTTTGACCACTTGCCCATCACGGACATCTAAACAAGGGATTATCCTTTTTGCCAGCATGAAATTGCCTCCTGAACTGTAAATTTACCTTCAAGCAATGCACGCCCCACAATAATACCGGCGACACCACTGTATTGCAGTGCGTTTATATCGGCCAAAGAACCAATTCCCCCTGATGCTTGTAAAGCCAGTTGCGGGTATTGTTGGCTGATAGATTGATAAAGCATTACATTCGATCCGGTTAGTGTGCCATCTTTCGAAATATCGGTACAAAGAACATGTTTTAAGCCATAAGGAAGATAATCATCAATCACTTGCTCAAGTGTCTGTTTAGAATCTTCTTGCCAACCATGAATAGCCACATATTTTTCACCATTTGGTTGAATTCGGACATCAAGGGCCAGCACCAATGCTTCTGGGCCATATTTTCGAAACCATGTTTTCACCAGATCAGGTTGTTTTATTGCGGTTGAGCCAATCACCACACGTGTCGCGCCAATAGATAAAAGTGCGGTAATATCTTCCTCGCAACGAATTCCCCCACCAATTTGTATGGGGATATTCACCCCTTTGATAAGCGATTTTATTAAATCGATCTGCCTTGCGTTTGGATCTTTTGCGCCAGTTAAGTCAACCAGATGGAGGAGCTGGGCACCTTGCTTTTCATAATCTTGTAGACGAAGTAAAGGTGCATTGCCATAATCGCGTTGCTTGTCATAATCGCCTTGATGCAAACGCACGACCATGCCATCAATAAGATCAAGCGCAGGAATGATCATTGGTGAGTGGGATAGCTTGTCACTCATTATTACATCTCCAAAAAGTTTTGTAGTAATTTTGCCCCAACCGATCCAGATCGCTCGGGATGAAACTGTACGCCGTAAAAGTTCTCTTTTTGCACGGCAGCGGTAAAGTTTTCGCCGTAGCTGGTTTCTGCGATAGTAGCTGAACATAATGGTAATGCATATCCATGAACAAAATAAAAATAAGCGCCTTCAGGAATATCACGAAATAGGCGATGCCCGGCTTGTGAATAGACTCTATTCCAACCCATATGAGGAAGAGGTAATCCAAAATCAGGGATTTTAATCACCTCTTCATTAATTATACCCAATGTATCAACGTCACCTTCGGCACTATGTTTAGCTAAGATCTGCATGCCAAGGCAGATACCTAAAATAGGTTGTGTACAGACTTTGATCAGCTCAATGAGATGGCGATCGGCTAAATTTTGCATCGCCATTTGGGCCGATCCTACCCCCGGTAAAAAAAGTTTATCCGAGGTGAGGATAAGATCAGGATCCAGACTAATTATGGGGTTATATCCTAACCGCTCAATCGCGTATTTTACTGATGAGAGATTAGCACAACCCGTATCGAGGATGACGACTTTCATTTACAACACTCCTTTTGAGCTAGGTAATCTGTCGCTTTCAATTTTTATTGCTTGCTTTAACGTGCGTGCAAATGCTTTGAACAGACTTTCCACTTTGTGATGATCATTACCGGGATGCGCATCATTACCGCCAGCTGTTTCAATATGCAGCGTGATGGCCATTGCGTAGCTTAATGAATAGAAGAAATGTTCTACCATTTGTGTGCTCATATCGCCCACTTTGGCATGGGTAAAATGGGCGGAGAATTGTAAATAAGGACGACCAGAAATATCCATTGCACATTTAGCTTGGCATTCATCCATTGGAATAACTGAGGCGTAACGCGTTATGCCCCGTTTATCACCTAATGCCAATTTCAGT
The DNA here is from genome assembly GCA_029433345.1 of Orbaceae bacterium ESL0727. GTDB lineage: Bacteria > Pseudomonadota > Gammaproteobacteria > Enterobacterales > Orbaceae > Gilliamella. The sequence continues at coordinate 1,681,609 of JAQTHY010000001.1, forward strand.
GCTTCACCGAGTGCAAGTCCGGTATCTTCAATGGTATGATGATCATCAACATAAAGATCGCCATTAACTTGGATATTCAGTCTGATCCCGCCGTGTGTTGCAATTTGATCAAGCATATGATCAAAAAAACCGATACCGGTATGGATTTGGCTACCACCTTGCCTATCTAACCAAACTTCCACAACTATTTTGGTTTCTTTGGTATTGCGTTCGACTTTCGCATAGCGGTCAGGTGTGGTGAGTTTTTGTGCGATTTCATTCCAATTGAGCGTTACAGGATGATAACGCAAACCTTTAATACCCATATTGTCGGCCAGCTGTATATCCGTGACCCTGTCACCAATAACATAACTGTGATCTTTGTCTACTGTACCACTGGTTAAATAAGGAAGAACTAGGCCTAAGTTTGGCTTGCGACAGCTACAGTTATCGTCAGGGAAATGTGGGCAGATAAGAACGTTATCGAATTGGACACCTTGTGAATTAAAAATTTGCATCATCAGGTTATGTGGACCATCAAAATCAGCTTGCGGATAACTCTCTGTACCAAGACCATCTTGATTTGTTACCATAACCAATTTATATCCCGCCGTTTGTAGCTTGAGTAGGGCAGGGATGACGTTGGGTTCAAATGCCAATTTTTCAAAGCGATCAACTTGAAAATCTACCGGGGGCTCGGTAATCAATGTTCCATCGCGATCAATAAATAAATATTTTTGTGACTTAATTGATGACATAGTTCTTCCTAAGATTTTATTCCTTAATGTTCATATTTATTACCGATGAGAGTAAGAGAAGAGTGAGTCGTAAGGCAAGTACTTATCATCTATCCCTTTTACCCCTTATTGTGACAGTCGATGGAACGAAACAACTATCTCTAAGCGTAATCTTTCCAAAGGTAATGGTTATTATGTTAATCGTGCATTTTTAATGTATCGCTTTCAGTGCAGTAATGACAGTTTCGCACTCGGCTTGTGTTCCAATAGTAATTCGAACATAGTCTTGTTTGCCAATCGCTTTACTTTGATCACGCAAAATAATCCCTTTATCCCATAATGTTTGGAATACATTTTTATCGGCTTTAAAATGCACACAGACATAGTTAGACGCAGTTGGATAAACCTTTTTGACAATCGGCAGCTGACTCAATGCGGTGATGAATTTAGTTTTATTATTATTCATATTAGTCACATGCAATCTCATGTTGGCTAGACCATCTTTACTTAATGCTTGTGCTGCAATATCCGCCACAGGGGTAGCGAGCGGATAAGGTGCGATCACTTTTTGTAATGCATCAATCACCGGTTTATTGGCCAGGGTAAAGCCACAACGTAGACCCGCTAAGGCAAAAGCTTTAGATAGAGTTCGTAGAATAACCAAATGTGGGTAATTGGCTAACCAACTGACCAATGTTGATTGCGGCGAAAATTCAATATACGCTTCATCAAGCACCACTAATGCACGGCCATGTGCCATCGTCAGTAATCGTTTTATATCTTCTGGATTGAGCAAATTGCCTGTTGGATTATTGGGTGAGCAGATATAAATCAATTTAACGGTATCAAGATTTTGTTCAATTGCCGGTAAATCTAGTTGCCAATCAGCAGTAGTTGGCACTTTTTTGATATTTATGCCTAATGTTTCAGCATTGACATGATACATACCATACGTAGGCGGACAATATAAGATACTGTCTTGATTAGGTTCACAAAAAGCACGCATTAATAGCTCAATCGCTTCGTCAGCACCACGACTAACTAATACCTGTTCTGGAAGAAGCCCTGCATATTGTGCATAACGATTAATCACTTGTGCCGGTTGTGCTTCAGGATAACGATTGAGTGTTTGCTGTGTGAGCTCAAAATGTGGTGCAACCGGATATTCATTGGCATTTAGCCACACATTACCTGTGCCGCCAATACGACGAGCTGATTGGTACGGCGTTAATTGCCGTACATTTTGTCGCACGAGTGAGTTAATATCCATAGGACTATTTATTTCATCGCTACTGTTCATATTATTTGCCTACTTGCGCGGAAGAAGATTTATCTAAAACAGCTAAACGTATTGCAACCGCCTGTTTATGTGCAGTGAGTTGTTCAGCTTGCGCCATTAATTCAACCGCGCCACCAATTGCCTTTAAGCCTTCCGGAGAAAGTTTTTGGATCGTCATCCGTTTTTGGAAATCGGCCAATCCCAAACTCGAATAGGTGGCAGTATAGCCATAAGTCGGGAGCACATGATTGGTGCCTGATGCGTAATCGCCCGCGGATTCTGGTGACCAATCCCCTAAAAAGACCGAACCGGCGCTGGTGATTTTATCTACCAAGCTATCGGCATTACGCGTTTGTAGAATCAAATGTTCTGGTCCATAACGGTTACTGATAGCGACACATTCATCTAAATCTTTAGCGACAATTAGGCGACTTTTTTGTAGCGCTTTTTCTGCAATGGTTTGTCTTGATAACTGGGCTAACTGTTTGTCGACTTCAATCGCCACTCTTTTGGCAATATTTTCATCCGGTGTTAATAAGACAACCTGTGAATCTGGACCATGTTCAGCTTGTGATAGCAGATCAGCGGCAATAAAAGCAGGATTAGCTTCGCTATCTGCAATGACTAAGACTTCGGATGGTCCGGCCGGCATATCAATTGCGGCACCATCAAGACGATCGCTAATTTGGCGTTTTGCTTCAGTCACATAGGCATTACCCGGCCCAAAGATTTTAGCCACTTTTGGGATAGATTCTGTACCAAATGCCATCGCCGCGATCGCTTGCGCACCACCTAATTGATAGATTTCAGTTACATTGCACAGTTTGGCGGCATATAAAATTTCATCGGCAATCGGTGGCGGAGAACATAAAATGACTTTTTGACAGCCGGCAATTTTAGCTGGGATAGCTAACATTAAAGCGGTTGAGAAGAGGGGCGCTGATCCGCCAGGAATATAGAGCCCAACTGATGCAATCGGACGTGTCACTAACTGACAATTTATGCCGGGCATTGTTTCAACATGAATAACTGGTTTGATCTGTGCTTGGTGAAATTTCTTGATATTTTCGGCGGCCAGTTGCATCGCCTGTTTTAATTTATCGTCAATACGATCAGCAGCAGCATTAATTTCATTTTCAGTCAATTTGATTTGTTTTATTTGGACTTTATCAAATTTTTGACTGAGCGCTTTTAACGCATCATCACCATCACGTTTAACTTGTGTCAAAATATCATTAACAGTTTGACTGATAGATCCAGACGCGGCAACAGCTGGACGCATTAGAAGTTCTGCTTTTTGCTGTTCAGTACATTGTTGCCAATAAGAAAGTTTCATTTTATTACTCCATCATTTTTTCAATCGGTAAGACTAGAATTGAGCTAGCGCCCAGTTCTTTCAATTTTTCCATTGTTTCCCAAAATAATGATTCACTACTGACCATATGTAAAGCAACGCGATTTTTATCGCCCGCTAACGGTAAAATAGTAGGATGCTCAGCACCCGGTAGTAGCGTAACGACTTGTTCCAGCACGGCTGTTGGTGCATGTAACATAATATATTTAGATCCGCGAGCTTGAATCACACCCTGTATACGGGTCATGATTTTATCAATTAAGGCTTGTTTTTCAGCAGGCATATCACCTTCACGTTGAATAATACAAGCTTTAGAACGATAAATGATATCGACTTCTTTTAGTCCATTAGCTTCGAGTGTTGCCCCGCTCGAGACTAAATCACATATTACATCAGCCAATCCAGCACGTGGTGCTACCTCAACCGATCCATTTAATAAGCAGGTTTTAAATGTAACATTATATTGGGCTAGGTGGCGACGTAATAAATGTGGATAGGTGGTGGCGATGCGCAGATCTTGTAAACATTCTGGACCGGTATAGTCAAAACCACGTTGTGCCGCAATGGACAATCGACAACCACCAAAGTCTAAACGCCGTAATTTTTTATATTGTGGATGACCACCTTCGGCTTCACGATCAAGCACTTCTTCTTCTAATACATTTTCGCCAACAATACCAAGATCAACAACACCATCCATTACCAGTCCAGGAATATCATCATCGCGGACACGTAAAATATCAATTGGCATATTTTCAGCAAAGGCAATCAATCGCTGTTCTTGTAAATTAATTTTAATGCCACATTGCGCAAATAATTTTTTTGATTCGTCACTTAAGCGCCCTGACTTTTGCATGGCGATACGTAAACGAGAATTGTCTTCTAACATGGTCTTCTCCATTCCTAATAAGATATATCCTCATTCATAGTAATAATGACAAAATATCACTATAAATAAAAGCCAATAAAACAAAAAACCCTCGGAAGTTTAATCTTCCGAGGGTTCTCTATCTGTTTTTGAGTATCACCGGAAGATAAATGTCTTCCAGCACCAACTGCCCGAAGACTATTCAGGATGATGGTGATGATGTTTGACAACAACATCTGTGCTCATAAAACAAATTGCAACAAAACGCATGAATAAATCCTAATAATAAAAATAGTATAAAAACTGGTAGATAACATATAACATAACCAAACTTTCGGCAACTCTTTTTTAGTTTTTTTATCTGATAAGCTGAAATTGATTAACTGTTTTATGAATGTTTCAGAACTACCCTACGTTTATGTCAAATTTTTGTGGATGAATAAAATAGCTATCATTATGAATTAAATTAGAAATAATGTGAATGTCATCGATACTATCAAATAAGGCGCATCCACATTATTTATGAGAAGGAAAAGAGGAAGAGATCATCTGTTAATATTGACGATATTTCGCTGGTAATAAACTAAATTTCCCACCACCTAGTATCAGTAAACTGAGCGCTGTTACAGCCATAAATGCTGGATATTCCCAGCCACCGCCTGCATTACTGAATGACCAACCATTACCTGAGTGAATAAAGCTAATGACAATCATCTGAATTGTTGCAAGAAGCGCAATCAAACGTGTCAAAATACCTAATAATAAGAATATCCCGCCACCGATTTCAAATAATATGGTCAGATAACCGACGAACCCTGGGAATCCCAATGATTCAAAAAACTGTGCTGTACCTGCCGGGGTAAAGACGAATAATTTAGTCAAGCCATGTGCTAAAAACATGACACCTAATGCAATACGTAAAAAAAGTGCCGAAAAATCTGCTTGATACTGTTTCATTTTGTTTTCCTTTGATTTAAATAATTTGATTTAAATAAATAGTCTAGCTTGCTTGATAATTACTGTTCTTATCATAATCATTATTATTTTAGAGATAAAGAGAGTAAAATTTGATTAATTGTCCCATTATTTGGAATAATAACAGATTTAATAGATGGATTTAATGATGGCTAAATCGAATAAATTATTGGAAATGACAATATTTGCTGAAGTGGTGGAAAGCAATAGTTTTGTTGCCGCGGCGAATAAACTAAATATGTCTAAACAGGCGATTTCGCGCTATATAGCTGAATTGGAAGGGCGATTACAAGTCCGCCTTTTGCAACGAACCACACGGACAATGTCATTGACTTATGCTGGGCAAACATTTTATTTACAAGCAAAATCCATTATTAATGCATTAAATGAAGCCGAAAATATGGTAAGTTTAGAGCAAGCTCATCCTACCGGCCTATTACGCGTGAATGTGCCTGTCAGTTTTGGCATTTTACATTTGGCTAAAATATGGCAAAAATTTATGGATAAATACCCTAATATTCAATTAGATATCACCTTATCTGATCATCTGGTCAATCTGTTAGAAGAAGGGTACGATTTTGTGGTTCGCATTGGTAATTTAGAAGATTCATCATTGGTCAGTCGTAAATTAACCTCGACACGCATTATTGCCGCAGCGTCACCTGACTATATTGCCCAATATGGTATGCCCAATCATCCCGACGAATTGCAAGCGCATAAAATTATTATGTATAGCCATTGGACAAAAAAAGATCAATGGGAATTTTGGAAAGATAAAATTTTTTACCCCACACATGTTACCGCCAATGTGTATTGTAATAATGGTGATACCTGTCGGATGATGATGTTACAAGGCGGCGGAATATCATTACAACCTGATTTTATCATTGGTGATGATTTGCAATCTGGCCGTTTAGTTGAAGTTTTAACCAATTATCAAATTGATAATTTTAATATTTATGCCATCTATCCAAGTCGAAAATTATTACCATTACGAACCCGATTATTAATTGATTACTTAGCTGAACAATTACAAAATGGTTTTTGTTGAGGTAATAAAAGCATCCGTGTATTGTGTTATTTTTGTTGTAATATTCTGTTTTGTTTATAATTCTTAATGTTCATACAGAATCTTGCTAATTAGGTATGACATAATGCCTAATCCGATGATTATTTTGATAGTTATGCTTCATCAACGAGAAATAGCGGTGTACCGCTCGTCAACACTGCCTGCTGTAAACATTCTTTTTCTTGTTTATTAAGATGATGAATGCAGGCAACCACATAGCTACAGTTTTTACTTAACAACGCTTTTTCGATAGTGGTCACCATATTTTCATCTTTCAAATTAGCAAGATGTACCACTTTTTGGCGATCGAGTCCGGCGATATCTAACCAGGCACGTTTTAGCATCGGGCGTTCGGAAAGCCAAAATTGCCATTTATTCTTTTTATTACAGGTTTGCAATAGACGTCGCTGTTGCTGTAGAACTTGTTGGAAAGGGGATTCGAAACCGACAGTGGTAAACTGTTCAGGTAAATGGTCAAATTGTGAATTTGCAAAAATTGGATGAAAGAGTGACATAATAACCTCTTAGCTGTATTGATATACAGTGTATATTAATACAGTAATTTACTCTTGTAAACTCTTACCGCTTATTTATTTTAGATAGGATGATTTTATCTATAATGATTGGATCGCGCTGATTTTGTTAAAAATATAGGTTAGAAGAAAGTTAGGAAAAAAGGTTAGGGTAAAAAAGAATTAGGAAAAAAATTAGAAAAGGGAACGTAGCCAGTGATATGTTGCTATCCCGAGGAACGTCATCAATACCGATCCTATGACATGAATCAAAATCGTCGCGAATCCCCATGCCAGGCGACCTTCTTGTAAAAAATTAACAATTTCTGCCGAAAAAGTGGAAAAAGTGGATAGTCCGCCACAAAATCCGGTAATAATCAGTAAACGCCATTCTGGTGAGAAGGACGTGTTATTAAAAAACGCAATGGCAAAACCGATAATATAACCGGCAATTAAATTAGAGATCAGTGTTCCGAGTGGAATGGTAAAGGTAATGACATTTAATTTGAGTGATAAAAACCAACGAAATAATCCCCCAAAAATAGAACCGATTGAAATGGCAAGAATAAGTTTTAACATGACGATCACTCTTAATTTACAATAACGCTATAATTTATAAAATATTTATTGGTAACAATGCTTTTTTATCAATACAATTTAATGATGTTGAAGCGTGTTTACAGAAACAGGTTATTTTTAGTAACCTACATGAATTATTGACAAATCGCAACTCGATTGCGTTAGAATATCAACCATTAAGCAAATCGAAATGAAGGTGGAAAGTATGTTTACTGGGATTGTTCAAGGTGTTGGTCATATTATTGAGATTACCGATCAAGATAAATTACGAAGCTATAAAGTACAATTACCCCCTAAATTAACTAACAAAATCGAAGTTGGGGCATCAATTGCTAATGATGGTTGCTGTCTAACCGTTACCAAACATGAAGGCGATTGGGTGGCGTTTGATATTATGCAAGAAACACTCGCCTTGACCACCTTAGGGACAAAAAAACTTGGCGATAAGGTCAATATTGAACGTAGTGCTAAATATGGTGATGAAATTGGTGGTCATGTGATGTCAGGACATATCTCGTGTGTCGCCACAATTACCGCCATCCAAAAAACCGCCACCAATTGTCAAATGCAATTAACCTTACCCGCGCAATTTATGAAATATGTGCTATATAAAGGTTTTATTGGTGTTGATGGTGCTAGCCTAACGGTTGGTCAAATCAAGGATAATCATTTTGATATTCATCTAATTCCTGAAACATTAGCGCTGACCACGTTAGATGAAAAAAAGGTAGGGGATCAGGTCAATATCGAAATAGATTCACAAACAAGAGCCATTGTAGATACGGTTGAACGTGTACTAGCATCACGCGACAATAACGTTACAACAACATCACAACAATAAATAGCGAAGAATGATTCTTTTTGCTTAGCATAACGCAATGCCGCAAGTTGTAGCCTGCGGCATGAAAGGAATAAAATCCATTAAAAGTTTTTAAAAAAATCTTCTTTTTTGATTTTTGTATCATTCACTTTTACATCACTATCACCTTTTATATAATCTACATCTAAATAAAATCCAGCAACATTATTTTTCTGGAACTGGATGATAGGTGAATTATTGAAAAATAGTCTTCCCATCATCTGTACATTTTTATCCATTTTATCTAACTGTTCAGGAGTGACGTCTGTTGACGACGGATCGGTTGCTTGTGCGAGTGTTTGGGCAACCACTAAAGATGGCATATCCAATTTAACTTTGAGTGCATCTAGATTATCAATATTCAGATCTTCTCTGCTTTTTACATTTGATAATCCTAATAAAACATTGGCCTCGATATCACCCGCTGTATTATGCCACGTCGTTTTATTCGAAATACTACTAATTCGAATAGGCAAATTATGATTATCTATACGATTGTTTATATTGTTGAGATCTAATCCGCGATAATCAATATCAAGCGATCCATTACCTAAGTTTTGTTTACCAAGGAATAACGATCCAATAGTACTTTTAAATGAACCATTTAAGAGATTCGTTGCTTGCGTCATATTTTTTTGGTCAATAACCACCTGATTAATAATCGCATTATAATTACCATCTTGCTTTTCAAGACTATCTTTCAGGGTGATTTTATCGATAGTGGTATGTAAGTCGATATTGCCATTTTGGTAAGCAATCGTACCTTGCGATTTAATATTGTTTAGCGCAATATCGAGTTGATCAATAGCACTACTTAATGAGGTATTAAAATCATCAATACTGAATTGGTAATCAAAACCAGTGACATCATTATTTTTTTGTGAGGATATACGCAAATTGTTGATATCGAGAGAAGGCATTGTGGATTCAGGTGCAGTATAAGAGAGTTTATCCAATTTCATATTTAACAAAGGAACGTCAAAATCCTTATCTGCCTTAAACAAAAATTCGCCTGCCGAAACAAGCAAATTATTACCATGTTCGTCATGACTATTAATTGCCTGATTGATCATTTTAAGTGTTAAATATTGGCGATAACTCATTCCAGCATACGCAGTAATAAATGATTTATTACCTGCTAACTGCCAAAGTTGTGGTGATGCTTTTTCAGTCATGGCATATTCAACCCAAGCCATTTGTGGCGCAAATTCGCCTTTTGCCAGTGCCGCTAAAGGGAAAGGACCGTGATGAATGGTGATATCATCATCAAAGAGAGTAATAGGGCGCGCCGTGAGATCTTTTTCGGGTTCCTGGTTCGTTGCGTTGTTATCATCTGTGGTGATAAGTGCTGAGTTATCTTCACCAAAAGAGTTTTGTGATGAATTGGCAATTTCTTCATGGGAAGGCACTTTTTCGTCATCAAACTTTTTAGCACTATTTTGATTATCGACATAATTGGCTTTTTTAGAAGATAACGTAATGGTGAGATGTAATTTAGTCGAAAAAATATTTTTTTGATAATCATGATAATTGATTGCCACATCCAGATCTTGTTCACCATTATTTATCATGTCAGTAATGTGGGCAAATTCATTATCAATATTGTTTTCAATCATATTACCTGTATACCACGCTGTACCAATATAACCGGCCGCTAATATTGCGATTATAACACCTGAGGCAATAATACTTTTTTTCATTATGATTCCTTTATATAATTTATATAGTTAGTTTTATTTTACTGTTCTTGATGTTCGGCAAAAGTGATTAACAGTTGCTTGATATAATTGATTCGTTCATTGCGAGGTAAATCCGTAGTCAGCAATTTTAATCTATTTTGCCCCTCTAAACGATATTTTTTAGGTTCCTTTTGGATGATTTGTATTAAATAATCAACCGAGATACGATTTTTAGTCCCAAACTCAATAAAACCACCTTTTTCGCCAAATTCAATCTTAGTCATACCTAATTGACTTGCATGATAGCGGATTTCGGTTGTCTCTAATAAAAAAATGGTGGCGTCTGGCAGAGGCCCAAAACGATCGCGCATTTCCACTTTTATATCAGTCAGTTCTTCGATATGTTGGATACTGGCGATACGTTTATAGAGTGATAATCGGACATTGACATCAGGAATAAAATCATCTGGAATCAATGTCGGTAAACGGAGTTCGATATCGGTTTGCTGACTGGTTAATAATGATTCTAAGGTCGGTTCTTTCCCTTCTTGTAACGATTTAACTGCATCTTCTAACAGTTCGATATAAAGATTAAAACCGATAGATTCAATCTGACCGCTTTGATCACTACCCAGCAATTCACCGGCACCACGGATTTCGAGATCATGGGTTGCTAACGCAAATCCTGCACCAAGATCTTCCAATGAAGCAATCGCTTCTAACCGTTTTTGCGCATCTTTACTCAATAATTTCGGGTGCGGTGTTAATAAATAGGCATAAGCTTGGTGATACGAACGGCCAATTCGCCCACGTAATTGATGTAATTGTGCTAAACCAAATTTATCTGCCCGTTCAATAATAATGGTATTGGCATTAGGAATATCGATCCCCGTTTCGATAATGGTGGTACAGACTAATAAATTACAACGTTGGTGATGGAAATCATTCATGATTCTTTCTAGATCACGTTCATGCATCTGTCCATGGGCAACGGCAAGACGTGCTTCGGGCACCAATTCGGCAAGATGATCGCGAACTTTTTCGATTGTTGCTACATCATTATGTAGATAATAGACTTGTCCACCACGCAAGATCTCACGCAAAATCGCTTCACGGATCACTAAATCATCATATTCACGCACAAAGGTTTTGACCGCTAAACGGCGAGCCGGTGGCGTTGCAATAATCGAAAAATCACGCATACCGCTCATCGCCATGTTTAAAGTACGTGGAATTGGCGTTGCGGTCAGTGTCAAAATATCAATATTAGCCCGTAATGCTTTAATACGCTCTTTTTGGCGAACGCCAAAACGGTGCTCTTCATCGACAATTAATAGCCCCAGATCACGCCATTTGACCTCTTCTTGCAGTAATTTATGCGTACCGATAACAATATCAACTTTGCCTTCTTTGAGATCATCAATAATCGCTTGTTGCTGTTTAGCGGTCTTAAAACGCGACAGGCTTTCAATGCGAATAGGCCAATTTGCAAATCGATCGCAGAAGTTTTCGTAATGTTGTTCAGCTAGAAGTGTAGTTGGGACCAAAACAGCAGCCTGTTTGTGGTTGATAACCGATAAAAATGCAGCACGAATAGCCACTTCTGTTTTACCAAAACCGACATCACCACACACTAAACGATCCATCGCTTGTGGTGAACACATATCACTAATCACAGCGCCAATTGCTTTTTGCTGATCATCGGTCTCTTCGTAAGGGAATCCTTGACAAAATAGTTCATATTGTTCACGATCTTGCTTGAACGCAAATCCCGGTTTACTCTCGCGTTCAGCATAAATATCTAATAATTCGGCAGCCACATCACGCACTTTTTCGGCCGCTTTTTGGCGTGCTTTACTCCAACTATCGGTACCTAATTTATTAAGTGTTACATTTTCTGCATCACCACCCGAATAACGACTAATTAGATTTAGTGATGAAACGGGAACATAGAGCTTGGTATCATTAGCATAGAGGAGCACAAGATATTCTGCCTCAATTCCACCGGTTTCGAGAGTCGTTAAACCGGCATATTTACCGACACCATGTTCTAAATGTACCACGGGCTTCCCAGGCGTCAGCTCTGCTAAACTGCGAATCAAGAGATCGGTATTAATTGCTTGTTTATTTTCTTTCCGACGGCGAATAATACGACGACCAAAGAGCTCATTTTCAGTAATAAATGCAAAGGGATCTTGCTGTTCGTTACCGGCTAAATCGATTCCCCCTTGACTGACGAAACCTTGCTCGCTGGCACCAATCATCAAAAAGTAGCGTTCATCTTTATTGGTTAGTGCATTGAGATCCGCCAATTGCGGTAAAAATTTAGGACGAATCGATATCCGTGCTAAGACATCTTGTAATGCTTCTCGACGGCCTTCTGATTCGACTGAAAAGATGATCTTTCCTGATTCATCATCGGCCAAAAAATGATCAGTAAATTGTTGGAATTGCCCAAATGGATCTTTTTGCTGAATCTGAATGGCAAGATCTGGCAATGGCGAAAAAGGTAAATTAATTTGCGTTGCCGATTCTTTTTGTGTTGTCGTTGACAAAACGACACGGGGATAATGTTTGAAATGAGCAAATAATTCGTCGATACGTAACCAGATATGGTTTGGTGCTAACAGCGGTCGTAAAGGATCGACTTTTCGACTGGCGAAACGTTGTTCAATGTCGTGCCAATATTTCATCGCAAATTGCTCAATATTTTGGGTATTGAGAATTAATGTATTGTCAGGAAAATAGGTAAACAACGGGGTAAGTGGCTCGGTAAAAAAGAGTGCTTGCCAATATTCAATCCCCGTCGGCAAAATGCTTTTACTCACTTGTTGATAAAGGCTTTCAGCTTCTAAACGAACAGGAAAGCTTTCACGCCAATTTTTGCGAAATAATTCAATCGCATTTTTATCAAATGGAAATTCATGCGCGGGGAGTAGTTCGATCTCTTTAATATCGGCTAAGGTTCGTTGCGTTTCAACATCAAAGGTGCGAATCGTGTCAATTTCGTTATCAAAAAAGTCAATCCGGTAAGGCACATCGCTACCCATTGGGTAGATATCAAAAAGTGAGCCGCGTGTCGCATATTCGCCATGCTCCATCACTTGACTGACAGCACGATAACCCGCATTTTCAAGCTGTGTTCGTAATGCGTCACGGCTCATTGATTGCCCGGTTTTCATGATAAACACATGTTCGCTAAAATAGCTACGTGGACACACCTTTTGCAGTAAGGTGTTAATCGGTAAAACAAGCGCGCCTTTTTCAATATGCGTTAATTGAAACAGACACGCTAGCCGTTGTGAAATAATATCTTGATGAGGCGAAAAGCTATCATAAGGTAAGGTTTCCCAATCAGGAAAAGATAAAGAAGAATAGTTGGAAAATTGTTTTAACTCCTCATGAATACGAATAGTTTGTTGCATATCATCCGTCACAATAACGACTAAACCGTCATGTTTTGCAATAATTTGTGCACAAATCAATGATAATGCGGAACCAACGAGCTGGCCTAATTGTTTAATTTCGCCTGGTTGTGATGGAATGGTCAATTTTTTTGCTATACAAGTTTGAGACATAGAAGTTTTAGGCATATAAAGTTATGGACATGCAAAGATTCGTTAATTTAATAAAAAATTAGTGCTGATTATAACGTAAAAGCAAGGGTGTTTGCTACCGCTGTTTAATCCTGTATGATATGGCGTCTATAATTTATCAGCCATCACAATTGATCGCCAATGTGTGATTCATGGAAATGCGAAAGTTATTATGTGATAAAAGCCAGCTTATGATTTATTCATAATAACTGTATAATTATTCATCAAATTTATTTGAATGTTTCAGAATAGGTATACGTTTATGTCAAAAATGTTTCGTCCGTTAGTGTTCTTTATTAGTTTTCGCTACATTTACGGACAAAAAAATGACGGTTTTGGCCATTTTGTTTCGTGGCTTTCTATGCTGGGCATTATGCTAGGATCGTTGGGTTTGATTGTGGTTTTATCTGTGATGAATGGTTTAGAAAACCAGATGCAGGGAAATATTCTACGCTTTTTACCACAAGCACAAATCACGTCACCACAAAATCGTATTAATCGTGATGCTATACCTAATCAGCAATTTGCCAATATACCTAATGTGGCCCGTATCACTCCGCTTGTGACAAGTGATGTCGTTTTACAAAGTGGGCAAAGTATTACTGTTAGCACCTTAATGGGAATCAATCCTCAAGATTATGAACCAATTAGCGACTATATTTATTGGGGAAGTTTAGATGATTTACAAGCTGGACAATATAATATTATTCTCGGGCGCACCTTGGCGGAACAACTCAAAGTGACAGTAGGTGATCAAATTCGCCTTATGGTGACCGAAGCAAGTCAGATCACACCTGTTGGCCGTATTCCATCGCAACGATTATTTACCGTGGTTGGCCTGTTTGCGGTTAACCGTGATATCAATCAAACATTGATCTATGTTAATCAAACCGATGCGCAAAATTTACTTCGCTATCCTGCCAATACGATTACCAGTTGGCGGCTGTTTTTAGATAATCCTTTAGATATTGCGACTGTTGTTTCCCAGCCATTACCGAATCATTTGATCTTTAAAGATTGGCGCTCTAAACGGGGAGAACTGTTTCAGGCTGTTAAGATGGAAAAAAATGTGATGGGGCTTTTGATCAGTTTGATTGTGATTGTGGCTGCGTTTAATATTATTACTTCCCTCAGTTTGTTGGTAATTGAAAAGCAAGGTGAGGTGGCTATTTTACAAACGCAGGGCTTATCGCGATTTAAAATTATGCTAATCTTTATTATTCAAGGTGCAAGTTCAGGGATTATGGGCACTTTACTGGGCAGCATTTTGGGCATTATATTGGCGCTCAATATTAATCAAATTATGCAACTGTTGGGCTTATCATTTGCGGGTATTGATCTGCCATCTTTAATTGATCCTTCACAAATTGTACTCATTATTGGCGGATTGTTAATGTTATCCTTAATTTCAACGCTTTATCCTGCCTATCGTGCAGCCAATATTCAACCGGCCGAGGCCTTACGTTATGAATAATTTGTCATCTACTACTGATTTAATCCCAACCGTTGCCATGGAGACGGCGAAGGGAGCTCCCAATATTGAAAAACTACTGTCTGCTCAGCATCTCTGTAAAACATATAAAGAAGGTAAGATGGTGACCGAAGTATTGAAAGATGTATCGTTTGATATTTATCCCCAATCACTTCTTGCCATTATAGGCAGTTCGGGATCAGGAAAGAGTACGCTACTGCACCTTTTAGGGGGATTAGATAAACCAAGTTCAGGAGAGATTATTTTTCAATCCCAACAGATGAGCAAATTATCCGAATCAGAAAAAGCACATTTGCGTAATCAAAAGATTGGTTTCGTCTATCAATTTCACCATTTATTACCTGATTTTACGGCGTTAGAAAATATTGCCATGCCTTTATTAATTGGTGGTATGGCGCTAAAGGAAGCGAAAGAGCGCGCAATGGAAATGTTAGAATCGGTCAATTTAGTTAAGCGTGCTGATCACCGTTCTTCTGAACTTTCTGGAGGGGAACGTCAACGCGTTGCGATTGGTCGAGCCTTAATTAATCATCCGGCTTTAGTCATGGCCGATGAACCGACGGGAAATTTGGATCGATCGACTGCGGATGCGATTTTTGATTTATTAATCAAACTGAATTCGGAACAAGGAACCGCTTTTTTGGTTGTGACTCATGATTTAGCTTTGGCGAATAAACTCGATAAACAGTTAACAATGCGTGATGGTCAATTGTTTGAATGTTCGTCTGAAATGATGAGCAAAGAATAATCATGAATATTCATGTGTGATTCATTATACAAATAGTCATGCAACTAAAAGAATAGGAAAAAATAAATGAACTTAGCCTTAATGACAGCGATAAAATTCCGTAAAGGTTTGCGGAAGAGTGGTATGGTATCGCTGATTTCGGTGATTTCAACACTGAGTATCGCAATTGGTTTAGCGGCACTGATTATTGGCTTGAGTGCAATGAATGGTTTTGAACGTGAGTTAAAACAGCGGGTTTTATCGGTCATGCCACATGGGCAGATTGTATCACAAATGGGCTATATGGCTAATTGGCAAGCGATAGAACACGTATTAGAGCAAGATCAGCATATTACGTCAATTACGCCCTTTGTCAGTTTTACAGGGCTACTCGAAAACGGCAGTAAATTAAGTGCCATCGAAGTGCAAGGGATTGATCCAAACAAAGAAGCCACTAGCAGTATGCTCCCAAACTATGTTCTTAACCAGCGCTGGCAACACTTTAATGCAAATGAACAACAAATTATCATTGGCGCAGGATTAGCCCAAGCATTAGGTGTCAAAGAAGATAGTTGGGTAACATTGTTAATTCCGGTGGCAAATAGTGATAATCAACTGAAACCACCTAAACGCGTTCGTTTACAAGTTATTGGCATATTAGATCTGCAAGGCAGTTTGAGTAATAATGTGGCGCTAATTCCATTAAGTGATGCACAACAATTGCTAGCAATGGGTGACAGTGTCACGGGATTAATGGTTAATGTCGATAATGTTTTTCAAGCCAATAAACTTCTAAACCAAGCTGCATTTCAACTCTATCAAAATCATCTTCAGGAGAATTTATTGTATTCTAGCTGGGAACAAAATTATGGCTATATGTATAATGATATCCAGATGATTCGGCAAATTATGTATTTAGCGATGATTGTGGTGATTGGTGTGGCCTGTTTTAACATTGTTTCCACGCTGATGATTGCTGTAAAAGATAAACAACGTGATATCGCGATTTTAAAAACCTTAGGCGCAACTAACCGTTTTATTCGGCATATTTTTATCTGGTATGGCGTGGTTTCCGGGCTGATAGGGAGTCTGATTGGTGTTATTTTAGGCGTATTAATTGCATGGCAATTATCAACGATAATGCACTTTATTGAATCGCTTATTGGTTATAAATTACTCAATAGCCATATCTATTTTGTTGATTTTTTACCATCAGAAGTGCATTTAATCGATGTGGTACTGGTGTTTATTACCGCTATGTTACTGAGTCTTATTGCTAGCTATTATCCGGCTAGACGTGCGTGTAAACTCGATCCGGCCAGGATCTTAAGTAGTTTTTAACATATTATCGCTAAATTAGCGTGCTAAGATATCATTCTAAAACATCGCGCTCTTGAATATTCTTCCGCCGATCATAGTCGACGGAATATTGTCATCAAAATGCGATAGTAAAGAGGACACTCTTCTTTTGCAAGGTAGTTGTGATCATAGCATAATCAAATTGATTCATGCTGCAAGAGCTGTTTTCCTAAAATCAATAAATCACGTTTAACGCCATCAAGTTCAGCAATTTGCGGTAAAAATCCCCATTGTTGATAACCCATTTTTGTAAAAAGCTGCATACTGGGCACATTATGTCCAAAAATAAAACTGAGAATTGTCTCCAGCCCTGCAGTTTGGGCAAATTTTTCGATTTCATTTAGCATAAATTGGCCAATTTTTTTGCCACGAAAGTCGTGATGCAGATAAAGGCTGATTTCCACCGTTTTATCGTAAGCTGGGCGCCCATAAAATGAAGATAAACTGATCCAACCACAAGGCTGCTGATCAGATTTTATCAACCATAATGGGCGCGTTTGTGGATTATGTTGATTAAACCAACCGAGTCTGCTATCGACAGAGATGGGATCGATATCGGCAGTAACCATTCGGCTGGCAATCGTAGAGTTGTAGACATCAACAATAAAAGGCAGATCCTGCAATGAGGCATAATGATAAGTGATCATGGTGGCAATTTTACCGATTATAACTGTTATTTGTATCGTATTTTATCCGATTTATTTCTCTTTTAATATATTATCAGGGCACGCCTTTATTATCTAATTTTAGACTATCACTAACAATCGCTTTTCTATTTTTATAAAATCAACTATTTTGGCGATCATCTCCTGCAAAAATTTGTGCATAATCCCATGCAAAATGAGTAAATTTTTTTAAAGGAATTGCTGTATCAGCGATCAGTTCTAACTATTGATTATCACTCGTCCACGGGTAATATCGCTAATCAGGGTTTGCAATAAATGCATGTTGTTTTTATTAATCGCGATAATCAGATTCGTCCCTTTTTCATCAAAATTTTGTTGCTCAATAATGGCATCTAGCTCTTTTAGACGATTTTCAATAATTGGCCATTCTGCATAATAGCAATGGAAGGTCACTGTTATTCTTGGAATGAGTTCGATTAGCTCCGCCTGTTGTAGACAATGATTTGCCGATCCGCCATAAGCACGGATTAAGCCTCCTGTTCCCAGCTTAATACCGCCAAAATAGCGAGTAACAACAATGACGATTTGATCGCAATCTTGTCCTTCAATGGCAGAGAGGATAGGGCGACCTGCTGTACTGGTGGGTTCACCATCGTCATGAAAACGGTATTGTTGACCTATCTTCCATGCAAAGCAGTTATGTGTTGCCATGGGATCGCTGATCTGCTCAATAAATTGTGTTGCTTGATCAGTCGTTAAAACCGGTGCAGCGTGGACAATAAAACGACTTTTTTTGATCTCTTCGGTTAATTGTGTAGGGGCAACTAGTGTATATGGCATCGCTATTCTGTTACAATTCAGTTAAGGTCATTCATTATATTGATTATCATACTAAACAGCATAAAAATGTCTATTAATTTAGCCGAACTCAAACAACAACAACTGACGCTTGCAAGGCAAGTACTGCTTCAGGATGATTTCCACTATCCATTAAATTTGGTGGGGGGAACAGATGTGGGATTTGAAGAGCAGGGACATGTCACACGCGCCGCAATTGTCGTATTGAGTTATCCTGATTTACAGTTAGTCGATTACACAATAGCACGGATAGAAACAGCCTTTCCTTATATTCCGGGTTATTTATCTTTTCGCGAATCTCCCGCCTTGGTTGCGGCATGGCAAAAAATAAAAATAAAACCTGATCTGCTGTTTTGTGATGGTCATGGTGTGGCACATCCTAGGCGATTAGGTATCGCCAGCCATTTAGGGTTATTGTTAGATAGGCCTAGCATTGGTATTGCGAAAAAGAAATTATGTGGTCATTATCAACCCTTACCTAAATTAGCGGGTAACGTGACACCGCTATTTGCACATGAAAGTATTTCGCCAGGTGAGTTAACCAATATCACATTAGGCGATGCCGATATTAGCTATCCAGCGTTTGATAAACAAGAACAATTAGGGTGGGTTTTACAAAGTAAAAATAACTGTAATCCGCTTTTTATTTCTGCTGGGCATAAAGTGAGCCAGCAAACGGCCTTACAGTTAGTCGCTAATTGTATTCGAGGATATCGTTTACCCGAACCAACCCGATGGGCTGATGCCGTCGCGTCTAATAAACCGTTATTTCGAAAATTTGTGGCAACTTATCCAACCGTAGATATAAATTGATCAATCATGCAAAATCAGCCTCATTCAAACTCATTAATAGGGAAAAAGATAGCTACTGAATCGCTAAAACCGGGCGGTTTTACCTTTAAACGTTTTTTTGTTGCGCATGACAATAGCCCCATGAAAGTGACGACCGATAGCGTGTTATTAGGTGCATGGGCACCCTTAGAACCGATTCCGTTACAGGTATTAGATATAGGCACAGGATGTGGTGTGATTGGTTTGATGCTAGCCCAGCGTTTGGAACAATTTACGGCTAGCTATATCGATGTGATTGATATTGATGTTAATGCGATTAAGGATTGTGAAGCCAATATTTGTTGTTCGCCTTTCCATAATATTCGAGCTATTCATCAAGATATTAGGCAGTGGGCTGATAATCATCAACATGAGTATGATTTGATTGTTTGTAATCCACCTTATTTTCAATCGGCTACAGCTTGTCGAAATCAACAGCGACAAACCGCTCGTTATACTGAACAGCTAAACCATACACAGTTATTTACGGTAGTAGAGCAACTTTTAACCGCAAAAGGGCGGTTTTGTGTTGTATTGCCGTTTCGGCTAGCGGATGATTTTATTCAATTAGGATGCCAAACAGCATTTAGTTTAGTACAAAGATTGGATGTGAGTTATAGTGAAGATAAAGGTTATTCATTGGTGTTGCTCTGTTTTATGCATGAAAAAAATATGGCTACAGAAAGTCATACATATAAACACGCTCACCTCTGTATGCGTCATGCTGACCATTCCTATACAGAGGCTTTTACGCGATTACTTAAAGATTTTTATTTGCGTTTTTAACGCTATGCCTATTTGAGATATTTTGGATATTTTTTGCATATTATTCGCCAGAAAAATCAACCAACGTGAAACAGTCTATGCCAATATTGGTTAATTTAGTTTTCCCACCTAAATCAGGCAAATTAATCACAAATGCAGCATTTTCAACAATACCACCCGCTTTACGGATCAGCTTAGCGGTTGCGGCAACAGTGCCACCCGTTGCTAAAAGGTCATCAATAATTAAGACGCGTTCACCTTTATTGATCGCATCGGTATGAATCTCTAAGGTATCTGTCCCATATTCGAGTTGATACTCTTCTTTAAATACGTGACGCGGTAACTTATTAGGTTTGCGGACAGGAATAAAACCAGCATTTAACGCTAATGCGACGGGCGCAGCAAAAATAAAACCACGTGCTTCCGTACCTACCACTTTATCTATTTTTTTATTACGATAGTGTTCGATTAATAGGTCAACTGATGTTTTAAACGCGATCGGATCTTCGAGTAAACTGGTAATATCTCGGAAAAGTACCCCTTCTTTAGGGTAATTAGGAATCGTAAGGATACTGTTTTTAATAAGAGTAAGTTTGTCGTGAAGTTGATTCATTAATAAATTCTCTAATGCGATTTGCAAATGTTTATTATATCGCTGTTAATAGGTCACTGTTAATAGCTAAAAAGAAATAACTAGACAAAAAATCTGAAAAGATTTAATAATATTAGTGTTTATATTCATAAAATTATTCATTTTGAATAGTCATGAATCTATAAATCCTTATAACTTGATAATAACAGTAAATAAAGGATAAAAATGAAAAGATTAATTACTCTTACCACATTACTTTTATGTTCACAATTCTATTCACAGGTCGTACAGGCTAGACCTTATGATGAAATTATTCAATCCGGCATACTAAAAATTGGCGTGCCAGCTGATTATGCGCCATTAGCCTTCTTTGATAAAACAAGCAGTGATCCACAAGCTTCTTCTCAATCGACTTTTGCACAATCAGGGAAATTAGTCGGTTTTGATATTGATATGGCTAAAGAGTTAGCTAAACAGCTGAACGTTACGCCTGTATTTTACATTACGAGTTGGCCAACATTAGCTAAAGATCTTGCAAATGATAACTATGATATTGCTATGGGCGGCGTCACTTATACACCCGATCGCGCAGCAAAATTTCTCCTTTCTGACGAAATCGTACCCAATGGCAAAATTGCATTGGCGGCATGTCAATCTGCTGCCAAATTACCTGATTTAGCACATATTGATAGACCAGAGGTTAAAGTTGTCGTCAATCCTGGTGGTACTAATGAAAGTTTTGTTAATAAAAATATTCATAATGCGCAGATTATTCGTGTGAAAGATAATATTGAAAATATTCAAGCATTACGTGATAAAAGTGCCGATATGATGGTGACTGATTTAATTGAAGGCCATTATTATGCTTATAAAGAACCGAATGTACTGTGTTTAGCAACCCAAACACCCTTTACAGGTACCGAAAGTTATAAAGCTTATATGGTGCAGGCTGGAAACAATAAATTGTTAACCGCGATTAATCAATGGTTGCCAAAATCGAATAAAGAGTCGTTAGCCGTTAAGTGGGGAGTACAAACGCATTTGAATTAAAATAAAAATAAAAGTTTGAGCTATCGATATAAGGTTTGTTAATCAAAAACAATGGAGTAGAAAAATGAATTGGTATGATTTTATGATAATAGCCTTAAAATTAGTTGTTGTTTTTATCTGTATTATTTTATTTTTAAAAACAACGGGCAAAACGTCGATGGCTCAAATGACCAGTATCGATTTTATCGGTAATATGATTCTGGGTGGTATAGCGGGGGGGATTATCTATAATCCTAATCTCTCTATCTTTGATTTCTTGATTGTATTGTTGATGTGGACAGCAATTATGTCCGTCTTTAACTATCTAAAAACAAAGAGCCAGCATGCAAAAGCATTTATCGTGGGTAATCCTATTGTATTAATGGAAAAAGGTAAAATCGATTTAGATGCTTTTAATGCAGCAAAATTGGATATGTCTGGGTTTTCAACGCTATTAAGAATGCAAAACATCAAAAGTATTCGTGATGTGAAGAAAGCATTATTAGAACCTAATGGACAATTAACCGTCGTTAAAAAAGGCGATGATGATATTGCCACAATTGTTGTTGAAAATGAACAAGTAAAAACAAATGCCTTACAAGAAATAGAAAAAGATGAAACATGGCTAAAAGAGGAATTGAAAAAAGAAGGTTATGTGAGTGACGACGAGAATAATCCTTATAAAGGATTATTTTGTGTTGAGTATTCTCATGGTTCGTTGTTTGTGATTCCTTGTGAATCCGTCAAGCAAGATGTAGCCGTTAAGCAGAAAAAGTGACCGTGTAACCTGCCGACAAAAGTCGGCGGACTATTTTTCGTCCGATCACATTATTACATTTATTATTTACCTGCTAAGCTAATTTAGCTTTCCAACGTAATGTATTTTTCAAGATGATTTATTGCCAAGATAATTTATTTCCAAAAATAATTAATCTGTCAATCGTTAGGCAAATAAAGGCGAGCGATTGACGCCTTTGGCAATAAACGTTTTTGCGATGGAATGATAAATTGGTGATGTTTGTAATGCTGACTGTATGGCCAATGCCTCTTGCCGATTGTTACATTGCGTAAAAACGGATGAGCCGGTACCTGTTAGCCTGGTTGGCCCATATGCCGAAAGCTGCTCAATCAAGCTATCAATTATAGGATAACGTTTTCGCACCACCTTTTCACAATCATTGCTAAAATCAACATAGGGTAGGGCAAGCAGATCGTCAAGTGACCGTCGAGGCGTATTGCGTGTTAATTCAGGATCATTAAAGACCTTAACCGTAGAGATAGCAATATTAGGGCAAGTGACCAAGTAATAATATTCCGGCAATGAAACAGCTTGCAGTTTGTCACCAATTCCTTCAGCAAATGCAGCTTGACCATAGATAAAAATAGGCACATCAGCACCAATTGTACGGCCTAGATCAATTAATGTTTCTGTCGGTAAATTGAGATGCCATAACTGATTCAGCGCAACCAATACAGTTGCAGCATTAGATGAAGCGCCACCTAATCCTCCCCCCATAGGAATTTTTTTATCAATTTTAATATCTACACCTAATGAATTAGCGGTAAGATCGAATTGTGAGGCATAAGTTTGTAACAATTTGGCCGCTATGATGATCAAATTCTTATCATTAGGCACATTCTGAAAGGGCGTCAGTAAATTGAGCTGATTATCTTGACGAAGCGTAAAATTTAATGTGTCACAATAATCAATAAATTGAAATAATGTTTGTAGATCATGATAATGATCGGGTCTTCGGCCCGTAATATATAAAAATAAATTTAATTTAGCGGGAGATAACCAAGATTTCATTAGTATTTCAACTCCATTAATAATAGCTCTTAAGCACTCAATATCGGTTATAGATGAATAGGTGTTATAGATGAATCGACGTTAACGTGATAAATTAACGTAAAATCCAATTATCAATTTTTACTCTTACACGTTCATCTTTATGCGTTAATTCAAGCGTGGCCGGTAAATCAATAGGGCTATTTTTATAATTACGTGTCATATAGTGAGTAATTTTTAGATTCCATCTATTATTTTGCTGCAATCCTTTATCTTGCAGAAATTCAGTTGAGGCTAATCGACCCGATTTATCCAATTTATCAGCAGTAGGATTGTCGGATAATCCCTTTAACCAATTATGTAAGGATTTGAGAGGAATATTGATATTTGTCAGCCTAAACATTAAATTCTCAACATCTTGATCAGCATAACGTTTGCCATTTTTATCGATTAACTCGGAATAACCGGGTTGCGTAATCAATGTGACTAAACTACTCCCTACGGGGGTCGTGATTTTAATTTCATAATTGTTAGGCGCTGATTGGATAATCAAAAATCGGCCATAACTTTTTGTCGTGTCACTAATATAAGCCAGGCTACCATTAGCTTGGAAAGCGGAAATTTTAGTAAGTTCTTGTTGATGCTGTTGCCATTGCTGTTGTATGGATGCTTGTTCTTGCGGGGACGATGTTTGGCAACCACTCAAAAATAGCATAAAGAGCAATAAATAGCGGTGCTTTATTTTGCATAATTGATTTGTTACTGATCTGTTTTTTAACAAACCACTTAGCAATCTGCTTGTTTGCAATAGACTAATTTTAGATACAATGGGAGTTGGCATAATTATTTTAAACATAAATAAATTCTTCTAACTGTCTACCAGTTCTATTGTTTGGTGATGTATTATAGCGATAACTGATTACGATTGTCATGAACAATGATCAAAATAGAAAAAATGACTATAACTTAACGTTTGGCTGTTTTTTATGTATAATTTCTGTCATTAGCAGTAAGAATCAAGTTATCCATAAAAATCACTATAAAAAAAGAATAAATGCAATGTCAATTACAGTATTAGGTGTGAATCATAAAACAGCGCCTGTTTCGTTACGAGAAAAAATTGCTTTTTCTCCAAACATTATCGATAAAGCGCTGTACAGTTTATATCAACATCCTTTAGTGGATGGTTCTGTTATTTTGTCTACGTGTAATCGTACCGAAATTTATTTGAGTTACGATTCGGTAGCTGAATTGCCTAAACTAAAACAAGCTATTTTACAGTGGCTTGGCCAGTTTCATCATGTCGATATGAACCAATATAGTCAATCACTTTATTGGTATGAAGGGCGAGAAGCGGTTGAACATTTAATGAATGTTGCCTGTGGTATCGACTCGATGATTATTGGTGAACCGCAAATTTTAGGTCAAGTAAAACAAGCCTATGAATATGCACATAACCAGCACTGTTTATCGGTTGAGTTAGACAAATTATTCCAACATATCTTTCATGTTGCTAAAATAGTGAGAACCGAAACAGGCATTGGTGCCAATACTGCGTCTGTTGCTTATGCAGCTTGTTTAGTCGCGCGTGATTTATTTGTAGACACTAAACAACTTAATATTTTATTAGTTGGTGCTGGCGAAACTATCGAGTTAATTACACGTTACCTTGAACCGCATAACTTCAATCATATTATTGTTGCCAATCGGACGCGTGAAAAAGCGCTAAAATTGGCTTCCGCTATTGATGCAGAAATTATTTCACTTCCTGATATTGCTAATCGTTTACCTGAAATTGATATTATCATTAGCTCGACAGCGAGTCCCTTACCCATTATTGGTAAGGGAATGGTCGAACGTTCTATGCTAGTTCGCAATAATAAACAGATGCTATTTATTGATTTGGCTGTCCCGCGTGATGTTGAAGAGGAGATCAAGCAGCTAGATAATATCTATCTTTATACGATTGATGATTTACAAAATACCGTTAAAGCTAATTTAGAACAGCGAACTATTGCAGCTAAACAAGCCGAATGTATTATTCAAGATGAAGCTGAACACTTTTTAGATTGGCTAAAAACTCGTCATGCAATTGATTTTATTAAACAATATCGTAATCAAGCGGAAGAGATTAAACGTGCCTTAGAAACCAAAGCGCATAATGCGATCAGACAAGGCGCTGATGTTGATGAAGTGTTGGCTGAATTTTCATATAAATTAACGAATAAACTGATTCATGCTCCAACACAAACCTTATTACAAGCCGCAACCCACGATTGTGATAACTGTTTTAAAGTATTAAGTGATGGATTAGGTCTAAAAGATCGCTAAAATAGAATCAGCATTAATCATAATGTTACGCGTTACTATCAACTAAACGAGTAGCGTTTACTTTAAATAAATCATTTAATTAATCTCAATAGATATCTTGCAATCCACGTATAGTCGGAGTAATATTTTTAATATAAAGAGGTTATTAATTACTTTTCATGAAGTAAGTATGAATAATTAATTTAATTAGAAAGGGATTCGCCCATGAAAATGTGTATTGCATGTGGTTTACCAATGACATCAATTAGTGATTATCCGCAACATGATATGTCAAAAAATTATTGTAAACACTGCGCTCACTTTGATGGAAGTATGAAAACGTTTGATGAGAAGTGGCAAAATCTCACATTACACTATGCGAATCACCATAATATTGATTATGTCATCGCCAAAGATATTGCTTACCGCGTCCTTAGAAAACTACCGGCATGGAAACGCCGATAATCAAGCATAATGATAAACAAATGATGGTTTTTTAGGCAAGCAAAGAAGTTAATGACAATATCTATTGCGGATAATTATTAGCTTAGTATAATGTCTGCGTTTTCCAGCTCACACATCACATGCCTGAGTGGCGAAATCGGTAGACGCAGCGGATTCAAAATCCGCCGCCCTTAAAAGCGTGTCGGTTCGAGTCCGACCTCAGGCACCAATTCACTATTTAGCAACATTCATTTACATCCATTAAAGCACACCAAACCAAGCAATTATAGGCCTTTAAAGTCAATTTGGTGCTCTGTAAGCAGCAGTAAGATATATTTACAACTATATTTTCTGCTAATGAGTTATTAGGGGAGGGGTAAGATCAGTTGGATCAGGTTATAACGCGATAGTATGACTATCACGTTATTTTATATCACAGCTTATCTGAAAATAAAAATTAACGCTCTTTATTGGCTTGAGCCAACACAGATGCCGCTAATGTTTTAATTTCTTTGCTAGCGTTAGGGTCATGTAATACTTGGGAAGCCTTAGTTTCCATCGCTTTCCCTGTTTGGCTATCGCTCTTTGTTTGAGAAAGAACAGAAGCTGCTAAGCTTTTTTCGAGTTCCGACGCGTTCGGATTATGAAGGACTTTAGATGCCAGTGAGGCAACCTCAGCTGAGGTTTTTTTAGTATTGTTCATTATTTTTTCTCTTTAATTATTTATATCCAAATTTCATGTTAATTAAGAATACAACATATAGTGTTAAATAATAATTTAATCACTATATATTGTAGACTAAGTGTATATTTAAACAGTTACAAAAGCAAGAGAAAAGTATAAAAAATCAACTGTTATTGTCTTTTTTTGAGCAGACTATTATTTTATTATTTCATTTAACTGATTAATAAATGAATCAAAATCACAGAATCCATCAGCATTAACTGGGCAATTTTTCATTTCGAGTGTAACTATCTGTGGTGGATTTGTGTTTGTCAGTGGTTCCATATTCGTTAATTGTTTAGTTGACTGATAAAAATATTGAATTTTTAATAGATTTTTGCCAGTTGTATTATCTTTCCATTTTTCAAATAAAATCTTGCCGCCAATAGGCGTAGTTTCGAATTGATTCGGTAATTTATGCGTTTTAATACCTAATGCCGAAAAAATCGAAGCTACATTGGAATCATGACCGATTAAAAAAGTCACTTTTGCTTTGTTATCACTCTGTGTGAACGTATCATCAATATAGCTTAATAAATTTTTAGCTACATGCTTGGCAATGACAGGCGCGGCAAAAATCACACTATTATAGTACTCTTTTACTGATACCAATTGTTCAAATTGCTTTTGAGATTTGATCTGTCCCCACGCGATATCTTTTAGTGGTGCCCCCTCATAATATTGTAAAATAAACGCATCAGAGATAGAGGTACCGGTTTTAAGTGGCCCTGAAATACCGGGTTCTTGACCTTCTACAATTTTAATGGCGGCATCTTGTGCCATAAAATCACATTTTTTATCAACGGTACAAGTAACTGATTTAAGGTAATCAATAATTTTAGACATATTTTGGTAGATTGGCTTTAAACGTTGATTTAAACCATTAATTCCACCTTCTCCAGCTGCTTGTGTTATTGATGCAATGGCTTCTTGTTTGAATTTTTCACTACCATCCGTAATATTTAGACTAAATAGTGGATCCATCGTATTGAGCTTTTCTTTATGATAGACCGGCACAATACAACCTGGAAATGCACCGATAGCCAGATATTGCGCTGTAGCAATAGTTCGTTGCATACTATTGGCGTAAAAATAGACATCTTTTTCGGTTGGACATTCGTTATCTTTGAGCAATTTATTATCCACTAACCATTTATCTAAATAATGGCCGAAATAACTTTCTAAGGCACCACCGCGAGTAGTGAGATAGCTTGCGGGGGTATCCCATTGTGGCCATTGATGTGAGGTGATTTTACCTAATGCACTACTTGGTGTAGCCAGGGGAGCACGGAGCCCATGGCGACTAAAAATAACCACTTGTTCTAGAGAATAATTATCAACATATTTTTCGCTAGCTTCGACCATTGTCGTCGATAATAGTAATGATAACGCAATTGCAACCTGACGATATTTAGATTTTACGCCCATTTTTCCTCCAATTAGTTAGCTGTTTTATTTATAGACTCGACGATATTGCTGAGTAATTTTCACATCGCAGATCAGTTTATACTATCATCTAGCCGGATTGCGGTTGTTATCCATAAATTGTGGGCATGATCACATAATTACATTATAATGTAACAAAATAGTCTATTTTTTGTTATGCAAGGATTTTCCATGTCATTCGATTCACTTGGCTTAAATGCCGAGATTCTAAAAGCAGTACAAGATCAACAATTTCAAACACCTACAGAAATTCAACAACAGGCCATTCCTGTGATTTTATCAGGGAAAGATTTACTAGCCAGTGCACAAACAGGGACAGGTAAAACCGCGGGATTTTCCTTACCGATATTGCAAAAGTGGGCGGATTTGCAATCCACAGCATCGGGTAAGCGTGGAAAACGGCCTATTTATGCCTTGATTTTGGCACCGACCCGAGAATTAGCCGCACAAATTGGTGAAAATATCCGCGATTATAGCCGGTATTTGCCTGTGCGTTCACTGGTGGTTTTTGGTGGCGTGAGTATCAATCCGCAAATGATGAAACTTCGTGGTGGCGTGGATATTTTAGTGGCAACACCAGGAAGATTATTAGATCTCGTGCAACAAAATGCGGTTGATTTATCGACCGTCAAAATCTTAGTACTTGATGAAGCCGATCGAATGTTAGATATGGGCTTTATTCATGATATTCGTCGTGTAATGGCTAAATTACCGCCAAAACGACAAAACTTACTCTTCTCGGCTACTTTTTCGGATGAGATCAAAACATTAGCGCAATCCATTTTATATTCACCCGAAATAATCGCCGTCGCCAGAACCAATAGTGCATCGGAACAGATCACACAATATGTCCATCGTGTCGATAAAAATCGTAAACGAGAGTTGTTATCTTACTTGATAGGACGAGATCGTTGGCGACAAGTACTTGTCTTTATGCGCACGAAATATGGCGCTAACCATTTGGCTGAACAACTTAATAAAGATGGTATCAAAGCAGCCGCTATTCACGGTAACAAAAGTCAAGGTGCGCGCACTAAAGCTCTAGCAGACTTTAAAAGCGGGCAGATTACGGCACTTATAGCCACCGATATTGCAGCAAGAGGCCTGGATATTGAACTCTTACCTTATGTTGTTAATTATGAATTACCACAAGTTGCCGAAGATTATGTACACCGCATTGGCCGTACAGGCCGTGCACAACATCAAGGTCAGGCGATATCTTTAGTCTGTATTGATGAATTACCACAACTCAAAGCGATAGAAAAATTATTGAAAACAAAAATTCCTGAACTTTCTACCGATGGATTTGCTGTTAATCCCGATATCAAGGCAACGCCAGCTAAAAAACGTATCGCTGGAACGACTCGTCATAAAAATCACAATACAAAAGCAGCCAACCCAAAATATAAAAATAAATAAAATCAAAATAATAAAAAGATGAAGGAATATAAATACAAGTACTCGGTATTGATCTCGGCACGGCCAATAGTGCCGTAACAATCTGGCGTGACGGAAAATCATGCCTTATCTGCATCAAATGCGTACTTGAATCTATTAATCAATATTTGACATAAACGTATAGTAGTTCTGAAACATTCAAATGAAATTTGCTCAGAAATGTAGAATAAATAATGTAAAAAAACACTATTTAGATAGATATGTAAATTAATAGATTAAATTTTAGTTTACATGTTTAATTTATCTTGATATCCTCGCCGTTACTTTATTGATTCTCTTTATGAATGGATTTTTATGCTTTATCTCTCTATTGTGACAATCATCTGGTCATTTTCGTTTAGTTTTATTGCCGTCTATTTGAGTGGTCAAGTCGATACTTGGTTTGCAGTGGTAAGCCGTATTTTGCTTGCATTTTTGACGTTTGTTCCTTTCTTACGTTTTAAAAATATTTCGTTAAAACAGATGTTGTTACTAATGGGAGTAGGGGCGTGTCAATTAGGAATCATGTACTTTTTTTATTACAATTCGTTCTTGTATATTTCAGTACCGGAAGTGCTTTTATTTACCATTTTTACGCCGATTTATGTTACGTTAATTTATGATATGTTACAGGGTCACCCATTACGAATCAGTTATCTGTTGACCGCAATCATTGCCGTAATTGGTACCGCAATTATTCGTTATGATCATATCAGTGGAGATTTTCTAATCGGTTTTTTACTTGTACAAGGTGCGAATATTGTTTTTTCATTGGGGCAAGTTGGTTATAAACGGATTATGGAACTTTACCCTATGCCACAATATCAAGCGTTTGCCTGGGTTTATCTGGGCGCAGTTATTGTTGCGTTGATAGGTTGGTTTCTGTTTGGTAATCCACAAAAATTACCGACAACAACAACACAATGGGTAGTTATTGTTTGGCTTGGTGTGATTGCATCTGGACTCTGTTATTTTTTATGGAATTATGGTGCGACAAAAGTGGATTCAGGGACATTGGCCATTATGAATAATGTGGTGATTCCCTGTGGTATTTTGGTTAACGTGCTGATTTGGCATCAATCCATTGCCTGGGGGCGCTTTTTGTTGGGAAGTGCAGTAATTGTATTATCGCTCGTACTGCATCATTATCTAAAAAATGTTCGCCCTCACCATAAACTAAAAGGGTAGATGGGTCATGACCGATAAAATAATCGGTGTTGTAATCGATGATAGCGCAGTAGAGATTAACAGCGTTGAGGCAATGGGTCCTTGTAATACTTGAAATTGCCTTGCCATCATATAACAGTTAATCGCAACTGACATAGAGCTAAGTAAAACGATCACTTGCAGCTCTAGCGTGTGCAAACCTAATAATTTACCTAAAATATAGGTCACCACAGGCAGAATAATCAACTTTATAAAACAGATAGCCGCCGTAATGCCTAATTTATCACGAATTTTATATTCAGCTAACCCCATGCCTAACACAATTAGAGACAGTGGTGCAGTCATATCACTAATCATTTTAGTAGTTTGATTGATGAATTTAGGCAGCGGAATACCAATTAGATTAATGGCTATCCCGGCAAAAATACCGATAATCATTGGATTTTTAGCAATATTTCTAATTGCTTTCAATAGACTTGCAAAAGAGAGTTTACCTATGCGGACAAATTCAATTGAAACAGTCGCCAACGTCCACAAAATCAAGGCATTAAACACCACAATAATGGCGACAATCGGAATAGCATTATCACCTAATAGCATTCTGATAATCGGAATTCCGACAAAAACGGTATTGGTATAAATACCACCCATCGCAAAAAGTGTACTTTCACTACCATTTAATTTGAAACATTTGGCTGCAATTACACACCCAAGTGCAAAGACGATAAACGTACCACCAAAAAAGACCAATAATAGCTGGTAATTCATAGTGGAATGTTCAGAAAAGTGGCTCATAATCTGAAATAACATGATAGGAATTGCCACAAAAAAAGTAAATTTGGTTAAGCTGTCAGTGATTGTCTTTTGCCATTTAAAAATTTTAATCAGCAAAAAACCGAGCAAAATCAGAATAAATAATGGTAAAGTTGCTAAAAATTGCAACCAAAGTGTGGCAAAAAATTCCATTTTATTGTGTCTTATCGTTAAATTGCATTATTTAGGATCATGATCATTTTATAACTTTGTGGTCACGGATAAAATACCATTCGAATTCAGTTGAGCGTTTAGGATCGTATTGATAACCTTCTAAATCAAACGCTTTAATATCATCATAATGTGTAATTTTATTTTTTATGATAAATCGGCTCATTAAGCCACGTGCTTTTTTCGCATAAAAGCTGATGACTTTATATTCCCCTTTACTGTTATCTAAAAATTGGGGATGAATAATGGTGGCATCCAAATGTGTGGGCACAATGGCTTTGAAATATTCATTAGAAGCAAGATTAATGAGTACGTTGGCTATTTTATGTTGAGCAGAACTGCTATTTAGCGCCTGATTTAATTCATCGGTTAAGCGATTATCCCAAAATTGATAAAGATTACTGTTATTACCATTTTTTAGACGGATGCCCATCTCTAACCGATAAGGTTGGATCAGATCTAAAGGCCTTAATAAACCGTATAATCCGGATAGGATACGCAAATGATTTTGTGCAAATTGCAGATCATCATCATTAAAATCATCCACATCAAGGCCTTTATACACATCACCTTTGAAGACTAAAATAGCTTGCCTTGCATTATGTAAATCAAAATTCGCATGCCAATGTTGAAAACGGTCATAATTTTGCTCAGCCAGCTTAGGGCTGATTGACATTAGTTTTGCGATTTCGGCAATTGTTAATTTTTTACAATCCTTGATTAAACGCGCTGCATCATTAAGGAATATCGGTAAGGTGTGAGTTTGTGTGAGTAATGGGCTTTGAAAATCTAATGTTTTGGCTGGTGAAATAAGCGTTAGCATAAAATAGACCACCTATTG
This sequence comes from Orbaceae bacterium ESL0727, assembly GCA_029433345.1. GTDB lineage: Bacteria > Pseudomonadota > Gammaproteobacteria > Enterobacterales > Orbaceae > Gilliamella. The sequence goes on from JAQTHY010000001.1 coordinate 1,714,516, forward strand.
TATAGTGTGAATATCGGATCTATTTTACAGATTTTTTGTCAAAAATGGAGCATAAAAGTGAAAATGACTTTTCTCGGTACTAGCGCCGGAAGCCCAACAGCAGAAAGAAATGTGAGCAGTATTGCCTTAGATCTGCTTGATGAACGTCATGCAGTTTGGTTATTTGATTGCGGTGAAGCTACCCAAATGCAGATGAGGAAAGCTAAAATCAGCTTAGCCAAACTAGAGATGATCTTTTTAACACATCTACACGGTGACCATCTATTTGGTTTACCTGGCGTACTAACCACACGTTCATTGATGAATAATCAATCACCATTGACCTTAATTGCGCCTAAAGGTATTAAACAATTTATTGAAACAGTCATCTCAATCAGTTATTCATGGTTAACCTATCCGCTCAATATTATTGAGCTTGAACAAGATGGTGTCGTATTTGAAGATGACTCTTTTTGTGTAGAAGCGAAATTATTGGCTCACCGTGTCCCTTGTTTTGGTTATCGGATTGTTGAAAAAGATCATATCGCATCACTCGATATTGATAAATTACGTCAAGACCATATTCCTGTTGGTTCACATTATGCCGATTTAAAGAAAGGGAAAATAGTGAGATTAGACGATGGTCGATCGATTAATGGTTATGATTATTTAGGTCAGCAAAAACCAGGTAAAAAACTGGCTATTTTAGGCGATACGACGCCTTGTGAAGCCTCAGTAGTTCTAGCTAAGGACGTAGATATTCTTGTCCATGAAGCAACACAAGAAGATGCGTTAGCCGATAAAGCTTTTGTGCGAGGGCATTCAACCACGATACAAGCAGCAAATATTGCTAAACAAGCCGGGGCAAAAAAGTTAATCATTACCCATATTAGCCCACGTTATAGTCAGCGAGATAATCAGAAATTACTAAATGAGTGTAAAACCGTTTTTATGAATACTGACATTGCCGTCGATCTGGCTACTTTTGAAATATAAATCTAAGGGATAGGGCAGTGGCGTTTACTTACTCTCTATCGCCAACAATCGTCGGCGTAGTAGAGTAAGTTGAGCAGAAGTTTTATCGTCAGCAAAAGCTTTATAGACAGAACTCTTTAATTAATCTTTCGATTGTCATTTTCCCCGGTTTTAAAAAATCCATCGAAATAAATTCATCGGGTTGATGCGCTTGTGCAATTGAGCCAGGTCCTAAGACAATAGTTGGTGAAATTTTATTTAAGAATGGGGCTTCTGTCGCATAATTAACGGTTTGCGCTGTTTTCCCCAGTAATTTTTCGATATCTTGTAATTTAGGATTATCTTTCTTGCATTCATACCCCGGAATCGGTAAGACAGCATGTTCAACTGAAATGCGATCGGGATAGTGATGCATAATCGGTTGGAGTGCTTCGCAAACAAGATTAAAAATCGAGTCAATATCATTTTCTGGCAAGATGCGGATATCAATAATTAATTCACAACAGCCACAAATACGATTAGCAGCATCACCGCCATGAATAATACCTAAATTAAGTGTTGGATATGGCACACTAAATCCTTCATTATGGTATTGCTGTTTGAATTTGTGTTTAAGAATAAGTAGTTGTTCTACCACTAAATGCATAATTTCAATGGCATTAATACCTTTATCGGGATCACTTGAATGACCTGATTTACCGATCACTTTGATTGAATTCGAAATAAAGCCTTTATGCGCTCTGATAGGTATGAGAGAGGTCGGTTCACCAATAATCGTACAATCAGGTTGTAATTGTGTCTGTTGCGCAAAAAAAGCGGCACCGGCCATAGTTGTCTCTTCATCGGCTGTTGCCAGTACATAAATTGGTTTTGTTAATTTTTTGAGATCAATATCACGTAGCGCATCTAATATAAACGCAAAAAAACCTTTCATATCAGCCGTGCCAAGACCATATAATTTATTATCTTCTTCAGTTAATTTAAATGGATCTTTGCTCCATTGTCCTTCATCAAAAGGTACAGTATCTGTATGACCGCTTAACAATAAGCCGCCTTGTGTTTTATTACCATCACCTGAATAGACAGCTAACATATTGAATTTATTACGTGTATTTGGAACGGGATTGATTTCAATCGAAAAACCTAAATCAGCAAACCACGTGGCTAATTTATCAATCAAGGGTTTATTTGAAAAATCTAATTTTTCATCATTCACGCTACTAATACTTGGTGTAGAAATGAGTTCGTTATAAATCGTTAAAAAGGAAGGAAGTGTCATAGAAATTACCTTTAATCCATGTCAAATTTAATTTGATACTTATTAATATAATAAGGGTTGTTTACGGCTAATTTAAATAGTGAGTAAGCATAACACTTCCCCATAAGAAAGCCAAAAATTCGAATAATATTTAAAAGCTAAAAAATTAGTGGTAGTATACTTGCCCAGTTTTATCTTATCGTCATGTTTATAACAAAACATGTGCGCTGCCGTATGGCGCACCACTGTGATTAAGGAATTATTATGCTAACTATTGCTCTTCCGGATGGAAGCCAACGTCAATTTGATAAACCCGTTACTGTTTTAGAAGTCGCACAAAATATTGGTTCAGGTCTTGCAAAAGCGTGTATTGCAGGTCGTGTTAATGGCGAACGAAAAGATGCTTGCGATATCATCGATCACGATTCTAAATTGGAAATTATCACCGCCAAAGATGAGGATGGATTAGAAATTATTCGCCACTCTTGTGCGCACTTATTAGGTCATGCAATCAAGCAGTTATGGCCGGATACCAAAATGGCAATTGGTCCAACAATTGATAATGGTTTTTATTATGATATTGATTTAGGTCATTCATTGACACAGGAAGATCTTGATGCATTAGAAAAACGGATGCATGAGCTGGCCAATCAAGATTATGATGTTATAAAAGAAGTGGTGAGTTGGCAAAAAGCGAGAGATGTTTTTTGGGAACGTCATGAACCTTATAAGATTGCTATTTTAGATGAAAATATTCCTAAAGATGCAACACCAGCACTTTATCATCATCAAGAATATATTGATATGTGCCGTGGTCCTCATGTGCCAAATATGCGTTTTTGTCATCATTTTAAATTACAAAAAATTTCGGGCGCATATTGGCGTGGCGATAGTAAAAATAAGATGTTGCAACGTATTTATGGTACCGCATGGTCAGATAAAAAGCAGTTAGATGCTTATCAACGTATGTTAGAAGAAGCAGCAAAACGTGATCACCGTAAAATTGGTAAACAACTTGATCTTTATCATATGCAAGAAGAAGCACCCGGTATGGTGTTTTGGCATAATGACGGTTGGACTATTTTCCGTGAACTCGAAGTGTTTGTCCGTACTAAATTAAAAGAATATAATTATCAAGAAGTAAAAGGTCCATTTATGATGGATCGCGTTTTATGGGAAAAGACAGGGCATTGGGATAATTATAAAGAACTGATGTTTGTGACTTCGTCTGAAAATCGAGAATATTGTATCAAACCGATGAACTGTCCTGGCCATGTGCAAATTTTTAATCAAGGCCTGAAATCTTATCGTGATTTACCTTTACGTATGGCAGAATTTGGTAGTTGTCACCGTAATGAACCATCGGGTTCTTTGCACGGTTTAATGCGTGTACGTGGTTTTACGCAAGACGATGCGCATATTTTCTGTACTGAAAGTCAGATCCGTGGAGAAGTAAATAGCTGTATAAAAATGGTTTACGACATGTACAGCACCTTTGGTTTTAAAGATATTACCGTTAAATTATCAACTAGACCTGAAAAACGAATCGGTAAAGATGAAATTTGGGATTTAGCTGAAAAAGATTTGGCTGAATGTTTGACTGAAAACGGTATTAAATTTGAATATTTACCGGGTGAGGGGGCTTTTTATGGTCCTAAAATCGAATTTACGCTATATGATTGCCTGGGACGTGCTTGGCAATGTGGCACAGTACAACTTGATTTCATGTTACCCGGCCGCTTAGATGCGACCTATATTGGTGAAGATAATGAACGTCATGTACCGGTTATGATCCATCGGGCAATTTTAGGTTCTATGGAGCGTTTTATCGGTATTCTTACCGAAAATTGTGCTGGTTCTTTCCCAACGTGGATGGCACCATTGCAAGTTGCCGTGATCAATATCACCAGTAATCAAGCTGAGTATGCTAAACAATTAACCGAACAACTACAAAAAGTGGGTATTCGAGCAAAAGCGGACTTGAGAAATGAGAAAATTGGGTTTAAAATCCGCGAACATACTTTGAAACGTGTGCCTTATATGTTTGTCTGTGGTGATAAAGAGATGGAAGCAGGTACCGTTTCAGTAAGAACACGACAAGGCAAAGATCTTGGTAGCTTTGAAGTGAAACATGTTATAGAATTGTTGCTTAAAGAAATTCAGACTCGTTCATTAGAACAGCTGAGTGAATCATAAAATTATCTTGGAGGAATTGGATATTAAAGTCAGTAAACGAATTCAGTCAACTCGTGCGCATAAAATCAACGATGAAATCACTGCGAACGAAGTGAGATTAACCGGTGTCGATGGTGAACAGATAGGTATAGTTAGCTTAAATGATGCACTAAAACAAAGCGAAGAAGCTACGTTAGATCTTGTTGAAATCAGTCCTAATGCAGAACCACCTGTTTGTCGAATTATGGATTATGGCAAATTCCTCTATGAAAAGAGTAAAGCAACAAAAGAACAGAAGAAGAAGCAAAAGGTTGTTCAGGTTAAGGAAATTAAGTTCCGACCTGGTACAGACGAAGGCGACTATCAGGTAAAGCTCCGCAGCCTGATTCGCTTTCTTGAAGATGGCGACAAAGCTAAAGTCACGTTACGATTCCGTGGACGTGAAATGGCTCACCAACAAATAGGGACAGAGATGCTTGATCGCATTAAAAATGACCTTATTGATTTAGCCGTTGTTGAATCTTATCCAACTAAGATTGAAGGACGACAGATGATCATGGTGTTGGCGCCGAAGAAGAAATAGTGGTTCATCAAGCATGATTTAGGTTAGATTTTTAATTATTCTGTTTATAACGGATCATTTTAGATGATTTTGATTATATTTAGATCTGTAGTTGAAATAAATAAACTAAAAAGTGCACCCTATTTCATATTATTAACAATGCGAAGTGGAAATTTATACAATGCCTAAAATTAAAACAGTAAGAGGCGCAGCAAAGCGCTTTAAAAAAACAGCTTCTGGTGGCTTTAAGCATAAGCAAGCTAACAAGAGTCATATCCTAACGCATAAATCTACTAAACGTAAACGTCATTTACGTGGTTTGACCACTGTGTCAAAAGGGGATTTAGGTTTAGTTAAAGCGTGTATTCCATACGCTTAATTAATTGATATTTATTTAATATTTAGAGGATATATTTATGGCTCGTGTTAAACGTGGTGTTATTGCTCGTGCACGTCACAAGAAAATTTTAAAACAGGCGAAAGGTTATTATGGTGCACGTTCACGTGTTTATCGTGTGGCTTTTCAAGCAGTAATTAAAGCTGGTCAATATGCTTATCGTGACCGCCGTCAGCGTAAACGTCAATTCCGTCAACTATGGATTGTGCGTATTAATGCCGCAGCGCGTCAATGTGGCTTATCTTATAGCCGTTTTATTAATGGTTTGAAGAAAGCATCTATCGAAATTGATCGTAAGATCTTAGCGGATATTGCAGTATTTGACAAAAATGCATTTGCTGCATTAGTTGAAAAAGCCAAAGCTGCGCTGTAAACTTTTATAAAAGCCGATTTATTCGGCTTTTATTTATTACGTCCGTTTTATTTAATACATGTTTATAACCATTACCCGTAAAGAGAGTCGCTGATTCTGCTAGTCATTGTCAACGGGATATAAAAAAGATTATAAAGTTTCACCTATAATCCATTTATTTCTTTCATCTCCAATAGTAATGAGAATATATATTCAAACCGATCAATTAATAAAATATCTAACACAAGAGATATATTATATGACGATAGTTATTTTTCGTTTCTTTTTTAGTTTTTCAAAAATACTTTATTTTTGAGGCAAAATGAAAAACGAAAAATAGTTCAAAAGGCCTCTACTAAGAGGCCTTTTTGTTATTGTACTAAATGAATCATTAACATATAAATTAAGTAACTTGTTAATTAAAAAAGCAAAATAGTCGTTAATTAACAGTAAAGTTAAAACCAATAGACTCGACAAGTCGGAGAATAAAATGTCTCAATTAATTGAACTGGTCAAAAAAGCCAAAAATGAGATTGAAGCTGCCAGCGATATCAATACCATTGAACAAATTCGTGTTGAATATCTGGGTAAAAAAGGCTATTTGACAATGCAAATGGCATCTTTACGTGATGTGCCAGCAGAAGAACGCCCAGCTGTTGGACAGAAAATCAACGATGCAAAGCAAGAAGTGGTATCCTCTTTAAATCAAAAAAAATCAATACTCGAAAGGGAACTGCTGGATGCAAAATTAGCGGGTGAAACACTTGATATTACCCTACCGGGGAAAACCATGGAATTAGGTGGTTTACATCCTGTCACCAAAACGATCAATCGTTTGATCGATTTTTTTGATGAACTTGGTTTTAGTGTTGAAGCGGGACCTGAAATTGAAGATGATTATCATAACTTTGATGCATTAAATATTCCAGCGTATCACCCAGCAAGAGCCGATCACGATACATTTTGGTTTGATGCTAAACGTTTGTTACGTACCCAAACATCAACTGTACAAATTCGTACCATGGAAAAACAAAAACCACCTATTCGTATTATTGCACCAGGTAGAACATATCGTAACGATTATGATCAAACGCATACACCGATGTTCCATCAGATGGAAGGTTTACTCGTTGATAAAGATATCAGCTTTAGCCACTTAAAAGGTTTGTTGCATGACTTTTTACATTGTTTCTTTGAAGATGATATGGAAATCCGTTTTAGACCTGGTTATTTCCCTTTTACAGAACCTTCGGCTGAAGTTGATATCAAAGCCAAAAATGGTAAATGGTTAGAAGTGTTAGGCTGCGGTATGGTTCACCCTAACGTTTTACGTAATGTGGGTATTGATCCCGAAGTTTATAGCGGATTTGCTTTCGGTATGGGAATAGAACGATTAACTATGTTACGTTACGGCGTCACTGATTTGCGATCATTCTTTGAAAATGATTTACGTTTTTTAAAACAATTTAATTAATATCTGGAGACCAAAACATGAAATTTAGTGAAAGCTGGCTACGTGAGTGGGTAAATCCAGAAATTAGTAGCGAAACATTAACTGATCAATTAACCATGGCGGGATTAGAAGTTGATAATGTCGAAACTGTGGCCGGTTCATTTACAGGTGTCGTAATAGGGCGAGTAGTCGAATGTATACCTCATCCAAATGCAGACAAATTACGTATCACTAAAGTTGATATTGGTAAAGATGCGTTATTGAATATTGTCTGTGGTGCTCCTAATTGTCGTTTAGGGCTGACCGTTGCTTGTGCAACTATCGGTGCAGTATTACCTGGCGATTTCAAAATTAAAGCGGCAAAACTACGCGGTGAATTATCAGAAGGTATGTTATGTTCTTATTCTGAACTCGGCATTTCAGAAGATCAAAGTGGAATTATTGAATTACCGGATGATGCGCCATTAGGGCAGGATATTCGAGAATACCTAAAATTAGATGATCTCTCTATTGATATTAGTGTGACACCAAATCGAGCCGATTGTTTTAGTATTATGGGCGTGGCCCGTGATATTTCCGCGGTCAATAATATTCCGATGCATGAACTTGAAGTACAACCCGTTCCAGCGACCATTACCGATACTATCTCTGTCCAAGTTGACGAACCACAAGCTGCACCACGTTATTTAGGTCGTATTATTAAGAATGTTAACGTCCAAGCACCTACTCCTATCTGGATGAAAGAAAAGCTACGTCGTGGCGGTATTCGTCCAATTGATGCTGTCGTTGATATTACTAATTATGTCTTACTCGAACTCGGCCAACCAATGCATGCATTTGATTTAGCCCAAATTGATGGGGGAATTGTTGTTCGTTATGCGCGCATGAATGAAAAATTAGTATTACTTGATGGTAACGAAATTGAATTAAACGAAAAAACATTAGTGATTGCTGATCACCAAAAAGCGTTAGCATTAGCCGGTATTTTTGGTGGTGCACAATCAGGTGTCACCGCTGCGACAAAAGATATCTTTTTAGAATCAGCCTATTTTTCACCGTTGGCTATTATTGGTAAAGCGCGAGAATATGGTCTCCATACCGAAGCATCACACCGATATGAAAGAGGCGTTGACCCTGAACTGCAATCCATTGCGATCGAACGTGCTACCACATTATTACTTGCAATTTGTGGCGGTGAAGTAGGTTCGATTATTAATATTACCAACCAAAATGAAATTCCAAAACACCCGACAATTTTATTACGTCGTGAAAAGCTCGACCGTATTATTGGTATCTCAATCGAAACACAAAAAATAACCGATATCCTAGAACGACTTGGTTGTAGTGTTGAATATAAAGAAGATATGTGGTTATTAAAATCACCTACATGGCGCTTTGATTTAGAAATAGAAGAAGATTTTATCGAAGAAGTTGCCCGAATTTATGGTTATAACAATATTCCGAATGCTAATTTAAAAATCGAATCTGTAATGAAACCTAAACCAGAAGGTAAAATGACTTTAAAATGGGTAAAAGAGTTATTAGCAGACAAAGGTTATCAAGAAGCGGTTACCTATAGTTTCGTTGATCCTAAAATTCAGCAAATTTTACATCCAGAAGAGGCGGTTATCAGCTTACCTAATCCTATTTCTAGTGAGATGTCAGTCATGCGTTTATCTTTGTGGACAGGGTTATTAGGCGCAGTTTTATATAATCAAAATAGACAACAATCACGCGTTAGATTATTTGAAACCGGATTACGTTTTGTTCCAGATGAAAAATCAGAATTGGGTATTCGCCAAGAATTAATGTTAGCAGGCGTCATTACTGGCACACTTTATGAAGAACATTGGAAATTACCAAAACAACCAGTCGATTTTTATGATATCAAAGGCGATGTAGAGTCTATTTTAACCCTTTTAGGTTATGCTGATGCGATCCAGTTCAAAAAATCGAGTATTGCAGCTTTACATCCTGGACAAAATGCGTCTTTATATGTAGGCAACGAACTTATTGGCTATTTGGGCGTTTTGCATCCGGAAATTGAAAAAAAATTAGGTTTAAATGCTAAAACACTTGTTTTTGAAATAAATTTAGCTAAAATTAACCAGAAAAAAATACCAGTTGCCCAGGATTTATCAAAATACCCGTCTAATAAACGTGATATAGCGATTGTTGTCCAGAATTCCATTCCGGCAGCTGATATTCTTGCAGTGTGTAAAAGTGCGTGTGGCGAGCAACTTGTAAAAGCTAATCTTTTTGATGTTTATCAAGGTGATAATATTAAAGAAGATCAAAAAAGCTTAGGGATTAGCCTTATTTTACAAGATAAATCCCATACATTAGAAGATGAAGAGATAACAAACATTGTAAATAAGTGTATAACTGCTTTACAAAACCGTTTTAAAGCCTTATTAAGAGAATAATAATATGACACTAACTAAAGCTGATATTGCAGATCGTCTTGCTGAAAAATTTAATCTTGATCGCCAAGAGGCCAAGGTCCTCGTGGAACTTTTTTTTGAAGAAATCCGTGTTGCCCTAGAAAAAGGGGAACCCGTTAAACTATCTGGATTTGGTAATTTTACTATTCGAGATAAAAATTCTCGTCCTGGACGTAACCCTAAAACAGGTGAAAGCGTTGATATTTCAGCTCGCCGCGTGGTTACATTCCGCCCTGGAATTAAATTCCGAGAAAGAGTTGAACAAAATTTAGCATTATAATCTGCACAGCATTGATTAATTGGAAAGCATAAATAGGCGTCATAAAGGCGCTTATTTATCAAATAAAAAGTTGTATTTTAGTTGTTATTCAAGCATAATAGCCCCTCCTCAATGGAGGCTCTATGGGTTCTCTTGCAACATTAGCTTGCTCACCCGGTCAGATCCGGAAGGAAGCAGCCAAAGTAAGTTTTATGTGTGTGGGATGTAGCTGATAGGGTCTCCGCCCAAAAATCTCTATTTTTATCTAAAATTCTTTTTTATTCCATCAAGATAAAATTATCTATTTATATAGTTTATAACAATCGCTTATAATGACAACCCTTAACTATTTTCTAGCATGATGTATGCCTTTTGGCCTTTAGCTATCAGCGTTTCGCTGTTACGCCAATAATGGCTATAGAGAAAGGAATTTAGTTGCGTACTTGAGTTCATCTATAAAAATTATACATAAACGTATATATGTTCTGAAACATCGCATTAAATAAACGGCATTTATTTCCGTTTAAATCATCATTAATTTGTATTTATGAGATAAAAATATGTCATCAATGACAACAATAAAACAGACTAATCAATTAGAATTACTGAGTCCAGCTAAAGATATCGATATCGCTAAACAAGCTATTTTGCATGGTGCCGATGCGGTTTATATTGGCGGCCCACAATTTGGTGCCCGTCATAATGCCGGTAATTCGGTTGCCGATATTGCCAAATTAGTTGAATTTGCACATCGCTATTATGCAAAAGTGTTTGTCACCTTAAATACTATTTTACATGATAATGAATTAGAATCGGCCCATCAGTTAATCTGGCAATTATACGATGCAGGGATTGATGCATTAATTGTACAAGATATGGGCATTTTAGAGATGGATTTACCGCCGCTTGATCTCCATGCGAGTACACAAACAGATATTAGAACAGTTGAAAAAGCCAAGTTTTTATCGGATGTCGGTTTTTCGCAAATCGTCTTAGCACGGGAATTAAATTTAGCGCAAATAAAGCAAATTGCTAATCAAGTCGATGCTAAGTTAGAGTTTTTTGTGCATGGTGCCCTTTGTGTGGCATTTTCGGGGCAATGCTATATCTCGCATGCGCAAACAGGACGTAGTGCGAATAGGGGGGATTGTTCTCAAGCCTGCCGTTTGCCTTATACGTTAACCGATGAGCAAGGTCACGTGATTGCTTATGAAAAGCATCTATTGTCGATCAAAGATAATAATCAGTCAGCTAATTTAGTTGAACTTATTGATGCCGGCATTCGTTCATTTAAGATCGAAGGGCGATATAAAGATATGGCATATGTAAAGAATATTACCACTTTTTACCGTCAAAAATTAGATACGATTTTAGAACAGCATCCTGAATTTACGCCTGCATCTAGTGGTAAAACGGAGTACTTTTTTACCGCTAATCCTGATAAAACTTTTCATCGTAGCCAAACTGACTATTTCATTCATGGACGACAGATGGATATCGGTGCTTTTGATTCACCTAAATTTATTGGTTTACAGATTGGCGAGATTACCAAAGTGACGCCGCAATACCTTGATATAAAATCAAAAGAAACCTTGACCAATGGCGATGGACTCAATGTATTAATTAAGCGGGATGTCATTGGCTTTCGTGCCGATAAAGTTGAAAAACTTACCGATCACCTTTATCGCATTTACCCTAATGAATTTGCCTCTAATGAACAGATTAAACAGATCGCTAAATTACGATTACCCCATCCGATTAACCGTAATTTAGATCATAATTGGCAACTCGATTTACAAAAAGAGTCCAGTTCTAGGCGAATTTTAGTTGATTTTACTGTTAAGATGACCAACGATAACATTCAATTAACCGCAAAAAGCGAAGAGGGGATTAACGTAACGATTGCATTAAATAATACCTTTGAGGTAGCAAAGCAGCCAGAGAAAGTGCAAAGTGTCATTATTGATAATATTACCAAACTTGGCCAAACTATTTATGTAGCTCGTTCAGTTAATATTGAAAAACAAGATAATCTCTATTTCATGCCAGCGAGTCGATTAAATCAATTAAGACGCGATGTAATCGATAAACTTGATAGTGAACGTGTTGCACAATATAAGAGGGTAACGCCCAAAGGTATCAGCAATCCAGCACCGATTTATCCGCAAGAACAGCTCACTTATCTGGCTAATGTTTATAATCAAAAAGCACGTGATTTTTACCATCGTTACGGTGTCACGTTAATTGAGCCAGCGTATGAAGCACATACCGTGAAAGATGATACGCCGCTGATGATTACCAAACACTGTTTGCGGTTTGCTTTTAATTTATGCCCTAAACAAGCAAAAGGTATACAAGGTGTCAAAACAAAAATGGCCCCCATGCAACTCATCCACCAGAATGAAAATCATGAAAAAGAAATTCTCACCTTAAAATTTAATTGTCGAGATTGTGAAATGCAAGTCTTGGGCAAGATCAAAAATCACGTTTTGAAAATGCCTTTACCCGGTAGTGAAATTATTTTTCTCCAAAAACAAGCTGCCCCTGACGATGTTAGCAACCAGAAGAATAATAAAGAGCATGGTTAACGACGTTTATCATCATCACATTTATCCGGTTATTTAGTAAGGCAGGGCAGTGATAGTCGGCAATTTTTTGTCAATAACTGCTCCTGTTAATTCGGATAAGCGATGGATGTTATGTTTTTGACAGTAATCTTCTAAATCGTGAATCATATTTGTCATAGTAGAAGGCTGAATAAAATTGGCCGTCCCCACTTGTACAGCTGTCGATCCTGCTAAGAAATATTCGATGACATCTTCAAAAGTAGTGATCCCGCCACAACCAATAACCGGTATAGAGAGATGCTTATAACATTGATAGACCATGCGGATCATGATCGGTTTGATTGCTGGGCCTGATAATCCACCCATAATATTGCCTAGTTTAGGGCGACGGGTAGTAATATCAATGGCCATGCCTAATAGAGTATTGCCGACAATAATAGCATCGGCACCTTCAGCTTCGGCAGCTTGAGCAACACTTACAATATCACTGGTATTAGGTGTTAATTTTACCCATAATGGTAAATGCGTTGCCGCACGTAATGCTTTGACTACTTTGGACGTAGAATTTGCTTGCATGGCAAAGGCTTTTCCATCCGCTTCGATATTAGGGCACGAGATATTGGCTTCAATGCAAGCAATGCCTTTGACGGTGTCGAGTTGTTTTGCTATTAGACCAAAATCAGTAGCGGTATTAGCCGAAATACTGGCAATAAGTGGCGAAGAATATTGTTGATAATAAGGTACCGTATGTGAGATATAGTAATCAATTCCTTTACTTGGAATCCCAATAGCATTAAGCATTGCATTGGGTAATTCACAAGCGCGTGGAGTAGGGTTACCGGCACGTTTATCGAGCGTAAATGTTTTAGTCACAATCGCACCGAGCGCATTAAAATCAATAATCGCTGCTAATTCCTTATCAAAGGTGCCAGAAGCTGGCATGATTGGATTTTTGAGTGTGAAGCCATTAATATTGACTGATAAATCGATCATGCGATAAATTCCTTAATATCAAATACGGGTCCATCAACACACACACGTTTATTACGTAATTCGGTTTGCGTACCTGTCGTAACGTTAAACGGTTTGACACAGCAATAACACATGCCAAGACCACACGCCATATGTTGTTCTAAGGCAACTTGACCATCAAGATTAAATTCCATCGCAATTCTTCGCAGTAATGTTGTGATCCGCGTTGAACCACAAGTATAAACAGCATCAAACGGCATAATTTTATGTTGTTTAATAATTAATTTTTCGACATTTTCAATCTTACTTGAGTGATTGCTGTCAATAACTTCTATCACATTTGCATGAATATTATGAAAACGATGTTGTGACATAAGGCTATTTTGGTCCCGAGCGCTTAAAATTGCCGTAACCTTAATCTTTTTCGCTACCGCAGCTTCAGCTAGCGGGGCGAGGGTAGCTAACCCCACACCACGCCCGACAACTAAAATGTGTTGATAATGATCTTTAATGGTAAATCCTTTACCTAAAGGCCCTAAAATAGGCAATGTATCACCGGTTTGCAATTTTGCTAATGTGCGTGTGCCAGAACCGACAACTTTATATAAAAATTCGATTGTACCAGAAACAGGATCTGCAAAATACGTACTCATCGGGCGACGAAAAAAAGGTTTATCAGCTTCAGATTGTGGGCATAGTAAATTGAAAAATTGCCCAGGTTCAACAGTCAATGCTGGCGTGTTGACCTTGACAATCAAATGTTTATATTCATCATTGACCCATTCATTACTTATAATAATGGAAAGACTATCTATTGCAGCCATAAATTTATATTAACTCGTATTCTTCAGTTATTGAATGATAATAATGGAGATATGCCAAACTACATGCGGCAATAGCGATTACAAAGCTCCAACATAAAATGACAGAAATAAATAATCTAGGACAAACAATAACAAAATCATCTATAGTTAATTTTTTCTTATTATTAATAGCTAGGCTATTTCTGCAGGAAGAAGATTATAAATATAATACGACTTGATGAGTAATTATATTTTTTAATTTAATTATGAAAAAAATAACTATTTCTTTTAAAGTACTTATCAATGGGATCTATTTTAGATAACTTCATAATAAGTAGAATTAATGATAATTCAATGTGTTAAAAATAATTGTATTTTGATGATCGTGAATTATTAACTTGGAATTTGTCTAAATTGCTTTTAATGATACTTTGGTTCGCATAATGTATATTATGTTAAATAATAGTTATATTGATAATAAGACCAACAATGCACTATTTATGGAGACTTTTTATCATCTGCAATATCGAACAAATTATCGAGCAACTGACAGCAAATCAGCGCCCCGCTATTCTTTTATCTAAACGTCGGCTAAACTTCAATTACATTTCTCATCTTTTTTAATTAATAAACTAGAAAAATTGCTAAGGGTTAATTGTGTTTTTCTGGAAAGATGGTAATCTTATCCATCACTATTAATAATTAACCATTTTCGATGTAAACATGCAAGATATCCGTAAACCTTTACGTTCTAGTAGCTATTCTATTTCCTGTGAATTATGCAGTTTGGGTCCTATTTGTACACCAATATTATTAAATGATGCATTATTAGAACGAAAAAAAGCGTTTCCTAAAGATCATGTATTTGTTACGAAAGATACCCCATGCACCCATTTTTATATTGTGAATACTGGTGCACTCAAAACATACGTTACCGATCAAGATGGCAATGAACAAATTAATGGCTTTTATTTACCTGGTGATGTGATTGGATTAGATTCTATCTACACTAAAAAATATAATAATAATCTAAAAGCGTTAACCGATACTTTAGTGTGTGAATTACATTATGATGAATTTATTGCTTTAATGGATACCAATAAACAGGTCAGAGATTTAGTATTTAACTTATTAAGTCGTGATATTTGCAATTATCAAAAACTTATACTATTTTTTTCGCAAAAGAAAGCAGATTCTCGATTGGCCATTTTTATCTATTCACTTTATTCTCGTTATGAGCAACATGGCCATTCATCCCTTAATATAAAACTTTCAATGAGTCGCGCAGATATTGCTAATTATTTAGGGTTAACAATTGAAACTGTGAGCCGAATTTTTTCTAAATTCCAAGAACTAGGCATTTTATCCGTACAAGGTAAATATATTTTTATTAAAGACTTAGATGCATTAATCAAATTAGGTAATTAATTTATCTTAATTTTAAATATGTAAAATTTAATGTAAGGTTTATATATATGACAAGTTTTAAAAAAACTTTTTTGGTCACCGCATTATCAATTTTTTCTATACCATCATTATATGCTGCACAACAGCTGACTTCAGAACAGGCTGAAAAGATTCAATCTTTTAAAGAAATATCTGTGCGTGGTGCGTTTTATACTGATAACGACTATGTAACCGCCATATCTCATGCTGCCGATAAAGAAGGTGCCGCATCATTTTATATCACGACCACCAATATTAGCCCATCGAATGATACGTTACGTATTGTGTATGCCAATTTATATAAAGCAAATGCGCCAGAAGTAACCGAAAAAGCAGTTTCGTTACGTAAATTTGAAGGTGTGTATGAATATCCTAGAAAGACAGCATTAAGACTCGAACCGTTTGATATTGTCCGCATTCGTGGCTATTTCCCAACCGAAACAGATGTCAATCAAGCTATTGCCAAAGAAGCCGCTGCCAAAGGTGCTTATGCCTTTTTTATTGATCATCGTGCCGATATCGGTAGTAATTTGCAATTAACAGCCTATTTATTTAAAAAAGATGCAGCAGAACGTAAATTGCAACCTGACAATGCGATCCCTTATGATTCAGAAGCTGGACAACAAGCCCTAGCTCAAGGTGGTGAAGCAGCAATGCAAGTTGAACGCCCAGGCTACTACTCCCCTTCTTCATTCAATGAACAATTTTATGCAGAAAAATTTAATAATAAAGTTATCGACAAACCAGCCACTGCAGAAAATACGGCTAAAACTGCCGTAACTCCAACCGCTGATGCTGCACCTGTGACAGCTACTGCTGGCGCAACAACTAAAGCTGCAGCTAATGTACCAGAACAACGCTCTACACGTTACACTGTAACTATTGCTGATGGACGCAAAATCGAAGAATTAAATGATGCTACAGCCGCTAAAATGGTTCCTTTCGATACTGTAAAATTTAGAGGTTATTACGTCACAGATCAGGAAATTTCGTATAATGCTGGTAAACGTGCCATTGAAAAAGGTGCAAAATATTATCACATTGCAAGAATTTCCCAAGATACCAGTGGCCCTAATGTGACTGTATTTGTTGATTTATATCGATAAAAAAAGATAACACTATCTATTGTCACGATTTATCGCTTCTTACGATAAGTAAAAAACGAAAGTCAGATGACAAAACATAGCAGACATAACATGCATAAAACAGAGAGTCATAGCGTAAAAGCGATATGACTCTTCTTCCCTACTCTGAATATCATTGAACAAAATCACCCGTGACGAAAGTAATCTTGCAAGAGAAAGAAAACACGCTATTGCCAATTTCTTTGCTGAAAATATTTTGAATGTTTCAGAACTATACTACGTTTATGTAAAATTCCCTTGTTAACTAAACCGATAGATGCCAGTCAATTCTATTGGTTAACATCATACGACCATACCTCACCTACTCTTTTCATGCCTTACAATTGGATCATCGCTATCTGTTGTTTGATTCTTTTTACCGAAATGGGATACGGCGTACCCAATTGCTGGGCAAATAAATTCACTCTGAGTTCTTCAATTTGCCAACGAATAGCCCGAACATCCTTATTCATAATACACGGCTGTTGACGTTGACTTGGCGGCAACTTATTTAATAGCTGTTCATACTGTTGCTGTACTTCTTCTATACTTTTCATCAAGCCACGATCTTTAGTCGGCTCTTGCAATAACTTATCAATGCGTTTTTCTATAGCGGTTAAATAACGTGCAATATCCGTGAGCTTATGATATCCAGAATCCGTTACAAAACCTTTATAGACCAAATGACTTAATTGATTTTTAATATCTGACAAAGCAAAGGCCAGTGCTAAATCAACTCGGCCTTTTAACCGTTTATTAATTGCGAAATGCAATGTGAGAATCTGCTCAACTTGCATGGCAATTGTCACAACAATATCATTAATATCGGTTTTGATATAATTCAGTAGCGATTGATAACTGGCTTGATCACGGATAGCTACATTTTTGTGTTCTTCATGGCAATACTTATCAACCAACATATCAATACCGCACGAAATACAATCATCAATCAGCTCGAATACTGTTCCAAATAGATTAAAATAAAGCCCCAACTTTGCTTTATTGGGTAATTTTTCATGTAAATATTTAATAGGTGAAGGAATATTTAGCATTAATAATCGTCTCAGCCCACTTTGTGTCAAAAAAGCTTGTTCTTCTTCACTATCCACTAATTTTATGCTGACTGAATCTTTATTATCAATCAAAGCTGGATAAGCTTTTACCGTATAATGTTGCTGTTTTTGCTCATAAACAGTGGGTAAAATACCAAAATTCCAATCGGTTAAATGCTCTTGCTCAATCGTGTTCTGTTTTTTTGTTGTAATAGCCACTAAGGTTTGTTGTATTCTATTTTTAAGTTGCTGTTGGAGTAGCGTCAAATCTTTTCCGGCCGCTATTTCGTGATTATGTTCATCAACAACACTAAAGGTCATTTTTAGATAATCTGGAATCTGAGCTAATTGCCAATCATCAGCCGTAATTTTTACGCCCGTCATTTTGCGAAACTCATCAGCAAGTGTGGTTAATAACGGTTTTTCAATATTATTTACGCGATTCAAAAATGCTTCAGCATAATTGGGGGCAGGAACAAAATTGCGACGTAATCCTTTCGGTAAAGATTTAATTAAGGTAATAATCAACTCCTGGCGTAATCCTTTTATTTGCCAGTCAAATCCCCTATTCTCAATTTGATTTAAAATCGCAAGCGGAATAGTTATTGTGACACCGTCACGTTTATTGTTGATATCGAATTGATAGCTTAAAGGAAGCTTAAAGCCATCTTGTCGCCAAAAATCAGGGAAATCCTGTTGATTGACCTGCTCTGCTGATTGATTAATCAACATATTTTTTTCAAAATTGAGATAATCTGGATCGGTCGATTGTTTTTTCTTCCACCATTTATCAAAATGCCTAACGGAAATAATCTCTTTCGGAAGACGCTGATCATAAAAATCAAACAATGTATCATCACTAACGCGAATATCTTGTCTCCGCGATTTATGTTCTAGATCCTCAACTTCGGCTAATAAGTCTTGATTTTGTTGGTAAAAGAGATGCGATGTGGTGAAATCACCTTCCACAAGTGCATGACGGATAAACAATTCACGACTTAATTTGGGATCAATGCGACTATAATTGACTATGCGATCAACAACGATAGGTAATCCAAACAGTGTGATTTTTTCATTCGCAACCGTGGTGCCTTGCTTCTTCGACCAACGGGGTTCGCTATAGCTTGATTTAATTAGATGTTTAGCAATGGGTTCTATCCACTCTACCTCAATTTTGGCTGCGGTCCTTCCCCATAATTTGCTTGTTTCGACCAGTTCACTCACGACACACCATTTAGGTGAATGTTTAAAAATAGCGGAATTCGGGAAAATCGAAAACTTAATATTACGCGCACCAATATATTCCTGTTTTTCGATCTCTTTCATACCAATATGCGATAATAATCCACTTAATAACGCAATATGCAACGATTTATAATCTGCGACTTTACTATTAATGGGGATAGCCAGTTGTTTTACTGTTTGTCTAATTTGGGTGTAGACATCTTGCCATTCGCGAATACGCAAATAGTTAAGGAATTCTTTTTGGCATAAACGTCTAAATTGATTACCAGATAATTCTGTTTGTTGCGTTTGAATATAATTCCATAAATTGATGAGTGAACTAAAATCAGACTCTTTATCGGCAAAACGACGATGTTTTTCATCCGCAGCTTGTTGCTTATCAAACGGGCGCTCTCGGGGATCTTGGATTGACAGTGCAGCAGTAACGATCATCACTTCTTTTGTGCAGCCTAATTTTTTTGCCTCGACGATCATGCGCGCTAATCGTGGATCAATGGGCAGTTGCGCTAATATCTTACCAATTTCAGTAAGATGATATTTATGATCACGGTAATAAATGGCGTTGAGTTCTTCTAAAAGGCGAATACCATCTTTGATCTGTTTTTGATCTGGCGCTTCTACAAATGGAAACGCGGCAATATCCCCCAAACCTAATGATGTCATTTGCAAAATGACCGATGCTAAATTAGTGCGAAGAATTTCAGGCTGGGTAAATTCAGGGCGCGATAGAAAATCTTGTTCATCATAAAGACGAATACAGATACCATTCGACGTTCGTCCACAGCGCCCCATTCGCTGATTTGCGGAAGCTTGTGAAATCGGTTCGATCGGTAAACGTTGTACTTTTGTACGATAGCTATAACGACTAATTCGAGCAAGCCCAGGATCAATGACATATTTAATTCCTGGTACCGTTAACGACGTTTCTGCCACATTGGTTGCTAACACAATGCGTCGACCAGCATGGGACTTAAAGATACGATTTTGATCGTTTGCCGATAAACGCGCATATAAAGGAAGAATTTCGGTATGCTTAAGATCTAATTTGCCTAAGAGATCAGCAACATCACGAATTTCTCTTTCCCCAGTGAGAAAAATTAAAATATCGCCATTACCTTCTTGTGAAAGCTCATCAATGGCATTAACAATGGATTGAAAATCTTCTTCATCTTTATCTTCTTTACCCACTTTTTCTATTTCGTCATTCGATGTTAGATCACGATAATAGGTAGTTGGCCGATAACGTATCTCAACCGGATAGGTACGTCCTGACACTTCAATAATTGGCGCATGATTAAAATGGGCAGAAAAACGTTCAACATCAATGGTTGCCGATGTAATAATAACTTTCAGATCAGGACGTTTATGTAATAACTGTTTTAGGTAACCGAGAATAAAATCGATATTCAAACTACGTTCATGGGCTTCATCAATGATGATCGTATCATACTTTCTTAAAAGCCTATCTTGTTGAATTTCCGCCAATAAAATACCATCTGTCATCAGCTTAATTAATGTATTATCACTAACTTGATCAGAAAATCTGACTTTATAGCCCACAATATTACCGATTTCTGTTTTCAGTTCATCGGCAATCCGATTAGCCACTGATCGTGCCGCCAATCTTCTTGGTTGGGTATGACCAATATAGCCTTGGATACCGCGACCCAGTTCTAAACAAATTTTCGGAATTTGTGTCGTCTTACCCGATCCGGTTTCCCCTGCAATAATCACAACTTGATGATGTTTGATCGCCTCATAAATAGCCTGTTTTTTTTCAACAACGGGTAAATTGGCGGGGAACTCTATTTTAGATGGGACTAAAGCACGTCGATTTTGTAATAATATATTTTGCGATGACATAGTTTTAAACTTTTTTCAGGCTACTTTTTAGAATTGATTTTATGGCAATATAGAACGTTAACAACTTTAATTGCGATATGAATCACAATACCCACAATTAAATTCATCGTTAACAACGATAATTATGAGTCTCAGTATAACAAAAAACTTTATTTAGCGTATAGTTAAGATTATAATAAATGCATTCTTCGCAAGGTTCGTATGTCAAATGACAGATCATGTTGTTGAACATAGCTTACATTCTTAATGAACATAATTTAATGAACATAAATCATTCCACCCATAAATTTATTAATTTTAGTGAATTGATTGAAACACCAACGTCTTATATCAGTGTATCAACATTGATTTCTTATGACTCAAATTTACACTTTCACTTTAACAACTATCGATAACTAAGTAGATAATATTATGAAAAAAACCAAGATTGTTTGTACCATCGGACCAAAAACTGAGTCCAAAGAGATGCTCACTAAATTATTACAAGCGGGCATGAATGTTATGCGTCTAAATTTTTCACACGGTGATTATGAAGAACATGGTAACCGTATCAAAAATTTGCGCGAAGTGATGCGTGAAACTGGATTAAAAGCGGCGATAATGTTAGATACTAAAGGCCCAGAAATACGTACTATTAATTTAGAAGGTGGTAATGATGTATCATTAGTCGCTGGGCAAACTTTTACCTTTACAACTGATAAATCTGTCGTGGGTAATTCTCAACGCGTTGCAGTGACTTATGAAGGTTTTGCACGTGATCTAAAACCAGGTAATCGTGTATTAGTCGATGATGGTTTGATCGCGATGGACGTGAAACAAGCTAACGATAAAGAAGTTGTGTGTACTGTGCTTAACAACGGTGATTTAGGTGAAAACAAAGGTATTAATCTACCAAATGTATCGATTAATTTACCCGCATTAGCCGAAAAAGATAAAAATGATCTTATCTTTGGTTGCGAACAAGGTGTCGATTTTATTGCTGCATCATTTATTCGTAAACGTTCTGATGTTGAAGATATTCGTGCACATTTAAAAAATCATGGTGGCGAAGATATCAAAATCATCTCTAAAATTGAAAACCAAGAAGGTTTAGATAATTTCGATGAAATTTTAGATGCATCTGACGGTATTATGGTTGCGCGTGGTGATTTAGGGGTTGAAATTGCCGTTGAAGAAGTAATTTTTGCACAAAAAATGATGATCAGCAAATGTGTTAAAGCGTCAAAACCGGTTATTACTGCAACACAAATGCTTGATTCAATGATTAAAAATCCACGCCCTACCCGTGCCGAAGCCGGCGATGTGGCAAACGCTATTTTAGATGGTACCGATGCAGTCATGCTTTCCGGTGAAAGTGCAAAAGGTAAATATCCACTAGAAGCAGTCAAAGTGATGGCAACAATTTGTGATCGCACTGATGTGACTGTTCCTGCGTCAATCGAATTAAATCTTAACGAAAAATTACGTATTACGGCAGCGGTTTGCTGTGGTACCGTTGAAATTGCTGAACGTTTAAATGCACCATTAATTGTGGTCGCAACACGTAGTGGTAAATCAGCGCGTGAAGTACGTCATTATTTCCCGACTGCGCAGATTCTTGCACTCTCTTCTAGCCAAAAAACAGTCAATCAATTGGAATTAACACGTGGTGTAAAACCAGTCTTAATTGATGCAATCAATTCAACCGATGATTTTTATCGATTAGGTAAAGAACTTGCTGTTAGTATTGCTGGATTGAAAAAAGGCGATATCATCGTGATGGTATCTGGTGCGTTAGTCCCAAGTGGAACAACTAATACCACATCCGTTCACCGTATCTAATCAAATCACTGACCTGTAACTAAAGCTAGCAATATGCTAGCTTTTTTTATTCCAGTTAGTTTAATTTTATAATATAGTATTCTTTAAGAATGGTGAAAGGATTGAAAGTGGCAAAATGATAGAGGAAAAGGTTTATTTACCAAAAGAATTAAGCTGGCTAGCATTTAACCAACGCGTCTTACAAGAAGCGGCAGATAAAAGTAATCCACTCATTGAACGCGTGCGGTTTTTAGGTATTTATTCAAGTAACTTAGATGAATTTTATAAAGTCCAGTTTGCTAACCTAAAAAAAGATATATTAATTGAAGAAGAACAAAAAAGCCGCTCCAATACGAAGTATTTATTACGTCAAGTTAATCAAAAAGTGATCCAACTCGAATTACAATTCGATAAGCTTTATAACGAATTGCTACTCGAAATGGCGCGTAATCAAATATTTTTAATCAATGAACGGCAACTCACTTCTTATCAAGAACAGTGGATAAAAAATTATTATAAACAGAATTTAAGACAATACATCACCCCTATTCTGCTTGATAGCCATACTGAACTGATCCAATTTTTAAAAGATGATCACGCTTATCTCGCGGTAGAAATTATTTGTGAAAATAGTATTAGTTATGCACTACTCGAATTACCTACCGATAAGGTTTCTCGCTTTGTATTATTACCCTCTGAGGTGTCAACGAAAAATAAGTGCATCATCTTTTTAGATAATATTTTGCGCTATTGTCTTTTTGATATTTTCAAAGTTTTTTTTGATGCCATCGAACTAAATGCCTATTCGATTAAGATTAATCGTGATGCCGAATATGAACTGAATACGGAATTCGACAGTTTACTTGAATTAATGTCGCAAGGGCTAAAACAGCGTTTAACCGCACAACCAGTACGCTTTATTTATCAAAAAGATATGCCAAAGGCATTATTTGAATTATTAATTAGCAAATTAAAATTATCCGAACAAGACGCTATGCAAGGCGGCCGCTATCCTAATTTTAAAGATCTGGCTAACTTCCCTGATTTAGGCGGTAAGAATCTACTGAATAAACGACTGCCTAGTCTTGCTTACTCTCGCTTTAAAAAGTTTAGGAACTCTTTTGCAACCATAAAAGATCGTGATGTCTTATTATATTATCCTTATTATTCATTTGGGCATGTGTTAGAAATTATGCGCCAAGCATCGTTCGATCCAGAAGTTACCCATATTCGAATGAATATTTACCGTGTTGCCAAAGATTCACGCTTTATTAATGCCGCTATCAATGCAGCCAATAATGGTAAAAAAGTTACTGTCGTAGTTGAATTACAGGCTAGATTTGATGAAGAAGCGAATATTCGATGGGCAAAACGTCTGATTAGTAGTGGTGTAAAAGTCATCTATTCACAACCGAAGCTAAAAATTCATGCCAAGTTATTTCTTATTGAACGCCGCGAACATGGGCACATTGTTCGTTATGCGCATATTGGTTCAGGTAATTTCAATGAAAAAACAGCGCGTCTCTATACTGATTTTTCACTATTAACGGCTGATCCTGCGATTACGGATGAGGTAAAAAAAGTATTTAATTTTATCGAAAATCCTTTTAAGCCGGTCGTATTTAATTATTTATTGGTTTCACCACAAAATACACGTTTGCGCTTCACCGAATTTATTCAACGTGAAATTAAGCATGCTAAAGAAGGTAAACCTGCCGCTATCTATCTAAAGCTGAATGCTATCACTGATAAAGATATGATAGACCAACTTTATGAGGCTTCTTGTGCAGGAGTAAAAATCAGAATGATTGTCAGGGGAATGTGCGTTCTGGTCCCACAGATTCCGAATTTGAGTGAAAATATTGTCGTCACTAGTATTGTAGATCGTTTTTTAGAACATGCACGTATCTACATTTTCGAAAATAACGGTCAGAAAGATACGTATATCTCTTCAGCTGATTGGATGCCTCGTAATATTGATAACCGCGTCGAAGTTGGTGTGAAAATATTTGATGCAAAAATCAAATCTACACTCCATGAAATTTTTAATATCCAATGTCATGATAATGTTAAAGCACGTATTATCGATAAAGATAACAGTAATAAATATGTCCAACGCGGGAATAAAAAGAAGATTCGCTCACAATATGTCATTTATGATTATCTAAAAAAATGTGAGACTGAAGAGCCGGATTGTCAATCATGAGTGAATTTAATGAATATGCGATCATCGATCTTGGTTCAAATAGCTTTCATATGGTTATTGCGCGATCAATCAATGGTGCGATACAAGTTTTGTATAGAAATAAACAAAATGTGCATTTAGCCACTGGATTAAACAGTAATAATGAGTTGAGTGAATCAAGTATAGCACGCGGTATAGAATGCTTAGCGTTATTTGCGGAAAGATTAAAAAACATTCCTGTTGAGCATGTTAAAATCATCGCTACCTATACGCTACGAGTAGCCAAAAATCGGCATCAATTTATTTCAGCGGCTGCCAATGTTTTCCCCTACCCTATTGAGATAATTTCTGGCCAAGAAGAAGCACGTTTAATCTATTTAGGCATGATGACATCTGAATCTACGTCAACATCAGATGTAAAACTGGTGATTGATATTGGTGGTGGTTCGACTGAAATAGCAATCGGTACAGATTTCAAGCCAACCATTGTAGCTAGCCGCCCTATGGGATGTGTCACTTATGCTGACCGCTTTTTTCCACAAAAAAAGATTGATCATAGCGCATTTACCCAAGCTAAATTGGCTGCTGAACAGCAAGTAGAAGCGCTGATCGGTATTATTAAGAAACAGAATATTTCGGTCGCATTTGGTACCTCAGGTACCATCAAAAGTATTTACTATATATTGTTAGATCTTGGGGTCACTGATGGGATTATCACACCTAAGCGATTGGATGATTTAGTTAGCTATATTCTAGAATTTAAAAATTTTGAAGATATTAATTATCCGTCTATTTCGAAGGAACGCAAACAGGTTTTTGTTAGCGGACTGGCGATATTTTACGGGGTATTTCATGCATTAGATTTAAAAGAGCTCCATTATAGCCCAAGTGCACTCCGGGAAGGCGCCTTATATGAACTAATTGATGGTAATGATTATCGTGATATTCGGCAAAATACCGCTGAATCTTTATCTAAACAATATAATATTGATGAAACACATGCCAATCAGGTCGTCAGAACGGCGAAGCATCTTTTTAAGCAGTGGAGCGCACAAGCCCCGATTACCATCAATGTCAATTTAGAATCCATCCTCTATTGGGCTGCTCAATTACATGAAGTGGGATTGAATATTAATTTCTCGTCTATCCATAAACATTCTAGCTATATTTTACAAAATAGTAATTTACCCGGATTTAACGAAGAGCAACAACTGTTATTATCGACTTTAGTTCGTTATCATCGTAAATCAATGTCTTCTTTCGTCTTCCCCTATTTTAGTCTCTTTGAATATGAATATGTCTTTCCGTTATTACAGATTATTCGTCTTGCGACATTAATTAATAACCAACGGAATACCAATCTCGATCCTACAGTATTCACATTAAAAATTGGCAATGCCAAATATACCAAAATTATTTTAGAGATTGATCATACATTCGTTGAAAACAATAAGCTGATCTTACTTGATTTAGCGCAGGAACAGGAATATTGGAAAGCGGTAAAAAATTGGCAATTAGCTATTATTATCCATTAAAAAAAAAGAGCATTAATAAAAAGAGCATTGGTAAAAACAGAATAGATAAAAACGAAATGAATACACAGGAATGAATCAAAATAGCGGCGTTTAGTGAGGCTGCTTGGCAAGGATAAGCAGCGTAACACTAATCGCTATGTTTGATATAATTTTCTAGATGTTGTTGCTTTCTTTTAATCAAGAGTAAATCTCGAATCATAAAAATAAGTAATGCGAGAAATAAAAAACAGCAAACTAATACCGCTTTTTGTCCCCATAAATGGGCGCAAAAAGCACCTAATGCGGCTCCCGCACAAAATACAAAGATTACCGTCAAATAGCGTAAACATTGGATAAGTGCATCTGTCTCTTTTTGTGTCAAATAAATAAATAACAACCCCATGGCCGAGCGTAAATTACCGGTGCACATAGTACTGGTATAAGGCGAACCACAGATTCTGCGAAAACTGCCTATCTGTATAGAACACATAAACGAAATTGATGAAGTCACAATCACATGTGGGATATGTTTAGGTAAGAAGGCAATAATAAATAAGATAACCGCTTCAGTAATTAGCACACCAACAAAGACATAGCCACTCAAATATTTCACCAAATAATCCGTTAACAAAATACCGAGTGAAAAAGCTAAGATAGGCACTAAATATTGGAAAAAATTAATATAATCGCCATTAACTAAAGAGACACCCAAGAGCACCATATTACCCGTTTGTGCATTGGCAAAGACGCCGTCATAGCAGAGAAAAGAATAAACATCGAGAAATCCCCCCACGAGTGCTAATAAGAGCCCAATCTCTACTTTTTCGTGTATTGGTGTATCTTTGTCCGATAAATGAAGCATGGAGGTTATTGTCACTAATAAAATAAAAATGGCGGAACGGACGGGGCTCGAACCCGCGACCCCCTGCGTGACAGGCAGGTATTCTAACCAACTGAACTACCGCTCCGCTTAAAGGATGATAACTTTAAGATTGAATAATAAAGTCACGCTAATACTAATGATTATTTATATGCTCGTCAATGAAATTTTGCATAACAGTAGTTGATTGGATATAAAAACATCATCTCTATACATTATCCATATAAAGTATGGTGTCTAACCATACTTTTCAGTTCTAAGCAAAACGCTGTTTTTTTTCTATCTGCTATTTTTCTATTTGGCCACTATTTTCTATCCTGATAAGAACAGTAGGTGAAATAGACGAATGTTAAAAATAATCGTGATGCGATAACAGATATTATAAGATTAGGATTTCTTGGTATTCCATTGCGCTGTACCGCATTTTTTCACGATTTTGTCTAAAATAGCTTGATGGGCGGCCAATTCTTCTGAAGACGCCTGAATAATCGGTAATGGATTACCACTACGCTTGATTTTGTGAACAGCAACATCCTTGCCAGTTAATCGATTAGCCTCTTCTGAACTAAATGATAACGAGGTTTGCCCCCCAGTCATGGCTAAATAGACTTCAGCCAGAATTTCCGCATCGAGTAATGCACCATGCAAGGTACGATGGGAATTATCAATCTCATAACGTTCACATAGCACATCTAAATTATTCCGTTTACCCGGAAAAATTCGTTTTGCCATGGTTAAGGTATCGGTGATAATGCAATGTTCTGCTGTTTTGAAATCAAGCCCACACAAAGCAAATTCATAATCCATAAAACCGACATCAAAGGGGGCGTTATGAATAATAAGTTCTGCGCCATCAATGAACTTAATAAAATCATGTGCTATCTTTTTAAAGATCGGTTTATCTTTTAAAAATTCATCACTCAAACCATGAACACGAAACGCTGCTTCATCAACTAAACGTTGTGGATTCATATAGACATGAAAATGGTTACCGGTTAAACGGCGATTGATCAGTTCAACCGCACCAATTTCAATAATTTTATGGCCTTCGTAATGGTTACGCGCCCCATCTTGATTCATACCGGTAGTTTCAGTATCCAACACAATTTGGCGATCAGGATTAATTATCATCTCTCTCTCTTTGACAAAAGCAAAATTGGGTAAATTAACAGTTTAGTGATATAGTCTATCACCAAAATAAGCGATGTTTAAAGTTGACATAACAAGCATGTTAAAAAAAATCGAAATTTATACCGATGGATCTTGTCTAGGAAACCCTGGTCCTGGCGGCTATGCGGCTATTTTAAAATATAAACAAAATGAGAAAATTTTATCGCAAGGTTTTTTCATGACGACCAATAATCGCATGGAACTATTAGCTGCAATTATGGCCTTAGAAACGTTAAAGTTACCTTGTCACATATCCTTACATTCAGATAGCCAATATTTACGTAATGGCATTTTGACATGGATCACTAATTGGAAGAAAAATGGTTGGCAAACCGCCAGTAAAAAAGCGGTAAAGAATGTTGATCTTTGGATCCGATTAGATAAAGCAGTGCAGCAACATCAGATTGACTGGATCTGGGTGAAAGGTCATGCTGGCCATCTTGAAAACGAACGTTGTGATGAGATTGCAAAACAGGCGGCGATGACACCAAACAATGAAGATGAAGGCTTTAAGGCCACACTTTAGTTGTTCGAGAATAATTTAGGCATGAAATAATTTGAGAATGAATAATTTACGAAGAAATAATGGCATTAGCCCTCTTATAAGAATCACGTTAATAAATCCCAAAATAGGTAAATTTTGTAAAGTCTGTAAAGAAGTTTCAGAATGTATAGACGTTTGTGTATAATATGCAGGTTGGCATAAAATAAAATATCAACTAAATGCTATCTTCATATAAGTATATTACGAATGTAATATTATGTTTATATGTGATTATTTATGATAAGTTATCCATAAAAACTGTCTGTAAAAGTTATTTGTACAAGCTATCTGTACAAATTCTTCTGTCAAAGTTCTGTCGATGTAATAGAGAGTGAGCAAGTTATTAGCGATAACTAAAAATCGCTACGCTTTTTCTATTACACTCCATGTACACTACATGCGTGACAAGCAGTTGATCAAAAATGATCACTTACCAAAAATAATGAATATAAACGTAAAATTTAAATAGCCTGAATAATTTAATTTTTACAATACGTTAGGATTTTTTACCGTTTTTTTCGATCCAAAAGAATAATTTTTAGGTATAATGATCGGTCATAAAGATGGTGAAAAAATAAAATCTCATGAAAAAATCGTTAATATTTATGATGTTGTGCTCGTTTTTAGGAGCATGCCAAAATCACAGTCCGAAATACAATAATTCAACTTATCGATCTCCAAATAATAATGCGCAATCGCATAATAACGGATCGGATTTAAGCCATTATGCAGCTATAACCCAAAATCCGTGGAAATTTATCCAAACGGAGATCAATGTTGATATTCCGCTTAATAGTCGTATTGCGGCAGAAAGAGAGCGCATTTTACGTAAACCGAGTGATTTTGAAAGTATTACATCTCGTTCTGAACCTTATGTATACTATATCGTCAATCAACTTAGCCAAAATAATATGCCGATCGAACTGGCCTTGATTCCACTTATCGAAAGCGCATATGATCCATTAGCCACATCACCCGCACAAGCGGCCGGCTTATGGCAATTTGTTCCGATTACGGCTAAAGAATATGGCTTAAAACGCAGCAATCAATTTGATGCACGTCGAGATTTGATTCAATCGACCAATTCAGCTATTACATTATTGCAAACTCTAAATAGTCGATTTGATGGTGATTGGCTGTTAACCCTAGCGGCTTATAATGCTGGCGAAGGACGGGTGAGAAAAGCGATCGCAAGTAACGCAGCCAAAGGCTTACCGACCGATTATTGGTCATTAAATTTACCTAAAGAAACAATGCGTTACGTACCAAAAATACTTGCAATTATTGATATTGTTAAAAATAATCAAGATTATAATATAACATTACCAACTTGTAGCTATGAAAATTCATTGGTAAGAATCGATATGCGTAAAAACATATCATTAACGAAAATTGCCAAATATGCCGGTATTCCATTTGATGATTTAGTCAGCTTCAATGCAGGATATGTCAAACAGACGGTCAATGGCCCTTTTCATCTGCTCATCCCTTATGTCTATGCCGAAAATTTATTTCAAAAATTACAGGCTGATAATTTAGTCAGTAATAATATTGTCGAATTATTACAAGAAGCACCGCATAACCGGGCACCTTTAGAAACACCGGCAATGAATATAAAATATGGTAGTCTAGGTAATCAAGATATGATCGCTTATGCAAAACCGGCTAAGGCGAATAGTGAGTCAATTGCGAAATCAACCGTACAAACCACAACGACAATAAGCGCTGAAGATAATTATCAGACATCAAATCCGACTTATACAAAAGTGGATTTCACCAAAACTGAGAGCAGTAAAGTTGTCTATTCGCGATCAGATTTTACCCAAACCGCTGCACCTAAAAAAGAGAAAAACAAAAGCTATACTGCGAATCAAGGTGATAATAAGATCAATTACCTTGTCAAATATGGGGACAACCTTTATTCCATTGCACAAAGTTACCGCGTAAAAATTGCCGATATTGTGCAATGGAATAATCTAAAAAATCCGCGAATTAAAGCAGGTGATATCTTAACTATTAATATTGCTAGCGCTAACCCAATCTAAATTGGGCTAATAGCGGATTATGATCAGACGCATTGGTTTGAATAATTTGCGCGCTAGTCAGTTCTAACCCTCGATAAAAGACAAAATCAAGGGGCCTGCCCATAAAGGTTTTTCGCATGTCGACCGTAAAGTTAACCGGTTTTAACTCAATGGTGCGGATCAGATGATAAAGTAGATTTAAGCGCTGTCTACTCCATGCATTAAAATCACCGGCTAAAATAACCGGTCCGCAATGTTCATTGACTTTATTTAATAACACGCGGATCTGTTGTTGATAAATTTTCACACCAATACTGAAATTTATTGCATGCACATTAGCAACCAGCAGTGTTTTATCCGAATTGTCGATAGGATAGATGGTAATTAATGCCGATTTAGGCACCCGGATCAAGGGCTCTTTCTCTTTGAAAGAGAACGTACAGATAGGCAAACTATTGGCAACTGTCATCACTCCTACCGAAAGATCATTAAATGAATAGGCAGGAACTTGATCCGCAATTTTATTATGCTGTGTGATCAAATTCAGTAATGGCGCGCTGTTTTGTGCTTCTTGGAGAAGCATTAATTCAGTATTATCAATATATTCTTCTAATACTGGAATACACTCTATCCGCTTTTGTTTGAATATATTCCAGACCAAAATCGAAAAATGGTGATGACGAATTAACGGTTGCTTAACCGCAATGGTTGTTTGCGGTAAAATAAGCTCAACATCACTGCCAGCCTGATATCTTAGCGTATAATCGCGCCGTTTAAACATAGTCGACTTCACCCATTTTTATCTGTTTTAGATAGCGTTTCTCTGCTTTAAATATTCATCAAATGATAGTGTATCATTCGCTTCACGCTGTTGTTGTTTAGCAAGAGACAAATTACGTTGTTGCACAAAATCTTGTTCAGTCAATAATGCCAACGGTTTTGCTAAAAGCTCTTGCTTATATTGTTCAGCTAAGGTAAAACCAAATTTTTCGATACCTGAATGGCTAATCGCGTCTAATGTTTTGGCTGATAATGTTAATTCAGGTTGATCAAACATCACATTTAATCGTTCACACACTTGGCGATAAGGCTGACTGTTATCTAAATGATCCAAGACATCTGCAACACGTAATAGATCCTTAAACAGATCATGACCGACTTTTGCTAAAGGTTCCCGATAATCATCACAACCTAAACCAATCGTCTGACCCGGTTTACGACCTTCCATAATCACTCTGTTCCAATTGAGTTTTGCGCATTCTAACTCATCGCTACTCATTTCGGGCGCTGGGGCAAGCGCACACCAAATTAAGAAAAGATCGATAAAACGAATCTGTTCTTCCGTAATACCAATTGGTGAAAAAGGATTCACGTCGAGCGCACGGACTTCAATGTATTCGATCCCCCCGCGTAATAAAGCTTCAGATGGAATTTCGTCTGCTCTTGGCACCCGTTTTGGGCGAATAGGCGCATAAAATTCGTTTTCAATTTGTAAAACATTATCATTCAATTGGCGGTACTTACCATTCACTTTAATACCAATTTTACTAAATTCAGCTGATTTAGTATGTGTAGCGCGTTGCAATCCGGCGGCATAGGTTTCTAAATGATTAAAGGTAATGCCTAACGCTTTTTGCGCATGATTGGTGTAACCAATATCACTTAATCGTAACGAAGTTGCATACGGCAGATAACAGTTACCATTCGTTTGTTCAATAAAAGCAGCGCGTTTGGCGGGATCATGAATAAACGAAGAACACATAGATGGTGAGGCACCAAACAGATAAGGAATCACCCAACCAAAACGATAATAATTGCGAATTAATGTAAAATAACCCTCGGATATCACCGCACGCCCTTCATTACTATTTCTCACACCATCTCGTGCTTGCCAAAACGCCATCGGTAATGAAAAATTATAATGCACACCCGAGATGGTCTGCATCATCGCACCATAGCGATTTTTCAGCCCTTCTCGATAAACTGTTTTAAAGATACCTTCGTTTGACGTCCCATATTGCGCGAGAATAATATCGTCTTCCTTATTCACAAAACAAGGCATACTCATTGGCCACATCATCTCATTACCAATATTCGCACTGGCATAGCGATGGAGATCTTGCAAAAAAGTTAACATGTAATCAATATTTGAGTTAACCGGCGTAATAAACTCAAGCATAGATTCGGCAAAATCCGTGGTAATCCAGGGATGTGTTAATGCCGCGCCAATATTTTTAGGAAAAGGTGTTTTTGATAATGATCCATCAGGTAAGATACGTAGCGTTTCCCGCTCTATTCCGCGTTGAATACCTTGTAAAATAGTATAATGTTTTTCTAACCAAGTGAGTGCTTTTGATACATCTGGAATCATAATTCATCTCTTTTATATGACTAACATAAACTGTAATCGATTGCCTGCTATCTTATCATAATCTTTAAAATGATTTTCTTTTTTACTGACTATCAATAATTCTGAATTCTTCCTATTAATCCTTCTTCTTAAGCAGTGTTAACACTTCCATATGTGCTGTATGCGGGAACATGTCAAACAACTGTACGCGTTGCACTTGGTAATCAGCTAATTGGTTGAGATCACTAACTAATGTGGCTAAATTGCAGCTCGAATAGAGAATATAATTAGGTTTGACTCGCTGCAAATAGTGCATAATAGCCACCCCTGCCCCACGTCGAGGTGGATTAAGCAGAACTAAATCAGGTACTGATTTATGCGATATGTGCTGGGGTTCTTGTGTAGTTGGGGAAGAGGTAGTTATGGAAGATGCAGTTGTGGACGATGCAGCTACGTCTGACGTGAGAAGATAATCCGTCGCATCCAATGACTTAAATGATAACGATTGAATTCCCATTAAATGGGCAGATTTTGTTGCACATTCGATCGCCTCGGGATTAATTTCAATTCCGGTTAGCGCGATACTGTTTTTGTCATCTGTTTGATTAACACAATGTAAACCAAATCCACCCACACCACAGAAAAGATCCCAAATAGAATGAATAGCCAACGGTGCGATCCAATCATGGGCAGTTTGATACAATTTTTCGGCTATTTGGGTATTGGTTTGGAAAAAACTTTTTGGTTGCACAAAAAGTGGAATGGAATTTAAGGTCATCGGTAAAAATCGATTTGTTGTTAAAACTAACTCCTCTTCGCCTTCTAAAATGGCAGCGTGTGCAGGTTGGATATTGACAGATATAACCGCTAAATTATGGATTTTTTCCTGCAATTGATGAAACGTTGCTTTGATCTTGTCAACTAAACGTTGTGATCGCAAGACAAACCGCAACATAAATCCTTCACTGCCTTGTGTCAATATGACAAATTTCAACTCACCTTTACGTTGATAAATATTATAAGGAACCAATTTTTGTTTACGAATATAAGTCCGAATTAACTTTAGGACTGTTTGCATACTTTTGGAATATAAGGGACAATCACACAGATCAAGTTCCGCGTTATTTTGTTGATTTTGTGCCATATGAATGCCGAGCATAGGTTTTTCGACAGTGCCTAAAACTGCCATTTTTGCTTTATTTCGAAAAGCAGTTTCGCGACTCTGCATTGGCAATTCTATTTTTAAGGGATGAAACTCAGCCATAGTCGATAACAGGATTGCCTGTTTATCAGCAAGTTGCTGACTATACGGTTTATCCAACCAAGGACAAGATAAGCACTGTTTTAATGGGTAATCCTTTGCTGGTGAAGAATCTTTTGATAATGAATTGTTTTTTGATGATGAATCGTTTTTTGATTGTGAATAACGATGCGTTTGCTTAGATTGAACACAATCACCATTAGAGCGGTCAGTATTATAACAATCAATAGTCGAACGATGATAACAACATTGCATGGAGATAAAATCCTCTTTTAAGATGCGGCATTATATACCCATTCTTCTGCAAACTTATTATTGTTTAAATAACAATTATTTTATGCCGTCGGTTACGACTAGCACGAAGGCAAGATTACACAGGATTTTACGTTATAAGTTGTTTATCCTTTTTGCCCACCTTCACTTCAAGAGTAATAAGTATATAATAATAGCGTAACCAAATGTATAGGAACAATTACATGTCTATTAAGTTAAAAACACCCGAACAAATTGAAAAAATGCGTATTGCCGGTAAACTGGCCGCTGAAGTCCTCGAAATTGTTGAGCCTTTTGTCAAACCCGGTATTACGACAGGTGAACTCGACAAAATCTGTTATGACCATATTGTTAATGTGCAAAAAGCTATTCCCGCTAATATCGGTTATCACGGTTATAAACA
This sequence comes from Orbaceae bacterium ESL0727, assembly GCA_029433345.1. GTDB lineage: Bacteria > Pseudomonadota > Gammaproteobacteria > Enterobacterales > Orbaceae > Gilliamella. Next base: position 1,749,846 of record JAQTHY010000001.1, read on the forward strand.
TACTAGCTGTATCTCAATTAACGATGTAGTTTGCCACGGTATCCCGAGTTTCGAAAAGAAAATAAAAGATGGTGATATTTTGAATATTGATGTCACTGTTATTAAAGATGGTTATCATGGCGATACCTCTAAGATGTATATCGCAGGTAAACCTACCATTACCGGGAAAAAGTTATGTGAAGTAACGCAAGGATGCTTGTATGCGGCAATCGAAATTATTCGACCGGGTATTCGTTTAAAAGAAATTGGGAAAACTATTCAAAAATATGTTGAATCATTTGGCTTCTCGAGTGTGCGTGAATATTGTGGGCATGGTATTGGTGAAGTTTACCATGATGAACCACAAGTGCTACATTATAATGCCGATGACGAAGGCGTTATTCTCAAACCGGGTATGACCTTTACCATCGAACCAATGGTCAATACAGGCGATTGGCATACGCGAACCATGAAAGATGGCTGGACCGTCAAAACTAAAGATCATGGTCTATCCGCCCAATATGAACATACTATTTTAGTGACTGATAATGGTGTTGAAGTTCTTACTTTACGGAATAACGAAGATTTTCCGCGAATCATTACACATCCATAATCGATTATCCATTTAAGCTATTGTTAGCTACCACAAGATAATCAATAGGATCACCACTTTATTCGCCAGCGTTTGTTGGCGAATAATTGATTGGAAAATAGTTTGTTAGAGAAGAGTTTATTGAAGAATAAACGACAAGCACAAAATCCCCAAGTCTTTCACTATCCAACTGATAGTAATCAGTGAAACCAGATGGTGATGCAAACTAAAATAACATTATCAAAAGACGGAAAATGTTAGCCCCCAAATAGTATGCACCACGACTCATCATTCATTAATAGAGTAAAGTATATAATTTACGACGATAGGTTGCCGCCAGCGGATTATTAGTTCCCAATGCAGACAACAGATCGAGTAACGTTTTTTTGACTTGACCATCACCCGCATTCAAATCGCGTGTTAACGGTTTGAAAAGCAGATCAAGCGCCTCTTCATGGCGGCCCACTTGCATCAATTGTGAAGCAAGCTGAATCATTAAATCAATATTGTCGGGATGTTGTGTAAATTGTTGTTGCAATTGTTGCAGTTCGGGAGAATGGGCAGCTTGTTCCAACAACTCCACTTCGGCATTTAATCCTTGGTAGACTGAATCTTGATCTTGTAAGGGAATAGTGGCTAATGTCTCTTTCGCCTGTTGCAGTTGTTTCAAGGTAATTTGCGCTTTAGCGAGTAATAAAGCAATATCACTACGCGGTTTACCTAAATGATCGTGAAGCGCACTCCACGCTTGTTTTAATAAAGGTAACGCTTCTGCATACTTATCTTCTGCCAATAATTTTTGCGCCTCGGCCAATTTGAGTTCATCTTCATTGGGGAGAATTTTTGCTAAAAATTCTTTAATCGCCTCTTCTGGCTGTGGGCCTTGAAATCCATCGACTGGTTGCCCATTTTGGAAAGCATAGACAGTCGGAATAGCACGCAAACCAAATTGTGACGCTAACATTTTTTGCTCATCACAATCCATCTTTGCCAAAATAAACTGACCATGATGTGCATTAGCTAATTTCGTCAATGTTTCTGTCATCACATCATGATTTGGACTGCGTGGTGACCAAAAATAGAATAAAACCGGTAAATTAAAAGATTGTTGAATAATATCTTTAATATTTTGTTCAGTCACATCATAAATAAATTGATTTTGCATAAATATTATCTCGCTTAACAGGTGGATTTTACAGTGTTTTACTTAGCTAGCTATTTGATTAATAATTAATAGTCAATGATTAATAATTAGTTAACGATTAGTAAACAATCCACTGATTGTGCTTTTTCATAACTTGGTTATTTATTTTGTAAAATTCTATCCATTAATTTATCAGGAAGCAAACGTTTCGCAATAGCCGCAAGCTGTGTCAACTTTGTGACCCTGTAACGTACTTTCGGCGATGGATGTTCTAACGCATGAAAAAGTTTTGGGAAAATCGCTTCTGGGGGCAAAGCAAATCGTTTGGCAATAGGTGGATTTTGCACTTTATGTTGCGGTTCGGTTTGATTAACATTGTTAGAAAATTGAGTCGCTAATGGCCCGGGTTCGATTAAACAAACTTTTATTGCGCTATCGGCAAGTTCCAACCTTAATACATCGGACCACGCTTCTAACGCATATTTACTTGCCGAATAAGCACCTCGTCCCGGTGTAGCAATAATACCGACAATAGAACTGGTTTGGATAATCCGCCCTTCACCATTCGCCATAATCGCCGGCAATAGCAATTGCGTCAGTTGATGAACACCAAAAAAATTCGTGGCAAATTGTTGTTCTAACTGCGCGCGACTCACGGTAACCAACGAACCATAAATACCAAACCCAGCATTATTAAATAAAGCATATAATTTACCTTGGGTAAGGGCTAAAACTTCGTGAGCAGCTTGTTGGACCGAATCAGCATTATTCAGATCAAGTAATACTGCTGTAAAACCTTGTGCTTCTAGTTTTTGTTTATCTTCTGCTGTGCGACACGAGGTAATCACGTGATAACCGCGCTTTTTTAACGCAATCGCCGCCACCAAACCAATGCCACTTGAGCACCCTGTAATAAAAATATTGCGTTCTTTGGATTCCATTATCTTCTTATTGTAAAGCCTAACAATAGCCCTTATCATACCATATTTACTTTTTAGTTATTGCTTTAGTTTAACAAACAGTTTTTATAAACGTTTTTTATAAACAGTTTGTCAATAAACAGTTTTGATAAATCATTTAAATAGTTAGATAAAAAAGGATTCATGATGACAATCGCGATCATTGCCGCTATGGCAGAAGAAGTTGCAATCTTAAAAAGCAAAATTACTGATTATCGAGTGGAGACACATCTGGGTCTCGAATTTCATATCGGTAAAATTGCTGGGTGCGAAGTCATATTATTGCAATCAGGAATAGGCAAAGTCGCGGCATCATCCGGCACCACCTTATTATTAAATAATTATCAGGTCGACGCAGTCATTAATACTGGATCAGCGGGTGGATTATCAACACAATTGCATATTGGCGATATTGTTGTCTCAACGGATGTTTTCTATCATGATGTCGATCTTACTGCCTTTAACTACAAACCGGGGCAAATGTCAGGATGTCCAGCCGCTTTTGCTGCTGATCCGCGTTATCAAGCCTTAGCTAAAACCTGTATCCAAAAACAGGGCGTCCATGCCATTTTAGGCGCAATTGGCAGTGGCGATGCCTTTATTAACGGTAAAACTGCCTTAGCAAAAATCAAAACAACTTTTCCTGATGCCGTTGCCGTAGAGATGGAAGCAGCTGCCATTGGCCATGTCTGCTGGTTATTTGCGATCCCTTTTGTTGTGGTCAGAGCGATTTCAGATAATGGCGATAGCGAATCTGCAGTTGATTTTGACGAATTTTTAACGCTGGCAGCAAAACAGTCTTCTCTTATTGTTGAATCAATGTTACAGGAATTGGCGAATTCCCCGATTGCTTGAGTTAACATATCTTTGATAGAAGATGAACAGATAAAAGACTGAGTGATAAAACAGCAAAGCCAGTCTTTTACAAAAAGAAATTCAGACTTCGTACTAAAATCTACTCTAATATATTTGACATAAACGTAGTATAGTTCTGAAACATTCAAATAAAATCATATTGATTATGGCTAAGTCATAAAATAAACGATAAAAAAGAGATTCGCACTTCGTACTAAAATCTACCTAATGTATTTGACATAAACGTAGTATAGTTCTGAAACATCCAAATAAAATCATATTGATTATGGCTCAGTAATATTATTACAAATCATATCTTCAGAAATAGTTCGCGACTTTTAAACGGTTTTGATCCCACATAAGGTTTTAATGCTATTCGTGTAAATCGCTTGGCGGCTTTGAGTGTTTCTTGTTGTATGAATTGACGGTGACCAAATGCTAAAATTTGTTCACCTGTAAAACTGGTACTATTTTGCAATAAACTACTGACAAATCCTTCTTCAAATCTATATTGATAAGACATAGAAGCAACAATATCTTCGCCAGTTGCACTGCAGTGAAAAAAATCAACGTGATAGCCCAACTGTTCTAATAAAGCCAGTTCGAAAGCACGCAATACCTGTTCGGCAGGAATTTGCTGAGCCAGTTGTTGCAACGCTTGTAAATAGTGGTAAAACAGTTCAGTGGTATCCGTTTCTGCCACTAATACACGATGAATTAATTCATTTAAATAAAAGGCGCTATATAGCGAAATAGAAGTTAAGGGCAATGCCAACGAAATCGCTTCGGCTTGACGCAGATTTTTTACCTCACCTTTACCCGAATATTGCACAATCAATGGCGTAAAAGGTTGCAAAATACTTTTCATGTTGGATGTTTTACGCCGTGCGCCTTTGGCAAGGATGGTGACTTTGCCCATTTTTTCAACAAATAGATCAACCAGCAAACTTGATTCGCTATAATTTCTTGCATGTAATACAAACGCACGTTGCCAATTTTCCATTTTGTTCTATTTCTCTTACCCACTTTTCTGATTGATTTTGCTGACGGATTTTGTTCACTGACGATAATGATTATCTCTCTATTGCGTTAACAGCAACAAACTCATATCGGAATCATTAACGTCAAGATAAAGCCACTCTTTTGGATGCTGACCAACAGATAATTAAAAAATTAGGCGATATCGTCAATTTTCACCTGAAGTTTTGTTTAGTTTCCGCTATAATCATCTCTAAACATAGGTGAATGTGAATAATAGAACATATGGAACTTTTTTCAACTATCTTAATTCTCATTTTAATCGTATCCCTGTCGGGTGTGGTGATTAAAATGCTGCCAATTCAAATACCATTACCATTAATGCAGATCTTGTTAGGCTGTATATTAGCGGCATTTGGCTTTTATGTTGAATTTGATCCTGAACTTTTTTTAGTACTCTTTATTCCACCTTTATTGTTTGCTGATGGCCGAAAAACCTCGACCAAAGATTTTGTACATAATGTGAGGGAAATCGTTGGCTTAGCTTTAGTCTTGGTTGTCATTACTGTTATTGCCTTAGGCTATTTGCTCTATTGGATCCTCCCCAATGTTTCGCTGGCAGCTGCATTAGCCTTAGCCGCAGTATTATCACCTACCGATGCGGTCGCCTTGAGTGGCATTGTCGGTAAAGGTCGTATCGAAAAAGAAAAAATGGAGATTATCGAAGGCGAAGCTTTGATGAACGATGCATCGGGTCTGGTATCATTAAAATTTGCTGTACTTATTGCCATTGGTCAGATGGAATTTCGGCTATTCGAAATTAGTGTTTCCTTTATTTTTGTCGCAATTGGTGGCTTAACTATCGGCGCCTTGATCACCTGGATCTATGCAAGAATCTTACGTAAAATTAATCAATTAACACATAATGATCCCGCTATTCAGATGGTTTTACTCTTCTTACTACCATTTGCCGTTTATCTTATCGCTGAACATATTGGTTTTTCAGGAATTTTAGCCGCAGTCAGTGCTGGGATGACCGTTAACCATTCCGGTATGATGCGCAATGCGCCATTAAATGCGCGATTACAATCAGATAGCATCTGGTCTATGTTAACTTTTGTTTTTAATGGTTTTGTGTTTATTCTATTAGGTATTCAATTACCTAAAATTCTAAGCAGTACCTATGCCGAAAACGAAACCGATAATTCGATTGAAGTCTGGCAATTAGGGGTCATCGTTATTTTTATCTTTATCGCGTTGATGTTGACACGTTTCCTTTGGCTATTGGCGATGAAACATATTCCGCCTCTTCCTTTCGGTAAACGTCGCCCTTTAGCGTTTAAATCTTACTCAACACGTGATCTGCTTATTTCGACATTTGCTGGCGTGCGTGGGGCAATTACTCTGGCCGGTGTTCTCTCTATCCCCATGACAATTCATGGCCGTTATGAGCTGGTATTTATTGCTGCTGGCACTATTTTAGTGTCGTTAGTTACCGCAGTAATTGTCTTACCGATTTTATTGCGTGGCACAGTCATATTGGACAACACTGAAAAAGATAATGAAATATTAAGTGTCAAAGGCCATATGGCAGAAGAAGCGATTGTCAGTTTAGAAAAAATGCAGAATAATTTATTGCAAGATGTCGATACCGGTAATGATGCGGGTAATATTGATAGTGAAATTATTCACGAAGTGGGATCACGTGTAATAAGTTCATTACGCCGACGCACTGGCCTTAAGAATTTAGAAGAAAAATCGCTAGAAGCTGAAAATTTAGAAAGACGTATGCGTCTAGTCGCTATTGGTGCAGAACGAACAGCCTTGTTACAAATGAAAATTAATAATGAAGTGAGCGATGAAGTATTTGAGCATCTAAATAACGATCTTGATTTTTATGAAAAAATGATTTCCGAGGAAGCCTAATATGATAAAACCTACTGCTTTAATGAATAATCTATTAGGTAATAACACGATAAATAAAAATATTTTCACTAAATTACAAACATCATTAGTGAATAACGCGCCTTATGCATTAGGGAAAACCTTACATTATATGCCATTTACGGCAAAAAAACAGATCATCGAGCAACTGTTAAAATTACAATTTAAACAGTCGCTTGCCGAAGGTGAGCTAGATTTTTTACACGAGCGTTGGCTAAAAATTGAGGTCACTGATTTACAATTAGTGTGGTTCGTTAGTTTAATTAATAATAAATTGATCGTGAGTCGTGCTGAGCGCCCTGATGTCAGTTTTATCGGTAATGCCAATGATCTCATTATGATTGCAACCAGACGCCAAGATCCCGATACGCTCTTCTTCCAACGCCGCTTAATTGTTGAGGGTGACACTGAATTGGGATTATATATCAAAAATCTGATGGATTCGATTGAACTCGACGCCATGCCGCCATTTTTGCGCATCACATTAGAAAAGTTAGCTGACGCAATTGAGCAAACTGGCAACAAAAAAGCAGTGTATTAACTGCTGAGTGACGATAATCCAACATGTCTACCCAATTTTTCTTCCACGATTATGAGACTTTTGGCACTCATCCTGCGCTAGATAGACCAGTACAGTTTGCTGGGGTGAGAACAGATAGCCAATTTACCATTATTGACGAACCATTAGTCATCTATTGCCAACCTGCACCTGATTATTTACCCAATCCTGAAGCAGTATTAATTACCGGAATCACACCGCAAGAAGCCTTAAAAAAAGGTGTCTGTGAAGCAGAGTTTGCCAAGCAGATTCATCACGCATTTAGTGAACCCAACACCTGTATTGTTGGCTATAATAATATCCGTTTCGATGACGAAGTGACACGCAATATTTTTTATCGTAATTTTTATGATCCTTATGAATACAGTTGGCAAAATGGCAACTCCAGATGGGATCTGCTTGATGTTGTCAGAGCGTGTTATGCACTTCGTCCAGAGGGCATTAATTGGCCTATAAATGAAGCAGGTTTGCCAAGTTTTCGTTTAGAACACCTTACCCAAGCCAATAACATCAATCATGAACAGGCGCATGATGCGATGTCAGATGTCTATGCCACTATCGCAATCGCCAAACTGTTAAAAACCAAACAACCTAAATTGTTTGATTATTTCTTTGCCTTACGCAATAAAAATCGCGTTGCTGAACTGATTGATGTAGTGAATTTGGTACCCATTGTGCACGTATCTGGCATGTTAGGCGCTTATCGAGGCAATCTTGCATTAGTTTGCCCAATTGCTTGGCACCCAACACAACGTAATGCGGCTATCGTTTGTGATTTAACTGGCGATATCGATACGCTTATCGAGCTGCCTGTTGAGACTTTAAGAGAAAGGCTCTATACCAAAAGAGTCGATTTAGATCAAAATGAATCCCCTATTCCCTTAAAATTAATTCATATCAATAAATGCCCTATTGTGGCACCAGCCAATACACTATTGCCTGATAATGCCAAACGATTAAATATTGATGTCACGGCCTGTTTAGCCAATCGTGAAAAACTACTTAAGAATCAACTTTTATTGCAAAGTAAAATGCGAGATCTATTTAGCACACCGAATGCTTATCCGCTTAATCCGGATGTCGATAATCAATTATATAACGGTTTTTTGACGCCTCAAGATAAGTTACAATGTCACCTTATTCGGACCACACCGCCCTCTTTATTGGATAATTTATCGTTGCACTTTGACGATCCACGTCTAAAAACACTTTTTTTCCGTTACAAGGCTCGCAATTATCCACAAGTATTAACGGAGTCAGAGCAGCATCAATGGCAACACTATTGTCGTGATAAACTGAGTACACCAATTATTCAGGATTATCTTTTAACATTAGAACAATTAGTTGAACGCCATCATCAAGAACCTGACAAAGTGGCAATTTTAAAAGCGCTTTATAATTATTGTCATTATTTGGTTGGTTAATTTTGCTTCACGGCGTATGATATGACAACGTCATATCTTGACATAAACAGTTAAATAAACATCGCAATAAAATCGTTATGAAACATTTTTTAGCCAGACATGCAACTATCAAACATCGACTTTACTCGTTTTATTACACCTTATATAGCTATGCTCGGGGCTTAATTATCCTCACACTTTGCTTATGGTGTGGTAATTTACTCTCTTATATTTTACCGATTACCATTCCAGGTAGTATCATCGGCCTATTAATGCTATTTTTCCTTTTGGTATTTCAGCTCATTCCAACTAGTTGGATTAAACATAGCTGTAATCTTTTTATGCGCTATATGACATTGCTCTTTATTCCAGCAGCCATGGGAATTATGGATAGCTATTCACTCTTATTACAGAACTGGGCACCCATTATTATTAGCTGTTTAGCCAGTTCCCTTATTGTCTTAATCTTAATTGCTAAGTTGACCGAACGTGTTTATAAATCAACAACGATATCATCGTCAGCTAGCACAACACCTACCCAAGAAAAAAAACCATGATCTGGATGCTCCCCTTAACTTTATTCGTCTTTTTCGCCATCCGCAAATTGGCTATGAAGATAAAAAATCCACTGTTTAATCCTTTAGTGATTTCAGTCATTATTTTGATTCCAATCTTATTAATTACGGGCACAAAATATGGTGATTATGTCAGTAATGTTCGAATTATTAATGATCTGCTGCCCTATTCTGTCGTTGCGTTAGCCTATCCCTTATATGAGCTAGTACCGCAAATCAAAGCACGCTGGAAATCAATTATCATAATTACCTTCACCGCATCTATTGCCTCAATGGTAACAGGTGTTTGCATTGTTTATTGGCTAGGGGGTAATGATGCGATCGCTGCATCGATATTGCCTAAATCCGTAACAACAGCCATTGCAGTTACCATTGCAAGTAATCAGCATGGTGTGCCTTCAATTGCCGCGCTCTGTGTTATTTTTGTCGGCACCTTGGGGGGGATTTTTGGACATCAGGTATTAAATATGTGCAAAGTCAGATCAGCGGCTGCTCGGGGATTATCAATTGGTGCCGTATCTCATGCTGTCGGTACCGCACGTTGTATTGAGGTTGACTATCATGAAGGTGCATATAGCTCATTATCACTGGTACTGTGCGGTATAATGACATCATTGACAGCACCCTTTTTATTCCCAATAATGCTTCTTATTTTTCATTAGTTATCAATTTGATTGGCTATCGCATGATATTAAAAAGGATAATAATCGTCTTTATCAGTTTAGTCGTGTTATTAATTGGATCCGCTATCGGGTTAGATTACTGGATCAGTTATAAAACCGAACCTTATATTTATCATGATGAAAATAAACTCCCCTATCGTGCTATCGGTGTTGTATTAGGTACTGCTAAATATGTGCGTGGTGGTGGCATTAATGACTATTATCGTAATCGCATCAATGGCGCAATTTACCTATATACGCACGGGAAAGTAGATTATTTATTACTCAGTGGCGACAATGCATTAATAAGTTATAACGAACCCATTACCATGCGCAAAGATTTAATCAAAGCAGGTATCCCTAAAGAAGTCATCGTATTAGATTACGCCGGCTTTAGAACATTTGATTCCGTTGTGCGAGCTAACAAAGTATTTGATGCAAATAATTTCACGATTATTACGCAGCAATTCCATTGCGAACGTGCCATTTTTATTGCGCAAGCGCAAGGTATCAAAGCACAATGCTTCGCAGTCCCCACCCCCAAAAAAATGAAATTAGTTCGTATTCGTGAAATGTTTGCACGCGTCAGCGCTTTTATCGATCTTTATATTCTCAATAAAGAACCCAAATATTTAGGGCCAGTTATTCCCATTATTGCCGATGATCAAGACAGTTTGTTACATTAATTTATCAATAGATTAATTTATCAATACCGTAATTGACCATTACAGCAATCTACTATTACATTAATTGACAGCATTAATCAACGGTTCATGACTTTATCTCTATTATTCTGCTAAGCTCGATTTTATTTTTACGATATTTCAGAATCACTATACGTTTATGTATAATTTTTTTACTATATATCACACGATACTCTATTTTCCATTTGCATTTTTATGCAAAAAAAAGTACTATTTAGTCAATTTGAATCAAAAATAATTTCACAATGAATATAGAATTAAGCCATATTAACTGTTTTTATGGCTCACATCAGGCATTGGACGATGTCTCTTTTTGTTATCCTCTAGGTGAAACGATTGTTTTACTGGGCAAAAGTGGTGCAGGTAAAAGCTCTTTATTAAAAGTGTTTAATCTACTTGAAATTCCTACATCAGGCACAATGACTATTGCCAATATGCAATTTGATTTTTCTAAAAAAATTAGCGAAGAATCCATCGTTCATTTACGCAAAAGTGTGGGTATGGTTTTCCAAAACTATAATTTATGGCCACATTTAACGGTATTAGAAAACCTGATTGAAGCGCCATGCCAAGTCTTAAAAATGTCAAAAAAAGAAGCAATTGATAAAGCAATGACGATTTTACTGCGTCTACAAATTGCCGAGATGGCAGAACGCTATCCATTGCATCTTTCGGGTGGCCAACAGCAACGTGTCGCTATCGCTCGAGCCTTAATGATGGAACCACAAATTTTGCTGTTTGACGAACCAACGGCTGCACTCGATCCTGCCATCACAGCACAAGTTGCTGAAATTATCAATGAATTAGCTGTAACAGGCATTACACAGATTATTGTCACGCATGAAGTTGATTTTGCACGCAAAGTCGCATCACAAGTGATTTATATGGAACAAGGCAAAATTATCGAACAAGGGCAGCTGGACTGTTTTGCACATCCGCAAACAATACAATTTCAATCGTATTTATCACACTAAAAACGGTTATCGTGTCAATTTTGTTGCGATAACCTATTTTAGGTGATTGTATTTAGGTGAATAAAATGAAAAAAATCTTATCTAGAACTTTATTAGCCAGTATTTTTTTAGCGGGTACTGCATTTACCGCGTCTGCAGCACAAAATATTACTATTGGTACCGAAGCCACTTATGCGCCATTCGAATTTATGAATGATAAAAATGAGATTATAGGCTTAGATATCGATATCATGAACAAAATTTGTGACGAGCTCAAGGCGTCTTGTAAAATTGTTAATCAATCTTTTGATAGTTTAATTCCGAGCTTAAAATCACGTCGTATTGATGCCGCTATTGCCGGAATGGATATCACTGCAGAACGTCAAAAACAGGTCGATTTTTCGAAAGTCTATTTTGATGATAGTTCGATTCAATTTATTACGTTAAAAGATACCATAACCAGTATTGATCAACTTAAAGGCAAAAAAGTGGGGATTCAAAATGGCACCACTTATCCGAAATATTTAAGCGAAAAATACCCAGATATTCAAGCCGTAAGTTATGATAGCTATCAATATGCTGTGTTGGATTTAAAAGCTAAACGTATTGATGCCATTGTCGCTAGCTCACTTGTTGCAGCTGAATGGTTAGGTAAAGAGAGCGATATCGTACCATTAGGTGAGAAAATTACCGATCATGCTTTTTTTGGTGAAGGTTTAGGTATTGCCGTTCGAAAAGGTAACGAAAAACTTGTTAATCAATTTAATCAAGCTCTAGACAAACTTAGAGCCAACGGTGAATTGGATACCATTTATAAGAAATGGTTTAATAAATAGTTAATTAATAACATTAATCCTAACAAAAAGAGTCTCTCACCGCATTTTTGCGGCGAAACTCTTTTTGATTTTTTGGGCTTATCGTTTTTCTATTTTTTTAATTTTTCTGTTTTGGATCTCTCTATTTTTTAATGATGTTATTTTTGAATTCTTCTGTTTAAGAATTTGCTTAATCCTTTAGGGTGACTGAACTCTATCATTAACGAGCGTGCATAAACAGCTGTTAATCGACTAGGGTCAATATCCCTATTTTACCTATGGATTTATTTTTCAATTTATTGTGGCTATGACGACTATGTTTAATTTTCTCACCAATGGAACAAATTGGCTTGTTGCTTCTTTCGAAGGGTATGGCTTACCGCTATTGCAAGCGACGTCGATTACGCTATCTTTAGCATTAGTTTCATTAGTGGTTGGGTTATTTTTAGCTTTTGTTTTTACTTCGCTCGAATCGGTTTCATTCAAACCTATTGCATGGCTGATGTCATTATTTACCTTAACCATTCGGGCCTTACCCGAACTGTTAATTGTCGTTGCCATTTATAACGGTTTACCATTGTTATTAATTCTATTGAATGATGGTTTTACCCTACCTTTAGGTTTTACTTCGCTCACAATCCAAGTTGATATTGCTGATTTTAATATTAATCCTTTTTTATGTGGCGTAATGGCACTCTCACTTTTATATGCAGTATATGCATCCCAAACATTACGCGGTGCATTCAAAGCTATTTCCCATGGGCAATGGGAAGCTGCGCAAGTTTTAGGCTTGAGTCGATGGCGTACTTTTACCCGGATTATTATCCCGCAAATGTGGCGTTATGCTTTACCCGGATTAAGTAATCAATGGTTAATCTTATTAAAAGATACCGCGTTAGTATCTGCCATTGCGATTAACGATTTAATGATGCAAACCAAGGGAATCATTGCCCGAACCAAACAACCTTTTTTATGGTATGTCATCGCGATGTTGATCTATTTACTCATTTCGATTATCAGCCAAAAAATTATTCAGCGTATCGAAAAACGATCACTCTACTTTGAACAAACGGCTAAAAAACAACTGTAAACATATACTATATTGTTGATTAAGGTTATATATGTCTGATAATTTTTTCTATTACCTTCAAATTATTTCGAAAGGCTTACCTGATACATTAAGTTTAGGTGCAGCCGGTATTCTGTCGGCCGGTATTTTGGCAATTATATTGACCTGTTTACTCTCCTTAAATCATCCAATTATGAACAAGGCAATTCGTGCCTATATTATTATTTTTACCGGATCACCACTGTTAGTACAGATCTTTCTGATCTATTTTGGCCCATCGCAATTCGAGGTTGTGTTAAGTAGATTTCCAACATTTTATGCTATGTTATCTTCGCCTTGGTTTTGTGCTTATTTAGCCTTAACCTTAAATAGTGCAGCTTATACCACCCAAATCTTTTATGGATCATTAAAAGCGGTTCCTCTAGGCCAATGGCAAGCTTGTAGCGCCTTAGGTATGAATAAAAAACAGGCACTAAAAATCATCGTCCCTTATGCGCTCAAACGCGCTTTATCAACCTATTCTAATGAAGTCGTATTTATCATAAAAGGCACCGCATTAGCATCGATGATCCCTGTAATGGATGTGATGAAATACAGTAATATTTTAAATGGCGAATATTATGATTTTTCGATTTTTATTGCCGCAGGATTAATCTACCTCTTGATAAATGGCCTTTTAAGCATCATTATGAGAATAATAGAGAAGCGATCGCTAGTTTTTGAAAATTAATCTAAAGGATAACGACGTTCTTCCCCCCATTTTCTTCGCAAATATCACTTAATCGTAAAATGCAAATTATCAATGGGGGCGTAATGCTAAGCCTTACCTTATTTTTCGCTTTTCTGCATTCTGTCGATAGTAGCCGATAGAATAACGCCACCTTTTTAAAAATGACGGATAACGATTTAATCAATATGAGCCCATTTAACGCTAAATCCTTTCTCAAAACCGTACCACATAAGCCCGGTATTTATCAGATGTTTAATGATAAAGAGACCATTATTTATGTGGGAAAGGCCAAAGATCTCAATAAACGGCTTAAAAGTTATTTTAATAGCAGCAAAAAAACCATCAAAACTGAGCGCTTGGTCAGCCATATTGCCAACGTTAAATTCACCATTACTCATACCGAAACAGAAGCACTGCTATTAGAACAGACATATATCAAGAAATATCAACCGCATTACAATGTGTTGTTAAAAGATGATAAAAGCTACCCGTTTATAAAGCTCAGTAAGGAACGCCATCCGCAATTATCACTTTATCGTGGTGCCATTAACCGTAAAGAAGATGAATTTTTTGGGCCTTATCCCGGTTCTTATGGTGTAAAGCAGATCTTAGCATTGCTGCAAAAGACCTTTCCCATTCGGCAATGCCCAAATAGCACTTATCAAAATCGCGCCCGACCGTGTTTGCAATATCAAATCAAACGTTGCTTAGGACCGTGTGTAGCGGGGCTAGTCAGTGATGAAGATTATCAAGAACAAGTTAATTATGTAAGACTATTTTTATCCGGGCGCTCCGATCTGATTGTTGAACAAATCACCCGCGATATGCAGCAAGCTAGCAGTGAACTGAACTTTGAAAAAGCCGCAGCCTTACGTGATCAATTACAGCTGATTAAGCAGATTAATGAAAAACAGGTTATTTATAATAATAATGACAATCTCGATGTGATTGGTTTTCACTATGAGTCAGGTATTGCCTGTATTTATGTATTATTTATTCGTAATGGTCAAACATTTGGGCATCGTTCTTATTATCCTAAAGTGCCGTCGAATACCGAACTCGAAGAAGTGATCGAAACCTTTTTAGGACAATTTTATTTACAAGGCAATCAAAATAGGCAGATTCCTAAAAAGATTCTGTTAAATTTTTCATTATCCAATAAATTACCGATGGAAGAGACATTATCCTTGGTAGCCGAACATCAGGTAAAATTGGTTGATGAACCCAAAGGGGATAATCTGCAACTGCTTAATATTGCAACAATTAATGCGCAAACCGAAGTTAAAAATAAATTAATCGAAACCTCGACGATTAAGCAACGTTATGAAGCACTCAAAACGTTCTTAGGTATCAATAAAATTAATCGGATGGAATGTTTCGATATTAGCCATTTTATGGGTAAAAATACCATTGCTTCTTGTGTTGTGTTTGATGATAAAGGCCCTGTGAGATCAGAATTCCGACGTTATAATATTACCGATATTACACCGGGCGATGACTATGCAGCAATGCAACAAGTATTAACGCGGCGTTACAATAAAAAAGATCTGCCCGAAGATAAAGTGCCGGATATTATTTTTATTGATGGTGGTAAAGGTCAGTTAAATCAAGCATTACAGGTTTTTGATCAGTTAGATGTTAATTGGGATAAATCACATCCGCTCTTAATTGGCGTTGCAAAAGGTTCTGAACGAAAGGAAGGATTAGAAACACTCTTTTTTGAAGCTCATGGCTCGGGCCATTATCTGGAGGATCACTCCCCTGCACTGCTACTTATCCAACAAATTCGTAATGCATCACATGATCATGCGATTACCGGCCAACGGAAAAAAGGCGTTAAGCAGTTAACAGATAGTGCATTAGAACATATTGAAGGAATTGGTACGAAAAAACGGCAAGCGCTTCTTAAACATTTTGGCGGGCTCCGTGAACTAAAAAATGCCAGTATTGACGAAATAGCACAAGTACAAGGAATTTCTAAATTATTAGCCGAAAAAATTTATTTAAATTTAAAGCAATAACACATTGAAAATTTGGAGCATTTAAGGCACCATAATAAGCATAAATTTTAGTTTTTTGTCATCATTTAACACTTTGATTAATAAGCTAATTCCTTAACTTATAAAAAAAACAAAAAAAGAGCAATATCCATGAGACTGCCTACAGAACTAAATATGCCAACTATTTTAACGCTATTCCGTGTCATTTTAATTCCTTTTTTTGTTTTAGCCTTCTATCTGATTCCTCATAGCTGGTCTGGTTTTTTCTCGGCACTTATCTTTTTGATTGCAGCTGTGACGGATGTGTTTGATGGTTATTTAGCGCGCCGTTTAGGGCAAACGACAAAATTTGGTGCTTTTCTCGATCCCGTTGCCGATAAAATCATGGTCACTATCGCTCTCGTCCTGATTACTGAATACTATGATGACTGGTGGATTTCTATTCCAGCCATTATCATGGTCTCCAGAGAGATCATCATTTCAGCACTGCGCGAATGGATGGCTGAGTTGGGTAAACGCAGCCACGTTGCCGTATCTTCAACAGGAAAAATAAAAACTATCACGCAAATGACAGCCTTAACATGGTTGCTCTGGCGCCCATGTGATATTGTTATTGATGCAGGCCTTATCATGCTCTATATCGCCACAATATTAACACTCTGGTCGATGCTACAGTATTTGTGGGCTGCGCGTTATGATCTTTTAGAAAATAAGTAGATCATAAAACTTTTATAGATTTTGCTCATTTTTATATCTGACTAATCACAATCAACAGAATAAAAACCCCGTTAACGGATAATAAAGCTATTTTCCTATTGACGGAATAAATAAGACAGGTAAAATGCACACATTCAAAAGCGGTTATGAATAGATCAAATCATAACTCTATTTGAGCCCGGGTGGTGAAATCGGTAGACACAAGGGATTTAAAATCCCTCGGCCTTTTTGGCTGTGCGAGTTCAAGTCTCGCCCCGGGCACCATTTTATTATTAGACTATTTTTCAGTGCAATTTGTTGACGAGAATGGTTGTTTTATCAGCTTACTATTTATAAGATGGTACTTATAAGCGAGTATTTATAATAACGATTTATAAAATAACCGATAAAAACCAGTGATAAAAACAGTTTATAAAGAATGAATCATCAAGTACAATTTATAGATTTATTCTTTACAGATATTTTTTCAAAAATTTGATTCTCTCCCATTATGCTTCACATAGTCTATTACTCCTACTCGTATTTTACTTATCTATCTCTCACATTATCTTAGCGATAACGTTACTGCAAATGCGGGAATAACTCAGTTGGTAGAGTGCAACCTTCCCAAGGTTGATGTCGCGAGTTCGAACCTCGTTTCCCGCTCCAAATATTAATTTAGGTAGTTTCAATAAAGATATAAATATATTAAAAATTAAAGTATTCAATATTTTCTTAGTCTTATGATATAAGGTTTACAATTACCGTTATTTAATCAATAAATTGTCTTGCCATTTATTATTCTATGTCGTCGACTCATCGATGTAACTTTGCAAAGCTTAGTCTTTTATCTCATAAATATAATTCCTGTCACATCGATTACAATATAATATAAGTAAGCAACCG
This sequence comes from Orbaceae bacterium ESL0727, assembly GCA_029433345.1. Taxonomy (GTDB): domain Bacteria; phylum Pseudomonadota; class Gammaproteobacteria; order Enterobacterales; family Orbaceae; genus Gilliamella. Next base: position 1,767,369 of record JAQTHY010000001.1, read on the forward strand.
ACAATCAAAATTAAAATACACCTTATTTTAGCAAACACTGAACAAAAGCATCATTTTCAAAGCGACAGCTAGAAAGTGATGCTATTTAACTATCCTATATCAGACTTTAATTATTAAACAATTAAACCTATTTATAAGTCATAATAGATGCATTTAAAACAAGCATTAAGCCACTTTGCTAAACAAATAAGAGGAATTATAAAACTGTACATGATAGGTGACAAATAAATGATAAACCAAGAAAAAGACTAGACTATAAGACACAAAACCAATCTTTTACAAAAAAGGATTTATACTTCGTACTTGATTAGCCATACAAGATAGGATAAACCTGCTGCAATCAGCACGACTAACCAATCAGGTTTTAAATATTAATAAGGCCAGTCAACCGAGAACTAATACAGAAAAAATTTACCATCAAGATAACTAAACAAAAATATAAAAACTAATTAACAAACCTAACTTAACAAAGCCATAATCTACTGGTGTAATCAAACCAGCACAAATAGCACTATTGCTCCCCCATAACCCTGGATATGTTTGGGCATAAGATGCAATACAATATTACCAACAATAGAGTTACACCAATAAATAAGCCATTGCCATGACTTTGATAGAGTTGTGGCATGGGGATAGCAGCAGGAGGTTAGTTTTCTACTGCTAAAGGTTATACCTAAACTAATATTCAAATATACAATCCTTATATTTTTTAGCGCTACTTTTTTAATTGTTTTGCTTGTTAAGTTTTGTCTTAGTGTAATTATTTTTTAAGGCAAATTATTGTTTAAAAATATTGAAGTATGTTTAAGAAAATGTTTGGTTATACATGATATTAAGTCTATCATTAAAGAATGTAATAATTTTCTATATAAAATAACAACAAAGTAAGGAATTAATATTTATGTCTAGAATAGATTATTCGTCTTGGTTAAAGTTGTCTCTATCTATTTCAAATCTGAGACTAGATAAAAATAATCCCAGAATTCCATATTACATACCAACAAAAACAACTAAAGATATTCTTTCTTATTTATTTGAACAAGAAAATATCGAAAATTTAGCTGAGAATATAGTAGATAAAGGCTTTATCAATCATGAACCAATATATGTAACAAAAGAGAATGATTATTATGTTGTTATTGAAGGTAATCGAAGAATATCAGCTTTAAAATGTTTACTAAATCCATCACAAGCCCCATCTGTTAAATTGACAAGAAAGTTTGAGAAATTAAAAAATAAATTAGGAAATGATCTTATAGATAAAGTTGAAGTATATGTTGCGTCATCTAGGATTGATGCTCAAAATGTGCTGTTTGAATTACATGCAGAAGGAAAATTACAATGGAACCGTCAGCAAAAAAACAATTTTATTGTTGACGCTGGCGCAACTAGTGGAGAATCAATAGAAGAAATTGCCGCTAGATTTAATGTAAAACCATCTGAAATTCAAGATTCTGTGCAAGAATACTACTTAAATCGATATTTTACCGAATTAGGTCTGCCAACTGATATAGAAGAAAAAGCTCTAAATACTAATTTTAGCCTAACTAATTTATCTAGATTGGTTAATACTAATTTATTTAAACAAATAACTGGTTTTAAAATTAATGATGGAAAATTACAAACTCAAATATCCAAAAATAAATTTAATTATCTTATAAGCTACTTTGTTAAAGATATAATTGATAAGATTGTGGTTACGTCACTTGATGATGACCGTTTTTATCTTGATATTAATAAACATACACCTGTGTTATTCTTTGATCGTTATATTAAAAATACCTCTTTACCTTTTATAACCAGTGAATCAATTTGTTCTGTGGCTGAATTAATCTCATCACAAACAAAGCAATTAGATGAATTTTACTTTATCGGTTGTGATCTGCAATTAACCACCATTAATTCCCGATTAGAAGGATTTAAACAAGGATTGAGTAAAGCAGGATTAAAACTGAATGATGATTGGATTATTAGTGCAGATTATAGAGAAAATAGGGGGTATGAATTAATCAAACAGGTTCATCGCAAATTAGGGCGACTCCCAAAAGCAATCTTTACCCCTTCTTGTAACATATTACAGGAAATATTAAGCTACCTTGTTGAAATCAACGCTAAACAAAAAGATATTTACCTCTGTTCTTATGATCATAATATTTACTTTGATTATATTTGCTACCCTATTGATGCCATCGCCCAAGATTACGCAAGCATGGCGAAAGCTTGCGTTGATACCACTAATAAACTAATCAACTTTAAACCATTAAAAAACCGTACTATTTTTATTAAGCCGCAGATTGTTTGGGATAGTAAGCAACAGGGTAGTTAACTGAACTTTTGACCATATGAGTGTTTGGATAAAAAATTTACTTAATTATTCAATTATCTAATAAAGCAAAAATTAAAATTAGAGTACCTGACTATTCACCTAATGAAAGATGTAAAATTGTGTAAATTTTTTTATCTTGGCTCTCAACAGGTTTATCACCAAAAAAGGTAAAGGTCACATATTTCCATTTATCTGGATTATAGATAACCACCTTACCTAGTTCCCCTGCATATTTTGTCGTTTTAAAATCAAAATCTTTAAGTGAGCGCTGTTCTAAAATATCTGATTGTTCTTCTAACACAAATTTGCTCTTTGAGAATGATTCACCTAAATCAATACTTGCTGTGACACCAATCTCAATATGCTCCCAACCGAAGGAAGAGATGATGTTGTCGAAATAACCCTCGAAAATAAATTTGGTCATTCCTTCCGTTTTTTTCCAAACATAGAGCGGGCAGTAGCTGTTAGTAAATGATCCGTCTGTTGAATCTTTTTCGGTAATTAGATAAGCCTTAAATAGTAAGTCTTGAAATTTATCTGTTTTGTATCCGTTGTTTGATACACGATTTTTAATAATATCCATCTGATAATCAGCTGGTAAATTAATTTTATATTGCATAGCTTGCATAATTGTCTCCTTTTTTAATAAGAAATTTAATTGTCGAGGATGATTATAATAATGTGATTGATGTTCGAATAATCTTAATTTACAATTTGGGTATCATAAAAAGTGATAAGGTCAAAGGTTATGGATTTGAAAGATTTAACTATTTTCAAAACTATTTATGAAACAACAACCTTAAATCAGGCTTCAAAAATTTTAGGTTGTACGCAATCTAACATTACAGCTCGTCTAAAGAAGTTAGAATATGAGTTTAAAACGACATTTTTTATAAGATCTTACAATGGCGTTAAAATCACGGAGGACGGTGTAAAGTTCTACAAATTTGCATTAGAGACGTTAAACAAAATTAATACATTAAAACAGGGTTTTATCAATCAAAAAAGGAAAGTTTTAACATCTGAACTATTACTTAGGTTTGTTGTTATTGATAACCCTAACTATTCGCTCACGACAACAGATATAGAGAATAAAAAAACAGGTGAAATAGAAAATGAGCTTATACACAACTATTATGATCAAGTAATCACATTTAACAGTTTAAATAGTTTTGATTATCAACTTAGTCGAACAGAGGAGTTAGCAATCTGCTTATTACAAACTAGTTTTGCTAATAACCGTAATTTACCTATATTGATAAATCGAGATAAAGCCTGTCCTCTTAGAAAGTTGAGTATCGAACAGACGTCAAATGATAAAAAAATGGTTGAAATTGACTCATTAGAAAATATCTTACATTTAGTAAAAATAGGTAAAGGGATCGCATTTTTACCGCAGAGTTTAACAGAACAGGGATATAAAGCTGTTGATAAAACTGTTTACTCTATTCAATATTACCAATACGATCATAAGTAGTAATATATTTTTTATTATCTGATTGACTACTTTTATCAACGATGAATAAAAGTCATCAATTTAAGAGCAAAAAATAGTAATTAAATACCCAGATCCACAATATAGCGACCTCTAATTTGCCCCGCAATCATCTCTTCCGCCACTTTTTGACACTCATTAAGGGAAATGGTGTGGGTAATACGATTAAGCTGTTGTTCATCCAGATGAGTTGCGAGTAAGTCCCATGCAGCAACCCGTTTTGGATATGGTGCCATCACGCTATCAATACCGGCTAATGTAATGCCCCTTAAAATAAAAGGTGCTACAGTAGATGGGAAATCTAAGCCTTGCGCTAGTCCACAAGCCGCCACAATGCCACCATATTGGATTTGAGCACAAACATTGGCTAAGGCGTGTGAACCGAGCACATCGATAGCTGCGGCCCATTGCTCTTTTTGCAACGGCTTCCCTACTTCGCTCAATGTTCGACTATCAATAACATGATTAGCGCCTAATTGTTGGAGATAATCGATATTATCTATTTTCGATGTGGCGGCAGTGATTGAATACCCCAATTTAGCCAATAACAGAATAGCAATCGAGCCAACGCCACCTGTTGCGCCAGTGACCAAAATATTGCCTTGTTCAGGTTTGATGCCATGTTTAATAATGCTTTGCACACACAATGCTGCTGTATAGCCAGCAGTACCCATACTCATCGCTTGCTTTGGTGTTAGATTTTTGGGTAACGGAATTAACCAGTCTGATTTTAAATGCGCATATTGACTCAAACATCCCCAATGTGTTTCACCACAACCCCAGCCATTTAGAATAACTAAGTCGCCTTCTTTATATTGATCACTGGTACTATTAATAATAGTGCCAACACCATCAATACCCGGCACCATCGGCCACATTCGTACTACAGGGCCTTTATTCGTTATCGCCAACGCATCTTTATAATTAATGCTGGAATAGTGGATTTCAATTAGCGTATCCCCTTCTTGCTTCAATAACGCTTCTTGGGTTAGAGACGTCACTTTATTTGAAAAGCCGGTTATATTTTTCTCTAATAAAATCGCTTTAAATGACATATCGTGATCCTTTTATAAACTATTAATCAAATTCACGGTTGCAGCAACAATAGCCGTTTGATTGTCTCTTGCACAGCATTCTCATCATTATATCCAGTGATAAAATTTGCGACATCTTGCGTTTCCTTAAACGCATTTCTCATTGCAAAGCTATATTCAGCCATTGTAAGCAATTCGATATCATTATAGCCATCACCAAAAGCCATCGTTTCAGACTTAGTCACTTCGAGTAACGCTTGCAGTTTGCCGATAGTTGTACCTTTGTGAACACCTAACGCAGTTATATCCATCCATGCATCTTCTGAGACAATGATATACACATGGGTATCAAAATCTGATAAATAAGATCGGATCTGTTGACATTGATTATCTTCATCATAAACGGTAATTTTAACGAAATCTGACGTTATTGCAGCAAAACTATCTACTTCAATAATATTGCTATATGAATGACGAAGCTTATTTTTAAGCTTGGGTGGTGTATCGGCGCGAATAACCGCCCCATCAGAAATACAGGCAATAATGACATGTTGGGAATCGATTTGTTCAAGCATATAGATAATTCGTTGTCCGAGTTCATTTCGAATCAATGATTGATAAATAAATTGTCCATTATATTTTATGCGAGTAGCACTATCGCCAACAATCCAGAGATCCTTAAGATTATCACCAAACAACTCTTCAACTCTTTCGCACTGTTTGCCTGTGCAAACAGCAAAATGAACGTTTTTCTCTTGCATCAGTTTCCGTATCGTTTTAAACGATTCCCGATCATAGTCTCCTTGACTATTAAGAAACGTACCATCTAAATCAGTAATAATAAGTTTAATCATTGTGAAGAAACACCTTTTCTATCTAATGAGTACGTTTCTACCTAGTTAGTACGCTGTAAAATCGTTCTAATACTAAAAGCCAACATAGCGGCAATAACAATCAATACAGTAACCAAAACAAAACCATATACGATCGAACTGTAATGTGCAATACCACTAATAATTGCTGGACCGGCCAAAATACCAATATAGCCCATTGTGGTCACTGCCGGCACAGCGGTTATTTGTGACATGCTTTTTTGTTTACCAATTTGCGAGAACATGATAGGAACAATGTTTGAGCAACCTATGCCAATTAACACATAACCAGATAGAATGAATGGCAATGTCATACTATTAATAACGGTGATAAAACCGACTGTCGCAAATAGCGTTCCAATTAACACCACCCCAAAAGATCCAAAGCGAGCGACAATAGCATCGCCACTCAGTCGGCCAAGTGTCATGGCTATCGAAAAAGCAGCAAAACCAAGTCCACCTTCTGTTGCCGCGATGCCCCGATTATCAACCAAATAGACAGCACTCCAATCAAGTACGGTCCCTTCTGCCATAAAAAAGATAAAACAGATTAATCCGAAAATGATCACAACACCTTTAGGAAAGGCAAAAGTAGGACCTTCTGCAGGATTAGCGTAAGGCAACAATTTTTTATAACTGATGAACAAAAACGCAAGTATGAGGGCGCTCATAATCAGTGTAGAGACAATGACATGGCAACCTATTATGAGTAAGCATGTCATGGTACCTGCCCCCACAATGCCCCCAACACTATACATACCATGGAATCCTGACATTAATGGTTTAGGCGCCGATTTTTCAACTAAAATGGCTTGGACATTCATCGCACAGTCCATGATTCCTGATCCCATCCCAAATATAAAAAGCGTGATAGCCAGCAATAGTGGATCAGTTATGATGGCCAAAAATGGAATAATCACAATGATCATAATCGCGGCCGCAGCGATGACTTTCTGACAACCTAACTTAGAGGTTAAAGAACCTGTTAATGGCATAGCTGCCATCGCACCAAATCCCAAGCAAAGCAGTAAAAAACCCAGTGTCGCATCGCTCACACCTGTATTGACTTTTGCGTAAGGGACAATAACGGCCCAGCTGGCACTAATAATACCTGACATAAGAAAGATGATTCGTGTAGATATTTTTTCATTCATATCAAAGACTCACATTATCAAAACGATTATTTTAAGCGGTATATCAAAGATACCATACCGTTTATCATTTGCGATATAAATTACTAAAATATTTAGATTATTTTTATGAAATCATACCGTCAATAAAAAAAGCCAATCCGGCAGGAAGAATTACCCCTAGGGCTTATCGATTTTTTGCAGTAATATGACAAAATTTGTACGGTGGTAAATATGGATGATGGTTATTATGCCTAAATAAATCGATAAGTTGGCCATTAGGCAGATTGGATTACCATGGGCAGATTATGCTACACTCAATCATACAGTATTGACTACACTCATAACCATAATCAACGATAATCACCTAAGATTTGATGATTTTGAGTGATTCAAAATCAGACAACAATATAATTAATTAAATTGAAATTAAACTATAAGATATCACCATGATAGAAAACGAAAATTTAGCTAATCACACGCCAATGATGCAACAATACCTTAAAATAAAGGCGGAAAATCCAGGGATTTTACTGTTTTATCGAATGGGCGATTTTTATGAGATGTTTTATGATGATGCCAAACGAGGATCGCAGCTTTTAGACATTTCATTAACCAAGCGCGGCGCGTCTAATGGTGAGCCGATACCGATGGCTGGCGTTCCCTATCATGCTGTGGAAAGTTATTTAGCTAAACTGATTTCATTAGGCGAATCGGTGGCCATTTGTGAACAAATTGGTGATCCTGCAACCAGTAAAGGGCCAGTTGAACGTAAAATTGTTCGGATTGTCACACCTGGGACAGTCAGCGATGAATCCTTATTAGAAGATCGCAAAGACAACCTTCTTGCTGCGATTTGGCAACAAAAAAATGCTTATGGTTATGCAACATTAGATATTAGTTCTGGGCGATTTTACCTATTTGAATGCGATAATATTGAAGCTATCCAAGCTGAATTAGAACGCACATCACCGGTAGAACTCTTATATCCAGAAGAGTTTCCTTCCATGTCACTGATTGAACATCGCCAAGGAATCCGTCACCGACCTTTATGGGAATTTGATTTAGAAACGGCCAAACAGCAACTCAATTTACAATTTGGCACTAATGATCTGATCGGATTTGGTGTTGAAGACGCAAATTATGCATTATGTGCAGCAGGTTGCCTGCTTCAATATGTAAAAGACACGCAAAAAACAGCGCTTCCCCATATTCGTACTATTACCAAAACTTCAGTAGATGATTTTGTCATTTTAGATGCAGCAACGCGGCGTAATTTAGAAATCACTGAAAATCTGACGGGTGGCAGCGAAAATACCGTCGCCTCGATATTGGATAAAACGCAAACTGCAATGGGTAGCCGCATGCTAAAACGGTGGCTACATGCTCCTATCCGCAATATTAATCGCTTAACGCAACGACAACAGACTATTAGTGAGCTACAAAATCACATTGATGAAATTGCGCCTTTATTAAAACAGATTGGTGATATCGAACGTATTTTAGCAAGAATTGCGTTACACAGCGCCCGACCACGGGATTTTGCGCGTCTGCGTGATGCGTACTTATTGTTGCCACAATTGCAACAACAACTCGCAACCTTATCTTCACCACACTTGGTCACACTTAGTGCGCAAATCAATACATTCGATGACATTGCCGATCTCCTTAATCGTGCAATTATCGAAGCACCACCCGTCATTATTCGCGATGGCGGTGTCATCGCCACCGGTTATAATGCTCAACTTGATGAGCTGCGAGATCTTGCAGCCGGTGCCAGCCAATATCTTGAAAAACTGGAGATCCGAGAAAGGGAAACTCTCGGTATTGACAGTTTAAAAGTGGGCTTTAATGCTGTACACGGCTATTATATCCAAATTAGCCGCGGACAAAGTCACTTAGCGCCAATTCATTATACACGTCGGCAAACCTTAAAAAATGTTGAGCGCTATATCATTCCTGAATTAAAAGAATACGAAGATAAAGTGCTCAATGCTAAAGGTAAAGCGCTCGCGCTCGAAAAACAGCTCTATGATGCACTATTTGATCAACTGTTACCGCATCTTTCTGCTATGCAAATCAGCGCTGAAGCCATTGCCCAGCTTGATGTCTTGACTAATCTTGCTGAACGCGCACTAACCTTAAATTATGCTTGCCCTACCCTAACAGATAAACCAGGCATTTGTATTGAGCAAGGTCGCCATGTCGTGATTGAGCAAGTATTGCAAGCCCCTTTTATCGCCAATAACCTACAACTTTCCCCAACCCGACGGATGCTAATTATTACCGGCCCCAATATGGGCGGGAAAAGCACCTATATGCGGCAAACCGCCCTTATAGTATTACTCACGTATATTGGTAGTTTTGTGCCCGCATCAAAAGCAATAATGGGCCCTATCGATCGAATTTTTACACGTATTGGTGCATCCGACGATTTAGCATCAGGCCGTTCCACTTTTATGGTCGAAATGACCGAAACAGCCAATATCATGCATAATGCGACAGAACAGAGTTTAGTTCTTATGGATGAAATTGGTCGGGGTACCTCGACTTATGATGGATTATCGCTGGCTTGGGCCTGTGCAGAAAATCTTATCAATGAAATTAGAGCAATGACCCTTTTTGCCACACACTATTTTGAATTAACACAATTACCAGAACATATGCAAGGTGTTTATAACGTCCATTTTGATGCCGTTGAACACGGTAATAATGTTGCCTTTATCCATGAAGTCGCCGAAGGTGCGGCCAGCAAAAGTTACGGTATTGCGGTAGCAGGCCTGGCTGGCGTACCGAAAAATATTCTAAAACGAGCTAAACAGAAACTCAAAGAGTTAGAAGTGCTTTCTAAACAAGCTGCAACCAGTCATGTTGATGAATCACAACTCTCTTTTTTAGCAGAACCACCGCCTTCCGAAATTGAAGAAACATTAAAAGAGATCGATCCCGATACCTTAACGCCTAAACAAGCATTAGACGCTTTATATAAACTAAAAAAATTGTTGGATGAACAATGATCAATAAGTAATGATCAACAAATAATGTTCAATAAATAATGATGGATGAATAATCGTAAATAATAAAAAATACAATCATTGTTATGGTTAACTTTGTTACACGAAAGATTTGCGGCTCTAACAGAAGCTATTCATACAAACAGCCATATATTATGACCATATTGATTACGGTTAATATGATACAAAAAAGGGGTTATAGAATCATACGCTATAACCCACCCCTCAAAATTATACATAAACGTCTATATGTTCTGAAACATCCAAATAAATATTATTCTAAGCTAATACAATCAAAAAAGTGACATTGTCACATAAAACTTCCAAAATATCTAAAAATCAGCCTGTGCGGCGGTTTGGAACGGCTTCTTTATGTTATCAGTAAATAATCATTTCTAAGCCGCCTGTGCGGCGGTTTGGTTGCGGAATTACGTGCCTAACGCATCCTTCATTTTCTAAGCCGCCTGTGCGGCGGTTTGGGTCTAATGCTTGTTTTGATAGTGGTATTAGATTTTCTAAGCCGCCTGTGCGGCGGTTTGGGTCTAATGCTTGTTTTGATAGTGGTATTAGATTTTCTAAGCCGCCTGTGCGGCGGTTTGGTTACCTTCTAGAGCTTGTAAGTCTTGTGTAATTTTCTAAGCCGCCTGTGCGGCGGTTTGGAAGAGATTTTTGACAAGGAATCCTGATTGTTAAAGAGTGAATGCCATCTTTTTTAATATTTACCCTTTTTTAGCATGACTTTAAATATCATTAAATTTCAATAAGTTAAATTATGGTTCAAAAAAAGGGTCAATACATTAAAAATTTGATTTTGGTATTGTTGTCGTTCGACTAACTATTTTACATAGTATCAATATATTACGTTATAGACACATAATATTAAACAAAACTGCTACCCAGTCAATAAAATTGCAGTATACAATAAAAAGATACTCTTATAATTTTGCTGCAATAAGAGTGCTATTTTAGTTAAGTGATTAAATCATAGTTTAGCAATGAATGACGAATGGATTTATGATAAATCTCTTATTTTTAAGGATCGTATATGAACTATATAAAACTGGGTCTTTCGGATATTTCGGTATCGCGTTTTTGTTTAGGTTGTATGAGTTTTGGTGATCCTGCCAGCAAAATGCATGCATGGACACTCAATCCTAATCAGACTGAAACTATCATTAAACATGCGCTAGATTTAGGTATCAATTTTTTTGATACTGCTAACACCTACTCAGCAGGAACAAGTGAAGAGTATGTAGGCCGCGCGCTTAAAAAGAATATTGCACGTGATAAAATCGTACTCGCAACAAAAGTCTATTTTAATGAAGGTCACCTCTCTAAAGCGGCGATTGAACGAGAAATTAATGGCTCACTTAAACGATTAGGCACAGATTATGTAGATCTCTATATCATCCATCGTTTTGATTATCAAACCCCTATCGAAGAGACCATGGCGGCTTTAGATAAACTGGTCAAAGCCGGAAAAGTAAGGGCTTTAGGGGCATCGGCTATGTATGGTTATCAATTTTTTAATATGCAACTTGCTGCAGAAAAAAATGGTTGGACGCCATTTGTCTCCATGCAAGATCATTATAATTTGTTATATCGCGAAGATGAACGCGAATTAATTCCTATCTGCAAACAATTTAATGTCGCGTTAACGCCTTATAGCCCACTTGCCGCTGGTAGACTTTCCCGTATCGATTGGCATACCGACAGTTTACGTAGCCAAACCGATAAAACAGCCATCGCGAAATATGACAGCACACAACAGACCGACGAACATATCGTGCAACGCGTAGCTCAGTTAGCGCAAAAATATAGTGCAACCATGACGCAAATCGCCTTAGCTTGGTTATTGGCTAAAGGGGTTACTGCGCCTATTATTGGCGCAACTAAAACGCAATATCTTGACGATGCGGTGGGCACATTAGCGATTTCGTTAACCCCAGAAGATATCACCTATCTTGAAGAATGTTATACCGCGCATGCAGTTATGGGGGCACTTTAAGAGGAAACCATTGAGTATCTGTTTGAGTAGATTAATTAGAATATAAATTAAGTTAAAAGATCAATTAAATTAAAAGACAAATTAAGTTAGAAGATAAATTATGCATAATTTAATAAAATATTTTGGGGGTATTCTCCTTTCACTACTATTATCTGTTATCGCCATTTACGTAGCCAAAATGCCAATTATCAAAAATAGTGGCATTTCGGCGATTGTCTTAGCCATTATTATTGGGCTTGTGATCGGCAATATCATCTATCCTAAATTAGCGCCCTTCTGTCATTTAGGTGTTGATTGGTGCAAAGGTAGAATATTACGCTTAGCCATTATCCTTTTTGGTGTCAAATTAACCTTTCAAGAAATCGCCTTGGTCGGTTCTCAAGGTATTGTTATCGATATTTTAATGGTGACTTTGACCTTTTTACTCACGCTTTTTTTAGGAATTAAATGCTTAAAGATGGATAAAGAGAGTGCCATTTTAATTGGCAGCGGCTGCTCAATTTGTGGTGCCGCCGCGGTTATTGCAACGCAATCTACACTCAATGCTAAATCCGAAAAAGTGACCATGGCAGTTGCCGTAGTCGTCATTTTTGGCACTATCGCCATGTTTATCTATCCACTTATTTACAATTATATGATCACCTTAATTCCAATTAAGGATACCGCTTTTGGTATCTATATTGGATCGACGATTCATGAAGTCGCACAAGTGGTTGCCGCAGGTAATGCAATTAGCGAACCGGCAGTTGAAACCGCTGTTATCACTAAAATGATTAGAGTACTACTGCTGGCTCCTTTTCTACTCTGTTTGTCATTTTATCTTGTTCGTCAAACTAAAAATGAAGCAAATAGTAAACGTAAAATCGTGATTCCTTGGTTTGCAATCGGTTTTCTATTGATGGCATGTATCAACTCATTAGGCATTTTACCTGCTATCGTCGTTCACTATATTATCTTTTTTGATGATATCTTTTTGACGATGGCAATGGCTGCCCTTGGTCTGACCAGTCACTATTCCGCCTTTCAAAAAGCGGGCATAAAACCCTTATTACTAGGCGTGATGATCTTCGCTTGGTTAATTATTGGTGGTGCAGCCATTAATCTATTAATTGCCAATCTGCTAGCATAAATAGCTGGCATTTGTGCAAATGTTTCAGGATGAAGTGTTATTTCATAACAAATCAGCAGACAACCTTTTGCAAACTGTTGTCTTAACGCGTAAAATGCCAACCTATTTTGGCAATACAGCTTAACCTATTACATTTTATGTAATACTGACCTGACATCAGAGGCATTGTTAATGACAACTTTATATAAAAAACCTGAACTTCTTTCACCAGCTGGCTCACTAAAAAATATGCGCTATGCGTTTGCTTATGGTGCCGACGCTGTTTATGCGGGACAGCCTCGTTATAGTTTGCGTGTCCGCAATAACGAATTTAATCACGAAAATCTCGCTATCGGCATTAACGAAGCGCATGCGCAAGGCAAAAAATTCTATGTGGTGGTCAATATTGCGCCACACAATTCTAAGCTCAAAACCTTTATTCGTGATCTTACCCCAATCGTAGCCATGAAACCTGATGCCTTTATTATGTCAGATCCGGGTTTGATCATGCTGGTACGGGAACACTTTCCCGACATGGAAATCCACCTTTCCGTCCAATCGAATGCGGTTAACTGGGCAACAATTAAATTTTGGCAACAAATCGGCTTAACGCGAGTCGTGTTATCACGCGAACTCTCGCTAACTGAAATTGCTGAAATTCGTGAACAGGTCCCCGGTATGGAGATCGAAGTTTTTATCCACGGCGCACTCTGCATGGCCTATTCGGGACGTTGCTTACTGTCTGGCTATATCAACAAACGTGATTCTAATCAAGGTACCTGCACTAACGCTTGCCGCTGGGAATATAAAGTCAGCGAAGGTAAAGAAGATGAAGTTGGACAGATCGTACATAAATACGAACCAATTCCGGTCAAACAGATCGAATCAACTGTAGATGATGTTACTGCATTAGATGAAAAAACAGATCATCCAACCAATAAACTATTTATGCTAGAAGAAGCCGGTCGCCCGGGCGAATATATGCAATCGTTCGAGGATGAGCATGGCACCTACATTATGAATTCGAAAGATCTGCGTGCAGTCGAACTGGTTGAAGATCTTACCAAAATTGGCGTTCATTCACTCAAAATCGAAGGGCGTACCAAATCTTACTATTATTGCGCAAGAACCGCCCAAGTCTATCGCCAAGCGATCGATGCCGCCAGCGAAGGTAAACCTTTCGATCCGAATCTCCTCACCGAACTTGACGCCCTCGCCCATCGTGGTTACACCGAAGGCTTTTTGCGCCGCCATCGTAGCGAAGAAATGCAAAATTACGAATACAGCCACTCAGTATCCGAAAGGCAACAATTTGTTGGCGAATTTAGTGGTGAACGGCTAAACGGCTTTGCTGAAGTGATTGTGAAAAACAAATTCTCGGTCGGCGATAGTGTCGAAATGATGACGCCAAAAGGCAATCTCACTTTTACGATTGAACGCATGATAAATAAAAAAGGCCAACCCGTCCCCGCAGGACTTGGCGATGGGCATATCGTCTATATTCCGGTCCCAGAAGGTATCGATTTAGATTATGCATTATTAATGCGTAATTTTGATTAACGGTTAGCTTAACCACCTACACCAATAAGGCTTGCTAACACAAGCCTTATTTTTGGCAATAAATCATAACGGTAAAACAAAATTTAACTTTCGTTATTAACGCCTATAAACTTACTGACCAATGCGGATAACTTGCCATAAACGCGCTGTTTTTTAGTCAGATAATCAGGATTCAGTGGACTCATTCTTGGTAGCATCTCATTTAGATCAGTACCTTCATCACTGGCATAACCACGTTTTAATGAAGTGGCAATATAACGTATGGCATTATCGTGATTAAGCGTCTCCTCATCAATTAATGCTTCACTTTCCTGTTGTAAGGCTTTTTGCGCAAATTGGAAAAAGTCATCAATAATAGTCGCTTTATCCGGAATATTATCTAAATTGGTACGATTAATAAAATCCACCAGTAACTCTTCTTTATCGCGGCTATTAATGCTTGAACGAATCAAACGGCGCGCTTCTTCAACCACATCGGCTTTATTGTCCGTTCTTTCATTATGATCAAAAACTAATGCTAAAATATAATCTAGATTAATTTCTTGTGATTTTAGTAGATCAACCTCAAACACCACATCTAGCCAATCAATAGTAGCTGAATCCTTATGATCATTTTCCCTTTCACGTTGCAACCAATCACGAATATCATGATAAGTGGATCGATAATTTTGAATGGTTCGATCACTCGGTAATGGAGGCAAAGTTTGCATAATCGCTATATTTTGATCATTTAACCCATATTCTGTCTGTAATGCTGCTACAGCCTCAATATCATTACTATCAATAGTTTGTAGCTTTTTTAAGCTGGTAAATTCATCATAATTTTGTAGAATACTATCGGTGCGCAAATATTCACTAAACAGTTTTACAAAGACTTTTTTCTCTTTTTCTGAGCTAATTTCGGACGGATTAGGGAAACGTTCTTGCAGTTCTGCAACGATATTAATATAACCGCGACTTGACTCGCCACTTTTAGGATCTATATAACCGTACATATAATCTTGATAACTACGTTCTATCACCAATTCAGCAATCTGTTTATCATCATGGTTTTTATCACAAAACAGTCTAATAGCATCAATCGTTGCTTGCTCTAAATCACGGAATGCGACAATATTGCCACAACTTTTAGTCGCATTATAAATCCGATTAGTACGCGAAAACGCCTGGATAAGTCCATGATAACGGAGGTTTTTATCAACAAATAAAGTATTCAATGTTGGCGCATCAAAACCCGTTAAAAACATACCGACTACAATCAATAGATCGATCTGTTGATTTTTAACTTGTAACGACAAATCACGATAATAGTTCTGAAATTCATCGCTACTGACATCATAATTCGTTTTAACCATCTGATTATAATCATTAATCGCCGCAGTTAAAAATGCTTTGGCGCTCATATCTAACGCCGAAAGTTCAAAGCTTTCATCAGGAATCTCACCAATCGCATCTTGCTCTTCATTAGCTGCAAACGAAAAGATAGTGGCAATTTTTAAGGGATTCTGACTGCCTTCTTGTAATCGTTTGAATGTCTCATAATAGAGTTTGGCCGCATCCACACTACTGACCGCCAACATAGCATTAAAACCTTTGCTACCGGAATTTAAGCGATGTGTTTTGCGATCAAAATTGTCTAAAATATAGCGAGCGATCTGCTCAATCCGTTTTGGATGCAACAGTGCCTGTTTGTTCTCCGCAGCAGTAAGTTTTTCTAAATCTTGTTCACATTCTAAAGATTGAAACTGCGGGCGCACATTATTATAGTCAACCTTAAATTTCAGCACTTTCTCATCACGAATCGCATCGGTAATCAGATATTTATGCAGATCCCGCCCAAATACATCTTCAGTCTTTTTCGTACCCAAAGCATTTCCTTCAAAAATAGGGGTACCAGTAAAACCAAACTGATAGAATTTTTTAAATTTTTTAACCAGATTTTTTTGTGCTTCGCCAAATTGAGAACGATGCGCTTCATCAAAAATAAATACCACCTGCTTTTGATAAATCGGTAAATTATCATCCCCCCGCATTAAATTATTCAGTTTTTGAATGGTAGTAACAATAATTTTATTATCTTGTTTGTCGAGATTACGTTTTAAGCCTGCAGTACTATTCGAACCATTGACACTATCAGGTGAAAAGCGTTGATACTCTTTCATAGTTTGATAGTCGAGATCTTTACGATCCACCACAAAAAAGACTTTATCGATAAATTCCAGCTCTGTTGCTAGGCGTGCTGCTTTAAAACTGGTCAAGGTCTTACCTGAACCTGTAGTATGCCAAATATAGCCACCACTACTCGGTTTACTCCAATTTTTGCTGTTATAAGAACTGGTGATCTTCCATAAAATTCGCTCAGTCGCGGCAATTTGATAAGGACGCATAATCAACAAGATATTATTGCTATCAAAAACTGAATAACGCAACAATACGCTTAACAATGTATTTTGTTGCAGAAAAGTAGCCGTAAAATCTGTTAGATCTTTAATCGGTGTATTATCTGAGCGCGCCCAGTTCATAGTGAAATCAAAACTATTTTTATCTCGTTTAGTGGTATTAGCAAAATAGCGAGTATCGGTACCATTCGATATAACAAAAATCTGCAAATATTTAAATAGTGAATTTTCTTGATTAAAACTTTCATGGCTATAGCGATGAATTTGGTTGAACGCTTCACGAATCGCTACACCCCGTTTTTTTAGTTCAACGTGTATCAGCGGCAAACCGTTGACTAATAAAGTGACATCATAACGATTACTACAGCTACCTGTTTGTTGAAACTGATTAATCACCTGTAATTTATTATTACGTAAATTTCTTTTATCAACTAAATAGATATTTTGGATATGTCCATCATCAAAGACAAAATCATAAATGTAATTGTGATGGATTTTATGGGTTTTATCGATCAGGGAATCGTTGGGTTTATCTAAATATTCCAGTACAAAATGTTGCCATTCGGCATCGGTAAACTGCATATTATTCAGTCTTTGCAACTGCACACGAATATTCGCTAGTAATTGATCATGTTGAGTTAAATTAGGTAAATATTCATATCCTTGTCTTTGCAAATCACTAATAAAAGTCATTTCCAGCGCATCTTCACTTTGATAGCTGGCACTGGGCTCTTGCACTTTATTATATTTATCTAACACAATATAGTTATTCGATTCGGCAATTGGATTTAACTCAAACATAATGGTTATTCCTATGGTTTAGGAAAGGTTAATAATAGTTCGCGGTAATATTCGTATTGTTTTTGTCGTAATGCAATCTCTTTTGGTAAACCTTCGGTTAAAGAGTTAGTTAATGCATCGAATTTATCGAGGATAGCCACAATCTCGGTTTGCTTTTTGAGTGGTGGGACGGGGATAGTTAATTTATGTAATGTACTACCTTTTATTCCTTTAACTGTTGAACCTGTTGCCGCGCTCATCAATTTATTTTGAAATCGTGTCCCTAACAAATAATATTTTAGAAATGAATTTGATAATCTTGTATCTTTACTTCTGTATTTTATTACTCTTTGTGCTAAGGCGATATTTTCGCGATCAATCTGAGCAACAAACCCACACGGAGCCTCTGTAGTTATAAGAATATCTCCTTTTTTAGGAACACCTCTTCTCATTACGACTGGATAATCTTTCTCTGATATAAATTCTTGCGATACTTCATAGTCAATGTAACCCATTCTAATATTTCTTGCTGTAACTAAAAATATTCCTTCTTGCGTTTTTGTTGGTGTCTTTCCCCGATAATCTACATAATCACAAACATCTCCCAACGCTTTCCACTCAACCTCATCTTCGTTAAAATTAAGTAAATTATCACGATAATAGTTGTATTGTTTTTTTCTTGTGGTAAGCTCCGCTGTTAATTCCGCTGTTATCGCGGTAAATATGTCTAAAATACGCGCTATTTCGGTTTGTATTGAAAGAGGAGGAATGGGGATTAAAAATTTATCTGTATCTGGTGTTGCAATTTGTGGCATTTGCATTTTACTACCCAGATTTTGGAAAAATTTTTCTTCTGTTTTTAGAAAATAATATACATATTTAATATTAATATCAGCATCAGATGAATAGTATGACCACATTTCATTTTTATGTGAAAATGGTTTATCGTAATATTCAAATTCAATAATACCTCGAGATTTCACAATGATAGATGGCTTATTATTAATGTCCTTTTCTGGAATATCATTATAATTAACAAATGCAAAAGTCTTTCCACCAGCAAAGATTTTCAATGGTGCATTTTCCTTATGCAATAATTTCATTTCTGCTGCAGTAATTTTTGTTCCCTTTGTTCGAATAAACACATCCCCCAACGCTTTCCACTCAACCTGACAATTTTTAAGTAATTCTAAAATTTTCATCCTTCAATCTCCGCCACGATGGCATCAATTTGACTGCGGAGCATGTCGATTTTGCTGACGGTTTCGGCAATTTCGGCGTTAAGGGCTTTGATATCAATCACTTCACGGGTATCTTTGGCTTCGATATAAGAGCTAACTGAGAGATTATAGTCATTAGCAGCAATGTCCGCATTATCTACTGATTTAGCAAAATGGTCGCGAGCGGTTTTATCGGCAAACACCTCAATAATGGTTTTTATATGCACATCGGTCAGTACATTATTATTGGTCTCTTTTTTAAACAGTTCGCTGGCATCAATAAATTGGGTTTTTTTATCGGATTTGTTTTTAGCTAACACCAAAATATTTACCGCAATTGAGGTACCAAAAAAGAGATTGGGTGCTAATGCAATCACAGTTTCGACAAAATTATTATCGATTAAATATTTGCGAATCTTTTGCTCTGCACCACCACGATAAAAAATTCCCGGGAAAGAAACTATTGCCGCCCGACCTTTAGCAGACAGATAACTAAGTGCATGCAAAATAAATGCAAAATCAGCCTTCGATTTTGGTGCTAATACACCCGCTGGAGCAAAACGAATATCATTAATTAAGGTTGGGTCATCACTGCCAATCCATTTAATTGAATAAGGCGGATTAGAGACAATCGCATCAAACGGCTTTTCGTCACCAAATTGTGGATTCAATAAGGTATCACCAAGCATAATATCGAAATTGTTATAGTTAATATTATGCAAAAACATATTCATACGCGCGAGGTTATAGGTGGTATGGTTAATTTCTTGCCCATAAAAGCCTTCTTCGATAATATGATCATCAAATTCTTTTTTAGCTTGTAACAACAATGATCCTGAACCTGCCGCGGGGTCGTAAATTTTATTGACCTTTTTCTGATTATGCAGCGCTAATCTGGCAATCAATTTCGACACATTAGGTGGCGTAAAAAATTCCCCACCCGACTTACCAGCATTTGAGGCATAGTTAGAAATTAAAAATTCATAAGCATCGCCAAATAGATCAATATGATGATTAGCAAAATCACCAAAATCAAGTTGCGCCACGCCAGTTAATACCGCTGCTAAACGCTTATTTTTATCCTCTACCGTATTCCCTAAACGATTACTAGTGGTATCAAAATCCGCAAATAGTCCTTTAATATCGCGCTCAGACGGATAGCCACTCGCCGAACTTTCAATGGCGGCAAAAATATGTGCCAAATCGGTATTTAAACTAGGATTAGTGTTAGCATTTTTCACCACATTTTTAAATAATTGACTAGGATAAATCACATAACCCTTGCTTTTTATTGCTTCTTGTTTAACGTCAGGTGTAATCACACTATCAGGCATTTCGGCATAATCAAAGCTATCATCATCGGCTTGAATATAATCGGCAAAATTTTCACTAATAAAACGATAAAATAGCGACCCCAATACATATTGCTTAAAATCCCAACCATCTACCGCACCTCGCACCTCATCAGCAATTTTCCAAATTTGCCGTTGCAGATCACTGCGTTGTTGCATGCTGGTGGATGATAATTGATTACCTGCCATGATAGTTGATCCTTTATTGTGATTTTTTAGCTTGTTATTGCTTATTTTTATAAATTAATTCAATTAGTTGTGATATAGATTCATATGATGCGAGATATTATCTTCTTTTATTCTATATACTTTTTATATTCTAATTTAGCTTTATTTTTCGCCCGATTATGTGACACTTTATCCGCATTATTGAGTAATTGTCGTGTTGTTATAGTCAACTTGATAGGCTTTTTGATCGCCAGCAGTTGTTGCAAAATTTGCAACAACTGAATTTTGTACTAATTCGCCTATCACCTTCAGAAAACACTACTTCCGCACTAAATCATTGCCATAGCCGATCCATTTATAGGTGGTGAGGGCTTCGAGTCCCATTGGGCCTCTTGCGTGGAGTTTTTGGGTGCTGACGGCGACTTCGGCGCCAAGTCCGAATTCTCCCCCATCAGTAAAACGGGTAGAGGCATTGACGTAAACCACAGCGGAATCAACTAAGTTGACAAATTTTTCGGCATTAAGCAGATCACGGGTTAAGATTCCGTCGGAATGCCCTGTGCCATATTCGCGAATATGATCGACAGCCAGTTCTAAGGAATCGACAATCACAATATTGAGATCTTTAGAAAGCCATTCACGGCATAACTCTTCATCTTTGACAGGGAAAACATTAGCTACACCAGATTGTAAAATAGCAAATGCGTCAGCATCAGCATGCAATACCACATCGTGATCGGCTAAGATTTGATCTAATTTGGGTAAAAACGTATCGGCAATCGCGGTATGCACTAATAAGGTTTCTAGGGTATTGCAGGTGCTTGGGCGCTGAGTTTTGGCATTCACAATAATCGGTAGCGCTTGATCAAAATCCATACTTTCATCCATAAATAGATGACAAACACCCACTCCGCCGGTAATCACGGGAATGGTCGCCTGTTCGCGACACAATTTTTGGAGTGCACCACCACCACGCGGAATAATCATATCCACATAACTATCAAGTTTGAGTAATTCATGAATATATTGACGATCAGGATCATCAAGATATTGTATTGCCGTTTCGGGCAGACCTGCCTGCTGCAAGGTTTGTTGGATCACCTCAATCAACACAGTATTAGTCTGTGTCGTTTCTTTGCCACCACGCAAAATGGCCGCATTGCCTGTTTTTAGGCACAATGATGCGATATCAATGGTCACATTTGGCCGCGCTTCGTAAATCACACCAATTACGCCAAGTGGCACACGACGGCGCTGCAGCTTCAAGCCACTGGTAACGGTATAACCGTCAATAATTTCGCCAATTGGATCTTTTAATTGCGCAACTTTACGTACATCATCCGCGATAGCAGTTAATCGTGATGGTGTGAGTAACAGGCGATCTATCATCGCTGCGCTTAAATTTTGTGCTTTAGCCGCTTTTATATCTTGTTGATTAGCGGCCAAAATTTTATCGCTTTGTGTGATCAGCTGATCTGCAAGCGTGAGCAGCATCTGATTTTTTTGATTAGTTTGACATTGTGCTAATTGATACGAGGCAAGTTTTGCTCGCTTTCCCATCTGCTCTAACATAATTTCTTCCACTTCTGATTTTGCCAACGGTTATCACCGATGCACTATTTGCTGTATTCGATATATTTGATATTCAAGATAAAATCCTTATCTTGATCTATCACAACGCTAATTAGATATCAATTCTTCTATATCATTGATTGTATATCACTGACTATATAACATTTACTGGATAGGGCTCATTATAGAGAATAAATTGTCTCTAAATGATTATCTATAACTCATTGTATATAAATAATTTTATATAAAAATTTTACATAAACGTAGTATAGTTCTGAAACTTCCAAATAACCTATTACGGTGAGCAACCTATTCATATTGATAACTAGGTACATAGATAACTAGGTACATATATAAATAGATACTAGATAAATAGACTATTTCACTATCATATCGTCGCGATGCACAGCCACAGGTCCATATTCATAACCAATCAAATGGCTGATCTCTTGGGAATGGTGCCCAGCTATCTGTTTTAAAGAATCACTGTTATAGCGGCTGACACCACGCGCAATGCATTTGCCGGTTTTATCGCAAATATCTATCACAGCACCACGCGAAAAGTCGTGCTCAACGGCAATAATACCTGATGGTAATAATGAGCTACCTTTATGTAAAATCGCATTGACCGCACCGTCGTCTAAATAAATTTCACCGGCTTTAGGTGCACCAAATAACCAATATTTCCGATGTTCTAGTGGTGTTTTTTGCGGTAAAAATTTCGTTCCAACAGCATGATGATTAACAATATCTAAAATAACATTGGTGCGTCCACCGGCGGCAATAATAACTTCAATACCGGCTCGCCCAGCCACATCTGCCGCTTGGACTTTGGTGCCCATTCCGCCCGTTCCTAATCCCGAAACACTGTCGCCAGCAATACTGCGTAATTTATCATCAATATGTTCGACTTGCTGAATCAATTTCGCGTCAGGATTATGACGTGGATCATCGGTATAAAGACCTTCTAAATCAGTCAATAAAATTAATTTATTGGCATTGGCTAAAATGGCAACCAGCGCCGAGAGATTGTCGTTATCGCCGACTTTAATTTCGGCAGTGGCAACCGCATCGTTTTCATTAATCACCGGCACAATATGGTTATCTAATAATGCTTTTAACACGTCTTGAGCATTTAAAAAGCGTTCGCGATCTTCCAGATCAGCACGCGTTAATAACATCTGTCCAATATGGATCTTATAAATTGAGAATAGCTGTTCCCAAAATTGGATAAGTTTACTCTGCCCAACCGACGCTAACATCTGTTTAGTGGCAACGGTATTGGGTAAAGTAGGAAAATTCAGATATTCTCGCCCGGCAGCAATGGCGCCAGAAGTCACAATGACAATTTTATGTCCCGCCTGATGTAGTAACGCGCATTGTCGGATCAATTCAACAATGCGCGCTTTATCTAACTGTTTGGTGCCTGCGGTAAGAACGCTCGTACCTAATTTAATCACAATAATCTGCGATCTTGTTCTTTTTTTTATGTCAGTCATCGCGATTTGTTCCTATTTCCCTTTTAAGCGGTTATGTTATGTCTATCTTCAAAGATAAAAAGAGTCATCCCCCTTTTCACTATGAAGACATTAAAGTAAAGAGAGCATCCAATCAGTCGATGCAATCATCGCTTTTTGGAAATTTTTCTGTAATGGTGTTCTTGCTATCGTGACAATTTTATGTTGCTTGCACGATGTGATTAACTTAGCCTCGCTCATTGTGCTTAATGGATCATCCTCAAACAAGATACTCATTACCGGCACGTGGCACGGTCTATTAATGATGCCTTGGTTTTTTAATGAGAAACAGCACAGCTCCGCCGCCAATTGCTGATTCGAAATCGTATCTAAGCCCAGGCGACTGGCAACCATATCTTTATAAATTGTCGGTAAGCTTTCTTGCAACGTTTTATTAATAAATAATTGGTGAATAAGTGGCGTAATATTTAGCAAACCTTTTATGCTATTAGGCATTAAATAAGCAAGGCGAGTCGCAATATTGGAACCAAAACGGATTCCCGTCAATACAACACGGCGCGCATCGATCCAAGGTACAGTGGGGAGTTGTTCCAATACTGTCTGGTAGATTTGGCTCGTGTTCTGCGTCAAATTAACCTGTCGACTTAGCCCAACAGAAGGGAAATCTACCGTGATTAACGCGATGCCTTTCGGCGCTAAAAATTCACTAAAATAACGATAAAAATCAATTTGCAGATTCCCCATTCCCCCACAGAGCAGAACCGCGGGATAAGCCGTGGTAATTTCAGCCGTGGTTTGGGCATCTATCGGTAGATGCAACATCGCTTTTATATTGTTCTGATTGCCTAGATTATCCGTTGTTTGAAATTCCAATTCTTTCAAAAGATAAGGCGAATAATTGAGTGCCTCACTATAGGCTTTATAGGCATACGTTTGCGCGTACAAGGCAAGCTCATCACTCTTATAATGCGGATAACTGGCAATGCTGCCATATTCACTTGCCATTAGATAAGCACGCTGCATTTTTTGCCTTTCAGTGGGGGAAAGATCGGCTTTGATGATCGTTTCACTTTCAGCCTGCCACGTGGCCGCTTGATTTAAAAACTCATAAATCCAATTGCCTGCTTGATAGCCGATTACCGTATCTAACCAGTTATCATGACTATGTGGCTTGGTTGATACCGCAATACGTGATAAAACGTCTTCGATCTCAACCGTTGACAAGCCACGAAAGTGCCAAAGTAGCGGATTGACTAGTCGATACCAATGCGTGTTATTACCACCATCTAATGGGCTTGGATGAGTCTGGAGACAGTTGTTGCCGGTATTCTGCGAAGTCACATCACTGATATCAATCCGCTTAATCAGTGTTGACGTCTCAGGATAGTTAAATTTCGGTTTGAACAATGTCTCGGATAAATTTTGGATAGCGGCCATTAAGCAATTGTCTCTCTAAAATAGTCTCTACATATTTACGAATGGTGACGCTTATTCATGATCACTAAGCGGTTTCGTAAATACAATATGCATATCCCACGGCTGTTCTATCCAGGTGTTTTGTGGAATATCTATCACATAATCATCGACGAGCGGTTTGCCGGCAGGTTTTGCAAAAATGGTGACAAATTTCGCTTTTGGATACATTTCACGAATAGAGTGCGCGGTTTCCCCGGTATCAACCAAATCATCGATAACAATAAAGCCTTCGCCATCACCTTCTGCTTTTTTCAATATCACTTTATCGCGTTGGCGATCATAATCATAACTAGAAATACAGACGGTATCGACAAAGCGAATACTGAGTTCGCGGGCTAAAATCGCAGCTGGAACAAGTCCACCACGGCTAACAGCAATAATACCTTTCCATTGATTGGCAGGGAGTAAACGTATAGCGAGTTCGCGACCATACATTTGCAACATATCCCATGTTACGGTGAATTTTTTCTTTTCCGCAATCTGGGCTGCTTTGATCTGTTTTTTCGCTTTTATTTCTTCGTCTAGGAGAGATTGTTCGGCTTGATTTGTTACTGTTGATTCTACTACTGTTTTAGAACTATTCGTTGACATAAATAACCTGCAATTTTAACCAAATAAGTGATTCATCGATGAATGACTAACATAAAAAATATATTAATCGACCAAAAATAAATGTAAAATTGCACCTAATTATAGAATGAATGCGTAATAAAAACCACTCATTAATTGCGTATTAAACATGATATCGTGATATATTGCATTTATATCACAGCACATTGAGGTACCATTATGCTTGCTACATTGACACAAAAGTCTATTTGGCGAATTTTTAACGATATTTGTAAAATTCCACGGCCATCACACCATGAACAGATGATCACAAAATATATTGTCGATTTTGCTCATTCACACAATATTGAGTGTGAGTTAGATAAAGCAGGGAATATTTTATTACGAAAAGGGGCAACCAAAGGGATGGATGATTACCCGTCGATTGCCTTGCAAGCTCATATGGATATGGTTCCGCAAAAAAATGAAGAAACCCAACATGACTTTTTAACTGATCCAATCCAAGCTTATGTGGATGGCGAATGGGTGAAAGCGAAAGGCACCACGCTAGGAGCTGATAATGGCATTGGCTTGGCTTCGGCATTGGCGGTCTTAACTGATTCAGCCGTCGAACATGGTCCTATCGAAGTGCTCATTACTACGTCAGAGGAAACCGGTATGGATGGGGCATTTGCCTTACAACCTAACTGGTTGCAAAGCCACTATTTAATCAACACCGATTCCGAGAAAGAGGGCGAAATCTTTACTGGTTGTGCTGGTGGTGCCGAATTTCGTTCGACATTCCCGATCACGTATGCCGTGATTCCAGAAGGCCATGACTGCTATATAAGAATTGCCTTAAAAGGGCTAAAAGGTGGCCATTCTGGTTGTGATATCCATCTTGGACGTGGCAATGCCATTAAATTAATGGCGCGCTTTTTGGCAGAATATGCGCAAGAGATTTCGTTTAGATTAGCGGATATTCAAGGCGGTACATTGCGCAATGCCATTCCGCGCGAAGCATTTGTCGAACTGTCACTCAATACCCAAGAGTTACCTAAGCTAAAATCCATTATGCAACGTTACCTAACTGTGTTGCAAAATGAATTGGCGCATACTGAACCTAATATTCAATTCACTTTATCTGAAGTGACCGAAAACAAAGTAAAACGTGTGCTAACCAATGAACACCAAACAAAAATCATTAATTGGCTAAATGCCGCACCAAATGGTGTGATCCGCATGAGTGATCAAATACCGGGTGTTGTTGAAACTTCACTCAACCTAGGCGTTATGAATATTGAAGAAAATCAAGCAAATGCTTATTTCTTAATTCGTTCACAAGTCGACAGTGCTAAAGATGCCGTTATTGCAACGTTGGTTTCGCTAAGCCAATTAGGTAATGCCAACTATGAAATCAGTGGTGGTTACACCGGTTGGGAACCTAATTTAGATTCAGATCTGCTTAATTTGGTCAAAAAGAAATATTATGAAATTTTTTCTGAAAATCCACATGTGACAGTTATTCATGCTGGACTTGAATGTGGATTATTTAAAAAATCTTATCCCGATATGGATATGATCTCGATCGGACCAACGATTGTTTCCCCACATTCACCAGATGAAAAAGTGAATATTTCAAGCGTTTATCGCTATTGGGAACTGCTGATCGCTATTTTAAAGTCGGCAGGAAGTTTGAAATAAAATAATTTTTTCTACGTTTATTCCATTCATGCGTTCTCATCAAACATTGATGAGAACGACAATTGATTAGAAAGACAATTTATTAGAAAGACAAAACGCAAAAACCGATCCATTAATTTTCGGTATCAAGCTCAGCAAAACTTTTGACTAATTCGTCAATCGCTTTCATCTGTTTTAAAAATGGTTCGAGTTTAGCCAGTGGTAAGGCTGATGGACCATCACATTTCGCGTGACTTGGATCAGGATGAGATTCTAAGAAAAGCCCCGCAATACCAACCGCCATGCCAGAACGTGCTAATTCGGTCACCTGCCCACGTCGGCCGCCTGATGCCGCTCCCATAGGATCACGGCATTGCAATGCATGCGTCACATCAAAGATGACTGGCGAACCATTACTGGCTTTTTTCATCACATTAAAACCGAGCATATCAACCACTAAATTATCATAACCGAAGCAACTCCCCCGATCACACAAAATCACTTTATCGTTACCTGCCTCGGCAAATTTTTCAACAATATTTCCCATTTGTGCTGGGCTCACAAATTGTGGTTTTTTGACATTAATCACCGCACCTGTTTTTGCCATGGCTTCAACCAAATCGGTTTGGCGTGCTAAAAAAGCAGGCAGTTGGATAACATCAACCACATCAGCAACAGGTTGGCATTGAGCTTCTGTATGGACATCGGTAATAATTTTGACACCAAATTGCTGTTTTAACTCTTGGAAGATTTTCAATCCCTCTTCTAAACCGGGTCCGCGATAAGAATGAATAGAAGAACGATTAGCCTTATCGAAAGAAGCTTTAAAAATATGCGGGATTCCCAATTTTTGGGTAACGGTGACATAATGTTCACAAATTTTCATCGCAAGATCACGTGATTCGAGCACATTCATTCCACCAAATAAAACAAAGGGTAAATGGTTCGCGACAGAAATATCGCCAACATTAACGACTTTTTGTGTTTGTTGCATATTATTGTTCCTTTTTTCTAGCTTATCTATTTTATTTATCTGATTAAAAATGGTTAGAATACTTATCAATTTAGGGGATTTTCCTATGTTATAAGCAAAAGATAACCACTTTTATGCAATTAATTTATACAATTAATAACTCAATGATTTTAGGGTTTGAAGTAACGACCGAGAGTAACGCGATCATTACCGCTATAATCGGCAAAGGTTTCAACTAACTGAAATCCTTGTTGTTTGAAAACTGTTTGTACGTCCAATGCTTGTTGCCAGCCATGTTCAATAAGCAACCAACCATACTGATGCAGATGTTTTATGGCGCCTTTTATAATCAGCTTAATATCAGCCAAGCCGTTATCTTCAGAAACTAAAGCGCTCCGTGGTTCGTAACGCACATCACCTTGCGATAAATGAATATCTGTTGGTTCAATATAAGGGGGATTACTGACTATCATCGAAAATTTACGGCTTTTGATTGGCTTATACCAATCACCTTGCAAAAAATAGACATTATTCACACCAATATTAGCAGCATTATGCTGTGCTAAAAGCAACGCATCTTTATTTTTTTCAACGGCAGTAAAAAGGCAGTCGGGGCGCTCAGTTGCCATTGCAATAGAAATGGCCCCTGTCCCTGTTCCTAAATCTAACACTTCACAAGGGACTTTAGGTAGATAATCCAAGCCCAATTCGACTAACTTTTCGGTATCGGGTCGCGGAATCAATGTGGCATTTGACACGTTAAAATTTAATGACCAAAACTCTTTTTCGCCCGTAATATAGGCAACCGGTTCGCCATTTTGGCGTCGTTTTAGACATACGTCTAATTTGGCAAGATCATCCACTGAAAGGGTTGTTTCACAAAACGCCATAATAAAAGTGCGTGTTTTATGTGTCACATAGCCTAGCAAAATTTCCGCATCCCGTTTTGGGCTCTCACTATCAACTAAGGTATGAGAAGCATATTTCAGCCATTCTAAATAGGTCATTCATCTTGTTCCGATAATGCGGCTAATTGGTCGGTTTGATATTCTTGAATAATTGGGTCTATCAACATCTCTAATTTACCGGCCATCACTTCATCTAGACGGTAGAGCGTTAAATTAATACGATGATCGGTCACTCGCCCTTGTGGATAATTATAAGTTCGAATGCGATCAGAGCGATCACCCGAACCGAGTAGATTACGTCGTGTTGAGGCTTCTTCTTGCTGACGTTTCTTCATTTCCGCATCACGAATACGCGCCACTAATACCGACATTGCTTTAGCTTTATTTTTATGTTGCGAACGTTCATCTTGACATTCCACCACAATACCGGTTGGCAAGTGGGTAATCCGAATCGCAGAATCTGTCGTATTAACATGCTGCCCACCGGCACCAGACGAGCGATAAGTATCAATTTTCAAATCGGCTGGATTGATTTCGGGCATTTCCGCTTCCGGCACTTCAGGCAAGACACCCACTGTACAGGCTGATGTATGAATACGTCCTTGTGATTCGGTCTCTGGCACGCGCTGCACACGATGGCCGCCAGACTCAAACTTCAAATTACCATAAACACTATCACCGCTAATTAACATGATAATTTCTTTATAACCACCATGTTCACCATCGCTCGCACTCATGATCTCTACCCGCCAATTATGTGATTCAGCATAGCGCGTATACATTCTGGCTAAATCACCCGCAAAGAGTGCCGCTTCATCCCCCCCCGTTCCTGCTCTGACTTCGACAAAACAGTTATAATCATCATTAGGATCTTTAGGTAAAAGTAAAATCTGCAATAACTTTTCTTGCTCTTCAACCTGACCTTTAGCTTGATTCAGTTCTTCTTGCGCCATTTCGCTCATTTCTGGATCAGATAGCATCATTTGTGCTGTTTCGATATCTTGCTGAGTCTGTTTCCACGCAACAAAGCAATTCACCACATCGGTTAATTGTGAATATTCTTTAGACAGCGATCGAAAACGATTTTGATCAGCAATAACCGAGGGATCAGATAATAACGCTTGCACTTCTTCATAACGTTCTTGCAGCGTTTCTAATTTATTGATAATAGAAGATTTCATAAAGATTGTATTTTTATAGGGATTTATTGAATTTGCGTTACATTATATACGGATTATCGTTAAAAAGACAGTTCGTTAGCGAGCGAATAAAACACAGTTAATTCTAAAAAAATAACGATAACGCGATCAAAAACAGCTCATCTTACCTCAAAAAATAGTATTGCTTTGCCTAATCGCTTAAAAAAATGGGAAAAATGTTACATTCATCACAGAAATAATCTTTAGATTTAACATTAGAGATTAAATATTTTATTATTAAAGATAACGTTAACATATTAACGCAAGTTTTTGGGATGCAACAAAATATCGGCTCCTCGCACATAAATTTTACCCGCTGCCTAACGTTATCTATTTGATAACAAAGCATAAGTACCAAATACACTAATTATTAGTCGACTATAAGGAAACACATTTTATGAAAAAATCTTTTCCCTTTACTATGATAACACTCAGTCTAATCCCCTTAAGCTTGCTCACACAAACAGCTTCTGCGGCTATCCAATGGGATACGCCACAAGGTGTTTTAAAATTATATGGTGATGTTGAATTTAATATTGATGGTGCGAGTAAAAAAACCCAACTTAGCTCTATTCGCGCCAGTGCCGATAAAAAAGATAAGCCATCAGATAAAGATCGTTGGGATATTAATGGCCGATTACTGATTGGATTAGATGGTTATCGAGAAGTCAATGCCCAAAATTTTGCCGGTTTTACTGTACAACCTTTAGCTGACTTAGGTGGCAGTATGAATCTCGATGATGCCGCCTTTTATTTTGGTCAAAAAAAACAATGGCAGCTCAAAATAGGACGTTATGAAGCATATGATATGTTCCCGCTCGGGCAAGATACCTTTATCGAATATTCCGGCAACACAGCTAATGATCTGTATGAAGATGGCTATGGTTATATCTATATGATGAAAGAAGGTCGTGGTCGCAGTGATAATGGTGGCGCTATACAATTAACTGCGCCGTTTTTCGACAATTTTAATTTTGAATTAAATACCTTGATAAATAATGGTGAAAAAATGTTCAACAAATCCACTTATCATGGCTATGCGATCAAAAAAGAGAAAAATGTCGCCTACCTGCGCCCAGTGTTATCATGGAAAAATGATAGTTTCTCGACAGCCATTGCTAGCGAAACGAATGTAGTTAAAAATGCCTATGGTTATTATGATGATAATGACCGTTTTCATCGTCAATCACGTCGTACCGGTTATGGTTGGACATCCTCATGGAACAGCATGGGTAACTGGAATGCCAAAAATCAAGGCCTCTTAATTAATACCAGCGTTGCTTACATGGATGGTCAAAATGAAGATGATCTCACCTTAGGCGTCAATATGGTTTGGGAAAAGGTCGGATTAGGCTATTTTTATGCCAATAATAATATCAAAGAATTTAACGATGATTATGTTGCAGATAAAAAAGATGGTTATATTATCGGCAAAGGACGTTATAAAGTTCATACCGTCAATGCCTCTTATCTTTTTGATAATGTGCTTGATATGGATAATTTCAATATCTATACCGGTGTTTATTGGTCACTACTTGAGCGCAGTAAAGAGCAAGGGGATAACACAGAAGATCGTTATGGTGCGCGCGTAAGATTTAAATATTTTTATTAACCCAAAATTTGACATAAACGTATAGTAGTTCTGAAACATCCCAAAAAATACCCATCTTGCTATAAAACCAAGATGGGTATTATTACTATAGAAGCATCAACATAGAATCATCAATTTTGACGATTACGCTATGATGATCACGTTATGATGAACAATTTATCATGCTCAATTAATGATTATCAATTAATAAGCATCAATTAACGATATTACTTTTTCTTTGCTTTCGGATTAGGTAAATCGGTAATGGATCCTTCATAAATCTCTGCGGCTAAACCAATAGATTCATGTAAAGTTGGATGTGCATGAATGGTAAGCGCGATATCTTCTGCATTACAGCCCATTTCAACCGCTAAGGTAATTTCACCTAATAGTTCACCACCATTGGCACCCACTACTGCTCCACCTAAAAGAAGACCACTATTCTTTTCAAAAATGAGTTTAGTCATCCCTTCAGCACAATCCGATGCAATTGCACGACCTGAAGCTGACCAAGGGAAGATAGAGAGTTCATAATCAATACCTTTGGCTTTTGCTTCTTTTTCGGTCATACCGACCCACGCAACTTCTGGTTCAGTATAAGCAATAGATGGAATAGTTTTCGGATCAAAATAGTGTTTTTGACCAGCAATCACTTCGGCTGCAACATGCCCTTCATGCACACCTTTATGTGCAAGCATTGGTTGGCCAACAACATCACCAATCGCATAAATATGTGGGACATTCGTACGCATCTGCTCATCAACTTCGATAAAGCCACGATCAGTCACATTAACGCCAGCTTTTTCAGCACTAATTAATTTCCCATTTGGTGCACGACCGATGGCAACTAATACTGCATCATAAGCATGTGTTTCGCTGGTACCGTCTTTCTTTTCCATGGTGACATAAATAGCATCGTGCTGCGCTTCTACTTTAGTCACTTTGGTTTCTAACATCAGTTTGAATTTCTTTTGGATCTGTTTAGTAAAGACTTTGACGACATCTTTATCTGCAGCAGGAATGACTTGATCGAACATTTCGACCACATCAACTTCTGATCCTAATGAGTGATAAACTGTCCCCATTTCTAATCCAATAATCCCACCGCCCATCAATAACAAACGTTTTGGTACGGTCGTTAAAGCAAGGGCATCTGTTGAATCCCAAATACGCGGATCGTCATGTGGAATAAACGGTAATTTAATTGGGCGCGAACCGGCCGCAATAATCGCATTATCAAAGGTAATTTTAGTTACCCCTTTAGCTGAAGTCACATCCATAGTATGGCTACCAGTAAATTGTGCTTCACCCTGGATAACATTCACTTTACGCATTTTAGCCATGCTAGCCAGTCCACCGGTTAGCTGGTTGATCACTTTTTCTTTCCAGCTACGAACTTTATCTAGCTCAAGATTAGGGGTCCCAAAATGGATGCCGTGTTCAGTCAATGATTTGGCTTCGTCCATCACTTTGGCGACATGTAATAATGCTTTAGATGGAATACAACCAACATTTAAGCAGACACCACCTAAGGTTGAATAACGTTCGACTAAGGTCACATCAAGTCCAAGATCAGCCGCACGAAACGCAGCAGAATAACCTGCTGGTCCGGCACCTAATACAACAACTTGTGTTTTTACATCTTGACTCATTTTCACTCTCCCATTACATCACTAAGCGACGTAAGTCGGATAATACTTTAACAATATGGCTTAAGAAGCGTGCACCATCCGCACCATCAATCACACGGTGATCAAATGATAAAGATAAAGGTAACATTAAGCGCGGCGTAAACTCTTTACCGTTCCAAATAGGTTTCATGCTAGAACGTGACACACCTAAAATCCCCACTTCTGGTGCATTAACAATTGGTGTGAACGAGGTCGTACCAATACCACCAAGACTCGAAATGGTGAAGCAGCCGCCTTGCATATCACTACCGGTTAATTTTCCGTCACGTGCTTTATTAGAGATAGCAGCCAGTTCACGGGAAAGTTCATTAATACCTTTTTTATCGACATCTTTAAAGACAGGGACCACTAAACCATTCGGTGTATCAACCGCTACACCAATATTGATATATTTTTTGACAATTAATGTCTGTGCATCTTCTGAAATCGAGCTATTAAAACGTGGATAAGCCGTTAATGCACTTGCCACAGCTTTCATAATGAACACTAATGGTGTGATTTTGAGATCCAGCTTTTTCTTTTCTGCTTCCGCATTTTGCTGCTTACGGAATGCTTCTAAATCAGTAATATCAGTTTCATCAAATTCAGTTACATGCGGAATCATCACCCAATTACGATGTAAATTAGCACCAGATACTTTCTGAATTTTGGTTAATGGCAATGTTTCGATTTCGCCAAATTTGCTGAAATCGACTTTTGGCCATGGTAATAAACCAGGGAGTGAACCACCTGCACTACCACTTTCCACTTGCTTAACCGCATTTTTCACATAAGTGTGGACATCTTCAAGCAAAATACGCCCTTTCGGACCTGTCGCATGTACTTTGGCTAAGTTAACGCCAAGTTCACGTGCTAAGCGG
This sequence comes from Orbaceae bacterium ESL0727, assembly GCA_029433345.1. Lineage (GTDB taxonomy): Bacteria > Pseudomonadota > Gammaproteobacteria > Enterobacterales > Orbaceae > Gilliamella. Next base: position 1,801,815 of record JAQTHY010000001.1, read on the forward strand.
CGAACAGAAGGTGTAGCATGGGCATATTGTTCATTTTTAACAAACTCATCTGTCCCAGCACTGGCAGCTTTAGGTGCGGCTGTGCTCGCTGCTGGTGTAGCAGCCGCAGGTGCAGGTGCTGCGGTTGGTGCAGGTGATGGTGCTGGCGTTGAAGCTGCAGTCGCAGGTGCGGCAGCTGTAGCAAATTCCATGATTTTAGAACCTGTTTTGACTTTATCGCCTACTTTTACCACGATTGCTTTAACCACACCGGCAACAGTTGCCGGCACTTCCATCGAAGCTTTATCACCTTCCACCGTAATCAATGAATCATCAATCGCAATGGTATCACCTACTTTGACGAGAATTTCGGTCACTTCGACTTCATCGCCACCAATATCAGGCACATTGACATCAACGATTTGATTGCTAGCCGGTGCCGCAGGTGTAGATACCGGTGCGGCAGCGGGTGCGGCTGTCGCTTCAGGCGCAGCAGCAGAATCAGCGGAATCAAACACCATAATATCAACGCCTGTCGATACTTTATCGCCTACTTTGACAATAATCGATTTGACAATCCCAGCTTGCGGTGCAGGAATTTCCATCGACGCTTTATCACCTTCAACCGTTAATAGGGATTGATCAACCTCAACCTTATCACCCACTTTCACCAAAATTTCTGTTACTTCGACTTCATCACTACCAATGTCCGGTAATTTAATTGTAGTACTCATTATGTTAACCTCTTATGCTAATCGTGGATTAATTTTATCTGCGTCAATATTGAATTTTTGAATCGCGTCTTTGACTACTTGTGTATCGATATCGCCGCGTTTAGCTAATTCGCTTAATGTGGCGACCACCACGTAAGAAGCATCGACTTCAAAATGGTGACGTAAATTTTCACGACTATCACTGCGACCAAATCCATCCGTACCAAGTACTTTATAGCTTTCAGCAGGCACATAGGCACGAATCTGTTCTGCAAATAATTTCATATAATCAGTTGAAACAATCGCTGGATGAGTATTCATGACTTGGGTGACATAAGGTACTCTTGGTTTTTCATTTGGATGTAACATATTGAAACGTTCACAATCCTGACCTTCACGTGCTAATTCAGTAAATGAAGTCACACTATATACATCACTATTAATGCCATATTCTTTTGCTAAAATATCCGCACCTTCACGAACATGACGTAACATTGAACCTGAACCTAATAACTGTACCGTTGGTTTGCCTGTTTGCCCTACAACTGTATCAAGTTTATAGATACCACGACGAATACCTTCTTCGGCACCTTCTGGCATAGCTGGTTGCGCATAGTTTTCGTTTAATGTTGTAATATAATAGTAAACCCCTTCTTGTTCACCATACATACGACGTAAGCCATCTTGCATAATGACGGCAACTTCATAAACATACGCTGGATCATAAGAAATACAGTTAGGAATAGTTGAAGATAAAATATGACTATGACCATCTTGGTGTTGTAAACCTTCACCATTTAAAGTCGTACGGCCAGATGTGCCACCAATAACAAAACCACGCGCTTGCTGATCGCCGGCCGCCCACATCAAATCCCCCACACGTTGGAAACCAAACATAGAGTAATAGATGTAGAAAGGAATCATTGGAAGATCATTGGTGCTATATGAAGTTGCGGCAGCAAGCCAAGAAGCAGTGGCGCCACATTCATTAATCCCTTCTTGGAAGATTTGCCCTTTTTCATCTTCACGATAATAAGCAACTTGTTCCCTATCTTGCGGTGTATATTGTTGACCGTGTGGATTATAGATACCAATTTGACGGAACAGCCCTTCCATACCAAAAGTTCGTGCTTCATCAGCTAAAATTGGCACTAAATGTGGGGCAAGTGCTTTATCTTTCAACATGATATTTAATGCACGGACAAAGGCGATTGTGGTTGAAATTTCTTTACTTTGTGCTTCTAAAAGTGAACTAAATTCGCTTAATGGTGGGATAGAGAGTGTCCCCGAGAATTTAGTTAATCGTGATGGGACATAACCTTTAAGCGCATCGCGGTGCTCATGAATATAGTTATATTCAGGTGAATCTTTTTCGAATTTAAGATAAGGTAAGGATTCTAATTGATCATCGGCAACTGGTACATGGAAGAAGTCACGCACATGACGCACACCACTTGCATCCATTTTTTTCACTTGGTGAGCAATATTTTTACCTTCTGCTGCATCACCCATACCATAACCTTTTACGGTATGCGCTAAAATAATCGTTGGACGACCTTTAGTCTCTTTCGCTTTAGCAAAAGCCGCATACATCTTCACGGGATCTTGACCACCACGATTAAGTTCGAAGATCTCATCATCAGACATATCTTTGACTAATTCTGCCGTTTCTGGGTATTTACCAAAGAAGTGTTCACGCACATAAGCGCCATCTTTTGATTTGAAAGTTTGGTAATCACCATCTAGGGTTTCATTCATTAAACGAATTAATTTGCCTGATTTATCTTTTTGTAGCAAGGCATCCCAGCGATCACCCCAAATAACTTTTATCACATTCCAGCCAGCGCCGGCAAAAATTCCTTCTAATTCATTAATGATTTTACCATTACCCGTAACTGGACCATCTAGACGCTGTAAATTACAGTTAACCACAAAAACTAAATTATCCAGTTTTTCACGTGTTGCAATGGTAATTGCACCTTTTGATTCTGGTTCGTCCATCTCACCATCACCTAAAAAGGCATATACGGTTTGTTCAGATGTATCTTTAAGGCCACGATGATGAAGATATTTTAAGAAACGTGCTTGATAAATCGCACTAATTGGCCCTAATCCCATTGATACGGTTGGAAATTGCCAGAATTCAGGCAGTAATTTAGGGTGAGGATAAGACGGCAAACCATGGCCATGGACTTCTTGACGGAAGTTATCTAACTGTTCTTCAGTTAAACGGCCTTCAACAAATGCTCGCGAATACATACCTGGCGAAACATGACCTTGGAAATAGATCAAATCGCCGCCATCTTTTTCGTTACGCGCACGGAAGAAATGGTTATAACAGACTTCATAAAATGTCGCTGCTGATTGGAATGATGCCATATGGCCACCAAGTTCTAAATGCTTTTTCGATGCTCTTAATACAATCATCATTGCATTCCAGCGAACAATGGAACGAATTCGTCTTTCAAGTTCTAAATCACCAGGATAGGCAGGTTCATCTTCTTTTGGAATAGTATTAACATAGTTACTGGTTGAAGAACCGAATAGTAAAGGTACGCCGCCTTGACGAGCTTTATTGATTATCTGATCAATAATATATTGTGCACGCTCTGTACCTTCTTCACGAATCATTGACTCAATACTCTCGAGCCAATCCTGCGTTTCGACGGGATCCCTATCATTCATCTGCATGTCCGACATATTTTAAAACCTCTATTTTATGAGAACTTTTTGATTAAAAGCTCTTTTTGTTAAAAAATGAAAAATTGACTATAATCAATTTCAGTTACAAAACATTATTAATTATAATATCATCAATTTTACATTACGGAACTTAATGAGTGCAAGCCTACCCTGCGCAAAAAACCAAAAAAAGCAAAGCAGGCACGCTCATTGATAAGAATTTAACATCTTATCAATTAACTCACCCGCCTATTATCACGCAATTGTCATTATTGTTATTGTTTGGATGATAAGGGCGTTACATCTTAAGGTTAAAATATTAAAATCGGATGGCGACGTTATACAGTGATTGACTACTGATTGTCAACCAATAATAATAGCGACAATTAAAAATCAGATTGTAAAATATATCTAAAAAAACAGCATTATCTCAATAATGCTCTATCTTTATTAAGATAGAAGACAGGATGGTCATGAAAGACATTATTATCAAAAATTTAGGCATCACACCTTATCTGTCAACATATCAGGCAATGCATGATTTTACCCAAGCGCGTCATAAAAAGACACGTGATGAAATTTGGTTAGTCGAGCATTACCCGGTATTTACGCAAGGGAAAGTGGGCAAACCTGAACACTTATTACACAAAACTACCCTGCCGGTTGTGCAAACTGATCGTGGTGGACAAATTACCTATCATGCCCCCGGGCAACAGATTATGTATATCCTGATTGATCTAAAACGGCGCAAATTAGGCATCCGTGAAGTTGTACTTTATCTTGAAAATAGTGTGATTGCTACGTTGGCTGATTATGGTTTAGACACTTACGCGAAAGCAGATGCACCCGGTGTCTATATTGATCATAAAAAGATTTGCTCGCTCGGATTACATATTAACCATGGCTGTACACTGCATGGATTAGCACTAAATATCGATATGGATTTAGCCCCATTTCATGATATTAACCCGTGTGGTTATGCGGGATTAGAGATGACACAATTAAAAGATTGTGTACAACATTATGTTACCGCGATTGATCGTCCTAAAATCGCACAATTATTAACTGACCATTTTATAAATCAGTTAACCAATAGGTAAAATTTTCACTATGCAAAAATCAACTATATCATCTATGACTGATCACGCTTCGGCTATCAAAAGTTCTAAATACCGTGATGCAGATAAAACGCGCTTAATCCCAACGGTGACTATCGAAGAAAAAGCGCCATTACCTAAACCTGAATGGATGCGAATTAAATTATCCGCTCACAGTGAAAATATCTCACATATAAAAAATACCCTCCGCAAGCATGGTTTACACTCAGTCTGTGAAGAAGCGTCTTGCCCTAATTTAGCCGAATGTTTTAATCATGGTACGGCAACATTTATGATTTTAGGGGATATCTGTACGCGTCGTTGTCCATTTTGTGATGTTGCACATGGTCGACCACTGCCACCTGATCGTGAAGAACCGGAAAAATTAGCCAAAACCATTGCCGAAATGCGCCTACGTTATGTGGTGATCACCTCTGTCGATCGTGATGATCTAAAAGATGGCGGCGCCAGCCATTTTGCAGCCTGCACTCGTGAAATTCGGGCTTTAAATCCAAATATAAAAATTGAAACATTGACACCTGATTTTCGCGGTTGTATCGACGAAGCCGTCAATGTATTAACCGAAAATCCACCCGATGTGTTTAATCATAATTTAGAAAATATTCCGCGTTTGTATAAAAAAATCCGTCCAGGGGCTAATTATGCTGGATCATTAAAATTGTTAGCCGCTTTTAAAGAAAAGCATCCTGAAATTCCGACTAAATCGGGGTTAATGGTGGGATTAGGTGAAACGAATGCTGAATTAATTCAAGTATTAACGGATCTACGCACACACGGCGTCACCATGCTAACACTTGGTCAATATCTGCAACCCAGCCCTTATCATCTTCCAGTTGAGCGCTACGTTTCACCGCAAGAATTTGCTGAGCTTAAACAGATCGCCTTAGACATGGGCTTTACGCATGCAGCTTGTGGACCTTTTGTTCGCTCGTCATACCATGCTGATCTGCAGGCACAAGGGAAAGAAGTCAGCTAACCCATTTCGTGGGCGGTACCTAATCGTCGCCGCCCTTAGCTCGTCATAAGCAAACAGGCAAATACGGGCAGTTTATCGCTTAATTCGCCATGACCATAAAACGACGATTGGCGGTCACAATCTGCAAAAAACGGGGTAAGTTGATGCCTTCCCCTTTGTGTAACTTATTATGCAGATCATAAACCTTAGCATGTCCTGACGCATCAAGTACGATGGTTTTATCTTTATATAATGCCGCAATTTCATTTTCATTGCCGGCAATTAGCCATTGGCGTATGCCATTATCCATGACATTATCATCATGTGCTTTGCTATCACCCTTCGGATCCTTGTCTGAATGCAGCGTAAACAGATTCACTCCTTGGCTATACTGCTGTGCAGGTGTGGTGACATGCAGGGCATCTTGCATTAGAGTTAACATAACATCTGTATGTGTAGTCGCTGCATTGATCTGTGCTGGCTGCTTATTTGGCCAGGCCATAATTAATGGGACTTTCAATTGACTTCGCGCAAAATCATTTTTCCGACTATACGACACTAACTTGTGCGCTTCATCGAGATCAAGCCCATTCGTACCCGTAATAACAATAACCGTATTATCGTAAGCTTGACTCGCTTTTAGGAAAGCAACAATCGAGGCAATATATTGATCGATTTTTTTGGCACTATTTTCAAAATCGGCCAAGGTCATTTTTTTCTCACTATCAGCCAGATCAAACTGCACAATTGAAAATAACGGCGCATGATTATTCAGTTTATTCTGCTCATCACTCCATGCCATCCAATAATCAGTTGTCTGTTTATTGGTCTGTTTTTGCGGATCAGGTAGCGTAAAATTAGACAATAATGCATGTCGATAAAGCGGCTCAGCAAATCCATCTGCCGAGAAAAAGCCTAAATTGTAACGTTCACTCGCTACAGTATCGAGCAATACCGACGGCTTATGGCTTGCCAAAATACTGTTATAATAATTAGGATCGATACCATAAAAAAGCGAAAAATTACTTAAATAGGATTGGCTACTCGCACTGTAATGGTTAGTGAATTGAATGTTTTCTTTAGCAAAATTAGTTAACCACGGCATATTTTGCGTCAATAACGTATTATCCCAACCATCAATCACAATCATTAAGATATTATTCGGCATAGCCTGAGCGGATGGCGGTTCAGCGACGATCCGACCAAGAGGATATTCGATTGCAATGGCAAATGGATTGCCTTCTTCTATTAAACGAGTTTGATAATCTTCGCCAATAAAACCATAACGTTCGAGTAAATGGCGAGCCGTTAATGGATACGAAAGCGGTAAACTTGAGCGTTGCATTGTAATTGGGCGATAAAAATTGGCATCAGCCCAAATATGAATGAGATGTGATCCAATAAAACAGATAATACAGAGAATCACAACCGGCTTAGCATAACGACGACGTTTAGTTAAGCTACGCAGCTTCTTCCAACTCCATACTGCAAAAACAATTTCCAAGCAGAGTACCAAAGGAATAAAGATAAATGCGCGACTCAAAAATGCAGTGCCTGTCGAGGTGACAATCTTCCAGATTGAAAAATTCAGATGCATCCTAAAATGCAAAAAAACTTCAATATCAATTAATAATAACGATACCCCAAACGTCGCAATAATAACCGCTAAAATACGTTGCCAGCGTGAAGAATGGATAAAAAAGCTCAAAGGAAACAATAGAATTAAGTAGCTAATAAACGTTAAAAAACTAAAATGCCCTATCGCGCTGATGATAGCATAAAAACGCCCCATAAAAGTGGAGGGCCAATCCGCAATAAACAGATATCTGCTGCCTAAAATAATCACAACAAAAATATTAAATAAAGTAAACCAATGTCCCCAACTCACAATTTGTGAGGAGCGATCATCAACTAGGTGACTGTTTTTAAGCTTAAGCATAATCAATAAACTTTTAGTTTAGCTAATCTCTTTAAAATGACCAATTTTTAACTATTTTTACGCCAAGAAGCATAAGAAAAATAGCGTTGTTATTCTATTACTGTCGGCTAGTGTACCTGATTTTGGATTATCTTTCTGTACATTTTTTATTTTATTAGAATGTTTCAGAGTGACTATACGTTTATGTCATTTTAACGGTATAGCGATCGTTCTAGCCAATCGATAAGTTAGCCATGCAGTGCCAAGATTATCGCCAGCCAGTAAAGATAAAACCGGCAAGCATAAGATATCGCACTATGATTGGTGAGATATGCTATATCAGCATTAATGGCTTATTTTAACAAGCTTCGCTAAATTATCACTTTGTTAAAATGTTTCAGAACTACTACCCATTTCAATCAGTTATGTTAATCAACATGGCGTAATGAATTCACCACCCAAATAGCTATCCATGATTAGAAAAATTGACGCTCGGCGCACTGATTCAAATCGATATATCCTTTTTATCACGCTTGGCGTTATCTGGGATAATTGTTATAATCTGTCAATTAAATAAATTGAGCTTAAAACTAAAAAGACAATCACTTTGGCTATTACACAACTCACGTCACAACAGGTTCAGCCTGATTTTACCTTGGCCAGTCAAGTTGTATTGACAAATCCAACTGTCACAGCACAGACCACACCAACTGAACAGGCCGCATTGAATTCAGGCAAATCACCTGATTTACTCACTTGGCAGCCACGTTTAGCGTCCGCTTTATCACTATTATGTGAAGGTCACGATTTTAACGATAAGGGTCATCAGCAAAGCAGCGATCATGCACTGCCGCATGTGCCCCGTTTTATGTTATTAAAAGCGCCCGAAAGCGAACATTTTTTTTCACTTCTAAAAGATGCCGTCGCAACGACTCTGCCCAATCAATTGACAGGTTTTGCTTATCATTTTAATGACAATAAAATCACCTTAACTCAAGCTCACAGTCCACAAGACAATTTTGCGGCTAAAAGCAACTGTTTGGCTTCTTTATGGGTGGAGAGTGAAACGCTGTTTGGTTGTGTTCGTCAGCCAGAAAATGGCTCTATTAAATTACAAGCAGGACTAGTGCATAATGCCAATGGCGGTGTATTAATTTTAGGCTTGCGCGCACTGCTTGCTGAACCGAATCTCTGGGAACGGCTACGACAGATGGTCATGCAACGCGAATATCGTTGGTTTTCAACCGATGATTCCCATCCATTGCCATTAACGATTCCCTCTATGCCGCTTGATTTGCGTATTATTTTAGTGGGTGATCGCGTCAGTCTAGCCGATTTACAAGAGCTAGAACCTGAATTTTATTACAGCGCGTTATATGCAGAATTTGAAAATGTGCTGCCGATAAAAAACGAATCAGCAACCGATACCCTAACATCATGGGCACACTATTTACAATTTATTGCGCGCGAGCAAAATCTGCCTGAATTGGATAACTCTGCTTTACCGATGATATTAAAAGAAGCCACACGGTTTACCGGTGATCACTACTATTTACCTTTATCGGTTGATTGGGTGACGACTCTCTTAACCAATAGCAGTCGCTATGCCACAGCGAAAATTGATGCATCTGCAGTAAAACAGGCACTGCATCAACAAAAATGGCGCGATAACTATTTAGTTGAGCGGCTGCAAGATGAAATTTTCACCAATCAAATTATGATTAATACCAAAGATCAAGTCATTGGACAGATTAATGGTTTATCGGTCATTGAATATCCCGGTTATCCTAAAGCTATTGGGGAACCAACACGCTTAAGTTGTTTAGTCCATTTTGGGGATGGTGAGTTGATTGATATTGAGCGAAAAACAGAATTAGCGGGCAGTATTCATTCCAAAGGCATGATGATTATGCAAGCGTTTATTATGTCAGAATTCGCCATTACCCATCAGCTTCCGTTTTCTGCCTCATTAGTGTTTGAACAATCCTACAGTGAAATTGATGGTGATAGCGCTTCGTTAGCGGGACTCTGTGTATTGATGAGCGCATTAGCGCAGCAGCCGATTGATCAACAGCTCGCAGTTACCGGATCTGTCGATCAATTTGGTCATGTGCAATCCATCGGTGGTGTTAACGAAAAAATCGAAGGATTCTTTGCCGTCTGCAAACATCAAGGCTTAACGGGGCAACAAGGCGTGATCATTCCCGCCAGTAATCAACGTCATTTATGTTTAAGTGATGAAGTAATCACCGCGATTGAACAGAACCAATTTGCCATTTTGACCGTTGAACATATTTCTGAAGCGCTACATCTGTTAACGGGTATTCCTTATAAAGATAATCATGTCATTAATCTGTATAAATTGATTCATGCCCGGATACAACAGTTGATGTTACAAGAAAAGAAGAACGAAAGCTGGTTTAGTCGCTGGCGAAACTTTTTTTGATGAAAAATTGCAAAAAATAAGAATTCTGACTAAACTTTCACATTCACAAAATAAAAATAAAAGGTTTTTTTATGACATTTGAACGTAAATCTTCGTACGATAAAGCCGATCTGATTAAATCCGGCAATAATGAACTTTTTGGCCATGATGGCCCGCCCTTACCGTCTGATCTTATGCTCATGATGGATCGTGTGACCGAAATGAATGAACACGGTGGTAAACATGGTAAAGGTTATGTTGAAGCAGAATTAGATATCAATCCTGATTTATGGTTCTTTAAATGTCATTTTAAAAACGATCCTGTCATGCCAGGTTGCCTTGGGCTGGATGCCATGTGGCAATTAGTCGGCTTTTATTTAGGCTGGATTGGTGGTAAAGGTAAAGGTCGTGCTTTGGGTGTGGGTGAAGTGAAATTTACTGGCCAAGTATTACCGACCAATAAAAAAGTGACTTATCGAATTCACTTTAAACGCGTCATTAATCGTAAACTGATTATGGGTATTGGTGATGGCGAAGTTTTTGTTGATGGTAAATTGATTTATCAAGCTTCTGAATTAAAAGTGGGTTTATTCCAAGATACCACCTCTTTTTAGAACGCTTTACTTCGCAATTAAAAGCATAAAGCTGCTCAACATAAGCACACCACCTTATGCTTTTAGCTTATCGACGGCCTAAATTTACATGCGCCGTCGTTAGCTTATAAATAACGCTCTTTATCCTGATCACGCTGTCGCAATAGTCAGGAAAATAGCGTCTAAACTGCTATCATTATTACCGGCATCATGATTGCGACTATCACTATCATCACTATTTTGTTTTGCTTGTGACGCAGTTTGTTTGTTGATGACCGCAACAAATGTTGCTTGGCTAACAATGAGCCCCGCTTGCCGTGCAAGCACACCACACTGTTTGATAAAATCATCCGCCACTAATGCTTCATCGACAAAACACGGGTAAACGCCTTTCACCAATGCCAATTGCCGTGCTAACCACGCTTTAGAGGTCACCGCTAAAATCATACTTTTAGGGAAATATTTACGAATTGCTTTCGCTTCTTCACTGGACTGTGTCATGACGGCAATAATGGGTGCGGCAAGATTATCGGCAACACAAACCGCCGCATAGCTGACCGCATCAATAATAGTTGATGCTTGTGGCGTGATAGTTCGTTTATACGTGGCATACGTATCGGTTTGTTGACAAATAGTCGCCATCATACGAGCAGATTCTATCGGATACTTGCCTTGCGTTATTTCATCAGAGAGCATAACCGCATCGGCGCCATCTAAAATAGCATTGGCCACATCACTGGCTTCCGCACGGGTAGGTCGTGGATTTACGATCATACTTTCAAGCAGTTGCGTTGCAATAATAATAGGTTTAGCCTGATCATTACATTTTTTAATTAACGCTTTTTGTACAAGAATAATCTCTTCACTGGCAATCTCACTACTCAATTCACGGCGAACAAGCATAATGCCGTCGCTAGCAGCCAAAATAGCATCGAAATGGGCTAATTCATCACGATGTTCAATTTTAGCAATAATGGCGATATGCTTTCCATGATGGGTATCTAAATAGTGGCGAATAGTGTGAATATCGGCAACCGTTTGCAAAAAAGATATCGCAACAAAATCAACCTGTTGCTCACAAGCAAAACGCAAATCTTGCTCATTAGCCGTGATATCCACCATCAGCGCAATATCGTTTTTGCTATTTTGATTGGTTGGCTGAAAATGTTGACGGCAACGTGTCAAACATTGGCGATATTCATCATAATTACCTTGTGAACAATCTAATCGGAAAATATCCACACCTGATGTAGCGAGATCAGTTAATAGACTGAGCGAACTTGAACTAATAGTGCAAATCATTTTTGTTTTTTTCATAACACTACCTTTTCTTATAAAATTATCTCAATTTGGGGGAAATTTTCTTTTCCTCACTATCACTATAGGTTAGGGAAAAGAGGATCGTATAGTACATCGACCTTATGACCGTCTGTTTTCATAAGCATGTTCTATTTCGATCCTCTTTTATTCTATATATAGCACTTTCGATAGTAGGTAAAAAGAATTAATGAGGCAAAAGAATACCATCCCCTAAAATGCGTATCTTTTTACTCACCATCGATAGTCGTACGTAAAAAATCCATATCGGTGACACTTAAAAATTAACGAAATAGAACTTGAATTTACAAAGAACTTTAATTTAAAAAGAATATGAGTTTAATCAACACTTATTTTAATCAATGATTGTTTTCGTAAACGACTGTTTTAATAAACGATTGTTTTAAGGAATGACTGTTTGCATAAATCATAAAGTTAACTAACGTTTAATTTCAGCAATCATTAATATTAAAAAAATAGGGCCGTAAGGAAAAGCCCTATAAAAATCACTTCTGTTATATTCCACCAATGATTATTGGCGGGGAAAGGCTCATTATCCATAAAGATAATGAATCATTTTTATTGATTTTCTTTATTTAACAGAAGCTGCTTTCTTGCTGTTTCTTTCTAACTCTAATGCACCAAAATGAGAAAGAACACAGAAAAAGATACATAAAATAACGGCAGCAATAAGAAGGTAGAAACCTGCATCCCAACCGAATTTATCAACAAATACACCAAACAGCGCTGTACCTAATGAAGCACCGAAAATGTAACTACAAAAACCACGTAGTCCCACAGCAGAACCTACCGCAAAGCTTGGTACAACTTCCATAGTTTGGACTGAAGCGAGGAATTGTGGTACATAAATCAAGCAACCTACACACGCAGCAGAAATAGTTACCATCAATAGTGAATCACTCTTCCAATAACTGATTAAGCAGATAAAAATAAGAATCATACTGATAATGGCTAACGGCATTCTACGGCCTTTAAACAATTTGTCTGATAAATAGCCAGCAAACAGTGTAGATGGAATCGCCGCCCATTCAAAGAAGAGGAATGCGATACTCATTTCTCCTTTGGAGAAGCCTTTTTCGTGTAATAAATAGATTGGTAACCAGCTAATGATACCGAAACGGATCATATAGACAAAGACATCAACCAATGCAACGAACCACGCATTTTTATTTTTTAATGCATAAAGACAAAAAATCTGCCATGCAGACATATTTTCAGGTGCATGTTCAGTCTTTTTAACCGCAATGGCATCTTCTTTAACAATGTTCTTAAGTTCAGGTAAACCTTCTTGAACCGGTGAGTTTTTACCGAAACCAAATACAATAAAGGCGGCAAAAATAGTTAAAATAGCCGGAATGATATAGCATGCTAAGCGCCAATGTTCAGTTCCGAGCAATGCTAATGAGCAACCAATAATCGGCGCCACAATCCCACCCCCCACATTATGCGAAATATTCCAAATCGCACCCGCAACACCGCGTTCACTACGTGGGAACCAGTTAGCTAAAGTAATAAATGATGGCCCAACGCCCATACCTTGGAAAATACCGTTCAAAATAACAAAAATAGCGAACATCCAAAAGGCGAAGCTAAAACCTAAACCGATATTGATAAGTGAACAGAGAATTAAGCCAGTCGCCATATAGATTTTAGGGCTTGCTTTATCCGCTAAACTACTCATCACCCCTTTACTAATTCCATACGCGATCAACATACAGCTGGATAATAACCCAACTTGAGTTTTACTCAATTCCAGTTCTTGCATCAAATAAGGGGTAGATAATGTGAAGTTATTTCTAACAATGTAATAAAATAGATAGCCAAAAAAGACACTAAACAGTGCTTTTAATCGATAACTTTTATAAACAGACATAACCTGTTCGTCAGGTATCTTATAATTGGCTGTTTTTGCTTTCAAAAAATCAAACATATTTTTACCTTTACCTTGCTATTGTGAAAATCGCTGTTGTTAAAGTTGTTGTTAAAATTTTCGCCATATTGACAAGGAACGGTCGCCACCTCAAGACGTGAAAAAGAGTCATTTTTGACACAAAAAAAATTTTTTTATTTAATTTGACACAAATTTTACAGAAAGATGATGAAACGGTTTTTTTTGTAGCATTTTTGAGACAAATGGAAGAAAATAAAAAGCCTCTCCTTTTATTCAAACTTTGATCGTGATCACAAATTATTTTTAGCAGACCCTTGGTTAGATTAAAAATAGCCATGACAACGATTATCGTATTACTGAAAAATATGGTATGAAACGATTGTTTTTTTTAAAAAATAGACTGATTAGCTTAATCCTAATAATGGTGTTTTCCCCCTGCTATGGGCAAAATTTATTAATTGCAACAACGCTTTCGACAGATGCAACAGCACATATTATTGCTCAATGGCAAAAAAAACATCCCACCATTACCATTACGACACTTAATCGAACCAGCTCATCGATTGAACGATTGGTCAATTCACCTTTTAGTGAAAAGATTGATCTTATTATTAGCTCATCGCCTATGTTGCTGGCGCATCTCAAAAAGAATCAGATGCTAAGTACTATTGCCACCACGCCTATCGAAAGTGAGCAATTTACGCCGAAAATATTGCAACATTACGCCACCGCCTTCGCGCTTTCAGGATCGGGCGTCTTATCAAATCGAGAATATCTTACCCAACATCACCTCAAAGCACCGTTAAATTGGTTAGATTTAACCTCGCCTGATTATTATGGTTTACTCTCAATCAGCACACCTTCGCGTTCAGATACGACACATATTATGATTGAGTCACTCTTACAAGAATATGGGTGGGAAAAAGGTTGGCAAATTTTGCTCGAAATTGGTGGCAATATTGGTACCATTTCATCACGCAGTTTTGGTGTGGTAGATAAAATCAATTCTGATCTCAGTATTATTGGTATTACTATCGATAATTACGTCATCGCCAACAATAATGACAAACTGATTTTTCACCGCTTTCCAAACAATATTCCCATTCCAACTTTCGTGACTATTTTAGAACAGAGTCAGAATAAAGAAGCCGCGCAACAATTTATTCAATATCTACTCAGTCCTGAAGGGCAACTTGCTGTTTCACACCCCAATACGGGTAAATACCCTGTCATTCCGCCGAAAGGTAATCATCCACAATCTGAACAAAATTTTGTCAACATTGCCCAGACCAATCATACGCAAATTAATTATGATATTTTATTAAAAAGGGAAGCAGTTGTGAGGCAGCTCTTTGATATTGCGATCACATTTCGTTTAGAACAATTAAAAGATACCTGGAAGTTACTGCATGATAGCGAAAAAAGATCCGATCGACGGCTGACAGAGATACGGCAGTTATTAACCCAAATGCCAATTAGTGAAGCAGAGTCCTTAAATTGGTTTGACAACAGTTCTATCGGTATGGATCGTAATGCAGAGTATCAAATTAGTGCCATAAAATGGAAAGAATTTTTCCAAAATCAGAATCAAATGGCGATGAAATTACTTGAGAATCTACCCAAATGATATTAAAAAAAGAGATCGGCCACCGTTTGCAATGGTCATTTATCTTCTGTGCGTTATTAATTTTTTTAATTGGTATTGTCTGCCTATATAGTTGGAAAAAGCAAAATCAGCAGATCCGTTATGCGCTAGAAGATTACATTCCCAAAATACAAGCATCGATTAGACTTGATGAAAATGTCAATGCACTCTTTAATGAATTTAATGAGCTGGCGCAAGCAACCAATACCCAATCACGGCTCTCATTAAAAGCCAAAATTAATACCCGTTTGACCGTATTGCAACAACTGCTTGATAAATTACCCATTGAGCGACAAGCGTTCTTTCAAGATACGATTAACAAAGTGCGCACTTTATTAGCCGATGTTGATCACGCGTTATCTGACTATCATGTTGTATTAAATAAATTATCCGAAACGCAAACCTATATTTACTGGCTACATAATGATTTTAATCAAGAAATCAACGCTCTACTCCAAGATATCAGTCTGCAACAGAACTTTCTTTTAGATCAATTAAAAAAAGAGGGTAAACAAGATAAAATCTACACAACCCTCAATAGTATCCATCAAGAACTCGATGTGATCGCCTCGTTTGCGGCAACCGAAAATCAAATTATCGGCGGCATTGATCAACTGATGGATAAGAATAGCATCCAGAATTTACAAAATAATCTGCATTATCTGCATTCGTTAGAACAGAGCAGCAAAGAGATCCTGTTGCATTCATCAAGTAGTATGGTGACATTACGGCAGATTATCCAAGAGTTGTATAAGATTTCACTTACGCCGAATCAATTGCCGTCTTTATTAACCGATTATGAGACAAAACTCAAACAGTTAAATCAGACGATTGTTAACAAAGATAATCTACTTAATATCATCAAAAAAAATCTAGAACAGCAAGTCAATAGCGATCATTGGCAACTGATCTATTTTTCAAATAAAGTGCAAGATGCGTCAAATCTCAGTATCTCCGTGATTATTATTACCACGTTTGTCGCCATTTTGTTTATTTTGATTTTTAATCAATTTTATATTCATCCCAAAATTACCGCTCGCTTAATGGTTCTTAATCATTCCGTTATCGAACTGAGCAAAGGGAATTTACAAACGCAGATTCCGGTATACGGGCAAGATGAATTAGGCAGAATTGCCGAACTATTGCGCCAAAGTATGGCACGGATTCATAATCAAACACTGCAGTTAGAAGCAGAAATTATTGAGCGTATTTCGATCGAAAAAAATCTGCGTGAAACACAAAATGATCTCATTCAAACCGCTAAACTAGCGATGGTCGGGCAAACTGTCACCACGTTAGCACACGAAATCAATCAACCGTTAAACGCCCTTTCTATCTATTTATATACCGCGCAAGTTGCTGCGCCTAAAGAGAGCGAAATCGGCTATGCCATTGAAAAAAGCCAGCAATTAATTGTGCGTATCAAAAATATTATTATGCAACTTCGCACATTTAGTAAACGTAGCGATGCCGACGAACCGTTAAAAGTGATCAATGTTAACCAACTCATTAAGCATGCCTGGGAAATTATCTCATTAAACAAAACGGTGCATGTCAAACTCTTCACACCCGACAATATCGGCATGGTGTTAGGTAATGAGATCCGTTATGAACAAGTTTTCGTCAATATTTTTGCTAATGCCGTCGATGCTTGTGACAATAAAGAAGCCTATGTCACTATCGAAAAAGTAGAAAGTGACACCAAACTGACGCTTTATATTCATGATAATGGTAAAGGCTGGCCGTTAGATGAGGCAGATAAACTGCTGATTCCTTTTAGCACCAATAAAAAAATTGGTCTCGGTATTGGCTTGTCACTCAGTCAATCGATTATGCAGCAGAATCAAGGTAATTTGTATATTGCCTCAACATTAAGCAGACACGCGTTAATTATTTTGGAATTTATCAAACCAACAGATTATACTCATTCTGATCAAACCTAATCGACATATAGGGAAATCGAATAAAATCCGATAAAAATTCCCCATCAGATAACGGTGATCCCCTTGATGAGAATCACCGTAATCAAGTCGTTGTCTTCATCAGCAATTGGCAAGACAATTCGAAAGATAATTTAGACGATGATTGGCGAGATTATTTGAAAAACGATTTAGACGATCAGCAATAACAATCCATTTAGGAACCCATAATGACAAAACAGATAGAACAAGAAAACATTCTTATTGTGGATGATGACAAAGACATTTTACAAGCTTATCAATTACTTCTAAAACAGCAGAACAAACTCGCCTATGTGTGTGATAACCCTTTAGACGCGATCGATATTATTCCACCTAATTGGTGTGGTGTTGCTGTCATTGATATCTATATGCCCTATCTATCTGGATTAGAATTAATGGACAAGATCCATAAAATTGATAGACAGATCCCCGTGCTCTTGATTACCGGACACGGCGATGTGCCATTGGCCGTCGAGGCGGTAAAAAAAGGGGCTTATGATTTTATCGAAAAACCGATAGATCCCGCACTCTTTATGCAAAAGATCAATACCGTACTAGCCGAACGTGAACGCCATTTGGCGCGCAAATTACAAAAGCAGCAACAAATTGCCTTACATCTCATTGGCGAAAGTACGTGGGCAAAAACGATGCGGGAAAAATTATTAGCCTATTCGCTAACCACTTTACCAGTTTATCTCTATGGGCCGGCTGGTGTGGGGAAATTGCTTGCCGCCAAACAACTTATCGCCTCCCACACTATGCATGTAAACAACAATCATGCAAATAGCAATCATACAAATAACAGTCATACAAACCATATCAATACAAACAGTAACCATACAGATATAACGCCGTCTTCACGTGCAGAGGCGATAACAGCCCCCCCAAATCCCATTGAGATTCACAATTTACAGCAAGTGGATAATTTTGATGATTTCGAATCATGGCTACTGCGTGCTGAACATGGCACATTGATATTACAGCATATTGATCTCTTGCCGACCAAATACCAAAAACTGCTTATCCAATACCAAGATGTCGAATATAAAGCGAATCACGATGCCAATAATCAACATACCGGATCATTAGATCGCCGATTCCGACTCATTGTCACCAGTTATAAAAGTCCTGAACAACTTGCCGCAGAACAGATTTTATTACCTGAATTTTATTATCTCTTTTCGCTCAGCAAATTAGAGTTTTTAAGCTTACAGCAACGCAAAAAAGATATTATTACCATCTTCGAGTATTATCTCAAAATGGCTTGTAAACGCGTCAATATTAAACGTCCGCCATTAAGTGATCTATTAAAAAAGACACTCACCAATCGCCAATGGGGTAATAATGTGAGTGAACTTATTAATGCAGCCGAACTTTTTGCGGTGGGCATTACGCCAACCAAAGAGAGCAGTATGTTTTGCCCGCCTGACCATTTTTTTCCGCATAATTTTTATGCAGATAGAAATCATTCTTTAGAACAGAATATCGATGAATACGAAAAAAATTTGATTATCAATGCCCTTGATTTACATCAAGGTCGTATCAATGAAGCCGCTGATTATTTAAAAATCCCACGGAAAAAACTCTATCTGCGAATGAAGAAACATCAAATTGATAAAGATCGTTTTAAATATTAATCCTTCAACATTAATAACGAGATATTAATACTTAGGTATGAATACTTAGCTATTAATACTTAGACATAAATACTTAGATATAAATACTTAGATATAAATACTTAGATATAAATACTTAGACATAAATAAGGACATCAAGACGCACCGTTCAAAACGCAGTGATTGAAGTTAAACAAAAAATGCTAAACCGTGTGATCATATTGTGTTCATCCCAAAACAGTTTTATAGTGCCACGTTGGCGAATAACCAAGACGATTAATTTACGTTGTGAGTTTCAATATGCTATCTATCCCATCTACCAAATCAGGCGGCGCCACTTTATGGAGTCGAAATTTTATTGTGGTCTCTTTTATTAATTTTTTCGTTCTATTTATCTATTATGCATTACTTGTCACGATTGGTAGTTATGCGATGACAACATTTCAAGCTAGCTATAGCATGGTAGGATTAGTCGCTGGCATGATGGTAATTGGCTGTTTGGTGGGGCGTTTTCTGACTGGATATTTGATTGAGATTATTGGCTGTCGAAAAATTCTATTTGCTGGTATCTTTCTTTTTATTATCTCCATGTCATTTTACCTACTTGCCGCTAATCTTACCCTGTTATTATGGGTACGGTTTATCAGTGGTATTTCTGTCGGTATCATTGGCACCGTTACTGGCACCATCGTGGTTTATATTGTCCCTTATAATAGGCGCGGTGAAGGTATTAGTTATTTTAGCTTAAGTACGATTATTGCTACCGCGGTAGGTCCGCTAATTGGTCTTTGTTTTGTATCAACAACCGTCCCATTTGCACGACTTTTTTATTTAGCTATTTTAGTTGGCATCATTTCGTTGCTGATTGCCTTAACATTAAATACCGCTAATCTGACCTTTAATAATGCTGATAAATCGACACCGCATCAAAAAGCAGATTGGTTAAAACTCTCCAATTATATTGAGCCAAATGCAATAAAAATCTCATTTGTGGTGATGTTAGTGGCTACCGGTTACGCCGCCATCCAATCTTACTTCTTTTCTTACGTTCAACAACTCAATTTATTAAGTTCGGTAAATGGTCTATTTTTCCCAATTTATGCTGCATCGATTCTGATTTCACGCCCTTTTAGTGGCCGATTATTTGATCTTAAAGGTGAAAATATTATCGTTTATCCATCATTATTCATTCTCGCTATTGGTTTTATACTATTCGGAACAGCGAATTCTAGTGCAATGATATTAATTGCCAGTGCTTTAATTGGTTTGGGATTTGGGAACTTCCAATCTACGGCACAAGCCATTGCCGTAAAAGTGTCACCGCATCACAAAATAGGGCAAGCAACGTCCACTTATTTTATTCTATTTGATTTAGGTGTCGGTTTAGGGCCCTATTTTTTAGGTTTTTTTATTCCTTATGTGGGGTATCGTGGATTATATTGCGTTTGTGGCGTGATCAGCGTCATCGCCGGTGTGTTATATTTCTTTTTGCATGGACGAAAGAAGGCCAAAGCAGTTGTCATCAATAGATGATCACTGATGCATCTTTGTGAATGACTATTTATGGCATCTGATTCGTTATCGCATCTAAATATCGTCTAACTATAGCAAGACTATTAACCAAAATTATCGACCATACCATATAGATAATTATTCCACCGACAGATATCGGTGGAATAGCGCATCATTAGAACCACTGTCCGAAACGTTTAATATAAATGCGTTTCATCAATTGTGCGACAATGCAATAACTTAACAGTGTTGCGATCAACCAAGGGAAATAGCTCCATGGTAAAGGTGTTAAGCCAATAAGAGTACCTAATGGTGAAAAAGGAATATAGATGCCGATCGCCATCACAAACAGCGTCATCACAATAACCGGAAACGCAGCTGTACTTTGGATAAACGGTATTTTTTGCGTTCTTAACATATGGACAACCAAGGTTTGCGATAATAATCCTTCAATAAACCATCCTGAATGAAACAATGCTTGCGCATCGACATTATTCGCACCAAAGACAAACCACATTAATGCAAATGTCGTAATATCAAAAATAGAGGATGTGGGTCCCATCCAAAGCATAAAACGACCAATATTCGGTGCATCCCACTTGCGCGGTTTTTGTAAAAACTCTTCATCCATCTTATCCCACGGCAATGATAATTGAGAAATATCATACAGTAAGTTTTGGATCAAAAGCTGAATCGCCAGCATCGGTAAAAACGGTAAAAACGCACTGGCCACTAATACTGAAAAAACATTACCAAAGTTCGAGCTGGCTGTCATATTCAGATATTTCATAATATTGCCAAACGTTTCTCGTCCTCGAATCACCCCTTCTTCTAATACCATTAAACTCTTTTCGAGCAGAATGATATCAGCCGATTCTTTGGCTATATCTGTTGCACTATCAACCGAAATACCGACATCGGCATCGCGCAGTGCCGGCGCATCATTAATACCGTCGCCTAAAAAACCGACTGTATGACCACTGGCTTGTAATAACTGAATAATGCGTGATTTTTGTAGCGGCGTTAATTTCGCAAATATCGTATGTTGTCTAATTTGGATTTTCAGTTCATCATCACCCATCTTTTCAATTTGTGGTCCTAACAATGCACTTTTTGCCTCCAATCCCACTTCTCGACACACTTTCATTGTGACGATTTCATTATCCCCAGTCAGCACTTTTACGGCGACACCATGTGCTTTTAATGCACTAATCGCGCCACTGGCACTCTCTTTAGGTGGATCTAAAAACGTTAAAAAACCACGAATAGCCAACGCATTTTCATCCGCAACGCTATATTGTGTTTTTGTTTCAGCCGCAGGAATAATTTTTTCGCCGACAACCAGCACACGAAAACCTTCTTGATTATAAGCATGCGCAAGTGCAATTAAGGCTTGTTTGCGTTTTTCATCCAACGGCAAATATTCACCATTTTCATAAATATGGCTAGCAATGGCAAGCATTTCTTCAACCGCACCTTTACAGATCATAAGGTGGTTATCACTGCCATTTTGTACCACTACCGATAAACGACGGCGAATAAAATCAAACGGCAATTCATCAATTTTACGGTAGTTTTCAACGCCGCTCTCTTCGAGATTGCTTTTTACCTTTTCTTCGGCAAAACGGATAATCGCTTTATCCATTAGATTTTTCATGCCACTTTGGTGGTAACTATTTAGCCACGCCAATTGCAATACAGCTGAATCAACCTGACCATTGATATCTAAATGCTGTTCTAAAATAATGTTATCTTGTGTTAATGTCCCCGTTTTATCGGTACACAAAATATCCATCGCGCCAAAATTTTGGATCGCATTTAACCGTTTAACGACAACCTTTCGTTTCGCCATGCCAACTGCACCTTTGGCTAGATTAGCACTGACAATCATTGGCAACATTTCAGGTGTTAATCCCACCGCAACAGCTAACGCGAACAAGACGGCTTCGCCCCAGTCTCCTTTTGAAAATCCGTTAATCACAAAAATAATCGGTACCATGATTAACATAAAACGAATTAATAACCAACTCACGCTATTCACACCTTTATCAAAGGCAGTTTCGGCACGCGAACCAATAATTGATTTAGCTAAAGAACCGAAATAAGTTTTCGCGCCTGTTGCAATAACAATCGCTTTGGCGGTACCGCTCACAACGTTAGCGCCCATAAAACAAAGATTTTGCGCATCTAAGTTATTGGTAGTATCGCAATCAGCCGTTTCATCGACTCCCTGTTGTGCATTTTTTTGTGAAACGGCACCTAGCGTGTCATATTTTTCGACTGGAATAGATTCGCCAGTTAATACAGCTTGGCTCACAAAAAGATCACGCGATTCGATAAGGCGTACATCAGCCGGAATCATATCACCTGCCGATAACAGTACAATATCGCCAGGTACGATTTCACTCAATGGAATTTCAAATGCGCTTGCCGGCTGATCATCATCATTACGACGTAAAACTGTCGCCGTGGTGCGAATCATGGATTTTAAGGCTTCTGCGGCTTTATTCGAGCGGTATTCTTGCCAAAATCGTAACAAACCACTTAGCGTGACCATAGTTAAGATAATGATAATGCCTGTAAAATCAGCTTCTTCACCATATTGCATCGGCAAATAACAGTCGGTAAAAAAACTCACACCGGCTAAAATGAGTAAAACAAAAATAAATGGATTTTTAAAAGCTAACAATAACTGTACCAATGCTGAGGGTACCGCTTCTCTGGCAACTTCATTTTTACCATATTTTTCGAGTCGTGATTGCGCATCCGCTTTGGTTAAACCTGACAAAGTCGATCTAAATTTTGATAATATGCTATCTAAGCTATTTTTTGTCATAATAGTGTACCTATAACTTACTTTTTTTAATCAAAATTATTCATAAATATCGGTAAATCATCGTCTAATAAAATAGATAATTCATGATAAATTAGGTATGAATTGCACAGCAAATATCCGCCACAAAAGCGTTGCTGAAGATAAAATTCAATTTAATGATAAAAATACATTAAGAATCAGATACAACTCGGTGGTTCTAGCTGTTTTTCGGAAAGGTATAAGATGCACAGAAGCAAAGTTTGTGCAGAATGATGTTTTGAATTTGTGTGATAGCGTTTAGAAAATTGCATATCGTTCACCGTGACCGTTCTATCCATTTCGGTTTGTGAACTGAAAAAAATAATTATTTAGACAGATCTGTAACCGATGATGGTGGTTGTAATTCATCTCCCCACAGACTGGGGTGACCCGATTGAGCGTCCATATTTCTCCTATAAATTCGACTCAACATTTTATTCCTGCATTTTTCTATTTCCCTATTTAGTCATCTCATACTGAAACAGGAAAACCTGCAAGGCGGGCACTTTATACTCTTTTAAAATAAAAAAATCAAGTTTTATAATGACATTTAATCTATTTAACAATAAAAAAACAGATTACATACAGTTCACAAACACTCTTCTGATAAAAAATACGTTTTATCACCACCCATTAATTATGGGTAGCATTTTAGAAGTTGTTCTGCGAATTCACCCTAAAAATTTGACATAAACTTTGACACAAACGTAGTGTAGTTCTGAAACATTAAAATAGAACATGTTAGATGATAGCGATCGATCATTTGATAAAAAGAATCCGATAAGTGGATGATATTAATCATCATCACATAACGTGATAAATTAACTATGAATAAACAAATCATTAGCTATAAAAAAGAGACGATAGCGCAATGTGCTAACATCCCTTCTTTTAGTTATATATTGAGAAAAGCGGGTTGGATACAACTATTCACTTATCAAGCAAACTTATTGAACGATTTGGGTAACGCCCCTACCCCGAGCATCGGATGCAGCTTCAATCACATTATCGTTAATGCTAATTGCTTCGACATCTCCCATCAACCAACCTTGATCTTCTAAAATATAACCCATTTTCTGTAACGCTTCCGCTACTTGACCTTGTAACGGTTTATACGCATCAAAATAGATAGTATTTTTCGGCAATAATTGGTGATGAACACGTTGTGCATTAACCGCATCTTGCAAGGACATATGATAATCATAAAAATTATTTATGACTTGAAAAATGGAGGTAAAAATACGTGATCCACCTGGCGTACCAATTACCATACTTACCGCACCATTTTTAGTAATAATAGTTGGCGACATGGATGATAACATTCGTTTACCTGCTTGAATCGCATTGGCATTACCACCTATAACACCAAATTGATTTGCCACACCTGGTTTACTGCTAAAGTCATCCATTTCATCATTGAGTAAAAAGCCAGCACCACGAACTACCACACCACTACCAAAATCCCAATTAAGTGTATAAGTATTACTTACCGCATTACCCCATTTATCAACAATTGAAAAATGTGTGGTTTGGTGTGTTTCTAATCCCGGTTTGACTGATTCGGTTGGTGAAATAGCATTAGGATTCACTTCTTTAGCACGTTGAGATATATAATTGATATCTGTCAATTTTTCGACAGGTACATTAGTATAAGCAGGATCGCCAAGATAATCGGCACGATCGGCAAATACGCGTTTTTCGATCTCAGCAAGTAAATGAATATAGTTTGCTGAATTCACCTCTACCTGATTAAAATCATTATTCAGATCTTGCTTCATCAACAATAGCTGTTTTAACGCAACGCCACCCGAACTTGGTAACGGTGCTGTATAAACCATGTTGTCACGCCATTTGAAAGATAAAGGCTCGCGCCATTTAGCGGTATAATTAACTAAATCATCATGCGTAATTAATCCGCCATCTTTTTTCATTTCGTTAACAATCAGTTGTGCTGTTTCACCATGATAAAAATCTTGTGGACCCTGTGCTGCAATACGTTTTAATGTATTAGCCAGTTCGGGTTGTGTGAAATTTTTACCGGGTTTTAATGATCCAAAATAGTCAAAAAAGTTTGTTTTATCGCCAAAAAACGTTACCGCATCTTGACGATATTGGAACTGTTGATCAGCAACAATAAAACCTTTTTCGGCATAATGAATTGCCGGTTGCACCAAATCAGCCCATTTTAATGTGCCAAATTTCTGATGCGCTTCCCAAAGCCCCATAACGGTGCCTGGTACCCCAACAGCTTTTGCACCAACAATGCTCATACCGTCAATTAATTCACCTTTATTATCTAGATACATATTTTCCGAAGCCAACTTTGGTGCAACTTCGCGATAATCTAAAAAATAGGCTTTATTATTCATGTAAATGGTCATAAAACCACCGCCACCAATATTGCCTGCTTCTGGATAGGTAACGGCAAGTGTAAATGCCGTTGCTACAGCTGCATCGATAGCATTGCCCCCTTTTTTGAGGATTTCAGCAGCCACTGCGGTACCGTATTGATCAGGCGAGGCAACCGCCCCCGCAGGATAAGTGCCTGTTTCTGCATAAACCATCTGACTTATACAGAAACTGATCATCATCATACTTATCTTATATTTCATATTATTTCCCCTCCTATCTTTCACTTCCTATTATGTGATAAATCACCTATATCAAACCGTGTTATTTCGCTATCTGTGTGTTATTGCTTAAAATAACAAATTCATTCAGCCAATAATTGCCTAGTCGATTGGCAACAATAAGCGCTTTGCCTTATCATCCATTGACAGTTTTTGCGTATCTTTAAGGCGACGTCATATAAAAATAAGCAATATCCATACCAAATTTCTCTTTTTCTTTTTCTTTTTCTTTTTCTTTTCTTATTAGCATAAAGCTAGACTATAAAAATTTACTCGCTTACAATAACCCAATTCTTACCTCTTTCTGCCGACTATTTTATGCATCCACTCATTATTACCGTCTCTATGCTTACTTTAAGTAATATTTTTATGACATTTGCTTGGTATGGGCATTTAAAATATCTTCATAATCAAGCATGGATTATTGCTGCGTTAGTGAGTTGGGGAATTGCACTTTTTGAATACTTATTACAAGTCCCCGCCAACCGTATTGGTTATCAAGTCGCCTCGGCAGGACAATTAAAAATCATCCAAGAAGCGCTAAGCTTATGCGTTTTTATTCCTTTTTCAATTTTTATATTAAAAGAACCGTTTAAAACAGATTATATCTGGGCAGGACTCTGCTTATTAGGTGCAGTCTTTTTTATATTTCGAGATAAGATTTTGGGATAGGTGATTAAATTTTATAAATAAAAAATCAGCTTTACATAGTGCGACATCCATTTGTATCACACTCGATTTCTTCCTTAAAACAGTCGTGTTTTAACTAAATTTTCTAAAATTTTCAGTAATAAATCATTTATCTTATTCGTCATTTTTAGTATGAAATGATGCTGACTGGATTTTTATTATTAATAAATTGATTACTAATGATTTTAATGGCGTTTGTAAGAATATTTTAACTTGCTGTATTTCTGTTTAATAAACAATGAATGAGATAGCTTTTCTAGTCAATACCCAAAACACTACCATGAGCGACTATTTTTAGATAATTAGAAGGAAAATATTGATTATTTTGTAGGGTACCAGTACAATACTAAACATCAGCAGGGCGCTGATAAAGTAAACCCGCAGCTTTCGATGCGGGCTAATTAAAGGGAGATTAAGATGCACAGAATCTTAATTCTCTTAATCTTATTATTTATTGCGTTTCCGCTGTATTAATTAGATTAATCAAAGCCGAGGTTGCACCCTCGGCTGCGACCCTCAATATATCAAAGACCGCGAAACATTTCAAGGTGATCGTATGGCACTAACTAGAACGCAAATTAATCAACGCAGCAATGAGAAACGTGGCATTAAAAACAAAGCATTTAAACTTCATGTTGACGATATCGATATGATAAAAGATACAGCTAAAGCGCTTAATATGTCAGAGGCTAAGCTTGTTGTTGAAGCTGTTAAGCAGTTCAGAGAAAGCACAGCACGTTAATCACAATGACGACTCACGAAACACTTTAGAAATAGTAAAAAAATACGCTCATTTGAACGCTACTCATCTGAGTCAATTTTCAAAAAATGTCACAGTTTTGTCACAGCCAAATATAAATGATAACCAACCACTTGGATTCGCGGTCGTAACTGGTTGATTATTAATAGCTTTATTGGCGTCTCCTACTGGATTCGAACCAGTGACCTACGGCTTAGAAGGCCGTTGCTCTATCCAGCTGAGCTAAGGAGACTTAGGAAGGATAATAACTATGTTGATGTTCATTTGTTATTATTTGCCGAGTATTATATAAAGCTATTTTGATCCGTCAATCAATTTCGCCGATTTCGCTTATTTTATTAGCAATTGTTTAGTTATCGTTAAATGACGAGTCATGATTATATTATTGATAGTTTTTTATAACTTAATTAATAGTTATTAACTATCAATAAAACCATTAAATAACGTCTAATAATCAATAAAATAAGACTAATGTCTCTTTTATAGTGTATATTTTGATGTTTTTAACACAAAATGTTAAAAAATGATGTCGATACCTACTATATTGAGTACCCAGATAAAGTATAAAGATATGTGAGCACCTTTCCTTCTATTATTGATGTTGATATTTATTATTGAGTAATGTGGTTATTGGCTTGTATTGACAATTCGGAATAACAAAATCAAGCGAGATTCACGCTATGATTTTGTTATTTCCCCTTCGACTACGCGTAATAAATATAACTCATAATAGGAGCATTGTTAGCAATGCCAATAATAAAAATAAATTATCGTTATGTTTAATAAATATTTTTTAACAATCACAAAAGCTATACGCGTTATTCACTCAGACATCGGACCGTTGCTGGGGTTGTTATACCTAAAAACAACTAGCGGATTTAGTGTTATGGCTCGTTTACTGACTGTTTATTCCTTAAAATTGCCGGGCTGTCCATGGCGTTTTTAAAGATGAGCTTAATGTAACGGTCTATTCACTAAAGTGCTGAGTGACAACGTGTATACCTATTACCATTCAGGATTATGATTTTAATCTAAATTTAACTATTTTGCCGACTGTTATCATGTTTATAAGGTTTTCGCCTATAACTGATAATTTTTTTTGCGTGCTTGATAGCGGTAATAGGTAGAGAATGTGTATCTTTTGGGATCGGATATAGAAAATGTAATTGAACAGCGGCACATGCCTGCTCCGTTAACAATAATTTATGAAAAACCAATAAAAAATAGAACAACAAACAACACAATGGAAGCATAATACTATGAGCAAATATAAAAGTGATATGACCTATCCACCCGATCTTCATGATAGTTCGAATATTGGGCCAGTACGCCATTTTCGACCTGTCTATCAAGACTCTTTACCACCTTGCAACCATGCCTGCCCAGCCGGAGAAAATATTCAAGCATGGCTTGCTCTAGCACAAGCTGGGGAATTTGAAGAAGCATGGCAAGTATTAATTGAAAATAACCCCCTCCCCGCCTGTCATGGCCGCGTCTGTTATCATCCTTGCGAAAATGCCTGTAACCGTGGCTTTGCCAATCAATCCGTCAGTATTCATGCTGTAGAACGTTTCTTGGGTGATGAAGCCTTAAAGCAAGGTTGGAAGCCTCGTATTGACGTGCCATTAACTGGCAAAAAAATATTAATTATTGGATCTGGACCAGCTGGACTTTCTTGTGCATGGCATTTGCGTAAATTAGGCCATGATGTTGAAATCCGTGAAGCCAAATCCCAACCTGGTGGTATGTTACGTTACGGTATTCCCGCTTATCGTATGCCGAGAGATGTACTGGATAACGAAATCCAACAAATTTTAAATATTGGTGTCAAACTGACACTCAACACCAAAGTAGATGATATCGAAAAAGCCAAAAAAGAAGGTGGATTTGACGCCGTCTTTATTGCTATAGGTGCCCAAGTTGGTAAATCCATTACTATTCCGCAAACCGACACAGCTAAAAACAGTCATGCCAAGGGCGGCGCTTTTCCAATTATTGATGCGGTAGATTACCTAAATGATATTGAAAATGGCAATGCACCAAAATTAGGCAATCGTGTTGCCGTTTATGGTGGTGGTAATACCGCGATGGATGCCTCACGTACCGCGTTACGTTTAGGCGCTAAAGAAGTGATAGTCATTTATCGTCGTGATCGTACGCATATGCCTGCCCATGATTTCGAAGCCACCGAAGCTATCGATGAAGGTGTCAAATTCTATTGGCAACGTACCATTAATAGTATTGAAGGTAGCACACTGAATTTAGAAAAGACTACCATTGATGATCAAGGTAAAGCACAAGCAACCGGTGAGTTTGAAACACTGCAAGTAGATAGTCTAATTCTAGCGTTAGGGCAAGATGTGGATACCACACCTATCCAAAATCTATTGAAATTAGATGAAAAGAGTAAAACCGCGATTATCAATAACGAAATGATGACCAGCTGTAACGGTATTTTTGCCGGTGGTGATATGGTGCCATCACAACGTACTGTGACTATTTCTACTGGTCATGGTAAAAAAGCCGCTCGCAATATTGATCGTTACCTATCAGGTAGCCATTATAAAAAGAGTGGCGCAACTAATATTGTCCATTTTGAAGATCTCCATTTATGGTATGACACACAAGAAGCGGCAACTAAACAGCCCGAATTACCCCTCAATAAACACCACGATTTTGCTGAAATTTTAGGTGGCTTGACTGCTGAACAAGCACAATATGAAGCCGCTCGCTGTTATTCTTGCGGAAACTGTTATGAATGTGATGGATGTTATGGGTCTTGCCCTGAACAGGCTGTCATTAAACTCGGCAAAGGTCATCGTTATCAATTTAATTATGATAAATGCACGGGTTGCCAAGCCTGTTATAAACAATGCCCATGTCATGCAATTCAAATGTATACCGAGGAGTCAGCACAATGAAAAACCAAGAAATGATTATGGTAGATGGTAACGAAGCCGCTGCGCATGTTGCCTATATGTTAAGTGAAATTTGTGCTATCTATCCAATTACACCAAGCTCAACCATGGCTGAACTTGCTGATGACTGGGCCAGTCAACATAAACCGAATCTTTGGGGAAATGTCCCCGTTATTTTTGAAATGCAACACGAAGGTGGCGCCGCAGGTACTGTGCATGGTGCATTACAATCAGGTGCATTAAGCTCAACATTTACCGCCTCACAAGGTCTAATGTTGATGTTACCAAATATGTATAAAATTGCCGGTGAATTAACCTCAACGGTTTTTCACGTTGCGGCACGTTCATTAGCCACACAAGGTTTATCTATCTTTGGTGATCACCAAGATGTTATGGCGGCACGTACCACTGGTTTTGCGATTTTATCCTCTGCATCTGTCCAACAAGCACAAGATCTGGCTGTTATCGCACATGCAGCAACACTCGAATCACGTGTGCCTTTTATTCACTTTTTTGATGGTTTTAGAACCTCACACGAAGTCAATAAAATTGTCAAAATTGATGACGATGATATTAGGCAAATGATCGATGATGATTTGGTTAGAGCACATCGCGACAGAGCCTTAAATCCCAATAAACCTTTTATGCGCGGTACAGCACAAAATCCAGATACCTATTTCCAAGGTCGTGAACGCGTTAATCCTTATTACGCAAATGTACCGGCCATTGTCGAAAAATTAATGGATAAATTTGCCAATCTTACCGGACGACGTTACCACTTAGTTGATTACTATGGTGCTGCTAATGCTGAACATGTTATGGTCGTATTAGGTTCTGCATCAGCAACTATTCGTCAAGCCATTGATAAATTAAACGAAAAAGATGGTAAGTATGGATTATTAACCGTTCACCTTTATCGTCCATTCCCAACCGATGCCTTTATTAAAGCTTTACCAGCATCCGTAAAATATGTCACCGTCCTTGATCGTACCAAAGAACCCGGTTCGCAAGGTGAACCGCTTTATCAAGATGTCCTATCAGCCTTAGTACATGGCTTACAAAACCGACAAATTTCGCAATTACCGCGTATTACTGGCGGCCGATACGGTTTGTCATCTAAAGATATTATTCCGGCTATGGTAAAAGCGGTCTTTGAACATCAACAAAGTGATAAAGCTTTACCATTTTTCACTATCGGTATTAATGATGATGTATCTAATATCAGTATTCCTTGGGATCAAAATTGGCATATCGAATCTAAAGAACAGATCCAAGCGCTATTTTTTGGTTTAGGATCTGATGGTACGGTTGGTGCGAATAAAAATAGCATAAAAATTATCGGTGGATTACCTGAATATTATGCACAAGGCTATTTTGTGTATGACTCAAAGAAATCAGGTTCGCGAACTGTTTCGCATTTACGATTTGGACCAAAACCAATTGATTTACCTTATTTGATTGGCGCAGCAGATTTTATCGGTTGCCATATGTTCCACTTTTTACAAACTGTCGAAGTGCTTAATTTTGCTAAACCAAAATCAATCTTCTTATTAAATAGTCCATATGATAAGGATCATGTTTGGCAGAATCTACCAAAACATGTACAGCAAACTATCCGTGAAAAAGCGTTACAATTCTATGTAATCGATGCGGCAACCGTTGCGCAAAAATCGGGTGTAGGTACACGTATTAATACCATTATGCAGACCTGCTTCTTTGCGTTATCCAATATTATGCCGAAAGATAAAGCCATTGAACTCATCAAAAAGAGTATCAAGAAAAGCTATAGCCGCAAAGGTGAAAGTGTTGTTAAGAAGAACTTTACCGCGGTTGATAACACCTTGGCTAATTTGCATCAAGTCGTGATACCAAAAGAAGATAGCGCATCGGTCGAACTGAATTGGCATATTCCTGATTCCGCACCGGAATTTGTGAGAACCGTGACTTCTGAAATGATATTAGATCGTGGCGAACGTATTCCCGTTTCAATGGTACCAGCAGATGGCACCTTCCCAACTGGAACCACGAAATGGGAAAAACGTGACGTTGCGTTATCGATTCCTGAATGGCGAGATGATCTCTGTATCCAATGTGGTAACTGTTCATTTGTCTGCCCACATGCGGCAATTCGTGCTAAGTTTTATGATAAAGCTTATGTTGAAAACGCACCAGACGAATTCAAGTATGCACACTCTAGCGGTCGCGGATTCCCTGACCAACGTTACACTATCCAAGTGTATCCGCAAGATTGTACAGGCTGTGGACTTTGTGTTGATGTTTGCCCTGTTCGTGCCGAAGGCGGTAAAGTGCGTGCACTGAATATGAAAGACAAATTGCCTATCTTAGATCGCGAAATCAAAGCGCTGGATTGGTTTGAACAAATTCCTTGGCCTGATCGTGCCAAAGTCGATTTTTCAAATGTCCGTGGCGTACAGTTCTTAGAACCACTATTTGAATTTTCAGGTGCTTGTGCTGGATGTGGTGAAACACCTTATCTAAAAGTGATTACCCAACTATTTGGTGATCGTATGATGGTGGCGAATGCAACCGGTTGTTCATCGATTTATGGCGGTAATTTACCTACTACACCATGGACACATAATGAAGATGGACAAGGCCCAGCATGGTCTAACTCATTGTTTGAAGATAACGCTGAATTTGGGCTTGGTTTTAGATTAACAGTCGAAAAACATCGTGCCCTTGCCGCAACTTACTTAAAGGCATTATCAGCAAAAATTGGCGAAGATCTGGTTGAGCAAACTCTCCATGCACCGCAAACCACTGAATTTGAAATAAAACAGCAACGTGAACGAATTGCTAAAATTACCGACATGCTGGAAACTGATACGTCTAACGACGCGAAGAATTTATTAAGTTTAGTCGATTATTTAGTCGATCGTTCTGTTTGGATTATCGGTGGTGATGGTTGGGCTTATGATATTGGTTATTCAGGCATTGACCATGTGATAGCATCCGGACAAAATGTCAACATTTTGGTTATGGATACCGAAGTTTATTCCAACACTGGTGGACAACAATCTAAATCAACACCATTTGGTGCATCGGCTAAATTTGCCGTCGCCGGTAAAGTCCGTAATAAGAAGGATTTAGCACTACAAGCAATGAGTTATGGTAACGTCTATGTTGCCCATATTGCGATGGGGGCTGATCCAGCACAAACATTACGTGTTTTACGTGAAGCCGAAGCCTATCCGGGTCCATCATTAATCATTGCTTACAGTCACTGTATCGCACATGGTTATAATTTAACCCAAGGTTTACAACAACAAAAACGTGCGGTCACCTCTGGACATTGGCCATTATTACGTTACAACCCTATGTTAAGTGAAATCGGTAAAAATCCATTTAACTTAGATAGTATTCGTCCTGTATTGCCATTAATTGAATACCGTAAACACGAAACACGTTTCGAATCTTTATTGGAACGCCATCCTGAAATGGTCGAACCAATCATGACACATGCGGAACATGTTGCGGTAGAACGTTGGCGTCTATATGAATACTTTGCTGCGCAAACACCAAAGCGCGTTGAGTTACATCTAGAAGACAAATAATCTTTTTATTCTATTATGGATAAAAAGCGTCCATGATTGAGCGGATGTAGGGTCATCACCCTCACCGCTCTTTTTATTTTCTGTTAATAACTTTCAGAACTACTACCCATTTCAATCAGTTTTTGAATATGCAAATTTACACATCTTATTGATATTATTTGTGATATTGATATTGGTATTGGTATTATTTATGTTGGTAATATTATCGATGAGATAAAAAAGCGTTAGGCATTAATGTATTTTTCGCGATCCGGTAACCAACTTGCGATCAGCTGTTTTGCACATTCTGGATAATGCTGCGAAAGAGAATAAGAAATTTTTTGCACGTCACTAATCATTGCTTGATCACGAACTAAATCAACCACTTTGAAATTAGCACCGCCTATTTGATGAGTCCCTAAAATTTCGCCACTGCCCCGAATTTCGAGATCTTTTTGCGCAATAATAAAACCATCATTACTTTCGCGCATCACCTGCAGTCGTGCCTTGGCAATTTTACTTAAGGGTGGTTGATACAATAACACACAATGTGAAACTGCCGTTCCCCTGCCGACTCGCCCCCGAAGTTGATGAAGCTGCGCCAATCCTAATCGTTCAGCATTTTCAATAATCATCAAGCTAGCGTTAGGCACATCGACGCCGACTTCAATCACTGTTGTTGCCACCAAAAGTTGGATCTCGCCTTGTTTGAATTGCTGCATGATTGACTGCTTTTGGTCAGATTTCATTTTGCCATGAACCAATTCGATATGAAGATGAGGTAACCGCATGCGTAACTCTTCGACCAGCAATTCGGCTGCTTTAGCATCGATGGCTTCGGACTCTTCAACCAAGGTACATACCCAATAGACCTGACGACCGGCTTGGCACGCTTGATTTACACGCTCAATCATTTCATCACGCCGTAAATTAGAGACCACAATGGTGGTGACTGGTGTTCTACCAGGCGGTAATTCATCAATAATGGACACGTCTAAATCGGCATAAACCGTCATCGCCAAGGTGCGTGGAATAGGTGTGGCGGTCATAATTAATTGATGCGGATAATGGTGATTTTTTATGCCTTTTTCCCACAAGGTCAATCGTTGATTAACACCAAAACGGTGTTGCTCATCAATAATAACCAAGCCTAAATCGGTAAACTCCACTTTATCAAAGAAAAGCGCATGTGTACCAATTAATAATGCCGTTTCCCCAGACTGCGCTTTATCTAAACAGCGTTGTTTATTTTTAGCTGTTAGACGCCCCGAAAGCCAATCCACCTGAATACCCAATGGCGCAAACCAACGCGAAAAATTGGTAAAATGTTGCTCGGCTAAAATTTCGGTCGGCGCCATTAAAGCAACCTGTTTGCCATTTTCAATTGCATTTAATGCAGCTAAAGCAGCCACGAGGGTTTTCCCGGATCCGACATCACCTTGAATTAATCGCATCATCGGTATAGATTTGGCCATATCGCTTAAAATATCCTTAACTACACGTGTCTGTGCACCGGTTGGCGTAAAAGGGAGCGCCGCCAAAAAAGGTTGTATAAAGTGCTGATTCGGTTTTAAGTTATATGCGTGTTGTTTTTGGTTATGGAGCTTTATGGTCAGCATGCTTAGATGGTAGGCAAGTAACTCTTCAAAAATAAAGCGTTTGATGGCGGGATGACGGCCTGTGGTTAATTCATTGATATCAATATCCAGTGGCGGATGATGGATAATGGTTAACGCTGTTGCTACATCTAAAAATGCGGTATGTAAACTTTCTGGTAAAATTTCGACAGGTGGATTCCGTTTTAGCAATAACAACGCATTATCAATTGCTTTACGAATCACATGTTGCGTCAAACCATAGGTGGTCGGATAAACAGGTGTAAAGCGTTCTTGTGGCTCGGTTTGTGGATATCCGCTATTCCCTGCTCGCGTCTGTCTATTTGCTTGAACATGAAACTGCGGATGCATCATTTCAGGGTGGTTTTTCCCCCATTTTATTTCGCCATAAGCACTTATTTCAGTACCTGTGGAGAGCGTTGCTTGTATGCCGCGATTAAAATTCATAAACTTAAGCAAGGCAATGCCAGTCTCATCTTGGATATGGCACACCAGCATTCGACGCTGCCTTGTCGGGATGATTTCGTTTTTGATAATCGTCCCGGTAATCGTGGTATATTCCCCCACGGTGACTTCGTTAATCGCGTGTGTAGACGCACGATCTTCATATCGTAATGGGAAATGCAATAATAGATCGGCAACCGTTAAAATACCCAAATCATGAAATTTTTTTGCTAAGGTAGGACCAATACCTGACAAAGTCATTAACGGTAAATTATGAAAAAATCGACTACTCATGGTGATGATTAATCATCTATTGATTAATATTCCGCATAACACTGACAACATCTTGTTGTAATGATATTTTTTGCATTAACTCAGCAAGTTGCTGAGAATTTTTAATTTCAATTTGTAAAATAATCGTATAAATCTGGCTATCTTTTTCTTCCGTATTTAACCACTGCACATGCACATTTTCATTGTTGACAATTGATATAATATTGGCTAATGCACCGGGATTATTTAAGATATCTACCCAAATTTCTGCCACAAAGAATTGATCAACATTGGCCATCCATTTGAGTGGAATATATTTTAACGGTTGATTTTGATAACCGGCAATATTACGGCAACACTCGTGATGAATCGTCAAACCATTCGTATTAAAACTGATGTGCCCAATAATAGGATCGTTAGGGATAGGATGGCAACATTTAGAAAAAGTGACCAACATGCCTTCGGTACCCGTAATGGCTAATCTTTTATCTTGTTTGCATTGATTCACCATTGACTCATTATGTTCTAATCCTTGTGCAACAAACTGGCTCATCAAATTACCTAATCCTATTTCGGCCAGGACATCGTCAAACGAAGGTAATAAGGTTAACGCTAAAATTTTCTCAATCTTTTGGGGAGAAATCGCATCTAATCCCCCTTTATTGGTTAAGGCTAAATTTAATAATTTTTTCCCTAACGCAATCGCATCTTCGTGTTTAAGCGATTTTAAAGCTTGGCGAATATGTGTTCTCGCTTTAGAACTGACCACAAAATTTAGCCAATCAGCATTGGGTTTGGCGTCGGGCGCAGTTAAGATTTCAACAGTTTGACCACTGGCTAACGACTGCGAAAGTGGATACGGTTTGCGATCAACAAGAGCGCCAATACAGTGATGGCCAATATCGGTATGCACTGCATAAGCTAAATCAACCGGTGTCGCCCCTTCTGGGAGCTCAACAATTCGTCCTTTTGGCGTAAAGACATAAATTTCTTTTGAAAAGAGGTCCGATTTCACATTTTCAATAAACTCAAACGAATTCCCGACACTCTGTTGCAATTCTAATAAACTTTGCATCCAACGTTGTGCCTTGATCTGCGCAGTTGTATTGTTGAGTTCATCATTTTCGTTATAGACCCAATGGGCAGCCACACCCATTTCGGCCATTTGCTCCATATCTTCGGTCCGAATCTGCACTTCAACCGGTGTACCATGAGAGCCAATTAATGACGAATGTAATGATTGGTAACCATTAATTTTGGGAATCGCAATATAATCGCGAAATCGGTTTGGGCGCGGTTTATAAAGATTATGGATTAAGCCAAGTACGCGATAACAGGTATCGACATCTTTAACAATAATCCGGAAAATATAGATATCCATAATGGAGTGGAAGTGTTGCTCACGCAATTGCATCTTTTGGTAAATTGCGTAAATATTTTTTTCTAACCCTTCGACCACCGCATCAATTTTCGCTTCAGCTAAGCGCGCTTTTATTTCTGACAAAATCCGTTTGATCATATCTTTACGGGTGTTACGGGCAATATCAACCACTTTACCAATCACATCCGCGCGATTAGGGTACATCGCTGTAAAACCTAAAATTTCCAATTCGGTTTTAATATGATGAATGCCGAGTCGATGCGCAAGGGGTGCATAAATTTCCAACGTTTCTTTTGCAATACGACGACGTTTATCCGGCCTTAATGCCCCAATTGTGCGCATATTATGTGTCCGATCAGCCAATTTGATCAAAATAACACGCACATCTTCAGTCATCGCTAACACCATTTTGCGAAAATTTTCCGCTTGGGTTTCTTGACGACTACGGAATTTTAATTTGTCTAATTTCGATACACCTTCGACTAAAACTGCGACATGTTCACCAAATTTACTGTCAATGTCTTGATACGTGATCGATGTATCTTCAATAGTATCATGCAAAAGTGCCGCGATAATCGTTTCATAATCCAAACGCATATCAGCCAAAATCGTTGCTACTGCAACCGGATGGGTGACATACGGTTCGCCGCTACTCCGAAATTGTCCTTCATGTGCTTTCTTAGCAAAGAAGTAGGCTTCTTTAATCACTTCAACCTGCTTAGCAGGAAGATAGGCTTTTACCACCTCTTCTAAGCCGCGAAAATATTGCATAGACAATTCTCTTTTGAGTTTTTAGACGAATAAATGAAAAACTATTCGTATGATGGGGTATTTTCAAACAAAATAGTTTCATGCAGAGTAGAACGCACTTCTTCTTCTTTATCTTGTTTTGCTTGGAAATCAGCAGTATCAAGGATTTTCTTATTGACTAAGCCTTCTTCAATTTCACGAAGCGCAATGACTGTCGGTTTATCGTTTTCTTCTGGAACAAGTGGCATTTTATGTTCAACTTGTAATTGGCGAGCACGTCTTGCTGCGACTAACACTAAATCAAAACGATTGCCAATTTTTTCTACTGCATCTTGTACGGTTACACGAGCCATCTCTATTTATACCTCTATTTTCTACAAATAATCTGCTTCAATAATTCTTAATGGGGAGATCTCTCATTTTACTTAATTTTCGGTATCCTTGTCTACAGTTGTTATGATTCAAGTTTATCTTTTAACAAAACAACTCGCCAATTAAGGTATGAATTGCTTGGCAAACTGACTCAGTAACCACCTGTTTTAATAGGATGTTTCAGAGTTACTATACGTTTATGTATAATTTATGTGTAGTTTTTGTGTTAGATTTAAGCAATACGGGCAAAACTATCTTTGACAATTGATTGAAACTCGAGAAAAGATTGACTGTTTAAAATGCGTTTAGTGGATTTTTCTTTAATAAAATTGACGAATAAATTATAAATTCCCATGGCATCTTCATATTCATCTTTGCTAATCGCAAGTAAGAAGATGACATTAGCCACCTCGTTTTTATCCCATAAAATACCATTAGGCATTAATAGAGTCACCACCACCGTTTTTTTGGCCACTAACCCCACCGTATGTGGAATGGCAATATTTTCCCCCAATAGCGTTGAGCCAATCGACTCCCTTTCGGCTAAGCGATCAAAAAAAGTCAAATCGACAAACCCTTCAGCAGACAGCTTTTGGGTGACCATGTTGAACAGTTGTGATTTATCGAGTGGCTCATTTATAATCAGGAAAAAACGTTCATCAAAAAAGCGTTCTAATATATAAGGCATAGTACGATCAATCATCACTAATCGCCCTAACTGAGCCAATTGATATTCGGTTGGAAAAGGTGAAATTTTGACTATTGGTTTATCTTTCTCGCTTAATCGCACCGTTGTCACAATAAAATCTTGGTCGATGGTGCTTAACTGTTCATATTCACGACAAGAGATCGTTTTAGTCATATTGATTTGTGGAAAATCTTTTTTTATCTGAAATTCGAGCAAATTTAGCGTCGCATTGCTCAGTTCACTGACTAATAATATGGTCGGTTGCCGTTGATAATGAACACTAAAATTACGCTCAAGCGCTACACCAATATGCACCGCTAAATAACCAATTTCATCATCCGTTAATGATACCGTTAAAGGAGATTGCTGATATTGCTTTGTATTTTTAATCGCTGCCAGCGAAATATCATAAGCAAAAGGGTAATACTGTTTTACTTCATTTAATAAAGGATTAGTCGTGTGAATATGGTATTTAATACGTGCCAACATCGAGGATATGTGGACGAATAGATCATCGCACAACCGTGCATCGCTGCGCATATCATAATGATAATGTTGATTAATATAATTTAGGAGATAATCAATCAATGCTGCGGTTTTTTGCTGAATTTCAATCGTCATTGTCGCACTACCGCCGGTACTTCGAAAATTAATTTGGGCACAGAAATAGTTAAATTCAGCATCTGACAATGATATGCCACTCATTTCAGTCAATTGCTCAGCGATAGCCGCAGTCACGGCAATAATATTGCCATTCACAGGATCAGTAGGACAGTGAAGTAATGGCTGGCCACGTTTCATTCTAGCAAGCGATACCGCAAAGCTATAACATAAATAACTGTCACCTTCGCGCGTTAGCGTCAACTTAAATCGGATAAATTGATTGTGTAACAGCTGGGCTAATGCGTTTAGATCGATATCGGTAATAATTCGCTGTTGTAACTTTTGCATATTGTGGTTATCTTCAGCTGTATGAAATTGCCACAATATATCTGTCAAACAGGCGCGGATAGATGATTCTTCGCCAATAATTCTCACGCCTTGATAAGGTCGATTTTGGAATGATAAGCCATATTTTTCGATATACTCTTTTACCGCCACCATATCAGATTGGATAGTACTGCGACTGATAAACCACTCTTCGGCGACATCATCCAATTTAATCGCTTTGGTTTGCGTCAAAAAAGTGATTAATAGATTTAATACCCGCTCTTGACCGCTGCGAGGTAACGGTTTTAATTGATTTCGCTGCTGTAAAAATGTGGCATACAGCTTTTCATCATGCACAATGATTTCATAGCCAACGCCTTTTTTATAGCTAATTTTGGCATGGTAATGATCTAAAATTTCGTTTAATAAAATGACATCTGTCCTAATCGTACGCGCTGAAACGGCAAAACGATTAGCTAACTCTTGCTGTGGCAAGCGTTCATTGCTGATAACATCATAAAGATAGGCCAAACGTTGATAAGGAAAGAGTGTCATTTTACTTAACCTCTATTTTACATTAACCTCTATTTTAGTTACGCCAATATCGTTATTCACATTATGCGTTAACTAATTTTTGCGTTAGCGCTAAAAGTGTTTTGACATCGTCTACCCGTGTTTTTTGAGAGACAGAATCAATAATTGACGTATAAATATGCGGAATAATTTTTTTCACTCCCGCGTCTAATGCCACTTTTAATATTGCCGCATAATTCTGTAAATCTATGCCACCTGTTGGTTCTAAGTAAAAATCAAATTCAGCGCAACATTTGGCCACATAGCGATATTCATCCAGATATTTCAGTCCACCCATTGGGAAATATTTGATCGAACTTCCGCCCATATCTTTCAATAAGGCAATCGCTGTTTCGACAGGCACAATACCATCAGGTGCTTGTGAACTTAATGGTCCAGTAGATATTTTGACCATGCCGACTTTACCTGTTGGTGACACTAATCCATTAATCACCGTGTGATCTTGCCCAAGTAATACGCGGCTGGTCGCTACCCCGGTAAAAACTTGATTAATGTGTTGTGGTTGTAGTACCGCTGAAATTTCTGATACCATCTTCGATTGGTTAGGATCACCTGCGCCTAAGCCAACCGAAATCGCATTATCAATCGCCTTAGCATATTTTTTCATATCGGTAATGGCACTTTGGTTATCCGCATAATTTTTCGATAATACCCCAACCACGACATGGGTTTGTGCTGCTTCATATACCGCTTTCGCGTTATCGATCGAATTGGCCAGCACATTTAAACAGACGCGATCAGCGTAATAGTTTGGTGTATAGTGATAATTGTGTGATTTAGTGTGTATAGTAGACATTATTTTACTTCCTCGGCATCAATCAAAATAGAGTTAACTAAAATAGTTTCGGCAATAATGGCGCTAATTTTTTGATAGATAACAGATAGTTGCTCACGCGATACCGCGCGCACATCGACCTCTACTTTACCTTCATTGGCTTTATATTCGCGAAAATAGACAGCGGTATCGCCTTGTTTCATCAAAGCAATGATCTCTACAGCCGTTTTGCCAATCACCTGTTCGACAAAACTGATTTCAGCACGCGCAATATCACGCCCTGCCCCATCCCACACCACTTGGGCAGAGACACCGTTTAATCGATTTAATTGTTGAATAAATGGCGTCATTTTAGCCACCATATCAGCACCCGATTCATTGTGCCGATCTGTCATGTAAAGCTCGATAGCGCGTGTTAATCCTAAAATACTTTCTTTGCCCACTTTCATAGGGCGGCCGATACCATTTGATTGCTGTTTGACCCACTCAATCAACTGATCTTTCCCCACCACCAATCCACTGGTTGGCCCTTCTATTGCTTTCGCCCCACTGTAAATAACCAGATCCGCACCCATGTTATAGTAAGCTTGTAGATCCTCTTCGGCAGCGGCATCGACAATTAATGGAATACCATGTTTGTGCGCAACCGTCACCGCTTGCGGTACGGATAGCATACTTTTTTGCACACAATGGTGAGATTTGACATACAAAATTGCTGCAGTATTGGGGTTAATTAATGCTTCAATCTGTTCGGATTTACATTCATTGGCAAAACCCGCTTCAACGACGACGCCCCCACCGAGTGCAATCATGGTACCAATTGGCGCACCAAAATTAACGTTATGCCCTTTAGGTACAATAATTTCACGCGGTACAGGTTTGTCACTGCTGTGAAGATTAAACAATAGATCGCGATCATCTTTAATAATCAATGCGGCAACCGACTGTACAATACCAGCGGAAGCGCAGGAGACGACTACCGCATTTTCTGCATCTAATAATTTAGCAATATAATGCCCCGTTTTGGTCACTAAATCCTTCATTTCGAAATAGGCATTTAATCCGTCAACCACCGTATCGGCCACTTCGGGGCGGGGTGTGGATACGCCGAGAATCGTCATACGACCTGAGGCGTTAATCACTTTTTTTAAATCATATTTTTTATACATATCATCCTTGTTGACAGGTGAAACAGAACAAGAATTATTGGTGACTAAAGTCATGTTGATATCCTTCTGAGGTGATGACTAATTGACCCACAATAATACTGGCCAGTGGCATAAACTGTTGGCTACTTTGTCGCGTATTGCCTTCTGCATCGGACAACGTAATCTTTTCCTGTTTTAGATCAAAAATGGTCAAATCAGCGTCATAACCCACTTGCAGTTGCCCTTTATTGGGAAGACGCAAAATGTGTGCCGGATTTTGCGTAACACTATCAATAATGCGTTTAAGGCTATAATCCAAACAGAGAAATTTAGTCATCACTTGTGCTAAACTGTATACCGGACCTTGCAAACGATTTTTCGAATAGATATCAGAACTGATCGTATTTGGGTAAACAGCCAAGCTTTTAGCGCGTTCAGCGACCGTAAAACTAAAACTCTCCCCGCCATGACCGATATCCATAATCACGCCACGCTTAATCGCATTTTCAATGGATCTTCTTACATTTCCACTCATATCTAATATTTTATTTGGTTTTCCATTAAAACAGTGCGTAATTATATCACCATCACGCAATAAATCCGCAATATCATCCAGATCAGGCGGATTATTACCAATATGCACCATAATCGGCAATCCTGTGTTTTTCTGAATCTCTTTTGCTTTAAGCAAAGGTTGTATATCATTATCGCCCACAACACTACGACTTAAGCGCACCTTCAACCCAATAATAAAATGCGGATATTTTGCAATTGCAGTTTGACATAGCAATGGATCAATATTTTGCATATCTGATAACTCATTTTGCCGAATCAGACCTATCTTAGAAATATTTAAAAACGCATACACATGGGTGATTGCTTGCTGGGATAAGGCATAGAATTGATCAATATCTATCGCCCCCGTACTCCCCGCATCCACAACTGTGGTTACCCCTAGTTGTGCACCAATTAAATCAGGATCATCATGATAAATAGGCGAATGGGCAAAACAGTGCGTGTGGGCATCGATCCATCCAGCAGTCACATAATGTCGACCACGCAAATCCAACTGCTGTTTAGCTGAATGTGAAAGACTCGGTGCTATCGCCACAATTTTGCCTTGATTAATGGTTATATCGACTATGGTGTCATCAATTAATCGGCCGTTTTTTATCACTAAATCATACGGCGTATTGATCAACATAATTATCCCTCTTATCTGATTCTTTGCTGTTATGCCATCGACGATTGCCGACGGGAAAACCTAACTGCTTGCCTTATAATGGAATTTAGACGATTGGGAAGAGTCCACCAAATACCATTGCGCCTAAAATAGCACCGCCCGTAATCGGTTTTTTCCAAAGATAAAACAGTAATGCGCCAATTAATGAACCTAAGCCAATTGGAATTGACGCAACCATTGCTGATAAAATAATCATCGGCCCTAAAAAACGACCTGATGCATTACCGGCGCCCATCATTACATCGGCGCCAAAGGTAGAAC
Organism: Orbaceae bacterium ESL0727; assembly: GCA_029433345.1. Taxonomy (GTDB): domain Bacteria; phylum Pseudomonadota; class Gammaproteobacteria; order Enterobacterales; family Orbaceae; genus Gilliamella. The sequence goes on from JAQTHY010000001.1 coordinate 1,846,042, forward strand.
CGACACCATTCCCATTAAGGGTAAATTTGCGGATTAAAATGATGATTAAGCCAATCATCGCACCAAGTATCAAACCGGTGATAACTGAGGCAATAAAGTTTTCAATCACAAAGGTATACCCACCCGCTAATAATAATGCTGGCACACCTAAACCAATACCTGTCTGTAAGGCACCGCCAATATCGAGTATGCCGACCAGTGAACCTTCAATCACGCGTGCAAATAAAAAACTGGCACCAAATGCAGCAACGGCACCATAATCGCCTGTTGTCATACCTGATTTTAACATGGCGGTAAATGCTATTTCGTTGAAGGCACCCACACCGTAGAGATAAAACATATGAGTTCCGGCGAAAATACCTGCCGATAAAATGCCGCAAAAAAGTGGGAATGACCAATCGGCGTACCAAAAATTTTTTGTTGATGCTATTTCTCTGTTCATTTTTAATACCTTATTGACGCTTTTATGCCATCAATTGTCGTTGGAAAATAATTGTTGTTAAAAATAACTGCTGTTAAAAATAACTGCGCTAAAAATCATTGCTGTTAGATAGAAATAATTGCTGTTGGAATATACAGAAAACCGTGCATATAACGTGACTGTTCTATCATTACGCATCTATGTTATTAAATTTCATCTAAACCAATACGATAAGCTTGTCTGGAAAGCTTTGATCATTTTCATATCAAAACCACGGAAATAACCGCTTAACAGAAAAAGAATGATGATTGCCACTAACATTATTTTCATGACGCGATTCCAACCACTATCATCTACTCCTTTACCGATTAAAATACCTAACACAAGGCCAGGTACCGCATTCCCCATCACCAGTTGTGCCAATCCACCAAATAACGTTCCCCAAAAACCACTACGACGCCCTGCATCAATTGCTGCTAGCCAGAAAATAACCGGCATGACGGTTGCAACTAACAAATTAGCGGCAGGCACTAAAACGGCCGTAGCCGTAGTTTTTAAGGTCTCAGGAATAGCCGACGTAGTGGTATTTAAAAATAGCACCACCAAAATACCGACAAGCATACTGGCAAACGCCATTTTTTTAGGATTATGTAAGGTTTGGCTGACATTTCTATTTTTTAACATCAATAATGCCGCTGCCCAGTTAGGAATAATTCGGTGATCGACATCTTGCGTAAAAGAACCACTTGCCACCGACGATGCCCACGCATTAAAAAAGAAACCTAAACCAAAAGAGAAATGCGCAGCCGGATCACCTTCGCAAGAATTTAATTCACCTAACGTTCGAAATGCACCCATACCTTGACAAGTCGGGGCATGAAACATTCTCGCGGCACCGGCGCCCACACCAAAACCACACAAACCACCAATAATGATAGATTTCAACGCAATAATAAGTATTCCCATAAATTCTTCCTTGCTAATTTATCGTATTAATTTAGTGAATAATTTGATGATTAATTTATTCATTCATCTATTTATTAATACATTGATTAATATATTGATTAACTTATTAATTAATTTAATGATTAAGTTATCCCATCAAACTATCGACACAAATCATTGCGAACCCGTTCTACTGACAAATTTTATTTCGTCTATTGCGACCAAGCTGACCTTAACGGTAATATCGACAGTGATGGCATAACATTCTTTTTTCCGTGGTAAGAAAAAGAATAAAAATTTTTCACAAAAAATATCTGCATAAGCTGAAATAACGTCAATATCGACAGGTTCGATACGTAAAATGATCGCAGAACTATTTTGCAATACCGCTGTTTGTACCTTTGCCAATGCCGCCGCCAAGGCTTTTTGCTTACTATTACCGGTACCACTCACACGTACTGTCATCATTTGGGTTGTGATAGTTTGCTGTTCTTTCATACTGATAACCTAAACGTTCTTTGATTAGGAGCGTGGATATTTTTTCAAGTAAGCCGTGGCAATACGTTTACCCAACTCTTCGGTATCCATAAAGCCAAAACCTAACACTTTGCATCCTTCTGCAATCGCCGTTTCACCTTCATCGGCTGAACGCATACCATGTCTTTCGGCATAACCATATTTATTTTTAGCTGTGAGTGCGCCCGCCCCGCCACTGCCGCAAAAAGAGATTCCTAAATCAGCATTTTCTTTATGCATCACATCACCCAGCTTCATATCAGCCGCCATACCGGGGATCACAATGGCACGAAATCCCGCGACAGATTCAATCCCCACCCCCACTTTTTGCCCTTTACCCATTCGATCACCAATGACAATAGTAATTTCTTTCATTATGTTGCCCTCGTATAAATAGTCAATTTGCTGTTTACCACCCCAATTAATTACGCCCATTTGCTAATGCCACGTCATAATGTACGGCGAGTAGATAAGCTTCTTCTATAGGGAGATTATTAAATAATGCGACGGTTTTTTTCGCTAATTGCAGCGATTTTGCTGATAACTCGGTAAAAAGTGCGGGATCAACTTCCGGTAATTTTTCACCGGATTTGGCGCGTCCAACCATGGCGCTAACATGCGAATTTAGCATCTCTTCTTGCACGGCTGTCTGGTGAATATTTTCGTTCTTTAGCCACTGTTTAATCATGCCAAGTGTCTTTTGGGTCACTTCACTCAAATCCAAATCATCATCAGTCATGCGAAATTCTACTTTAGTCATCACGGTTATCGTCTCTATTTTCGATAGATTCAGCGTAAGACAATTCAACCATAATGTGGAGAGTGACTTTTTCCTCAGGCAACTGGAAATTTTTAGAAATTTAGCCGCTAATGGCGACACAATGCGGATAAAATGCAGAAATAGTGAGTGATGTCGACAATTATCCATATAGATGTTTCAGAGTTACTATACGTTTATGTCAAATTCTTATAGCAATATTAGTTACGGGTAGATTTCAGACAAAACAGCAACTATGTTTGAGATATGGCTATTTTGTAAACAAAAGAGCTTCATATTGGATAAAAATAGCCGTTTTTTATTAGAATAGGTTTTTTATTAAAATAGATAGTGAGAGAAGATGACGATGCATTTTATCCATCCATACAATGCGTATTTATGGATAAAGCATCATGACGTGGATAGCAATGGGTATTCGCCAACTATGTAGCGAAATTAGTAAAATTAGCGAAATTAATGAAATAGTTACTTATCCGCTTGATTCAGCTGTATTTATTTTAGCAATTCCAACCAGATATTCGGCCCGATAATTGGCATATCTAAAAGATAACGACGTAAACCATCAAGCGCGATAGTGGCAAAAATCTGTTGTTCTACGTTGCGGCTATGTTTACGACTAATATAGCGCAAATGATAAACAAAAGTCTGCTTGGGTGTCGCTAATATCAAGGTAAATTTGCTGTTTTGATCTTTAAAATTAACCAAACCTAACGCAATATCCGCTTTCGTTTTTGCCAATAATGTAGCCAAATAGTGCTGTGGTTCATCAATCATCATAGGCATCATCTCGGCTTTGACAATCGGCGCTTCTTCAGCAAAAAGTTGATATCCAATTAATCCAGCTGTTTGCTGTTCGACTATCGCAATTGACAGCGCCTTTTTATTTAATAAGCCGACAACCAATTTTGCCAAACCAATTTCACCATCTTTAACTAATACACCTTCATATAGCGTATTTTCGCTAACTAGCTCTTTTAGCTGTTGCCAAAGCTGATCCATCGCATTTTTTTGCTGTTGTGATCCCGTCAATTTTAATTCAATAATCGGCATAGCAGAACGATAGCCAATCGTTATCCCTTCTGGTACCATAAGTTTAGCTTCAATTTCGGTGGCTAAATCACTTTCTGAACGCCCCATGGTCGTTAGTCGATAGCATAATGGTTTATTAATGTAAGGATAATCGGTTTTGATAGCAGGCAAAATTTCGGTTTGGATCATCGCCTTAAATTCAGAAGGCACACCCGGCGTAAAATAGAGTGTGCAATTATTCATCTTCATTTTAAAACCACAAGCGGTACCCACGGGATTATTGATTATCGTCGCACTCGCCGGTAACCATGCTTGTTTTTGGTTGGATGGCGCCATCGTCCTACCGCGACTCGCAAAATAGCGTTCAATTTCGACCAACCACGCTTTATGTAGAATCAACTGTTCATTATTGGCTTTGGCTGCTGCTTCGGCGGTTAAATCATCACTAGTGGGTCCGAGTCCACCATTCACAATCAAAATATCATTTTTTTGGCTACTTTCTTGTAGGGTAGTAATAAGTTGTTGAAGATTATCACCGATGGTTAGCCGCGTAGTCATTAAAAAGCCTTCTTGAAAAAGGCGATCAGATAACCATGATGCATTGGTATCCACAATCTGGCCATAGAGTACTTCATCGCCAGTACTCAACATTTCGATTTTAGGATTTTTCATATTCTGTATGTCACTATTCCGTTTCTATTTATCCATAAAGTTGTCAATTGCAAACTTATTATTTGCTTTTTATCTACCGTTTTTGGATAGATCCTGTTTGGCTTTGATAATTGCTGATTTAACTTGTGAAGGTGCAACGCCGCCTTTGGCCGATCGTTTGGCCAGGCATGATTCTAAAGATAAAATCACATAGACATCTTCATCAATTGTTGGACTAAATGTTTTTAATTCAGCAAGCGTTAATTCTTCTAATGCTTTTTGTTTAGCTATGGCATAAACCACAACTTCACCAACAATATGGTGTGCTTCACGGAACGGAATACCTTTAGCAACTAGATAATCCGCTAGTTCAGTTGCGTTAGCATAACCTTGTTTAGCCGATTCTTGGCATTTAGTGTCGTTAATTTTAATATCTTCTAGCACTAATGTGGCCATATCCAAACACGCATGCCAGGTATCTAATGCATCAAACAGTGGCTCTTTATCTTCTTGCATATCTTTATTATAGGCCAGCGGCAATCCTTTAAACGTGACAAGCGCACCAGTCAAGGCACCGACTACACGGCCGACTTTACCACGAATAAGCTCAAGTGAATCTGGATTTTTCTTTTGGGGCATCAATGAAGATCCTGAGGTAACACGATCAGAAAGCTCAACAAAACCCGCTTCGCCACTATTAAAAATAATTAGATCTTCCGCAAAACGAGAAAGATGCATCATGCCGATCGATGCATCACTTAAGAGTTCCATCACATAATCACGATCAGAAACCGCATCTAAACTGTTATTGGTCGCTGAACTAAAATCAAGCCAACTGGCTAACTGCTGGCGATCGATAGGATACGAGGTTCCCGCCAATGCGCCACACCCCAACGGGCTAACATCTAGACGATTTAGCGTATCATTGAGGCGGCTCACGTCACGCGTCAGCATCTCGTAATAGGCAAGACACCAATGTGCGAAAGTGATTGGCTGCGCACGTTGCAAATGCGTATACCCCGGCATCACCGCAGATTGATGTTTTTCAGCGGTGTCCACTAACATTTGGCGTAAATGATTAATCGCTATCACTAGATAAGGGATTTCGGTTTTACACCACAGCTTGAGATCGGTCGCAACTTGATCATTGCGACTACGTCCTGTATGTAATTTTTTACCCAGATCGCCAACTTTACCTATCAATTGTTGTTCAACCCAGCTATGAATATCTTCGGCATCATTTTGCAAGATTTGCGCAGGATCATGCCTAACCGAGGCGAGCAATTCATTTAACGCTTGTTCTAACGTCTGCTGTTCCTGCTCAGATAAGACATGAACTGATACCAATGCCTTAGACCAAGCAATAGAGCCGATAATATCTTGCTCTGCTAGACGATAATCAAAACGTAAAGAATCATTAAATTGTTTAAACCTTTGATCGGCTGCTTGGCTAAAACGCCCGCCCCATAATGCCATAACTATTTCACTCCATTACTTAGATAATATTTTTTTACTGTTTTTCTTTTTTGGCTGATTGTTTTTTCTTCTGTTCATTTAATGCACGAATACGTGATGATAATGAGAATAGACGAATAAATCCACCGGCATGACTATGATCATAAACTTCATCTTCACCAAAGGTTGCAAATGCTTCATTATACAAACTATTGGCTGATTTTTTCTGGATCGCGGTGACACTGCCTTTATAGAGTTTTACCACAACTTCACCGGTTACATCTTCCGCTAAAACATCAGCTGCAGCTTGGATTGAACGGCGATAAGGTGCGAACCAGCGTCCATCGTAAACCACATATGACATTTCTAAACCAAGTTGTTGACGCCATTTGAAGCTATCGCGATCAAGAATCAGCTGTTCCAAACCACGTAATGCGGTCATCATGATGGTGCCGCCCGGTGTTTCATAACAACCACGCGATTTGATACCGACTAAGCGGTTTTCAATAATATCGACCCGACCTACACCATGTTTTGCCCCAATTTTATTTAATGTTGCTACACAGTGATAAGGGGAAAGTTTTTTACCGTTAATCGATACGACTTCGCCTTTTTCAATGCCAATCGTGACTAGTTCGGCTTCGTCAGACGCATTTTCTGGTGCGACAGTCCATGCCCAGCAATCGGCATTGGCAGGATTCCATGTGCTTTCTAAAACACCCCCTTCCGTTGAAATATGCCACGCATTTTCATCACGACTATAAATCTTTTCAACTGTTGCAGTGGTTGGAATATGACGGACTTTTAAATAATCAATTAAGGCTTCGCGTGATCTTAGATTCCATTCTCGCCAAGGTGCAATAACCTTTAATTGCGGAGCGAGTGCGGTATAGGTTGTTTCGAAGCGAACTTGGTCATTGCCTTTACCGGTTGCGCCATGACACAGTGTGTCGGCGCCGATTTCTAATGCATATTCTACTTGTGCTTTGGCTATAATCGGTCGAGCCATTGAGGTACCTAAATAATAGGTTCCTTCATATAAAGCTCCTGTTTTTAAGACAGGATAAACATAATCTTTGACAAATTCTTCGCGCAGATCCATAACCTTACAGGCAACCGCGCCCGATGCTTTGGCCTTCTTTTCAACATCTTTTAATTCATTAGGATCTTGACCAACATTCGCAACAAAAGCATAAACTTCACAACCTGCATAATTTTCTTTTAGCCATGGAATAATGGCCGATGTATCCAAACCGCCTGAATAAGCTAAAACTACTTTTTTTGTGTCACTTTTTTTCATGTTATACCCTTTGAGATATGTTATGGTTACTGCCGCTATTTATTAACAATATACTGTCTTGCTGCTGGTTAAGCAATCAATCTTGTCGCCGATGCAACTTGCTGGCCATTAAATAAATCAGGCAATTCCGTGGTTTCTTTAAAACTGGCGATATCAATTGGACGACCCAATATTTTTGCCGCTTCAAAAGCAGAACGGACTTTTACAATCATGCCACCGGTAATTACATTTGTGGCAATCAATTGATCGGCTTGTGACTCAGTTAATTCAGCAATATGTTTTTTATTGGCATCCAATACGCCCGCCACATCTGACAGTAATATCAAATCACCCTTAATCATTTTTGCCACCGCAACAGCAGCATGATCAGCATTGACATTCATCATCTGTCCATCATTGGTAATACCAATTGAGCTGATAATCGGTAGATAATCCGATTTTAATAGTAGATTGAGTAATGTAGGATCACCTGCCGTGGCTTCCCCGACATAGCCAAGTTCAGATGAGAGCTGTTTGACATCAACAATATTGCCATCCGCTAAACAGAGGCCAACACTGGTCAAATTATTTTTTTTGGCTACCGATAATAATGTTGTATTGGCACTACCAGCAAGGCTACCAACAATAATATCAATCTGATCCGCAGGAGTTACGCGTAACCCATTACGCCTAACGACCGGGAGTGATAATCTATCCATTAAAGCATCGACCCGCTTTCCGCCCCCATGGACAATGATTAGCGGACGATTATACTGTTGCTTATATTGATGAATAACAACAAATAAATTATCAAGTGAATCTTTATCATCTAATAATGCGCCACCTAATTTGATCACTAATGGATTCATATGCTATTTCCTTTCATTTTTAGTGATTATTTATACCCGTATCCTTGAAAAGGAAAGGCGTATATCTCAATATCATCGATAAGCTATATCGATAAATTATATAAACCGAGCAAAACGCTTACATGGTTGTACATGGTTATAACAGTGATTCGGTTTCATCATAACCGAATCGAATATTCATACACTGTATTGCTTGTGCTGCTGCACCTTTTAATAAATTATCTTCAACCGAAATTAAAATTAAATGACGACCACTCAATGCAAAACCAATATCACAGTAAGGCAAGCCAATGACCGATTTTAATGCTGGCCACGATTTTTGATAAATACGCACTAACGGTTTATCCCCGTAAGCATTATTAAGTTCGGCAAGGATAGCTTGTTCTGTGACACCTTCTTTCACACGACAGGTAATGGTGGCATGAATACCGCGTTTAAAATTACCCAAATGTGGAATAAAAATAACTTCTTTGCCTAAATGAGCTTCGATTTCGGGTTGATGGCGATGCGAAAATAAGCCGTAAGCATGAACGCTGACTTCACAAAAACTATTATTGAGAGACGCCTTACGCCCTGCACCACTCACACCACTAATGGCATTAATGACTGGCGGCTGGGTATCATCCAATAATCCACTTACGATTAATGGTTTTAAAGGCAGCTGTGCCGCAGTCGGATAACACCCCGGAACGGCAATTAAATTGGCTTGCTTAATTTGCTCAACATTCCATTCCGCTAAACCGTATACTGCTTTGTCGAGCCACTCTTTTTGTTGATGGGTAAAACCATAGAATTGAGAATAAAAAGGTAGCGAATTAACGCGAAATGCCCCCGAAAGATCAAACACGGTACAGCCATGTTCTAGAAAGTAAGGCGCAATATCATGGCTGACAGAATGTTCTGTCGCTAAAAAGACAATATCAATATCATTAATAATAGAAGAATAATCAGATAAGCCAATTAAAGGTAAGTCAACCACATCTTTAAGTTGTGGATGTAAATCAGGCGCCGAAATTAATTTACCCGCATCGCGACTATTTTCTGACACGGTTAAGGCAAGAATTTCGACTTTGGTATGTTTACTTAAGTAATAGGCAAGTTGTGCTCCTGCATAACCGCTTGCACCAACAATAACTGCTTTTAACATATTATTTATTCCTTCTATTTCTATACTGCATCATTTATTCTGAATAACCGTTATAGAGCGTTAGCATAGGCTTTTTTTAATTTTAGTTCAAGCAAAAATGAATTTTTATTCATTTTTTATGAATTTTATTTCATTTTGTAAAATATAACTGTTTATCTCATCTATCACTTTGTGACAGAGTTATATCCCACTCAATAACTGATTGAAATGGGTAGCAGTTCTAGATAATCTTAACAAGATATATTTTATCTAGTTAATTTTTAATAGAAATTACATTTAAGATCAATTATTCTTAAACATAAATTTTCGATCAAACAATTTATGCTATTCCAAGGTGTGAATTCTAAACACAAACGCTTGCGCTATCCTTTTTTATTCGCTTGGCGATAACTATCATCATAAAACAGAGCGATGTAGGGTAATGCATCGATTAAAAGATATAATAAACTAATTCTAATTGCTAACAATTAATTGCTGAAATAACAAGCTATTTAACCTTGACGAGGATATACACGGATGCTATTATCTGCACCCTATTTGGGGCGCGTTGGCAGAGTGGCCATGCTGCGGATTGCAAATCCGCCTACCTCGGTTCGACTCCGGGACGCGCCTCCATTTAAATCAAATCAAATCAAATCAAATCAAATCAAACAATTATCACGTATAACTATTATATATGGAAGGGAAAATTTCCCCAATCGTCATCACTTTCTACCCCATTATATCTTTACCGCCTGTGCGGCGGTGAGGATTAGTGCAAAATCATCCGCTAACCTATTAAATTTCTAAGCCGCCTGTGCGGCGGTGAGGAAATACTAAGAAGAGGACTACACAGTAGAGTTTTTCTAAGCCGCCTGTGCGGCGGTGAGGTTGTGATTTTGATTAAACGTGACTTAATGAGTTTTCTAAGCCGCCTGTGCGGCGGTGAGGGCAAGCTTGGATTTGATATTTATAAGTGGAAATTTCTAAGCCGCCTGTGCGGCGGTGAGAAATCACTAGCTATTTTTGACATTATTTCCATTTTCTAAGCCGCCTGTGCGGCGGTGAGGATTATTTCCCTGGTCCTGTGCGCTCATGTATTTTTCTAAGCCGCCTGTGCGGCGGTGAGGAAGCGCAATGGGGCGGCAACGCTTAAAAAATGTTTCTAAGCCGCCTGTGCGGCGGTGAGGCAATTAATCACAATTTGTGTGTAATATGCAAATTTCTAAGCCGCCTGTGCGGCGGTGAGGAGCAGATGATATGCGTCTAATCCCAACGCCATTTTCTAAGCCGCCTGTGCGGCGGTGAGGTTTTGTTTATGAATTCAATAGGTTTTGCCTATTTTCTAAGCCGCCTGTGCGGCGGTGAGGTGCTACCGCTACCACCTTGCGGTCATCGCCGATTTCTAAGCCGCCTGTGCGGCGGTGAGGTCACCTCACATTTAAAATTAATTAATTCAACTTTTCTAAGCCGCCTGTGCGGCGGTGAGGCTAAAACATAACTTAACGTCATTAAATTAATATTTCTAAGCCGCCTGTGCGGCGGTGAGGGATGATGAGAAGCAGATTAGAGAGATTTTAAATTTCTAAGCCGCCTGTGCGGCGGTGAGGAAATCGTGCCAATGTTTTCATTGTTTGGTGGAGTTTCTAAGCCGCCTGTGCGGCGGTGAGGGTCACTAACATATCTCACATAGACAGCGAATTTTTCTAAGCCGCCTGTGCGGCGGTGAGGCCGCATTAACCGCTATGCTAACGCGCCAAAATTTTCTAAGCCGCCTGTGCGGCGGTGAGGAAATCGTCAGTTATCATTACAAGAAGTGGGTTTTTCTAAGCCGCCTGTGCGGCGGTGAGGATTGAGAAAGATGAAGCCATAACAGAAATGGATTTCTAAGCCGCCTGTGCGGCGGTGAGGCTTGTAAATACCCTGCATTTGTTGGTGGATTCTTTCTAAGCCGCCTGTGCGGCGGTGAGGGTGACAATCTTAACGTGCTTGATATTGCAATTTTTCTAAGCCGCCTGTGCGGCGGTGAGGGAAGCACTATCGGTCGTTTGCGAAAACACTGTTTTCTAAGCCGCCTGTGCGGCGGTGAGGTTGCTATCTACTTCGATGTGATAACTTAAAAAATTTCTAAGCCGCCTGTGCGGCGGTGAGGTAGATTCGGGAATTTTACCGAATCCATGGTTTTTTCTAAGCCGCCTGTGCGGCGGTGAGGTAACTCGCCGGAGTTGGCAGCGTTGGGAATCCTTTCTAAGCCGCCTGTGCGGCGGTGAGGTCATGGAGACCATCCAGTATATGAACTTAAGATTTCTAAGCCGCCTGTGCGGCGGTGAGGTCATCGTAAGGTGACAGTATTTCTTCAGAAGCTTTCTAAGCCGCCTGTGCGGCGGTGAGGGATGATATCAAATCTAATCGCGATCAACTTTGTTTCTAAGCCGCCTGTGCGGCGGTGAGGCAGCGATGTATTCTGGCTCCGCGGTGCATTACTTTCTAAGCCGCCTGTGCGGCGGTGAGGTCGTAAAGAGTTCTTACAGCTAATACTATGATTTTCTAAGCCGCCTGTGCGGCGGTGAGGTCTAATAGGTTTCTCTATGAATAAGATGTCATTTTCTAAGCCGCCTGTGCGGCGGTGAGGTTAAAGTTACTTGCTACATTCAACACAGTAGTTTTCTAAGCCGCCTGTGCGGCGGTGAGGGAAAATTATCATCTCGACGATGACCGCAAGGTTTTCTAAGCCGCCTGTGCGGCGGTGAGGAGTACATTAAGAGATATTTAAGCAAAAGAATATTTCTAAGCCGCCTGTGCGGCGGTGAGGATTCTGAAGGTTTTGTCTATGAGTGTGATTTTTTTCTAAGCCGCCTGTGCGGCGGTGAGGAATCAGCAATTATTATCACAAATGGAGGGGTATTTCTAAGCCGCCTGTGCGGCGGTGAGGTCATCAAGTTCTATTTTATTACTTAAATTGTTTTTCTAAGCCGCCTGTGCGGCGGTGAGGGGACTTGGTTGATACTCATGACCTCATTGCGTTTTCTAAGCCGCCTGTGCGGCGGTGAGGCCTCTAGATTTAACTGTTAGTAATCTGGTAGCTTTCTAAGCCGCCTGTGCGGCGGTGAGGAAAGAGCAATAGTGCTTGATGATAACAAAATCTTTCTAAGCCGCCTGTGCGGCGGTGAGGTTCTGAAGGTTTTGTCTATTGGTGTGATTTTATTTCTAAGCCGCCTGTGCGGCGGTGAGGGACGTCTAGAAGTATAGACTTATAGATGTCATTTTCTAAGCCGCCTGTGCGGCGGTGAGGAGTAAACAAATTTTTGCATACCGCCATTTGTATTTCTAAGCCGCCTGTGCGGCGGTGAGGTAGAGATTTTTGACAAGGAATCCTGATTGTTAAAGAGTGAATGACCTCTTTTTTAATATTTACCCTTTTTTAGTGCAATTAAGAATATTATTAAATTTCAATTAGTTAAAATAAAGCTCAAAAAAAGGGTCAAACCATTAAAAATTTGGTACGGTTGCTGTTTGGCTAAGTCCATAACTGTTAAACTTACCTTCGGTAGATTTGGTACAATGCGCCTGTTTTATCCATAAAATAAACGATTGTCCGGTACTTTTACTCTTGAGATGAAAATGAGGATAATCTAAATGAACACTACCCCATTTTTCAATCATTCTATTTTTAACTTCATCACTCCATTTTCCTTGTGCGGTTAGCCTTTTTTCGGCACGTCGCAACGCACTTTGTCCTTTTGGATTGACTCGGATAAAACGGGTATGGCCTTTAATAGTATCCGGCACCGATGCGATAGGTAACATTAACATATAGTCTGTTATTGTCGAATTATTGCTAATTTCATTACGTATTTTTTGTAGCGCCATTTCGCTACCGAGCAAACGGATAATCCCACCAAACGAACGGTGTTGATGTAACGCATAGCAAGGGAAACTGAGCGCAATATTGCCTTGTTGATTCACCAAAAGATGATGTAAAGATTGCATCGTTTGATTCATTACATCATTTTCGTCGATTTCTAATTGCGGAATAGCACGCAACTCAAAATAATGTGTGAGCAAACTATTTGTCGACATTATCTACTCCTTGCCACTGGCACCAAATACACCACCTCGAATTAGTACACCAATGACATAATGTTGTTGTTCTACAGCCGGTTTTTCACCTTTTAGAACCCAATTATCAAAGAGGTTATAGAAGTCTTTTTTCTGTTTTGGTTGACGGAATGCATGTCCCAATGTAGTTACTGCACCATAAGGTTCGATCGCAATTGGGAAAGCCACATTTTCGTCATACCATGTATCAATGGTGCGAATAGCATTGCTGATTTTTTGTGAATGCATCGCAGCCTGCCCATTCTTTTCGTACAAGACTTTACTTTTTGTTTTGCCGGTATCTAAGATCAGTTCCTGAGAGGGATAGACCTCTTGCCCAAAGCCCATTTTGAGTTCAGCTTCGACATTAAAGATCATAAACGCTTGGCCTAATAACCCTTTTTCAATCAAAGCAGTTAATTGCGTGACTTCTGGATCATTATAATCAAACAAATTAAGGTGATAATTTTTCGCATCTTTCACTTCAATCGTTTTGTCAGAATCATGGGTTATGCTAATTCGGATCTGTTCCGCCGCCATACGATTACGCCATAACCAACGCCCATTTAAGATATTAATAGCATACCGTTTAGCCAATTCTTTCACACCATGCTCTTTGACATAACTTTGCGTTATTTTCACTAAATCTTCTTGATAATCCATATCATTACAAATCGATGGTTTGCCGGTAAAAGGGAGGACTTTGCAGCTCCATTTAACCACAAGTTCTGTTTTATCATTATCTAACATGGCAACATCGACTGTTTGTAAATTCGGTTTTTGCGTTTCTGCATCCAATTTAGCTGGATCATTACTAATTGCATTTTTTAAGCGATTCGAAATAGTGCCTCGCACTGATTTTTCCCTTACCTGCACAGGGAAGAGAAGATTTTCACTATTTTTTTGTGTGAAGACTGCATCGGAAACATCAAAATTACGTTCAAAAGCCAGTACGGTTGCCGTGATTAATTTATCTTTTGCCATTATTATTTCCCCTGTTGGATTCCATTTTTCGACGTATGAATACCTTTCATAAATATCATAACTTGCGATGAATTAATTATTAGACTATTTACGCTTTATATTGATTAATAATATAAATATCAGAATTATTTGATTGTAATTGGCTGCATTGATAGCGCCAAAATGCTTTGTCAAAATGTTCTTTTATCCGTAATGGAAAGATCCATTTGCCCAATCCATAAATACATTCGACAAATTGTGACGGATAAGCATTGCTGCGAGTTTCTGTAACTGTGCCAGCATCTAAAAGTGGTGATATCCCCTGATAACCCAACGGAATCGGCACCAGCCAACCCCGCCCTTGTTTGACTGAACTCGTTCTCCACTTAATCTGCTTAGACTCATGTTGTGTTAATGATGTATCCGATTGCGCATCTATCTGCTCATACTTATCTTCTTTAGGCGAATGATGCAGTATGGCTGTTTCAATTAATGCATCTAATTCAGTTTTAGTTGGATCTTGTTGTTGCAGCGCTTCCGTGATTGCATGCAACTCTTCATTCGCCTCAATCAAAATATACGCCGGCAATAGTTGATTAATTAAATCATCGTGCGAATTAGCTGCATGATATAATGCAACACGCTCAATCGAAACCACATTGCCGCCGGCAATTCTTTGTTGATAAAGTTTTTGTTTGATTTGATCGGCAAAGGCTTTTTGTTCATTCTCGCCCCTCAACGTTTCCCGATGCTCGACATTGACTTCGACGACCAATGAAACGTCTAGATGTACACGTCCTTCCTCGATAATTGAGCGAGTATCACCATTTTTGCCAACCGGATTGCGTGTCAATTTAAACGTGTAATCGGCAAAACGGTTAGGGTGATACACTTGTACATCACAATCATGGCAAGCGATTAATACACCATCGAGATAAATCGGATCGGTTGATTCAATTTTACGGCTAAGTGCATGAATAGCGCCTAAAAAACCCGAAATTGCCGGAAATCCATACGTTAGCGGGCTAGAAATTGCATTCGCATTTTGAATTTTTACATGATCAAGCAGTAAATAATAACCTAATGTTGCCATTAAAATATCCCCTCTTTTCTACGCTGGCTTGCTTTAACAGCATGTTCAAATTCGCGGCACCATTCATTAAATTCAGGATCAGCGAACTGATCTTGTTTATCTTTAAACTTATTTTTCAAAATAGTGTTAACCCAAAAAGAAAACTCTTCTTTAAGTTCATCTACCCAATCACCTTGCAAATAGTGCGTTTTAAAATCTATCTCACCTTCGAGATCAGCGCGCCCAGGATCGAGCCAATATTTTTGTGGCATGGCTAACTGATAATCGCGGCTCCAACCTGCTGGGAAAGTAGTTTGTATTCGTCTAGCAAAAATCAATAATGCTGCTAATATGTCACCGAATCCCTCTTTACGATTATCCCGCTCAGCAACTACATTTTTGGTCGCTTCGACCGTTGCAAACACTTTCTTAAAGCCCAACCGGCAATAGTAACGCAATGTCCCGTTGAAAATCGTGTTTTGTGATTTCGAAATGGATAACGGCCGCTTGGTATCAAATATTGGAGGAAGAGAAGGCAGTAAAAAATTGCGTCCCCCTTGATTACTAATCAATTGACTGACACCTTGTGGGTTACTTCCACCTAATTTAACTACCGCTAAATCTTGGAAAGAAAAATAGGATTGAGGTTGTTCACTCTTTTTATAGCGGCTATCACGAGCAGCTCTGTTTTCATCAGAGAAACGTGTCTGTATTTTTTGGTAGAGTAAGTGACATAGGGCGCTGGGATGGAGGGGCGTTAATACTCGATAATTTTTCTCTTTCCCTGATAAATAAGGCTCTTCACTGTTAGGCCAAAAAAGTTGTTTATTGAGTTCAGAGTTTTTGCAATTCGCAAAATCATCCATAATCACTTTTTTAAAATTGGCTAAATAGCAAGTGGCTTTAGCTTTATCATCCGAAAGGGCACCTAATACGGCTGGATGATCGTCGATGATCAGTTGCAATAAAGTGACATTATCTTTAATAGGCTGTTTTAAAAGTGCAAAAATATCGAGTGCCGCAGCATTACCTGAGCAGTCAAATGGCAGTGAATCGGGTGTGGCAGAAGAGACATAATAGAGATTATCGGGTTTTGTTTGCGAAACATAATTGACATTACTTCCCAGTGATGAAGAGTGAATGCCTTTGCTAATACAAGTTGCAATGGTCATCCAGAGCACTCGCCGTATTGCCGCATCATCCATCCATGTTGTAAATTCAAATTTCTTCGTCAGTTCGGCAATTTTTTGTTCGGACTCATTAATCGCTGCTAAATCACCCGATATTTGGGCTTGTTCTAATTTAGTAAGTTCACTTTTATAATTTTTATCATTCTCAAGCCGCTTTTTAAGAAATGTCAAAATAACTTTCCGAATATCCTGCTCAGAAATCATCCCCTACCTCTCTTATTTTTATTTTTGTTTAATCATAATCCTTACACTTAACATATCAACAATAGTCTAAAGACTAAGTTTTTGTAATTAGCCGTTCCACATAATATAGATAAAAATCTATTCTCACAATTAAATATTTTTCCTAATAATCAATCTGTGATATGTGTCTCATTAATTTATACGTTGTACTATTTTTTATGATTTAAAGAAATAAAAAGGTGTTAACTAATCGTCACGATCCGATGATTTAACGGCCTGTGCGGCTATAAACCAGCTGCGCCAGCAACGGCGGCTCCGGCGGCGTTTCTAAACGGCCTGTGCGGCTATAAACATGATTCTCATTATCATCTAGGGGATTACCGATTTCTAAACGGCCTGTGCGGCTATAAACAGTATATAGATTCGGCAAATATTATGCGCTAGTTTCTAAACGGCCTGTGCGGCTATAAACAAGATGCTCTTAGTGTATCGACATAATCGTCTTTTCTAAACGGCCTGTGCGGCTATAAACGATGTAGATTACATGGCGGAGCAAGTAAAAATTTTCTAAACGGCCTGTGCGGCTATAAACTAGACTTTTTGGGGCAGAAAATTCAGATTGTTAAAAAGCGGGGAATGATTTTGATCATTTTACCCTTTTTTAGCGCAATTAAAAATATTACTAATAAATCAATATCGTAAATTCATTCTATAAAAAAGGGTATTTATAATAATTTATCTTATCCCATCTAGAACCATAATATCTCAAATGAGAGTAAGTTAGTATTATGCCTAACAAATTTTATTAATGAATAAAATAGCATTTTTTTAGATGATGATTTTTTTTCGAATAAATTCGCTGTTAATTATAATAAAAATAACTGATTGAAATGGGTAGTAGTTCTGAAAGTTATTAGCATGATTTTATTTTGGTTTTTACATTACTTATTATTTATCAATTAGTTGTTTGATTTTCTTAGAAAACAGCAATGCCATTTTTATTCTTCTTAATTCTTCCCTATTCCTGCCTCATTGCGCTTTCGTGAATATCACAAAAAATCACAATTTCTGATGAATTCTGCAACGATTATCAATCAATATTCTTTTATTTTTCATTAAATAACGCAAAAATCGTCTATATCTTATCTAAGGATTATTTTTCTATTTTATGTGATTGGCGGTTCATTGTATTTATCAGGCAAGCAAGCTTTAATAAAAAGCACCGAATAACAGCAAAATCAATGATCAATACAATACCAGTATGACCACAAACGCTTACAATACGAGCAATACTATTGCGACATTCAATAATGTAGTCAAAAAATATGATATGGATGGTTATGCCTTTACCGCCATCAAAAACGCGACCTGCACTATTCCCAAAGGAGAAATCACCTTTGTTTACGGGCCGTCCGGGAGTGGTAAATCAACATTTCTTAATATGTTGGGCCTATTAGATAAACCCAGTGCAGGGGAAATTACGCTGCTTGGACAAAATGTCTTAGCCATGAATGACAACCAAGCAGCTGATTTCCGTTCCAAGCATATCGGTTTTATCTTTCAATCTTTTAATCTGATTCCGGTGTTATCGGTGCGGGAAAATGTCGAGTTTCCATTATTACGCCATCCACTTTCCCGTCGTGAACGTAAAGAAAAGGCGGAACACTATTTAGCGGCAGTCGGTCTTAAAGATTACCTTAATCGCCGTTTAAATGAAATCAGTGGTGGACAGCGGCAACGTGTCGCTATCGCACGCGCGCTAGTCACGACACCGACACTTATCATTGCCGATGAGCCAACAGCCAATCTTGATTCCACCACATCTGATGAGATTATTCACCTTATGTTAGCTATGCAACACCAATTCGATACCAGTTTTGTTATCTGTACTCATAATGAAAAATTGATTAATAAATCAAGTCGCTTAATCCATATTATGGACGGCATCTTAACCGATACAGGAGAACGACCATGATTGGATTGATCGCATTACGTAATCTCCTTAAAAATAGCCATCGTTCCGTGATTACCATTATCTCCATCGGGATTGGTGGATTAGCCATGATGTTATTTGCCGGTTTTATCACCTCCATCTATTTTGGCGTGCAAACCGGCCTTATCCAAGATCAAGGGCAATTGCAAATTTACAAACAGGGCTATTTGCAATATGGTGCGACCGATCCTGACAGCTACACAATCGATAATTATCAGCACGTCACCGATCTCTTATTGCGTGATCCAGAACTGCAACAACAAATTGCCGTGATAACCCCGCAGATATCACTTTCAGGTATCGCTGGGGTCGCCGCAACGGATAACAGTAAAACATTTATTGGTCGTGGTGTTGATCCTGAATCTGCCGATAAAATGCGAACATGGGACGGATGGCATGTGCAGGTCACAACGCCCCCTACTGGCCTGAATAAAACACAACCTGATAGCGCGGTGATTGGTGTAGGCATGGCTCGCCAACTGGGTCTTTGCCATGTGCTGCATATTGCTAACTGTGAAGATCCACCGCGATTGCAATCTAAAGCGATTTCTGATGAGCAGCTTAATGTCAACACATTGATATCAAGTGAAGATAGTGCACAGCTTAATCAACAGCGAGATACAGAAAATGGTCCGCAGCTTAACTTACTTGCGGCCAGCAGCAATGGTGCACCCAATATTATCAGTGTCTATGTGAATCAAGCACAATCACAAGCACAGCGATCACTCGACAACGCGTTTATCATGATGAATTTTGATCTTGCCCGGGAACTGTTATATGGTGAAGCGCCGCGTGCAACCGTTATGCTTATTCAGTTATATCATCCAGAGCGGGTTGCCTTAGTTAAGCAGCGTATTCAACAACTGTTAGACGCAAATGATTTGCCACTCGATGTGTTCTATTTTAATGAGGTGGATCCGTCGTTTGATCGCATCTTTAACATGTTTAACTTTATTTTTGGTGTAGTTTCTCTTTTTCTTGGCATGGTGATTATCTTTACGATTACCAATACGATTAACTTAACCATTATCGAACGTGTAAATGAAATCGGCACCATTCGTGCGATGGGATTTCGGCGTCGTTTTATCATGCAAATGTTTATGACTGAAAGTGCGTTAATGGGACTATTGGGTGCGATAACCGCGGTTATATTGACGTTGATTGCCAGTTATATCATTAATCATATTGGTATAACTTGGACGCCACCTAGTAATGCCACGCCCATAAAAATTCACCTTATGATTTTTGAAAATTTCCGGTTGATTCTAGCTATTATGGGATTTTTAGCTGTTCTTTCTGTGATCGCAGCCATTTGGCCGACCTATAAAGCGTCACGAATGAATATTATTGCCGCCATTCATCATGTTTAATAATCGAGAATTATTTATGCGTACTATATTATTAAAATCTTTCACATTCATGAGTATCCTTACCGCAACCTTACCGGCCTATGCTGATCAGGCTTACGATATTCTTAAACGTTCCGATCAGATCCGCAATCCACAGACCTCTTTTGTGGTAAACGTCTTACTCAAGCAGTTTGAGAATAATAAGCTTATCGATCAAACCCGCGTGACGACTCACTCACGACAAAATGATGAAGGGCAATTTTTAACAATTGTCTCTATCGAAGAACCAAGTGCCGATCGGGGCAAATTATTACTTCGTAATAATAATATCCTTTGGTTTTATGATCCTAAATCAAAAGCATCGGTACGTATGTCGCCTCGCCAACGTTTGCTTGGTAATGCATCTAATGGCGATGTGATAACCTCTAACTTTACCCTCGACTATACAGCAACACTTACAGGGGATGAGATGATCACCGATGGCGATCGCAATAATCGCTTAGCGTGGAAATTACAATTAAAAGCGAGCAATACTTTTGCCCCCTATCCACAAGTCGAATTGTGGATAGACAAAGAGAACGATCGACCTTTAAAAGGCAAATTTTATGGTCAGAGTGGTAAATTGCTCAAAATTGCTTGGTATCGTAATTGGCAATCGGTTTTTGAGCGTATCCGACCAACCGAAGTCGTTATCGCAGATGGTTTTAATCCAAACAAAATTACTTTAATGCAACTCAGCCAATATCAAGAAAAAACATTACCGTTATCTTGGTTTAATAAAGAGTGGCTGGCGCATTTTACATCGCAAGGTCATCAATGAAACAGATAAAAATCATTCTTATCCTTTCAGTTATCACATTTTGTGCGCAGGCGAATGATGATGTTCCCTTGTTAACCGATTCCGAATTGACCCAAAATTTGCCTGCGCGATCATTGGGTTCGTTAAGCTTAGATTTGAAAAATCAGTCAATCTGGCAACAAAATGATAATGTCACCACCAGTGACCGTATCAGTGCGCGTCTTTACGGTAATAGTCATATTAATCAATATATCGGTTTAGATCTAAATGCACGCCTGCGTAGCCAAGTTAATAGTCGCGGGCATTATCAAGTCGAGAAAAATAGTCGATTAGATCTGCAATCCTTTGCATTAAATTATACACCCAATAGCGATTGGCGTTTCATCGCGGGGCGAACGAATATCCGTAATGGCGTCGCCAGTGGCTTTAATCCAACCGATTGGTTTAAAGAGAACAGCCAAGTGATTTTCGATACACTTGATACCGCAGATAGACGCGAGGATCGCCTTGGTGTTGTGACGTTAATGGGCGTCTGGCTAAATCGCGATAGCATTGTCAACTTTGGTTATCGACCTAACTTGCATGCACGCCCCAATACGGTTGCCAGTAATCGTGATGTGATTGGTTTAGGGGTTGATCGTACCAATCCGCAAGATTCGATTTTTATCAAATATTCACAATCATCATGGGATAATCTTTCGCTGACCTTAAGTTCCCTTTATCAGCGCGATCAGCCCAGTTTAGGGACAGAGCTAAGTTTTGCCGTGCAAGATAATCTGGTACTTTATAGCGAATGGTTTGGTCAGCGACGACAAAGTCTAACCGATAGCGCACAAAAAATGCATGGTCAGCAACAGTTTTATCATCAATTTGCGAATGGACTCACTTGGTCGCTACAAGAGAGTTGGGTAGGTAATGAAGATATTTCGCTCAGCTTTGAACATCATTTTAACGAAACAGGGCTAACGCAGCATCAACTTAGGGGTTGGCGCCGTGCTATCGCACAAAATAATCGGCCTGCCTATCGCATTGCTTCATTGGCTAACGTTAAGCAAGAACCGTTAGCTAAGCAACAACTTTTTAGTCGTTTCGTTTGGAATAATTTTTGGGGCGATAATGATCTTACTGCCATTACGACAATCACACCCATGGATGGCAGTGGCTTTAATCAAGTCACCTTAAGTGCACCGATCATCCCCGCTTTACGGATCGATCTACAAGGTTATCACTATTTTGGTAAAGCCAATACTATTTATGGCAGTTCGGGACGCAAAAATGGCCTTATATTGTCATTTATTTATACGATTTAATCATGATTAATCGTTAAATTCTCCCATATTAAAAAGCACGTGTTATCATCTAGCCAGTTTGGCTGCACCGTATATTAGCTATTGGTTATTGGTACAATAGTATGGCGATACGATTGCCTTGCTTTAAAATAGCGTATTTTTATGGCGACTGTAATACCGCAAATGGAGTAATAATTTTATGGCTAAATGGTTTTCTTCACGTACAGTATTTTCTATGTTATTGCTCAATACCATTATATCGAGCGGTATACTTGTCTTTGTATTGGTCTTTTCATTGCAACGGATTGCCGATGAACATCCTCGCCGATATCTATCAAAAGTATTATTTGCCAATTTAGTGATGGATAAAACGCCCGAACAGTTAGCGCAAATTGCCATTAATGGTGTTTCGCTTATTGTGGTGCCACAAGATAAAATAGAGGATCCCAAATACGCTTCTTACGCCCAATTATTTAAGATTGCGTTAAACGATCCCGATGGGATCGCGATAATCACGAATAATGACAGTTATATGGCCAGTGCTTACATAAAAAATAACCACAGCTTTGTGATCTTACCGCTATTTGGACGAACCTTATCTTCTCAAGCTTTTGGCATAATTGGCATGATTATTGTTGTCATTGTGCTGATTTTATTGGCTAACTTTTACTCGATCCATCTCTTAACCAAACCGTTTATTGAGTTACGACGAGGGGTAAAACATGCCGATGATGGTGATCTCAATTACCGGATTCCCCTTAATCGTACCTATGGCGAATACCGATTGCTCGCCGAAAGTTTTAACTCGATGTTGCAACAACTCCATCACATTCATGAAGCACGTCGTCACATGTTATTAGCGATTCCGCATGAATTACGTACTCCATTGACCCGATTAAAAGTCCGCAAGGATTTAGTCACGGATGAACCATTACGTCTAGCAATACTAGATGATATCAATAATATTGAGCGCATTTTGGATGCAATCTTATATACCGAAAAAACGCAATCCGGTACCGGTGAGCTGCGTTTGAGCAAAATCGAGCTACGCGACTTTTTTTATGCGCTCATAATCGAACACCAAAACAATACGCATAACATCGAACTCAACATTATCTGTAAGCAGCCCTTTTTCTATGGTCATCCAGAGATGTTAACGGTGTTGATGCGTAATCTGATCAGCAATGCGCTATTTTATGGTCAATCACAACCAGTTACGGTTACGATTGATGAGCAAAACGAGGCGTTACTGATCACAGTGACGGATCAGGGTATGGGTATTGCCGCCGATCAACTTCCTTTCTTAACGGAACCTTTCTGGCGAGCCGATAAGTCGCGTCAACGTGAGTCGGGCGGTTATGGGCTGGGGCTTTATATCTGCAAAACGATTCTGGATGGTTTAGGTGGAGAGATAAAAATTAACAGTATTGAAGGTCAAGGAACAACCGTGCAAGTGATTTTTCCGCATGCTTTTATATCTATGACATAAAAACATAAAACATAAAAATCAGACGTCGACAAAATGGCAAGCGCGCGATTTATATCGCCGTTTTGCCCGCATAGCCCACCATAGAATAGCCACGATTACGAATAGTCCGAATAAAATCAGCATTAGCCCCAGCATCGCGTATTTTATTCCGTAATCGATAAATTAACGCCACAATACTACGTGAATAGATCAGATTATGATGACCACTACATTGTTGCAATAAATCGTCTTGACTTAACACCTGATTGGGGGCTTGACTGAGCGCAAAGAGGAGATCAAATTCCATGGCAGTAATAGCTAATAACTGTTCATTCACCCACACTTGCGCAGCGGCAACATCAATACGCAGCGTATCATCATTCAGTTGGAATAAAATCGCATCCAAACTTTTCGTCACAACGTCGGTTTGATTCCCCTTTTTTGCATCCTGGAAACGGCGACATACCGCATTAATCCGCGCAATCAGTTCGCGTGGCTCAAAGGGTTTGGCAACATAATCATCAGCACCCGTTTCTAAACCGACCACACGATCAACTAACTCAGATCTTGCCGATAGCATAATAATGGGAATATCACAAACAGGTGCCGGTAAATGACGGATAGTTCGACACAGTTCTAGGCCCGTAATACGTGGCAACATCACATCTAATAAAACCAAATCATACTGTTGCGCTTGTATCTGGACTAATCCTTCTTCTGCTGAATGGACAACATCAAGATCAATCGCAAACATCTGTAAAACAGGCTGCATGGTTTGACCTAATCCCACATCGTCATCGATCATCAGAACATTCATTGTTTATGCTATCTCCACTTAGTGATCATCCGAAAATATTGTTATGAATAGCAACATTGTCATGTTTTCCGATCATACCGATAAATGATGAAATAATCTATATGAATAAACGATACCAAAACAGCACTATTTTCTATGTCAATCTAGCTTAGATGGACATAAAACCACCTGCCTGCAAATAGCCTTGCCCGGCTTGACTCAATAAAAAATCAATAAATAACTGTGCATAAGGATGGGGATGATGCAGTAATGCAATACTGTAATAGATAGGATCATAAAACTCAGTCGGAATGTTAATCACGGCCAATTGATTATCCTGCTTGATTTTATTGGCATTATGCGCATAACCAATAAAGGCATCTATCTCTTCCTTCAATAAATAGGCTATTGACGGATGTATTTTTGTTGACGTTGTCACAATCTGCCCCCCTACCAATTGTTTGGCGCGACGTTTTAACCGTTCGCCCTGCCCTTGCGCGTTTTTTTCGATCGTATCAAACAGTGAAAACGCATAATCACCAGAAGGATCTTTTTTCGGGGTAGACATACCAATAGCTGTTTTTTCATCCAATAAGATAGCTAACCAATCTCGCGCTGTCCATTGGGGTTGATTGCGGACAATAAGGCAGAGTTGGTTGCGCGCAAAAATATGTTGTGATTTTGCTAATCCTAAATCGATTAACCGTTGCGGGTGTGCCGTATTGGCCGACGCAAACAGGTGAGCAATAGGATGTCGACTTTCTGCCTGAATTTTTTCGCATAACAAGCCTGCCGGTGAAAAATCTATCCTCATTGCAGTAGCCTGTTGCTGTTGGAATTTTTCGATTATTTTTGGGAAAACAGTTCGTAAACTGCCCGCTGCGTAAAGATGAAGCGCATCCATCTAGGCATCTCCTCTCTAAGTCGATAGTTATTCCTCTCTATAAAGAGGCACAATTGTATGTAATGGTTGATTTGATGATGATTGATCACAGTTATCAGTCTTTGCGTGTCTCGCTAAGGTAATTTTTCGCATCGTAATTTGATATAACTGGCTAAGGTGCTGCTCAGTAAGTAATTCATCTGCTTGCCCAAATAGATAATCCTGACCATCCAGTAACAATACTTTATTGGCAATCGCCATGGCTTGTGCAGGGTCATGCGTTGAAAATAGAATCGTTAAATGACGTTCTTTAGCCAGATCATTTAAGATATTCAATACCTGTTTTTGATTATGTAAATCAAGCGCGCTGGTCGGTTCGTCGAGTAACAAAATTTGGCAATCACTGGTTAATGCTCTGGCCATCAGCACTAACTGTTTTTGACCACCCGATAAGTGCGAAAATGCTTTTTCGGCATACTGTTGCATACCTAATAAGGCGAGATTATCTAAGGCTTGCGCGATAGCTTTTTTATCTGGTCGACCAAATAAGCCAAGCTGTTTGGCTTTACCCATCAAAACTAAATCCAGCACACTATAATGGAAAGGGGAAGAGAAAAATTGTGGCACAAAGCTCAACGCACATTCGGTCATAACCGTACCCGATAAAGGTGGTTGAATACCCAGCAGTGTCTGCAGTAAAGTACTTTTCCCTCGACCATTTACGCCTAAAATCGCCACAATATCATTCGGCTCAATATCAAAGCTGAGTGCCGGCGTTAACGGTTTATCCATTTGATAACCACACACCAGTTGTGACACGCTCATAACAGGGAGTAAATGCATATTATTCCTTTCTAAGCGCTTGTTGCTTAAGTAATAACACAAAACAAGGCGCGCCGAGTAAGGCGGTGATAATCCCTAAAGGCACTTCGACCGTCGCGATTAAGCGGGCTATATCATCGACGAGAATCATATACAGCCCACCTAGCCAAAAGGCAATCGGCAATAAGCGTTGATGATTGGCCCCAACCAGCATTCTTGCTGCATGAGGAATAATCAAACCCACCCAACCGATACTTCCACAGATCGCCACCTGCACAGCAACAATAATTGCGCATAAAATCAAAACCAAAGAGCGGGTCCAGATCACTGAAATACCGAGCGATTTAGCTTCATTATCCGCTAAGGATAACACATTAATTCGAAAGCTCAGCCGGATTAGAATAAAGCTAGCTATACTGACAGGAATAACGAGAATTAAAAATTTTTGCCAATTGGCCGTCGCAAAGCTACCTAATAACCAGAAGATAATATTAGGCAAAGTCTCTTCACTATCCGCAAAGTACTGAACTAAACTGACTAACGCACTGAAAAAACCGCTGAGAATAACGCCAACTAACACTAATATCAGGATATTTTGTTGTTTAAGCGTTGCGGTAATCACAAAAATAAGAATCAGCGCAAGCAAACCAAAACAGAAAGCGGATGTTAATAATCCAAATGTTGAAAATCCTAATAAAATAGCTAAGGTCCCGCCAAATGCGGAACCCGAAGTAACACCAATAACATGGGGATCAACTAGTGGATTATAAAAAACACCTTGTAAGACAGCGCCGCTCAGTGCAAGTCCGCCACCGACAAAAAAAGCACTTAATATTCTAGGAAGACGTATTTGCCAAATCACTTGCATATCGATATCAGAAATCGCGCCATTGAGCTGATAAACAGGCGAGACTAAAATCGCTATAATTTGCTGCAGTGATAAAAAATAGTGACCCAATCCTAATGAAAAAAGCATTAATAAAATGGTCAATCCTATCACGCTAGAACAAATCACACGATAAGCATTTGGCGAATACATATGACTAATCACTCACCTTGATAATGAGTACGGTAAAAACGGAGATAATAATCATCGGCTTCTTTCTGCATATCGATATCAGCAAATTTTTCAGGGTAGAGTTTTTTCGCCATCCATAATTCACCAATAGCTAAAGCTTCTGGCATTGGATATCCCCATGCTTTGGCATATTCAGGCATTAAGTAAACTTTTTTATTTTTTACGGCGTCAATATTCTGCCAAGCACTATCGTTAACTATTTCACTCACCACTTGCGGATAACGTTCTTGAACAAAAATCACTTGTGGATTCCATTTTAGTACACTTTCGATAGAAACTTGTTTAAAGCCTTTGATGGTATCAGCCGCAACATTATAAGCGCCGGCATGCTGCATCATAAGCCCAGTATATTTACCTGATCCATAGGTATTGAGATTTGGATTAGCCATATAAACGCGAATACGATCAGCTGGCTTAATCTTAGCTAATCTATCGGTTACCAACTGACGTTTTGCAAAGGTATAGTTCACTAACGCTTGTGCTTGCTGATCGGCATTCATCACTTGTCCAATCAATAAAATCGCTTCTTTCAAACCTTCATTATAGGTGGTCTCTTCATCTTCCATGGTCGGATTGATTTTATTTGCTTCTGCCGCTAAATCTTTACGTAATGAAATAGCCACAACGGGTATTCCCATTTTTTCGATTTGCTGAATCATTTCAGTAGGCGCGTAATTCGTCACAAACACAACTTGTGGTTTTAGCGCGATGAGACTTTCAATATTAACCGATGAGAGATCGCCTGGCATTGGCATATTTTTAAGTGTTGGCATCAGCCGAACATAATTATCACCCAGCTGTTTTTTCCAGGTTGATAGCACACCCACAATTTTATCTTGCTGATTGAGTTGTACTAATAAATTCAATGTTTGATGTTGTAATACCACAACCCGCTGAATATCATCAGGAACGGTCACAACACGATTTAGTTGGTCGGTAATCTGCTTGGCATAAGCTGTTGATGAGAATGTTAAAAATAGTATTAAAAACAGCGATATGATTTTTTTCATAATGAAACATTGCCTCCAGTTCTTATTTATTAAGAAGTCAGTGTGCAATCATAGAAGTACCTATTTACAGTTGTCAAATAATTTCCAAAAGAAATTTATTCACAGAAATTCCCATATTGACCTTTAATACAACAAAATAACTGATTGAAATGGGTAGTAGTTCTGAAAGTTATTAACAAACGGATAGTTGATTTTGCTTATCCTGAAACTCAAACTCATCAAAAATTTCATTAAGTTATTTAGCTTACCAAACCCTGATTTTGATCATTTTCGTAAATAGTTTTTTGATGATTTTCTTTAATGATAGATTTGTAATAAGAAGATGTTTTCATAGAAAGATAAATAGTTTTTAGTGATGGTTAGTCGTTAAAGTTGCTTTTTACCCCTTGGTTGCTTAGACTAGATGTAGTCTTTTTTTAGACTTTATATTGCTGAGCACGACTGTTTTGACAATGCAGACTATGTACTGGACGAACTACTAAAAACCACCGATACGTTAAGCTATTTCCCAGAAAAGGACTGTATGCCCAAAGAACTATAAAGTTTAGGCAACCGAGATTATCGACAAGTCTTTTTTAAGCCCTATCGCCTGATTTACCGTATTATTAACAAACAGGTTGTTATTTTCTTGATTACTGATGGTCGACGGGATATGCAAGCACTACTTACTCGTCGCTTATTGACCGATATTAGATAAAAATAACCTTATCTTTAAATCTTCTTACTTTATCTCATTAAACTATATTTTGACAAAGTGCTGTCCTTAATACAGTACTTATTAAGTATAGCAATAGTAAGAATTCATAGGAACACTTAAGACTAAGAAAACGTTAAAGGCTTTGATTTTTCAAGATGTTTAGGACTTTATTGGAACTACCTAAACTAAGAATTGGAGCGGGAAACGAGGTTCGAACTCGCGACCTCAACCTTGGCAAGGTTGCGCTCTACCAACTGAGCTATTCCCGCATTAGGAGGTTTTACATCATCGTAGCTAAACTACGTAGACATAAGTGGTGCCCGGGGCGAGACTTGAACTCGCACGGCCAAAAAGGCCGAGGGATTTTAAATCCCTTGTGTCTACCGATTTCACCACCCGGGCTCAAAACAGTTATTAATGATTAAGGTATCAAGTAACTCCGTTTTGAATGCAGTGCATTTTACCGATCTTAACTAAGCAGTCAATAAAAATTTAAAAATATTTTATCAACTGGTTAATCTTTATCACTTCTAGTCGAAAATTAATCAATTATTCTCGTTTATGGCCAATAATATGGATTGCAAAATAGTAATACTGGTCATCGATGGTGATCAGTTATCGAAAGATACTCGTGGTTAGTATTATCACACATTAGATACTAAATGATGAGCCACAACCACAGGTTGTCTTGGCATTAGGATTATCGACGACAAAACGTGATCCTTGTAAACCTTCGACATAATCAATCGTACCACCAATAAGATATTGTAAACTCATCGGATCGATAACAAGCGATACTCCATTTTTTTCAATCGCTAAATCATCTTCATTCATTTTTTCGTCGAAGGTAAATCCATACTGGAATCCACTACAGCCACCACCAGTAATATAAACACGTAATTTTAAATTTGGATTTTCTTCTTCAGTTACTAATGCTTTTACTTTATTTGCTGCAGCATCCGTAAAATTAAGTGGCATCGCATTACTCATATTCAACTCCTACTTCTATTTTTTAATAATATCTTTTTTCTATTATATCTCTTCCATCCTTGAACATGCAAAATGAAAACGACTATTACACAAATTTCTAATCAGTAACTTGAATTTATCACTGTTTTATGAATAATTAGCTTAATCTGTAAATGCTGATATGCTTTCTAATTGGAATAATATGACTATGCATCACGATGAAATTAATTCAGAAAAATTATTTAAACAAGCGATAACCGTTATGCCAGGTGGTGTGAATTCACCTGTCCGCGCTTTTAATGGCGTAGGGGGGGTTCCCCTTTTTATAAAACGGGCTGACGGCGCGTATATCTATGATGTTGATGATAATCGTTATATCGATTATGTCGGTTCTTGGGGACCTATGATTTTAGGCCATAATGATCCGGATGTCGCCGATGCGGTTATCGCAGCTGTGAAAAATGGCTTAAGTTATGGCGCACCCACCGCTATCGAAGTTGAAATGGCGAATAAAGTAACACAATTAATGCCATCTATCGAGATGCTACGTATGGTCAATTCGGGTACCGAAGCAACCATGAGTGCCATCCGCGTCGCCCGTGGCTTTACGGGGCGTGATAAAATTATTAAATTCGAAGGGTGTTATCATGGACATGCCGATTATTTACTGGTCAAAGCAGGCTCAGGTGCACTAACCTTTGGGCACCCTACTTCGCCCGGTGTGCCTGATGATTTTGTCAAACATACTTTAGTGTGTGACTATAACAATTTAGCTTCCGTCAAACAGCAATTTGAACGATATCCCGATGAAATTGCCGCCATTATTGTCGAACCCGTCGCTGGCAATATGAACTGTATACCCGCTAAACCGGAATTTTTGCAGGGATTACGATCATTTTGTGATGATTACGGTGCATTATTAATTATTGATGAAGTGATGACCGGTTTTCGTATCGCCTTAGGTGGTGCACAAGATTACTACCATGTCGTGCCCGATCTGACTTGCCTAGGGAAAATCATTGGCGGGGGAATGCCGGTAGGCGCTTTTGGTGGCCGCGCTGAAATTATGCAACAACTGGCACCGACTGGACCTATTTACCAAGCAGGCACTTTATCGGGTAATCCTGTTGCGATGGCCGCTGGTTATACTATGTTAACTAAATTAACCAAACCGGGCTGTTATTCACGATTAAATGATCTTACCACATCGCTTGCCGATGGACTGTTGCATGTTGCAAAGAAACATCATGTTCCCCTGGTGGTGAATCATCTTGGTGGTATGTTTGGCCTATTTTTTACCACAGCCGATGCCGTAACCTCTTATCATGATGTGATGCAGTGTAATATTGAATTATTCAAAAAATTCTATCATCATATGCTGGACAATGGTGTATACTTCGCACCTTCAGCATTTGAGGCCGGTTTTATGTCACTTGCGCATACCGATAAAGAGATTAATCACACCATCGATATAGCAGAACGTTTCTTTAGCAAGTTATAAAAACCATTTACGTCATAAAAACTGTTTAAGTTTTAACTAATTAATCTTTTTAAAGATACAATCAAAAAATAGATAAGTGGATTATAGAGTAACTAACTCTATCACCCCTTTTCCTACTATTCCAATAATGATAATTAGCGGAATAATAGAGTTAACGAAATGCATGAGCTATTTTGCACGGTTAATGTAGTGCACAATTTTTAATTAACAACAGGTAATAAACATATGGTTAATCCACTTAAAGTCGGTGACATAGCACCACAATTTTCGTTACTTGATCAAGACGGCGAATCAGTCAGTTTGAAAGACTATAAAGGTCAACGTGTCTTGATCTATTTTTATCCTAAAGCGATGACACCGGGTTGTACAATACAAGCTTGTAATTTACGAGATAGCTTTGCTGATTTTAAAAAATATGATGTGGCTATTATTGGCATAAGTACGGATAAACCGGAAAAACTTTCACGTTTTGCTGAAAAAGAGTTACTTAATTTCACGCTACTGTCTGACGAAAATCATGAAGTCTCTGAAGCATTTGGTGTCTGGGGCGAAAAAACATTTATGGGCAAAACCTATGATGGCATTCATCGCATCAGCTTTTTAATTGGTAAAAATGGTAAAATCGAAAAAGTCTTTGATGATTTTAAAACCAACGATCACCATGAAGTTGTATTAAATTATTTACAAGAACATATCAAATAACCATTTCCCTACTAAGACAATACCAAAATAGTCATCCTGCCGATATACTAACCGTAACTAACCAAGATACTTTTACTTAGTTACGGTTATTTCTACATTTATTTTATCATTGATTTCATCATTCTTTGGCCACGCATTAATAATCGCTTTGACCAAGGTCGCTAGCGGAATAGCAAAAAACACGCCCCAAAATCCCCACAATCCCCCAAAAACAATGACGGCAAGGATAATGACTAAGGGATGTAAATTCAGTTTTTCAGAATAAAGATAAGGCACTAATAAATTACTATCTATGACCTGAACAATTGCATATACACATAATAAATAACCAAACTGAGCATGTAATCCCCATTGGAACAGCGCAATTAAGACGACAGGGATCGTTGAGATAATAATCCCGATATACGGAATCAATACCGACATACCAACCAGTACCGCGAGTAATAAACCATAATCCAAGCCAAAATACCAAAACGGCAAATAGATCGCGATAGTCAAAATAATAATATGTAGCACATTACCGACAATATAATTGGCAATTTGCGCATCCATTTCGAGCGCCACTTTATTTAAAACAGTTCGATTCTTAGGGAGGATCACTGAACAATAGTTCCAAATTTCTGTTTTATCTTTTAATAAAAAGAACATCATGATCGGCACTAATACTGCATTGACCGTAATCGAAATAAAATTGAGCACAGAAACAATTGAGAACTGTAACAACGAATTGCCGGTTTCAATCATTTTATTGTTGACGCTTTGGATCATAGAATCAAACAAGCCGACATTAATTAATTCGGGATAACGTTTGGGTAGTGTTAATAACATATTGTTAATAAAATTTAACATATTAGGAATATTATTAATCAAACTTACCCCTTGTTGCCAAACAATAGGTAAGAGAATCATGATCCCCACTAATACAATCATCACGAACACCAGCAATACCAATATGACGGCCAGCGTACGTGGAATCCCTTTTTTATTTAAAAAATTAACCGGTGTATCCAATAAATAAGAGAGTACGATAGCAATAAGAACCGGTAATAATATTTTATTAAAAAAATAGATCATCAAAAACAGTAATATGATGACCAACATTAACGATGCCACATGCGGATCGCTAAAGCGTCTTCGATACCACTCAATAAATAGCTTATACATGTCAATACCTTACTTTGGGATTACGCTATATGTATTACGCATAACAATGTGCGTTTGGTTCTGCTAATCATACCCAAATAACCGTATAGGATAATCAACCTAATCGTGCTAACAGCTCGTGTTATTTGTTTGGTCTTTGATTAGTCTAATCTGTTTTAGCATCAGCATATAATCGATTTTTAATATCAATCGCTAAATTAGGATTCCACATCGCCCCTGTTGCACTCATCACGGCATCGGCACCTACTGCTCGCAATTGCTGATAATGGTCAAATGTGCTTACGCCACCCACCCCAATAATCAAAAATTTCAATTCCATATTGTCACGTAATTTGGCCAGACGGCTCACCATGTCGATACTGGCCCAACGAATCGCATCACCACAAACGCCCCCTTCAGGACGATTTTTGCCTAGAGCAGGCTGACCTTGTGCATTAACAGGTCTAGCCGACAACGTATTGATTGTGCTAATTCCATCGATAATATGACCAATCTTTTGCAATAATCGTTTTAACGCCGCATCATCAGTAAAATAAGCTAATTTCAAGAACAGAGGTCGATCAGGCACGGCATTTTTAATTTCGTTGGCAATACGTTCTACTTGATCCACGTCAAAACAGAGTAATTTATGGACACCTTCATTAGGGCAACTCAGATTTGCCTCCAGAATTGGCGCCTTAGTTTCAGCGACTAAACATGCAGCTAAGGCATAATCCTTGGCAATTTCACCTTGCCCTTGCGTGCCTTGAAAACTGCCAATAACACATTGCCCTTTCCCAGCAGCACTCACCGCATCGGCCATATCTTCTTGCCAAATATCCGGTGTAAATGAAGGCACACCAAAAGAGTTGGTAATCGAAACGGGTTGAGTGTAATGGGTATCCGCTAAGACGGTATCGATATTGGCGGATAACCTACCTTGTGGATGAATAGCCAATACATTAGGTAAAGGGTGACTTTTATGTAACGTGGTGCGAACTGTTTTGTAGACACATAAATCAAAACCATGCGCAAATGCTGCTTTAACATAATTAGCATTTAAAAGAGGGCCGGCGGGAATCCCAAAGGGTAAATTCACCGCTAAACCTGCAAAATAATTTATGACTGGAGGCATTGGAATTGTAAGATGATCATTATGAGAAAATTGCCCAAAAGGGCCTTGATGATAATTATCTTCATAGCTTAGCAGGGGATCATAAAAAGGCGGCAAATTGTTCATCACATATCCTAAATTGAAAATTTTCTAAACTGGCCTATCACTATACTCGTTATCCTTAAAGATCAATCCAATAACTGATCGGTTATCCTGTAAAACCGTACTTTGTTATGGCTTTATTTAATGCTAAGGATAATAAATACTACCATCAATAATGACGTCTAATTATCTTTTAAATTTACCTAAAATACTATAGATAATACCAAGAAGGCGAAAATTTATCACACCTTGATTTAAGCTGACTGGATTTAGGCTGATTGCCTATCAATAGGATGATATTTTAATATTCTATTAATAATAGTCGGTTAGGCAAAATAAACTACCCAAATTGCAGAGAATATTGTAAGCTGAAAGAGCCGTAACCACTTATCAACTCATAAGGAGGATCTATGTTTCCCGAATACCGCGAATTAATCTCTAAATTGAAAAATAGCGATCCACATTTCCAAAAACTATTTGATCAACATAATGAACTTGATCAAAAAATTAAAAATATCATTACTGGTATCGCCGTGGACACGTCTGAATCAATTGATCTTCTAAAAAAGAAAAAATTGAAATTAAAAGATGAAATGCACGAAATCTTGAAAAGTGCGGCTGCCAAACAGATTCCTAGTTAATTTTTGCTTATAACTAAACATGCTTAATGGCATGCTTAGACTTAAGTCAAGATAGCCATAAAATAAAACCCACTATCTACCGTGGGTTTTTTACATAAACGTATAGTAGTTCTGAAACATTCAAATAAGCTATCACTAACGCTACTCTTTATATTCTTAACTAAATTCCCAACTAAATTATCAATGAGATTCTTAGCTAAGTTCCCAATTAAGTTTATCAATTAAGTTCTCAACTAAGATTTCAACTCATATTCCAGTTAATACGCGACAAAATCATTTTTGGAGTTTATCAAAATCGATTAACCCTTTTTTATCATAAGGATCGCCAATCCAACGTGTCATCACTTTATAATTGGGACTAACAAGGCTTTTTGCTGGATCATATTGATCATAAGTCAGGCCTGCTAAATCTGACCAGGTATGAATAAAATGTTGGGTGCTATATTTGCGATCCGGTAATGTCGCATCACGATAAAACGCGGTATTACTCGGGTGTGAAGCTAGCCATTGTGGTGATTGCCACAAAATAAACGGTATGGTATACATCGGTTTAGTCGGCGCTTTTTCATTACGACCTAACATATCGTGTGGCGCTGTTTCGTACACATCTTCACCGTGATCAGAAAAATAGAGCATAAAACCATTAGGTTGGCTGGTTTTAAACATCTGGAATAAATTTGTTGTCACATAATCATTAAACGCAATCGCATTATCATAACTATTATAGGTTTCTAGCTTATTTTCATTTAAGTTAGCGGTGATGCCGGCAGGAATACCGTTACTGTCAGTAAAGCGCAGATATTGCTCTTCATCAGGATAACGGAATTCATACTTCATATGCGCGCCAAGTAGATGGATGACGATAAATTTCTTTTCTGCCGGATCCGACAACACTTTGGCAAACGGTTTAAAGACATTGGTATCATACTGCCGTGCACTCTGGTTGCGATCGTTGTTCATATAAAACTGTTCATCCGTCTGCTGAGAAAACATCGTCAGCATCGTATTACGTCGAGTCATTGTCTGCTGATTAGTAATCCAAAATGTCTTATAGCCAGCCTGCTTCATCAAATGTATTAATGAAGGTTGCTGTAAATAGAGATCAGGATGTTTTTCGTCAGCAAAAGTCAAGGCTTGTTGCAAAATCTCAATCGTATAAGGACGGGAAGAGACAACATCATTAAACACCAATAAATTATCTGGATTATCTTGCTTAAATTTCGTCATGTCTGGCGTAGTATCACGGCCATACTCATATAATCCCATCCGACTACGCGTAGTGGACTCACCAATCACCAATACCAAAGTACGCGGCGTTTCGCCATTGCTGTCTTTTAAATTAGCTAAAGGTGGTAAGGTATCATAACGAGCTAAAATTCCTTTCATAACCGATAACTGTTTGCGATATTCCGTATAATTATGGATTAATTGCCAAGGTACGGTGGTTTCCATGCGCGACGCAAGATGTCTAATGGTTTTATCCCAATTATCATGTTTGATAAACTGACTAATCCCGAGTGGCGCTAAGGCATACAACAAAATCAACAGTGAAGATAGCCATTTGGTTGCTGTCGTCACATAAACCGGTCTCACTCGTATCCAAAGGAGAATCCCTATCGCAACATAAATCACTAAGACGATTAACACTTTTAGACTCATGTATTGCAAAATATATTCTTTACTTTCGGCAAAGTTCGATTCTGCCATCACAAAAAAGACACTTTGCGAAAATTCTTGTCCATATACAGCAAAATAGAGCACAGGAATAAGTGATAATCCCCCAACGACAAGACCAAAAACAGTCGCAATTTTCCGGGTATACCGTGGAAAGATAAAAATGGGGATGAGCCAAATTAAGCTATAAATAATGGAATCTCTTAATCCATTAATATTTGTGTGCCCCGTACAAGCCAGCACAAGCTGTAATGCAGCCGAAAAATAAGAAAAGAACAGAATAGCAAAAATAAGCGCTGACCAACTAAACTGACGATTTTTTACCTGAGTTGACACCATATGCCTAAGCCATATAAAAGTAAAGTATCGTAACAATATCAAAATTAGCTTAATAAAACCTTAAGATTAAATAAATTATTTTCATTTATCTAATTCAATCTTTACAATTAATTCCCAATAATGTTGCGATATTGCTGTACTTGGGTTGATACAATTCGGCCGGTTTATCGTTAAAAACAATTTCGCCCTTATTCACAACGAGACAACGCGTAAATTGTGCAAGAGAGGCATCTAAATAGTGGGACACCATCATTAATGTTAAGTCAAATTCATCACAAACATGGTTAACTAAGGATAACATTTCGAATCGAAGCGCCTGATCTAATGCCGAAAAAGGCTCATCCAATAATAAAATAGGTCGATGCTGAACAAGGCAACGCGCTAAGGCAATACGCTGTTTTTGCCCCCCCGACAGCTGATTTGGGTAGCGGTTTTTCTGATCTGCTAAACCAACTTTAGCCAATATAGTTGCAATACTTTGTTGCTGTGCTGGTGTCAATTTTAATGAAGGTTTGAGGCCTAACGCGACATTTTGCGCAACCGTTAAATGTTCGAATAAATTATTATCCTGAAATAACATAGATACGGGCCTTTTACCGGGAATGATTTGGGTCATATCTTGCTGATCAAGAATAATTTCACCCGCTTTAGGCTGCACAAACCCGGCAATTAAATTCAGTAGTGTACTTTTCCCTGCCCCACTCGGACCAATCACCACTACACGTTCCCCCTTGCCGATTTGCAGATCGAAATGCATCTTTATGCATGTTGGCATAGGTTGTTTTATTGCATGGTGTTTCAGCTCAGCCCTATACTGGTAATAAACATTATTGAGGGCGATCATTGTGGGTGTGATCATCATTTATCTGATCCTAATTAGTTGTCTAATAGTAGCAATTTATCTAAGTGTAGTACGTTATCTAAATATAATAAATTATCTAAATATAATAGGTTATCTGAATATAGTTAGTTATCTCATCTAAATGAGTCTAATGATCACACGTCGACTGAGCATCGGCGCTATCATAATCAATCAGGCTCATCACACTGAATGATACAATCAATAAAATCAATGCCGTCACTGCACCATCTTCGTATCGGTAATGCACTATTTGTTCATATAAATAGTAAGGCAATGTGAGTACACTGTATTCTGAGCCAGCTTGTCCAGCCAATTTTTGTCCGCCAAATAAGGCAATAATGCCAAAATCACCTAACGACAGTAAAAAAGCAAAGCTAAAACTCATCGCAATTAACCGTTTTAAGGCTTTATATTCAATTAAATAAAAGTGTCGCCATCCTTGAATATTGAGTGATTGACTTAATAACGCATAGGTTGACGTAATATCGTACATGGGCGTTTCTAAATTTTTTAATACAAAAGGTAACGCAGTAAGACCGTTACAAATCATCATCAATATACAGACAAAAAACGGATTATCTGCATAGGGAAAAAACAACAAAAAGAACCCTGCGGCTAACACCATACTTGGTACCATTAAAACTAAACTACCGATTAGCATTAAACGATGGCTCCAGCCAATAAGTTGCTGTAAAAGCAGACGACTATTTGTCCATAATAGGAGTAGTGCTAAGCAAACCGCTATGGTGGCTGCGCCAATGGCAATAATGGTCGAATAAAGAATCGCTAAACCCAATGTCGGCGATAAAAGTGACCAGCTAAAATAATAAAATCCATCTACCACAATGGCAAATAGTGGTGACAAGATGAACAGCCCGCCTATTAGCACAATAAATATACTCACGAGATAACTACTCCGCGATGAAGGAAATGCAAAATAATTGGCTGAAAACTGCACTTTTAGTCGCCTATTTTGCGCAATTTGCTTGGTCAACAACATAAGGAGTAAACAGCAAAAAAGCTGTAAACCAGCCAACACAACGGCTTGCAGCAGATCAAAATCACGAATAGCTTGATAGATTGCGACTTCAAGCGTGGTATATTTAGGGCCGCCACCTAATGCCAACACAATCGAAAAACTCGAAAAGCAGAGCATAAAAATCAGTGCCGCCATCGGGAATAATTGCCGCTTGAGTGATGGCCATTCAACCAATTTGAAAAAGATAAATGGTGAAAAATTAAGCTGCATCGCCAACTGTTTTTGCTCAATCGGCACGCTTAATAATGTCTGGTAAAATAGCCGACAAGCATAAGGAAAGTTGAGAAAAACATGTGCTAATAAGATACCTTGTAAGCCATATAGTGAAAAAGAAAAATCAATATTTAGCCATCTACACACTATCGCCAATAGGCCGTTTTGCCCATAAACACTAATCACGCCAGTGACGACAACTAATGAAGGCAAAATAAAGGTCAATGACATAATTTTTAATAACAGCGACTTGCCCCAAAAATCAACCATCGTCAATGCTTTGGCCATCAAAATCGCCGCTAATATCGCCAACAAGGTCGATAACAACGCTTGCCAAAAGGTAATCAGCACAATATGCCATAAATAGGCATCGAAATAGAGGTTTAGATTACCAGTGTGGATAACAAAGCTAATTAGCGCGGACAATGACGTACCCACGACCAGTAAAATAAAACTGGCCGCACTTATGCCGGGTAGCATGTTCTTCAAATACATAGTAATCGGGTGATGTGATGAGTTTTGATTATTGGCTTACCGCCATTTGCCATTCACGAATCCACGTTTTTTGATAATCATCAATTTGTTGGGCATCAAATTCTAACGCTTTATTGACTGGCTTGATTTGCTGATAAACATCGGGTAAAGCGATATTAATAATGGGATACATCACATTTTTGTTGGCAAACTCACGCTGCGCATCGGCGGTAAGCAAATAGTGTAAAAACTGTTGTGCCAGCGCTTTTTGCTTGCTCTGTTTCACCAATGCAGCAACTTCAACTTGACGATAATGCCCTTCGTCAAATATCGCGGCAACATAACGATGATCATTATTATTTAAAATATGCACGATTGGTGAGGTACTATAACTTAGGACAAAATCAGCTTCACCTTTTAAAAAAAGACTATAGGCATCACTCCACCCTTTTGTAACCGTCACCGTATGTTTAGCCAATTTCTGCCACATCTTGCTGGTTTGATCGCCATAGACTTTTTGCATCCAAAACAGTAAACCTAGCCCTGGGGTGCTGGTACGCGGATCTTCATAAACAATTTTCCAATTAGGTTGATTATCAATGAATTCGTGTAAACTTTTAGGCGGATTTTGGATCTTGTCTTGATTATAAATAAAGGCAAAATAACCATAATCATAAGGTAAAAAATCACTACTCCACCAATCAATGTTAAGATTATCCGGTTTAGCGATCCCATGCGGAGCAATCATACCTGTTTTGAGTGCTTGTCCTAATAAATTGTTATCTAACCCCAAGATAACATCTGCTTTTGTCTTATCACCTTCTAAACGGATACGATTTAAAATCGTCCCCGCATCACCTGTTCCTACCACATTTAATTGACAATGACATTGTGCTTCAAAGCCTTTCTTAATTGCCTCGCCAGCGCCCCATTCAGACATAAACGAGCTATAGGTATAAACGGTTAACGTCGGTAACGGTTCGGCAAAAACCGGTGATAAAATGGTACTCAACAGTAAAGTTGATAAAATAGAGAAGATTCGCTTAAAACATCGATTTAATGATTGATAACATGATAAGTAAGAACGCAACATTTTGCCTCCAATAACAGAAAAAAGAAAGACAAAAGGTTTGAGCAGTCAACTCAAATCCCTCCGCTGGTATTATCCAGTTCAGGTTCGACGGGTTATATCAATTCCTTTGATATTCTCAGCCCTAAAGACACCCCGTTGAGAACACAAGTATTCTAATAGTTGCTCTAATCTTTGTAAACCATCGCCGCATATTTGATTCTGGCAAAAATAGATATAATGAATATTGCTGATATAACCACACGAATCCTACTCATACCAACAAAACCAAGTGGAAAATATCTAGATACCTATTCGATCACTATTGGAAATAGATAGGTTATTGCATCATTCACATATATTACAGTTGAGTGGTGAAAGTTATCGATTAAAAGATAAACGTTATTCTGGAACAATAACTAAATGAAAAAGGTGGATCAGTTTTGGATGATCATTTTTAGTTAAAAAGTGGATCAATTTTTAATGATCGTTGACACGGTCAAGTTGGTGTTATTGCCAACCGTAACGTGATAACCCTCTTTACCCGCCGAACCACTCACTTGCGCCGCGATTTTGTCATAGTCGTAATCATCACTATCTTGGAGTGAGGTAAGATTGAGGTTATGACCCACAGTTAGGTTAACATAATTGCCACTAATCTGCCCGCCAAGTAAGGTAGTGTCGTGACCGCTGCTTGCAGTGACCGTATTGCCCGCTTGGATAATTCCCTCGCTCCACGCACTACCATCTTGCTTTTCTCGCTCGTTACTAAAGTTCGCATTCCCTTTAAAGCGGAAACCACTCTCATCCCCGCCTGCCGAGATACCGATACCCACACTGCTACCACGACTTT
This sequence comes from Orbaceae bacterium ESL0727, assembly GCA_029433345.1. Lineage (GTDB taxonomy): Bacteria > Pseudomonadota > Gammaproteobacteria > Enterobacterales > Orbaceae > Gilliamella. The sequence goes on from JAQTHY010000001.1 coordinate 1,887,496, forward strand.
TCTCGTGCCGGTCACTGTATTGCTAGAAGTTATTAAAGAACAAAATTACTTTGCAATCAACAAGAAAATTTATAATTATTAGATTAAGTCTGAACTAATGCAACTCATATCATTTATGATTCTATTCCAAACTTTATTTTTTAACTAAATAATCATTGTAAATTTCGGGTAGTTTGTAGTCTTCTGGTATCGATTTCCATGATTTATCCTGATTTACCAAAATCACATCATCTATAATATCTTGATAATCATTTGATAAATTTAAAGCTGCTAGCCGTACTCTTGTCAATGCACACTGAATAGCAATTTCATCATTATTTTCTATAGTCTTATCTAGCAATAGTATTGCTTGCTTAAACTCATTAATATACTTTTCATGAGTTTCAATTAAATCAAATATATTTAGATCAATTTGTTTTTCTTTATTAGGAAGAATATTGATCAGATCACATTTAAGTCTATCCAGAATTTTAATCATTTTAGTTTTCTTCCCTCTGCAGCTTTTGTTTTTGCTTCATTAATTGTCCCATCTAAGTTTAATACTGCTCTAAAATTTCCTCTTTTATCAAAAACCTCAATATGATCTTTATGCTGTCCATCTAGGTAAAATTGATCACCTTTCTTGATAATGTCTCTTATCGGTTTATTTGCTGTATAGATACTTTGCCCTTGATATTGTTGACTTGTTTTTCTTGAATTATCTTTTACATCAGAACCGAAACCGCTTTGACCCAAAAATTCCCCCATATTCCCTACTGCTCCTTTATTTGGCTCGTAAGGATTGGATGCCGTCATAATATTATCACGCCAATCCCTATCAGGGATCTGATCACCACCTGTATTATTTGGGATGTCGATATTACCTAGACCACACATCATGTCCAGTGTGTGTCGGTAATGCATCATCAGGGTTTGGAGTTGGGTTGATTAATTTACCTGAATCTTTATCTTGTTCAGGTATTGGGATACCTTCTAATTTAGGGCGATCGTTAGGATCGACAGCAATGGTTGTATTTGCTTTGTAATCAGCATAATATGCATCATAGGTTTTTGATACTGCATCTTTTAAGTTTTCATCACCTGTCGGGTCACATAATGCTAATTTGATTAACTGTAGTTGCGATATGGTTAAGTTGTCAAGAAAAGCCTGAGCTTCAACTTCACTTAGTCCTTTTTCAGCTAAAACTTGCGTAACAGAAAGTGTTGTTTCTTCACCAATTGTACTTGGCGATAGTGCATCTCTTATTATGCTCCATGGGCTTAATGGCAATTTTAAGCCATTATTCTCAACCGCATTCTTCCCAGCCGATACCACTGCGCCAGTATCACCCATATCCCCACCAGTGGCAGTTGCGGTGGCTAGGCCGAGTTGGGTTAGTTAAATATGATTTTATTTTAAATATTGAATTTCCATATCAATAATCAAAAATGAAAAGTAATTAATATATAAGAAAAATATCATCGTTAGTATTGTAGTACACAAATAATCTAGAACTAAATATCTTCTATTTTTCATTTCCGATTTTTGCTTTTTTTCTGAAAAACATTTATCCACCAAGATAATATACCTAAAATTGCACCTCCAACCACAATTTTATATATACATTCATAACTAAAGAAAAAATCCCAATCAATAGTATTTCCAATTTTTTCTATTATAAAAAAATAGATTACCATAGCAATAAAAAAAATAATTATTCCGCGTAATATACTGAATATTAAAAAAATCAAATAATAAAAAAATTTATTTATATTATTTTTCATTTTGTTTTGAACCTTTATTTGTTGAGTTTTTATTAATTAAATTTTGCGATACATCATTAATCGCTTCTCCAAATAAAGAGCTCCCTACAGGGTGATCTGCCCCTAGTTTAGTGGAGACTTTTTAGCAACAAAAACGGAGTCTCATATGTGTAAAAAATACGATCCTCAATTTAAACAAGAAGCTATCAATTTAGCACTAAATAGCAAACAAAGTTATCGACAAACAGCCAGTGATTTAGGTATAAATTATAAAACATTTTGTAATTGGATGTACCAAACGATGAATAAACCCACTCACCACGCGATAAAATCAAATAAAAAACCAGACTATCAAGAACTTGAGCGTCAAAATAAAGCGATGAAAAGAGAACTTGAATTACGTAAAAAGGAGATCGACATCCTAAAAAAGGCTGCTCAGTACTTTGCGAGCCTGAAATAGCAAGGTACGAGTTTATCAAAAAGCAAAACACGGTATCTAAGCATCGTTTGTTTCATCTATTTGACGTGTCAAGTGGTGGTTACTATGCCTATTTAAAGCGATTGCCTTCTCAACGAGCGCTGTTTAATGAGCAGCTTGACAAAAAAATTGAAACACTCTTTGAAGCGCATCGACATCTTTATGGTTATAGACGTTTACATGTCGAACTTTTGGAGGAAGGTTATTGTTTATCACGTGAACGAGTGCGTCGACGAATGCATAAACTTCATCTCAAGGCAAAACAACGCAAGAAGTATAAGCAAACAACGGACAGTAACCACGATAAACCGATCGCTAAAAATATTTTAGATAGGCATTTTTCAATGAATAAACCGAATCAAGCTTGGGTATGTGATATAACATATATTAAAGTGAATGAGCAGTGGTTATATCTTGCTATTGTACTCGACCTATACTCTCGTAAAATCATAGGTTGGGCGATGGATACGCATATGGAAAGCATACTCGTCTGCCAAGCCTTAACCATGGCTTTGCGTCATCGGGGGTATCCGAGTAAAGTGATTGTTCATAGTGATCGCGGTAGTCAGTATTGTTCAGAGGATTATCAAGCTATATTAACGGCTTATGGATTAAAGTGTAGTATGAGTCGCAAAAATAATTGTTGGGATAATGCGGTAGCTGAAAGTTTTTTCCATACTTTAAAAACAGAATGGATTTACCGATACAAACTAGAAAATATGGCACAAGCAAAATCGATGCTCTTGTGGTACATTGAGGTTTACTATAACCGGGTAAGAAAACACTCTTATTTAAACTATTTATCCCCCGTTCAATTTGAAGAAAAAGTGATTTAATAATTTAAAAATAACTCTCCACTAAAATGTGGGCAGATCACAATAACCTGCTAACTATTATTGATTTATCTAATGATTATTTTGTTACTTAGCTAATTAATTGTTTTTTTAGCTATATTTATAAAGTAAATTCACCTAAAAATTTGACATAAACGTATAGTAGTTCTGAAACATCCAACAAAACAGTCACGCGTTTTAGTCAGTTAGACTCACATTCAGCTGTAATTTTGGCATCCTAAAAACCCAAATCACCCTAAATGATTAACGTTTACGTTTAGCGCAAAAGCTTAAAATAATAAATAATCACACCCGTAAGATCAATGACTAATTTCATCATTTAATCAAGAAATTGATAAAATCCCCCAAGTAAAATATACGTTTTTATTGGCCTGAAAAGGGATAAGCGACATTGAAGTCAAAAAGCGAAAAATCAAATTAGAGAAAACAAAATAGGAAAGATTAGAGAGAAAAAATAAATCCACCCCTAAAAATTTGACATAAACGTAGTATAGTTCTGAAACATCCAAATAAATAGCTAATCACTGCTAGTCGAAATGCGGGAAAAATGGCATAATAGCGGCCTCTTTTTGAAAAAATTTTAACCGCTGAAAAGTTAAATAAGAAGTTATTGTGACTGATACTCATTCTTGCCAAACACCCGTTATACTCCATAGCTCTAAGTTATGTGATCGCTTTCGTGGTTTTTATCCTGTTGTGATTGATATTGAAACATCAGGTTTTGATCCAAAAACCAATGCGTTATTAGAAATCGCTGCGATTACTGTTAAAATGGACGATGAAGGCGATTTGTGCGTTGATAAAACCTTACATTTTCATGTTAATCCTTTTGAAAATGCTATTTTAGATCCGGCTGCGCTTGCCTTTAATGGTATTGATCCGAACAATCCATTACGGGGAGCGGTAGATGAGAAAGTCGCGATTGAACAGATTTTCAAGTTAGTGCGTGATGGTATGAAAATTAACAACTGCAATCGGGCGGTGATGGTTGCACATAATGCGCATTTTGATCACAGTTTTTTAATGACGGCAGCTGACAGAACCAATATTAAACGCAATCCTTTTCATCCTTTCGCGACCTTTGATACAGCCACATTGTCGGGATTGGTATTTGGACAGACGGTTTTGGCGAAAGCGTGTGTCGCCGCGCAAATTCCATTTGATTTAAAAGAGGCACATTCAGCACTTTATGATACTGAACGTACCGCTACGCTTTTTTGTGAGATTGTTAATCGATATAAACGACTAGGCGGTTGGCCACTGGTCGGCGCAACAGAAAAATCTCACCAACCGCAATAAGAAATCGGCTAACTGGCCGATTTATTTTTTATATTTGGCCGCTGTTTTTTCAAGTAGCGGTTTTAATTCACCGGCTTGGAACATTTCTAACATAATATCGCAACCACCGATCAATTCACCATCCACCCATAATTGTGGAAATGTTGGCCAATTAGCATATTCCGGTAATTCTTCGCGAATATCAGGATGTTGTAATATATCCACATAGGCGAAAGGAACACCACAGTGAGAAAGCGCTTGCACCGCTTGTGCTGAAAAGCCACAACTTGGAAATTTAGGTGAACCTTTCATATATAAAATGATGGGATTATCAGCGATTTGCTGTTTTATTTTGTCAATTGTTGTCATTGCTTCAGTCATTTTTTGTTCCTGCTTGTGCGTAGTTAATCACTAAGTGCTCTGTTCGTCGATGCGTGATATTGGAAATATTGCAAAAGAAAAAGTTATTATCGTTACCTATTTCGCCATATCGTTTTGTTCATCTATCTGTGTAACAATAAGCGTCGACTTATCGGCGACTATTGTAACGTAGAATGCGATGACATCCTACTGTTTCTCGCTTTGAGAAAATGCCACAATGTAGTATGCTGGTAAGTAATTTCATCACCCTCACCGAACTACTTTATATTGTGCAAACAGTTATCTTAACGTTACGTAAAGTTTTTTACCACAGTAACTTACTTTATAGTATTCGTATTTTAATTAGTCTTACCGGTACAACGCTAGTGCCTTGGTATTATGGTCAGACCATGCTTGTTATTCCATTAACATTAGGCGTTGTCGCGGCAGCATTGACCGAAATCGATACTCGATTGTTAAGCCGTTGTGTGAATTTATTATTTACACTGATCTGTTTTGCCATTGCCTCCTTTTCGGTACAGTTATTGTTTGATTATCCTTATATTTTTATTATTGGTTTAGTCACATCAACCTTTATCTTTACCATGCTCGGCGCACTTGGTCAGCGCTATGCGGTGATCGCTTTTGGTTCACTGCTTATTGCTGCCTATACTATGCTTGGACATGATATGTATTCCGATAACTATACATTGCCTATCTTTCTATTAATTGGGGCATTTTGGTATAATATCGTCGCTTTTGTTGAAACATTAATTCAACCCATCCGCACGACTCAGCAAAGTTTATCCAACTGTTTTATCCAATTAGCGCTCTATTTAGATGCAAAAGCTGCTATGTTTGATCCCGATGAAACGAATGGCTTTCAAAAACAGACGTTGCAATTAACCCAAAGTAATACGCAATTGATTAACACCTTTAATCAAACCAAACGATCACTGTTTAATCGAATCAAAAGCTATCGTGGGCAAACCTATGTGCGCAAAATGCTTAACTACTATTTTGTCGCGCAAGATATCCATGAACGCGCCAGTTCTGCGCATGGGCATTATCAAGAGTTAAGTCAACATTTTAAACATAGTGATATTCTGTTTCGCTTTGCCCGTATTTTGAATTTGCAAGCGAAAGCGTGTGCTAAACTTGCTATCGCGATTAAATTAAATCAAACCTATCAACATGATCCGATGTTTGCGCGCTATTTTGCCTATTTAGAAGAGTCTATCCAACAATATCGCGGTGAAGATAAAACCACACAATTACTGTTAAAATCATTGCAGAATTTATATACCAATTTAGTGTCGATCGATCTGTTGCTTGCCAATATTGATACTGAACAACATCTATCGAAGGAACAAGAACAGAATCAATTGATTGATGATGAACTGACCGGTTTTAGCGATATTTTTATCAAAATCAAAAAAAATCTGACTCTCAAATCTGCCCTATTCCGCCATGCAATCCGCATGAGTTTGGTCTTTTTTGTCGGTTATACGATCATCCATCTTACTCATCTTTCGCATGGTTATTGGATCATTTTGACCAGTTTATTTGTCTGCCAACCGAACTATTCGACCACCAAACATCGCTTACAGTTAAGGGTTTTAGGGACTATTTTGGGGATTATTATTGGCGTGCCATTAACCTATATTTTCCCGAGTGTGGAAGCGCAATTAGTGTTGATTATTATTAGTGGCTGGTTATTCTTTTTATTTAAAAATTCACAATATGCGTATGCCACCGCATTTATCACACTATTAGTCTTCTTCAGTTTTAGTTTAGCGGGCGAAAGCAGTATTCCCGTCGCCATTTCACGCATTGTTGCGACTATCATCGGTTGTGCGATTGCGTGGTTTGCTGTCAGTTTTATTTGGCCAGATTGGCGCTTTAGAAATCTATCGACTTTAGTTGAACGCGCTTGTCACGATGATTGCCATTATTTAGCGCTAATTGGTAGCCAATATGTTTCTGGTAAGACAAATGACGTCCATTATCGCATTGCGCGACGAACCGCTCATGATAGTAATGCCGATTTATCATCCCAAATTAGTATTATGACCAAAGAACCGCATATGAATCCGCAATTGATTGATGATGGTTTTCGGTTATTAACCTTAAATCATACCTTAATTAGTTATCTGTCTACACTTGGCGCCCATCGCGATCAAAAAATTTCGCCACAAACATTGGAATTTTTTGATGATCTCGCCGTTTATATTATCAACACACTCAGTGATGCTAAAATAAGTAAAGATTATCAGCAGATCAAACAGAGCATCAATAACCATATTGATACTCTACCGGATAATCTGCACAATAATGATCTTTTAGTGATGCAGCAGCTCGCGCTTATTTTAGATATCCTCCCTGAAATGATTGAGATTATGACCTTTATCAAAAAAGAAGCAGGATAACGTGATTATGCTGATTAGAAAGCAGGATTGATAGAAAATTTCAAGATAGATGAGGATGTTTCAGAGTTACTATACGTTTATGTCAAATATTTTGCCTTTTAGGGTCATAAACTGCATTGTCATTGACTGTATTACCATCGATTGTATTGCCGTCGATTGTATAGTGAGCGCTTTATTCCGCCGACAACCATCGACGGAATAGACAAGCGCGAAGAACTATTTTTTCTTTTCTTGTTCTTTTAGCCAGATAATTTCCTGTGGCCATAGTTCTGGTTCTGGAGTTTCAAGAATCAACGGAATATTATCAATACGCGGATCGCGCATAACACATTCAAAGGCTACTTTACCAATATTGCCTTTTCCTATTGGCGCATGGCGGTCAACATGGCTAGCAAATTCGCTCTTTGAATCATTTAAATGCATGCCGCGTAAATAGTTAAAACCGACCACTTTTTCAAATTCCGTAAAGGTTTCGTGATAGGCTTTTTCGGTACGGAGATCATATCCCGCCGCAAACGCATGACAAGTATCGATACAGACTCCAACACGGTGTTTATCTTCTACTTGATCAATAATTGTCGCCAATTGCTCAAATGTATAGCCAAGATTCGATCCTTGCCCAGCGGTATTTTCAATCACGGCAACCACATTTTTCGTTTTATCTAATGTAATATTGATTGATTCAGCAATACGCGTTAAACATTTATCGAGAGAGATTTCTTTAAGATCACTACCAGGATGGAAATTCAGTAGCGTTAACCCTAATAATTCACAACGTTTAAATTCATCAAGGAAAGCAGCTCGTGATTTTGCCAGCAGTTCATCATCAGGGCTACCTAAATTAATCAGATAACTATCATGCGGTAAAATCTGTTTGCTGGTAAAGCCATATTGTTCACACCTTTTTTTAAAACGATCAATCACCGCTGTTTCTAATGGCTTTGCATGCCATTGGCGCTGATTTTTAGTAAAAAGCGCAAATGCCGTTGCGCCAATCTGGTAAGCGTTAATGGGGGAATTATCAACTCCACCTGCAGCACTGACATGCGCACCAATATATTTCATGTGAGCTCCTTTGTAAGTGATTCCGTCGATCGGTTTCGACGGAAAAATAGAGAAATAGTTCGGGATAGCGCTATCTATTTGATAAAAATATCTATTTTATAAAACTATCTTTTTATAAAACTGCCTATTTTATAGAGCCATCTAGTTAAGATAGCGTTACCATCCGACGCCCCGCTGATTGATGATATGTTGATTCTTTCCATTATTGTTAAAAAAATCACATACATAATCAGTATAGAGGATATTAGCTTGTTTGACTATTACGTTGTAGTTGATCACGTAAATTAGGGGGAATACCTTTGATCATCAACGAGTCGGTTTGCGGATCCCATTTGATTCGATCACCTAAGAGATCAGAATTAAAACTGAGTGTTAATCCCCCACCACTGCCAGAAAATTTTTTCAATTGGCGTAACGCTGCGCGATCAACAGGGAAGTTATCTTCTAGATCGTACCCATTTTCGCTGATAAATTGCATAAAATCGCAATCATCTTTCGCCGGTAATTCGTTAGCAAGGTTTTTGAGTTCGATCTCTTCCCCCACTTCCTGTTGCGATTTACAGTAATTATAGACATTTTCGCGCGAGCTGATTTTGTCTTGTTTATCAAACTGCATCTCTTGGCAATAGTCATCTATCGCTTTCACTAATGTTTTATTCTGTTGTTTGGTATCTAATCCTTCGGTCGCACCCAGATAATCCATAAAAAAGTCAGATACCTTACGCCCTACCCGACCTTTTAAAAAGGTGAGATAGCGGTTAGAATTGGCTTCGGTTTCCCATTCAGTGATATCAATACGCGCAATAATATCGGCATGATCGATATCTAAATAGTGGGTTTCGCTAATATTGAGCTCATCGTTAACGTGCATGCTCGTACAGCTGTTAAGCACAGCAATAATCAGATATTCGACGGCGAGATAACGATAGTGACAAAAAATCACGGTTCCCCCTTCGGCAAACGGATATTTAGCAATTTCGTTACGTAACTGTTTGGTCGATTCTTGGCTAAAATGTAAAAAGTCTTGATTGCCTAAGCGTAATTCTTTAAGCGACTCAGCAAACAAACTCTGCCCATTAAATAGGCCATAAGCTTTACTTTTATTGTTATAAGTGCGGTTAATTTCTTCAATTAAACTCACCACCGTTTGCTGATTATCTAACGTAGATTCGCGCAAATGCAGTTCGATTTCACTCTCACTTTTACGAATTAGTTGATGTAAAACGATATTTTCTATCTGCACACTCATAAAAAATTCCTAATAATAAAAATTACGACTATTTTAACAAAGCGCTCAAAAAGTGCTATCAACAATTTATGACTCTGTTACACTAGCGAACAATTTTACAGGCAATAGTTTTTAAAAAATTCATGTTATACGGTAGCAATTTGGTTTGCTCAACTATCATCAGCAACGGTGACCAATAGCTATCATCACTAAATTTATATTAATCAATTTAATCCAATACTTATGACGCAATCAACTGACATTTATAACGATTTTAAACATAAAAAAATTAGCACGCTTTTTTGGCAATATGCTTTACCAGCGATTATTGGTACTATCGTCAATACGCTTTATAACATTATCGATGGCGTATTTATTGGTCATTGGATTGGCCGTGAAGCGCTCAGTGCCGCAGGGCTGATTTTACCGGTAATGAATCTGGCTGCTGCCATCGGGATGTTGGTTGGGATTGGTTCAGCCAGCCGGATTTCGATTTTTTTAGGGCGTAATCAGACGGATGAGGCCGAAAAAGTGGCGGGCACGTCATTTATGTTAACCACACTCTTAAGTGGCTCGGTGTTATTTTTATTGCTTTATTTTATCGATCCAGTCTTACATTTTGTAGGATCAAGTCCTGAAAATCATGTTTATGCTAAAGAGTTTTTAGAGATTTTTTTACCCGGCAGTATCTTTCTAACCTTAACCTTTAACTACAATAATATGATGCGCGCCAGTGGTTATCCGTTTAAAGCGATGGTCACCATGTTTATTAGCGTTATCGCCAACATTATTTTAGCGCCTATTTTTATTATTGGTTTGGGGTGGGGTATGCATGGTGCCGCTTTTGCAACAACGCTATCGATGTTTATCAGTTTTTTATTTGTGATGCAGCACTTCTTAAATAAAAACAGTACCATTAAATTACGTACCCACAATTTAACACTTAATCCCCAAATGGTGAAAGCGATTCTGTCGATTGGGATGTCCCCTTTTGCGATGCAAATAGCCGCCTCTATTGTGGTGGTGTTTATTAACTGGCAGCTTAATACTTATTCACCATTAGCCGGAATTTCGGGTGATGATACGATTGCTGCGTATTCCAATGCTAACCGTTTAGTGACGTTAATCATTATGATCGTGATTGGTATTAATCAGGGTATGCAACCTATTATTGGTTATAACTATGGTGCCAAAAACTATTCTCGTGTCAAAAATACCTTTTTTTACGCGGTGAAAGTCGCAACGGTGATTACGTCTTTAGGCTTTTTACTTGGCTTTTTTATGCCCGAAACGTTGGTTAAGGCCTTTAGTGCTGATGAGGATCTGATTCGTTTTTCAGCGATTGCTTTGCGTTATATGACATTGGCCTTTGTTTTTGTCGGATTCCAGATGGTCACCACCAGCTTTTTCCAATGTATTGGGATGGCAAAAATATCGATTATTTTGAGTTTATCGCGTCAAATTCTGATTCTCTTACCCACTCTTTATATTGCGCCACACTTTTTGGGATTACATGGTGTTTGGTATTCAATGCCAATTGCCGATATTTTATCAACTGGCGCAGCTTACTTGGCGCTGTATTGGTATTTCCAATCAATCAAGACTCGACATTTCCCAAAAGCCCAAATCAGTAACAAAAGTAAGCCCTAAACTTGGCAGCGATGATCTATGCAAGGTAAGCCGTGCAAGATCACCAGCCCAGATCGAACATCTATTGATTTGATTGTAAATGCGTAAGTTTTTTGCTTACTCAATATTTTGTACTTGCTCACGAATTTGTTCAATTAATACTTTTAGTTCAATGGCACTCGCCGTCACATCAGCATTAATTGATTTAGACGCAATGGTATTGGATTCACGATTAAATTCTTGCATCATAAAATCAAGCCTACGCCCTACCGCTTCATTTTTCTTCAAGATAACGTAGGTCTCTTTTACATGTGTCATTAGGCGATCGAGCTCTTCGGCAACATCAATACGTTGTGCTAACATGACAATTTCTTGTTCAAGACGTGCGCTATCCAATTCGATATTGCACTCTTCGAGTTTAGCAAGCAGACGTTCTTTTTGCCAATTAAGAATTTGTGGCATCCATGTGCGGATTTTAGTGACTTCGTTGGTAATCGCCTCTAAGCGTTGGGTAATTAATTGTTCCAATGCTTGCCCTTCCCGTTCACGCACTACGATAAATTCATCAATCGCGTCATCTAATAAGGTCAGTAGCTGTGTTGAAATTTCATCCAGATTCTGTTCTTTCGCCGACATCACACCTGGCCAACGCAATACATCGATAGGATTGATTTCACCAGCTTGATATTCAGTTCGAATCCAATCCGCTGCATATAAAACTTGGTTAGCCAAATCTTTATTGAGCGAAAGTTCTTGATGCTGTGCAGTAGGATCAAGCTCAAATCGCAACGAACATTCGATTTTGCCACGTGTTAAACGGTTGCGCAATTTTTCTCGAATAATCGGTTCCAGTACCCGAAACTGTTCGGGTAAACGAATATAGGTTTCTAAATAACGTTGATTAACGGAGCGAATCTCCCATGCCGCTCGCCCCCATGATTGACTCAACTCTTTGCGTGCATACGCGGTCATACTTCGAATCATGCTTTTGTCCTTAATAAAATATCCCAAATAAAATTGCCACGTTTAATGCTGATTATTCTGCAAAATGGTGATTTTATCTGCCATTAAAACAGCTTATCAGTGATGGTTTGCTGAGCAAATCAGCCATCATGACAAGTCACAAATAGTCTAAGATCAATCAAAAAATCGATAAAAAACCTACTGGGCATTGTATCACAAATTCTGTATAATATTCTCTTAGCTTAGGCTAAGCATCCACGTATTTTGTCGATGCCCTCCTAATAAGTGATATCGTATAGTCAGCAAATAAAATAGTCACTATCAAATTATAATCATAGAACGAAATAGATGCGACGACTAGACGAGTCATAAAGTCAGAAAATGATACAACCGTACAATTATATATAGAATGAAATGCTGGAGATAGCGATGCGCCCTTCTGGTCGAACTGCGGAACAAGTCCGCCCAATAAAAATCACCCGTCATTATACCAAACATGCAGAAGGCTCTGTCTTAGTTGAATTTGGCGAAACCAAAGTGTTATGTAACGCTTCGATTGAAGCCAGTGTGCCACGCTTTTTAAAGGGGCAAAACCAAGGTTGGATCACCGCCGAATATGGCATGTTACCGCGAGCAACACATGTTCGTACACAACGTGAATCAGCCAAAGGCAAACAAACGGGCCGGACAATGGAAATTCAGCGTCTGATTGGCCGTTCTTTACGCGCAATGGTGGATCTCAACGTCCTAGGCGAATATACCATTACGCTAGATTGCGATGTCATCCAAGCTGATGGTGGGACGCGAACAGCGTCAATTACAGGTGCATCAATTGCATTAAATGATGCCATTACGAAAATGTTAGCTACCGGTCAATTAACAACAAATCCCATTAAATCATTAGTCGCAGCTGTGTCGGTAGGCATCGTCAATGGTGAAGCGCTATGTGATTTAGAATATGTTGAAGATTCTATTGCAGAAACCGATATGAATGTTGTGATGACCGATGATGGCCGTTTAATCGAAATCCAAGGCACAGCGGAAGGTGAACCGTTTAGTCATGATGAACTGTTAAAACTTCTTGATTTGGCGAAAAAAGGCATTAAAACCATTATTGAAAAACAACAATTGGCATTAACGCAATCGTCATCAGACAGTGCTGCCATCAAAAATAGTTAATTCACTAAAGCGACGCTTGTTAGTCGCTTTAGTTTTAATTAAGAGTTGTCATGAATCATTCTAATAAATAGTTTTAATTAAAAATTTTAGTGATGAGTTTTAGTGAATAGTTTAAATACACGATTTTGGCCAATGATAGAACCGTAATCCCTATTTTTAAGGGCAATGATTTTGGTTGATTAAAACGTGATAGATCTCGAGTTCCTTGCTGGTTGGTATTGGCAATGATAGCGCTAGAACACAAGAACGTTTACATATTGCAAGGTGGAGAAGTTTCAAATGAAATCATACAAAAGTGAATTTATTGAATTCGCCTTAAACAGGCAAGCATTGAAATTTGGTGAATTTACATTAAAATCAGGCCGAAAAAGCCCCTATTTTTTTAATGCTGGACTTTTTAATACAGGGAAAGATTTAGCGCTATTGGGTCGTTTCTATGCAGCAGCATTGATGGATGCCAATTTAGATTATGATGTTATTTTTGGCCCAGCCTATAAAGGTATCCCGATTGTTTCGTCAACGGTGGTCGCATTATCTGAACATCATAATGTCGATATTCCTTACTGTTTTAACCGTAAAGAAGCGAAAGATCATGGCGAAGGGGGTAATTTGGTTGGCACCTCTATCTATAAACAACGCGTCATGTTAGTCGACGATGTGATTACTGCCGGTACAGCTATTCGTGAATCCATGAAGATTTTAGAAGCTAACCAATCCAAATTGGCGGGCGTGTTAATTTGCCTTGATCGTCAAGAAAAAGGACATGGGGAACTGTCTGCGATTCAAGAGATAAAACAGACTTATCATTGTGATGTAATATCAATTATTACGTTAGATGATTTGATTCAATATCTTTATCAAGATCCTGCACGTCAAGATCAAATGAAGCAGGTCGAAGCTTATCGTCAACAATACGGCGTGACACAAGATTAATAGATATTGGCAGAATTATGCGGATAATTAAAATCCAACAATAACTGCTTATCCAGTTGTGGATCGATTAAGGTCACATGTAAACCGATTAATCGTACACCGCGATCATGGCGCCGTTCTTGCCAAACTTGATAAGCTTGTTGGATTAAATCCCCTTTATCCAACTTTGCCCAAACATGTTCTTGTGTCGTTAACTGGAAATCATCAAACTTAAACTTTACCCCTTGTCTTGCAATTGATAGATCAGCACGGACTTTTGTTAATCGCTTCTCTAACTCATCAAACAACGGATCGATCAATGATAAGCAGTCATCCCATTGGGTAATGTCCGTCACCAATGTTTGCTCAACACCGACAGATTTACGTTGTCGATCACTGCAGACATCACGTTCATCAATGCCTTGGCAACGTTCATATAATACCCGGCCAAATTTACCAAATTGGTTGAGCAATTTTACCAAATCATAATTCACAACATCATGACACTGAAATAATCCTAATTCTGCTAATTTTTTTTCGGTCACTTTACCAACGCCTGGAATTTTTTTCAGCGGTAAAGTATGAATAAACGGAATTACCTCTTTAGGTGTAATAACAAACTGTCCATTGGGTTTATTCATATCTGATGCAATTTTGGCCAAAAACTTCAATGGCGCCACACCAGCCGAAGCAGTCAGAGCAAGTTCCTGAAAAATGGTTTTACGGATATCTTGCGCAATCAATGTCGCTGAACCATGACATAATGGGCAATCAGTGACGTCCAAATAGGCTTCATCGAGTGATACAGTTTCGATCAATTTGGTATAACGGCTAAAAATTTGCTGAATTTGCGCCGAAACTTCTCGATAAACGGTGTGCCGACCCGGGATAATTTTCAGATTCGGGCACAATTTCACCGCTTGTGCCATCGACATAGCACTATGAATACCAAATTGTCGTGCAATATAATTGGCCGTCGCAACTACCCCCCGTTTGCGAGGATCACCCCCTACCGCAATCGGAATATTACGATAGCGTGGGTTATCCCGCATCTCAACGGCGGCATAAAAACAATCCATATCAACATGAATGATTTTGCGCATATTAGTTTGAATGATAATAATTAAAAATCATTAAGGCAATTACGTAGCCACATTACTGTATGAATAAACACTATCATAACGTAAATTGATTGCATTTAAAATGCTTTTTTGCGGATTTTGTTGATCTTAACAACGTTAAACTAACGACTTTACTTCATGTGTAAAATTTGGTGTGTAAAGATAGCTAAAAGATCATGTGGTTATCGGATGATATTCTCTCAATATCTCTTTCTGTAATGATTTTGTAAGTCATCAAGCACGGCTAAATCAGCTTTATGAAAGTAGGAAGAATAGCAATTTGACTCTATGTAAATCAAATCTACCCTAACAAAATTATACACAAACGTAGGGTAGTTCTGAAACATTCAATTTAACAAGCTGACAATGATAAAACGGCTCTTACAAAACGTTTTTTATAAAATGGCCGTCATAAAAACAATTTTGCGAAAACTATTTTTATCTTGCTGATGATCTTATTGCTGCACTGTATTACGGTATTCAACAATGTCTTCAATCGTGACAACTGGCATATCATGTTGTTTAGCAAATTTAACCACTTCTGGTGCTCTTGCCATGGTACCATCGTCATTAGTGAGCTCGCATAATACTGCTGCCGGTTGCAAACCTGCTAATTTGACCAAATCGACTGACGCTTCAGTATGTCCCCGACGCACTAACACGCCGCCTTCTTTAGCCACTAACGGGAAAACATGGCCAGGGTGATGTAAATCACTCGCTTTAGCATGATCAGCTACAGCTGCTTTAATCGTAGTCACGCGATCGGCTGCCGACACACCTGTTGTCACGCCAACGGCTGCTTCGATTGAAATAGTAAATGCAGTATGATTTTTACTGGTATTATGACTAACCATCATGGGCAATGCCAATGTATCGCAGCGTTCTTGTGGTAGACATAAACAGACAATGCCACTACCATGACGAATAGTCAGCGCCATCTGTTCTGTGGTAATAGTTTGTGCTGCCCAGATCATATCACCTTCGTTTTCACGATCTTCATCATCTAATACTAAAACGCCTTTTCCGGCTTGAATGGATGCAATCGCTTTTTTTACTCGCTCAATCGGAGTACCAAATTCTTTTAAATTAAATTGATTCATGGTAAATGCCTTCATCCTTTTTTAAAAATTTACATTGCTCATCGCAGGGAATAGTTAATTATACCTGTTCTCTCACAAAATTGTGGTTTATTCTATCGATTATTACTTGCGGGGAAATGAAAAGTGCCATGCTTTACTGATGGTTGCTCTGTTTATGCTACGATCCGGATATGTTTTTAGTGATCGCTGTGCATAAAAATAATGACTTTTTTGTTGTTGCCGGCAAAATTAGGATTCATTCCACCGGACATCATTGATAACGAGGTGAAATGAACCATAATTGATAGAGTTTTCGCCCATCGGTTTGATTATTTTTCCCATCTTTTTTTAAGCGCCGGGGGAAAATAGTCATCCGCTTAACGCATTCTCATTTCTTTCGTGCGTCTACGTTCTGCTCTGCGCATCATTAACCACGAGATAAAGCCAATAATACCCACAATTAATAAAATAATGGTCGCTAAAGCATTAATTTGTGGATCAACACCTAATCGGACTTTGGAAAAGATTAACATCGGTAATGTTGTCGCACCCGGCCCAGCAACAAAGCTGGCAATCACTAAATCATCAAGTGATAAAGTAAAGGCAAGTAACCAGCCAGATACCAATGCCGGAATAATCATCGGTAAGGTGATCACAAAAAAGACTTTGAGCGGATTAGCCCCTAAATCTAATGCGGCTTCTTCGATTGATTTATCCAATTCGCGTAGTCGTGCACTTATAACAACCGTGACATAAGCCGTACAGAAAGTCACATGCGCCATCCAGATAGTAATCGCGCCACGATCTTGCGGATAACCGAGTGTCTGTCCCATCGCAACAAATAGTAATAATAGCGCTAAACCGGTAATAACATCAGGCATAACCAGTGGTGCAGTTGTCATAAATGAGAACAAATTAGAGCCACGGAAACGACGAAAACGAATAACCGCATACGAGGCTAATGTTCCTAATATCGTCGCCAATGTTGCCGCCGCCGAAGCGATGAATAAACTCAGCCCAACCGCTTTTAATAATGCTTCGTTATTGACTAATTCAAAATACCATTTGACCGAAAAATCTGCCCATACTGTCACTAGCCGTGAACTATTAAATGAGTAGATCACCAGCATGATCATCGGAATATACAAAAATGAAAAAATAATCACTAAAATCAATGCTTTTAAACTTTTACATAATAAAGCTAGCGTGATAATTACCGTCATAACAACGCTAAATAGCAAACAACCCATATAAAGTTGGCTATTACCGATTAGTTCCCATCCCGATGAAGAAATCAGTAAAGTCAATAAATAAGAACCTAATAATGCCGAAACAAAAACAATCAATGCAGATCGTAATACAATCTTAAAATCTCGCATTACTTGCCTCCCATTTGTCGATTCTGGAATTTATTAAAATAGAAGATCGGCACAATTAAAATTAATAACATCACCGATGCAACCGCCGATGCCGCTGGCCAGTCACGATTATTAAAGAATTCTTGCCAAAGTACTTTACCTATCATTAGGGTTTCCGATCCACCTAATAGTTCAGGAATAACATACTCACCAACAGCAGGAATAAAGACCAACATTCCCCCCGCAATCACACCACCTTTGGTTAATGGCACGATAATTTTAAAAAAGGTTTTGAGTGGTTTACAACCGAGATCTAACGCCGCTTCGATTAACGTGGTATCAACTTTACTCAATGAGGTATAGATAGGTAATACCACGAAAGGTAAATACGAATAGACGATACCGATATAAACCGCCACATTCGTATTGAGAATAATTAAAGGTTGATCAATCAAGCCTAACCACTCAAGGAAATTATTTAATAATCCATTATTTTTCAAGATTCCCATCCAAGCATAAACGCGAATCAAAAATGATGTCCAAGAAGGTAAGATTACTAATAATAAGAGAATATTTCGCGTTGCCGGTTTACATTGACTAATAGCCCACGCCAATGGATACCCCAATAAAATACATAAAAAAGTCGAAATAGCTGCAATTTTTAATGATTGCAAATACGCGTTAATGTATAACGTATCATCGATCAGATTTTGATAATTACCAAAATTCAAAATAATGTTTAAAATGCCATCTTCATAACTTAATAGATCTGTATATGGCGGAATCGCTCTTACCATTTCGGAAAAGCTAATTTTAAAAACAATTAAAAATGGTAATAAAAAGAGTAGCAACATCCATAAATAAGGGATAGCAATGACGACTAAACGACCATATAGTGTCATTAAGTCAGATTCATCACGTTGTTTGCGCAGCGTTTTGACTGCATAATAGATCGCAACGCCACCCAATGGAATAAACAGAATACTACCAGCAATAATCAGCCGATAAGCAAATTTAGATGGCTTATATTGTGCTAAAGAGAGCCCAACACATGATAAGATGAAGCTGAGTATCATTGCCGTAAATAGTGCATCTAAAAAAGGATTGGCAAATGCCTCAGCGCTAATAAAATGTAAATAAACGCTGAGTAAGACCAACGCATTTAGAAAAACGCCCAATACGATTGTTCGCATTACTATGTCCTCGTACGTCTATTCAGTTAAAACAACACAACTATCAACATCCCAACTGAGATACATATCATCGCCCCAAGTTGGCATACCTTTACGATAACGATGTTCGTTCTGCAATTGCGCAATGATAATTTGCCCGCTGTGTAATTTAACGTGATAGATAGACAGATCGCCTAAATAAGCAATTTCAACGACTTCACCCACCGCAAAATTATAGCCTATATCAGGAATTTCATCGCAAAGTTTAATCTTTTCTGGGCGGAGTGCCACTTGAATAGGTACACCTTCAACTGCTGGCGAATCATAATCGACTTTCAATGGATGTTTGATCATTGGGCAGTTAATAATCAATCCATCTTCGAGTGTCTCTTCTAAAATACCTTCAAAAATATTCACTGAGCCAATAAATTCTGCACTATAACGGCAATTCGGATGTTCATAGATCTCTTCCGGCTCACCAATTTGTACAAATTGGCCTTTATTCATAATGGCGATACGCCCAGCCATCGTCATCGCTTCTTCTTGGTCATGGGTCACCATAACACATGTCGCACCAACTTTTTCTAAAATACCGACAACCTCAAGTTGCATGCGATCACGTAGCTGTTTGTCAAGCGCGCCCATAGGCTCATCAAGTAACAGTAATTTTGGTCTTTTCGCTAAACTCCGTGCTAACGCGACGCGCTGACGCTGGCCACCAGAAAGCTGATGCGGTTTACGTTTACCATATTGCTCCATATGCACCAATGCCAGCATCTCTTTCACGCGCGTATCAATTTCACTGCGTTTAAGATTATCCTGCTTGAGACCAAAAGCAATATTTTGCTCTACCGTCATATGAGGAAAAAGTGCATATGATTGGAACATCATGTTAATTGGTCGATTATAAGGTGGCACAGTAGAAAGATCTTTACCATCAAGGATAATCTGCCCAGAAGTCGGTTGTTCAAAACCCGCTAACATACGTAATAATGTGGATTTTCCGCTCCCAGATGCACCTAATAAAGCAAAAATTTCACCTTCATAAATCGTCAAACTGACATCATCAACCGCATAATATTCATCATTAAATACTTTGGTTAAATTTTTGATCTCCAATAATGGTGTGATCATCTTCTTTTTAGGCTGAACCTGAATTGTTGTTTTATTGTTCACTTGCTTTTTCCTCATAACAACAAGTCAAAAAAACGAAACGGAAAGATCGAACAATCCTTCCGTCTATCATTATAACTTTCTGTCATAACTAAACTTATTGGTTTAGCTAGTTACTTACCTGTTTTCATTTTCGTCCAGGTACGCGTAATCACGCGTTCTAATTTCGAATCTTGTACCTTCAAGGTAAATAATTTTTCCATCACTTCTGGTTTTGGATAAATTGCCGGATCATTCTTGATTTCTGGTTTGACAAATTCATCATTCGCAACTTTATTCGCACTGGCAAAATTAACATCATTAGTCACTTGTGCGGCAATTTCAGGTTTCATGATAAAATTCAAAAAAGCTAATGCGGAATCCACATTTTCCGAATCTTTAGGAATCGCTAATGTATCAAAGAAGACCAATGCCCCTTCTTTAGGGATCTGATAGCCAATATGTACGCCGTTATGCGACTCATTTGCTCTATCACGTGCTTGTAAAATATCCCCTGACCAACCTAAAATGACACAGATATCGCCATTCGCAAGATCATTAATATATTGTGATGAATGGAAATAACGGATATTTGGACGTACTTTAGCCAATACATCGTAAGCGGCACCGGTGTAATCTTTCACATCAGTACTGTTAGGATCTTTGCCTAAATATCGTAGCGCACTGGCAAAAATCTCTGTTGGTGCATCAAGAAATGCCACACCGCAATCTTTAAGTTTTTCCATATTTTCAGGCTTAAAGACTAAATCCCAGCTATCTACTGGTGCATTTTCACCTAAACGTTCTTTAACTTTGTCGATATTATAACCAATACCTGTGGTCATCCA
Source organism: Orbaceae bacterium ESL0727 (assembly GCA_029433345.1). Lineage (GTDB taxonomy): Bacteria > Pseudomonadota > Gammaproteobacteria > Enterobacterales > Orbaceae > Gilliamella. The sequence continues at coordinate 1,908,344 of JAQTHY010000001.1, forward strand.
GACATATGGAATCGCATATTTATTATCCGGATCATGGGTTGCCATCAATTTCATTAAATTCGGATCAAGATTTTTCCAATTAGGTAATTTACTCTTATCTAATGGGAGATAAATACCAGATTGAATCTGTCTTGCTAAAAAGCTATCTGAAGGTGATACCACATCAAAGCCTGAATGGCCAGCCATTAGCTTGCCTTCGAGTACTTCATTGGAATCATACACATCATAAACCAATTTAATACCCGTTGATTTTTCAAAATCAGTGATCGTATCGGAACCAATTTGCCCTGCCCAATTATAAAAATGCACTACAGGCTCTTTGGCAATAGCAGATTGAGAAAGTGCTAGTGAAATACCAGCGATGATTGAAAGAATTGTTTTACGTTGAGTAAACATGCTCACCACTTCTCCTCTAGGGATATTACATGTTAGACACAAGCCCACTGTTCATGACATATCGCTTCATAGAGAAGAGATAAAAACAATGAGCCCCAAATTTTCCCGATTATTTATTGATTATATTAACTATTAATGACGATAACAATCAATAATATTGAATAATTATTAATCACGGCATATAAACAATAGGATATATCACAAACATTACGGCGAAACCAAGGTAATCAGGCATTTATAAAAATATCAGCAAAAATAAATATGTAAACTGAGCCTTATGTTACGGAGGCATAAAATACCCTATTTTAGAGAGATGTCCATCTAAAATAGAAATTTTTTCTATTTTTAGCATTAACTGATTATATTTTAGCCATTACGTATCCATAATTTTTCCGCTATTTGTTGATTCATACGCAAATTTATTATCACGCTTCTAAATAATCTTATTTTGACATAAACGTATAGTGATTCTGAAACATCGTTATAAAAAGATTGTGTGCTAACAAAATAGCACCCCTCATTTCAATGATACGTATGCCGTTTAGTATCTAATAAGACTGATTCTAAATCCTCAAAATCATAATCAATATTCTCATCACGCGACAAGATGATATTATTTTTATTTAATTGATTAATCAGGCTAAGCGCTTCAGCTTGTGTCTGTGTGACAAATTGCGCAAACTGTTCTTGGTTGATACCTACCGAGCAATCAAGTACATGTCTAAAGGTTATTTTTGGATAAGCTTCATCGGGTACATCAAGATAAATTTTCACAAAGCGTGATGATGCATTGATTTGGCTCATTTCGGCTTGTAAGGAGAGCACGGTCGATGGCTTCACTTCGATAGCGATCGACAAGCAGAGTATATTATCAATGAGATCAATTTTGGCATCAAACACGCCATCCATCTCTTTTAAGGCAGTAAAATGCAGCGCATCGCAATAACCACATTGATAAACATCAATGCCCAATTCATCTAACCACGATGTTATCATTGGTAAATCTGGAACAGTTAATTTCATTTAGTTTGTACTATCATCATTTTAATCAATGGCCTTATTAAGGATGGCGCCTACTGTTTTCGGACAGAGTAATCACCGCGCATCCAAACAATCGACCGTTTTATCGCTATTATCATCTTAGATGGTGATTATTGCATCTATTTATCTAATTTCGCTCACTCCCCGCGTGCACAAAACCTAGCGCGCAAAATAAAAGCGCTATGGTTTTCTAGGACAAGCCACCTTATGTATGGCGCACGTATGCATGACGGTAGCGCGAAGTTAGATTACATTCACGCTACATGTGAGCTGATCATCAAAACTGATCATAAGGGCTATCATAAGCACCTATCACATGAACTAATCATAATAACCCATTTATTACAACTAAGCTTAGGGACTAACTGCTTATCTGCCGCAAAAAGACCTAACACGTTTGTGCAAATCTAAGGTAGATCATAAAAAATATGATTTCGACGATCAATCAGCAAATAAAATCACTATCTAATCAAACCACAACATAACGAATTATTCAATTGTGGCTGGTATACTTTTATCACTTGTTGTCCAAAGACGATATTTTACCTGCAAATTGCTTGGTGCGTAAACAACAATAGGCAATTTACTATTATAATTGAACATAGCCAAATTATGATTCAATTCAACAAATTCAGTTTTACGTTCTGCAGTTGGGCAAGCCATCATGGTGGAAATACCATCATTCACATCATCGACCACATAATAAGAATAACCCCAACCTTGTAATTCAACCGGTTTTACTAAGCCACCTAACTTATGTACATTGCAATCCACTTGCATATCTTTACCAATGACTAATTCAATACGTACATTATTTTCATTACTACGCGGTGGAACATTAATAACAAAGCGAGAATAACCATCTTTCGCGACGGGGTAAGGGGCAATATCTTCCAGTTTTTGCACGCCTGGTTTAGCTGCCGTAACCTGTTTAGGAATAGTCGCACATGCCGACGACATCAGTACACCTAGACTAAGTGCAATAATTATTTTCCTCATTAGTTTTCTCCTTCGTAGTAACATTTATATAATTTTAAAAATATTATGCGTATAATAGCACTGTTTATCTTAAAAAACTGTTTATCTTCATTGATTTATTTAACACAAGTGTGGTTACATCATGCCAGCAACAAAAAATAGTTACGATTTATTAAAATTAATTTTTAATGTATTAATTATCGGGCTGCTTATTATCTTTACTTATCGTGTCGCTGCAGCTTTTCTATTCGGTCTGTTTTGGGCTGTCATGGTGGTAATTGCCACATGGCCATTGATGATTAAAATCCAACATATTTTATTCAATAAACGGTTATTATCGGTTTGTGTGATGACGGTTATTTTATCACTATTTTTTATCATTCCGTTTATTTTGATCATTCTTAGCATTACTAAAAATGGACAATTTCTTATCGAATGGGCAAAAAACCTGCCTTTACAAAAATTACCTACTTTAGATTGGCTCGACCGTTTACCTTTATTTGGTACGGAACTGCATCAGAAATGGTTAGAAGTGAGCAAAACCGATGGTTCTGATTTGATTAAAGAGATCCAACCCTATATAGGCACCATGGTTTCATGGACGTTAGAACAAGCAACCAATATCAGTATTTTTGCTTTTCATGGCGGCGTAATGATTGTGTTTAGTGCGCTACTCTATTTGAAAGGTGAAGAGACTACTCATTATGTTTATCTCTTTGCCAACCGTTTATCTACACAATATGGCGAAATTGCCGTCACGTTAGCAGGACAATCCATCCGTGCGGTTGCTTTGGGTGTCGTCGTCACGGCGATCACACTTGCCATCATGGGGGGATTAAGCTTTGTGATCACAAACATGCCTTACCCGGGTATTCTAACCTTAATTTTATTTATTTGCTGCGTTGCACAAATTGGTCCTGTCATTGTTATGCTTGGTGCCATTATTTGGCAATTTTGGGATGGCAATACCTATTCAGCAATTATTTTAATTGTGGTTGCAGTTATATTAACCACGCTCGATAGTGTGATGCGGGCATTTTTAATTAAACGTGGCGCCGATCTTCCTTTCCTATTAATTCTATTTGGTGTCATTGGCGGCTTACTCAGTTTCGGCGTAATGGGATTATTTATTGGCCCTGTCGTTCTGGCATTAAGTTATAAATTGATTCGCGCATGGATTAGCGAACAACAGTAAGGAATATTATTTTCTTACCTAAAATATGTTATTCTATAATCTATTTTTGTTAAGTGACAATATCATCATGCGCATACCGTTTATAAAATATAATCACAAAAAACACCTTGATGAATTACCTAAAATTCAGCAACGTGCTGCGGATTATCATATCTTATACCAACCCAAAGACTATCGTGTCGCCCTACTCGATAATATCCATAAAGCAGAACGCCGCATCTACATTATTGCGCTTTATTTAGAACGCGACGAAGCAGGTAGAGAACTTTTAGAAACACTTTATCAAATAAAAGCGCTCCGCCCACACTTAGATATCAAAATATTTGTCGATTGGCACCGAGCTCAGCGCGGCCGTATTGGCGAAGGCACAAGTGAAAGTAATGCCAATTATTATTACGCCATGCGCCAAAAATACCCTAATATTGATATTCCGATCTATGGTGTGCCTATTAATCGCCGAGAAGTACTCGGTGTCTTACATCTTAAAGGTTCCATTATCGACGATACTGTCATTTATACCGGCGCCAGTATTAATAATGTTTATCTACATAAATTAGAAAATTATCGCTATGACCGTTATCATGTCATCGTTAATAAAAAGTTGGCGGATAGCATGATCAACTATGTTAATGATAATTTTTTACCTTTCACTGCGGTGCAGCGTCTTGATACACCGCAACATAAAACGCGTAAACAGCTCAAACCCGATATTAAAGTGCTCCGCCATCATCTGATGAATACCAATTATCAATATGAAGCTAATGGCAATAATGAGTCGTTAACAGTTGCACCCATTGTCGGGGTAGGTAAAAATAATCCGCTCAATAAAATTATTCATCATTTGATTAATATTACTCAAGAAAAAGCCACTTTCTGCACCCCATATTTTAATCTACCCAATATTGTGATGCGCGATATTATTCGGTTATTACGCAAAGGTCGCCAAGTTGAGTTAATTATCGGCGATAAAATTGCCAACGATTTTTATATTCCCGAAAATGAACCATTTAATATTTCCGGGGGGCTACCCTATTTATATGAGATTAATCTCCGTAATTTTATTGAACGTTTACAACATTTTGTTGATAAAGGACAGCTAATTATTCGATTATGGCAAGATGGTAATCAAACTTATCATTTAAAAGGTATCTGGATCGATAATGAGTGGCTACTAATCACAGGGAATAATGTAAATCCACGTGCTTGGCGGCTCGATCTTGAAAATGGTATTTTAGTCCATGATCCAAAACAAGAACTACAATCACAAATTCAAACTGAACTGGCCACTATTCGCGAAAAGACGACATTAATTACTCACTTCCAACAAATTCAAGCTAGCCAATTTTATCCCAAACAGGTCCATAAATTAATAAAACGATTAAGTCGCATCCGTGTTGATCGAATCATCAAACGATTACTGTAAATAAGCTTTTTACACATAAAAAGATCATCACCTTTTAGCTATTCTATTATCCACCGATGTTTGTCGGTGGAATAGCAATGATAAAAGTTTGATTGAAATGGGTATCAACTCTGAAAGTAATTTACAACATAATTTGCTATAAAAAATAGATTAACCCATAGCCTGCTATCAATAAAAATGGACCAAATGGAATCATTTTTAACGATGAATAATGCAACAGATAACGTAATACAAGATAATAAATCATGCCAAGTAATGAGGCAATAATTAACAAAAGTGGCAATCTTGAATAAGGAATCCAAGCCCCTAATGCAGCTAAAAGTTTAATATCTCCGCCCCCTAAGCCAATTTTTTTAGTCACTAAATAGAAAATCAATGCAGGGATTTTAAGCAGTAGATAGCCAAAAAATATACCAATCAATGCCATCTCTAATGAAATAAAGGCGCAATTAAAATAAGCCAATATAACCCCTAACCACATGAGTGGCTGCGTTAAAAAATCGACTAGCAAACAATACCGAAAATCAATCATCGCAAGTAGTAAAAACCAACAAGCAAGCAACAAGAATAATATTACCTGGAAATAAGGTGCGATCTTATGCGACAACATAAGATCATTCCCCTGTTTGTCAAGACCTATTAATATAAATGCGCAGCCACATAATAGTTCAAGCAGCAGATAATCATACGGTATTTTACATTGACAAAAATAACAACGACCTTTTAGATATAACCATGAAAATAAAGGTATCAGTTGCCAATAACGTAAGCGATGGTGACAGCAAGGGCAAATAGAACGATTAAACGTTATCGAAAAAAGATAATTTGACAGACTAATATCAGGTGAAAAGCGAACATAAGCCACATAAATAAAACTCCCGAAACTAAGTCCGAATAAGAAAAATACTACAAGCATCAGTGGATCACATCCCCAAGTTGGAAGATAGGCAAATACATTGCCACAATTAATCCACCAATAATTAAAGCTAATACCATCATAAGGAGCGGCTCAAATTTTTGTGATAGATTATCGGTTAACTCTTCATTCTGTTCTTGATAATAATTGGCCAGTTTATCTAACATAAGATCCAGAGCACCTGACTCTTCACCTGCGCGAATCAGCTGAAAACATAAACTCGGGAAAATCGCATGTTGATTAACTGCATAACTCAATGACTGACCTTGTTCAATCGTCGCGATTATCTGCTGTATTGTGTACTTATAGTGGCTATTGTATGCCGTATTTGCAGCGGCACTTAATCCAGCCAATAAGGGAATCCCCGATTTTTGCGTGATCATCAATGTTTGGAAAATCTGGGTTAAACAGCTGGTTTGTATAATCTTACCTAACAACGGAAGCTTTATAAGTGCGCGATCAATCTTTGATTGATATTTCTGTTTTAAGTAACGTTTATACAAATAGAAAATTAGGATAGCCAGCAACAATATCACACCGCCATTCTGCTGCAAAAAAATGGAAAAATGGATAACCGCTTGTGTAAAAAAAGGGAGTTCGGTATCAAAGCTAGCATACACATCCGAAAATTTAGGTAATACAATCAATAACATCACCGCTGCAACGATTACCGCAACAGATAATAAAAATAGCGGATAACGCAAAGCTTTTTTTATTCGTTTTTGTAACTGTAACGATTTTTCAAGCTGCACAGCAAGTTGTTCAAAGCTCTGATCTAATTGCCCCGTTAACTCCCCTGTTGCAATAATCTCACGATATAACGGTGGAAAAATGGATTCATATTCCCTTAACACACGGGATAAAGGATCACCTTTAATCAACTTATTTTTAATTTCCCCCAGCAGATATTGCCAGTAAGATTTATTATGCTCTTTAGCAAGTAGCTGCAAACTCTCAACAATCGGCAAGCCCGCTTTTAACATCGTTGCTAACTGCTTAGTCACAACAGACAGTTCACCAAGATTAAAACTTTTCGACGTAATCCGTACATCTGGTTTGATCCGAATAGCAAATTGCCCTTGCAATAAGAGTTGCTTACGAACATCTTGTACAGATGAAGCAATAATTTTCTGTTGATTAAACTCGCTATCATACCAAAAATATAATCTTTTCATGGTGTGCACTCATCTGATCATTTTAATCTAAATCATCCAGACATATTCAGCAGAAGTCACTAACACAACAAAATAATATGAAATAAAATAAAATTATTATGTTAGATATGACCACCTAATACGCGATGCAATTCGGCCAAGGTTGTTATCCCTTCTCGAACCAACTTTTCGCCTGCCGTTTTTAGCGATATCATCTTATTCGGAATAATCTTCGTTTTATTTAGGATCTGCTGTTGAATTTCAGGCGTGATAAGTAAAAATTCATATAGACCGATCCGGCCTCGATAACCACCAATACAGTGCTGGCACCCCACCGCTAAAAAATGTGGAGTTGCTTCTTCCTCAAATCTGACTAACTCACAGGCTACCACTTTACAATGTGGACAGAGTTTACGTACTAACCTTTGGGCGATGACAAGTTTCAAACTCGATGCCAGTAAATAATGTTCAATGCCCATCTGATTAAGGCGTGTCAATGCTTCAATACTAGAATTTGTATGTAAAGTTGATAAAACCAAATGACCTGTCTGTGCTGCTTGAATGGCGATTTCAGCCGTTTCACGATCACGTATCTCACCAATCATCATCACATCTGGATCTTGTCGCAAAAAAGATCGTAAAATCTGTGCAAACGTCAGCCCTGCTTTCAGATTCACTTGTGTTTGATTAATACCTTCAATCGGAATTTCGATGGGATCTTCAACACTACAAATATTACGATCGGTTTTATTTAATCGTTTCAGGCCACTGTAAAGTGTCACTGTTTTACCACTACCCGTTGGGCCTGTAACCAAAATCAATCCTTGTGGGTGCGTAAGTAGCTCACAGAAAAGAGACAACTCTTGTTCCGGTAAACCTAATTCGTTAAAGGATAACTGTTGTTCATGATTATCCATGACACGCAATACAATTTTTTCACCATTAAGAACCGGTAAAGTAGAGATACGCATCGTATATTGATCAATGATAAGTTGTCCATCTTGTGGTAAACGTTGCTCAGCGATATTTAATTTAGCCATAATTTTTAACCGTGCCGCAATCTGTTTTGCCAAATCCAATGGTGGCGATAACATGTTTTGTAATACACCATCGATTCGCATACGAATACGATAACTTTGCCGGTAAGGTTCAAAATGGATATCTGAAACACGTTTATTTAACGCATCGAGTAACAATTCATCAATGCTTTCAACCAACTTTTCATTATGCATAACGACAGATCCTTTTTATGAGAAGATCAATTTATTTAAATTTAAAAATATCTTCACACGCTGCTGTTAGGCTTGTATCCGCCGGCGTAACGGTACATGTTCGCGACCAATTTAGATGACCTTGCGTCGCATCAACTGTTGGTGTCAATGTTGTCACAAGACCCGCTAAAGCATTTTGCCCCGTTAAAGTAATAACACCCGCAGCAACATTAACCGAAGTCACATATTGCGTTGTTCTTGATACAGGAACACCATTACTACCTGTATTACAGCTTGTTAAGCCCCCTTTTTCTAATACACAAAGTTCAATAGATGTTTTATAAGGTGTCATAGTCTGCAACATATCTGTCAGTGCCGCTTTTTTCACATAACCTTGATAGGCAGGTAAACCTATTGCCGTCAAAATTGCGATCACAACAATGGCAATCATTAATTCAAATAAAGTAAATCCAGCTTGAGTGTGCATTACATTTTTCATCATATCGTTTCCTTTCATTTTTATAAGTGAATAAAATCAGGACTCCTTTATAACAGAAGGAAAAGATGAAAGAAGAAATCAACCCAAAATCTGGACAATATCATCAAAATTAACTATAGAAATAACCTAAATTGCCATAAATTTGTGAGCTATCTCGTATTTTTCGATGCTATACAGATTAGTATCCAAGATACGTAATATTTTTTCTTAACGGTAAGAATAATAAAATATTACCATGTTCATAAGTTTCAGAACTACTACCCATTTCAATCAAAATATTTAGGTGAATTTATGTTAGAAAGCTTATTCAGATAGGATCATTTTGTTTGGCTGATTATTGTGAGAGCATTAAGAATAGGATTTTATAAGGCCTCTCTCTATCGCTTTTTATGGCAATAAAAAACCCGCCGTAGAGGGTATTTATGACTAAAATTTGCCTTTCGACTCTTTTTAATTGTGGGGTCGAATCATAAAAGTTAAATTTTAATAAATAAATCAATCAAATAATTTTGAATTTGTGGATTGTACACATAATATTATTATGCCAATACTTATTGTACAAACCGCTAGCTCACCAAAAAGATTTTATCCCATAGTCACCGTTATATTACTTTGACTCTGACTAAATTTTACTCAGCATATCAATTTAGTAGCCTCATGTGCAATATTATTATATCTAACCCTTAATGCATGTTCATTCGCCATTAATCATACCCATTATTCATTAACAAAAAAGCCAATGATACTATTGATATCATTGGCTTTAAGGTAGATTAATGGATTATGTTGGAAGGGATGATTTTACTCCCACTCGATTGTTGCAGGGGGTTTGCCGCTGATGTCATAGACAACGCGTGAGATGCCGTCAACTTCGTTGATAATACGGTTAGATACATGCCCTAAGAAGTCATAAGGTAAATGTGCCCAATGTGCGGTCATAAAATCAATCGTTTCAACCGCGCGTAATGAAACAACCCAATCGTATTTACGTCCGTCACCCATTACGCCAACTGAGCGTACCGGTAAAAAGACAGTGAAGGCTTGGCTCACTTTATGATAAAGATCGGCTTTATACAATTCTTCAATAAAAATGGCATCGGCTTTACGTAATAAATCACAATATTCTTTTTTAACTTCACCCAATACGCGTACACCCAGCCCTGGTCCAGGGAATGGGTGGCGGTAGAGCATGTCGTAAGGTAGGCCTAATTCTAATCCCACTTTACGCACTTCATCTTTAAAGAGTTCACGCAAGGGTTCGACTAGCCCCATTTTCATATCATCCGGCAAGCCACCAACATTATGGTGAGACTTAATGACTTGTGCTTTTCCTGTATCTGCAGCCGCCGATTCAATAACATCGGGATAAATCGTACCTTGTGCCAACCATTTAACATCGTTTAATTTTGCTGCTTCTTCATCAAATACAGCAATGAATTCACGACCAATGATCTTACGTTTTGCTTCAGGATCGGTCACACCTTTTAAGGCAGTTAAGAAGCGTTCTTCCGCATTAACAGCAATAATATTTAATCCAAATTTATCACCAAACATGTCAATAACTTGGTCGGCTTCGTGTAGGCGCAATAAACCATGATCAACAAAAACGCAAGTTAGTTGATCACCAATCGCTTGATGTAGCAATAATGCGGTCACCGATGAATCAACGCCACCCGATAAACCAAGTAATACTTTATCTTTACCTACTTTCGCTCTGATTTTTTCAATAGCATCCGTGATGATTGATGAAGGTGTCCACAGTTTTTCACAGTGGCAAATATCAATCACAAAGCGTTGTAATAATTCTAATCCTTTGACAGTGTGTGTTACTTCTGGGTGAAACTGCACACCATAAAATTGTCTGTTATCATCTGCCATAATCGCAAAAGGACATGTTGATGTACGGCCAATTACTTTGAAATTATCAGGGATTGAGATGACTTTATCGCCATGGCTCATCCAAACGTCTAATTGATTTTCGCCTTGGTTATTTTGACTGTCAAAAATGCCATCTGTTAATTTAGATGATCCGACAATATCCACTTTGGCATAACCAAACTCACGCTGATCAGATCCTGTCACTTGACCATTTTTACCAGCCTGAATTGCCATTGTCTGCATACCATAGCAGATACCAAGCACAGGTACGCCAGCATTAAATACATATTCAGGTGCTCTCGGGCTATTGGCTTTCGTCGTGCTTTCATAACTACCAGATAAAATAATTCCTTTAGGATTAAACTGTTTAATCTTGTCAGCAGATACATCCCATGGCCAAAGTTCACAATATACGCCGATCTCACGAACGCGACGCGCGATAAGCTGCGTAACTTGCGAACCAAAATCAAGAATCAATATGCGTTGCTGATGGATATCTTTTTTCATGAATGGTGTTCCTAAATGATTATCCTAATTTGGATACCTAAAATGTAGATGTTTAAAACAAAAAGGCTAATAAAAATAAGAGGTGGCATTATACCACCTCTTATTTAGAGAGAAAATAGACCCTATAACGAGAAAAATAGCGTCATTTACTTCGCTGCTTGTGCTGATTGAATCGCGGTTAAGGCAATGGTATAAACAATATCATCCACTAATGCACCACGGGATAAATCATTGACAGGTTTACGCATACCTTGCAACATTGGACCAATTGATACTAAATCAGCAGAACGTTGTACCGCTTTATAAGTGGTATTACCCGTATTTAAATCAGGGAAGATAAATACAGTTGCTTTACCAGCTACTTTAGAATTTGGTGCTTTTGATTTAGCCACATCTGGCATAACCGCAGCATCATATTGTAATGGGCCATCGATCATTAAATCAGGGCGTTTTTCTTGAGCAATACGCGTTGCTTCTTTCACTTTTTCCACATCGGCACCTTGACCAGATGTACCTGTTGAGTAAGAGATCATCGCAACACGTGGTTCGATACCAAACGCGATGGCGGTATCTGCAGATTGAATCGCAATTTCAGCAAGTTCATTAGCATTTGGATCAGGATTAATAGCACAGTCACCATAAATATAAACTTGATCGGGCATCAACATAAAGAAGACAGAAGAGACCAAAGAACTACCCGGTGCAGTTTTAATGAGTTGTAATGGTGGACGAATAGTATTCGCTGTGGTGTGCACCGCACCTGATACTAAACCATCAACTTCATTTGCTTCAAGCATCATGGTACCTAGCACCACATTGTCAGTCAATTGTTCGCGGGCCATCACTTCGGTCATGCCTTTATTTTTACGTAATTCCACTAAACGTGGGACATATTTTTCGCGAATTTGTTCAGGATCAAGAATCTGAATACCTTGACCTAAAGTCACACCTTGGGTTGCTGCGACTTTACGAATTTCATCTGCATTACCTAATAAAACACAATCTGCAATCTTTCTTTCCGCACAAATAGCTGCGGCTTTGATTGTTCGTGGTTCATTACCTTCTGGTAAGACAACTGTTTTCTTAGCATTACGGGCAAGTTCAGTTAATTGATAACGGAATGCTGGTGGTGATAAACGACGTGCAGAACTTATCACTTGAGTTAATGATTTAATCCATGCATTATCAATATGATCTGCCATAAAGTTCTGCGTGTTATCCATACGTTCTTTATCATCTACCGGAATTTCTAGATTAAATTGTTGTAGATTAATCGAGGTTTGGAAAGTGTTGCTTTGTACGGTAAAGACTGGCAAACCTGCATCAAAGGCTTGTTGACATAAACGGTGCACTTTTTCATCAATTTCATAACCACCTGTTAATAATACCCCACCAATCGATACGCCATTCATGACAGCTAAACAGATAGTGACAAGTACATCAGCACGATCAGCAGAAGTCACTAACAGTGCATCGGGTTGTAAATGTGTAATAATATTAGGTACGCTACGTGAACAAAATGAAATATGTTTGATACGGCGGGTTTTAATTTTGCCTTCATTAATAATTTTAGCATCAAAATGATTAGCAATATCGAATGTACGGCAAGCACTTAAATCGATATTCCAAGGAATACAACCTAAAACAGGTAATGGACTGTTTTCATTTAAATCATGAATGGTGATTTTTTTGCCATCAAATTTAGGTGTATGGTAAATTTCGGCCACATCAGGGCGAACCAATGATTGTTCTTCGATCGGTGCATTCACTTTATTAACAATCACACCGATGATTTTATCATTTTTAATACCACCAAAATTAGCACGCGCAATTTCAATGCGATCTCTTAATTGTGCTGGTGTATCAGATCCCATATTCATGACCAGGATGATTTCTGCACCTAATGTTTTTGCGATATTATTATTTAATTCATTAGCAAACGGATAATCTGCTGTAGGCACAATACCTTCCACTAACACAACATCTGCATGTTTAGTATTTTCGGCATATAACGCAATGATCTCTTCCATTAAAATATCTTGTTTATTAAGGCCTAATAGATTTTCTACATGGCTCATTTTTAATGGCTGAATAGTTGGAATCGACGTATTGTGACTAATTAATGTAGTTGTGTTATCAGGGGTATCACCACCGGTTCTTGGTTGTGCCACTGGCTTAAAAAAGCTCAATTTAACGCCTTGTCGTTCCATAGCACGAACAACACCTAAGCTAACGCCAGTTAATCCAACATTAGGACCAGTTGGTATCAACATAATTGTACGAGACATATTTATTCCCTCTTAATTTACTTTTTATTAAATCACGATATATACTTATTATCCTTCAAGATAAGAATTGTTCCTATCGGTTATCACCAATTGCAATCTCACCCAAGAAGGCATTTTACAGGGCTATTTTTGATAAATCACTTACGCTTTATCTAATCTCAATATGATCAGTATATATCACATAAAACAAAACCGCCATTTGGCGGTTTATAATCATAATTACGCAGTTAAACGCGCTGCATCTCGGGCAATAACTAACTCTTCATTCGTTGGGATCACAAAGGCTTTAGGTGTACCTTCTTTATTAATTTCCCCTTCATTGCCAAAACGTGCCGCTAGGTTTTTATCTTGATCGATTGCAAAACCAAGAATATTTAATTTTGCCATCACCATTCGGCGCACTTCTTCGGAATTTTCACCAATACCGCCCGTAAAGACGATTGCGTCTAAACGACCATCAAGCAACATGCTATAAGCACCAATATATTTCACTAAACGGTGTACAAATACGTCTAATGCATTGGTTGCACGTTCGTCTTTACCATAATTTTCAGTGATATAACGGCAATCGCTGCTAACTTCACTCAAACCTAAAAGACCCGATTTTTTATTTAAAAGATCATTAACATCCGCCACTGACATATTTAAATTATCATGTAAAAAGAACATCACTGCAGGATCGATATCACCACTACGTGTTCCCATGACTAATCCTTCTAATGGTGTTAATCCCATTGATGTTTCAACACATTTACCATTTTTAACAGCGGCAACAGATGAACCATTACCTAAGTGACACGTAATCACATTAGTTTGGTCAACAGGTTTATTTAATAACTCAGCCGCCTTACGACTCACGTAATAATGGCTAGTACCGTGTGCACCATAACGACGAATTGCATGTTTTGTATATAACTCATAAGGAATCGCATATAGGTAAGCTTCTTTCGGCATTGTGGTATGGAATGCTGTATCAAAAACAACGACGTTCTTATTTTTTAAATTCGGGAATGCAGCAAACGCTTCTTGAATACCGATTAAGTGAGCATGATTATGTAGCGGTGCGAAAGTAGCCGCGTCTTGGATTCCTTTAATAACACTATCATCAACGATAACAGAATGGGTATACTTTTCACCACCATGCACAATACGATGGCCAATCGCTTTAATGCTTGCTAATAATTCAGGTTTTTTAGGGAAGATATGACTAACGATAAATTGGATAGCTTCACGGTGTGCAGCACCGGCACCTAATGATGCTTCACCTTTATCACCATCAAGTTTCCATTTAATTCGAGCATCAGGCAGATTAAAACATTCGGCTAAACCAGACAAAAATACTTCTGCTGTGTTAGGATCGATAATAGCAAATTTTAAAGAGGAGCTTCCACAGTTAAGAACGAGGACATTATTACTTGATGACATAGTAATTCCTATATTGTGTTAATGTATATTGTTAATAAAAGAGATATACCAATTATCGTTGGTTCTCAGCACATGATTTGACGATCGATGTGATTACGTACAGGTGGCTTTTGCTATCTCAACTTTTGCGATAAAATAGACGAAACCCCTAGATTGAACGGCGTCATTTTATGACAATAAAACCAGAATGTCGAGGATATCGCCACTATTATCATATATAGAGAGATAATATAAATAACTAAAATGAATATAGTCAAAATTTTCAAATCTGGGCAGCAATATATGCATCTTTGTCCGCCCGATAAAACTTTAGCGGCATCATTCCCCGAAATTAAAATTATCGCTTATATTAAATTAGCCAGTAAATATTTACCACCCATCGTCGTCTCCTTATTCGTTTGGCAATATTATATGCATGCATCGATGGCAATTACACTGATTACAGCACTATTTACATTAAGTTTACCAATACAGGGGCTTTTTTGGTTAGGTAAACGTGCATTATCCCCGTTGCCACTTAATTTAGTCGCTATGTATAACAAATTAACGCAACAATTAACGCAAAAAAATATTTTGTCTAAGCAAAGTGTATCACCCGATAAATTAAATTTTATTGAATTTATCAAATTATTAAATTTGGCAAAATTGCATTTAGGAAGTTATTTTGGTGCTAATGAGGACGATGAACATGACAATAATTCCTTTATTGACAAAACTTAAACAGCAAATTGACGCACTTGAACAACAAGCCACCCAGATTAACTTGACGGATATTGATGAATTTTATTTTGACGAGCATCTATTCGATAAACCTAGCATAGTAAATAATAGTGACTTCTATATCACTAAAATCAGACAAACTTATCAAGCATTGTCTGATAACATAAGTCAACAAAATACCGATAAAATCAATTTTCTAACCGAAACATTACTAAATCAAATCACAGCGTTAACGCGCGAGTTATCCACTCACCATTTACGCATTAAAGAACCTGTCACACTTTATGAATCCTTACCCCAAAAACATGCACGCCATCTCGATTATTTACGGCGCTTGCAAGAGATAAAATTTACCCAAGAACTTGACGCTGATCACATTGATCATGCCAAAATAGCGGCCATTGATAATCGTATTTATCGTTGTGAAGAAGCCATCAAAAAAATTGAAATTGCGATGGAAAAAATGCAGAAATTAAATGATTAACCGTTTTTCAGACACTATTGGAATTGCATTCATAAATGTAATTCAGAAATAAAAAAGCCTTATCAGTAACGCAAGGCTTTTTTAATTTAGACTAATATAATCAATGTATTATAAATAAAAAATATTATAAATAAAAGAATAAAACGTCATAATGTTTTACTTTTTCATGTTTGGATTTTTTATCCTATTCAGAAACCACCGTAAAGCGTTTTTGTATATGTTTACCTTTTTCAGCTTCGTCAACCATCGCAATGGCATAATCGGCATAGCTAATCTGGCTATCGCCTTTACTATTCACTAAAATTTCTTCACCGCCGGCAGTATAGTGCCCCGTACGTGGACCATCAGCAACAAAGTTGCCCGCTGGGCTAAGATATGTCCACTGTACATCATGGCGTTGCCGTAACGCATCAAAAGCCTTGGCCATATTAGAAGCCAACGGTTTAAAGTCATCTGGAAAAGTTGATGTATCCATTACGCGAACAGTATGTTCAGGATTCACATAAAGGCTACCGGCACCGCCCACCACTAAGAGACGATTAGGTTTATCCGATAAAATATCCGCAAGGTGTTTCAAGGTAGTTTGGTGTAAACCCAATTTTTCAGGTGCCCAGACACCAAATGCATCGATAATCACATCATTATCTTTAATATCATCATAGGTTAAATCAAGGAGATCTTTTTCAATCACATGAACATTGTGATCTTTCACTTGATCGGCATGCCGAACAATTGCCGTCACATCATGACCTCTTGCTAAGGCTTCTTTTAGAATCAATTTTCCACTCTTTCCCGTTGCACCGATAATCGCAATTTTCATCTATAACCCCTTATATAAAATTAGAATAATTCCATCTCTATTCTATTTTAGATAACACAGTTTGTAAAAAAAAAGTGAGTAAATTAACAGATTATAGAAATAGTGATAACCGCAATTCGATATAGCTAAAGTGAATATTGTTATACTAATTAATTACTATCATCTTTTCTGGTTCGATTTATAATAATATCAATATGACGTTTTTCATAAAAAGGAGCCCATTATGAGTAAAATATTTGATGATAACTCACAAACCATTGGTCACACACCGTTGGTTCGATTAAAACATTTTGGTCGTGGTAATATTTTGGCAAAAATAGAATCACGTAACCCAAGTTTCAGTGTGAAATGCCGTATCGCTTCAAATATGATTTGGGATGCCGAAAAAAGGGGACTACTTACGCCAGATGTCGAACTTGTAGAGCCGACTAGTGGTAATACCGGCATTGCCTTAGCTGCAGTTGCCGCGGCTCGTGGTTATAAGCTCACTTTGACTATGCCAGAAAGCATGAGCCTTGAACGTCGTAAATTACTCAAAGTATTAGGCGCTAATCTGATCTTAACTGATGCGGCAAAAGGTATGAAAGGATCCATCGAAAAGGCGGAAGAATTAGTGGCACGTGATCCAAAACATACGCTTATGTTACAACAATTTAGCAATCCAGCGAATCCTGAAATTCACGAAAAAACCACCGGCCCCGAAATTTGGCAAGATACGGATGGTAATATCGATATTTTTATTGCCGGGGTTGGGACAGGTGGCACATTTACCGGTGTGGCGCGCTATCTTAAAAAAACACAAGGGAAAAATATCACCGCCGTTGCAGTCGAACCGGCTAATTCACCGGTTATCACACAGGCCCTTACCGGTCAACCGATAATACCGGGTCCACATAAAATACAAGGTATTGGCGCTGGCTTTATTCCCAAAAATCTTGATTTAACGCTAATTGATTTAGTTGAAAGAGTGTCAAATGAAGATGCAATCAATACTGCACGAGAAGTGATGGAAAAAGAAGGTATTCTGGTCGGTATTTCGTCAGGTGCAGCTGTATTTGCCGCTGATAAATTGGCAAAACTCCCCGAAAATGCAGGGAAAACAATTGTTGTCATATTACCGTCTTCAGGTGAACGCTATTTGAGCACCGATCTGTTTAAAGGCATTTTTACTGAAAAAGAGTTAGGCTAACCACCTTAACTCGCATTATTAGTCATTTATCATTCAATCTCATCATACTATTCTGCTGATTATCGTCGGCAGAATAGACAAATAAAAGAAGTTGATGATCTTTGCCCTATTTCCAGTCGCTCTTGTTCTTATTTTTATACCTGCAGATCAGACCCAGCAAAATGATTTTTCTGGCTATCGCTCACAGACAATACCAAAATGTTGGTAGGCATGCATTGTTGCCATGCGCCCTCTTGGTGTACGTTGAATAAAACCTTGCTGAATTAAAAAAGGCTCTAACACATCTTCAATCGTTTCGCGTTCTTCACCAATGGCAGCGGCCAAATTATCAAGTCCAACCGGCCCACCCATAAATTTTTCAATAATCGCCAGTAATAATTTGCGATCCATAAAATCAAATCCTTCTGTATCAACATCCAACATATCCAGCGCTTTGGTGGCAATATCGGCATCTATCGATCCACCCGACTTGACTTCTGCATAATCTCTTACTCGTCTTAATAAACGATTAGCAATTCGAGGGGTTCCGCGCGAACGTTTCGCAATATGGTAGGCACCTTCTTTGGAAAGATCCATCCCCAAAAATTTTGCACTTCGACTCACAATATATTCCAGATCTTCGACACGATAAAACTCTAACCGCTGCACAATACCAAAACGATCTCGCAGCGGTGAAGTTAATGAACCCGCACGTGTGGTTGCACCAATCAAGGTAAACGGTGGCAGATCAATCTTAATCGAACGTGCAGCTGGCCCTTCACCAATCATAATATCCAATTGGTAATCTTCCATCGCCGGATATAAAATCTCTTCAACAACGGGGGAGAGACGATGAATTTCATCAATAAATAACACATCATTAGGCTCAAGGTTGGTGAGCATAGCGGCTAAATCCCCCGCTTTTTCTAATACCGGGCCCGAAGTTGTTCGTAAATTAACATTTAATTCATTCGCAACAATATTGGCTAATGTTGTTTTACCCAATCCTGGTGGACCAAAAATCAAAACATGATCTAAGGCATCGCCACGCTGTTTCGCTGCTTGAATAAAAATTTTCATCTGATCACGGACATGGGGTTGCCCGACATATTCATCCAAAAACTTAGGACGAATCGCGCGATCAATCGTTTCTTCTTCTTTTTGGGCTTGTGGCGCAATCAAACGATCAGCTTCAATCATAAATTATCCTTTTATAATGCCGCTTTTAGCGCTTCGCGAATCAACGCTTCACTATTCATATCTGGTTTGATGACTTTACTAATAATACGACTCGCTTCTTGCGGTTTATAACCTAAAGCAATTAAGGCAGAAACAGCTTCATTTTCAATTTGATTAGATGATTTTACCGCGTCAACCGATTGACTGGATTCCATCGTCGCCGAGGTGACATTCTTAATGCGATCTTTCATCTCAACAATCAATCGTTCAGCTGTTTTGCGCCCTACTCCAGGTAATTTGATTAATGACGTCAATTCACCAAATTCAACGGCGTGCAAAAATTGTGTTGCTGACATTCCAGATAGCACCGCTAAGGCAAGTTTAGGCCCAACACCGTTAACTTTAATCAATTCGCGGAAGAGTTCGCGCTCTTGTTCTTGATTAAAGCCATAAAGAATCTGCGCATCTTCTCGGACAATAAAATGCGTCAACAGTATGACTTCTTTGCCATTATCAGGGAGTTCATAAAAACAGGTCATCGGCATAAAAACGTCATAACCAACGCCACCCACCTCAATCAATACTCTAGGTGGTTGTTTTTCAATAACTATGCCTCTTAAACGTCCTATCACGGCCTATCCTTTTTCAGATTCAATAAAATTAGATTGTAGTTTACCCGATGTAATTGGAATAATAAAGCGTTAACTGTATAAATAGACAGTTAACAAACTATTCTATCGACGCGTGTTATAGGCTTATGTTATAAACTTACGCTATGGTTACAGTTGGGAAATCGATTGCCATAAAAAAATAGAGCACAATGGCTCTATTTTGTATTTATTTTATCAATTTCACGGCTAAAACGGCATCTTAAATCCTGGCGGTAATTGCATTCCTCCAGTGACTTGTGCCATTTTTTCTTTTTGTGATTCATCTAGACGACGACTCGCATCATTATAGGCAGCCGCAATAAGATCTTCTAACATCTCTTTATCATCATCAGTGACAAGCGAAGGATCAATTTCAACACGTTTGCAATTGTGTGCACCATTAATCGTAACTTTGACTAACCCAGCACCTGATTCGCCGGTCACTTCCATTTTTGCAATCTCTTCCTGCACTTGTTGCATTTTTGCTTGCATTTGTTGGGCTTGCTTCATAAGGTTACCAAGGCCACCCTTTCCACCTGTAAACATATTTCTTCCTCATTAATAATGACTAGTCGACTGATTATACAGGACGAATACTCTCTTCATCAATCTGCGCTTCGAAAAATTGGCATATCGTTGTAACTTTTTCGTCCTGATGAATCTTGGTTTTCGCCGTTGCAAGCTTCTGTTGGTATAACGCTTCACGTTGTTCCATCGGCGTTTTCTGATCGTGATTATCATCTAACGTAACGGTCAATTTTATTTTTTGTTGTCGCACTGCCGATAGCGCATTTTCTAACTTTTTAATATTATCTGCTGAATTAAGTAGATATTTAACGGATGATCGCATATGTAAAATTACCGATGTCTCATCAGGTTGTTCCACAAACGAATTCACCGCAATTTGTTTTACTAAAGGAGGAACGTCTAATTGCTCAATTTCGCTACACCACTTATCTTTATGCGCCATTTCCTGAATCAATTTTTGTGTCATTTCAGCTGTTTTATCACTGCTCAGTGACGCAATAAACGCCTGCGTATCTATCGCCGGTTCCGCCTTGGTTTCGATTGTCCCTGTCGGTTGCCATTGATAATTTTCGGCGGTCATTTCGACATCATCATCTTGACTACTATCATCTTGACTGTCATCAGTCTGACTAACTGTTTCGGTTTTAATCGGTTGATGCGGATGATTTACAGGTTGTGACGGTACTTTTTTTTGTGTCGTCACAACCGTTTCAGACTTTTTTTTATGTTGCGATTCCTTCACCAATTGATTACGCATGGCTAAAATATTTTTTGTAATCGACGAGGCATCATCCGGAATAGTCGATTCTTGTGTTGGTTCAGCAACTGGCGCAGCCGATGGCGCTTTTTCGACCGCGCCAACACTGTTTTCTGCCTGTACTGGTGTTGTCGACACGGGGACGGATGATTCTACCGGTTTTTTTGGGGTCACACTTGGTGTAGCTGACCCTGCCGACATCGCTGGCATAACCGCTGATGGTGGTGTGACAGGGACAGTTGATGCGGCACTATCTTTTGGCATAAACGCTAAAGCACGTAAAAAGCTCATCTCAACACCGGTTTTTTTATCTGGCGCAAAAGCAAGCTCTTTACGTCCCATCAACAGAATTTGATAAAACAGTTGCACATCGTTAGGTGCCATATATTGCGCTAAAAAACGGATCTGCTCTTCATTATCACTGTAATCACCTAACGCCGTTGGCACAACCTGTAAAAGCGCAATTTGGTGTAACAGAACAATTGTTTCTGACAGTAAATTATCCCAATCTGCACCTTGCTTAGCGGCGGCTTCGATCTGCTGCATTAAAGCATTACCATCACCTTGATAAAGGGCATTAACTAAAGCAAATGGAATCGCTCTATCTAACGTTCCCAGCATCATACTGACCGAGCCGGCATCAACTTGACCATTACCTAAAGCAATCGCTTGATCGGTTAAGCTTAATGCATCGCGCATACTACCATGCGCCGCTTTTGCTAAAAGTTGGATCGCTTTGGGTTCGGCATCAATCTGCTCAGCTTGTAAAATATGGGTCACTTGTTGATTAATCAGCGAGTCATCTAGCACATTTAGATGTAGATGCAAGCAACGCGATAAAATCGTAATCGGTAATTTTTGTGGATCAGTGGTCGCTAATAAAAATTTAACATGTTCTGGTGGTTCTTCTAACGTCTTAAGCAAAGCATTAAAACTGCTACGCGACAACATATGCACTTCATCAATTAGATAGACTTTAAAACGTCCTTTAGTCGGAAGATATTGGATATTGTCTAAAATTTCCCGCGTATCTTCCACTTTGGTACGTGATGCAGCATCAATCTCAAGCAGATCAACAAAGCGCCCTTGCTCAATATCGCGACAATTATCACATTCACCACAAGGTGTTGCGGTAATGCCTTTTTCGCAATTGAGCCCTTTGGCCAATAATCTGGCAATTGACGTCTTACCCACGCCACGTGTTCCCGAGAAGAGATACGCGTGATGAACACGCCCTAACGATAAGGCGTTAGCTAAAATTTTCAAGACATGTTCTTGCCCAACAACTTCAGAAAAAGTGTTAGGACGCCATTTACGTGCTAAGACTTGATAACTCATAATCACCATAACAGTTACTTTATAAATTGGTGTTTATCATATCATAAAGTGATCTTTTTCGGTGAGAAAATCATTGCGAGAAGAAAGCCACTTAATCAATTAAGCGTGCCAATCTAGCTATTAAATGCACTTTCGCCATGGCTATTGATATCCAATCCTTCACGTTCTTGTTCTTCCGGAACACGTAATCCAACGCAAATATCAGCTATTTTATAGGCAATAAACGCGACAATGGTTGTCCATACAACGCAAGTCACAATGCTCATTGCTTGAATGCTCACTTGTTTTAGCATGGTTACGCCTTCTGAATAACCGACACCACCGAGTGATTCCGAGGTAAAAACGCCCGTTAATAAACAGCCGATAATGCCGCAAACACCATGTACACCAAACACATCACAGGTGTCATCCACTTTTAACATTCGCTTAAGTGAAGAGACGCCCCATACACCGGCTGCACCACATATCAAACCGATAACCAACGCACCGCCTACACCAACAAAGCCGGCTGCAGGTGTAATGCCGACTAATCCCGAAATCACTCCCGACGCAGCACCAAGACAAGAGGGTTTGCCACGTAAAAACCATTCCGCAATGGTCCAAGCTAATACAGCACTTGCAGTGGCAACAAAGGTATTAATAAACGCTAGCGCCGCAATTTGATCCGCGTGTGTAGATGATCCAGCATTAAAACCAAACCAGCCAATATATAAAATCGCTGCACCTAAATAGACAATCGGTAAGTTAAACGGTTTGAGCGGTTCGCGATTAAAGCCAATACGGGTTTTCAATAAATAGGCCCCAACCAGTCCAGCAACAGCAGCATTTATGTGTACAACGGTCCCCCCGGCAAAATCTAATGCGCCTTCGTCACCTAAAATACCGCCACCCCACACCATATGCGCCATGGGAATATAAGAAAAGGTAAACCAAATTAACATAAAAATCATCACCGCTGAAAACCGGATGCGTTCAGCAAAGGCTCCCGGAATCAAGCAACAGGTGATACAGGCAAACGATCCTTGAAACGCGATCCACACCAACGTATAAATCGTACCTGATACATCATTTACGCTAATACCGGTCAGTAAAATATGGTGAAAATTACCAAAAAAACCATTACCTTCACCAAAAGCAAGACTATAGCCATAGACAACCCACAATACGGCAATTAATGAAAAAGTGACTAAAATCTGTGCTAGCATAGAAAGGACATTTTTAGATCGAATCAATCCGCCATAAAACAGTGCGATACCCGGTACTGACATAAATAGCACCAGCGCGGTACAGATCATCATAAAACCATTATCTGCTTTATCCACCACGTTTATGGCCGTTTCGGTTGCCATATCGTTGATAACAGCTACATCATCAGCCAAGGCGGATCCTGCCAATAAAAGCAGCGGAAGAAAAATCAATTTTTTGTACATAATGTCACCCTTATATCCATAAAATAATCTATGATTCATTGTCGCCGTTAGATGTACTTAATTATGCACATCATGGAATAATGAATGTGTGCAAATAACCTATATTTACAAGGCAGCTTCATCGGTTTCGCCAGTGCGAATGCGTACCACATGTTCTAAATGTGTCACAAAAATTTTACCATCGCCAATTTTACCGGTATACGCAGCCTGCGTTATCGTACTTATCACCTCATCGAGTGATTCATCGCTAATCGCTAATTCGATTTTCACTTTAGGGAGAAAATTGACATTATATTCAGCACCACGATATAGTTCTGCATGCCCTTTTTGTCGCCCAAAACCTTTTACTTCGGTCACGGTCAAGCCAGTAATTCCTATCGTTGAGAGTGATTCTCTGACTTCTTCGAGTTTGAAAGGTTTTATCACCACTGTCACTAATTTCATTTTTTACTCCCGTCATTAATCCAATAATCAATACACTATATTGTTGTTCATGCAAAGTGCATGCCAATTTTAAGCGCAATTTTTTTAATGTTTCAGAACTATACTACGTTTATGTAAAATTTTTATTATTTGAGATAGAATTTTTATCGCGTTATGTAAAATATTAGTTTTGATAGGCAATATTTGTGGTCATTTGAATTTGACCGCGACATGAATACGTGACAAGCAGTATTAACACTGCACCATTTAAGCACAACAGTGCGCATTCATACGGCTTATTGTTCTGGAAGGTATTAGGCTAAATATCACGCAAGCGCCGATTCTCGGCAAACGCGTCAAGGTGGAAAATTATGTCTATTAATCGATAACCGTTAATTTGCGATATTCATCATAAGCAAAATGATCGGTCATACCACTGATATAATCTTGCAATAAACGACAGCGATAATAAAATTCAAGACAGGCAAAATCTTCACTATGCTGATCTAATTCATTTACAGCACTTAAATAAGCAACACAATGTTTAGCTGAAAGTTTATGGTAAAGGCGCGTTTCAATCAGATAATTTTTATGCTCACCAGTATTGGCAAGTATCAGAAAATCATTCGCAGGCATAGCCAAA
Source organism: Orbaceae bacterium ESL0727 (assembly GCA_029433345.1). Taxonomy (GTDB): domain Bacteria; phylum Pseudomonadota; class Gammaproteobacteria; order Enterobacterales; family Orbaceae; genus Gilliamella. Next base: position 1,933,395 of record JAQTHY010000001.1, read on the forward strand.
AGTGGGCTATAAATATCTAATAATCCACTAATAATTCGGTTACCTTGTAATTCGAGATTCTCGACCGATTCATGATTAAAGACATGCTTAAGCCCGACAGTTTTAAAAATATTGAGTAATTTATATTCGGCATCATGATCTTCTAATAATGCATGATTAAACGATCCTGCATAGATCGCTTCAATGTTTTCAATAAATCGTTCAGCTGCATGGGGGACTAATTGCCCAATCGTATTGACTCGTAAATACATAAAAAATTGGTCAATACCAATCGCATCATAACCATTTTTTTGCAGATTTTGATAAGGACGATTCACTACTTTATCAAACAGATCATCATCTTTCACAGGTCCCCAAGCCTCTTCTAAATAATGGTGGAGTTGATCAACTGTCAGAATCTTCTTTTCGACGGCATCTTCAAGATCGGCAATACAATAAGAAATATCATCCGCCGCTTCCATAATATAGGTAAAGGGATAACGATGAAAAGGTGCAATAGCAAGCTCATCACATAAGCGCTTAACAAACTTTTCTTCCGAAAGGTAATAGCCGGGCTTTTTCATCAAATAGGCGAACTCGTCGGGAATCGGTTCTGACCAATAGGCAGGTTTGGTATACTTTAGAATCGCGGCGATCTGTGAATAGGTGAGATTTAGACGCAAGATGGTATGAACTAAACGAATTGCTTGCGCATTACCTTCAAAATGGCAGAGATCATAACGGATTTTCTGTTTTAACGCGGTAAGTTCAGTACTCTCATTTTCCTGTTCGGCTAATACAGCATAGTCAATAGTGTGATTCGATGAGGTGTTACATGAATGGTGAGTCGGTTTTGGGGAAAGCAAACGTGCGGTAAACCATTGATTAATTGCTGCTTCACCAAAATGGCCAAACGGAGGATTACCCACATCATGCATCAGGCAAGCCATTTCGACAATACTTTCAATCGGTACCAACCATTTGTCTAACCCTAGCGATTTCAGTTGTCCAGTTTTACTTAGACGATGAATAATTTCTTTGACAATGTGCCGGCCCACTTGTTGTACTTCTAATGAATGCGTTAATCGCGTCCGCACAACACTGTTGCGTTCTAGCGGAAAAACTTGTGTTTTTTGTTGCAGACGACGAATCGCCGCTGAGTTAATAATCCGTCCGCGATCACTCTCAAAATAGCGTATCGCCTCATACTCATCAACCGTATTGCCCTCATGTTGTGTTTCACGGGGCTTTTCTAAATAACGATGATAATTGATTTTATGACTAAAATTGATCATGAACGACTCGTTTTACTAGATTGATGTTTGTCGATACGCATCCCATTTAATGGCGCGCATTTAATAATGAGCATTGCATAACAGGTACTGAATCTGCATTCAAATAGACAATTTTTGCTGAGCCCATTCGATAGCGGTTTGATATCTGTCAGCCGGTAAAAAATCAGCGAGATCACGCAATGCTTGTACTAATTTCGATTGATCAGTGTGCGTTAAATTGAGATGCCCTACTTTGCGCCCTGGCCGTACCGCTTTTTCATACCAATGTAGATGTACTAACGCATTGGTTAACCAATCAAGATTCAACGGCGTACCAATCAAATTCACCATGACCGATGGCGCAAAAACATCGGGGTTAGGTAAAGGTAAGCCTAATATTGCACGCAAATGTAACTCAAATTGGCTAATCGACGCACCATTTTGCGTCCAATGGCCACTATTATGCACACGTGGTGCCAATTCATTAATCAATAATTGATTACCGACCACAAAACATTCCATTGCCATCACCCCGACATAATTTAATTTATTCATCAAGGTGGCTAACATGGTTTCGGCTTCTGTTTGCCATATAGCCTGCTTTTCTTGTAATCGTTGCTGCTGTAATCGTTGTTGTTGAGACAATTGTTGTTTAGATAATTGTTGTTTAGATAATTGTTGTGGAGCTAACGGTTGTTGCTGAAATAACGGCTGATTCGGCAATACCACACTCATCTTTAAAATGCCATCTTGTTGTAGATTATACGTAAGTGGATAAAAAACCGTATCCCCCAATGCATTGCGTGCACCGATTAACGAAACTTCACCTTCAAAAGGAACAACTTGTTCAACAATCGCCTGTTGATAGAGATCATCCGGTAAATCTATCGGTTCTGTTGCCGCAATGCGCCACTGCCCACGTCCGTCATATCCACCCGTACGCCGTTTGACAATAACCAAATCACCTAATTCAGAAAAAATATATGGCCAATCTTGCTGACTGGTTAGTAAACGCCATTTAGCCGTCGGTAAGTGCAGTTCATCTAACAGCTGTTTTTGCGTAAAACGATCAGCAATAATCGGGAAAATATCACGATTCACAAATCGCGGATGGGTCGCTAAGATCTGGGTAAAGGGAGTATCAGGCCAGCGTTCAATTTCGGCGGTAATCACTGACTGTTGATATGGAATCGTGTTAGGATCAACATCTAACCCAACCGGGAAAACCGCAATCCCCAAAGGTTCACCCGCTTGTTTCAACATACGACCCAGTTGACCATTACCGAGGACACACACAGATTTTATCGTCATGCTTTTTCTACTCTTGGATCCGGATTATCTAAAACGTCTTGCGTTTGTTGCGCGCGCCATGTGACTAAACGTGCGTAAATAGTTTGATCATGTAAAGCTAAAATTTGTGCAGCTAATAAGGCAGCATTCGTGGCGCCAGCTTTCCCAATCGCCAAGGTCCCTACCGGAACACCTGCTGGCATTTGCACAATCGAATAAAGACTATCTACCCCACTTAAGGCAGCACTTTGTACAGGTACGCCTAACACTGGCACTAAGGTTTTGGCTGCCAACATACCGGGTAAATGTGCAGCTCCGCCAGCACCGGCAATAATCACCTCAATACCCTCTGTTTTGGCATTTTCAGCAAAGTGGAATAATTTGTTTGGTGTGCGGTGAGCCGAAATAATGTCGACATGATAAGGGATTGTCAACGCATCTAGCGTCTGCGCGGCATGTTGCATCGTTACCCAATCACTTTTAGAGCCCATTACAATAGCTATTTTAGGTTGCGTTTGCATAAGCGTTATGTTGCGGTAGTTAAGAATTTGGTGAGATAAGTATACATGAAAATTCTAGCTATTTCAGCTAACTCATCTGGCGTTTATCGATAACGATGCCACTCAAATACGTTATTTGATTCTAAAAGATATCACTGTTTTATTGGTGATCGCTGTTATTGATAACTTAGGGAGGCAGGGGATGATAGCCATCCTTTCTTTATCGGACTGGCTAGATTTCGCCCTTGCCTGCCTATAGACAAAGCAATCCCCTTCCCCGTTAATCAATCTAATAACCATAAGCGATTAGGATACTTTGATAAAATCCGCCTGTAATTTTTTAATTTCATCACGTAATACGCCTGCTTTTTCAAATTCAAGATTTTGGGCTGCTTCATACATCATGGCTTCGAGCTCTTTTATGCGCGCTTGCACATCTTTGATGGAAACATAACTGTAATCTTGATTTGGCTCAAAGGCTTTGATTTTCGCAGTCGATTTTTTAGTGCTCAATCCAGCATCTAGCACATCGGTAATCTGTTTATGGACTGAAGTCGGTGTAATGCCGTGTGCAATATTAAAATCTTGCTGTTTTTGTCGACGACGCGCCGTTTCATCGATCGCTTTTTTCATTGCGGGCGTAATTTTATCGGCATATAAAATCGCTTTACCGTTAACATTACGTGCAGCACGCCCCACGGTTTGGATAAGCGAACTTTCAGAACGCAAAAAGCCTTCACGATCGGCATCCAAAATCGCAATCAATGACACTTCAGGAATATCTAATCCTTCCCTTAATAAGTTAATACCCACCAAGACATCCACCTCGCCAAGGCGCAGATCACGAATAATTTCCATACGTTCAACGGTATTGATATCCGAATGCAAATATTTAACTTTCACGCCATTTTCAGAAAGATAATCAGTAAGATTTTCGGACATTTTCTTGGTTAATGTTGTCACTAAAACGCGCTCATTTTGGTTAATACGAATTTTAATTTCAGACAACAGATCATCAACCTGTGTGGTGACCGGTCTCACTTCTAAAATAGGATCGAGTAAGCCTGTTGGTCGCACCACTTGTTCGACAATTTCACCACCCGATTTTTCGATCTCATATTTCGCCGGTGTTGCCGACACATAAACCGTTTGCGGCATAATTTTCTCAAATTCGCTAAATTTTAGCGGGCGATTATCCAACGCCGAAGGTAACCGGAAACCATATTCCACAAGATTCAATTTACGTGATCTATCCCCATTATACATCGCCCCTAATTGTGGAATGGCAACATGCGATTCATCAATAAACAGTAAGCCATCTGCAGGCAGGTAATCGAACAAGGTGGCTGGTGGCTCGCCAGGTTTACGTTGGGCTAAAAAGCGCGAATAGTTTTCGATGCCCGAACAATACCCAAGCTCGGTCATCATTTCAATATCAAAAAGTGTTCGCTGAGTTAAGCGCTGCTCTTCTAATAAACGATTATTATCGAGTAACACTTTTTGTCGCGCTTTCAACTCTTGCTTAATCTGCGCGATCGCATTATCCATAATATTTCGTGGCGTTACATAGTGGGTTTTCGGATAGATGGTAATACGCGAGACTTCATTAATCGCACTACCGGTTAGGGGATCAAACAGGGTAATGCGTTCAACTTCATCATCAAATAATTCTACGCGCACGGCAAGTTCGTCAGAATCAGCAGGGAAAATATCAATCACATCACCGCGTACCCGGAACGTCCCGCGACTAAAACCGATATCATTACGCTTATATTGCATTTCGGCCAAGCGTGTCAAAATAGCGCGCTGATCAGTAATCGTCCCTTTTGTTAAATGCAAAATCATTGCCATATAGGTTTCTGGTGCACCCAAACCATATATGGCCGACACAGAGGCGACAATCACCACATCGCGTCGTTCTAATAATGATTTCGTCGCAGAAAGGCGCATCTGCTCAATATGCTCATTGATAGAGGCATCTTTTTCGATAAAAGTATCGGTCGCCGGTACATAAGATTCAGGTTGATAATAATCATAATACGAGACGAAATATTCTACCGCGTTTTCGGGGAAAAAGGCTTTCATTTCGCCATAAAGCTGTGCTGCTAAGGTTTTATTCGGCGCTAAAATAATGGTCGGCCGATTATGCGTAGCAATCACATTCGCCATAGTAAATGTTTTACCCGAGCCCGTTACCCCCAATAAAGTTTGATGGGCAATACCATCTTCAAGATTTTGATTGATCTTTTTTATCGCTTCGGGTTGATCACCTGCGGGGACAAAATCAGAGCATAATTTAAATTTTTTCATGACTTCCTATCCTGCTATTGTTATCTATCGTGTTTATCTATACCCGTTACGTTTCAAGATGGTGGCTTTTTTGCATCCAACTTTTCTTCATTGCGTCATTCCACTATTCCGCTAACTTTTATTCAGCTGATTTTTATTTAGCTAACTTTTTTTGCTAGCTTTCTTTGCTAACTTCAGCAGTGGAATGTAAAAAAACAAGATGACATACTATCAACTATTCTTTACAACTTTATTCTCTTTTATATTCATCTTCGATAGGGGTAATGAGTATATAACTGAACTGATGACTTTACCTATTAATAAAAATTATCCCCAAAAAGACTTGACCTTTTAAAATCGCCCATTTTTTATCTGATTTACATCAAAAATAGCAACTACTGTATAAAAATACTGGCTTGATTTATGATAACTATTTGATAAATAATAATTTTAAAAATCATGCTTACAATCTAACCAAATCAAGCTAAAACCTGATTCATATTGAGATTACCGTTTTTTTCAAGAAACTATTAACAGAGTTATCCACAGGCCACGGGGATAACTTTATAAGTATAGTCTCTATCGGCTTTTTTCAATCTTTTGCTCTAATATACGTAAAAAATTAGTCTATAAAACAAAAATAATTATTGTTTTTTTCTATTTAAAGCCCATAAATCGATAGGTCATACTTTATTACTATTTTTGATTTTTCATCTTCTATTGTACTTTTTCGATCTGATATTGATAACTTCCTTCACCATCTGGTACAAATGTTAAGCGATGAGTGATACATTTTGGTGCATCTTCGGCATGATGTGAAACAAATAGAAGTTGTGAATGGCCTTCTTGGATTAATAGATCAATCCAACGTTTAACCAGTTCACGATTAAGTTGATCTAGCCCTTGTAACGGTTCGTCAAGAATCAATAAAGTTGGGTGTTTAACTAATGCGCGCGCAATTAACACTAAACGTTGTTCTCCCCACGAGAGTGATTTAAAGGGTTGATCGGCTTGTGCAGTTAAATTTAATAACTGTAACCACTCAGCAACGCGCTGCTGCTGTTCATCACTTGTCGCACTATAGATACCAATCGAGTCAAAATAACCGGATAATAAGACATTTTTAACGCTACTGCTTACCCGATAATCTTGGTGCAAACTGCTACTCACATAACCAATATGCCGTTTGATGTCCCAAATTGTTTCGCCTGATCCCCGTTTACGACCAAATAAAGTGAGATCATTACTATATCCTTGTGGATGATCACCGGTAATCAGACTAAGCAATGTTGATTTACCGGCGCCATTGGGCCCAACAATCTGCCAATTTTCGTTGGCATTGACTCGCCAAGTGAGATCATCAATTACCGCTTTATCACTACTGTTATCGGTACAATAACGCACATAACCGTGATTGAGTATGACGCGTGGCAAATCGTCTGGTAATGTTTCGATCGGTTCATCTGAGTCAGGCAAATGGATATTGCGTAAATTTTCCATCCCTATCAGTTGTTTGACGGTTTCATCATTTAATAAGCATTCCCGTTTGCCGGTTTTAACTAAATGGCAGTCGGCAAGAATACCGATATTTTCGACAAAAGCTGGAATATTATCAAAGCGATTAAGCACCAATACAATGGTGATACCTTGTTGTGCCAACATCGCTAAATGGGTCGATAGGTTATCCCGTGAAGCCACATCAAGCCCATCAAACGGCTCGTCAAGAATGAGCAGATCAGGTTGTTGCATCAATACGCGACAAAGTAATGTTTTACGGGTTTCGCCGGTTGATAGATATTTAAAGCGGCGATTAAGCAACGGCGTAATACCAAACTGCGCTGCTAATTGCTGGCAACGTGCGCTATTTTTTTGTTCCGCTTGAATGATTTCGGCTGCCGTCAATCCCGTATCACTTTCGCCTTCACTTAGCATATCGGTATTATTACGTCGCCATTCTTCTTCAATCAATTTTTGTAACTGTTCCAGTGAAATATGCGCAATGGTATGGAATTGATTGATAACGTCGCCTGACAGTAATGGTTGTTCGCCGGCTAATGCTTTAACTAAAGTTGACTTACCACTGCCATTGCGGCCCACAAATGCCCAACTACTGCCTTGTTGGAGGGTTAATTCATCATCAATCGAAAATAATTTATAATCATTAATCTTATAGTTTGCCTGTTTGATTTGTAACATAGGATCCTTCTTTGCATTTTACATATTGCGTATTGATACTCATCACGCTTCACAGTGATGATTGTCTAATATTTCAGCATTCACCAATTGTCGGCGGCAGAATAGCGAAGCGTCTACTTTTTATTCGGTTATACAGTTATTAATTCATAACATGGTAAAAATTTGCTTTATGACTGTGTTGCACATCAACTCCGGTGCTGAAATTCCTCTGATTAAATGCCCTGCTATTTGCTGACTCACATAACCACTATTATATATCCATTACCCCGCATCAAACTAATGTTGCCACAATAATATGTTCTGGATGAATAGTGAGCATGACGTTATCGCCTATTTGAAGATCTAAGTCGTTAATTTCCGCATTCGGTTTACTCACATAAAGCAAAAGATTATCCGCTAATTGTAGCTGGAATTCACTCCATTGCGCCGATTTGACTTTATGTTTGACTGTTGCAGTAAGGCAGTTGGTCACCCGATGATCATCTTGGCTGTTTGTAATCTGCTTATTGAGATCGATCAGTGGCGCTTTAATCAACAAGAGAACGGTTTTATCGACACTTAATTTTAATCGATCAATACTCGCTTCCGTAATAAACGCATGCAATTGAGTTTGCTTATCAGCCAACATAACCGTAACTGAGCCAGCAATACCATCGGTTTGGATCGCCGTAATCGTACCATATAGTTGATTGCGGGCACTGGTTTGTAACGATAATTTGGCCGTAGTTGTCAAAATATCGTCTAAGGGAACTTTATCATCGCTAAGAATAGAAAAAGCGTGATATTGCAATTGTGTCAGGAGATCATACAACTGCAGAAATCGCACTGCATAAGCACTCAGACGTGTTCCGCCGCCCCCTTTTCCCCCGGTTGCTGTTATCACTAGGGGTTGCGGCGCCAATTTATTGATCTCATTAATGGCATCCCATGCTGTTTTATAGCTAATACCGATCTGCTTTGCCGCTTGATTTAAAGATGCCGTTACACTCAGTGCTTTTAATAATGCAATCCGTCTTGGATCAATAAAAAGCTGTTGCTTAATTTTTAAGGTTAATAAAATGTCGGGATTCAGCATAATCAAACCATCTCTTTAGCCGTTGCGCAAATCATTATAGTCAATAGTTAGGGGATTCGTGTTTATCGTCTAGTCTAGGTCTATGACCTAAGTTTATAATCTATCTTTACAAGCGGTTTCACCACGCTATTAACCTATTGTAAACACTTTTAATTCGCCTAGCAAAAATAGGTCAGTGGCAATCCTAAATAAAATTTTATTGTATGTTTCAGAGTTTATATACGTTTATGTCAAATTCACCATTAATAACTGAATTTCCAATTAACTACTCACCGTTGCAATCATTCACGCTAAAACTATCGCGGTCACATGTAAGGGCTATATACTTTTTACGTGATTTTTGCTAATATCGTTATGTAATTTTTTATATAACGATTTGGACACTATTTTATCCTGTACGCGGCATCGGCAAAAATAATATGGTCTCTATCGTTATGTGAAACTGTTAGATAAAGCTGTCTATAACGACAAATTCTCAGTAATCAATTTTTAACAACGAGGTAAGCTTAATTATGAAAATCCGTTTGGGTCATCTTCTTTCCAATACATTACTCGCAGTCACGACTGTTGTGTTGACTTTTTCCGCTACAGCGCTTGAAAAAGTAACCGTTTTTGCTGCGGCTTCACTCACCAATGCCATGCAAGATATTAGTGCTATTTATACCGCTGAACATAAAGATGTTGATATCGTCTACTCTTTTGCCTCTTCATCTGTGTTAGCAAAACAGATCGAACAAGGTGCACCAGCAGATATTTTTATGTCAGCCGATCAAAAATGGATGACATATTTAACCGATAAAAAATTGGCAAATAATAAACAAGATCTTTTGAAAAACGCGTTAGTTTTGATTGCTCCCGCCAATTCGAAAGTCAATAATGTAAATATTAATCGTAATACTAATTGGAATACACTGTTACCAAAAGGTGAAAAGATGGCTGTTGGTGACCCGTCACATGTTCCAGCAGGGCTTTACGCGAAAGAATCTTTAACCAATTTAGGTGTATTTGCAAAATTAGAACCACAATTGGCACCTGCCAGTAATGTGCGTGATGCATTGATGTTAGTTGAACGTAATGAAGCGGTTCTGGGTATTGTCTACAGCACAGATGCCAAAGTTAGCGATAAAGTCAAAATCGTTGCAACCTTTCCAGCCGATACCTTTACACCAATTGAATATCCGATTGCGTTAGTCAAGACAGATGTGACACCAGCAGCTAAAGCGTTTTATCAATATTTGTCTTCATCACAAGCTAAAGCCATTTTTGAAAAATATGGATTTGTGACTCACTAATTATTCTGAATAGTTATTCTTAATCATGATATTGACAGCATTTGAATGGCAAACACTGCTCCTGAGTTTGAAAATCGCGGGAGCAGCGATACTTTTTAGTTTGCCAATAGGTATTTTGACTGCGTGGATTCTTGCTCGTTGCCATTTTTGGGGGAAATCGATTTTTGATAGTATCGTCCACCTCCCCCTAGTTTTGCCACCTGTGGTGTTAGGGTATTTACTGTTACTTACTATGGGGCGACGAGGTCTGTTTGGTGCATGGTTGTATCAACATCTTGGTATTAGTTTTAGTTTTAACTGGCGAGGTGCCGCATTAGCTTCTGCCGTGGTCGCCTTTCCCTTGATGGTCAGGTCGATTCGCCTGTCGATTGAATCAATCGATACACGCCTTGAAAATGTTGCACGTACGTTAGGGGCGAATAAGTGGCGTGTTTTTTTGACGATTACCCTACCATTAGCTTTCCCGGGGATTTTAATGGGTGTTGTACTCGGTTTTGCCCGCTGTTTAGGTGAGTTCGGCGCAACGATTACCTTTGTTTCTAATATTCAAGGCGAAACCCGCACATTACCATTAGCTATGTATACATTGCTACAAACCCCCGATGGGGAACATGCCGCGATGCGTTTATGTATTATTTCTATTATATTATCGCTCATTGCATTGTTTAGTTCTGAAATGCTTAATCGGCTACATAAAAAGAAATTGGCAGGATAATAATGCTTCACATTGATATCAAAAAAAAGTTTCCTTCATTTTCGTTCACCTTTTGCCAAGATATCGCTTGCCAAGGCGTAACCGCTATTTTAGGGGTATCCGGATCCGGGAAATCGACCTTAATTAACCTGATTAATGGTCTACTGCAACCCGACAGTGGTAAGATTATTCTCAACGATACGGTATTAGTGGATAGCGAAAAGGCTATTTTTGTCCCGCCTGAAAAACGACATATTGGTACCGTATTTCAAGATGCACTGTTATTTCCTCATTATAAAGTGATCAAAAATCTCAATTATGGCCTTAACAATAAGATGGATCAGTGTATTAAGAGTAAATTGTCACATAAACCATCAAGTCGTTTTACCGAAATTGTTGATGTATTAAATATTGGCCATCTATTAAATCGCTATCCCGCCATGCTTTCTGGGGGCGAAAAACAACGTGTTGCCATTGGTCGAGCATTATTGGCTAATCCTTCATTATTACTAATGGATGAACCTTTATCAGCGCTGGATATGCCGCGCAAAAAAGAGTTATTAAGCTATATTGATAAATTGACTCACGATCTGGCTATGCCTATTATTTATGTGACACACAATATTAATGAAGTCAGGCGGATTGCTGATGAGGTGGCGATTATTGATCATGGGCAACTCTATGATTATGGCGCAACAGAACAGATTTTACAAAGCGCTTATTTGCAAGAATGGTTATAGTGTTGGGTAAAAATAGAGCTTGATATTGTTATCACTATCATCTTGTTTAATATAAGATACACCATCATGCCACGCACTGAGCACCAGACGGGTTAGCGGTTGCCCTGCAACAATCAGTTCATGCGTAGCCGGTTTATGAGTATGGCCATGGATCATTACTGTTGCTTGGTATTTGTTTAACATATCGAGTACAGCTTGTTGATTGACATCCATCCGATGAGCCGATTTATTCTGATTCTGCTTGATACTCTTCTGGCGTAAATGTTTAGCTATTGCTTGTCGAAAACGACGTGGCGACCATAAAAAAAGCCGTTGTAGCCATTTATATCGCAATCGCTGCCGAAATTTTTGATATTGCACATCATCAGTACAGAGAAGATCACCATGTAAAAAAAGCAGCGTTTTATCTGCTAGCGGTAATGTATTGATATCAGGTAATAACGTCATGTCACATAGCTGGCAATAATCTCGCCCGAGTAAAAAATCACGATTACCTTGCACAAAATATTTTTTAATTTGTCGTTGGGATAACGTTCGTAATGCCTTCGCCACCTGCTGATGAAATGGGGATGCGATATCATCGCCAATCCAGTAGTCAAAGAGATCCCCTAAAATATAGAGCTCACAACCATTGGGTAACGTATCTAAAAAAGAGAAGAAACCTGCCGTTAAAGCAGGTTGATCTTCAGTTAAATGGATATCAGCAATAAAATAACGTTGCACGTTTTATTCTACTGTGACACTTTTAATTACTACATCTTCAACCGGAACGTCTGAATGCATACCGTTACGCCCTGTTTTTACTGCTTTTATTTTATCTACAACATCTAAGCCGTCGACCACTTCGGCAAAAACACAGTAACCAAAACCATTTGCATCAGAAGAGCGGTAATCCAAATAATCATTATCAACAACATTAATAAAAAATTGTGCCGTTGCTGAATGAGGATCAGCAGTACGCGCCATCGCTAAAGTACCACGACGATTTTTTAATCCATTTGCCGCTTCATTAGGAATAGGCGCTTTGGTTTTTTTCTGTTTCATTCCCGGTTCAAAACCTCCACCTTGAATCATAAAATTATTGATGACACGGTGGAAAATAGTATTGTTGTAAAATCCATCTTTACAATAGTCGACAAAATTTTTAACCGTTTGCGGCGCTTTATCTGCAAAGGTTTTAATCTTAATATCACCTTGGTTAGTATGGAATATAATCATTAGATGTTCCTTAATTGTTGTTTTGAACTACACTACATTTAACGCAATTACATCAGCACTTAAGCTGATTATCATTAATTCGATGGATTATCACTTTTGTCGCACATAACTGTTTCGCATGCCGACAAGGTATTACTCATTAAAGTCGCAACTGTCATTGGCCCAACGCCACCGGGAACCGGACTAATCCAACCTGCACGTTTAACGGCAGTATCGAATTCAACATCGCCCACTAATTTTCCATTAGCCAGCCGATTAATTCCAACATCAATCACGATTGCACCCGGTTTTATCCATTCACCTTTGACGTAATTAGGAATACCTACGCCAGCGATCACAATATCGGCATTACGCACATGCTTTTCTAAATCAACGGTTCGACTATGTGTAATCGTGGTGGTACAGCCTAATAATAATAATTCTAATGCCATGGGGCGCCCTACAATACTGGATGCACCAACGACTGTCGCATTCAAGCCAGATAATTTTACACCTGTTGATTCCAGCATTTTAACCACACCATAAGGTGTACATGGTCGTAAAATCGGATCGCGCTGCAATAAGTGACCAATATTATAAGGATGAAAACCATCCACATCTTTACGCGGATCGATATATTCCAGCACCTTTGTTTTATCAATATTATTAGGTAAAGGTAACTGCACTAAAATACCGTCAACATCGGCGCGTTTATTCAGTTGATCAATTAACGTCAGTAACTCTTCAGTCGTTGATGAAGGAAAATCATAGGCAAAGGATGCGAATCCAACATCATCACACGCTTTTTGTTTATTTTTGACATAAATTTTTGACGCAGGATCCGTACCAACTTGAATAACAGCTAATCCTGGCACACGTAACCCTTTTGCCACTCGCTGACGCACTTTTTCTGCAATGCCTTCACGAATCTGTTGGGCTAATGCTTTACCATCAATGATTTTTGCATCTGCTCTATCCATAGCTGATATTGTTGTCGTCGACACGGTTGTAGTAGGCATTGTTGTCACCCTAATGTTGTCATCCTAATATTAACTTTGTTATTACTTTTGTATGAATGGATGTTATTCGTTGAAAGTAAGTCATTCTATCAGAGTTAAAAGGAATGTCTATTAGCGGATAACGTCGCTTATTCTGGTAACTGACCTAAATAAAAAGTGATGCCATAGACTATCAGGCAATTATCATTGTGAATAAATCAGAACAAGGCGATTCTAATCATTTTACAATAAAATCTGCTATACAAAATCCTAAAGTTCATTAGAATAGCAAATAGGATCTTCTTGGAGGGTACATAAATATGTCAAAAAAAATCATTGCGTTATTTATCGTTATTTTCTTTCCATTTTTTACCACTTATGCTTTTGCCAAGAGTGATCGCGATAGTAGTCTTAATCGAACCACGACACATAATGATTCATTTTGGCAATATGCTAAACAAACGATAATCGATACTTGGAACTCGCCGACACACGAACTCTATATTCCAGCCAACACCTGGCATAATCGTGCCGCCTATGACCGCAGTAAAGTTGATAGCTATAATGAACGCCCTTGGGGGATTGGTTATGGCATCACCCGTTTCGACCAAGATGGTGATTGGCATTCATTGTATATTATGGAGTTTCAAGATTCACATAATGTTGTCGAACCTATTGGTGGTTATGGTTATCAAAAATATTGGCGTATTGATGATGCCGGTAAATGGCGTGTGGGTGTCGGTTATACATTGAGTATTACCGCGCGTCGTGATTATAATTGGATACCTTTCCCAGCACCCTTGCCGTTACTTTCATTTGAATATGATCGCTTCTCAATTCAAAACACTTATGTACCTGGTGTACATAAAAATACAGGGAATATTTTATTTACTTGGCTACGTTGGCGCCTGTAGTGATTAATCTATTCTTAATGGATAGCGCGACGAACTGATTGCGGCGAAATTAACGATTATGATTAACATAGCGTTTATTAAAATCAGTAAAATTTGATTACGCCATTAATTGATAGGCAAAATCTATTTAAATAACTATCATTAATTACTTTTTTTTCTACCATTTTTCAGTATAGTAATCAACAAATGAATTAAGACAACGAATCATTGAAATAAAAAGTCGAGGTGACAAATGTATGTTGTAATTTTTGGACGTCCAGGATGTCCTTATTGTATGCGAGCTAAAGAATTAGCCGAAAAATTAGCCCAAGAACGTGAAGATTTTACTTATCGTTATGTTGATATCCATGCAGAAGGAATCACTAAAGAAGATCTTTCTAAGAGTGTGGGTAAACCTGTCGAAACTGTTCCACAGATTTTTATTGATGAAAAACCAATCGGTGGCTGTACAGATTTTGAAGCTTACGCCAAAGAACACTTAGGTTTATTCAAAGATCAAGCTTAATTTTACGTTCTTTTCTGTATAGTCAAAGATTCATAGTAAAAAGCGCATAGTAAAATAAGTATGCTAAACAAAATAGACGACTGAATTGAGTCGTCTATTTTTTTATCTCTATTTTATCTATGATTATCTCTGTTGTTATCATCGTCCTGGTAACTTCTTCCACGTCACTTCATTACGTAAATAAGCCGGTTCGATATTAGCGACATCCATGAGCTCTTGTTTCTGCCATTTTTGTTGCGCAATCACAATTAAGTCTTGTGCATGTGGCAATAAAATACCACCATCTTGTACATTGGCTAACAAAGCGGGATACGTTTGCCAGCCGGTTCCGGCAAAATAATAATTTTCGCTAGCAGCAAGTTTTGGGGGTTCAGTATTGATTTTTTCAGCATTGATTTTTTCAGTAATAGCCGTTGGTTTGATAACACATTCCGGTATAATTGGCTGCCATGTCGGGGTAATCACACCCTTATTGTCTGTCTCAATGCGTCGATAATGCCCCAAATAGATTTCGCCCATTCGGGCATCAATGGCAGCAATCACATTGCTTGCCTGTTTTACTCGATAAGCGCCTTGCGCTAAGCTCATGAGGGTAGAAACACCAATCATCGGGCGATCAATACCCAGAGCAAGTCCTTGCGCCACACCAATACCAATACGTACGCCAGTAAAACTCCCCGGTCCTTGACCAAAGGCGATCGCATCGATTTGCGATAATGTACATCCCGCCTGTTTTATTAACTTATCAATCATAGGCAAGATCTGTTTAGTATGATCCCGCTGTGATAGCGTGAAATCAAACGTAATTTCATTATCATAAAGCAACGCAACCGAACAAGCTTCGGTAGCCGTATCAATCGCTAAAAGCGTATTCATATTGTTTCTCAACCTATTTTATTTTCTCATTTACCGTCATCAAAATATAAAAAGAGCAGGTAAATCATATTGTTATTACCTTATCAATGTAGCGTTATCAATGTAACGTTATCAATGTTGTATTGATTAATGATGAGTATTTGATAACAAAAAATCAATTACCTTATCTATGCTACGTGTGCGTGGTGAAGGCGGGAGGCTATTAATAAAAGTGGCACCATAAGGGCGCATGACCAATCTGTTATCACAAATAATAATCGCACCGCGATCATCATGATGACGAATTAATCGCCCAACACCTTGCTTTAACGTAATGACCGCCTCGGGCAGTTGTACGTCATTGAACGCATCGCCGCCTTGCATTTGGCAATCTTCCATACGCGCTTTAATTAACGGATCATCGGGCGATGTAAAAGGTAATTTATCAATAATGACACATGATAAGGTATCCCCGCGGACATCAATACCCTCCCAAAAACTACTGGTGGCAATTAATAAGGCGTTTCCTGCCGTAATAAATTGCTCCAGTAACTTCACTTTACTGGTTTCGCCTTGCACCAACACAGGTAGCAAAAGCTGTTCTCTAAATATTTTTGCCAGCGCATTCATCATAGCATGTGAAGTACAGAGGAAGAAACAGCGACCTTGATTTGCTTCAATCACCGGCAATAAAATCTTACTCAGCTTTTCGGCATTACCTTGTTCGTTAGGGGAAGGTAGATAACGTGGCACACATAACATCGTTTGATGTAAATAATCAAATGGGCTCTCTAAAATTAGGGATTCCGCCTGCGATAAACCGAGTCGACGAGTAAAATAAGCCAATTGATTATCAACCGATAACGTCGCCGAAGTAAAAATCCAGCTTCCTTTACGTTGCGTGAGTAGCTCAGTAAACTTATCGGCAACTGACAAAGGTGTCAATGCTAAGGTAAAATTATAATAGCTGCACTCATACCAATAACTAAAACCGGTTATTTGCGTTTCAGTCAGTTTTTTTAAAAGATTTTGGTATTGCACGACTCGTTCCAGGCAGTTATCTAATGCCGATGATCGCCCTTCCGCCAATTTTAATACCTCTTGACAAAAAATAAGCGCCTCAAATAAATAAGACAGCTCTTCTTTTACCTTGGGTTGATTCAGCAGATAACGCAAATTACCTTTATTACTCTTTTGATTTTTACCTGGTTGAGTCGGCGCTGTGTGGTGAGTGCCGTTATTATTTTGATCATGAATGACAAGGCGTAGATCTTGGACACTTTTCTGCAATTTATCTGCACATTGCTGCAATTGAGACATATCTTTTACTTCAGTTCGGTAACAAAGAATAATCTCTTTCGCCAGATCAAAGAGTTGCCGACTGGTTAACTGTTCACCAAAATAGTGGCACGCTAAGTCAGGCAGTTGATGCGCTTCGTCGAAAATCATCACGTCCGCTTGGGGAATAAGTTCACCAAATCCAGTATCTTTCACTACCACATCGGCCAAAAAAAGATGATGATTGACCACCACCACATCAGAGCCAAGTGCTTTACGACGTGCCTTAACCACATAACAATCATTATAGTGCGGGCATTCGTTGCCAAGGCAATTATCATTGGTACTGGTTAATAACGGCCAAACAGTATTATCTTCAGCAACAGTAGCACATTTACTGATATCGCCATCTTTTGTTTTAATCGACCACTGTTTTACACGCGCAAGATCAACACGTTGCGTTTTGTCGAGATCGCCAGCAGCCGCATATTGATGCGATAATTTATCTAAACAGAGATAATTAGAACGTCCTTTGAGGAGTGCAACTTTGCCGGTATAATTCAAGGCTTTTTTGATAATGGGCAGATCTTTACTGTAAAGTTGATCCTGTAGATTTTTAGATCCAGTTGAAATGATCACTTTTTTATCACTACGCAATGCCGGTACTAAATATGCAAAGGTTTTTCCTGTCCCCGTACCCGCTTCGACTACCAATGATTGTTGTTGCGTGATGGCATTGGCTACTTTACTGGCCATCTGTCTTTGTGGTTCTCTCGCCACAAAACCATCAATCGCACTTGCCAACAACCCATTTTCTGCAAAATCATCAATCACTGAATACCTGACATTTAAAATCATAATCAACTTACTGCGTTTATTATGCCTTATCTCCCTTAGAAGATAAAATGGAAAATAACTTGTCGAGTGTCAATAGGTGAATTCACTTAACATATTTGACATAAACGTAGCATAACTCTGAAACATTGAAATAAATGTAGTTTGATGATTTGCAGTAAAGGTTTACTACAAACATTTACCGAAAATGATGAATAGTGACTATTATTATCAGATCAAGACAAAATAATAGATAAACTTGCTAGATAACGCTTTTTATCTGCAAGTTTATGCTATTTTATACAATTTTCATGACCCCGAAATAAGTATGATCACAAAATTAATTAGAGACCATTATGCTTGATAACGTTTTGATACCAATAAAAACTCTCTTTTTTGATACGGCGTAAATCTTTTAGATCATGATCATCTCGATTCACATAAACAAAGCCATAGCGCTTTTTGAAACCTTGATGCGAACTAAGTAGATCCATTACTGACCATGGACAATAACCAAATAATTCGACACCGTCTTCAATCGCATCATAACAGGCTGAAATATGTTGTCGAATATAGTCAATCCGATAATCATCATGAATTTTATCATCAGCGGTTAATTGATCAGGTGTGCCTAAGCCATTTTCTGTCACAATTAATGGAAGACGATATTGACGATAATAAGCATTCAAGACTAAACGTAATCCCATCGGATCGATTTGCGCGCCATAAGTTGATGCTGTAAGATTAGGATTTTTTTCGATTTTAAAATAACCGTATAGATCAAAATCGATATCATTCACGCGTGTTCCAATAGGATGGGTTTTATCGACAGGTAAATAGCTGGCAACTAAAGTGCGATAATAGTTGACCGCAATAAAATCGGGTTTAGCTTGTTTGAGTATCTCGGCATCGCCCGGTTCTGTTTTTGGATATATGCCGCATTCCCTTAAATATTTTTTATAATATCCAGGATAATCACCAAAGCAGTACATTTCTAAGGCGTAATTGGTTTTAAAATTATCGTTCATCTGCGCAGCCCAGACATCTTCTGGCTTATTACTGCTTGGATACGTCATTGTGGATGATACGGCTGGCCCAATTTGACAATTTTCAACCATGCTGTGGCCATCATTGGTGACGAATGCATGCGCAACAAACATATTGTAATCCATCTGTGCTCTGACTTTTTCAATTTCGTTGGCTTTGACATCATACATATTCATACGTTCGTTAACCCGAATCATCAGATTTTGTTCATTATTTATCTGCCATGATTTAACACGATCACCAAAGGCTTGGAAACAGACCTGCGCATAACGTCGGAAAGCAGTGATACATTGTCTATCTTGCCAACCGTTATATTTTTTGGCTAAGGCGAAAGGCAAATCAAAATGATAGAGTGTGACCAACGGCTGAATATCATTTTCGAGTAATAAGTTGATCACTTTGTTATAAAAATCAATACCAGCTTGATTGATTTCACCATCGCCATCCGGGATGATTCTTGCCCATGAAATAGAAAACCGGTACGCCTTAAGGCCTAACTCTTTAAATAATTTAATATCTTCTTCATAATGATGATAAAAATCACTGGCAATTTTCGTATCGGCTTGCAAATGTGCGCGTTGGAATGAATTATAATCTGCCACTGTCATGCCTTTGTTATCTTCATCCCAACCACCTTCGATTTGGAATGCCGAAGAAGAAGCTCCCCATAAAAAATTTTGTGGAAATTGTTTCATTTAATTAACGCTCCTTGGATATTTCTAATAATGGATTACCGATAGCGACCTGTTTTTCACACGTCGCGGTGATAGTTTTATATTGTTCAGAATCGACCAGAATGATTGATGTTGTTAAGTCAAATCCAGCTTCTGTTATTTTATCGATATCAAAGGAGACAATTTCGCTCCCTTTGCAAATATGTTGTTTGGCGACAACATGGGCTGAGAAATAATGGCCTTGTAAATTGACAGTATCAATACCGATATGAATTAAGAGTTCGATGCCGCTATCGAGGTGTAAACCAATAGCGTGCAAAGTCGGATATAGCACAGAAACAGTGCAGTCTTCAGGGGCGATAATTTTGCCTTCTTGCGGGATGATAGCAATACCTTTACCCATCACACCCGAAGCAAATACTTCATCTTTGACGGCGGATAAGGGAATGACTTGCCCCGCTAATGGTGATATGATGATATGATCTTGATACGGTATTGCGTTATCATGAGCTGTGTTTGATTCGTGGTCGGATGTAGTTTTGGATTCCGGTGTAGTTTTAGATTCAGGTGTAGTTGCGGATTTGGCTTTTTCCTCATTATCTGTCGGTATATCCGTAAAGCCTAAAATCACCGTGAGCAGACAAGAACCGAAAAAAGCGATGGCACAGCCAAGTAAATAACACATAAAGGCTTCGATGCCCGCATTAGCATAAACAGGAATAGTGAGAATACCTTGATTGGCAAACGCAGTGCCGTATGAGCCCCCCCACCCCATTAATCCGCCACCAAGAGCACCGCAAATCACGGCATAAATCATCGGTTTTTTTAAGCGTAAATTGGTTCCATAAATGGCTGGTTCAGTAATCCCAAATAATGCTGTAATCGTTGCTGATGCAGCCACTGTTTTCAAATTTTTATTTTTGGTCTTAAAAAATACCCCTAAAGCTGCGCCAGCTTGTGAAAAGTTAGCCGCACCAGCAAAAGCCAATAAGTTTTGATGACCAGTCTGCGCCACATCATTAATACCAATCGGAACAACTGCACGATGCGCACCAAAAATCACTAATACGCACCATATTCCACCAATAAAAGCCCCTAATAAAATTGGGCTAAAATCCATAACATAGTAATAAATCCAATTAACAAATTTACCGATATAGATTCCAATCGGGCCAAACACAATTAAGGTTAAAGGCACCATGATTAATAATGATAGCGTGGGAACCATAATAATTTTTAATACATCAGGAATGATTCTTTCTAAAAAACGTTGTACATAACTTAAAATAAATATGGCAATAATGATGGGGATAACGCTCGAAGTATAGCTGGCTTTAGTTAATGTGATGCCGAATAATGTTATCGTCTCCTTATTGAGCATTAATGAGACTAATGCAGGATAACAGAGTGTGGCACCGATGATAATGGCAATAAATTCATTGGTTTTAAACACTCTCGCGGATGCATAACCTAAGACAATAGGCATGAAATAAAACACAGCGTCAGAAGCTGAATTTAAAATCACATAAGTGTCATATTGTTTGATATCTATGCTGTAAAACGAGGTACCGATCATAACAGCAACAGCTAAAATACCTTTTAACATACCTGATGCAGCAATCGCAGGAATCATGGGGGTAAAAATGGCAGCGACAACATTTAAAATTCGCGTACCTAAGCCAACTTTTTCGTCACTTATTGCATCTTTGGGAAGTTCATCTAAAAGCGGTAATATCTCATCATATATTTTGGTCACTTTATTACCTAGGACCACTTGATATTGCCCACCACTTTCAACAACAGATATCACGCCTTCAGTTTGTAGCAGTTTTTCCTTCTGGACTTTTTTTGTATCAATTAATTGGAATCGTAAGCGCGTAAAACAGTGGCTCAGTCCCTGAACGTTGTCTTTCCCGCCAATTAAAGCAACGATTTGTTGCGCGATATTTTGATAATTCATACACCATGATCCTTTTTTTAATTGATGTTACGATGGGATTGAATTTTTTACAAAAAAAGATCAAATAGCCTTAACTAGTTGATTGTCTACACAATCACAAACAAGATAAGTACATTTGATCTTTTCTGCTATAAACCATTACGCTAGCAAATGAACATTTAACACGCGAATCCAAGCAGACATAACTCATCGCGCTAAAATCGTTAAATTCCTTTTTTCTCTACTCTTTTGGCAATGGTTTTATAAATAAGGGTTCCGTTGGCAACAGCTTGAGAAACAAAACAGTTATCTAAAATAGTAATGGGTATATCAATAACATGACAAAATGTAATAAATAGTTGTTAAACATAAAAATATCATGATTGGAAATGGCAAACAAGATTATTTAAACGCTTGCAAAATTTATTTTTTAGTATATTTTTCACATACAAATTTCATCAAATCAAATCATTAATGAAAAAAACAACCAAGAAATCACATTTATTGCTGATCATTGTTATCTTGTTTTGGTATGCACAATATGTTTATGTTCCTTATCAAAATCCTTATTTAATTAGCATTCATGTATCCGTTCATGTGGTGGGTGTCATTATTGGCGCTTATGGTATATCGCAATTACTGTTACGGTTGCCAATGGGCATATTAGCGGATCTTAAAAATCAGCATAAATTCTTTATTCTATTAGGTTCTGCCTTAGCGGGTTTTGCTTCTGTTTTTAGAGTCATCAGCCCTAATGGTCTTGGTTTTTTGGTGGGAAATATCATTTCAGGTTTTGCCAGTGCGACGTGGATATCATTTATGGTGCTATTTTTAAGTTTTTATCCAAAATCGCGCAATGCGGCCGCCACATGTAAAATCATTATGGCGGATAATCTTGGTATGTTTTTAGCATTCTTAACCAGCACGTTATTATTTGAACGATATGGTATGCTCCTACTTTGCATATTGAGCATAATTAGCGGCTTCATAGCATTTCTTTTAGCCACGCAATTAAAATATCCACATCGCGTTGTAGCCAACTTTTCGCCACACCTATTATTGCGCGTATTTAAAAATCACAAATTGATTTTTTTTGCTTTTCTGGCTTTGATTCAACAAGGGATACAGATGGCAACCACGATGTCTTTTACAAATCAAATTATAAAACAGCTTGGTGCGAGTTCATTTTCAATTGGTCTATCTTCCATTATTTATATGCTATCGTCAGTACTATTTGCCCAATTAGGCGCGAGTCGATGGCGAGAAAAATTATCTATTGCGACATGGATTATTATCTCATTTTTATTATTAATTCTGTATTGCTTGATGGTACCGCTTATGCAATCCATTACCGCTATTTTTGTGTTGCAAATCATTCCAGGTATCGCGACGGGGATTTTATTTTCTTTTTTAACTTCGCAAGCCATGTGCGATGTACCACATTATATGAATTCAACTGCTATGGGGTTATTCCAAGCCATTTATGCGATTGGTATGACGTTATTTCCAATCATGGTGGGGTATCTTAGCCATCTCTATTCATTACAATTTGCTTATGCGATTTTAGCGGCTACAGCATTAATAGGATTAGGTTTATTTCTATTTTATTTAAAAAAACATCACACCAAATTCTATTAATATTTAGCTGTCATTGGCTTGTTCATTTTCGCTTATTATCAAAGATAATGTACGGATGCCATTGATGATTGCGTCATTGCTATTGGTCACAAATGACAATCTTATAAAGTTAGATCTTTTTTCTTTTGAAAAAAAGAATTCACCAGGGACAAAAGCGACTTTCTTTTTAATCGCCATATCTAATAATTTTTTGCCATCCATATAATTAGGTAAGGTTAACCATATAAACATTCCGCCATTTGGTTCATTCCAAGAAACACTTTTTGGCATATATTGATTTAAAGCCTTTAGCATCACTGTGCATTTTTCTCGATACACATTTCTAATTTCTTTTAAATGTTCAACTAAGAAATTATTTTTGTTCAATATATTAAACACAATATATTGAACAAACGATGAGGTATGTAAATCTGAGGCTTGCTTAAATTGCACAAGTTTTTTAATGATTTCTGGTTCAGCTATTATGTATCCCAATCTCATTCCTGGGGATAAAATCTTTGAAAAAGATCCAAGGTATATTGTGTTCTTTTGTGCTAGAGAGAGTATGCTTGGTGACCTTTTCCCTGAATAGGATAAATCACCGTACGGATCATCTTCAATGATTAACATATTCTTGTTATTGCAATATGCTGTAATTTTATTTCGCTCTTCAAGCGTTAACTGATTACCTGTTGGGTTATTAAAATTAGGAATAATATAAAGCAACACATTATTTTGTGGTGATTGTGTTAACTCCTCAAGCTGTGAAATTGGCACAAAATTAGGGTCATATATTGAAAAAGCCTGTATTGCACCTAAATAAGTAGGATCGGTGACAAAAAGATCATCGTTTTCGTTAATAAAACATTTTCCGACCAAATCTAAAGCCTGCTGAGAACCAGAGACAATTAACACATTGTCTTGAGTCAAAGTAATAGCTTCGCGGGAACTTATGTAATTAGCAATCCATTTTCTCAGTTCTAAATATCCTTCAGTGGGCCCGTACTGTAAGGCATTACTGAAGTTTTTGGATATCATCAAATCATGCATGGCAGATTTAATGTCCTCTAATGGAAAACAATCTGGTGTAGGAACACCGCCTGCAAAAGAGATAATGTCGGAAGATTGAGTCACTTTTAATATTTCTCTGATAGCTGAGCTATTTATTTTCTTGGCTTTATTACTAAATTTCATCATATATACCATTTGTTTGCTAGGACTGAGTTATCGGATTTTATATATATAGTATATATAATCTATTTGATTAACATCTTTTTTTATATATTAGCGTTACCCAAATTCATAAGAAAATTCAAATATGCCAAAAATATTATTGCAAATAGCTCAAGAGAGCTCCCTCTACTTGACACTACGATAGATTCTGACTTACTTCATAAGTCCTCAATGGCTTTACTAGGCGATCGTTATGCAACGCTGCTAAGATCTGTTGATGTATTAGCTTAAACGAAAATGTACTAATTTTTTATCTTTCGGAGATTGTATTATACGTTTTGCATACAGCATTATAGTAAAAACTACTTTTTCGACTAGTTAGTATGTTCAGTATGCTTTTTGTATATATTGAATTGGAGCGGGAAACGAGGTTCGAACTCGCGACCTCAACCTTGGCAAGGTTGCGCTCTACCAACTGAGCTATTCCCGCAAAATGGAAGACTTCGTAAAGAAGTGGGTGCATTATACAAAAATCTGACTATCTCGCAACTATTTTTTAATTTTTTTTATTTTTTTGCTTATTTTATTACCGTTATCTCCATAACGTCTATTTGATTACACTGTAGACAATGGCTGTATACCCTGAACTTTTATTATCGATAATCTTTTGTTAGCGGAATTTTTGTCACGAAAATTTCTATCATGAAAAATTTTTCTGTAGAACTTTTTATCATAACACTTTTATCATCAACCTTTTATGATCAAATAATTGTGAAGAAAAAGTGCATGATAGAACTGATCTATGATCGAGCTATTTTTATGTACATTCCCTTTTTATTTATTATCTTTATTCTTCCAACTTAATGTTTCAAATAAACCAAATAAAAATAGACGTAATACTTTAAAGCGATCTTGCCTTTTTTCTTGTTTGGTCATGGTAGAACTTAAAAACCATGCTTGCAAACCGTGCACCATAATCAACGCGATTAAGGCAATATTGGTCACAATATTAGCCGGTTTAGGATAAGGATGAATTAGGTTAACAAGTAAAAATAACCACATAATTGTATATAGGGTTTTACCTAGAATGATAAACATCTGTTCTCTCTTATAAAAAATTCTTATCTATCATTATCATTCAAGATAATGTCTTTGCCTTATCTGTTACGATAAAAAGATAGCTGTGCACTTGTCCGGTTACTTTTTCTCGATGTAATTGCCAATGAGGTGGAATATAAGCTTGTAAATTATGATCTATTTCTGACTCAATATAAATATAAGCACCTGCATTTAACCATTGATTTTCTTCAAGAAGCATAACTGTTTTTTCAATCAATCCTTGATGGAAAGGTGGATCAATGAAAACTAAATCAAATTGATTTTTCGCAGGCTGGCGAAGCCACGTTAAAGTATCCATCCAATAAACAGTTACACAATGAGATTGCAATAATCTATTATTTTTTTCAAGCTGCTTAAAGGTTGATTGATCTTTTTCAAGTAAGATGACACGTTGCGCGCCGCGGGATGCAGCTTCAAAGCCGAGTGAACCACTACCCGCAAAACAGTCTAAACAGATTGAGCCTTGTAATATCGGCATTAACCAGTTAAATAATGTTTCTTTGACGCGATCCGTTGTCGGGCGTAATCCTGCTTTATCTAAAACAGGTAATTTACGTCCGCGCCATTTGCCACTAATTATTCTAATTGTACCATTCATGATTGTTACCTAGTATACTCATTACATCTATACCCACTACTATTGAAATTAGAATAACTCTGAACTATTCCCTTGCGAATCAATGACTTTAGTTCCTACTTCTTGACTGGTATATTTAGTTGGTTCAGTACCTTTAATAAAATATTCACTGACCGTTTGTGAACCCGATTGCGGCAGCAAACCGGTTGCTTGATCAATCGTCACGCTAATAATATCTTCAGGCGGCTCATCTTTCTCAACCGGTACACCTTTTAGGGCTTCTCGCATATAATCTACCCATACAGGATTTGCAGTCACGGCTCCCCCTTCTGCCCTAACTGTACCGCCAAGTTCTCGCCGATGGTCATCAAAGCCCATCCAAACTGTTGTGACAATATTGGCACCAAAACCTGAAAACCAGACATCTTTAGAGGAGTTGGTGGTCCCGGTTTTTCCCCCTACATCAGGGCGTCCTAATGCTTTAACTCGCCATGCCGTCCCTTGCCAGCCACTACCACCAAATACTGTTGATTTTAGCGCATCTTTCATAATAAAGGCGACATCACTACTAATAGTATGTGGCGCATATTGACTAGCCGTATCATTAGCACTACTACCACTCACATTCATATTAGGTAAGATCAAATTATCATCTGCTTTTAAATTAGCTTGTTCTGGTTCTTCAGTACCTGAATTATTACTCGCATCCTCAATATTTTTATCTAATGCCGATGTGTTAAGTCCCGCTATTTTACTATTGCTCATATTCACTTCGGTGATACAGCTATGACAGACGACTTGTGGTTTATGTTGATAAATCACTTCACCACCATTACTGTACTCTATTTTATCAATCAAATAAGGTTTGATTAAAAAACCACCATTTGATAAGACTGAGTACGCACGTGCAACTTGCAATGGTGTAAATGAAGCCGCACCTAGCGCTAGCGATTCATTATGCGAAAGATTTTCTTTAGGAAAACCAAACCGTTGTAAATAATCCACCACATAATCAATACCTACCGTACGCAGCGCGCGAACCATCATCACATTTTTGGACATACCAAGACCAATTCGCAGTCTTAATGGGCCTGCATAATTGGGTGGCGAATTTTTTGGGCGCCACGCATCGGTACCTGCAAAACGCAAAATAGGTGCATCATTCAATAATGTCGCCATCGTCAAACCTTGCTCTATTGTGGCCGTATAAATAAAGGGTTTGATATTCGATCCTAATTGTCGAATCGCCTGTGTAGCTCGATTAAATTTACTGAGATTAAAATCGTACCCGCCCACAATAGCTTTAATCGAACCATTATCAGAGTCTAATGAAACTAACGCTGCATTAACCGATGGAATCTGGGCTAAATTCCAGCTCTCATCAACTTTTTTCACCCAAATTAACTGCCCCGCTTTGAGTGTATCTGACACTTTTTTAGGATATGCCCCCTGTCTGCTATCACTCAGATAAGGTCTCGCCCATTTCATACCGGCATAAGTGATAACAATATTTTTATCATCTAAATTGCCCCCTTCCGATACAATTGCTTCGGCTTCTTGATCAGAAGATTTCAGCACTACTGCAGGGCACATTCCGTTATAACACATATAATTATTTAACGTATTGCGAATTTTTTCGAGATCCCAAGGAGAATCATCATTTTTCCATAGGACTTTTTCTGCACCACGGTAACCATGACGAATATCATAATCTATAATATTTTTCTGTACTGCTGTGGTAGCAGCGATCTGGTTTTTCTTTGAAATCGTAGTGTAGACTTTATAACCATCGGTATAAGCATTTTCGCCAAATTTATCATACATGAATTGACGCGCCATTTCGGCAACATAAGGGGCTGAAAATTCAATTTGTGGGGAGTGATAACTGACATTCAATGGTTTTTTAATTGCTTCGTCATATTGCGTTTGTGTAATATAACTTTGTTCTAACATGCGGTGTAATACCCAATCACGTCTGATTAACGCACGATTAGGGTGAGCAATCGGATTATAAGCGGATGGTGCATTAGGTAAACCTGCCAATAATGCAACTTCATCAATAGTTAATTGATCAGTCGTTTTGCCAAAAAAAGTATAGGATGCCGAGGCGATACCATACGCACGCGATCCAAAATTGATCATATTCAAGTAGAGCGCCATAATCTCTTCTTTGGATAACTCTTTCTCCATTCGGATCGCTAAAATCATCTCTTTAACTTTACGTGAGATACTTTTTTCGGGGGTAAGGAAAAAGTTTTTGGCAACTTGTTGGGTAATTGTGCTACCGCCTTGCGAGAAGCCTTTGTGAAGCAAGCCAATATACATTGCTCGGGCAATACCGATTGGATCGATACCATAATGGTCATAAAAACGGGAATCTTCGGTAGCAATCACCGCATTAATAATAATAGGTGGAATTTCTTCATATTTTAGCGGTGTTCGCCTACGTTCACCAAAAATAGCAATGAGATCACCATCGGCACTTAATATTTGTAGGGGCGTTTGGAATCTGACTTCTTTTAGTGTTGTCACATCAGGAAGATCTTGTGAATAATAGAGATAACCTGCAATTCCAGCCGCTAAACCACAAAAAATACAGCCAATAAAAAATTTCAAAAAAAATTTTATTACATTCAAAAGTATCACAAATAATTCCTACTTAATCTGTTTCCTTAAAAAAGATTTCCCGTATTTTGCGTGGTATAAGTCGCACCTATTACCATTCGCGATAGTTATTTTATGCCGTCGACAATCACTGACGAAGAGTAGAAAAAAGCAAATATTTTATAGGATTTCGTCTACTCACTTTCTATTCTTATCATTCATAAGCAAAGGTTATCCGTAGATAACTACTCCTCTTGTAGGTGAATGAGTATATAACAGTTATCCTTAAAGACCAATGTAAATGATAAGATCTTGCTATGCAAATAAGGAAATTCACGCTATAAAAAATGAAATTATATGAGACTAATCAATTAATTTTGTGAAATATCTTCCAAGATATAAGCTTATTTTAAGCAAAAACTAACTGATATGTCAGAATAGATTATGCTTTTCACACATTATTTTCATCAATTTACAAAATCGGTTCACAATACATTATGTGGCAGACAAGATTAATGACTTCATACCGACAACTTATTTTAACGTGCTGCTTCTATTTTTTATTGATGATTATCACATTATGGCAATTTTCTAATAGTGAGTTAGATTGGCCCATCGTTATATTGATTTTATTATTAGTACTAGAGTGGTGGCGTAGCTTACGTTATGTTTTGGCGATTAAAGGAGAATTTGTTTTATTCCATGTGATTGATCAAATTTACTGGCATCATCAACGATGGTATCTCATCCGTAAACCGCTCTTATTGCGCTATTTTATTATCATCAATCTTAAATCACGCAAGAATGGTAAAAAACGCACACTATTTTTGATGTTTGATAGCTTACATGCTGACGATTGGCGAACACTAAACTATTATTGTCATAATACCGTATTTACCTAATACACTACTTATCCAAGACAGCATTTATCTAATACGATAATGGCGAAACACAAAACATTCAAAAGTTTTGCATCTATCCTAATGGGATTTTTTTATCCAATATTGATAAGGTAAAGACTCAATTTGTGATTGCAGCAGCTCATGTTCCATGTGGCGGCAAAATCCTGGTATGTCGCGCGTTGTCGCTGGATCATCTGCCACAACATAAAGGGTTTGGCCGATAGTCAGTTCTCTGATAGATTTGCGAACTAACATAATCGGTTCTGGACAACGTAAACCTAATGTATCAAGTTGTTTATCAATTTTTATCATTGTATATACTCATTACCTATAAAAGCGCACGAAAAAATCAATGAATCATAACCAAAGTCTTATAAAAACAGCTTGGTTAAGTAGTGTGGAACAGCATCATCAGCATTAGAACCAATCACTTCGAGATTAGGGAGTTTTGCATGCAGATCCGGGCTTGCGTTTTGCATAATACAGCCTTTTCCTGCCATTGTTAACATTTCAAAGTCATTCATACCATCGCCAAACGCGATACTTTCTTGCAAGCTCAGTCCTAATTTTTCAACAACATGTTTCAACGCACTTCCTTTAGAAACATTTTCGGCCATGACTTCCAGGCAGTTCAGAGTAGAAAACGCGACGCTAATATTGTTACCATAAATTGCTTCCAATCTGTTTTTTAAGGTTACCAGATGCTCATGTAACTTATCATCAGATACCGTAAAATAGATTTTAG
Source organism: Orbaceae bacterium ESL0727 (assembly GCA_029433345.1). Lineage (GTDB taxonomy): Bacteria > Pseudomonadota > Gammaproteobacteria > Enterobacterales > Orbaceae > Gilliamella. Next base: position 1,963,702 of record JAQTHY010000001.1, read on the forward strand.
CAATATCGTCAGTGTTAAAATCAAGCGGATTGAAAAGATGGTAGGTAAAATCGGTATCTTTAAAAAAGCTCAATGAATAGTTATCTTCTCTGTTAATTAACCATTCATCAGCACGATAAACATGTGTGTAAATCAAAGGATCATTCATGCACATTTGCGCAATTTCGGTCGCTAATTGAGGTCTGAGGCTTTCACTAAAAATTAAATTACCGTGACTATCGTGTACCCGAGCACCATTTGCAGTAATCATAAACGCTTCAATTTCCATATTTTCACGCATTTGCGCGACATCGACATGGTGACGTCCTGTTGCAAATACAAAGTGGATATTGCGTTCACGTAGTGATTGTAACGTTTTTTTTGTAAAAGCGGATAATTGATGCTCAGGAGTCAGCAATGTACCATCTAAATCTGATGCGACAACTTGGAATTGGCTATTTGTGAATTTAGCATTTGCTAGCTTATTATTTACTACAGTATCTACCAACATACCATTCTCTATTTTATCAAGACGAATTGCACTATTGTTTTGAATGCATATATCATACCGTGCACAAACAATTTACTCAACTAATTACTCAACGACCAAATTTATTCAACTAATTGTGGTGTAATAAAAATGACTAATTCGCGTTTTTGCTGTTTTTCCCCACGATACTTAAATAAATTACCGATAATAGGCAGCTGACTAACACCAGGTACATTGCTATTATTTTTACTGTTTAACTGCTGAAAAATCCCACCTAGCACTATCGTTTCCCCTGTTTTGACATAGACTTGAGTACGAATTTCTTGCGTATCAATTGCCAAGGCTTCCCCTCCGTCACTACGCTTTATCGATCGCCCAGCCGTATTTTGTGTAATATAGAGATCTAATACCATCTGGTTATTCGTCAGTATCTGAGGAGTAACTTCTAGCCCTAATACGGCTTGTTTGAATTCAATTGACGTTCTACCGTTATTACCACTTGATACTTCATAAGGGATTTCGGTTCCTTGCTTAATAGAAGCCATATTTTGATTGGATGTTAATAAATTAGGACTGGCAATAATTTCTAATTGATTTTCTGCTTCTAACGCAGAAAGTTCGAGATTTAATAAATTACCTGACCGTTTAGCCAAATTAAAACCGAGTGATGAAGTTGGATTAGGTGTACTTAATCCAACATTAAATTTATCCACAAATTGCGACGATTTCCCGGTATAGCCCCATTTAATACCTAACTCAGATAAACTTTCATTATTCATAGTAACAATATGTGCTGAAATTTTAACTTGAGGTAAAGGTTTATCTAGTTCATTGACTAAAGTTTGAATCGCCTGAAACTGTTTTTTAAAATCTGTAATGACTAATGTATGAGTTCGTTGATCAATAATCGCTTTTCCCCGCTCTGAAAGTAAACCTTGTTGCTGAATAGCCGTTAATAATGCCGCTAAATCGGTATGATTGACTTTCAAAGATAAATAATCTAGCGCTTGATTATTCTCCTGTTTTTTCTCTTCCAATAGTTGTTGTTGATATAACTGCTCAGGATCTACCGCTTTGTTTATCGATAAAATATTATCATCAAATTCAGCTTCTAATTTGGCTGATTTCAAAATAATCATCAGGGCTTTATTCCAATCTACATTATGTAACTTGATAGTTTGTTTACTATTTATGTCATCACCCATAACTAAATTCATCTGCCGACTATCCGCTAATGCTTGCAGAATTACTGCGATATCGGTTTGATAGAAATTTAATGAAATCAAATTATCCATAGTTTCATTTTTAGATTGATGATTAGGCTTACGAGCAGATTCATCGTGTGCACGCCCATCATTGCGAGGTAAGGCTGTACAAGCCACTATCGAAAGATAGATTATGCATACGTAAATAAATAGTATTGCTATCTTACCTTTTTGATACAATCCTTTACTATTCAATCGAATTCACTCCTTTTCTTAGATTTAGAGCTGGGTTTGATTGTGAATCTTGTTGTGGATTGAGCCACATTACCCATGATAATGATTGTGAACAATAATCAGGTAAATCAACCTGCCATATCACATGATTAGCCGCTACCGTGATCACTTTCCAAGGTAGCAGTTCTAACGGTAATCCTGCTTGAGTCAATGTGATCTGAGATAATTTTTCATGAGATAGCTGTTTTTGTAATAATTGTTCTTCGAATACCTTTTGTTGGTTGATTATGTTGGGAGATAATAGTGAATCTATAGCAACATCCACGGTTAACCATCGATTTTGTGACCATAACCAAATTTTTTGGTATCTTTCTTGAGGAATCTGCACTATCCCTTTAAGTTGCCAAGCCTGTAATTGTGTTAATAATGCCTGTGCTTGTTCATGACAGGGCATCTTATATAAACGCATAAATGGATCTCTTTCTATTTTACGAGAATCCGCTTTGACGACACACACTAAACACGTTACTAGAAGAGTAATAATAAGACTGAAACGCTGATAAAATATAGGCATTATTGTTTTTACATCCTTATACGATCAATGATCGATCATCCGTTTTGCAAGTACCAATGTAAAAATAAATTTTAACGTCTGTTCGTCTTGTTTCTGTATAGTGAGATCCTGAAAATTAAAATAATATTTTTCGACAAAAAAAGTATTCAGCAGAGCCATAAAATTGACATATTCCCCTTGTAATTCCATCGTCCAATATATCGATTCATCTGTCGCACTATAGTTAAATAACTGCAACGCCAATTTATGACGGGCGATTAAATTAGCAAATTCATGTTCAGAAATAACTGTTAAAACCGAATGTCTATTATGGTCATAACGCGCTAACTGCTTTTGTATTCTGTCAATCTCTATGCCATTATTTTGATATTGTTGCTGATACTGTTTTACGTCATTTCTCATCTCAACTACCCAATAAAAATAACTGAATAACAATAAAAATAGACTGATAATTGCTATCAGTAGATGTTGTTGCCAATATGGACGTTCAAAAAATTCGCTATTCATCATCACTATTTCTTTAATCAACACATTTTTGTTATTGATTTTGTTGATCAAATTCTATAAACATTTCAAATTGTAAACCATCGTGATCCATTTTGACTGATTGAATTTGACTTTTGATAATCATTGCCTGTTGCAATAACACTTTTGCAAAACCAGTAATTTCTGGATAGATGGGACTATATCCTTTTAACGTCAGTTTTTGTGGTTCATAATGCAATATAGTTAACCAAATCGATGGCGGTATGTTATCTGATAATATAGTGAGTAATTGCCGTAACTGCATTTGCTCCATAGTTTGATACGGTAATTGCTGAGCTAACTGATCCGCTAAAGTATGTTGTAGAGTTTGCTGTTCAGTGAGCAATTCAGTATAGTATCTGCGAGCATTGTTAGCCTGTAGCCACAAATAACTTAATAGTGATAACGTTGCGACTAAATAAACCGTCAACATAATTAATAATTGAAATTTTTGTCGCTGCTTCTTTAATCTTCGCCAAGGTAAAAAATTAATCACCTGCTTATCCGCCGCCGTAAAGCCAATAAATTGTATAGCGAGCTGTTTTTCCCTAAATAACTTAATCCAATGAAAGAGAACATGATAATTAATACTAGAATGATGAGATAAATGGGATATATCAAAATAAAAGGGGAAATATTGAAATTGGTTTTTGAAAAAGCGTTACAGAATATGAAATAGAAATTGTTTAAAAAATTTGTATGAAATTTACTTGTTACTCTTCTGAAAAATCAAATAATCCTGGTTGTTTTTGTTTTAACATTCGCTTATGCACACGATCAATGACTTTCCTAATACCACGCTCGGTCATGTTGTATTTACGGCTTAACTCGGCATAATTCGTGCCTTTAAATTCATCGTAGATTTGCAAATCACGTTGGTTTAATTTGAATATGTAGTCGCGTGGAAATGTGAAATTTTGGCCGCCAAATAGTTCTGAAATAGTGGTAGCGACATTATCGCCAAGTTGTGATGCAACGTCAGCAGATAAGCCGAAATCAATTGCATCATTTTCTACTGATGATGCAATATGAGTTAATAACTCATGACGTTTTATTGACATTACCGATTTAGTCATCATTTACCTGCCATTTTTTGTTTATACCATGCTAGTGCGCCTGGGATTTTTTCGTCTAACTTAATAAAATCAGCCTTCATTTTAAACATTTGTTCAAAATACTCTTCATTGCTACTACGCTGTGATTTGTCATCTTCCTTGTGTTCTGTATACGCAAATAGATGTTTGGTTGATTCATATACTGATTTTAAGTAATTATGATTTTTAAAGGGTTTACATTCACCGATAGTTCGTTTAGCACGGATATTATCGACTGTTTCATTTAACGCATGAGCCAAATGCCTGCTTGGTTGATATAGATCTAGCACTTCGGTAACTAATTTAACTGCTCTAGAGTTGCTTAAATTTGATTTTGATGTCCGAAATAAACCGATATATGCAACCATTGGACGGGCACAACCATAACCCAATTGAGTAATTTTAGTAAGTAGTTCCCGGCCTGCATCATCTTCTATTAATACTTCTAAATTGATCTCATTATGACAAATTGGGCAACGTGATAATTTCATTATGATTCCTTATATCCGGGCAAGCCATTTTTTCAAACTTTCAATTACTTTCATTGTTTGAGTTGGGTTGAGCCAATCCATTAACTCAACTCCAGTAATTCGTTTAACATAAGTATTGATAGCTTTTTCAGAGCGATTTTTAACTATCCCAGCATCCGCTAACTCAAGCCATAAAGAACGAATTTTTTTATGCATAGGTTCGGTTGCTGTGATTTTGCCCGCTTTTTTAGATGATATAACTGTAAAACCTTTAGCCTTAAGGCTTACAATCACTTTTTCCAGTTCCCAAACTGTCATATCTTTTGTACTAGATTTTTTAGTTGCCGTTAATAATAGATGACGATAAGTTTCATCATCTAAATTAAGTTGTTTTTTAGCAATATGAATCAATTTGATATATTTAGATTTCATTTAGTTCGATCCTATTTTCAAAATATGACAGCCTGAAACACCATGATTAAGCTTTACATTTTTCCCTGCTAAATATCCTTCGTATTTTGCATTGTCGGCACCATTGCAAGTTTTAGCGCTACGCAGTGTTGATTCTTCTAAATCAAGTTTTTGTTTATATTGTTTCATTAGATTATTTTCATCATCATGAATGATGAATTTACTTAAAGCATTATAAATTCCATTAATCCAACCAATACAAAACTGATCAGCACGTGCCATTTTTGTCGACTTTTTAAGTCGCTTATTTTGGCTACTTAAAAAATCTTTTCGTGCTTTAATAATCAATCTAACTAGCACATCAAAGGCATAAGCAGCAAGGTGTGGACGTTCGTTCATACCGTAAAAACTAACTGTAGTGTGATTTGTTTCATCGTTATAATCGAAATAACCTTGGACACCAAATGAAGAACAAATAACGTTAATAAGCATACCTACATAAGTCGGCTGTTTTTCAGCATCGGTTGGTGTTCGTTTTGCCATTGATTCATTAATTTTTGATAATTCAACGTCATTAGAATTGATGTTATGTTCTGTCATTAATTTAATGGCACGTTGCATAGCAAGAGCGGCCTCATGTGGATTAGTTGATTTCGCTAGAGCCAATAATTTTTTGATTTTTTCAATGTACTTTTCATTATTATTTGTCATAAAAACATCTCAAAAAACTAACAAGACGTTGTTTTAATGTTTTAGTTGATTTTAATTTTGCATATTCAGCGTAGAGTTCATCATATAATTTACCATCAACGTAACCTTGACCTTTAACTTCACGCATAAATGAATGTTCGTGACTGATAGAAATGTAGTGATCTGGTGTATAACGAATTGGATTTGAAAATTTATTCATTTTCTTGTTCCTCACTATCGTTAGGTAATTGAATATCTTTTACATAAACCCAATGAGTAACAATCTCGTCATCCATATCCACGTTATCCCATGTTTCACAGCCATAATCACTATCAAATGAAAAATATGAGTACCGAATAGTTCGTATTTTTCATTATTAGATTCATATTTCACCACAACAAGACAAGGCTCTATCCAAGGTCCGTCTTTTTGAGGTTCGGTCTCTGGGAACTTATTCCATTTAATTGCCATTTAATGACTCCTCTAACTCATCAACAATCCGTTCGGCTTCGCATTCCGACAAGCCACGATCCTGGCAAAATTCGATAAAGCAGGATATTTGGCTTAATAGGAAGTAGTATAAAACCTGCAAATCTTGCTGTTGCATAGTTAAACAATCTCCTGTTCAAATGGCACTATTGCAAAATCTTCAACATCTTTTTTAATGGTAATGCCAGGTACGTGAATAACTGCATTGGGTTCATTAAGAATAGCTTCTTTATTAATTTCCTCTTTAGTACGAATAAATCGAGTTAAGTTAAGCTGTTTTAACGACTCAATAACAGATTCAACACCACGAATAGTGCAAGATGGTGGTCGATTACGCCATTGAACTTCACCTGTTACCAGATTTGCTGACTTAACTTTGCCATTATTAGTAAGTTCATCACGATTTGCTTCACACCAAATTTGAATACCCGCTTGTAACTGATTCGATTTAAGCCTCAATAATTCAATAGTTGAAGAATAACTATTGGTAATGTCCGCTATTTTGTCATTCATTTCAGTTTCTAAACGGATTAATTCACGTTGGATATCACCCAAATTTCTAATTGAGGTTGTCACTTCTTCTTTTGATTGCACAGCATAAACAGATGCAGCCGCTTTAATTCGTTTTTTGGTATTAACCATTTAATATCTCCACTCAATGTAAACGACTGATATCGCGTTCTTTCCAAATTACTCGACAAGTTTCTAGCTCAAACTGTCCCCAACGGTAAAAATTCAAGTGCATAAAATAGGCTGCGGCACCATTTTTAATCAATTTTGCGCAAAACGGGTGATATTCAATTTCAATTGTCGGTTTAGTGATGTGATCATAGCGAAAACCAATTACTGTCAAATTTTCTTCGACTAATTTAGCAATGGCTCGATTAACCGAGTCTAAGCTATTACTAATAATTTGATTGTTAGTCATTACACATTCCCCCGATCCTTGATGCATTCACAAATAATTTCCCCGGTTACAATCGGCGCACTAATTCGTGCTGCCAGATTTAATGCGCCCGATATTAAATTGTTTACTGCCAGTGGGTAACAAAGTGAACGGATCTGTTGTTCTGTGCTACCACGTTTGCTTGAAACAACTCGCAAACGATTGATGATTTCAGTAAATGCACTAGCATCGAAAAGTGTTTTATAATCTATCTCAATGCGAGCAAATTTATGTTGCACGTACTCTTCGACTTTAAAATCTAGTGGTTTGAGATTGACGATTTCGCAGCGTTGTACAACTTCACGTACTTCTGGGTTATATTCAGAAAGTTTGGTTTGTAACTCGGTTTGTCCGATTAAGATAATTGCTAGCAATTTCTTAAAACCTTCTTGCAGCTCATAAAAACGCTTTAAATGTTTAAGGGTTGGAATCGGTAACCCATGAGCTTCTTCAATAATTAATAGATGCTTACGCCCTGATAGTGCACTATTTTTAAGTAATGTATGCATCTGTCTTGCCCTTGCTTCTGCGCTACGTTTCGGTTTAGCCTGTGGATCAATAGCATTAATAATCGCACTGCTAATATCCATACTTTTGAGTGATTTCCCTTTTACTTCGTTATCTTCAAGCCCTAAAACATAAGGTTCAATTACAGTAATTGGTTCATGATTGATATTGATCCAATCAATCAAATCGTGCCGTAAAGTGGTTTTACCGCTGCCTGATTCCCCAATTACTGCCAACATTCCACCATGTTTTGCAGTCTGTCGCATAGCTGCACGAACGTAGCGAATATCATCAGAGAGGTAAACATCCGCATCATCAAACATTTCATCCGTGAATGGATCACGTGGAATGCGAAAATGTGCTTTTGCATCTCGATTTATTGTCTGTTTTCGTAGTAACATATATACTGACTCCTTTGTTTGTTTATTTGAGTCAACTGGCACAGCGTTGTCCGCCAAGATTTCGGCTGTGTCAGTTTCTTCAACAAAAATATCAATTAAATATTCTTTAGCTAAACCAAGTGTTGATAATGCTTTTTCAATTCTTGGCTCAAGTGTCGAACGTTCAATCGATTTTGGCCACTGGTTATGATTAATAATTAGATTAATCACAGCTGGGCTAATCGAATTACCTTTGAAATCAATATGTTTAGCAAGTTGAGTTTGCTTAATATTGAATTTTTTCATTACTGTTTTTAGTTTGATCATTATTTAATACTCCTAAAACCGGTTGTACCATTGCCGACAATAATAGGTGTTGTAAATGAACGAATAAGTGATTCTAGGGCTTCTTCTGGCACACCACTTGCATAGCGAGCAGATAACCATTTATTTTCATCTTTAGTTAATCTGCGACCGATCTCTACTGTTATTCGCATTAATGCAGCCGTTAGTGTTAATAGTGTCGGAGCGGGTTTTAAGTGCTCCGGTGTCGCAATTTCATTACCTTTGCCGACTAAGTAAAGTGGATGATCAATATTTTTTAAATAACTTAAAGTATCCAATTTGCCACCGAACGGCGCCACTTGTTTCTGTTTAGCCTTTTTGATTTCATCCGCTGTCATATTAGGGTAAGCTATCGCATCCATTGCTTTCGCTGCGTGCTCAATTGCCGTATCACCTTTGGATTTAAACTCGGTGCCAATAATGGGGGCATCTAAATGTTGGCCAAACTCGTCGTAATTGCGGTCAGGTTCAGCACGATAAATTAATGCTTCACCATCATAACGTGGTACTTCAATTTGAATGGCACAGTCGCCGTAAACTAGTGCCCGAATAGTCACTTTATCTTTTGCTGTGATACCATCAAAATCCTTTAAATGATAGATTTGTGAGTTATCCGCCTGCGGATGTTTAAACGTAATCGTCAAATCAGGGCGTACTTGTCGTACCTGTTCTTTGCTTGCCATTAGTGCTTGGCAAATTTCTACCGATGGCAATAAGCGTAATTGTTCAGCAGTGATTTTTTGCCATAGGCTTTGCCGTGATGTCGGTTCATTTAAACCAACACGGCGTAAACGAGTATCTTGCCCTGGTAAACAATTTGCGTTATACGCTTCCGCCCAAGCCATTGCGGAGTGATTTAATTCCTCAATACTACTAACGGGTTGGAACTTTAAACGGCTTTCGAACTGTGTTTCGATGAGATTATTGGCATTCTCAACCCCACCCTTTGCACACGTGAGAGCATTACCTGCCTCATGTTCGAAGTACTTTACTTCAAGGTGATCTAGTAAATTCTTAATCGCACTTGATGTATTAGCCGAACCTTTATCCCAATAGATTAATTGAGGCACACCATGGAACAGTCGACCTTCTTGTTTGCCCCAGGCAAACATTAAGAACTGGAATAAACTATGTTGATTTTCGCCCGCGGCTTCAACGTACCAGGGAATAATCATGCCGCTGGCTCGGTCATAGAGCGTATAACGCCAAACTTTGTATTTCACTTTTGCGTAATTTTCGAGTTTATTTTTATAAAAATCTCGGTCACGCATAATGTGTTGCTTATTCTTCATGTAATAAATCAAACATAATGACGGATCTATTTCATGCACATAGTTCGGGTGCAATGCTCGTAATGTTTGCACTGGATTTGCCTGTTTTTGCGCCTTCACATTCAGTTTACGTTGACGCATTAAACGGTTTAGTGTTGCATTACTCACATTAATTTCATGCCCATTTTGTTCAAGAATACCGCGTGCCGTTGTAGTAAACAGCGTTTGCTTGCCATTATCTCTCACTGATTCACGGCTCATCGCCGCAAGTGCCAGCAATGAATCTGTTTGTACTGACATTTTTCCTTTATCAACTCTCGTCTTACGTTCGCTGGACCAACCGCATAATTGTTTTAATTGTCGATAAATAGTTTGCCGTGAATAACCCAAAAATGCCTGTGCTGCGTCTAATATTGCGCCACGTTCGCCATGACTAACACTATCCAACTTGATAGCAACACCGTTCAAATAATCACGAATGTTTGGGTTTATCATATTTACCTGCCAAAAATTATCTTAAAATTAAGCGTTTGGATCAATTTCATCACTAAAGTTCATCCACAATGATTGATAAGTATTTTTACTTTGTGATACAGTCAATTTTAATGATTCATGTAATGTAATAATTGTGACTAATAGTGATGGTGGCAGTTCATACGGTTGTTCAGGATCATAATTTGGGTCATTTGCCATTGTTTCTTTTTGTAAAGTATCCATCATTGCGACATATTGGCGTTGTTTTTCTAACAGTTCATCGATACGTGACTGGGTTTCAGCTATCTGCTTTTTAAAGGGATCTAACCGTTCATCTAGCGGTATTGCTTTTAAGACATATTTGTTAAGTTTTAAATTAAGTTCGGATTTTTCTTTTGCAATATCCGATGAATGTTTACTTAATGCATCATAATCCGCTTTTAATTCCTTATTTTCCTTTTCCAGTTCTTCCTTTTCTTTTGTGCTTTTGGCAATAAACTCTTCGGCAAGCTCGACTAAAGCCTCTTTATCACCAGCTTTAGCTACTTCAATAAGTGCTGTTTTTTGGTCTTCTGGTAGCTTTCGATATTGACGTAATTCGCGGTAGCCGATACCTATACGAGACATTTCTTCAAGGGCTTGTTCACCAAAGTTTTTTAAATTAATAAGATCTTCATCAACTGATGATTTTGAACTGCCTAGTAATTTACAATATTCTTCCCAAGTGCCGACGAGTCGGCACTCTGTACCATCATGTCGGATAAAAGTTTTGCCTGCTAATGCCTTATATAACTTAGATTCTTTTACATGAGACAATTTAGTCAAACTGACGACATCGGCAAATTTTGCTATTGATCTTGCCATTTGAGCTTGACCTAATAATTGATTGGCTAAATCACGATCATCACTATATTCACTTTGAATAGTTGTCATCGTATTCATTACATCCGTGATCCCTTGCTCATTAATAGCAGGTAGCTCAATTGCTTCTTTTCCGGTATTTGCTTGTCTAGTCATTTTTATTATCCTTATCTTGTACCAGCTGTGATACGTTGATTAATTTCTGTTATTTGGTCTTGCATTTTTGCGATATGAATTGCATGTGCTTGGGCAATTTGTAACATTTGTACGCTATGCGCAAAGAGTCCGTTATCAAGTTTAATCACTAATCCTTCTTCAATTAACACTTGTAATGCACGGGTAACATTCACCGCAGAATCATTAGTCATTTTTGCAATATCACCATTTGATAGCCCAGTTAGTGTATAACCCTTAAGGGCTTTAAGTACCTTTAGTGCTCGACTGGCTGATGTGGAAATTTGGGGATTATTCATCATTTTTTAACCTTTTCTATATATGAAAAGCTGTTACAATAAGCGCAATTAAACAGTTTGTTTTAAGCCAAGTTTTACAGCAATTTCGTGCATCTTGCCACGACTTGCTTTAGTAAAACCATTAGTAACACGGTAGACGTCAACCGGGTGATAGCCATTATCATGAGCCCATTGTTTAAAAGTAAGCCCCTTTTGATGGAACTGCTGTTTAACTTGCGCTGGAGTAAGAACTTTTGTAGTCATTTTTTTGCTCCTGTTATTACGAATTAATATGTAATTTATGTGTTATAGTATGGGTAATTAATTACCCATTGTCAAGGTGTTTATGAGTAAAAATATACCCATCGGACTAAGATTACGTGAGCAACGTGAAAAACTTGGTTATAATCAAACAAATTTTGCTGAACATGCAGGGATAACTAGGAAAACATTATTTGGTTACGAGAATGGTACGAGGTCTCCTGATGCTGCTTCGCTTGCAGCATGGGAAGAACTTGGATTAGATGTGCTCTATGTTGTTGTTGGTCAAAAAAATAGAACTATCAATAATAGTAATGCAAAAATATCTCACGAAGAACAAGAGTTAATTGACGTATTCGATGAAATGACGCCCAGCCAGCAAAAGGCTCTTCTTGAACTCGGCAAAGTCATTGCGCAACCAGAACCGAATAAACAAGCGGGATAGTGAACCACTAAAGCAGAGATTATTATTGACTTTTATACATGGCGTAAAAATAAGAATAATAATGATGTATAACAGTAAATCTTTTTTTAAATTAATGTTATTTTTTAGATATAAATAAGGAACCCGTATGAAAGTTATTAAGTTGTTATTTGGTTTAATTTTTACATTAATTTTGGTCGGTTGCGTTGCTAGTAGCGGTAATAATTTCAATGAAAAAGGACTTAGTCAACTACGAATTGATGTGACAACAGTTCAAGAGGCAACTAATTTACTCAATGCTAAACCAACACAAGTGATAAAAAATACTAATGAGACATGGATTATTTGGCGTTATGTTACGACTAATGGTCTCACAATGAAGACAGAAATTAAATCAGCTACTCTTATCTTTGATACACAAGGTAAATTTAAACGTATCCAACAATTACAAAATGTTGATACTAGTGGAATTGATGTGAAAAATTAAATAGGAAACAACAATGAAGAAACTCTTTTTATTTAGCGCGATCATCATATTAAGTGGTTGTGCAACTAAAAACTATGGACGGCAAGGAGAGTTAACACAGTATGAAAAAGACAACTTATCCTGCCATGAAATTGCCCTTGAAGAAGCCAAAGTACAAGGTTATTTAGATCACGTTGAGAAAGAAAGTCAATTTGATGGACGTTCGGTATTATCATTTCTCGGCGATTTTGGTGTCGGTAATGTGATGGAAAAGAAAGCGGCTATTAAAAGTGCTAATGCTAGGCTTGTGCAGTTGAAAGAACTTGCGAGAATGAAGAAGTGTGATGAGGTTGTGGAATAGAAATACTTAATGTAAGGAATAAATGATGACTGATACTAAAGATATTAAACCTAAAAAAGTAACATTGCGGGCATTTTTCATCAAAAATCCTAATTTAACAACAGCCACAAGTGAAGTTTATGATAATTTATTAGATAGATTACAAAAATCAGAAACAACAGAAGAACGCTGTATGTTACTAAATGTTGAAGATCCTAATAAAGAAAAAGATTTAATCTCATATTATGAGGATTTAAATATTTCTAAATCTATTTTCGCAACTATGTTACGTATTGCACCAGGTGAAGATGCTCAACATATTACTGATGAACTACTCAAAAGAAAGATATTTTCAATAGATGATCTGGAAAATTTAGAAGAGAATAAATTAGAAATTACACCAGCAATATGTAGAGATCACTATTATTTTTCATTAAACAATGAATATTTAGTAACTAACTTACCAGGTAATAGAACAATTACTAATTTACAAACATACATTGGCTGGTTTATCAAAAATGAATTATTAGAATTTACACCAATCATTATTCCACCCACTGATACAAAATTAAGTGACTTAAAAGGTATTGTAGTTAAGGATCCAATTAATACTCCAACTTCAACATCTGTAAGTAATGATAAATCTAATACTAATTTATCAACAACGCATGAAAAATCTATACGATTAAATAAATATGTAATTAACATTATTAAAGATCTTTTACGAGATAATAAGACATTACAAGAGACGGAGTTAGGTCAACTTATTTCAGCTGAATTATTAATTAAATTTAAAAAACCTAAAAAAATGTCAGAAGATGAATATAAAAAGATATTAGGGGCTTATTTAAAACCAGTTGCTGATCTCGATAATATTTCTTTTAGACCAACTAATGGAAAATCGATAATAAAAGGAAAAGATTTGTTAAAAACGAAAATTGTTGACATTGATGTTACAAAAACTGGTAAGATATCGGAGCCAGCATTATTACAAGAGATGAGTAAATTCTTGATTGAATTAAAGCTAGATGAGAAAAAAACTACTTAGTTTTATTATAATTATTTTTATGACTGTTGCGTTATCATCATTGAGTGATGTGCGACCGGATAACTTTTTTATATCAACAATATTTACTGTTTCAGGAATCATGTTTTCTATAGGTTTAGGACTTATTACAACATTTAATCTTAATGGCGTTAAAAATCGAAATTACATAAAAACTATAAGAGCAAATATTAATACAGTCAGAAATTCATTCATTTGTTATTTTTTGATAACAACTATTTGTTATGTACTTGATCAATATATTTCGTTTAATGATATCACTATTTTTCAATCCAAGTATGTAATTTGTATATTTAATTTCCCGATCTTATTTTGTTTATTCATGTTTTATGCTGTCTGTTATTTTATTGTGAATTTTTTAGAAATCCAAAAGTTGAATAATGATATTTTTGATAAAGTTAATGAAGAAAACGAGAATAACTAATCTGCCCTTGTTCAAATTACATTCCTAGTCATTAAGATCATACTAACCTCATACGTTCCATTAACTATGAGGTTTTTTATGATTCGTCCCATCAAATATTTAGTCAAAATTCGTCTGCTTAAATGGTATTTAGCTGCATTAGTATTGTTTACCGTTATTCTTGTGTTGTCACCGCAACAACTTCCCGTTGTTATTTATAAATTTTCCCTGGTATTGCTTTCGGCGGTTGTTGGTTATCACCTCGACCGCGCACTTTTTCCTTATGCGTCACCCGGAGGCTACCTTTATCAAGATTGGAAAATATATGGTAAACATTTCTATATCAATGAAGCTGAAAAGGATGGCGAAAATGAAATTCCAACCATTCTTTGCGCTGAATATCCAGTATTAGAGTCGTATAAGACGATTTTTTCAGTAGTACTAATCCGCCGTGCCATTATTATTTTTGCTGTCATCCTTGGCGTTACCTTTGGGCTTTAACTATGAAGAGCATAATACCTGTTGTGTTATGGCTCGTTAGCTGCCAGTTTTCACCAGCGCTGGCAGCGGTTCCCCGCGAAGCTAAACAATATCAACGAGAACTGACCCGCAATGCTAAGGCGATAATCGGCATTAATGCACCTGTTCCATTATTTGCGGCACAAATTCACCAGGAATCACGTTGGAAAACAGATGCTAAATCTCCCGTTGGGGCTAAAGGTCTAGCGCAATTTATGCCCGCCACTGCTGAATGGATTTCTGGCACGTATCCGAAAACGCTAGGTTCTAATCAACCATACAATCCTTCCTGGGCACTGCGAGCATTAGTGCAATATGACGATTGGCTTTATCAACGCATTACTAATACCGCTACCGATTGTGACCGCTGGGCGTTTACACTATCTGCTTATAACGGTGGCCTGGGATGGGTTAACCGTGATCGTAATCGTGCCATGCGGGAACAAGAAGATATGACCCACTATTGGGGAGTGGTTGAAAACATTAATGGTGGGCGCAAACCGGTTAATTTTAAAGAAAATCGCGATTATCCGATCCTCATTATCTACTATCACCAGCCAATGTATATTGCCGAAAATTGGGGTTTAGGAGTGTGTAACGATGATTAGTACACTGTGGCAATTTGTGAAACGCTTTGTCATCACTAATAAGCAATATTTTCTACTTGGTTTGATGTTAATTTGTTCGTACCGACTAGGGGTTAATGACGGCAAACAAACTACAAAACAAGAATATATGGCAATGCAAGTACAGCAATCGGCGGATGCACTTAATCAATTTATCGATGGAACAAAACAATTAACGCAAGCCGCAAATGACGCCAGTCGAGCGTTATCGCAGCAACTTGTCGAAAGGAAACTTTATGATGAACAGTCAACCCAAGCGTTACAAGAGGCACTTAATAAAACATCTGATAGTCGCCGTGATTGCGTGTTTGATAATAGTGTCTTGCAGTTCATCGACGCCGCCCGTGCCCGTGCAGTTAGTGCAACAACAGATGGTATTGCCAGCGACACTGTCGGTACCGTGCGATCTGCCAGTAAATCGAAAAATAATACAGCAGATAGCTTAGCTGAAACTTTGAAGCTTCTATATGACCAGTACGGGCAGTGTTCTGGAAAATTTATTGAAGTATTACGTTATATCAATGAGGTAAACAATGGACAGCGCTGATTTAGCGGCTTGGTATGAAACAGAAAGTAGAGAACGTGCGCTTGCAAAGCATCAAACAAAAATAGGTATATCAAGTCTACATTGTCGACTTTGTAATGAACCTATTCCGGAATCAAGGCGTAAAGTAATTGTAACGGATCTATGTATTGACTGCGCAAAAATCGAAGAAAAAAGGAATAGAAAATGAATTTTACAGAGCTGACTTTTGACTGGCAATTTTTGCAGTGGGCAATGATCACTGTGCTGGGTATTTATACGTGGTTAATAGGTCGACAATCGGCAAGCCAAAAAGAATTATTAGATCTACGATTACGAGTTACACAACTTGAAGAAACCGTGAAATATCTACCGACCCAACATCAAATTACTCAATTAATTGAGAAATTGAGTCGCAACGAAGCGGTACTTGGCGGCGTATCTGAGCGCATTTCTGGACTGTCAAGGCAACTTGATAATATTAACCAATTTTTACTAAAAAATAAGTGAGGGATCATGAGCTACGCTGAGTTTTTAAAAGAGGATCAACGTTTGGTGATTCTGCGTATTTTAAATGAAATGCCATCTTACAGCAGCAACTCAAGCATTATCTATAGTGTACTTGAGCAATATGGACACGCATTAAGTCGTGATCAGGTAAAAACGCATATGCATTGGTTGGCTGAACAAGGACTGATAACTATTGAAATTCTCGGTTTGGTGTTCGTTGCTCGTTTAACAGAACGGGGAGCCGATGTAGCAACCGGTATAAGCGATTGTACCGGGTGTAAAACGTCCTACCGCAGGAGGTTAATATGGGACGCAAATCAACGATTAACAAATTAGAGCCGGAAGTCAGAACCTATATTGAAAAATTATTACGTTCTGACCAATTAACGCTTGATGAGATGATTGCCGAATTACAAGCAAAGTTTCCTAGCGAAGAAACACCAAGCCGTAGCAGCTTACATCGATATCAAAAAGGCTTTAACGAGATGACGGCCAGTTTACGTGAAATTGAAACCGCGTCACGAATCTTGGTTGATGAACTCGGTGACAGTGTTGATGATAAATCGGGAGCATTACTTGCTCAAGCTGTAACGACGCTGGCAACCCGTGCCGCTTTCAAAGCCCACGAAGCTGACAATATCACTATCAAAGAAATCAGCTTCTTGGCCAAAGCAGCAAAAGAAGCTATGCAAGCCCGGCAATTAAGTTTTAAAGAGCGGCAGGAAATTGAGAAAGCTGCCCGGGAAAAACTATTGCGTGAACAAGAATCTAACCTAAATAGCGTCGCTAAAGCACAAGGACTTAATGAAGAATCAATACTGTTCTGGAAAGAAAGAGTATTAGGGATTAAATGATGAAGAAATTGGCATCAACAATTCGGGAAATTGAGTGGGATGAACTACCACCACGGGCACGCGATATCCCTGATAATTTTAATCCCCTCGCTGACGGTGTGTTAATGAAACACCAAATTGAGTGTTTAAAAATCAAAGCCGCTATTCTAGCTATTCCGAAAGGGCGCCGTACAGGAATCACTTTTTCATTTGGTTTTGAGGGTGTATTAACTGCGGCAGCTCGTAAATCGGCTGGTGGCATGAATGTATTTTATATTGGTGATACAAAAGAAAAAGGGCTTGAATTTATTGGTTATTGCGCTAAATTTTCAAAAGTTATTGCAGAACAACAATCGTCATTGGTTTCAAATATCGAAGAGTTTCTATTTGAAGATCAGGACGAAAAAGGTAATACCAATAATATCACAGCATATCGTGTCCGCTATTCGTCTGGTTTTCAAGTTACTGCTTTATCATCTCGTCCTGCAAACATTCGTGGTTTACAAGGTTTAGTGATTATCGATGAAGCGGCTTTTCACCAAGATGTTCAAGGTGTTTTAGATGCAGCGACGGCATTACTAATTTGGGGCGGCCGCATCATTGTTATTTCATCTCATAATGGTAAATCGAATCCATTTAATCAATTTATTATCGATATTGAAAATGGATTATACGGCGATACTGCAAAAACTTATCTTGTCACATTTGATGACGCAGTTGAAAACGGTTTATATGAACGTGTTTGTTTTATGAAAAGCGAAGAGCCAACCATTGAAAATAAGAAAAAATGGTATATGACTATTCGTAATTCCTACGGTCCAAATAAAGCTGCTATGCGTGAAGAACTTGATGCTATTCCACGTGACGGGCAAGGTGTCAGTATTCCAGGGGTTTGGATTGAACGCGCAATGCGAGAAGAGCGTCCTGTATTGCGTTTAATCTGCGGTGATGGCTTTGCTGCAAAAGATGAGTTAGATCGTATTGCTTGGTGTGATAACTGGATTCAACAAGAGATAGAACCTTTATTCTCTACTTTAAATTGTCAAAATGAACATGTATTTGGGATGGACTTTGCACGTCATCGACATTTTTCAGTTATTTTTCCCATGTCTATTGAACAAAATCTTATGCGCAAAGTACCTTTTTCAGTTGAATTGAATAATGTACCGTCCGCACAGCAACAGCAAATCCTATTTTTTATTATCAGTAAATTACCACGTTTAATGGGTGGGGCTATGGATGCAACCGGTCCTGGTATGGTTTTAGCTGAATATACCGCCGATAAATTTGGTCGACCATTTATTGCTGAAATCACACTTAATCGACAATGGTATGGACTTTGGATGCCAAAATTTATTGCCTCTTTTGAAGATGGCACTATAGATATTCCTCGTGATCTTAATATTGAGCAAGATTTGCGTGCAGTATGGGAGGTTGATGGTATTCCAATGGTACCAAAATTGGAAAGAAAGGATTTAAAAGATCCTGATTTAGTACGACATGGTGATTCAGCAATTGCAGGCTGCTTGGCATGGTATGCCACACTCAATAAAACAGCACAAATAGAAGGACAATCAACAGGTGAACGTGATATTTATCATCAATTATATGGTTATGTGAATGATTCATCATTTGGACAATTTACTGATACCGGTTTTGGCACAGTGCGCGGCGGTAATGACTTTGGAGGATTTATTTAATGTTTAACTGGTTTAAAGGTAAAAAGCCACAAGTCGAAACTGGACGCGAAATAGCCGGTACTGGCGACGGCAATGATATTACTCGCCCTTACCTCGGAGCACTTGCACTACCTGATGATAGCGTGCTATTAAATCGTGGTAGCGGTCGATTAGATATTTACAAAGAAGTGCTTAATGATGATGAAGTTAAATCCGTTTTTAGTCAGCGTCAAGATGCTGTAATCTCACGAGAATGGAAAGTAGAACCCGGTGGTGATAAGCCGATTGATAAAGAAGCCGCGGATGCCATGAGTGAGCTGTTAAAATCCATTGGCTTTGATCGTGTCACAAAACTTATGCATTACGGTGTTTTCTACGGTTATGCGGTTTCGGAACTCATCTATGGTACCAAAAACAATATGCTATGGATTGATGACATTAAAGTGCGTGATCGCAGACGTTTTCGATTTACACAAAAAGGTGAACTGAGATTATTAACACCTGCAAATATGAACGAAGGTATCAACTGTGAAACGCCTTATTTTTGGCATTACTCAACGGGTGCCGATCATGATGACGAACCCTATGGGCTGGGTTTAGCCCACTGGCTGTACTGGCCAAGTTTTTTCAAACGTAATGATATTAAGTTTTGGCTTATTTTTCTTGAAAAATTTGGTATGCCAACGGCGGTTGGTAAATATCCTGCGGGAGCAACACCGGAGCAAAAAAGAGATTTACTTGCACTAACAAGAGCGATTCAAACAGACAGTGGTATTATCATGCCAGATGGAATGATCCTTGAATTATTGCAAATTGCACGTTCTGGAGCTGGTGACTATAAAGCCTTTTATGACTCAATGAATGAAGCTATTCGCCGTGTAACAGTAGGACAAATTACCTCATCCGGTGGAGCCTCCAACTCAATTGGGGGTGATGAATCACTACAAGCGGCAGTATTAAATTCAATAGCCAAATCAGATTCTGATGTGATGTGCGAAAGTTGGAATCGTGGACCTGCCACATGGTTTACGCAAATGAATTTCCCGGGTGCTGCCGTGCCGCAAGTATCAAGGATATTTGAAGAGCCAGAGGATTTAAAATCGCTATCTGAACGCGATAAAAATATTATTGAATCAACCGGCTATCGCCCAACACTTGCTTATGTACAAGATACGTACGGTGGGGAATGGGAAGAAAAACCGCAATCATCTGAGTCACAACAAGAAGCTGTAAAATCAGATAAAACAGTCGATTTGCAATTTGCCGAATCACAAAAGCAAAATGATTATACCCCTGTTTTACAATCTGAACGATTAAACACTGAAATGCAACCAGTAACCGATAAGTGGATTAATCAAATCAAGGCACTCGTTGATAAATCCGAGACTATTGAACAATTACGTGATGAACTCTATAAGCTTATCCCCGATATGCAGCTTGATGAGTATGCCGAACTCATGACAAAAGCATTAATTGCTGCGAACTTAGCAGGTCGAACGGAGTTGATTGAGGATAGCAATAATGGCTAATCTGGCTTATAGCTCTTTACCATTTAAAGAGCAAATTGCGTTTTTCAGACGTAAAATTAATGTACCGACAAATAGCTATACAGATATCTACAACAACGAACATGATTATGCGTTTGTGGTGGCTGGTGCCAATCGTAATGAGTTACTAAATGATTTCAGACTTGCAATCGATAAAGCCATCAGCCAAGGGACTACGTTAGAAGAATTTCGTCAAGATTTTGCTGAAATTGTCGAGCGACACGGATGGAGCTATAACGGAAGCTTTAACTGGCGTACACGTGTTATCTATGAAACTAATTTAAATAGTTCTTATCAGGCTGGTCGCTATCAACAACTGCGAGATGCTAAATTTCCTTATATGGAATACTTGCATAGTGATTATGTTGAACATCCGCGTGAGTTACATGAAAGTTGGGATCACTTGGTGCTTGATTTTAATGATCCATGGTGGAATACGCATTTTCCCCCAAATGGTTACGGCTGCCAGTGTCGTGTTCGTGGGCGAACTAAAGGCGATTTAAAACGCATGGGTAAAGATGGACCAGATATAGCGCCAACCATTAATTATATTGATAAAGTCATTGGCACGAATAGTGATAATCCACGTATTGTACACGTCCCTGAAGGGATTGATCCGAGTTTTGAACATATACCTGGGCAATCAAGACTTGATAACTTTGTACCAAATCCACTTGATACTGATCCAACTTTAAAACGAGGCTTACCATCAAGCAAAGCAACGGATGAATGGTCACCTATTCGTGAAGTAAGTAAAGATAGGTTGTTAGAAAAAGGTTTGACCGAAAAAGATTATGCTAATATTTTTCTTAATGAATTTGGTGCCACTCTTAATAATCCAGCTATTTTTAAAGATATCGCGGGTGAAGCGCTAGTAATTGGGAAGCAGCTTTTCACCGTTAGCAAAACAGGTAAATTGAAAGTGACCAAACGTGGCCGTGAACAATTTTTATTATTACTTGCCGATTCTTTAAAACAACCTGATGAGATTTGGGCGCGTATGGAATACTTTGATCACTTAGAAAAATCCGTAGTGCGTCGACGGTATATTTCGCGTTTTATGATTGATGGTGAAATAAAACCGATGCTCGCTGTGTTTGAAGTCGGTGATGATGGATGGCTTGGTGTGACAACATTTGCACCCGATAATCCTGACTATTTGGAACAATTACGGGTTGGAATTCGAGTATATAAACGATAAAAAACTCAACCACTGCCACAGTTGAGTTTGTTGCGCGTGGGATTCGAGGTCTTGGCAGAGACTGCCCGCACATACAATGAGCATAGTATAGGTGAAAAAATGACAGGTGTCACGATTGAATTCAGTGCTAATGAGGTACTTAATAAACTACTCAGTCTTGAAGAGGTAATCAACAATCTATCCCCTATATTTGCACATATGGGTGAAGCATTACTTGATATGCATGATGCTCGGTTTGATGCCCAAGAGTCACCCGATGGGGTACCGTGGCAAGAACTATCACCATGGTATAGAGAATCAAAACCAAAACAGAAAGATAAAATTTTAACGTTAGATGGAACATTGCGCAGTACACTTCATCCTCAAATTGAGGAAAATGCACTGCTATTTGGTACCAATGTGCCGTACGGTGCCATTCACCAGTTCGGAGGTATTATTAAACCCGTAACAGCTGGAGCGCTTAAAGTGGGTGGTCAACCTGTGAAGCAAGTGATTATTCCTGCCCGCCCGTGGCTTGGTGTTTCGGATAAAGATGAATTGTTACTTGCCGATGTAGTACGTGAACATTTAGAAAACGCACTATAACGCATACTAAGCTATTTTATAAAACAGTAATACGATTTTACGACTCCACTACTATCATCGTGTTGTAAATGCTTTTATAATACGTTTTAGCGCTGTTCCTTTCTGTTATTTCATTTCTTAATTTATTCCGACAATACAATTATTATCTGTCCAAGTTCAGATTACCCTTTTTCAAAATAGGATCATGATGCTCTATATCATTTTGATGGAGCATAATTATGACCCTAATTCCCGTTTTTAAACCTGGTACTCATACCGCAGTTGACGGTCGAAAAATTACGTTTACGTTGGATAACTGTGTTGATTTGGCTGAAAGCTACGATCCAAGTTTATCTGAAGCGCCTGCAGTCATTGGGCACCCTAAGTTAACGGCTCCAGCATATGGCTGGGCTAAATCATTTGAGATTAAAGACGGTTTAGTTTACGCAAAACTTGAACAGGTTAATCCTGAATTTGCTGAAGCATTTAATGCAGGCAGTTATAAAAAACGCTCACTATCTATCTACTTACCCGATTCACCAGGTAATCCAAAGCCAGGTCATTATTATGCTCGCCACATTGGTTTTTTAGGTGCGGCAGCGCCCGCCATTAAAGGTTTACCAGATGCCAACTTTGCTGAATCTGACGGTGAGAAAGGCGCAGCTGAATTTGCCATGCCTTTTGATGAAAGCATTATCGATACACTCAAATCATTACGTGAATACTTAATTGAAAAAGAAGGAATCGAAAAAACAGACCAAATTTTACCGAATTGGCGGATTGAATCGCTATCCGCTCAAGCTGATTTTAAAGAGAAAGAATTAATAAAGGAGAGTTCAATGACAAAACCCAACGAAGTCAGTTTTGCCGAACAACAAGCAAAACTAGACGCTGATAGTGAAGCACTTAAACAGCGAGAACTGGCTATTGCTAAAAAAGAGCAAGAACAAAAACGTGCTGAATTCGTATCATTTGCTGACAAGTTAGTTACTGAAGGTAAATTATTACCAATTCACAAAACATCAGTTGTTGAAGTATTCATGTCACTTGGCAATGAGCCAATTTCATTTGCGGAAGGTGGTACCACAGTAAATAGCTCACCAGCCGATTTAATCAAAAAGGTTCTGTCTGAACGCCCTAATTTTATGGATTTTGCTGAAAAGTCAGCTAGTGATAAAGATCAAAATGACGATGACGATAAGGATGATCCAAAAATAATTGCTGCCAAAGCCAAAAAATATCAACAAGAGCAAAAAGAGAAAGGAAACATCATTTCTATTTCGCAAGCAGTTGAGTATGTCACTAAACAGGCTAAACAATAAGCAGTATTAGATGGGCTAATCAAATTTAGTCTAGTTTCGAATTTTAATTTAAAGGTATGCATATGAATATTCCAGGTTTGGTTGTGGCAAAAACTGCCGAAGGTGAAGTAAAACCGCGCGTTATTGTTTGCCATGGTAGTAATGATGGTAGTGCAAAACAAGCAACCGATGGCGCCGCACTATTAATCGGCGTATCAACTATTGTTGGTGGTGGAGATGGCGAAGTTTTTGACGTGATTCGCAGCGGATTAGCGCATGTTTTCTATGGTGGTCCAATCGCAATCGGTGATCCAATCACCGCGGCGGTAGATGGACGAGCCGAAAAAGCGGGAATAGGCGATTTTATTATCGGTTATGCCGAAGAAAAAGGTAATGTTGATGAGCTCGGTTCTATTTGGATAGCACCAGGTAAGTCATTGTAAGTTTACATTAGATTATCTATTGATTTAATCATAAATAACAGTTCGGAGAATATAACTATGCAACGTCCTTTCCCAGTTGAACCCCAGTTAACCGCTATAGCCATTGCTTATCGCAATAGCAATTTGATTGCCGATGAAGTTTTACCGCGTATTCCAGTTTCTAGCACATCGTTTAAATGGCTAGAATATGATTTTTCGGAACGATTTACTTTGCCCGATACTAAAGTGGGTCGTACTTCCCAGCCAAATCAAGTCGAATTTGGTGCAAAGGAAAAAGAGAGTTCTGTCACTGACTATGGGTTAGATAGCCCTGTACCACAGGATGATATTGATACTGCCATCACAGGCTATAACCCGCTCGGTCATGCAGTTGAAGCCACCACAGATTTAATTTTGTTAGATCGTGAGGTTAGAGCTGCTAACGTAATTTTTGACAAAAAAAATTACAACAATACAAAAGAATTGACGCAGACGGAACAATGGAGTGTTCCAGACAGTGACCCAATTAAACTGATTACAGATGCATTTGACACAATGAATGTACGTCCAAATATTGGAACACTCGGTCGCCGTGTTGCAACAATATTACGTCGTCATCCCAAAATTGTAGCCGCTTATCATGGTAATTCAGGAGAAAGCGGGCTTGTGCCACTTCAATTTTTAGCTGATTTACTTGAACTTGAAGCCATCTATATGTGATGGTGATGCTTTCTTAAATAGTGCCAAGCCGGGTAAATCACCGACACTATTACGTGCGTGGGGTAATAAAGCATCATTTACTGTGCGCAATAAATTAGCCAATACTAAAGGCGGCGTTACATTTGGTTTCACTGCGCAATTTAAGGATCGTGTTTCAGGTTCAATCGCTGATCCTAATATCGGCTTACGCGGTGGACAACGTGTCCGTGTTGGTGAATCAGTAAAAGAACTGGTAATTGCTAAAGATGCTGGTTATTTATTTGAAAATGTGATCCCCGCTAATAGTTAATAGCTTAATAAATCACCCATAACAAACCAACCTTTAATGGTTGGTTTTAGGAAAATATGATGAGTGCTGCTTATATTACATTACTGAATTTAGCTGAACGCCCCGGCCTCGTTGAACTGTCACAGTCGGTCGCTCAAGATGGGGAAATTCCATGTGATAGTAAATTGCTTGAAACTATTATCAATAATCAGGATACATCTGCATGCAGGCCATTTGATGATGTAACAAACGCTAATGTAGCAATTTTACGTATTAATGAAGCTATCGACGATGCTCATGCCGAGATTGAGGGTTTTTACGTCAACGAGGGCATAAGCTACCGTTAGTTAAAATACCTCGATTATTAACTGATTGGGCACGTGTTATGGTGCGTTATAAGTTGCATCGTAATCGTGTTTCTGATGAAAAATCAGATCCAATTGTGCGTGATTATAAGCAAGTGCTCGGTTTTTTAAAATTGGTTGCAGATGGTAAATATTCGCTAGGTATTGATGATGCTATGCCGATTGCTGGTGGTGCCCCACAACATGTGGGGCCACAGCGAGTATTTGATATGAATTCACTTAAGGATTTTGGCCGATGAGCAGTGCACCGTTTGATGTTTCGGTTGTAGCCGAAAAACTAAAACTATTATTGAAAGATAAGACATTAGTTTTTGTCGGTACAAGTGCCGAATACAGCAAATTGACCGACTTAACTAGCACCCCGCGACGCCTGCAGCTTATGTGCTACTTGGCAAAGAAACACCCAACGATAGACCCATAGGCACACGTCAATCAGTTAGCGTTAATTTTGGTGTTGTAACCGTTGCCCGTGATCTATCCAGTCAAGCAACCAATATCACCAATGTAAAACAGTTAGCTAATCCAGTTATCGGTGCAATTCGTGATTTACTGATTGGGAAAACTGTGCAGTTTATTGATGGTGCTCGTCCAGTAAGTTGGGTAGGCGGGCAAACTTTAGGTTTTGTTAACGGCGTGCTCGTTTGGATTGATTCATATCAAACGCAACATTTTATCGGTAGCCGATAAAATAAATTAAAAATTTAGGAGTAATTATGGAAAAGAATGATTTATTAATGAGCTTACAAGGTCCGATTAATCTTGCTAAGCGTAATACAAGTGCTACTCCCAATCGACCTGGTGCATTTCGCCATGTTGGCGTTGCTGATTCCTGTGAAATGGAATTGAGTGTTGATACTGTGCAACAAAATGAGTCTTACACAGGGCAACGTCTGCAAGTCGGTGAATTAACCCTTGGTAAAAATGGCACGCTCAATATGACATTAAAAGATTGGTCGATTGAAAATCTTGCACTAGCGCTTTACGGTGAAGTTATTACAGTCGCGTCAGGTATTATTACTGATGAAGCATTACCAAGCGGATTAGTTATTGGTGACCGTATCAAATTAACCCATTCCTTTGTTGCAGACGTTGAACTTAAAAACGCCAGCAGCGCTACGTTAGTCGAAGGAACTGATTATATTGTTGAATCTGCACCTGCGGGACTGATTAAATTACTTACAACTGTAGCACTGACAGCTACTGTTGACTACTCTTATGCCAAAACTGAAAGTCTCGGTATCTTTACTCGTCAGCCTCCAGAACGCTGGTTTATGCTAGATGGTATCAATACTGACCAGGAAGATTCGCATGTGATTGTTGAGCTATTCCGAGTCAAATTTAATCCCGTTTCTAATTTCACGCTGTTACATAACGAAGGCTACGGTGAATTGCCGTTAACCGCTACTGTACTTGCCGATATGACGCAAACCAAAGATAGTACGCTGGGCTATTTTGGTTCCTATACCCAAAAAGCAGAATAACAGTTAATAAAAAATTGCGGTGAGTGATCACCGCTCAATTAAATTATTTATTTGGTGATAACAATGGCAGAAAAAGTGATTCAAAAAGAACAACCCGACGATGCAACAATCTTATTACCTCACCGAGATATTAATATTGCGGGTGAAACGATTACAGTTCGCGAATATTCATTTAAAGATGCGTTAACCATCGGTTCAGAAATTGAGCAATTTACGGCACGTATTGTGACTGCTATGAATGAGTCAAATAAATTGACGATTGAGCAAGCCGATGCACTGATTATTGATAATTTAGCACTGGTTAATGCACTGATTAGCGTTTCGATTAATAAGCCGATTAGTTTTATTGAATCTTTAAGTTACACAGATGGATTGCAACTATTAGATTGGTGGGTGGGTGGTCAATTCCGCTTTTTTATGAACGCGGTTACGCGCAAAATCATCCGCCAAAACGCTATAAAACAGGCAAAACCGTAAGTTGGGGCGATGTTTTTACGCTGCTTGCTAAAAATGGACACGATGCACAGCAATTACCCAACTATACGACAAGGCAGTTACTACTTTATTACGACAAAATCATCAAATTGCAGCAGCAAGAACGGGCGAACCAGATAGAAGATATCTGTATTGGCTTTA
Organism: Orbaceae bacterium ESL0727; assembly: GCA_029433345.1. Lineage (GTDB taxonomy): Bacteria > Pseudomonadota > Gammaproteobacteria > Enterobacterales > Orbaceae > Gilliamella. The sequence continues at coordinate 1,991,255 of JAQTHY010000001.1, forward strand.
ATGGCGGCAAACAAGTGACCAAATTTGTAAAACAGTTACGCGGAGAGCAATAACAATGGCAAATAAAGATATGAATATTGCAATGAAATTCACGGCTGATGTGAACAATGCAAGAAAAAATATCAAAGAATTAGATGATGCAATCAAAAACTCATCTGCTATTGCTCAAGATGCGAACAAAAAAATGCTGGCAGTTACAACGATATTATAAAAAGACAAACTGACGCAATGAATCGCGGTCAGCAATATGAAAGCGAGTTACAAAAACAAGCAAAATCACAAGAAGCAGCAGCAAAAGCTGCCGAGGCACATCAAAAAGAAGTCGAAAAATTACGGAATGGTCTAGATAAACTGCTGGCTAGCATCGACCCCGCAACAAAAGGATTAGGACGACTTGATGAGTTAGAGAGTAAACTCCGTCAATCTAAAAAAGCAGGCATTCTTGATAACGAAACATTTGATGATTATCTCGGTAAAATCAATAATCAACGAGCAGCACTCTCAACTGTCGATTCATTAAGTAAAAGTACCAAAAAATTAACATTTAATACAAAAAACATCACGACGCGAACTAAAATCATTTATTCAACAACTAGCAAGTGGCAATTTTACCAATGCGGGTAGTGCGTTAATTAATTTGGGAAACACAACCGGGCGATTACCACCTTTGTTTAGTGCAGCCACCCTATCCGTTGGCGCTTTTATTGCTGCAGCTTACGGCATTATAAAAGTATTTAGTAGTATCAAAGCCGAAAAGAACGATTTAATCGTGCACTTGCTTCTACGGGAAATTATGCGGGCACTACCGCTAGTGGCTTAGAAGCTATGTCTAACCGTATTGGTAAAATCAATAGCAATTATAGTGATACCAGCAAAGTGATTGCTGATCTTGCCGGTAAAGGTAATCTTACTGCCAAATCGATTGAAAATATTGGCACAGCTTCCGCCTATATGTCGGTACTGACAGGTAAAAGTGCTGATGAGTCTGCTAAGAGTTTTGATGGTATTACTGACTCTGTTACAAAATGGGCGATGGAGACAAACAAACAATATAACTGGCTTGATGTCGCTACATACAATCGCATTCATGCACTCGAAGAACAAGGTAAAACCGAAGAAGCGATTGCCGTCGCGACAGGGAAATATTCGGAGGTAATGGAACAACGTGTTAATGATATGAATGAACAGCTAAAAGGATTATCAAAAGGTTGGGCTGAATTTAAAAAGGAGTAAGTGATTTTGGCCAATATTTGAAACGAGATTTCAAAATTGCATTAAACATGGCATCACTAGATGAACAGATTGCAAAAATGCAAGAAGATAAAAAACTCAATAGCAAAATCACATTTGACGGTGTTGCTGTTCAGTGGACAAAAAAGATGATGAGGAACTCGAACAGTTAATTAAAAGAACGTGAATTAATAGAAGCAAATAATGAAGCAAAAAGTAAAGCAGCTCAATTAAATAAAGCTGCAACACAAGCACAACAGGAATTAGATAAAATCTGGGAAAAATCTCTTTCAGATACTGAAAAACAGAAAAAGTCCATCGATGATTTGCGTAAAAAATATGAAGCACTCTGGGTAACAGTTGATGGACGAAAATCATTACAAGATAAAGGCGTTACGTCTGAAGATGGTAAAACGTTTTCAGGTGGTCAATATGATAAAGATGTTAAGGAAATCACTGATAAAGGTATTAAACAATACAATGAAGATTTAACTAAAAGTGTACAACTAGAAAAAGAGCTCACAACGCTTGCGAAAGTGATGTTTGATATCACCGAAGGACAGTATAAAAACGCTAGTCAGGCCGAAAAAGATAGAGCCATTGCATTAGCTAAACAAATTGATGCACAGAAAGCTGAGAACAAAGAAAAAAATAAAAAGGTCAAGGATCAAACCCTTTCTAATGACAAAATCAACTTAGGATTGCAACAACAATTAAACCAGCTGTTCAACGGTACAAAAGCAAGTGATGAAACTGTCGACCAGTGGTACAACAATTTATTAGCACAGTTCAAAAAAACGGGTAATAAAGAAGGGATTGATTTAATTGATCAACTATTACCATTAAAAAAGGCAGAAGCTAATTTAAACGAAATCACAACTAAAATTCAGCAAGCACAAACTCGGCAAACAATCAAAGAACAAAGCATTCAAGCGCAAGTAACTAGCGGTTTAATTACACAAATCGAGGCACAAAGCCAATTAGTCGATTTACACAAAAAGAATGCTGAAGAGCTATCACAATATTTACCTATGCTGCAAGAAATGACTAAATTACCCGGCCAAGCGGGTGAAGATGCACAAAAGTCACTAGCCGCGTTACAACTACAAATTGCCGAACTCAAAAAAACAGCCGACGCATTAACTAATGCGTTTAAAAATGGATTACAAAACGGTATTCAAAGTAGTTTAGAAGGGTTAGCGAAAGGTACTTATAAATTAAGCGATGCTTTATTAAATCTTGGCACCAGTATATTAAGCTCAATGACACAACTCGCTAGCCAAGGTTTAGCAGAAATGGCAATGAATGGGCTTAGTAAATTAGGAAGTTCGCTATTTAGTTCTGCAGCAAATGCCACCGTTGATAGTGGTGCAAATGCGGCTTCTGGTGCTGCGTCTGCAGGACTTATGGAAACAGCGATTTCAACGAGCAGTGCCGCAGGTGCGGGACTAATGGGTGAATCATTTCCGCATCCGCGATTGTCGGTGCTGAAAGTATTTCAACATCGATGATAACCGCCGGCAGTGCAGCAGGTGAAATTATTAGTGCTGCGATGATTGCAGCTTCAAGTGCCGGTGCTGGAACGTCTGCCGTATCGGGTGTTGCCGGTGCTGCAACAGTCGCGGCTGCTACAGGTGGATTAATTAGCGGACCAGGTACAGCTACATCCGACTCTATTCCCTCTATGTTATCTAACGGCGAATATGTTGTTAATGCAGCATCTGTTAAAAAATACGGTATTGATTATTTACATGCACTGAATACGGGTCGTTTACATCACTATGCAACTGGCGGTTTAGTTTCTAATGTCACTACCCCGAATGCACCAAAATTGATTGATAGTGAAAGCAGTGCATCACAAAATCAATCCAATCCTGTTATTCAACAAACATTGGTAGTTGACGGAGGGGATTTGATTGATAAAGGGATGAACACAACCCAAGGCAAGCGGTCAATGATGACTTTTATCCGTGCTAATTCTTCTACGTTGCGCCAAGTATTGGGAGTTAACTAATGGCTAAATTATTCCTGTGGCAAGCAGAACCCAATTGGGCTGATGGTGTGACCGAAACACTCGAATGGAAAACCGATATTTTGCAATCTTATTCGGGAGCAGAGCAGCGCATTGCTCGCCGTTTATCGCCACGACGCACTTTTGAGTTTTCAATTTTGCTTGCTGGTGATGAACGTGCACGCTTTGAAAACCGCTTAGCTTATGCGGGGACTCGTACTTGGTATCTGCCGATTTACTCTGATACGACGGTTTTGAATGTCGATATTATGGCTGGTTCTAAAATCCTACAGTGTGATACTTTGGGACGGGATTTTGTAGTTGGTAATAAAGTGTTAATTCAGAGTGAAAGTAACAAATCTGCATTATTAGAAATCGCTGCAATTAATAGCTGTTCTATTACTTTGGTCAATCCTATTACAACAGACTTTAGCGCTGGCACTATTATTTATCCAATCCGACTTGCTGTACTTACTGATGTACCCGAACTAACACGACATAATGATGATTTAGTGAGTAGTCAAATTCGTTTTCGGGTAACTGAACATAACGCATACAGTAACGACGTTTCATTTTTACCCGTTTATCATCATTTCCCAGTACTTGAGATGCAACCAGACTGGTCAGAATCACTCAAAGGGAAATATGAACGATTATTGTTAGAGCTTGATAATAATTCAAGTATTCCGGTACGTATTGATACTGCCAGGCTTCCTTTTTTTGTACAAGAATTCAGATGGTTTATGACTGAACGTAACGAACAAAAACAGTTACGGCAGTTATTTTACTATTTACACGGTCAGCAAAAAAATATTTGGGTTACCAGCCAAAGTAGTGATTTTAGGGTGCTGAATATAAATGAAAGAATGCTTGATGTGGTCAATGTTGATTTTAGCAAGATTGGCTTGATGCCAGGACGACGAGATATTGCTATTGCACTCATTGATGGCCGCACACTCTATCGTCGTATACAGTCAGCAGCGGTACTGTCAGATAAGGCTGAACGGTTACTATTAGATGAATCTATTAATGTTGCAGCAAATGATATTGTTACTATCTCATTTCTAACATTATGCCGCTTAGATTCCGATGCAATCACGTGGGAACATATTACTGATGCTGACGGGTTAGCTAACATTACTTGCAGTTTTAGAGGGGTACGCGATGAGCTGGAATCAATTTGAGTATTCAACTAATGACGGTCGACCAGTTACATTATATGAATTTATTCGTAATGGGCAAAAGTATTATTGCTATACCAATGCTGATCGGGATATTAATTTTAATAACACACTATTTTTAGCAACTGCGATTAATAATACCGGATTATCAATGGGCACAGGTAATAGTTTAGAAATTACGTTACCTGCTAATTCTGACGTTGCTAAACTGTATCGCGGTATTCCACCTAGCACTGCGTTATTAATTCGTATTTATCAGCTGCACGCACATGATAGTGAAATTGATTTTCATATTGTCTGGGTGGGTAAAATTCAGGAAGTGAAGCGTGAGGCATTAGATAGGGCAAAATTTATCACTGCTAGCGTTGCCAGTTCATTTGAACGCAATGGTTTACGTCTCACATATGGACGTTCCTGTCCGCATGCACTCTACGATCATAACTGTAGGGTGCAAAAAGAACAATTTGCTTTACGTGATATCGAAATCATTAAATTAGACGGTGCCAATATTATTGTTAGTTTACCTAATCATATCAGTGATGGATATTTTACTGGCGGTTATATTGAGTGGTTTATAGATGGCATAAAAGAGATGCGCGGATTAAAAACACAATTAAATGGCAAAATGGGCTTGCTAGGGGGTACGCATAACCTTAAAGCAGGTATGAAAATTACGATTTACCCGGGCTGCGATCGCACTATCAGAACTTGTAATGAAAAATTCGGTAATCACTTAAATTATGGCGGACAGCCGCATATTCCTGGTGTCTCGCCTTTTCAAATTATTAAATTATTTTAGGAGTAAACGTATGTGGTGGACTGTTGCTAAATTTGTTGCCGTGCTTGTTGCTAGTTATGCCATTTCAGTTTTGACTGCGCCAAGACAGAAAAATCATCGACCGACAGCGGCAACCGAAGACGATTGGAATATGCCCGTACCTGATGAGGGAACACCTCAATGCGTATTTTTTGGTGACTGTTGGAGTGCTGATTGGTTTGTGCTCGGTTATGGTAATTATCGTTATAGTGCGATTCGCAAATGATAAGGAAATAGTCATGAAAATTACTATGGAACATATTAGAGCTGGTGGCGGTTGCGCGTGGGGATTACGTGAGTTCTTTAAGCGTTACGATTTAGATATCAACGAATTTGTTAAAAACGGTTATATCGAATCAGAAAAACTATTAGCAACAAATGATGATTTGGCCATCAAGGTAGTTGAAAAAGCGATGAATAAAAAGGTAACGAGTAATGGGCGGTAAAAGTTCGAAGAAAAAAGTGACAGTTGGTTATCGCTATTATTGGGATCTATTTTCCGGGCTTGGTCGTGGTCCGATTAACTCAATTGTAGCTATTTTAGCCGATAAAAAAATCGTTTATATCGGTAAAAAAGACGAACTTTCAACTAACACTTCCTTCTTTATTAATAAACCCAACCTGTTCGGAGGTGAAGATACAGGCGGTGAAGGCGGTATCCAAGGAACTTTAGACGTTTTTATGGGTGAACAAAATCAAATACCGAGTGATAAATTAAAAAATCTATTAAAAGGATTAGTGCCCGGTTTCCGCGGCATTGTAACTACACTTTTCTCGGGTTTAGTTAGTTGCTATAGCGCATCGCCAAAGCCGTGGGTTTATCGAGTTAGACGTACAAACAAGGGCTGGGATAATAATAAAGTTTGGTATCCAGAAAAGTGTCTAATTTTACTGCGGGATGATACGGCAGAAATTACGGGAATTAACGATGAAATCAATGCTCGTTTACCCAAAAAAGCTCTAGAAACTGAAAAAAATGCACTATATCGGGAAATTGAAACAAATATTCGTGAAATTCATGCAATGAATCCTGCGCATATTTTGATTGAGTGCGCAACAAATCGTGACTGGGGGCGTGGTTTATCGTTTGATGATATTGATTTAGCAAGTTTTAAACAGTCGGCGGACAAACTCTATGATGAAAAATTTGGTTTATGTTTTCGTTATAATCGACAAGATAAATTAGATACCTTTGTACAGCAAATATTAGATCATATCGGCGCAGCACAATACGCTGATTTATCAACAGGCAAACTTAAATTAAAACTGATTCGTGACGATTATGATATCGATAAATTACCTCTGTTTACATATGATAACGGTATTTTATCAGTGCAAGACGATGATAGTGCAAGCATTGATGCTGCACCGAACGAAGTAGCCGTTACCTATCATAATCCTGTTACGAATGAAGATGCAGAAGTTCGAGCGCAAAATTTAGCATCAATTCAAGCTGTTGGGCTTATTAGTAGTACAACAGACTATAAAGCTCTACCAACCCATGACCTAGCCGCCCGCGTTGCGCAGCGCGATCTTGAAACTAGCGTTGCTGGGATTACTCGATTAGTTATCAAGTTTGACCGCCGCGGTGGTATGCTTGAACCCGCTTCATGCTTTAGAGTATCACTCCCTGATCGCGACATTGGAAATATTATTTTGCGAGTCGGCAAAATTGAAGAACAAGATGATGGCGCCTTTTTAATCACTGGTGTGCAAGATGTTTTCGGCTTTTCGTCGACATCATATAGCAGCAGTCAGCAAGGCAGTGAATGGGTAGCACCGGATAAATCAGTCAATATTGTTACTGACGTCAAACTTATCGAACTTCCTTATGCAATACTTGCTGGAACATTAAGTGCCGCGGATTTAGCATATGTTCACGAAACAGCAGGCTATATTGGCGTCATGGCAACCGCACCAAGCTCTTTATCCATTAATTATCTATTACAATCGAGGGCACAAGGTGCTGACTTTACAACTAAAAATCAAGGTGATTGGACGCCGTCAGGGCAATTATTAACGACTATTGATAGATTAACTACTACGTTCGAAATTGATTCTGATTATCTACCAAAAGTTGGCAACGGTATCATGATTGACGATGAAATTATGCGTATTGACGCTATTGATATTGAGAATCGGACAATTACTGTTGGTCGAGGCTGTTTAGATACATTACCAACAAATCATTATTCAGGTTCAATCATTCGTCTTTATGACAATCTTGATACTGACAATATCGAGTATATGAGCGGTGAAAAAGTTGACGTTAAATTACTTACGCAAACTAGCGCAGATACACTTGATGAAAATATCGCACCGATTGAAAGCATTGTTATGTCTCATCGCCAAATTCGCCCGTATTTGCCTGGCAAGATTGCCATTAATAACATGCTATATCCGGATGAGATTGCAAAATCTGACAAATATGTCCTGACATTTGCACATAGAGATAGAGTAATGCAGTCAGATAGATTAATTGATTGCATGGCAGACAATATTGGTCCGGAACCGGGTACGACTTATCACATTGAAGTTACCGATTTATCACATAATATCATCTGGCAAATAAACACATCTAATACATCAATCGAACTACCGTATTTATCAGATGATAATGCAGATACTGACGATATTCACGTGCTGACTTTATATAGTCTGCGTAATGGTTATGAATCATTAAATCGTTTTATTGTGCAATTACCAGCGGGGCATATCAATGGATAACTATTATTATGGCCAAGGTAAAGTCTATTTAGCGCCCTACAAGGCCGACGGCTACGTGCAATGGCGTTGGATCGGCGACGTATCGAGCTTAAAACTCAATTTTGAATTTGAAGACAAATACAGTAAACGCAGTATCGGCGGACGACTAATTAATGATAAACGCTTCATTACATTTATTGGCGGAAATATTTCAGCAACATGGTACGAGCGTTCACTTGAAAATTTGGCTTTACTTTTAAATAGTAAAGAAACAACGAGCAAGCAAAATTGGCAACGTGACATAGTTAATAAGATACAAATAGGTATGACTATATCACTTGCACATCAAAATATTCGAAATATCACTATTGAAAATCTTACAAACAATATTGATTACATTGTCAATTATGAATTTGGGTCAATACTCTTTTTAACTACTCCAACAAAACAGCCGTTTATGATCGAATATGATTATTCAGGTTGTACGGGAGTTGGCATATTAAATCAACAAACAACGGAACTCATGCTTCGTTACGAAGGTGTTAATCTTGCCAAAAATAATGAAAAAGTCTTTATAGAATTATATCGACTTTCATTAGATCCAGTTGATGCCATTAGTCTTATTAATGATGAATCTGATTTTTCAAATGTTGAAACAGTCTTACAACTATTACCTGATTTTACTAAATCGATAAAATCAGATTTTGGTTTATTTGGGCAGTTGATACGACCGACAGAGTTTAAACTTATTACGTACAACGGTGAAATCAATCACGATGGTTTACACAATTTTGCATACTAAATATAGGAAATCCGATGGCAAATTTAACTGAAAATGCAATCTGGCATGATGGAATTTATCAAATCGAACGAAATGATCCGGTTAGTGGCGGCAAAGATGGTATTACTAATAAGCCGTTGCAACAATTAACAGATAGAACAGTCTATTTAAAAGAACAAAATGCAAAAATTAAAGAATTAATTGATAAAGGAGGAGTTGGTGGAATTGGTGGGGCTATAACTTCATTAAAAAACGGCTTCTTTATGTTATCAGTAAATGAGCAAGGGCACTTAATTTTAACGCATAACGATAACGATCCAGCACCGCCGTTTGAAATAGTAAATGGTCGTTTGGTTTATAAAATTGATTAATAAGGAGGTAAAAATGGCACAAACATTAGATTTGGGTAACGTAATAGGTCCTCGCGGTGCGACAGGAGCAACTGGACCACAAGGACCGAAAGGCGATACTGGCACTGCCGGTACGCAGGGACCTAAAGGTGATAAGGGTGATAAGGGTGACACAGGCGCGACTGGTGCTACAGGGCCACAAGGACCTAAAGGAGATTCTGGTGTAGCTGGGGCCACGCCATCGCTAGCATTTCAAATAAAATCTGACGGTCATTTATATGTCACGATTGGTTAAAGGAGATAAAAATGGCAGTTACAACAGTTGATTTAGGTAGTGTCGTAGGTCCCCGTGGAGCGACAGGAGCAGCAGGACCACAAGGCCCAAAAGGTGATGCTGGCGTAGCCGGCCCGCAAGGCCCAAAAGGCGACACCGGAGCAACGGGACCTCAAGGTCCGAAAGGTGATAGCGCTAGCGCAGCCGGTGTTATTGGTATTGGACAAAAATGGCAGAATGTAGCAGCAGAAAGACAGGTTAATGCAATTTATACAAATACTACAGATAAACCTATTTGTATTAGCGTAGCGGCGGCGGGGTATTGGGTAAAAGGTCTTCGTAAGTTCCTATCCGGTCGTATAATTGTCGACGGTTTACCTATTGCTACTGCGCCAAGCTTAGATGTTAATATATCATCATCAAATAACATAGGGGCTAACACATCTTCGGTAAGATGGCATAACTCGTGTGCCTTCGCTATTATTCCCGCTGGTTCAACATATAAATTTGAAACTGATAGCAAGATGGGTGGATTGTCTTGTGATGTTTGGTCTGAATTGAGATAGAGATAGCTTATGAAATGGTATAAAAATATTAACGATGATATTTATGCGTACGAAAATGATGTTCCGGAATTCGGCACACCCGATGCAGAGTGTACTGTTGCTGAAGGACTTATACGAATATCAGAAGAAGATGCTCTCGCTATAATTAACAAACCACTCACCCCAGAACAAATTGTGGAAAATAACGAGTTTATCAAAGTCGAATTGTTAGCAGAAGCCAACGAGAAAATAGCCATATTGCAAGATGTTATCGACTTAGATATGCAAGAGGCCAATGAAGAAGAGCAATTGAAAGCATGGAAAAAATATCGAATTTTGCTGCTACGTGTCGATACCGATGTTATCGATGTTATTTGGCCGAAAAAACCGGAATAATATGTGTGATTGGTAATTCTATTTCATATATAGAAATAATATAAGAATATAATTATCAATCAATTTCAGACTCATTTATCACGTTTCGCATCAA